>NZ_JAAXMT010000020.1 GCF_012277075.1 Streptococcus alactolyticus | reverse complement strand
CTTTGAAAACTTTAAAAAACGCATTCTCATCGCTTTGAACGTCAAAAAAGAGAAAACCAATTTGGTTCTCTCTAGATGTTAGCTAGCATCAACCCACTACAGTTGACAATGAGCCACTTCTTTTTTTAGTATTACTTTTTAAAGGTGAGGGTCATGGTTGTTCCCTCATCAGGAACGCTACGAACATTGATTGAAGCGTTATGGAGTTTCAAAGCGTGTTTAACAATTGAAAGCCCCAGACCCGTTCCACCAACTTTTCTTGAGCGACTCTTATCGATGCGATAGAAGCGTTCAAAAATGCGTTCTTGTTCTTCTTTTGAGATACCAATTCCCGTATCTTTGACATCAACAGAAATCTTATCTGCTTCATCTGTTATCGTAATATTTACGCTACCGCCATCACGATTGTAGGTAATAGCATTGTCGCTCAAATTGTACAAAACAGAATGAATCAAGGCTGGATTACCCGTGATATGGGTCGGTTGTCCCTTAAGTTGAAGCTGAATATCACGTTGTTTGGCTTTAGCAGATAAACTGCTCAAAACACTTTTAGCAACGCGGTAAAGATCCACATCTTCCATTGGTACTTGGTCAGTTTCATCCAATTGTGACAATTTGATAATGTCCTCAACCAACTGCACCATTTGTTTGGATTCTTTGTAAATCTTTCCTGCAAAACGAGGTACATCATCAGCAGATACTAAGCCATTAACTAGCATTTCTGAATAGCCTGAAATGACGTGCAGAGGCGTTTTAAGCTCATGTGACACGTTTGCAGTGAACTCATGTCGTAATTGTTCAATTTGCAATTGTTCTGTCACATCGAACAAAAGAACCACCAATCCAGTCATATGACCATCTGATAAAATCGGACGAATCAAGACCTTGTAACTGTCCTTATCAAAATGAACAATCCCTTCTTGGTTATCTCCTTTAAGACCTACTTCTAGCAAGTTATTAAAGGCTAAATCCCTTGTTATTTTTAAGATATCCTTGCCGATACAACTTTGGTCTGTTTGGAAGAGGTCTTGGGCTGCAGCATTCATGCTAATGACATGACAGCCTGCATCCAGCAAGATAATCCCTTCCTTGATTTTTGAAATAATCGTATCGAATTCTTCTTTTTTCTGGTTTAATTGTGACTCTTTTTTAGCCAATTCTTTTTGATGGTAATCAATTCGTCTAAGTAAAGGCGTGATTTCATCATAAGCATCATTGCTTAAAGGTTGGTCTAAATCCAAGTTATTTAACGGTGCAATAATACGTCTTGACGTGTAGCGTGCCACCCAAATCGATAAGACGATTGACAAGATGACAATCAAGGCAAACGGTTGGAACATACGAATCAGCAAAAGCAATAAGCTATGCTGGGTTACGGACAAACGTAAAACCGTTCCGTCATCTAGACGCTGTGCTACATAAATCGATTGTGTTGTCAAAGTTGTCGAAAAGCGAGTGCTCTCACCGTAGCCTTCTTCCATAGCCTCTCTAATCTCTTTACGGTTCTGATGATTATCCATTTTGGTTGCATCAGAGTTGCTATCATAAAGAATCGTTCCCTCGTTGTCAACCCAAGTAATACGAACATTGGAAACGTTTAGATTTTCAAAATAATTTTTTCCTTCTAGTGAAACCCCTTGAGCAATCAAGGCAGTTTCTGTTCGCAACTGTTCTCTTTGAACCTTAGTGAAATAATTGTACAAAGCCCCCATAATTAACAGGATAGCTGAAAACAAAATCCCTAAAGATACAAAAAGTGTTGAGCGAAAGATTCTTTTAATCATTCTCTTCCTCCAGTCGGTATCCTACCCCACGAATAGTCTTTATGAGGTGACTGGCATCACCAAGTTTGGTCCGCAGTGTTCCGATATGAACATCTACCGTTCTTGTTTCCCCAACAAAGTGTTCGCCCCAGACTTGATTTAGCAGTTCTTGTCTGGTAAACACACGATTAGGGTTTTTCATCAATAAAGCAAACAGTTCAAATTCTTTCAGCGTTAGATGAATAACTTTATTATCTTTCTTTACTGTGTAGTTTTGAACATCAAGAGAAATAGAACCAATCGTCAAGGTCTTATCCTCTTGAACATGACTTTGAGTTCGGCGTAAAACAGCTTTAATACGAGAAATCATTTCCATCATGCCAAAGGGTTTGACCAGATAATCATCGGCTCCCATATCCAAGCCCTTAACCTTGTCAAATTCTGTTCCTTTGGCAGTTGCCATGATAACAGGAATACTTTCACTGCTTTTTTTCGCACGCAACTCCTCTAAACTGGATAAACCGTCACTTCCTGGCAGCATAATATCCAATAAGATTAAGTCGGGTTTGACTTGCTCCATCGCTTGCCAGAAAAGCTCGGAGTTGGGAAAACCTTGGGCTTCAAATCCCGTCGTCCGTAGCGTATAAAGCATCAATTCGCGAATATCATCATCGTCTTCAACACAATAAATCATTATTATTCATCTCCATCTAATTGCCCAGTGATTGAGAAAATGACCCACTTGGCAATATTGACCGTATGATCTCCAATACGTTCAAGGTATTTGGCTACCATCAGGACGTCGATAGCGTGTTCGCCATCCACTTCTTCTCCTGCGAAGTAGGCCATTAAGTCCATCTTTATTGTATCAAATTCTGCATCAATTGTATTATCATTTTGAATGACTTGGTTAGCCAGTTCTTCATCATCATGCACAAAGGCATCAATACTATTCGTTACCATGTCCACAACGTGGCTTACCATGGTTTGTAGGTGTTTTAATTCTTGTCCTTGGTGGATATGTCCTTGATTGACAATCTCACCCATTTCAGCGGCTTGGGCTCCGATACGTTTCATATCGTAAACCATTTTCAAGGCAGCTGATACACGGCGTAAATCTTTTGCAACAGGCTGTTGACGCAACAGCAATTTCAAACATTGTTCTTCAATGTCGCGTTCAAGTTGTTCAATGCGATGGTAAGTTTCAATCACATCATCCACGAGTTCTGAATCATCGTGTTTTAAAAATTGAACCGATTTTGAGATAACATCTTCACATAAAGCCCCCATAAAAATAACATTTTTATTGAGTTCTTGGAGTTGATTTTCAAATTTTGAACGCATTAGCCGAATCTCCCTGTAATGTAGTTTTCTGTTCGCTCGTCTTGAGGAAGAGAAAAGAGTTGACTGGTTTGGTTAAATTCTACGACTTCTCCCATCAAGAAGAAGGCCGTTTTATCTGAAATACGCACAGCTTGTTGCATATTGTGGGTTACAATAACGATGCTGTATTTTTGCTTCAATTCAATAACAAGGTCTTCGATTTTTGACGTTGAAATTGGGTCAAGGGCTGAAGTTGGCTCGTCCATAAGCAAGACATCTGGCTCAATCGCAAGGGCACGCGCAATGCAAAGTCTTTGTTGTTGACCACCAGACATACCCAAGGCTGACTTGTGAAGTCGGTCTTTCACTTCGTCCCAAATTGCTGCTTGTTTCAACGAACGTTCAACAATCTCATCCAGTTCCGCCTTTCCATGAATCCCGTGTGTACGTGGACCAAAGGCAATATTGTCATAAATGCTCATTGGGAATGGATTTGGTTTTTGGAATACCATACCCACTTTTTTACGTAATTTATTGATATCTAAATCACGGTAAACATCTTCACCATCCAAAAGCACATTACCTGTAATGCGACAATCTTTGACCAAATCGTTCATACGATTTAGGCTTTTTAATAAAGTTGATTTTCCACAGCCAGAAGGACCGATAAAAGCGGTAATTTCCTTGGCTGGAATATTTAAATTGACTGATTTCAAGGCATGAAAATCGCCATAATATAAATCTAAGTTTTCAATAGTTAATTTACTCATTACCCATTCTCACTTCCTAAACGTTTGGCAATTAAGCCTGATAAAAAGTTAATTCCAATGACTAATATCAGCAAGACAACAGCTGTTGCATAGGTTTGATTGATATACAGTCCTTCACCAGAAATAGCGTACATATGCACCGCCAAAGTCCGTGATGAACTAAAGACGCTTTTAGCTACTTCTGCCACTGTTCCTGCGGTAAAGATAAGAGCCGCTGATTCACCGATAATACGACCAATCGCCAAAATAACACCTGAGAAAATACCTGGCATAGCACTTGGCAAAACAATCTTGAAAATCGTTCTTAATTTACCAGCACCAAGGGCAAAAGCTCCCTCACGGTAACTGTTTGGGACAGAAAGTAAGGCTTCCTCAGTCGTTCTCATGATTAACGGTAAAATCATGATACTCAAGGTCACTGCCCCAGACAAAAGTGATAGACCAAAATGAGCGTATTTCACAAAGAAAAGGGCACCAAACAAACCATAAATGATTGATGGAATTCCTGATAGGGTTTCTGTTGCAATACGAATGATATTGACAATTGGATTATCTCTCTTCGCATATTCTGTCAAATAGATTGATCCACCAATACCAATCGGAACCGCAATCAGCAAGGTTAAAATCGTGATAAAGACGGTGTTAATCAAGGCTGGTAACAAAGAAACATTATCAGTTGTGTAAGTCAAAGAGAACAAGCCTTTGTTTAAATGAGGAACACCTTTCACCAAAATATAACTAATAATAAAAGCAATCATCAAGAAACTCACAAATGCCGCTAAATACACAAACCCAAACAAGATAAGTGATACAGGGTCGTGTTTGCGCGATGCAAAACGCTGCTTTAGAGTTCGTTGATTTACATTTTCCATATCTATGATTAGTCCTCCTTATGCAATAGCGAGAAGGTGATATTGATAATCAGCACAAAGATAAACAAGATAACGGCTGTACCAATCAAAGCTTCTCTGTGGAGACCTGTTGAATATCCCATTTCCATGACAATATTTGTCGTTAAGGTACGGACTCCAGATGTTAATGAACTTGGAATAATGGCCTGGTTTCCAGCAACCATAATAACTGCCATGGTTTCACCAATTGCACGGCCCAGTCCAAGAATAACTGAGGCGATAATGCCTCGTTTAGCCGCTGGCAATACGACGAAAAACACACTTCTTTCGTGAGAAGCCCCTAAGGCCAACCCGCCCTCATAGTAGTAATCAGGTACGGCACGAATAGCTGTTTCTGACACGCTAACAATAGTTGGAAGGATCATAATCCCAAGCAACATTGAAGCTGTCAAAACACCCATTCCGTAGCCACCGATGTTATTTCTGACAAATGGTACCAAGACCACCAAACCGAAGAAACCGTAAACAACCGACGGAATTCCTGCCATCAAGTTGATAGCTGCTTTCAATGGTTTGTAGAAGCGCTCTGGACAAAAATGTGCCATAAAGACCGCTGTCAAAATACCAATTGGTACACCGAGAATTAAGGCACCCAATGTAACATATAGTGAACCAACAATCATTGGGAAAATACCAAATTCATTGCTAGATGGACGCCAGATTTTGCCAAACAAAAACTCTTTTAGGCCAATTTCTTTAATCGCAGGTAGGCCATTAGAGAATAAAAATACGCAAATAAGTAAAACCGATATAACGGAAATACAAGCGGTAAGGAAAAATACCACTTGCATTGTTTTTTCTTTAGTATGATTCATGAATTCCTCTTACTCAGATAGGTCTTCCCAAGATGTAGTATCACCTGCGAAGATATCTTTAACTTGTTCACTTGTAAGATCATCTACTTCGTTCTTGTCATTAACGATTACCGCAATACCATCCATTGCAATAACTGTTGCTGTAACGCCTTCTTTTTCTTCAGTATCTTTAAGTTCACGTGAAGCCATACCGATATCCGCTGTACCATCAATAGTGTTTGCTACACCAGTTGAAGAGTCGCTTTGTTGGATTTCGATTGTCACATCAGGATTTACCTTAGCATAGGCTTCTTTTAATTTTTCCATAACAGGTGTTACTGAACTAGAACCAGAAATAACAACTTTTCCTGAATTTACGCTTGATTTGTAAGAACCATTGTCATCAAGTGGAATATAACCGCTCTTTTCAACAATTGCTTGGCCTTCGCTGCTTAAGATAAAGTTAATAAAATCTTTAGCTGCTTCGTTTGTATCATCTTTTGTCACGATGTTAAATGGACGTGACACTTTGTAAGAACCATCTTTGATGTTTTCTACTGTTGCTTCTGCGCCATCGATGTCAACCACTTTAACGCTGTCGTTCAATGACCCTAGAGAAGCGTAACCAATTGCTGAACCGTCTTCTGCGACAGTTGTCAACATCACTGAAGTAGAGTTAGTTACAATAGCGTTTTGAGTTGTCAAATCAACTTTTTCACCATCGCTATTTTTTTCTTCAAGTCCAAACAATTCAATGAAAGCACCGCGTGTTCCAGAACCATCTTCACGTGTTACAACGTTGATTTGTCCAAGACCTGCTTCACTATCTCCATTAGCAGTACTTCCGCAAGCTGATAGTCCGACTAGAGCAGCTGCTCCAAGTACGCTAAGTGATGATAACAATTTCCATTTTTTCATGGGGTGATTTCTCCTTAGATATCTTTATGGTACTCATTATAGACAGGTTATATCAAATTCATTACCGTTTTTTTGTAAAGTTTTTGTAAAATCCCCAAAATTCCTTTTGTAAAAACCATGTAAAGTTAAAAGCTATGTAAAATTTACTTTTTTGTTTTTTGTGCCTATAATAGTAGAAAAAGAATACCTTCTGTCTAAGATTGGTCTTAGGGCTAAAAAATGATATAATAATAACGTTTTAAGAAACGCTTTTTTAACTCAGAAAGGAACTTACAAATCTCATGATGAATATGCAAAATATGATGCGTCAAGCTCAAAAACTCCAAAAACAAATGGAGAAAAAACAAGCTGAATTGGCTGAAACAACCTTTACAGGCACATCTGCCCAAGACCTTGTCAGCGTTGTTTTTACAGGGGATAAAAAATTAGTGAACATCACTTTTAAAGAAGCTATTGTTGACCCTGAAGACGTGGAAACTCTTCAAGATATGACCACACAAGCCATCAACGATGCCCTTTCTCAAATCGATGATGCCACTCAAAAAACACTTGGCGCCTTTGCTGGTAAATTGCCATTTTAAGAAGACAAAAAGCCCGAACCAAATGGTTCGGGCTTTTTTACTTTTCTTTGGCAACTTCTAAGCAATAAGATTTTTCATGACAATGCGGGCACCTTAATTTCCGTGTTTTAGGCGTATGAGGCGCCAGTATAATGGCCTTATAAGACGGCTGGAAAACACTGTGGCAATTAGGGCACACAAAGGCAACCTGAGTAGCGTATTTTTTCTTAACCAACCAAAAAGTCAAAGGAATGATAACGATTTCTCCTATAAGAAAAATCAGTATTTGACGGCTCAAAATCGCCCAAATCAGCGTTCCCCATTGCACTAAAATCAAGGGCAAAGCATAGAAAAACAGACGTCTGTGTAATTGTTTTAAAGTGTGTTGATTGCGCATAACTAGCGAAATGTCTGACAAAAACGCCAATGACTGACCTGATTGATTTTTCACCTTGTCAAGTAGATTGACAGCTGTGTCAAGTTTTGCTTTTCTTTCACTAAGGTCTTGCTTCATCTCCTTGATGTGCTCAACCAAAAGCAATTCCAAAACTTGCTTAGCATTTTCTTCCGCTAAAATGCGTTTGATTTGGTCAATGGAAAAATCCAACTCACGCAGAAAACAAATCATTCGCAGCTGCTCCAAATCACTTGCCACATAAAGCCGCCGTCCACCTTCTGTCACATCAGACGGAGTTAAAATACCACGTTTGTCATAATATTGTACCGTGCGGACTGAAACACCAGCTAACTTAGCCAAATCACCGGTCGTGTAAAATGAAGACATTTCTTCCCCCTTTCTGCTCTTATTATAGAACATGCCCTAAGGTAACGAGCAAGGGGTTCCCTTAGTGGATTTTTTCTTTTTTGTAAAAAGTGGTGCTTTAATCAAAAAAACCACCTAAGGCTGCAAAAGGATTGTCGCCGTGTTCCTCTTCTTGCTGAGTTAAATACGTCTTATTCTCATCAAATTCCATAAACTTTTCATAGACTTGAGCTGTCATGCGAGCATCTTCTAACGAATTATGACCGTGACCCGAAATCCCTAAAAATTCTGCTACACTGGTCAATTTTAAATTTGTCACACCGTTTAAATCTGTACTGCGACGAGCAAAAGCTTCATCATAGACATCCACCTTGTAAAATCCTGTCAAGTCCAAGTCATTTTCAACCAACAAAGGCAAGTCTGATTTGATGGCATTGTAGCCAATTAATGGCGTATCTCCGACAAAGGTTTTAAAGTCATCAAGCACCGTTGCAAGCTTAGGCGCACTCGCCACCTTCTCAGCAGTGATACCTGTTAAACCATTGATAAAGGATTGAAGGTGTAAATCAGTGTAAACATAGGTGTCAAAACTGTCAACTTCCTGTCCATTTGCCATCTTAACCGCCGATACCTGAATAATGTGCGTTTCCTCGCCCACCGTATTAAATTCCAAATCAAAAGCAATGTAATGTTGTAATGTTTCCATGTTTTTCTCCAGCATAATCACTCAAATTACGGCAAACAAAAAACCCCAATGGAGGTTTTTTCTTACAAATTGAAAGAACTCTAGCAATAGATGTGCTTATCTACCACCAAACAAACGAGCAAAGAAACCTTTAGGTGCTGTTTCTTCTTGAGCCTCTGCCTCTTCCTGAGCTCTTTCTTGCTCTTTTTCTTCTTCTGTGCGTGTTTGGATTTCTTCCACTTCAGCTTTGGCTTCGTTCAATTCTAACTGAAGACGTTTGCTATCTTCCATAGCCGCCAACGTTAATTGTTGTTGTTGGTCAAGCTGCTTGTCTTTTTCGCTAATCTGAACGTCTTTCACACGAAGTTGCTCATCTTTGGTGCTGATTTGCTTATCCTTAGCTTTAAGTTGTTCGTAAAGGCGAGTGATTTCAGTATTTTTTTCATCCACCAAAATTTCTAACAACTCTCGTTGTTGCGTTTCTTCGCTGATTGGTTCGTCTTCAAAAATGGTTTTTTTGTAAATTTCTTCTAACTT
The DNA here is from genome assembly GCF_012277075.1 of Streptococcus alactolyticus. Classification (GTDB taxonomy): domain Bacteria; phylum Bacillota; class Bacilli; order Lactobacillales; family Streptococcaceae; genus Streptococcus; species Streptococcus alactolyticus. The sequence continues at coordinate 14,737 of NZ_JAAXMT010000020.1, read as the reverse complement.
AATCAAGCCGCTGCGGTTGACAACCGTTACCCCTTTTTCGTTTTTAGAAACATCTTCTTCAGGTAAACTTTTCACGCGGTTGTTAACTGCTTGACGGCTAACTCCTAAGATTTCAGCTATTTCGCTGACGGTTTTTTCAATTGCCATAGTATCCTCTTTTACATTGAAATTCTCATGAAAAGCATATCATAAGACCGACCAATTGTCAATTTTATCCCGTCAATCTTTGTCACGTTAGCTTGACATATATGTCAACTTTGTCAAAATAGAAAAATATGCTAGCTGTCCTTTTTAAAACCTTTTATGCTAAAATAAAGGTATGAAAACATATGATACAATTATTATTGGCGGTGGCCCCGCTGGTATGATGGCTGCTATTTCCAGTAGTTATTATGGCAATAAAACCTTACTCATCGAAAAAAATAGACGGTTGGGTAAAAAACTGGCTGGTACAGGGGGCGGTCGCTGCAACGTAACCAATAACGGCACGCTTGATGACCTGATAGCAGGTATTCCTGGAAATGGACGCTTCCTTTACAGTGTCTTTTCTCAGTTTGACAACCATGATATCATCCAATTTTTTGAGGACAGAGGGGTCGCTTTAAAAGTGGAAGACCACGGACGCGTTTTCCCAAAAACAGACAAATCTAAAATCATTATTGATGCCCTCGCACATAGTATTCAAGAATTAGGTGGTGAAGTCCTAACCAACACCGAAGTGGTTTCAGTCAAAAAAATAGATAACCTTTTCCACATCAAATCTGCCACAAAGGAGTTTGTCTGTGAAAAACTGATTGTGACGACTGGCGGAAAAGCTTACCCATCCACAGGTTCAACAGGATTTGGCTATGACATCGCTCGCCATTTCAAAATCAAGGTTACCGAACTAGAAGCGGCGGAAAGTCCCTTGCTGACAGACTTTCCCCACAAGGCTTTGCAGGGAATTTCGCTGGATGATGTGTCTTTAACTTATCAAAAACACCATATCACGCATGATTTGCTCTTTACGCATTTTGGTTTGTCTGGGCCTGCGGCTCTGCGGATGTCTAGTTTTCTCAAAGGCGGTGAAACCATCACATTGGATGTGCTACCCAAGTTATCCACAGAGGACTTGGACGCTTTTCTCTCGGAAAACCGTGAAAAATCACTCAAAAATACCCTAAAAATGCTCTTACCAGAACGTCTAGCAAGCTTTTTAGCGCAGACATTTCCCGAAAAAGTCAAACAACTGACACCGCAGCAAGCAAGTGCTCTTGTGAAAAACCTCAAGGCCATGCCAATCAAAGTGACCGGCAAAATGTCACTGGCCAAATCCTTTGTCACTAAAGGTGGCATTGATTTGAAGGAAATCAATCCTAAAACCCTTGAGAGCAAACACGTTCCAGGGTTACACTTTGCTGGCGAGGTACTAGACATCAACGCTCACACAGGCGGTTTTAATATCACGGTAGCCTTGTGTACGGGTTGGGTAGCTGGTAGTTTGCATTATTAACAACTCTTTCCACATAGCAAAACCCTTTTGAAGGTATTCAAGAGGGTTTTTCATTTATAAACCATCAAAAGCTAGGCTTGGTTTGGCATTTAAATCCAAACCAGCAAAGTGGCCTTTATCATACTCAATCGCTGCTGCCAAAGCAATCATGCCTGCATTGTCACCGCACAAACGCAAAGGCGGAATAATAACATCAACCTCTGTCAATTCGCTTGCCAATCGTTCACGTAAGCCTTGATTGGCGGCCACACCACCAGCCACTACTAAGGTATTCACAGGGTATTTTTCTAAGGCTTTTTTGGTTTTAGCCATCAAAACATCAAGAACAGCGGCTTGGAAGGAAGCAGCCAAATCCTCTTTGACCAAGTCTTCCCCTTTTTGTTGGGCATTGTGGTGTAGATTGATAACTGCTGATTTTAATCCTGAAAATGAAAATTCCAAGTTATCCTCTGTCATCATAGCACGAGGCAGATCATAAACATCCTTGCCTTGGTGTGCCAACTGGTCAATTTCACGTCCCGCTGGGTAAGTCAAGCCCATCACACGCCCTACTTTGTCATAGGCTTCTCCAACAGCATCGTCACGCGTTTCACCGACAATCTTATAATCACCAGGTTCCTTGACGTAAACAAGTTCTGTGTGACCTCCTGAAACAAGCAAAGCCAACAAAGGATAAGTCAATTCTTTGACTTCACGCGCAGCCATCAAATGCCCTGCCATATGATTGACAGGAATAAGTGGGAGCTGGTGTGCCCAAGCAAAGGCTTTAGCGGCAGCCATTCCCACCAAAAGCGCCCCAACTAAGCCAGGACCATAAGTAACCGCAACAGCATCAAGGTCGCTCGCCTCAATTCCTGCTGCCTCCAGTGCATCCTGAAAACAAGTGGTCACCACTTCGACATGATGACGACTAGCCACTTCAGGCACCACGCCACCAAAACGCTTGTGGCTTTCCACCTGACTGGCAATAATATTACTTAAAAGCTCGCTCTCATTTTTTAAAACCGCAACGCTGGTTTCATCACAAGAGCTTTCCACAGCTAAAATATATCTGTCTTTCATTCGTTCGTTTACCTCTCACTGCCCTCACGTTTCATGATAATAGCGTCTTCAACTGGCTCATGGTAATAACGCTGACGCTTACCAATCACCTCAAAGCCAAATTTTTGATACAAAGCCTGCGCCGACGTATTTGACGCCCTGACTTCTAGGAAAATGGGAAAATCCACATGGTCCAAGTGCGCCAATAATTGACTTCCCCAGCCTTCTCCTTGACGGGCCTTCTTCACAGCGATATTTGTGATTTCCAACTCACCAACCAATTGTTGAATCACCAAAAAACCGATAGCCGTTTTGTCTACTTCCACAAAAAAATAATCCACATTATCCTGCTGCATATCCGACAAGATTTGCTCCTTGGTCCAAGGAGATTTGTCATAGACATCCGACAAAATATCATAAACGGCAGCTACTTTTTCTGTTAATTCTCTCATTTTTAGATACGTTTTATATAATCCGCGTGTGGGTTTTCTTCATGGTTTTTCAGCCAATTTTCCTCCGCTTCAACGCGTTTAAGGTAGTTCGGTACAAAACTATCCACATCCACTGGCGCTAAGGTTTGTCCATATTTTCCAATGGCATAAGCTGATGGCAATACTGGCAACACTTGAGCTTTGGGTAACGCCTCTTCAATTTGCGTCTGGAAAGGAGCCACTTCACCGACAAACAAGACGTCTTTTTCATCTTGAACGGCTGCTAAAACCTCTGGAAAGGCCATGTGAGCCTCTTCTTTCACCAATTGACCATCGCGATAAAATCCAGCATAAACGTTGTTTCGACGGGCATCCATCACAGGGACAATCATGCCTGAAAATTCTGTTGCCGCTGCCAAGGCATAAAGACTTGACACACCGACCAATTCAATGCCCAGCGCGTAAGCTAAGGTCTTGGCTGTTGCAACCGCCACACGTAGCCCCGTATAAGAACCTGGTCCCTGTGCGACCACAATCCTATCCAAATCAGCAGGTTTTAAATCCACTGAATTCATCAAAAAATCAATCGCAGGCATGAGATTGATACTGTGATTTTTCTTAACATTTACGGTAACATCCGCTAATAACTGCTCACCATCCAAGATGGCAACAGATAGAGCCTTACTTGATGTATCAAAGGCTAAAACTTTCATCATTTCAATTCCCTCACTTGATTCTAACTCTTATTTTATGATATAATTTTAATAATTGCAACGAATCAAGGCTAATTCATTACTCGTAAAATATCACATAGACGAAAATCAAGTAGCTACGGTACTATTTGATAGCTTTTGGTGTCGTTTAATTAGTTAGCCATAGGTAGTATAACGAGTCAAAGAAAGGATTATTATGATTTACAAAGTTTTTTATCAAGAAAATAAAGATCGCAACCCACACCGTGAGAAAACAAAAGTCATTTACCTTGAAGTTGAAGCTTCAAACGAATTAGAAGGACGCATCAAAACGCGTAAACTCGTTGAAGAAAAAACACCTTACAATGTCGAATTTATCGAACTTTTATCAGAAAAACACCTGGCTTACGAAAAAGAAACAGGTGCCTTTGAACTAACGGAGTTATAACATGTCACAAATCCATTTAAAACCCGAGGAAGTTGGGGTTTATGCTATTGGTGGCCTTGGAGAAATTGGGAAAAATACCTACGGTATTGAGTATCAAGATGAAATCATCATCGTTGACGCTGGTATCAAATTCCCTGAAGATGACCTCCTTGGTATTGATTATGTTATCCCTGATTATTCCTATATTGTTGAAAATGTGAAACGTATCAAAGCCCTTGTCATCACGCACGGGCACGAGGACCACATCGGTGGTATTCCTTTCTTGCTAAAACAAGCTAATATCCCTATTTATGCAGGACCTTTGGCTTTGGCATTGATTAAAGGAAAACTCGAAGAACATGGTTTATTACGCGACGCAAAACTATACGAAATCAATGCGGACACAGAGCTTACTTTCAAAAACTTGAGCGTCACGTTTTTCCGCACTACTCACTCAATTCCAGAACCTTTAGGAATTGTCGTTCACACCCCTCAAGGTAATATCGTATGTACGGGTGACTTCAAATTTGACTTCACCCCTGTCGGCGAACCTGCTGATTTACACCGTATGGCAGCTTTGGGAGAAGAAGGCGTCTTGTGTTTGCTTTCTGACTCAACAAACGCTGAAATCCCAACCTTCACTAACTCTGAAAAAGTGGTTGGCCAATCCATCATGAAAATCATCGAAGGCATTCATGGGCGTATTATCTTTGCGTCATTTGCCTCAAATATTTTCCGTTTGCAACAAGCAGCTGAAGCGGCTGTCAAAACAGGTCGTAAAATCGTTGTTTTCGGACGTTCAATGGAAAAAGCTATCATTAACGGGATTGACCTTGGGTATATCAAGGTTCCAAAAGGGACATTTATCGACCCTAGCGAGCTCAACAAATACCACGCTAGCGAAATTTTAATCATGTGTACAGGTAGCCAAGGGGAATCAATGGCAGCGCTTGCTCGCATTGCCAACGGTACTCACCGTCAAGTTACCCTACAACCTGGAGATACGGTTATCTTTTCTTCTAGCCCAATCCCTGGTAACACAACCAGCGTCAATAAACTGATTAACACTATCCAAGAAGCTGGTGTCGAAGTTATCCACGGTAAAGTCAATAATATCCACACATCAGGTCACGGTGGACAACAAGAACAAAAATTGATGCTTCGCCTCATGAAACCTAAGTATTTCATGCCTGTTCACGGGGAATACCGTATGCAAAAAATCCACGCTGGTTTGGCTATGGATGTCGGCATTCCTAAGGAAAACATTTTTGTTATGGAAAATGGGGATGTCTTGGCTTTGACAGCCCACTCAGCTCGTCGTGCAGGTCATTTCAACGCACAAGACATTTACGTTGACGGTAATGGTATCGGCGATATTGGTGCAGCTGTTTTGCGTGACCGTCATGATTTATCTGAATATGGTGTCGTGCTTGCGGTGGCAACAGTTGATTTTGACAGTCAAATGATTCTAGCTGGACCTGATATCTTGAGCCGTGGTTTCATTTACATGCGTGAATCAGGCGAATTGATTCGTGAAAGCCAACGTGTCTTGTTCAATGCCATCCGCATTGCCCTTAAAAACAAGGACGCTAGCATTCAATCGGTCAACGGTGCTATTGTTAATGCCCTTCGTCCATTCTTATACGAAAAAACAGAACGTGAGCCAATCATCATTCCGATGATTCTCACGCCAGATAACCCACAAGACAGTGGTAAATAAACCAAAAGAGAAGATGCACGATCTTCTCTTTTTTTATATCGACAAGTAAAAAAACACTAGAACGCTCAAACGCTCTAGTGTTTTAGTGTTATTGTGCAACCATGATACGAAGACCTTGGTCGATTTTTTCAGCAGCTTTGCGTCCTTCACGGATACCCCAAATCACAAGACTTGGTCCGCGACGAGCATCACCTGCAACAAAGACACGGTCATTATTGGTTGAATAATCATCATAAACGCTTTGAACACCAAATTGTTCAAAGAGTGATTTTTCAGCACCTGTGAAGCCCATAGCCAATAAGACAAGGTCAGCTTGGATGATTTCTTCCGTTCCTTCAATTGGTTTAAAGCCTGGACCCACTTTTATCGTTTTAGCGGCAATGACTTGGCCACGGTCAGCTCCGATAAATTCAGTGGTTGAGGTTGCGTAAGTTGTTAATGTTGTGTCTTGTACATAATCAGCCTCTTCTTGCCCATAACCCGTACGTTTAATCATTGGGTATTCTGGCCAAGGGTTACTTGGCAAGCATTTTTCTGGTGGTTCTGGCGTGATTTCAAGCTGTTTAACACTTGCAGCCCCCAAACGAACGGCCGTTCCGATACAGTCATTTCCTGTATCACCACCACCAATAACAAGTACGTGCTTACCTTCAAGGGTTGGACCTAATTTTTTCGTTTCAGATGCCAAAACATTTTTCGTGGTCTCGGTTAAGAAATCGACGGCAAAACGCACGCCTGACAAATGACGTCCTGGAACATCCAAGTCACGTGGAACACTGGCCCCAGTAGCTAAGACGACACGGTCATATTGTTGCAAGAGTCCGTCCGCTGTGATGTCACGTCCAACTTCGGTATTGGCAATAAAGGTGATACCAAGATTTTCCATGACATCAATGCGGCGTTGAACAATTGCTTTATCCAATTTCATGTTTGGAATACCATACATCAACAGCCCACCAAAACGGTCACTACGTTCATAAACTGTCACGTTGTGCCCTAGTTGATTGAGACGCCAAGCTGCAGCAAGCCCTGCAGGTCCTGAACCAATCACCGCCACTTTAAAGCCTGTGCGGTAAAGTGGACGACCTGAGTCCTCCACCCAGCCATTTTCAAAAGCAGTATCAATAATGAAACGCTCATTGTCATGAATGGTAACGCCTGCGCCGTTAAGGCCTTCGGTACACCCTTTTTCACAAGGTGCCGGACAAACACGCCCTGTCATCTCAGGGAATGGATTGGTTCGAGATAGGCGCTCAAATGCACGCTTGTAATCACCCTTGTAAACCAAATCATTCCACTCTGGAATCAAGTTGTCGTTAGGACAGCCTGAAACGGCACGCCCACCACCGTAAAAAGTACCTGAGTGGCAAAATGGTACGCCACAAGTCATACAACGAGCCGCTTGTTTGCGACGCTCTTCTTCTGAGAGTGGGATTTGCAGTTCCTCAAAGTCCAAGATGCGTTCAGCAACAGGACGATAAGGATTGTCTTTTCGCTCATATTTCAAAAATCCAAATGGGTCCGCCATTTTAATTACCTCCTGTTACTTGTGCAAGTAGTTCTTCTTTTTCGGCAGCTGTTTCAGCTCCGCCTGTCGCAATTTCAAAGGTACGTAATTCTAGTTCGTCACCTTCTAAGCCAGTTTTAGCCAGAGCATGCTCAATATCGTGGATTTCGTGGAATTCTGTTGGATATACTTTGACAAATTTATCCACTTCTTGTGCCCAATTATCAAGCAAACGTTTGGCTTTAGCACTGCCTGTGTAGTCGTAATGTTTTTGAATCATATCAACCAAAACATCGTCCCCACGTGTTTCTCCAACTTTGTAGAGGTCAACCATTTCGCGATTGACTTTTTCAGCAAAGTCACCGTCAGCATCGTAAACATAAGCCACACCGCCACTCATACCAGCAGCAAAGTTGCGTCCTGTTGTGCCAAGGATAACCGCTACACCACCTGTCATGTATTCACAACCGTGGGCGCCAACACCTTCAACCACTACTTTTGCACCTGAATTACGGACACAGAAACGCTCACCCGCACGACCTGCAAAATAAGCTTCACCCTTGACCGCACCAAAGAGAGCAACATTTCCAACAATCGGTGAATGTTCCACATCGTAAGCCGCATCATACGGTGGTTTAACAATCAAGCGACCACCTGACATGGATTTGGCAATGTAATCATTGGCTTCACCAACCAAGGTCAACTCCATGCCTTGTGTGATAAAGCTTGCAAAAGATTGCCCTGCGATACCTGTGTATTCGTACTTAATCAAACCTGGTTCAAGTGTGTCGTTACCGTAACGTTCTGCTAGCCAACCAGCCATTCTCGCACCAACCGCACGTTGCACGTTATTGATGGATTCTTTAACCGTCACGCCAACGCCACTATCAACCGCTGCTTTGGCAAAGCCGTCCAACTCTTTCCATTGACGAGCATCTGCAAATGGGTCTTCTGTCTTACGGTTAATCGGATAAGCTGTTCCCAAGATACGTGAGAAATCAAGTGATTTGGCTTTCCCTTTTGGAATGAATTTGGCTTTCAAGATTTCAGAATGCCCAACCATTTCATCAACTGAGCGGAAGCCAAGTTCAGCCATGTACTCACGCAATTCTTCTGCCATGAACATCATCATGTTCATCAAGTGTTCTGGTTTTCCAGCAAAATGCTGACGCAACTCTGGATTTTGTGTTGCAACACCAACAGGGCAGGTATTGAGCGAGCAAACACGCATCATCACACAACCGATAGAAATCAAAGCCAAGCTAGCAAATGAATATTCTTCAGCCCCAAGAAGTGTCGCTACGGCAAGGTCACGACCTGTCATCAATTTACCGTCAGTTTCCAAAGTCATACGTTGACGTAAACGGTTAAGAGATAGCGTTTGATGCGCTTCTGCCAAGCCCATTTCCCACGGCAAACCAGCGTCACGGACCGAATTACGAGGAGAGGCACCTGTTCCACCGTCATAGCCTGAAATAACGACCTTGTCCGCACCAGCCTTAACACAACCTGTGGCAATAGTTCCAACACCTGTGCTTGACACCAACTTGACATTGATTTTTGCATAAGGATTAATTGCTTTGAGGTCATAAATCAGCTGCGCCAAATCTTCAATTGAGTAAATGTCGTGATGCGGTGGTGGTGAAATCAAACGCACACCAGGCGTTGCCCCACGAATTTCAGCAACCCAAGGGAAGACTTTTTGACCAGGCAATTGCCCACCTTCACCAGGTTTTGCCCCTTGTGCGAGTTTAATCTGAAGTTCTTCTGCAGACATGAGGTATTCCGCATTCACCCCAAAACGTCCAGAAGCCACCTGTTTAATCTTAGAATTCAAATTGCGTCCGTCTGGTTGGACTTTGAAACGGTTACGATTTTCGCCACCCTCACCAGAGTTTGATTTGGCTCCAATGGCATTCATAGCTTCTGCAATGGTTTCATGAGCTTCTTTAGACAATGAACCAAAACTCATGGCACCAACCTTGAAACGTTTGACAATAGTTTCAGCAGGCTCGACTTCAGACAAATCTACTTTTGGACGGTCAGAATGGAATTCCCAAATCGAACGCAGTGTTGTCGGTGTTTCCAAAGCTTCTTTGTCTAGTTCAGCCGTGTATTCTTTGAATAGTTTGTAATCGCCTGTACGAACAGCCTGTTGGAAATTGTAAATGGTGTGTGGGTTAAACAAATGGTATTCACCGTCAGCCTTGAATTGGTAAATACCGCCACTTTGCAAGTAATCCCCACGACGTGGACCAAAAGCATCTTCGATACGTTGCAGGTATTCTTTTTCAATTTGGTCTAGTGACAAGCCACCAATACGCGTTACAGTTCCTGTAAAGTATTTGTTGACAACAGCATCAGACAAACCAACTGCTTCAAATAGCTGGGCACCCTTGTAACCAAGGATAGTAGAAATTCCCATACGGCTCATGATCTTGACAATACCTTTTTCTGAAGCTTTGCGGTATTTTTCAAATGCCTGCTCATCTTTACCGTATTCTTTTAAGGTCGCATAAGCTCCGTAAGGGTGAATGGCTGCCGCACCGTAACCTACCAAGGTCGCAAAATGATGCACTTCAACTGCTTCAGCCGTATCCACCACAATCGAGAATTGGCTAGCTTTACCCTTGACAACCATGTAATTGTTCAAACCAGAAACGGCCAACAACATTGGAATCGTTGTTTGATTTTCTTGAATGTGACGGTCTGACAAAATAATAATCTTGCTGCCGTTATCCACAGCTTTTTCCGCCGCCTTAAACAAGTTTTCCAAAGCACGTTGCAAACGGTTGTGAGAAGGTTCAACCACATCATAAACCGTTGACAAGGTTGTTGCACGGTAGCGCTCATCTTGCAACTGAGCGATTTTCGCAAATTCTTGGCTTGACAACATTGGACTGTCAATCTTGACTTTCACACAGTTGTCCGCCCCATCTGCCTTGAAATTACCATCGCCACCCAAGTAAACACTCGTTGACACCACGATTTGTTCACGAATGGCATCAATTGGCGGATTGGTAACTTGCGCAAATTGTTGTTTGAAGAAGGTGAAAAGGGATTGATTTTTATGAGAAAGCACTGCTAATGGGCTATCAAATCCCATCGAAATAACAGGTTCTTCCCCTTTTTCAGACATCGGTAAAATCACCGTGCGAATGACTTCTTCTGTGTAGCCATAAGCCTTCCACATGGTATCAATGTCTGTGGTTTCTTCTTGTAATTCGGCTGCCTCAAAGTCTTTTAAATGAGCGATATTTTCTTCCACCCATTCCTTGTAAGGATGCTGAGCAGCGTAATAAGCCTTGACTTCTTCATTGCGCATCAATCTGCCTGAAGTGGTGTCAATCAACATCATGTTACCAGGACCAAGCACACCTTTTTCAACCACATGACTTGGTTCAAGGTCCACTACACCTGATTCACTTGAGCAAATCAAGAAATTATCCTTCGTCAATGAATAACGGCTAGGACGCAAACCATTACGGTCCAAACGTGCACCAACCATATCACCGTCAGAAAAGACAAGGGCCGCTGGACCATCCCAAGGCGCTACAAAGCTTGACGCATATTCGTAGAAAGCCTTCAAATCATCTGAAAGCCCAGATTCTTCACCCCAAGCTTCAGGAACCATCATCAACAAGCTCTGCGGGATATCACGACCATTACGGTAAAGATATTCCAAACAGTTTTCCAACTTAGCCGAATCTGAATTTTCCTCGTTGTAAACCTCAATTTGATGACTGTGCATCCAGTTTTCCGCACCACGAAGGGTATTGATTTCACCATTGTGGGCTAAAAAGCGAAATGGCTGCGCACGGTCCCAAGATGGGAAAGTATTGGTCGAAAAGCGTGAGTGAGTCAACGCAATGTGAGATTTGAAGTGCTCATCTTGCAAATCAGGGTAAAATAGCCCGACCTGAAAAGCGTGTAACATTCCTTTATACACAATAGTTTTACTCGATAACGAACAAATGAAAAATTCATCTGCTGAGAACGTCTTCTCCATTTGACGACGCAACTGGAACAATTGGTCCTCAAAATCACGCCCTGCTTTCGTGTCGTCTGGTTTCTTAATAAACACTTGGACAAAGCTTGGCATGATTTCCTGAGCTGCTGGACCGCAATTATCATAACGAAACGGCACATCACGCGTCATCAACACATGAAAACCAGCCAATTTTATCTCAGCCTTAACAGCCTCTAAAAGACTAGCCTTGGCTTCTGCGTTTTGTGGTAAAAAGAGCTGAGCGACAGCATAGTCACCCTTTTTAGGCAAGCTATAACCCGCTTCTTTTGCCTTTAGTTTGAAAAATTCATCAGGCAAGGCGAGCAACATCCCAGCCCCATCTCCAGTGTCAGGTTCGGCACCTGTCCCACCACGGTGATTCATTCGTGTCAACATCGTCAATGCATAGTCAATCAAAGTATGACTAGCCATGCCATCAATTTGGGCAACAAATCCCATTCCACAAGCATCAGACTCGAAAGAGGGGTCCCAAAGCGTTGTTTTTTGTGCCTCTATAGCACCTGTGTTCATAGCCTTCACTCCAATCATCGTATAAATAATCTAATTATTCAGAATATTGTAATATATTGTACCATATTTTGAGGCGTTAGAGTAGTCATTCTAGACATTTTTTGATAAAATATACTCTTTTACTCAAAATATTATCGGTTATCTATTCTTATGAGGGGTAAAAGTGGTCGCACTTCTTCAAAATCAATTGAAAAGAAAAGACTGAAGAAAAGTCCCATAAAGGACTGTTTCTCCAATCTGTTCTCACTATGCCTTAATATAAATCTAAGTAGTTATCAATTTCCCATTGTGAAACGAATGCTGCGTAGCTTGACCATTCAATTTTCTTAGATTCCACAAAATTTGTATAAATGTGCTCACCAAGAGCTGCTTTAACAACTTCATCTTCTTGCAAGGCTTTAACCGCATTATGCAAAGTAGAAGGAAGGTCGCGAATGCCTGCTTCTTTACGTTCTTCTTCAGTCATCACATAAATATTTGATTCTACTGGAGCTGGAGCTTCAATTTTATTTTCAATACCATCAAGACCTGCTTCAAGAAGAACTGCAAGTGCTAAGTATGGGTTTGCTGTTGGGTCAACAGAACGAAGTTCCAAACGAGTTCCCATACCACGAGATGCAGGAACGCGAATAAGTGGTGAACGGTTACGACCAGCCCATGCAATGTAAACAGGTGCTTCATATCCAGGAACCAAGCGTTTGTATGAGTTTACAGTTGGATTCATAATAGCAGTATAGTTGTAAGCATGTTTCATCAAACCGCCAAGGAAGTAGTAAGCTGTTTCTGACAATTGCATTCCTTTTGGATCTTCTGTATCAAAGAAAGCATTGTTGCCATCGTAGTCAAACAATGACATGTTACAGTGCATACCAGAACCATTAATACCGAATTTTGGTTTTGCCATAAATGTTGCGTAAAGACCATGTTTACGAGCAATTGTTTTAACAACGAGTTTGAAAATTTGAATGTTGTCACATGCTTTCAAAACATCAGCATATTTGAAATCAATTTCGTGTTGTCCAACCGCAACTTCGTGGTGACTTGCTTCAACTTCAAATCCCATTTCAGTCAACACGTTAACGATTTCACGACGTGTGTTATCAGCAAGGTCTGTTGGTGCAAGGTCAAAATAACCACCGCGGTCGTTTACTTCAAGAGTTGGTTCACCTTTTTCATCCAATTTGAACAAGAAGAATTCTGGTTCTGGACCAAGGTTAAATGATTTAAAACCAACTTTTTCCATGTGACGTAGAGCACGTTTCAAGTTACCACGTGGGTCACCTGCAAAAGGCTCACCTTCTGCTGTGTAAATGTCACAAATCAAACCTGCAACAGCACCATTTTCACCACCCCAAGGGAAAACAGTCCATGTGTCAAGGTCAGGATGTAAAAACATATCAGATTCGTTGATACGTACAAATCCTTCGATTGAAGAGCCATCAAACATAGCTTTGTTGGCTAATACTTTGTCAAGCTGTTCATCAGTAGCTGGGATTTCCACGTTTTTCAATGTCCCAGCAATATCTGAAAACATCAAGCGTAGAAATGTTACATTTTTTTCTTTAACTTCGCGACGAATGTCTGATGCTGTAATAGTCATGAATTAAGGTCTCCTTTTTTTACAGAAAGCCGATACACTCGACTTAGATGCGCCAATTACTAATATACTGCGATGGGGTTGAAAAACGCCCTTGGTTTCGGAGTTCATCTTGTAAGATACGGCGAACATCAGCATCGGTCAAAGATTTCTGTTTTTGATTAGCTTTGTCTTGCCGCTCCGCATACTCACGTTTAATCGCTGCAATATTAAGCCCCTCATTGAGAAAATCTTTGATTTCAAGCAATCGATCCATGTCATTCAACGAATACATGCGACGATTCCCCGATGTTCTCTCCGGCGTAATTAAGCCCTGATCTTCATAATAACGAATCTGACGTGCAGTTAAATCTGTCAACTTCATTACTGTTCCAATAGGAAATACCGCCATGGAACGTCTGAGTTCTTTTTCTCTCATGATGACCTCCTTCCGCTATCCATTATAATCTGAAAATTCTAAACTGTCAACCCTTTATGTTAGAAAACATGACATATAATTTTATTTATGTTCTCGCCTACGAATTAATTTCCGAACTTCATTGACATCCGCATTAACAATAATGGCTACAAAGACCCCGCAGAAGGTTTCAAAAATACGTGCAAAAACGTATAAGACCGTATCTCCAGGCGGAATAGAAAGCGTAATAATCAAAAGAGCAGACGTCCCTCCAATGATTCCTGCTTTATTGTTGATAGCCACATTTATCATAATGCCCAGCATCGAAAAAATAGGGATGAAAACTAAGGTAACCCAGAAATGGTAGTCAAAAAATTGATTGATAAAAAAGAAAATCAGTGATAAGAAACCACCTACACTATTTCCCACAACCCTTGAAAAGCCAAAATGCACGCTTTTATCAAAATTTTCGCGTAAACAGAAAACAGCCGTCAAAGTCCCGATTTGCAATCCTTCCCATCCAAATAGATGGAAAATCAACAAGACTAAGAAAACGGCTAACCCGGTCTTAATGGTCCGCATGCCTAATCTAAATTTACTAGGATCAAACTTATAATTTGCCAAAAGATTTTTTAAATAATTCATAACTCACAACCATTTATATTTCTTTTATTGTATCATATTTTGCGGCTTTTTTGGGGAAAGCGGGGTAAACTAAGCACACAAAACGTTCAATTTTCTCTCATCGATTAGGCCATTGCAGATTTTTACAACAAATAAAAACATACTAAGATTAGTAGTGAGAAAATCTTCGACGGGAGAAAGTACTCTCTACTTTTTCTTTTATGTTAAAGTAGTGGTGTCTTGTTAAGTCGAGTTCTCTTGTGACGCTA
>NZ_JAAXMT010000019.1 GCF_012277075.1 Streptococcus alactolyticus | reverse complement strand
GGGCAGAAGGTGTGTCAAAATTGGATCGTGTGATGCGTGGGGAACGCTTTAAAGGCAAAAGTGCTTTTCTTAGAAGCATTGAACCTTTCTTTCTGGACTTTAAGGAATAGAAAAAGTCAGCATTACACTAATGCTGACTTTTGATTAATCTTCTTCTGGTTGGAAAAAGGCTTTGTATAGAGCACGTACGGCTTGTTTTTCGTGTTCGGTTTGCGTTACAAACATGACTGAAACTTCGCTAGAACCTTGTGAAATCATTTCGAGGTTGATGTGTTTTTCAGACAGTGCTTTAGTTGCTGTTGCAGTCACCCCGATATGGTTTTTCATATCTTCACCAACAATCATGATAATTGAAAGGCCATGTTCGATATCCACTTCATCGACCCCTAATTCGCGTGTGAGGTAGGTGGTGATTTCTTGCTCTTTAATAGGCGTTAGTTCACGTTCGCGGACAATGATTGACATATCGTCAATTCCTGTTGGCATATGTTCCCAGCGAATGTTCAATTCTTCTAGAATTTGCAGTACTTTGCGACCAAACCCGACCTCGCGGTTCATGAGGTATTTAGACATGTTGATACTTGCAAAGTTATCATCGGCTGCGATACCAATAACAGGAGCATTGTTACTTGTATTTTTAAGGGTAATGCGTGTACCAGGATGATTTGGGTTGTTAGTATTTTTAATGACTAATGGAATTTTACCACGGTAAGCAGGAATGAGTGCTTCGTCATGGAGAACGGAAAATCCCGCGTAGGCAAGCTCACGCATTTCTCTGTAAGTGAGTTCTTTGATGGTGTGTGGTTTGTGGACAACTCCTGGGTGTGCGGCAAAAATACCATCGACATCCGTGAAGTTTTCATAAAGGTCTGCTTTTACCCCAGCGGCAACAATTGAGCCTGAAATATCTGAACCGCCACGAGAGAATGTGCAGACATTGCCATCAACAGTCACTCCGAAAAATCCAGGAATGACAATAACTTCATCCAGTTCTTGTAAGGCTTCAAGTTTATCATAACTTGACGGTAAAATACGCGCATTGCTAGGTTCGCTTGATACGATAATACCTGCTTCTTTAGGGTGCATGTAGCGAGATGAAAGCCCATTTTTTCTAAAGTATTCTGCAACAAGTTTGGCATTGTTATCCTCGCCGGCTGCTAAAAAGGTATCGTATAAAAAAGCGTTGTCTTCGATCGGTAACGTAGCCAACTGTTTGATTGCTGTGCTAATCTTAGTCATGATAGCAGGTGATAAGCCGAGTTCATTGGCAATGGCTTGGTAACGATCGATAATCCATTTTTGTGACGCAGTGACATCATTTCCAGCAACGTAATTTTTATAGTATTTAATCAGTGCGTCGGTTACTTTTGTGTCTTCTGAGTGGCGCTTACCTGGTGCTGAAACGATGACAAAACGTCGTTCAGGATCAGATGTAACAATATCCAATACTTTTTTGAGTTGTTCAGCGGAGGCAAGTGAACTACCTCCAAATTTGATGACTTTCATAATGACTCCCAAATGTAAATTTGTATGTTATTATAACAAAATTCTGACAACTTGTCAGTACTTTTTACAATAAAGGGCTAGTGTAGTATAATAGGAGAATGGAAACTATTAAAGCGATTATTTTTGATATGGATGGTGTTTTATTTGACACTGAAACCTTTTACTACAACAGACGAAAAACTTTTCTAAAGGAAAAAGGGATTAGCATCGACCATTTGCCTCCTCGTTTTTTTATTGGGGGTAATACCAAGCACATTTGGCAGGCTATTTTAGGTGATGATTATGAGAATTGGGATGTGGCGCAGTTACAAGCTGAATATGCTCAGTATAAGGCACAGCACCCACTTCCTTATAAGGATTTGATTTTTCCTGATACGGTTCGTGTGGTTCAAGCTTTAAAAGAGATGGGTTATGCTTTAGGCTTGGCCTCTAGCACTTCAAAACCTGATATTTTAAGGGCTTTAGACGAAGCAGGTATTCGCGATTACTTTTCTGTTGTCTTATCAGGGGAGGAATTTTCACGAGGAAAACCGTATCCTGACATCTATGAGGCAGCTATTAAGAAATTAGATGTTTCTTGTGATGAGGCAATTGTAGTGGAAGATAGTGAGAAAGGCATTCAGGCGGCGACGTCAGCCCATTTACCTGTTTGGGCGATTGAGGACCGTATGTTTGGCATGGACCAAAGCAAAGCCAGTCGTTTGTTGACGGATTTAGGGCAATTATTGCAGGATGTGACGCAGTTAACATAGTGATAAAAGAGGTTTCACCTCTTTTTTTAGTCTATTTAATTTGAATACTAAATTATTAAAATATCAAATTATTTTTCATAAATTTCCTTTTTTCTCTTGATAAAATAATCATAGTTATGATAGAATAGCAATCAGTAAAATAATTAAATTATCAAAGTATTTTTTGATAGAGGTTTTTGTATGTCA
>NZ_JAAXMT010000018.1 GCF_012277075.1 Streptococcus alactolyticus | reverse complement strand
TTGTCTTCGATCGGTAACGTAGCCAACTGTTTGATTGCTGTGCTAATCTTAGTCATGATAGCAGGTGATAAGCCGAGTTCATTGGCAATGGCTTGGTAACGATCGATAATCCATTTTTGTGACGCAGTGACATCATTTCCAGCAACGTAATTTTTATAGTATTTAATCAGTGCGTCGGTTACTTTTGTGTCTTCTGAGTGGCGCTTACCTGGTGCTGAAACGATGACAAAACGTCGTTCAGGATCAGATGTAACAATATCCAATACTTTTTTGAGTTGTTCAGCGGAGGCAAGTGAACTACCTCCAAATTTGATGACTTTCATAATGACTCCCAAATGTAAATTTGTATGTTATTATAACAAAATTCTGACAACTTGTCAGTACTTTTTACAATAAAGGGCTAGTGTAGTATAATAGGAGAATGGAAACTATTAAAGCGATTATTTTTGATATGGATGGTGTTTTATTTGACACTGAAACCTTTTACTACAACAGACGAAAAACTTTTCTAAAGGAAAAAGGGATTAGCATCGACCATTTGCCTCCTCGTTTTTTTATTGGGGGTAATACCAAGCACATTTGGCAGGCTATTTTAGGTGATGATTATGAGAATTGGGATGTGGCGCAGTTACAAGCTGAATATGCTCAGTATAAGGCACAGCACCCACTTCCTTATAAGGATTTGATTTTTCCTGATACGGTTCGTGTGGTTCAAGCTTTAAAAGAGATGGGTTATGCTTTAGGCTTGGCCTCTAGCACTTCAAAACCTGATATTTTAAGGGCTTTAGACGAAGCAGGTATTCGCGATTACTTTTCTGTTGTCTTATCAGGGGAGGAATTTTCACGAGGAAAACCGTATCCTGACATCTATGAGGCAGCTATTAAGAAATTAGATGTTTCTTGTGATGAGGCAATTGTAGTGGAAGATAGTGAGAAAGGCATTCAGGCGGCGACGTCAGCCCATTTACCTGTTTGGGCGATTGAGGACCGTATGTTTGGCATGGACCAAAGCAAAGCCAGTCGTTTGTTGACGGATTTAGGGCAATTATTGCAGGATGTGACGCAGTTAACATAGTGATAAAAGAGGTTTCACCTCTTTTTTTAGTCTATTTAATTTGAATACTAAATTATTAAAATATCAAATTATTTTTCATAAATTTCCTTTTTTCTCTTGATAAAATAATCATAGTTATGATAGAATAGCAATCAGTAAAATAATTAAATTATCAAAGTATTTTTTGATAGAGGTTTTTGTATGTCATATAGTCATATTATTTATGAAGCAGGGGAAGTGGCGATTTTAACGTTGAATCGTCCTGATATTTCAAATGGGTTTAATATTCCTGTTTGCCAAGAAATCTTGGATGTTTTGGAAAAGGCAAAGCAGGATTCGACTGTCAAGCTTTTGGTTATCAAGGCTGTTGGGAAGGTCTTTTCTGTCGGCGGTGATTTGGTGGAAATGAAGCACGCAGTGGATGCGGACAACATTGCTTCACTGGTTGATATTGCCCATTTGGTCAATCAGATTTCCTTTGCTATAAAACAATTGCCCAAACTGGTTATTATGAGTATTGACGGTGCGGTAGCTGGTGCGGCTGCTAATATGGCAGTGGCAGCCGATTTTGTGGTAGCCAGCAATAAAGTCAAATTTATTCAAGCTTTCGTCGGTGTGGGGTTGGCTCCTGATGCAGGAGGACTTTTGTTGATGAGCCGTGCTATCGGTGCCAATCGTGCCAATCAATTAGCTTTGACAGGTGAAGCTTTAAATGCGGAAAAAGCCTATGAATATGGGATTGTTTACCGCTTGTGTGAATCAGACCAATTAGAGAAAACCACCCAACAACTTTGCAAACGTCTGCTCCGTGGTTCAATCAATTCTTATCGTGCTATCAAGGAAATGTCTTGGAAGGCTTCGTTTGAGAATTGGCAAGATTACACGGCTTTAGAATTGCGACTACAAGAAGATTTGGCCTTTAAGGAAGATTTCAAAGAAGGCGTGCTGGCTTTTTCTGAGAAACGACGTCCAAAATTTTCAGGAAAATAAGACGTAACGTTCAAGACTGTTTAAAGGCTTGCAAATTAATTAGCACTTTGATATAATTTGAGCGTCAAAGTTTTTTCTTGGAGGTGGTCCTTTGGATTATAATAGAATCAATG
Source organism: Streptococcus alactolyticus (assembly GCF_012277075.1). Classification (GTDB taxonomy): domain Bacteria; phylum Bacillota; class Bacilli; order Lactobacillales; family Streptococcaceae; genus Streptococcus; species Streptococcus alactolyticus. The sequence continues at coordinate 29,128 of NZ_JAAXMT010000018.1, read as the reverse complement.
ATTATCTTGTTGATATTTTTAATCGTGTTCAAGTTATCGAAGAAACGAGTTTGAGAACGAGCCAATTCAGTGACGTTTCTTTGAAAGAGATGCACACCATTGAAATTATTGGCAAAAATACCAATGTGACACCAAGTGATATTGCTAGGGAATTGATGTTAACCCTAGGCACTGTGACGACTAGTTTAAACAAGCTCGAGGCGAAAGGCTACATTGAGAGAAAACGTTCAAAGCTGGACCGTCGCGTTGTTCACTTGACTTTGACAAAAAAAGGGAAACTGTTAGATAGGCTCCACCGCAAGTTTCATAAAAATATGGTAATTCATATCGCTGAAGATATGAATGAACAGGAATTTGAAGCTTTGGCACAAGGGCTTAAAAATCTTCATAAGTTTCTTGAGGAGTTAATGTAATCATGGCATTTTCAAAAATAACTCAGGTGGCAGCTTATGCTCCTGAACAGATTATTAGCAATGATGATTTATCGCAGATTATGGATACCAGTGATGAATGGATTTCATCACGAACAGGTATTAGGGAGCGTCACATCACTCGTGAGGAAACGACCAGCGATTTGGGAACGCAAGTGGCTCAACAATTGCTAAAGCAATCTGGCTTGTCAGCGCAAGCTATTGATTTTATCATCGTAGCGACCATTACACCAGATAGCTTGATGCCTTCAACGGCAGCGCGTATTCAAGCCAATATCGGAGCAAGCAATGCATTTGGAATGGATATGACGGCGGCTTGCAGTGGTTTTGTCTTTGCTTTAGCAACGGCGGATAAATTTATCCAATCTGGTCTGTATCAAAGAGGTCTCGTCATTGGTGCGGAAACCTTATCAAAAACCTTGGATTGGTCTGACCGTAGTAGTTCGGTTCTCTTTGGTGATGGTGCTGGCGGTGTTTTGCTTGAAGCAAGCGATACAAAGCACTTTTTGGCAGAGTCCCTTCATACAGACGGTAGCCGCGGCGGCAGTTTGACCTCTGGATTGGTTGGCTTATCCTCTCCGTTTTCTGACACAACTTCAGATGAAAAATACCTCCAGATGGACGGTCGTGCGATTTTTGATTTTGCGATTCGCGATGTGCCAAAGAGCATTAAACAATTGGTCGCAGACGCTGGCTTATCCATCGAGGATTTAGACTACTTGTTCCTACATCAAGCCAATATCAGAATCTTGAACAAAATGGCTAAAAAATTAGGGGTTAGCATGGAGAAATTGCCAGCCAATATGATGGCTTATGGTAATACCAGTGCAGCAAGTATTCCTATTTTATTATCAGAGTCAGTGGATAAAGGTATCATTGCATTAGATGGCTCACAAACGGTTTTATTCTCTGCTTTTGGCGGAGGTTTGACATGGGGAAATCTAATTGTTAAAATTTAGTTAACTACTTGTACGTTCGTACAGGAAATATATTGTATTTATTTTTAAGGAGAAAATCATCATGGCAGTATTTGAAAAAGTACAAGAAATTATCGTTGAAGAACTTGGTAAAGAACCAGAAGAAGTTAAAATGGACACAACTTTTGAAGACCTTGATGCAGACTCACTTGATGTTTTCCAAGTGATTTCAGAAATTGAAGATGCATTTGATATCCAAATCGAATCTGAAGATGGTCTTAACACAGTTGGTGACTTGGTTGCTTACGTAGAAGAAAAAACAAAATAATAGCGTTTAAGTCAAAATCAATGTTATATTGACGAAAGGGGGCGTAGGATATGGCTAGTTAGCTAGTTCATATCCTGCTCCTTCTCTTCTTATGGTTATAGTTTGATTATCAAATTATTGTCTGACTGTGGATTTAGAAGGTTAAAGATGAAAACACGTATTACAGAGTTATTAAATATCAAATACCCTATTTTTCAGGGGGGAATGGCTTGGGTTGCTGACGGTGATTTGGCAGGAGCCGTTTCAAATGCTGGTGGTTTAGGGATTATTGGTGGTGGTAATGCCCCAAAAGAAGTCGTTAAAGCCAATATTGACAAGGTTAGAGCGATAACAGATAAACCTTTTGGTGTGAATATTATGCTCTTGTCACCTTTTGTTGATGATATTGTGGATTTGGTCATTGAAGAAGGGGTCAAAGTCGTAACGACAGGCGCTGGAAATCCTGGAAAATACATGGAACGTTTTCATGAGGCAGGAATTACGGTTATTCCCGTGGTTCCAAGTGTTGCTTTGGCAAGACGCATGGAAAAATTGGGCGCGGATGCTGTGATTGCAGAAGGTATGGAAGCTGGCGGTCACATTGGTAAATTGACAACAATGACCTTGGTTCGTCAAGTGGTTGACGCGGTTGATATTCCAGTTATTGGAGCTGGTGGTATTGGTGATGGTCGTGGTGCAGCTGCTGTCTTTATGCTTGGAGCAGAAGCTATTCAAGTGGGAACGCGTTTTGTAGTGGCCAAAGAGTCAAATGCGCACCAGCAATTTAAAGATAAGATTTTAAAAGCTAAAGATATTGACACTGTGGTATCTGCCACTGTTGTGGGACACCCTGTGCGTGCCATCAAAAATAAATTAACCACTTCGTATGCCCATGCGGAAAAAGATTTCTTGGTTGGACGTAAAACGGCAGAAGATATCGAAGCTTTGGGGGCAGGTGCTTTACGCAATGCCGTTGTGGATGGTGATGTGACCATGGGTTCTGTTATGGCTGGGCAAATCGCAGGGCTTATTGCCAAAGAAGAAACGTGTGAAGATATTTTGAAAGACCTTTACTATGGCGCCAAAGAGGTTATTTTGGCGGAAGCTAAACGCTGGTCTGATAGTGAGGTAGAAAACTAAAGGACGTTAGAGATACGTCTGCCGTATAGGAGGGTTTAATGACGACAACTGCCTTTTTATTTGCAGGTCAGGGGGCACAAAAATTAGGAATGGCAAGCGATTTGTATGCGGCTTATCCTATTGTGAGAGAAACGTTTCAACAAGCGAGTGCTGTTCTTGGGTATGACCTTCGTCAGCTGATTGATACAGATGATGAAAAGTTGAACCAAACCCGCTACACACAGCCTGCTATTTTGACAACTTCCATTGCTATTTTTCGTTTGCTTCAAGAAAAAGGCTTCGAGCCTGATATGGTAGCGGGGCTTTCACTTGGTGAATATTCAGCCTTGGTAGCTTCAGGTGCCTTGGATTTTGAAGATGCGGTGGCCTTGGTTGCCAAACGCGGTGAATTTATGGAAACGGCAGCTCCGCAAGGAACTGGCAAGATGGTGGCTGTGATGAACGCTGATGCTGACTTGATTGAGGAGATGTGCCAAAAGGCTTTAGTCAAGGGTATTGTAACCCCAGCTAATTACAACACACCTAGCCAAATTGTAATTGGTGGAGAAACAGCAGCCGTGAATGCTGCGGTTGAATTGCTCAAAGAAGCAGGTGTGAAACGTTTGATTCCTTTGAAAGTGTCAGGTCCTTTCCATACGGGCTTATTGGAACCAGCGAGCCAACAATTAGCCAAAGTGCTTGAAACGGTGACTTTTGCTGATTTTCACATTCCGCTGGTGGGCAATACCGAGGCTAAGGTGATGCGACATGACGACATCAAGTCCTTGTTGGCAAGGCAAGTCAAGGAACCTGTGCGTTTTTACGATTCCATAGAAACCATGCGTGAACTTGGCATGACTGAGGTTATCGAGATTGGTCCTGGAAAAGTCCTCAGTGGCTTTTTGCGAAAAATTGACAAGACCATTCCAACGAGAGCTGTTGAAAGTGTAGCTGATTTAGACGAATTATTGCAGAATTAGGAGATATCATGACAATCCAAAATAAAAATGTTTTTATCACGGGTTCTACGAGGGGCATTGGTTTGGCGATTGCCCATCAATTTGCTAGCCTTGGGGCAAATGTTGTCCTCAACGGTCGCTCACAAGTGGCGCCAGAGATTTTAGAAAGCTTTCAAGCTTATCCTGGTCAGGCCATTGCTATTACAGGCGATATTTCACAGGCTGAAGAAGCTAAACGCATGGTGGATGAAGCTATTGAGCGTTTGGGCTCTATTGATATTTTGGTCAATAATGCTGGCATCACCAATGACAAATTGGTCTTGAAAATGACGGAAGAAGATTTTGAATCGGTTTTGAAGGTTAACTTAACAGGTGCCTTTAACATGACACAATCCGTCTTAAAACCGATGACACGAGCACGTCAAGGCGTTATCATTAATATATCAAGTGTCGTTGGCTTAACGGGTAATGTTGGGCAAGCCAATTATGCGGCCTCAAAAGCTGGTTTGATTGGTTTCACCAAATCAGTGGCGCGTGAAGTGGCTGCGCGTGGTATCCGTGTGAATGCTATTGCGCCAGGTTTCATCGCTTCTGACATGACGGACGTCATTCCAGAAAAAATGCAAAAGGCTATTGTTGCCAATATTCCGATGAAACGGATTGGAAAAGCGGAAGAAGTTGCTACCGTTGCAACCTTTTTAGCAGAACAAGATTATTTGACAGGTCAAGTGATTGCTATCGATGGTGGCATGACCATGCAATCTTAAGGCAGCCAGCTTAGTAAGACAGTAAGGATTCCTCTTTTAAAGGAGATAAACATGACATTAAATAGAGTTGTAGTGACAGGTTATGGGGTGACATCACCAATCGGAAATACCCCTGAAGCATTTTGGGATAGCCTTTATCAAGGCAAGATTGGTATTGGACCGATTACTAAATTTGATACGTCAGACATTCCCGTTCACAATGCAGGTGAAATCCACGATTTTCCCTTTGATCAATACTTTGTTCGTAAAGATAAAAACCGCATGGACCAATATTCTCTTTATGCTATTTATGCCGCTTTAGAGGCACTTGAACATGCTAATTTGGATATGGAAACGGTTGACCGTGACCGCACGGGGGTGATTGTGTCATCTGGTATCGGTGGTTTGCAAGAAATGCAAGAGCAAGTTATCCGTATGCATGACAAAGGCATTCGACGCATTCAACCAATGTTCATTCCTAAAGCTCTTTCTAATATGGCGGCAGGTAATATTGCCTTGCGTATTGGTGCGCGTGGTGTCTGCAAATCTGTTACAACGGCTTGTGCCTCTTCAAATGATGCGATTGGTGAAGCTTTCCGTGAAATCAAATTTGGTTACCATGATGTGATTTTAGCTGGTGGAGCAGAATCAACGATTAATGAAATTGGTATTGGTGGGTTTAATGCTTTGACAGCTTTGTCAACAACCGAAGACCCAGCTCGTTCTGCTATTCCATTTGACAAAGACCGCAATGGGTTTGTGATGGGTGAAGGTGCTGGTGTGCTTGTCCTTGAAAGCCTTGAACACGCTCAAAAACGTGGGGCAACTATTTTGGCAGAAGTTGTGGGTTATGGTAGCAACTGCGATGCTTATCACCAAACCACGCCAACTCCAGACGGTTCAGGTGCTGCGAAAGCCATTCAGTTAGCTATTGATGAGGCGGGTATTGTTCCTGAGCAAGTGGATTATGTCAATGCCCATGGTACGTCAACACAAGCCAATGAAAAAGGCGAAAGCAAGGCCATTGTTACTGTTCTTGGAAAAGAAGTGCCTGTATCATCAACTAAATCATTTACAGGTCACCTTCTTGGTGCAGCGGGTGCCGTTGAAGCGATTGCGACCATCGAAGCCATGCGTCATAGCTATATTCCAATGACGGCTGGTACGCGTGAATTGTCAGAAGATATCGAGGCAAATGTTGTTTATGGTCAAGGACAAGAAGCAGATATAGCCTATGCTATTTCGAATACCTTTGGATTTGGTGGGCACAATGCGGTGCTAGCATTTAAACGTTGGGAGGCGTAGTTGTGAATATTTCAGAAGTGAAGGATTTGATGGCGCAATTTGACCAATCAAGTCTGCGTGAATTCTCATTTAAAACGGGAGAGGCTGAGTTGAGCTTTAGTAAAAATGAATACACAGCTCCTCAACCAGTGGCAGTTCCGCCAGTTAATGCGGTGCCAGTTGCTCCAGTTGTTTCTTCTCCATCTTCATCAGATGCAGAAGCAGTGAGCGAAACAGAAGAAACGCCTCTTGTCGAAGGAGATGAAGTGACTAGTCCTCTTGTTGGGGTGGCGTATTTAGCGCCAGCTCCTGATAAACCAGTCTTTGTTTCTGTTGGGGACACGGTTAAAAAGGGGCAAACCTTGCTGATTATTGAAGCCATGAAAGTCATGAATGAAATCCCTGCTCCAAAAGATGGGATTGTCACTGAAATCATGGTTACTAATGAAGAAGTTGTTGAATTTGGACAAGGATTGGTGCGTATTAAATGATTGATATCAAACAAATTCGTGAGGCTTTGCCACATCGTTACCCAATGCTTTTGGTTGACCGCGTGCTAGAAGCCAGCGATGATAAGATTGTAGCTATTAAAAATGTGACCATCAATGAACCTTTTTTCAATGGTCATTTTCCAGACTATCCTGTTATGCCAGGGATTCTCATTATGGAGGCTTTGGCACAGACTGCAGGTGTGTTAGAATTATCAAAGGAAGAAAATAAAGGTAAATTGGTCTTTTATGCGGGTATGGACAAGGTTCGTTTTAAAAAGCAAGTTGTTCCAGGGGACCAATTGGTGATGACAGCGACATTTGTCAAACGCCGTGGCACAATTGCCGTGGTAGAAGCCAAGGCAGAAGTAGATGGGAAATTAGCGGCTTCTGGTACCTTGACCTTTGCGATTGGTCAGTAAAAGGCCTATCGTTTAGCGTTAATTCAGCTAGAAAAAGCATTTGGACAAGGATTGCAAGAAAGCAATTCCTGATAGGAGGATAAAAGCAGACGCATGTTTAAAAAAATACTAATTGCCAATCGAGGTGAGATTGCGGTGCGAATTATTCGTGCGGCGCGTGAATTGGGCATCCATACGGTCGCTGTCTATTCAGAGGTGGATAAAGAATCGTTGCATACGATTTTAGCTGATGAAGCCATTTGCATCGGTCCAGCTCGTTCAACGGATTCTTATCTGAATATGAATGCTGTCTTGTCAGCTGCTATTGTCACAGGTGCAGAAGCCATTCACCCAGGTTTTGGTTTTTTAAGTGAAAATTCCAAATTTGCAACCATGTGCGAAGAAATGCATATTAGCTTTATCGGGCCAAGTGCCAAAGTGATGGATAAGATGGGGGATAAAATCAACGCGCGTTCCGAAATGATTGCGGCAGACGTTCCTGTGATTCCTGGTTCTGATGGCGAGGTGCATACTACCCAAGAAGCTCTTGAAGTGGCTAATTATCTGGGTTATCCAGTGATGTTAAAAGCTTCTGCTGGTGGCGGTGGAAAAGGGATTCGCAAGGTAAATTCTGCCGAGGACCTCATTCCAGCCTTTGAATCAGCGTCCCAAGAAGCCTTGGCAGCCTTTGGTAATGGTGCCATGTACATCGAAAAAGTCATCTATCCCGCTAGACATATCGAGGTTCAGATTTTAGGGGATTCTTACGGTCATGTGATTCACTTGGGTGAGCGGGACTGCTCTTTGCAACGCAATAACCAAAAAGTTTTGGAAGAAAGCCCATCTGTTGCTATCGGGAAAACCTTGCGTCATCAGATTGGTCAAGCGGCCGTGCGTGCTGCCAAAGCTGTTCATTATGAAAATGCTGGTACGATAGAGTTCTTGCTTGATGAAAAGACATCAGCTTTTTACTTTATGGAAATGAATACCCGTGTTCAGGTGGAACATCCTGTGACAGAATTTGTAACCGGAGTTGATATTGTCAAGGAACAAATTCGCATCGCAGCAGGTCAATCTTTATCCTTAACCCAAGACGATGTGACGATTTCAGGTCATGCCATTGAATGCCGTATCAATGCTGAAAATCCTAAGTTTAATTTTGCTCCAAGCCCTGGAAAAATCACAGACTTGTATTTGCCAAGTGGTGGTGTGGGCTTGCGTGTGGATTCTGCTATGTATAACGGCTACACCATTCCGCCTTATTATGACAGCATGATTGCTAAAATCATCGTCCACGGTGATAATCGTTTTGATGCCTTGATGAAAATGCAGCGTGCTCTCTATGAATTAGAAATCGTGGGTGTTACTACGAATGCAGATTTTCAGATGGACTTGATTTCAGATGAGCACGTTATTGCTGGGGATTACGATACCTCATTTTTGATGGAAACCTTTTTACCCAACTACAATAAAGACAATGATTAGGAGAGCTTATGCCACTGTTTAATAAAAAAGATAAATACATTCGCATTACTCCCAATAATTCGTTGAAAACAGGCGTCAAGAGAGAAATGCCTGAAGTACCTGATGAATTGTTTGCTAAGTGTCCCGCTTGTAAGCACATGATTTACCAAAAAGATTTGGGAACTGCCAAAATCTGCCCAAGTTGTTCGTATAATTTCCGCATTTCAGCCAAGGAACGTTTGGCGATTACCGTTGACGAAGGCAGTTTTGAAGAATTGTTCACAGGTTTAGAAACCACAGACCCCCTTCATTTTCCAGGTTATCAGGAAAAATTAGCCGCAGCACGTGAAAAAACAGGTCTTGACGAAGCAGTTTTGACAGGACTTGCGACTATTAAGGGGCAAAAAGTTGCTCTTGGTATCATGGATTCGAATTTTATCATGGCGTCTATGGGAACGGTGGTTGGTGAAAAAATCACGCGTTTATTTGAATTAGCGACAGCCCAAGAACTGCCTGTTGTGCTCTTTACGGCTTCAGGCGGTGCGCGAATGCAAGAAGGTATCATGAGCTTGATGCAAATGGCTAAAATTTCTGCAGCCGTCAAACGCCATTCAAATGCAGGGTTATTTTATTTGACCATTTTGACAGACCCAACAACGGGTGGGGTGACCGCTAGTTTTGCCATGGAAGGCGATATTATTATCGCAGAACCGCAAGCTCTTGTGGGCTTTGCTGGCCGTCGTGTGATTGAAAATACCGTTCGTGAGCAACTACCAGATAATTTCCAAAAAGCCGAATTTCTTTTAGAGCATGGATTTGTGGATACCATTATCAATAGGACAGAATTGCCAGAGATGATTGCGACGCTTGTTGCACTACATGGAGGTGAAAGATGAGATCAGACGTTTCGAGAATTTTAAAAGAAGCACGGGACCAAGGGCGTTTGACGACTTTTGACTATGCTCAATTGATTTTTGATAATTTTATCGAACTGCATGGTGATCGCCATTTTGCAGATGATGGTGCGGTTGTTGGTGGCATTGCTCGTTTGGACGGTCGTCCTGTGACGGTTATCGGTATTCAAAAGGGCAAACAGTTACAAGAAAATCTCAAACGTAATTTTGGGCAACCCAATCCTGAAGGTTACCGTAAGGCGCTACGCTTGATGAAACAAGCAGAAAAATTTGGCCGTCCCGTGGTGACTTTTATCAATACCGCAGGTGCTTACCCTGGTGTTGGGGCGGAAGAACGTGGTCAAGGTGAGGCTATTGCTCGCAATCTCTTGGAAATGAGTGATTTGAAAGTGCCTATTATTGCCATTATCATTGGTGAAGGTGGATCAGGTGGTGCCTTGGCTTTGGCTGTCGCAGACCAAGTTTGGATGCTAGAACACAGCATGTACGCGATTTTAAGTCCAGAAGGCTTTGCCTCTATCTTGTGGAAAGACGGCTCTCGTGCCTCAGAAGCCGCTCAATTGATGAAAATAACAGCAGGAGAATTGCTCAATATGGGTGTTGTTGATAAGGTTATCCCTGAGCACGGTTATTTCTCAAGTGAAATCGTCGATATGATTAAGCAGAACCTGATAACAGAATTAGAGCGTTTGAGTCAGTTACCGCTTGATACCTTGCTAGAAAACCGTTACCAACGTTTTAGAAAATATTAAAAAGCCATTCAAAGGAAGTAGCATAGAAGTATTTTAAATCCTAAAATGCTTTTATACTATTTCTTTTTTTGAGCAGACAAAAAGCCTTACTCGTTTTGCGAGCAAGGCTTTTTACAGTGGTGCGGCTTATTTTGGAGCGATAACGTCAACGCCACCCATATATGGACGAAGGACTTCAGGAATAGTCACTGAACCGTCTTCGTTTTGGTAGTTTTCAAGAATAGCAGCAACAGTACGTCCAACTGCAAGACCTGAACCGTTAAGCGTGTGGAGTAATTTCACTTTACCATCTGCTTCGTCACGGTAACGGATTTGGGCACGACGAGCTTGGAAATCTTCGGTATTTGAACAGCTTGAAATTTCACGGTAAGTGTTTTGAGCTGGAATCCAAACTTCCAAGTCGTAAGTTTTAGCAGCTGAGAAACCCATGTCGCCAGTACATAGGGTAATCACACGGTATGGAAGTCCAAGTTTTTGAAGGATATTTTCAGCATTGGCAACCATTTTTTCCAATTCATCGTATGATGTTTCTGGTTTAGAGAATTTCACCATTTCAACTTTGTGGAATTGGTGCAAGCGAATCAAACCACGCGTGTCACGACCAGCAGAGCCTGCTTCTGAACGGAATGAAGGGCTCATGGCAGTGAAGTAGACAGGCAATTCTTTGTCATCAAGGATTTCACCGCGGTAATAGTTTGTCAAAGGAACTTCAGCTGTTGGAATCAAAACATAGTCTGAATCAGCTAATTCAAAAGTATCTTCTTTAAATTTAGGATATTGTCCAGTACCAAACATAGAATCGTGGTTGACCATGTATGGTGGAATGACTTCTGTATAACCTTCTTTAGCGTGTTCGTCCAACATGAAGTTGTAAAGGGCACGTTCTAAGCGAGCACCAAGTCCTTTGTAGAAAAGGAAGCGAGAACCAGTTACTTTGGCACCACGTTCCCAATCAAGAATACCAAGGTCTTCACCAAGGTCCCAGTGAGCTCTGATGTCAAAATGAAAATCGCGTGGTGTTCCCCAACGACGCACTTCCACATTGTCATTTTCGTCAGTACCTACAGGTACGCCCTCAGCAGGAATGTTTGGCAATGTAGTAGTGAATTCAGCTAATTTTTCGTCAATGTTAGCTAGTTCAGCGTCAGTTGCTTTGATTTCAGCTGATAAAGCTTGCATCGCTGCGATTTGTTCAGATGCATCTTCTTTGTTGCGTTTCGCTTGAGCGATAGCAGCAGAAGCTGTGTTACGTTCAGCTTTTGCTGATTCTGATTTGACAAGTAATTCACGGCGTTTGTCATCGAGTTCTTTTAACTCAGTCAATTTTTCAGCAGCAACGCCACGAGTCGCTAATTTTTGAGCCACTTCGTCAAAATCATTACGAATGCGTTTAATGTCTAACATAAGATATCCTCCAAAATGATTTTGCCCACCGTCTTGATGAACAAAAAAGCACAGATGAGTAGCTGCTGGAGCGCCTGAGCGCGGTTCCATCCAGCTTCACATCTGTGCACTTAATTTCCTTATTTGAATGCGTTAACGGTAGAATTTCGACCTTGTCCCTCTATCTGCTCGCAGCTCCCGCAGACTTTCTGAAAGAGTTTCAAATCTACTTATCCGTACGCTACTATTATACAAAAATTATTGTTTTTTGACAAATCGTCTGGCAATGGTTTGGACAAGTGTTAGCATACGAACCACTTTGTCATTGCCAATATGTTGACGAGCTACTTTTAGAATTTTGCCAGAATCTTTTGAGGCAAAGAGAAATTTTCCTTTGTCGGTAAAGATTTCAAAATGTCGGCTGACTTTATTTCGGGTGACGTTGGCACCAATTTTTTCAATACTTGTCCATGGGATTTGAATGTAATCTTCGACATTAGCATCATTGTAAAATTCGATTCCCTTGTCACCTAATAGAAATTTGCCGACTTTCCCACCAAGACCTAAATAAGAAACGCCAGTTGTGGTGAATTCGACGGTAGAATTGATTGATTGTGCCATATAAACTCCTTAACACTACTTATGCTTTCATTATAGCATAAAAAAAGAAGGATGTTACTCCCTCTTTTTCGGTTATTACATGATTCCGAAGAATCGAGCTGCAATACCAACGATGAACAATGCGATGATGATTGTGATTGGAGAGATTTTCTTCTTAAGCAACCACATGCAAAGGAATGTAAGAAGAAGTCCCATCAAACCAGGAATCAATGAATCCAATTGTCCTTGTAAAGTGTTTGTTTGTTCAGAAGTTAAGCTAAGTCCGCTAGCAACTTCACCGAGAATTTTTTGAAGCTGTGGACCAGTAACGTCACCTTTAGGGAAGTTGATGTATGCACCTTCTGAAAGTGTTGTTGAAGGAAGGTTGATTGTAAATGCTACAGATACCCAACGTTCAACAAGCACCGCGAGGATGAACATACCAAGGATTGAAGCCCCTTTAGTGATTTTTTGGATGATACCACCAGACAAGTCTTTAGTGATGTTAGAACCTGCACGGTATCCGATTTCTTGTGTGTACCATAGGAAAGCCATACGGATGATGTTCCAACCAAGGAAGAAGATGATTGGTCCCATGATGTTACCAGCAAGAGCAAGTGAAGCACCAAGAGCTCCCAAGATAGGACGTATAGTGTACCAGAAGACTGGGTCACCAACACCGGCAAGCGGTCCCATCATACCGATTTTAACCCCTTGGATAGCAGTATCGTCGATTTCTGCACCATTAGCACGTTCTTCTTCAAGCGCCATTGTAACCCCCATGATTGGAGCAGCTACGTATGGGTGTGTGTTGAAGAATTCCAAGTGACGCCCAAGAGCAGCGGCACGATCTTCTTTAGTTGTGTAAAGTTTTTTGATCGCAGGCATCAAGGCATAAGCCCAACCTAAGTTTTGCATACGTTCGTAGTTCCAAGAACCTTGAAGGAACGTTAAACGCCACCAAACTTTTCGGCGATCAGATTGTGATAATTGCAATTTTTCAGCCATTATAGTACCCCTCTCTAGTAGTCTTCCAAGATATCGCCAATTGGGTCACCAGAACCAGTAGAAGTTCCGCCGCCACCGTTTCCACCTTTTTCAGAAAGGTTAAGGTAGATGAAGGCAACTGCAACACCAATAGCACCAAGGGCGATAAGAGTAAGATCAGAAATGGCAGCAAGAGCAAAACCGATGGCAAAGAAAGGCCAAACTTCGCTTGTAGCCATCATGTTGATAACCATAGCGTAACCTACGGCAACAACCATACCACCACCAACGGCCATACCACCTGACAACCATTCTGGCATAGCGTTAAGCACTGATTGTACAGCTGAAGTAGGAATAGCTAGAAGAAGTGCGGCTGGGATAGCGATACGAATACCTTGAAGGAACAAGGCAACTAAGTGAGTACGTTCAACCGCAGCGATATTTCCTTCTTTTGCAGCAGCGTCAGCACCGTGAATCAAGGCAACATAAGCTGTACGAACAAGCATTGTAAGGAAAAGTCCGGCAACGGCAAGAGGGATAGCAGTTGCTGTTGCAACCCCGATACCATTGTGAGTGAAGTCGCCACCTTTAACCATGATGATTGCGGCAGCAACAGAAGCAAGGGCAGCGTCAGGCGCAACTGCGGCACCAATGTTCGCCCAACCAAGAGCAATCATTTGAAGTGAACCACCAAGGATAATACCAGCTTCAAGGTGTCCTGTTACAAGACCAATCAATGTACAGGCAACTAGCGGTTGGTGGAATTGGAATTCGTCGAGGATACCTTCCAAACCAGCGAAGAAAGCAATCACAACGACTAAAATCATAGAAATAATTGACATTATTCTAGTTCCTTTCGTCTATAATAGTTTTCAATGTGCGATGGTAAAACTGTCAGTGACAATTTTACTTAGTTATAAGAGTACTGAGGATTATGAAGCTTGGATATCAGCCTGATAATGCTTAGTAGCTTCCAAAATTATTGTACATTTGCTTTTTTGATGAGTTCAAACAAATCTTTTTTAGAATCGTTAGGAACTTTACGAACGTCAAATGTTACACCAAGATCACGTAATTTTTCAAATGTCGCAACATCGTCTTTATCCATAGATAAAACGTTATTAACCATTGTTTTACCAGTTGAGTGAGCCATTGAACCAACGTTTAGTTCTTTAATTGGCACGCCACCTTCGATAGCTTCAAGTGCTTCTTGAGGTGTTTCAAATAGGATAAGAGCGTGTGTATTACCAAAACGTGGATCTTTTGCAGCTTCAATCAATTTCTTGATAGGGACAACGTTTGCTTTAACACCGTTTGGTGCAGCCTGTTTGATAAGGTTTTTACGTAATTCGTCTTTAGCTACTGTATCGGATGCAACGATGATACGATCGGCTTTAGAAGCAGGTGTCCAGTTTGTCGCAACTTGTCCGTGAAGAAGACGTGTGTCAATACGAGCAAGATTGATTTTAAGTTTACCATCTCCAATGACAGTCCCTTCTGGGATTGCACCTTGGTGTACTTCTTGTGCAGCAGGTGCAGCGGCAGTTTCTTCAGCAGGGTTAAGTTCTTCAGGTAGTGCTTTGACACCATCTTTAGCTTCTTTAATGATATTTGCAACAACTTTATCCACACCTGCGTCAGCATCCATCATACGCTCTGTGTAGGCTTGGATAAGCATTGGCAAATTAAGACCTGTAATGATAGCCATCTTACGATCAGGATTTTCACCCATCACGCGACTAGCTTGGTTAAATGGAGAACCGCTCCAAAGGTCAGCTAGCACTAGGATTTCATCATCAGCATCAAATTGTGCGATAGCATCGTTGAAGTGTGCGTATAAGTCATCTGGTCCTTCACTTGGCATAAAAGTGACCACTTGAACTTTTTCTTGGTCGCCAAAGATCATAGAACCTGATTGATGAATACCTTCAGCAAATTTACCATGGCTGGCAATAATTATACCGATACCCATTCTTGTTCTTCCTCCTTTTAAATATTTTTCGTTGAAACGAAGAAGAATAATCTCCTTCCAAGCGTACTTGGCCATTCTTTTTCATTTCAAGGAAATTTAAGAACAACTTTATTGTAAAACGTTTCCAATAAAAATGCAATAGCTTTTTGAGAAAAAATAGCAGAAATCCTGAAAATATTTCAGAAATATGTAAACTAAAACCCCTTACTTTTTCAGTAAAATAAAGGGTTTTGGGAGTGTCAGCGTTATCAAATTGTAAAGAAAGTTGAAATATTTTGAAAATAATGAAAAAAGAAAAACTCCAATAAAGAAGTTTTTCACAAGAAGATTTTTTCTAATTCTTTAGCCACACCGTCGTTTTCGTTAGAAAATTCTGTCTGTTTATCTGCAAATGGCAAAAGAACGTCATTTGCATTTTTCATAGCATAACCGACACCAGCAAAGGCTAGCATCTCTGTGTCATTGTGTTCATCTCCAAAAGCAATGAGTTGTTCAGGAGAAAAATTAAAGACATTTAATAGGTAGTTTAAAGCGTAAGCTTTGTTGACGCCTTTAGGTGAAAATTCAAGAATGTTGAGCGGACCGCCCCAAGAATCGACTTCAATATCGTTATTGAAGTGTTGGCGAATTTCTTTGGCGAGAGCGTATTTGTCCTCGTGACGTGTTTGCATAAGAAGGGCATTAGGATTTTCCGTGATTTTAGTAATATCCATGGTCATCTTGTCCGTGATTTCCTCAACCCCAAACAATTTTGGATTGACCACTTGCTGATTTTCCGCACTAATGTAGAATTTCTTGCGGTATTCGCTGGCGATAAAATCCGCTTCAATGCTCTTTTGCATATCCAAAACATCCAAAAGGTAGCGTTTGTCAATAGTGACGCTGTGTTCAAAATCCCATTTCTTTTCAGGTAAATGCGTCAAGGCACCATTGAAAGAAATCATGGGTGTGGTTAAACCAAGACGACGGTAGTGCTTAACTGCCATGCGGTAAGGTCGCCCCGTTGCAATCACAACCTTGTGCCCTTTTTCTTGAATTTTTTGGATAGTATCCACTGTGTAGTCCGAAATCGTATCATTGTGGCGCAGCAAAGTGCCATCTAAATCTAATGCAATCATTTTAGTTTTCATGCTTTTTATTATAACAGAAAAGGAGGTTGGACGAAACGAAAAGCTCTTTTTGAAAATGGTGAATTTTTAGAAATGTAAGCTTTTTTAACAACATTTTAAGAAAAATTTATTATAATTTTACTATCGACAACAACTAAAACCAGAAAGAAGGGGGACGCTATGATTAAAAAAATCGGTTTTATTCATCTCTTTTTTGGGATGATTGCCTTTGGTATCTACCACTACAATTTGCAGGGACCAGATTTGGTTTGGAATATGTTTTTGGCCTTGGTGGCATTGGACTTTTCACTGGTGACGTACTATGTTCGCTTTAGAGTAGTAAAGTACGCCAGCTTATTGCTCTGGCTCTTTTTCTATCCCAATACCTTTTATATGCTAACAGATATTGTGCACATGCATTTTGCTAGTACGGTTTTGTGGGACAAGACGAGCTTAATTTTATACATGCTTTATGTGTCTAGCATTTTGTTTGGTGTTCTTTGTGGGATTGAGAGTTTTAAAAACATCATGGAAACCTTCAAGGTTAGAAATGATTACCTGCGTTTGATATTCATCGGTTTGCTTTCGTTTATTTCAAGTTTTGCCATTCACATTGGACGTTATGCAAGGCTGAATTCTTGGGATATTTTCACACGTCCTAAAACCGTTGTTGCTGAGATTCTCAATGTCGTTGGTTGGGATGCGGTGCATTTTGTCATAGGGTTTACCTTTATTCAAATTCTTTGTTTGGTCTTTTTGGATCGAAAACCTGAGAAATAATCGTTGAAAAGTGAACGATCTTTTGGTAGAATAAGGAAGTTGTTCGGAAAATAACAAAAAGCAACGCACAACTAACCTTACCAAAAGGAGAAAAACGTTCAATGGAAAAGTTTTTTAAACTTAAGGAACATGGCACTGACGTTCGTACAGAAGTTACGGCCGGTTTGACTACCTTCTTTGCCATGTCTTACATCTTATTTGTCAATCCCTCAATTCTTTCGCAAGCTGGTATGCCTGCTCAAGGTGTCTTTCTAGCGACTATTATTGGTGGGGTTGTAGGGACCTTGATGATGGCTTTTTATGCCAACCTTCCTTACGCACAAGCACCAGGAATGGGCTTGAATGCCTTCTTTACTTACACAGTTGTCTTTGCCCTTGGTTACACGTGGCAAGAAGCCTTGGCAATGGTCTTTATTTGTGGGATTATTTCCCTAATCATCACAGTAACTAAAGTTCGTAAGATGATTATCGAAGCCATTCCAGCTGTATTGAAATCAGCGATTTCGGCTGGTATTGGTATTTTCTTGGCTTACGTCGGAATTAAAAATGCTGGTTTCTTGAAATTTTCTATTGACGCTGGTACTTATACAGTATCAGGAACTGGTGCTGACAAAGGCTTGGCTTCTATTACAGCAGATGCCTCAGCAACACCAGGTTTGGTTGCTTTTAACTCACCGGCCGTCATTCTTGCTTTGATTGGCTTGGCGATTACTATTTTCTTTATCGTGAAAGGCATTCGTGGTGGCGTTATCTTATCTATCGCTGCAACAACGATTGTTGGTATTTTAATGGGTGTTGTTGATTTAGGTGCTGTTAATTGGTCTGCAACTAATTTATCAGCGTCTATCAACGACTTGAAACAAATTTTCGGTGCGGCACTTGGTAGCCAAGGTCTAGGAGCGCTTTTCTCAGACCCATCACGTCTGCCTGGTGTGTTGATGGCTATCTTGGCTTTCTCATTAACAGATATTTTTGATACGATTGGAACGCTTGTCGGAACAGGTGAAAAAGTAGGTATCATCTCAGCAACTGGTGACAGCAAAGATTCTGCTGCCCTTGACCGTGCCCTTTATTCTGACTTGGTTGCGACAACCTTTGGTGCGGTTGCCGGAACATCTAACGTAACAACTTATGTGGAATCAGCGGCAGGTATCGAAGCTGGTGGTCGTACAGGTTTGACTGCCCTTGTCGTAGCGGTACTCTTTGCTATTTCAAGTTTCTTTAGTCCTTTGGTATCTATCGTTCCTACACAAGCGACAGCCCCTATCTTAATCATCGTTGGTGTGATGATGTTGTCAAACCTTAAAAACATCAAATGGGCTGACTTGGACGAAGCCATTCCTGCATTCTTTACATCTATCTTTATGGGATTCACTTACAGCATTACTTACGGTATCGCAGCTGGTTTCATCACTTACACTTTGGTTAAAGTCTTTAAAGGACAAGTTAAAGAGATTCCAGTGGTTATGTGGGTCTTGGATGCCTTGTTTGTCTTAAACTTCATTTTCTTGGCTGTCCTATAAAAAAGATTTTACAACGCTTACTTGCAAGAGTTGAAAGACTTCAGTCTTTTAGCTCTTTTTATTTTGGGGAGAAAATTCGGGTTAGGGTTGGAAGAAAAAATGTTTTTTGATATAATAGGCACATGTTTTATAGTCAAAATGAAGATGAGCTAATTGCCTATGGGAAAAAGCTTGGTCTAATGCTGCAAGCAGGGGATGTTTTGGTCCTGACTGGAGATCTCGGTGCTGGTAAGACGACCATAACCAAGGGAATAGCAAAAGGCTTGGGTATTACGCAAATGATCAAAAGCCCGACCTATACAATTGTTCGAGAGTACGATGGGCGTCTGCCCCTTTATCATTTAGATGTTTATCGTATTGGAAATGACCCAGATTCGATTGATTTGGACGATTTTTTATATGGCGATGGGGTGACCGTTATTGAATGGGGCAATTTGCTGGACACTCAATTGCTAGATGATTATTTAGACATTCAATTAACCCCTTCTGGTGATGGACGCAAGCTTGATTTTGTAGCTCATGGTCCTAGAAGTCAGGAGTTATTGGAGGCTTTAGAAGGTGAGTGAGCAAGACCTTGTGATTGAAGAGGCGCAGGTGGAGGATGCCTCATCTTTATTAGCCTTGTTGCAAAAAGTGGTTGAGGAAACGGATTTTATTATTCAAGACAAAGTCTTGACTTTGGATGAGATGATTCGTTTTTTGGACCAGCAAAGTGAGTCCATCAACGCCATTTGTTTGGTGGCTCGACTTGGAGAAGAATTCGTAGGCGTTTTGAATATTGTCCCTTCAGACCATTCACAAGATGACTCTATCGGTGATATCTTTATCGCTGTTAAGCAAGCCTATTGGGGTTACGGCTTAGGTTCATTATTGATGGAGATGGCTCTTGACTGGGCAAAACACACGCCAATGATTCACCGTTTGGAGTTGACGGTGCAAGTGAGAAATAGCAGAGCTATTCACCTTTATGAAAAGTTTGGTTTTAGGATAGACGCTACGACGTCACGTGGCGTACAAACGAAAGATGGAGAATTTCTTGACGTCTACTTGATGAGTAGGTTGATAGACTGAAAGTAAACGAATGAAACTTAGAAAAAAAATACTGTTAATGATAACGGCTATCATTGCCACTACCCTTGTTGCTTTAGGAGTTTATGTTACCTCAGCCTTCAATTTTTCAACTAATGAGTTGGCAAAGACTTTCAAAGATTACAACACTTCAGATAGTGAAGCCATCAAGCAAACGAAACCGATTTCAATCCTCTTGATGGGGGTAGATACAGGAGATTCTGAGCGAAAATCAACTTGGCAAGGGAATAGTGACTCGATGATTTTGGTGACGATTAACCCTGAAACCAAGACAACGACCATGACCAGTTTGGAACGCGACGTTTTGGTGACTTTATCAGGACCAAAAGACAATGATATGACTGGCGTTCAGGCAAAATTGAATGCCGCTTACGCATCAGGTGGAGCTAAAATGGCTATCATGACGGTTCAGGATTTGTTGGACATTGAGATTGATAATTACATTCAAATCAATATGCAAGGTTTGGTGGACTTGGTAGATGCCGTTGGTGGTATTACGGTAACCAATAACTTTGATTTCCCGATTTCTATTGCTGAAAAAGAACCTGAATACACAGCGACCGTTGAACCTGGAACGCATAAGATTAACGGAGAACAAGCCTTGGTTTACGCTCGTATGCGTTATGATGACCCTGAAGGGGACTACGGACGTCAAAAACGCCAACGTGAAGTTATTCAAAAAGTGATGAAGAAAATTTTGGCTTTGGACAGTGTCAGCTCATACAAGAAAATCTTGTCAGCGGTCAGTGGCAATATGCAAACCAATATTGAGATTTCATCAAGTACCATCCCTAGCTTGCTTGGTTACACAGACGCTTTGAGCAATGTGGAAACTTATCAGCTTCAAGGGGAAGGCGAAATGATTAACGGTACTTCTTATGAAATTGTCAGCGCGGACCACTTGCTAGAAATTCAAAACAACATCAAAAAACAATTGGGTCAAAAAGAAAGCGACACTCTGAAAACAACGGCGGTGCTTTCAGAAGACCTTTACGGAACCTATGATAGCAGTTATAGCAGCGGCTACGATACGACTTATAGCGATGGTTACAATAGTAACTATTACTATGACGATTATAGCAGTAGCACTTATAGCGACTATTATGGTAGTACGGATACCTACTCACAATCTTATAATAGTTATTCTTACTAATGTGGCACAAAAAAAGAGAGCACGAAGCTCTCTTTTTCTACCATTTGTCAAGCATATCAACGATTTCTAGAAGAAATCATTATCGGAAGCTACTTAATTCAACCAGTAGAGAAGTTATTTCTTTGATTTAACAGAGAAAAAGTGCACAACTAAATAACACCTTAGCTAGCTACATTTTTGAAAAGGTGTTACAATAATATGGCATAAACAATTTTAGCGATTTTGGGTTGAAGTGTAATCGTAAAGTTTGTTATGCGTTATGCGTAATAACCGTATAGCATACATTATAGGAAGTTATACGAGGCGATGTATAGAGGCCATCGTATGTGGCTTCGTTGAAGTTGTTTGCGATTGTCTTTTTCATTTCTCATAGAAGTCTGCAATATGGCAAGGATTAGGATGGCTAGCCGCAGCGATGTTGTGAATACACTTAAACAGAATCTTTCTAGCGTAGGGATTACCACGCTCGTAATGTGTTCCTTAGCGAGGGAGTTTCCAGACTCATAGTGCCGGAAGTCGATACCGATAAAAGCATTGATTTGATTGGCAGACTGAAAACGGCGGATATCTCTAAGTTCACCAATCATGGTTGTCGCAGTTGTCTCAGCGACGCCAGGAATAGAAAGCAGACTCTCATACTCTGGTAAAGGCTGAGCTAAGTCCACCATTTGCTCAAGAACAGCTTGTCTTTGTTCAGAAAGTGTGAGTAGTTCTTTGGCATAGTAACGAACTTCTTCAAGTATTGGAGAGTTTTTCTTGACGGCACAATAAGACTGATTGGCTAGTGCTGCAAGCTTTTGTGCTAAGTAAGCCACGCGTTTGTCGGAAATGCGTTTTGAAGTAGATTGCCGAATACCTTCTAAGAGCTCATCTTTACTTAACTCAAGCACGAAGTCCTTGTAAGGAAACGTCATGACCAAGTTCCAGTATTGCTCCCTAGTTGGCGTTGATAAGATATTTTCCATCTCAGGAAAGGTAACTTGTAAGATCTTGTGCAATCGATTCTTAGTGCGGACAATATCCTCCGTTAAGTTCTGATAGAATCTACTTAAATCGCGCAGTTCTTGATAGACTTCTTCTTGGATATAAGTTGGCTTACGATTCAGTACAAATTGAGATATCGCTAATGTTTTGGCATCGATTTTATCCGTTTTACGGACACGCAAACTGTCTAATTGCTCTTTAGCTTCCAAAGGATTTAGCTGTGTATAAGCGTATCCATTTTTTTCAAGAAATGCTTTAAGACGACGTGAATAGACACCTCTTGCTTCAAAAATGATCTCGGGCTTTTGAACGGTTTTTAAATCATCTAATAGGCGAGTAAAACCGATAGCGTCATTTGGCATGGTGTATCCATGAATTTTCTCGCCATTGATGACAATAGCCACCTCTGAACTTGCCTTACTTACATCAATTCCAAATACTGTACGCATCATATTACCTCTTTGTCTTGAATGATTCCTTGTTTTAGTGATTTCATTTTCAATACTCGACATCTTGTGTCCCACATACTTTGATAACATTCTTCCTAAAACAGGTGTCTTGCCAGTTTTTGATACGACGTCTAGCGTCAAAAGAGAACTCGACTTAACAAGCCACCACTACTTTAACATAAAAGAAAAAGTAGAGAGTACTTTCTCCCGTCGGAGATTTTCTCACTACTAATCTTAGTATGTTTTTGTTTAGTTAGATGCAGGCTGGTTTTGGTATTTGGCCATGGTTTTTTGAATCACGTCCAAACGTTTTTTAGAGTCTTGCTCAAATAAACGGTATTTGTAGTCAAAATCTTGGCCCAATTCTTTTAATTGTGGAACTTGTTGGTTGATGTCGTTGATGGTTTTTTGAATGATAATCAAATCATCAGCAATGCGTCGGCTGACTTCGTCAGCGTGAGCTATTTCGGCTTTAAAGGTATCACGGTTTTGGTAGAGTTTATGAGCAAAGTATCCCACTGCAGCTCCAATAAGACCTAGTGTGACAAGGTGTCTTTTTTTCATTGGTCAACCTCCTGTGCAATAGCTTGTGCCAATTTGCCAAGGGCTTCAAAATCAGGTTCGTGTTCTGTAAAGGTAAAGGTTACTGCGTCACTCGCATCGTAGCGAGGGATGAGGTGAACGTGAGCATGAAAGACCGTTTGTCCAGCGACTTCTTCGTTGTTGTTGAGAATATTCATGCCGACAGCACCTGTGGCTTTTTGCACGGCGCGAGCCACCTTAGGCAAACGAGCAAAGAGTGTCTTTGATGTTTTTTCAGACATAGCAAGGACATTGCGAACGTGTTCTTTTGGAATCAACAAGGTATGCCCTTTAGTGGTTTGTGAGATGTCTAAAAAGGCAAGGACATCCTCGTCCTCATAGACTTTTGATGATGGGATGTCACCAGCGGCAATGTTACAAAAGATACAATTTTCCATTTGAATCACCTATAATCCTTTGATTTTGTTATAATTATTATATCAAAAAAATGTAGGTATCTTATGTTAAAATTGGAAAATATAACTGGGGGATATGTTAATATCCCTGTTTTAAAAAATGTGTCTTTTGAGGTTGTAAAGGGTGAGTTGGTTGGGCTCATCGGGCTAAATGGTGCGGGAAAATCCACCACTATCAATGAAATTATTGGTTTATTGACGCCTTATCAAGGGGAAATTTCGCTGGATGGTTTGACCTTGGAAAAAGACGCTTCGGCATATCGCCAAAAAATTGGTTTTATTCCTGAAACGCCAAGCTTGTATGAAGAATTGACCCTGCGTGAGCATTTGGAAACGGTGGCTATGGCTTATGATTTGGATTATGATAAGGTCATGGCGCGTGCGATGGACTTGCTTGAGCTTTTTCGCTTGTCAGACAAATTGGACTGGTTTCCTATTCATTTTTCAAAAGGGATGAAGCAAAAGGTGATGATTGTTTGTGCGTTCATGATTGACCCAAGCTTATTTATCGTGGATGAGCCTTTCTTGGGCTTGGACCCCCTAGCGATTTCACATTTGACGGAATTATTGGACCAAGAAAAAGCAAAGGGCAAGGCTATCTTGATGTCAACTCACGTGCTAGATGCGGCTGAAAAAATGTGTGACCGTTTTGTCATTTTACATCAAGGTCAGGTGCGTGCAACAGGAACATTGGCAGATTTGCGCCAGCAATTTGGCAAGGAAAACGCTAGTTTGACGGATATTTACATGGCTTTAACTAAAGAGGGGTAATCATGAAAGAAGTATTTCAAAAACGGCGTCATGATTTTGTCAATACCTGCTTCAAATACCTACGCTATGTTTTTAACGACCATTTTGTCTTGGTTTTGTTTATCCTGTTTGGCTTTTTGATGGTGCAATACAGTCAGTTGTTGCGTCATTTTCCTGAGCAACACGTCTGGATTGGCTTGATTTTAATTCTTGTCATTGGAGCATTATTGAGTTTTGGCAGTATTGCGACCTACCTAGAAGCGCCAGATAAATTGTTTTATTTGCCTAAAGAAACTGAGATTGTGGCTTGGTTGACTCAGGCACGCCGCAGGGCTTTTTGGCTTTGGGTGAGCGTGCAAACAGCGGTCTTGCTCTTTTTGGAACCTGTCTTTTTCAAAATCGGTTTTTCTTGGCTCATGTTTGCAGGCATGCTGGTTGTGCTTGCCTTTTGCAAATGGTGGGTGATGAAAAGAAAGAGCAGTGCTTTTTACGCTCAAGGGCGCTTTTCATGGGAACAAACCATTGCTTATGAGGAAAGACGTCGCCAGCGCATTTTGCGTTTCTTTGCCTTGTTTACAACGGTTAAGGGCATCACTGCTAGTGTCAAACGCCGTTCGTATTTGGACGGTGTGTTGCGAGTGGTTCCTAAAAAACACGCTCAAACTTGGCTCAATTTATACACCCGTGCTTTTTTGCGTAGTTCGGATTATTTAGCCTTGACCTTGCGTCTGACGGTTTTGAGCTTTTTGGCCTTGGTTTTCATGCCAAATCGTATGGTGGCCGTGGCTTTAGTCTTACTATTTAATTATTTGTTGCTCTTTCAATTGCTGGGCTTGGCCCAACATTTTGATTACCAATACTTGACACAATTGTACCCTTTGACAAAAGCAGATAAAAGCAGCAATTTAAAAACCTTTTTACGAAGTCTGTCTTATGTGATTGCGGTGCCACAGTTGGTATTAACCCTCAATTGGCAGGCTGCACTGGTCTTTTTGGTGGTGACTGTGATTGTGACAGAAGGTTACATTTCTTATAAAATCGGAAAGATGATTGACTAGGCGTGTTAAAAAAAGTAAAATAGAATGTAAAACAAAACAGAATGGAGGGTAGAAAGAGTGACAATGTCAGATCAGGAATTAACCATGATTCCGCTGCGTGGCAAGAGTGGTAAGGCTTTTATCGGTCAATATGCAAACGGTGAAAAGATTTTCATCAAGTTTAACACCACACCGATTTTACCAGCGCTTGCTAAAGAACAGATCGCTCCCCAATTGTTGTGGGTACGTCGGACTGGCAACGGAGATACCATGAGTGCCCAAGAATGGCTCAATGGTAGAATTTTGGCCAAAGAAGACATGGGCAGTAAGCAAATTATCCATATCCTATGGCGTTTGCACAAATCACGTCCCTTGGTCAATCAGTTATTGCAATTAAACTATAAAATTGAAAATCCATATGACTTGTTGGTGGATTGGGAACGCAACGCACCCCGACAAATCCGAGAAAATACCTACTTACAAGGCATTGTAAAAGAATTAAAACGTAGCTTACCAGAATTTGACTCGCAAGCTGCGACCATCGTGCATGGTGATATTAAGCATAGCAACTGGGTCATTACGACCAGTGGCATGATTTACCTTGTGGATTGGGACTCTGTTCGCTTGACAGACAGAATGTATGATGTTGCCTTTTTACTAAGCCATTATATTCCTCAGTCACGCTGGGAAGAATGGCTACAATATTATGGTTACAAGCAGATGGATGACATCTACGAAAAGATTGTTTGGTATGGGCAGTTTTCATATCTCGCACAGATTTTAAATTGTTTTGACAAACGCGATATGGAACACGTCAACCAAGAAATCTACGGCTTACGAAAATTTAGAGAGTGGGTTAGTAAAAATAAATTATGAGAGTTAGAAAACGTAAGGGTGCTGAAGATCATTTAGCCAATCACCCTCATCATGTGATTACCAATCCAGAAGCAGCCAAGGGGCATTGGCATGAGGTTTTTGGCAATGATAACCCCATTCACATCGAAGTGGGGTCTGGAAAAGGTGCCTTTATCACAGGAATGGCCTTGCAAAACCCGTCCATCAATTACATCGGTATTGATATTCAGGTGTCGGTTTTGAGTCATGCCTTGGATAAGGTGCTAGACAGCCAAGCGCCAAATGTTAAGTTGCTATTGGTTGATGGGTCGGATTTGACCAATTATTTTGCGGACGGCGAAGTGGATTTAATGTATTTGAACTTTTCGGATCCATGGCCTAAAAAACGCCATGAAAAACGCCGTTTGACTTACAAAACATTTTTAGATACGTATCGACGCATTTTACCTGAATATGGTGAAGTTCATTTTAAAACGGATAATCGAGGATTATTTGAGTACAGTTTAGCTAGCTTTTCACAATATGGTATGATTTTGAAGAAAGTTTGGTTGGATTTACATGCTAGTGATTTTGAGGGAAATGTCATGACAGAGTACGAGGAAAAATTTTCTCAGAAAGGTCAAGTCATTTACCGTGTAGAAGCACAATTTTAGTAGTTTAACTTTATTTAATTTTATTTGTTTGATGTTATTTTTGCTTTGCTTGGATAACATGGGCTTATCTAAGTATTTTTTTACACTAACCTAACTAAGAAAGATTAATGAGATATCAAAGGAAGTGTACGATACTAGCATGAGCTTTATTGTATAGTTAATAGGTAAAATAGCATGGATTTTAGAAGGCGATTGGAGATTTTTGTTAAACAAAAGAGGATGCGGATTTCCTTTTTTATCATTGCTACGGCTGTGATATTATTTATTTATATCCTAGCACGTAAGGAGTTTTTTGACTTAAAAAGTCCGTATGTTTTAGGGATCTTACTGTTAATGCTATTTGCTTACAGTATCGTTGTCCATATCGATAGTAGGCATTTTGTCTTACCTAGTTTGATTTTGGATAGTGTGAGTTACCTGCATCTGTATGCGTTTGATATGAATGATTGCTTTATGCTAGTTGATAACGAATATAATGACGTTGTATTCCGATTATTTCATTTTAGACCAAGGGTGGGAGAGAGCCCTTTTAACCATATCAGTAAAGAAAACGCTTTTAAGTTTAAATCAAATCTCAATCATGCCAAACGTGCCAAACGTGGCGAAGCTTTTACAACTGTCAGTAGAATTAGTCGTGGGCAAAAAACGCCACTCTATTTAGAAATGATTTATTCGCCTATTTATGACCATAGTGGGAGAACTATTGGTGTTTTGTGCCTTGTCTTAGACGTGACGTGGCAAAAGACGCGTGAAGAAAAGGTCAATGAAATGATTTCAAAAGATTCTCTCACCAAACTTTACAACCGCAGTTACGTTGAATCGGCCTTTAACGAATGTATGTTTAACAAGATGGAAACGGTCACCTTGATCTTGTCAGATCTAAATGACTTTAAGCATTACAACGATACCAAAGGGCACATTTACGGTGATAATCTTTTGGTGCGTTATGCCAGAATTTTGGAAGATATCATGCCTGATAATGCCGTTGTGGCCCGTTTGGGGGGAGATGAATTTGTGGTGTTATTGCCAGGTGTTTCCCGCAAGCAGACCGAATTTTTAATCAATGTGGCAAGATTAGCCGTGTTTGAAGATATAGGTATTACGGCGTCTTATGGTTTTCATACCGATTCTTACGCCTCACACAAGTCCTTTGAGGACTTTTATATGATTGCTGACCGAAGAATGTATCGAAATAAAAAGAATAAAAGGAATTTAGTTGAAAATGAATGAGCAGTCGGTTGTTGTTGTCATCCCCGCTTATGAACCAGATATCCGTTTATTAGACCTTTTGCAGGATATTCGAACACGTGAGGCCAGGCCTTTTCATATTATTTTAGTTGATGACGGAAGTGGTGACGATTACAAAGATATTTTTAAAGAAGCTCAGACTACTTATCATTGCCGTTTGTTGACCCACGAGGTTAATAAAGGGAAGGGGCGGGCTTTAAAGACCGCTATTTTTGATATTTTGAAAACGTTTCCTGAAGCTAAAGGAATAGTGACCATTGATTCTGATGGGCAACACACCTATGATGATACGCTAAAATGTATCCAAGCCTTTTTGCAATATCCAGACAGTTTGATTTTGGGTGTTCGGACCTTTGAAGAATCCGTGCCCTTGCGAAGTCGTTTTGGAAATGTCTTGACCCGTGATATTTTAGATGTTTTCACAGGTATGAAGGTGTCAGACACGCAGACAGGGCTTCGAGTGATTCCTATGGCTTGGCTTCCTTGTTTATTGGAGGTTGAAGGTGAGCGATATGAATTTGAGATGAATATGCTCCTACAAGCTAAGGAGGACCATATTCCAATTCGTGAGGTGCCCATAGCAACTATTTATATCAATGAGAACGAATCATCCCATTTTGATGTGGTTCGTGATTCTATCCGTATCTATAAGGTCTTTTTCAAGTACATTTTTGCTTCACTGTTGTCATTTTTGGTGGATATTGGTATCTTTACCGTCTTAATGATGGTCTTTAAAGGCTTGAATTTTGGGACAGTTGTGATAGCATCTGTACTGGCTCGGATAGTGTCGTCTATTGTTAATTTCACCTTAAATCGCAACCTTGTTTTCCAACAAGGTCGTCCTAGCAGTGCTGTCAAATACTTTATCCTAGTGGTGGTTCAGATTATGTTGTCAAGTTATTTGGTGACTTTCTTTGGGCAATTGTGGCAAGCTATTCCAATTTCAGTGGTGAAAATCATTGTGGATAGCGTCTTATTCTTTGTTAGTTATTTTGTGCAAAAGAGATTTATTTTTAGGAACAATGAAAATTAGTCAAAAATTATTATATTTAGGAGCTTTTGTAACGAGTCTTTTTTATCTGTCTTGGCGTTTAATCATGACCATTCCTTGGCATGATTCGTGGTTTGCTTTGATTTTTGGGGTATTACTTTGGGGAAGTGAGTTGGTATCGTCTATCACGGCTTTTATCATCATTTCCAATAAACACAAGGATTTTAAGCTGGAAAAACCAGAGATTGCTCCAGAGCGTTATCCTGATGTGGATGTTCTCATTGCTACCCACAATGAGGACCCTGATTTGCTTTACAAAACGGTGAATGCTTGTACTTATATGCATTACTCTGACAAATCTAAGGTGCATATTTACGTTTGCGATGACACGGACCGTCCTGAAGTGGCTGCCTTGGCAAAGGAATTGGGCGTGGGTTATTTTGGCTTGTCGGACAACAAAGATGCCAAATCTGGGAATTACAACAATGCCTTAAATCAAACCTCATCACCTTTGGTAGCGACTTTTGATGCAGACATGATTCCATATAGTGAGTTTTTGCTGGAAACGGTGCCTTATTTTGTGGAACAAGTCGAGGCAGACGCGAATGACGAAGAGTTGGACAAAGCACCGATTGGTTTGATTCAAACCCCGCAAAGCTTTTACAATGAGGATATCTTCCAATACAATCTTTTTTCAGAGGATACCTTGCCTAATGAACAAGATTTCTTTTCAAAAGGGATTAACAACTTTAATAGCGCCTGTGGCTCAGCCTTTTACACGGGGT
>NZ_JAAXMT010000017.1 GCF_012277075.1 Streptococcus alactolyticus | reverse complement strand
AGATGCCATTTATGATTATTGTGACTTATTGCAATCAGGCAAATTGCACGATAGCCAAAGTGCTTATGATATTTTGGTATCTAATAAAGGTTATAAAAAGCCTGCTCAAGCCTTGCAAGACATTGGATTTAGTAGCGACCCTGATTATGCCACAAAACTAATAAAGATTATCGAAACTTACGATTTAACGAAATACGATGCCTGATTAGCACTCTAAAAAAAGAGTGCTAATTTTTTGAGTTTTTCTCTTGACAGTCCCGAAGAAAAGAGTATAATAAAATCATGGTTAGCAGTTAACAGGTGTTAGTGCTAAAAGACGAAGGGAGGCATGAGATGATTACACAACGTCAAAATGACATCTTGAATGTCATTGTCGAATTGTTTACGCAGACACATGAACCCATCGGCTCTAAGACTTTGCAAGCAAGCATTGATTTGAGTAGCGCGACTATTCGAAACGATATGGCCAAGTTAGAAAAATTGGGCTTGCTTGAAAAGGCGCACACCTCTAGTGGACGCATGCCCAGTGCTGCTGGATTCAAATACTTTGTAGAACATTCCTTGAATCTAGATAGTATTGATGAGCGTGACATTTATCAAGTCATCAAAGCGTTTGACTTTGAACCATTTAAATTGGATGATATTTTGCATAAGGCAAGTCAGATTTTATCGGATATGTCGGGTTACACTTCCGTTATTTTGGATGTTGAACCTGCTTGCCAAAAACTGACAGCTTTTGATATCGTTCAGTTGTCAAATCACGATGCTTTAGCTGTTTTAACTTTGGATGAATGTAAACCTGCGACCATACAATTTGCGATTCCGAAAAACTTTATGTTGAAGGATTTGGCGACCTTAAAAGATATTGTCAATGAACGGTTATTAGGACGCACGGTGATGGATATCCATTACAAGTTGCGGACTGAGATTCCTCAAATTTTGCAAAAGTATTTCACTGTAACGGATAATGTATTGAATTTA
>NZ_JAAXMT010000016.1 GCF_012277075.1 Streptococcus alactolyticus | reverse complement strand
CTGCTCAAGCCTTGCAAGACATTGGATTTAGTAGCGACCCTGATTATGCCACAAAACTAATAAAGATTATCGAAACTTACGATTTAACGAAATACGATGCCTGATTAGCACTCTAAAAAAAGAGTGCTAATTTTTTGAGTTTTTCTCTTGACAGTCCCGAAGAAAAGAGTATAATAAAATCATGGTTAGCAGTTAACAGGTGTTAGTGCTAAAAGACGAAGGGAGGCATGAGATGATTACACAACGTCAAAATGACATCTTGAATGTCATTGTCGAATTGTTTACGCAGACACATGAACCCATCGGCTCTAAGACTTTGCAAGCAAGCATTGATTTGAGTAGCGCGACTATTCGAAACGATATGGCCAAGTTAGAAAAATTGGGCTTGCTTGAAAAGGCGCACACCTCTAGTGGACGCATGCCCAGTGCTGCTGGATTCAAATACTTTGTAGAACATTCCTTGAATCTAGATAGTATTGATGAGCGTGACATTTATCAAGTCATCAAAGCGTTTGACTTTGAACCATTTAAATTGGATGATATTTTGCATAAGGCAAGTCAGATTTTATCGGATATGTCGGGTTACACTTCCGTTATTTTGGATGTTGAACCTGCTTGCCAAAAACTGACAGCTTTTGATATCGTTCAGTTGTCAAATCACGATGCTTTAGCTGTTTTAACTTTGGATGAATGTAAACCTGCGACCATACAATTTGCGATTCCGAAAAACTTTATGTTGAAGGATTTGGCGACCTTAAAAGATATTGTCAATGAACGGTTCTTAGGACGCACGGTGATGGATATCCATTACAAGTTGCGGACTGAGATTCCTCAAATTTTGCAAAAGTATTTCACTGTAACGGATAATGTATTGAATTTGTTTGATTATATTTTTGCGGATTTGTTTAAGGAATTGGTCTTTGTGGCTGGTAAGGTTCATTCGTTAGACTATGCTAGCTTAGAAACCTATCGTTTCCTTGATGACAAGCAACGGGTTGCCTTAGCATTAAGGTCTTCGATGGAAGAAGGTGAGGTTGCATCGATTCAGGTGGCAGATAGTGAAGAAGCTGCCTTGTCTAATGTAACTGTCTTGACCCATCGCTTTTTGATTCCTTATCGTGGATTTGGTCTACTTAGCTTGATTGGACCCATCGATATGGATTATCGCCGAAGTGTTAGCTTGATCAATGTTATCGGGCGTGTCTTGGCGATGAAGCTTGGTGATTATTACCGTTATTTAAATAGTAATCACTACGAGGTCAACTAAATTTGGTAATGAATGTGATAAAAAGATAAGGGAGGGACACAGTGTCTGAAGAAAAGAAAAACGAAGAACTTCAAAAAGAAGTTGAAGCCACTGATGTTGTGACTGAAGAAAAAGAAACCGAGCAGACACCAGAGGATGCTCAAAACGAAGCATTGCAAAAAGCTTTAGAGCGTGCGGAAGATTTGGAAAACAAATACCTTCGTGCTCATGCTGAAATGCAAAATATCCAGCGTCGTGCAAATGAAGAACGTCAACAATTGCAAAAGTATCGATCACAAGATTTAGCCAAAGGTATTTTGCCAAGTTTGGATAATTTGGAACGTGCCCTTGCGGTTGAAGGCTTGACAGATGACGTTAAAAAAGGTCTTGAAATGACCCGCAATAGCTTGATTCAAGCCCTTAAAGAAGAGGGTGTTGAAGAAGTGGTTGTGGATAACTTTGACCATAACTTGCACATGGCTGTTCAAACCTTGCCTGCTGATGATGACCATCCTGTGGATAGCATCGCAGAAGTCCTTCAAAAAGGCTATAAATTACACGACCGCTTGCTTCGTCCAGCAATGGTTGTCGTCTATAACTAATGAAAACAAAAGGTTAGTTTGTTTGATTGTGAACTAGCAATAAAAAATGTAAAAAACGATTTAAAAAATAGAGGTAAAGATTATGTCTAAAATTATTGGTATTGACTTAGGTACTACAAACTCAGCTGTCGCAGTTCTTGAAGGAACTGAAGCAAAAATCATTGCAAACCCAGAAGGTAACCGTACAACACCTTCAGTTGTATCATTCAAAAATGGTGAAATCATCGTTGGTGATGCTGCAAAACGTCAAGCAGTAACAAACCCTGATACTATTATTTCAATCAAATCTAAAATGGGTACTTCTGAAAAAGTATCTGCTAACGGTAAAGAATACACACCACAAGAAATTTCAGCTATGATTCTTCAATACCTTAAAGGTTATGCTGAAGATTACCTTGGTGAAAAAGTAACAAAAGCTGTTATCACTGTTCCTGCTTACTTCAACGACGCACAACGTCAAGCAACAAAAGACGCTGGAAAAATCGCTGGTTTGGAAGTCGAACGTATCGTTAACGAACCAACAGCTGCTGCCCTTGCTTATGGTCTTGATAAAACAGATAAAGATGAAAAAATCTTAGTATTTGACCTTGGTGGTGGTACATTCGACGTGTCAATCCTTGAACTTGGTGATGGTGTCTTTGATGTATTGGCAACAGCAGGTGATAACAAACTTGGTGGGGACGACTTTGACCAAAAAATCATTGATTGGTTAGTTGCTGACTTCAAAAACGAACATGGTGTAGATCTTAGCCAAGATAAAATGGCTCTTCAACGTTTGAAAGATGCTGCTGAAAAAGCTAAGAAAGACCTTTCAGGTGTGACACAAACACAAATTTCACTTCCATTCATCACTGCAGGTGCTGCTGGACCTCTTCACTTGGAAACAAGCCTTACACGTGCGAAATTTGATGATTTGACTCGTGATCTTGTTGACCGTACAAAAACACCAGTTCGTCAAGCTCTTCAAGATGCTGGTCTCTCAATGTCTGACATTGACGAAGTTATCCTTGTCGGTGGTTCAACTCGTATCCCTGCCGTTGTAGAAGCTGTTAAAGCTGAAACTGGCAAAGAACCAAACAAATCAGTTAACCCTGATGAAGTAGTTGCTATGGGTGCTGCTATCCAAGGTGGTGTTATCACTGGTGATGTTAAAGACGTCGTTCTTCTTGACGTAACTCCATTGTCACTTGGTATCGAAACTATGGGTGGTGTATTTACAAAACTTATCGATCGTAACACTACTATCCCAACTTCTAAATCACAAGTCTTCTCAACAGCTGCTGATAACCAACCAGCTGTAGATATCCACGTTCTTCAAGGTGAACGTCCAATGGCTGCTGATAACAAAACTCTTGGTCGTTTCCAATTGACTGATATCCCAGCTGCACCTCGTGGTATCCCTCAAATCGAAGTAACATTTGATATCGATAAAAACGGTATCGTATCTGTTAAAGCTAAAGACCTTGGTACTCAAAAAGAACAACACATCGTTATCCAATCTAACTCAGGTTTGACTGATGAAGAAATTGAAAAAATGATGAAAGATGCAGAAGCTAACGCAGAAGCTGATGCTAAACGTAAAGAAGAAGTTGACCTTCGTAACGAAGTTGATCAAGCTATCTTTGCAACAGAAAAAACAATCAAAGAAACTGAAGGCAAAGGCTTTGATACAGAACGTGATGCTGCTCAATCTGCTCTTGATGAATTGAAAGCTGCTCAAGAAGCTAACAATCTTGAAGATATGAAAGCTAAACTTGAAGTTCTTAATGAAAAAGCTCAAGCACTTGCTGTTAAAATGTACGAACAAGCTGCTGCAGCTCAACAAGCAGCACAAGGTGCTGAAGGTGCTCAATCAACTGACTCATCAGACAATGGTGATGACGTTGTTGACGGCGAATTTACTGAAAAATAATTCATCCAAGAAACGTTAGGGTTCCGTTTTACGAAACGGCCCTAGCTATTTGCAGATGACTTACTGACTGAATGAAGTTAATCGACTTTGTTTCTTGATAAGTTATAAAGAATCCAGAGGTTGCAAAACATCAACCTCTGTTTTTGAATAAGTAGTAGCATTATGTTGACCAATCTTTTTAATGATGAAGAAAGGAAAGTGCTCAGAAATGAGCACGGGCTACGGACTGTGTCAGATAGATAGATTTTTCGAGGACGTCAATATTTCTTGTCGCATCTTCTATTTGACTTTGTCCGCTTAACGCCCTTTGTATCTTAATTATGAATAATACAGAATTTTACGATCGTTTGGGTGTTTCAAAGGACGCTTCGCAAGATGAGATTAAAAAAGCTTATCGCAAAATGTCGAAAAAATATCACCCAGATATAAATAAAGAACCTGGTGCAGAAGAAAAGTACAAAGAAGTTCAAGAAGCCTATGAAACCTTAGGTGACGAACAAAAACGTGCTGCTTACGACCAATACGGTGCTGCTGGAGCCAACGGTGGCTTCGGTGGTGGTACCGGTGGCTTTGATGGCTTTAACGGTGGAGCTGGATTTGGCGGCTTTGAAGACATCTTTTCAAGTTTCTTCGGTGGCGGTGGTGCAACACGTAATCCAAATGCACCTCGTCAGGGGGATGACTTACAATACCGTGTAGACTTGACTTTTGAAGAAGCTGTCTTTGGTGTTGAAAAAGAAGTGTCTTACAACCGTGAAGCAACGTGTGAAACCTGCTCTGGTACAGGAGCTAAGCCAGGTACTAGCCCTGTAACATGTAGCCGTTGTCATGGTCAAGGTGTCATTAACGTCGATACACAAACCCCACTTGGTATGATGCGTCGTCAAGTCACTTGTGATGTCTGCCACGGTACTGGTAAAGAAATCAAAGACCCATGTCCCACTTGTCATGGTAGTGGTCATGAAAAGAAAAGACACAAAGTATCTGTTAAAATCCCAGCAGGGGTTGAAACAGGTCAACAAATCCGCTTGCAAGGTCAAGGGGAAGCTGGCTTTAACGGTGGACCTTATGGTGACCTCTTTGTCATCATTAAAGTCTTACCAAGCAAGGAATTTGAACGTGACGGCTCAACCATCTATTACAGCATGAACATTAGTTTTGTTCAAGCAGCTCTTGGTGATACGGTTGAAGTACCAACTGTACATGGTAAGGTTGAATTGACAATTCCAGCAGGAACACAAACAGGTAAGACTTTCCGTCTAAGAGGTAAAGGGGCTCCTAAATTGCGTGGTGGCGGTCAAGGTGACCAACACGTTACCGTTAATATTGTAACCCCAACAAAACTCAACCCTGCCCAAGTTGCAGCATTGAAAGATTTTGCTAAGGCTGGTGGTGACAAGCCAGTCACTCTTAAGAAAAAAGGTTTGTTCGATAAAGCCAAAGATTTTTTCGAAGGGGAATAAGATAGAAAGAGGTTAGACCAAGAGGTCTAGCTTCTTTTTTGTGGCACTTCATCTGTATGGGGACAGATTGATCTAAATTTTCTGGAAAGTCTTTTGCTAAGATGATAAAATACAGTCATGGTTAGATATAAAGCAACAATTTCTTATGATGGGAGGCTCTTTGCTGGTTTTCAGCGTCAGACAAGTGAGCGTTCGGTTCAAGAAGAGTTAGAAAAAACCTTGCAAAAGCTAAATAGTGGTCAACCTGTTAAGGTACACGGTGCTGGGCGGACAGATTCGGGTGTGCATGCTTATGGGCAAGTTGTGCATTTTGATTTGCCGCAAGCGCGTGATGTGGAAAAATTGCGATTTGGTTTGGATACGCAATCGCCAGAGGATATGGATGTGGTGCGTGTCGAACAAGTTAGCAATGACTTTCATGCTCGCTACAACAAGCATAGCAAAACCTACGAACTTTTAGTGGATGCGGGACGTCCTAAAAATCCGATGATGCGGCATTACGCTACGCATTACGCTTATCCGTTGGATTTGGCTGCTATGCAAGAGGCTATTAAGGATTTGGTGGGAACGCACGATTTTACGGGTTTTACCGCTTCTGGAACATCGGTGGAAAATAAGGTGCGTACGATTACACGAGCGACAGTTGACATTGATGAAAAGACAGGTTTTTATGTCTTTACGTTTAGTGGCAATGGCTTTTTGTACAAACAAGTGCGTAACATGGTGGGAACCTTGTTGAAAATCGGTAACGGTCGGATGCCAGTCAGTCAAATTCAGACGGTTTTGGAGTCGAAAAATCGTGATTTGGCAGGACCAACGGCAGCAGGCAATGGGCTTTATTTGAAGGAGATTATTTATGACGAATAATTATATTTTGGCTATTTCAGGAAACGATATTTTCAGTGGCGGTGGGCTTTATGCTGATTTGGCAACCTACACGACCAATAAGCTCCACGGCTTTTTGGCTGTGACGTGTTTGACAGCATTGACAGAAAAAGGTTTTGACGTTTTTGCAACCGATGAAACCGTCTTTTCTCACCAGCTCAATAGCCTAAAAGATGTGCCGTTTTCAGGTATCAAATTAGGCTTGTTGCCCAATGTGACAATTGCTGATTTGGCACTGGATTTTGTTAAAACGCATCAAGAGATTCCTATCGTGTTGGACCCTGTTTTGGTTTGTAAGGAAAAACATGATGTGGAAGTGTCAGCTCTGCGTGATGAGTTGTTGAAATTCTTCCCTTACGTGACCATTATCACACCAAACTTGGTAGAAGCGGAGCTATTGACCCAAAAATCAATCAAAACCTTGGACGATATGAAGGCAGCTGCCAAACAATTGCACCAGTTAGGCGCAAAATATGTGGTGGTTAAGGGTGGCAATCGTTTGAGTCAAGACAAGGCGATTGATGTCTTTTATGACGGTGAAGATTGGACTGTTTTGGAATCACCCGTCCTTGACAATAACAATATCGGTGCGGGTTGTACGTTTGCCTCAAGCATTGCCAGTCAATTGGTGCTTGGGCATTCACCAAAAGAGGCGGTGAAACTGTCAAAAGACTTTGTCTATCAAGCTATTCGCCATTCAGACCAATACGGAGTAAAGCAGAATTATGAGGAGAACTAATACACGTGATATTGCCTTGATGGCGGTTTTGACGGCTTTGAGCGTGGTTTTAGCCTATATCCATATTCCGACACCAACAGGTTATTTGACCCTGTTAGATGCTGGTATTTATTTCACGGCGTTTTACCTTGGATCAAGAGCTGGTGCGGTTGTGGGTGGCTTGTCAGGCTTTTTGATTGATTTACTGCTGGGGTATCCTCAGTACATGATTCACAGTCTGATTGCCCACGGTGCCCAAGGTTACTTTGCTGGTTGGAGCGGGAAAAAGCGACCTTTGGGGTTGATTTTGGCGAGTGTGTCAATGGTTGGTTGGTATTTTATCGCGACTTTGCTACTGGGCTATGGTCTGGGTGCAGCTTTGGCTGGTATTTTGGGCAATCTCTTGCAAAACTGCTTTGGAATGCTGGTTGGTTACTTGATTTACCTCGCTTATTCACGCATCGAAAAGCGCTAATAACTAAAGAAAACAAAGGAAGAAGGTTAGCATGGATTTAAAGGAATTAGAAACACAAACGCGTGCGATTGTTGTTGATGTCATTGAACGCTCTGCTATTAAAAAAGGACAGCTTTTTGTCCTTGGCTTATCATCAAGCGAAGTTATCGGAGGTAACATTGGCAAGAATAGCAGCGCTGAGGTTGGCGAAGTGGTTGTGTCAGTGCTATTGGAAGAACTGGGAAAACGTGGCATTCACTTGGCTGTTCAAGGCTGCGAACATTTAAACCGTGCTTTGGTGGTAGAAAGAGAAGTGGTAGAGGCAAAAGATTTGGAAATCGTTAATGTCATTCCTAACCTGCACGCAGGTGGCAGCGGTCAAGTGGCAGCCTTCAAATTGATGTCAGACCCTGTGGAAGTTGAAGAAGTCGTGGCTCATGCTGGCTTGGATATTGGCGATACTTTTATTGGTATGCACGTCAAACGCGTCCAAGTTCCTTTGATTCCAGTGAGTCGTGAATTAGGGAAAGCGCACGTTACGGCCCTTGCTAGCCGTCCAAAATTAATTGGTGGCAATCGTGCGACCTACACGCCTGACCCTATTCGTAAGAGTTTAATCTGATAACACAAAAACCAGTACAGACGTACTGGTTTATTTGCTTTTGACAGGGTTAGTGTACATGGTTGGCAAGGCAATGCCATGCTCCAAAAGCGCTTCTTGGTAAAGGCTATAAAATTGAGTGTAAATTTCCTCTTGAGTGCCGTTTTGAACGATGATATTCACACGAAAGACGAGCTGCGAAGCCGTATTGGTTCGTGGTCCTAAAATGCTCGGTTGTCCAACAATGGCAGGATAATTGGCAAGCTCTTCAGCGTTGACTTGCTTGATAATTGTTGAAATACCTTCCAAATCACTATGCGCATAAATGGGAATGTCAATTTGCACACGCATATTGCCGCGAGATTTGTTTGACACGACAGTGATATTGCGGTTGGGAATGAAATTCAAGGTACCATCAAAACCACGAACTTGAGTGGTGCGGATACCCACGCTGGCAATAGTTCCCTCCACAGAATCCAACACCACAGAGTCCCCCACTTCAAATTGATTTTCAAGTAAAATGAAGAATCCATTGACCACGTCGGTCAAAAAACCTTGAGCTCCAAGTCCAATAGCAACCCCAGCAAGCCCAGCCCCAGCAAGAAGGCTGTAAATTGGAATGCCTAATACATAAAGCACACAATAAATGAGCATAAAATACAAGGTGTAATTCATGATATTGTGAAGTAGCTTGATGATGGTCTTTTGCCGAGCCTCTGTCTGATGCGACAAGCTAATGGATTTTTTGATGGCATGCTCAAAAATAAATTCAGCCACTCGCTTGGCAATAAGAAACAAAAGCAAAATAATGAGCAGCGAAACGACCTTAGAAATCACATTAAAAGCCACCTGCTCAACATGAAGTTGTTCAATGTAATCGTTAATAATTTTCATACTATTTAGTTTAGTAAAAAATAGTAGAAGAGGCAAGCTATAGATAAATAAGGATAAGGTTTTTTATTAAGTGGAGATTTTTTAAACTTTAGTTTAAAATAATAAATTAATTAGAAACTTGGAGTCATAGATGGATTTTATTTCACTAGTAAATGCTCATTATGAGGATCTCAATCTTCAAGAGAAAAAAATAGTTGCTTATTTGCAGCAATTAGAGACACCTCCTAAGGAGTTGACTAGTCGAAGATTAGCAGATGCTTTCTTGTTTCACGTTCAAGTATTTTTCGATTGTTAAAAAAATTAAATCTTGAGAGTTTTGCAGAATTGAAGTACATTCTTCAAAAAGATAGTTCTCCAAAAGCGTTTAAGAAGGAATCAAGCTTTACTAAAGTTGTACAAAATTATCACACTTATATTGATCAAATTTTGAAAAATTAAATTTAACTTCGGTTATTAAATTATTGATAAAAACCAATACACTTTACCTATATGGTACAGGCAATGAACAGAAGCTTGAAGTTGAAATGCTTAGATAGCTATTTATCTCTGTAGGAAAAAAGGTTATCGTTTTTTTGATAAGGGTGAATACGATTACCTGAAGGATAATATGACAAAAAAAGATTTATTGATTTTGTTATCTTATAAGGGTGAATCCGCAGAAGGAGTAAATTTATTAATAGATAGTCAAATAAGAGGAATAACAAGAGTAGTTTTTACTTGTACTTCAAGAAATACGATGGCCCAATTATCTGATTATTGTCTTTACGTACCAACAGAATCAATAAAAACTCCTACTAGGTTAACTTATGAAGTAAGTACTACTTTTTATTTTATTATTGAACAATTATTCTTAGAATATGTAGATGAGTTAGAAAGGAGTCAAAAGGGTGACACTAAGCGAAATAGTTCATAGAAAAAAACTAAAAATGACACCAATTGATTGGCAGATTTATGATTATTTAACTTCTTCTGCTAGTACTAATATCACAATTTCGAGTGTAGCGGCTCATACTCATGTTTCAACAACAACTGCCTTTAGATTCTGTCAAAAATTAGGTTTAACTGGTTTTGGTGAACTAAAAGCAATCTTGAAGGAAGTTTCTGATAACAAAATTGCTAATCGTGATTTGGTTTGAAGAACTTATCATGATATTGTAGAATATATTGATAGATATGAAATCTCACAATTAAAAGATAAGTTGTTTGAAAGCAAAGAAATATATATTCGCCTATAGTGAATTGGAGTTGAGGTTAGCAAAAGAGTTTCAACGAATTTTTTTCCCATTAATAAGCCGATTTTTATTTTACCAAATACAAAATCTTTAAGTGCTACTTTTGATGAGATAAGAAATAATATTTTGTTTTTCTTGTCTATTGATAGTAACATAGATTATCCGATTATTTTACATGACAGTCATCAAATGAGCAGTGTGTATACAGTTTTACTAAGTGATGTACGGTATATACCCGTTATTTCAAATGAACATATGTTGATTCCGACTGTGGATGATAGTCGCCATTCCGATTTTAGATATTCACAAATGCTTATTACACCTTCTATTTTGGCGCTTGAAATGCTTTATTTGAAACTACAATTAGAATAATGGACAATTTTACATTTTTAGTAAAAAAGTTTAAAAGGAGAGCATATTTATAAAACTGCTAGGAACGGTTGCCTAGTAGTTTTTTTTATATCTATAATAAAAAATGTAAACGGAAACAAAACATTGAGGTGAAAGAATGAATAGTAGAAACTGGTGGCAATCTGAAGTTATTTATCAAATTTACCCATGGAGTTTTCAAGATAGTAATAG
Organism: Streptococcus alactolyticus; assembly: GCF_012277075.1. Taxonomy (GTDB): domain Bacteria; phylum Bacillota; class Bacilli; order Lactobacillales; family Streptococcaceae; genus Streptococcus; species Streptococcus alactolyticus. The sequence goes on along the minus strand of NZ_JAAXMT010000016.1, from coordinate 46,816 downwards.
TGACGGAGTTGGAGATATACAAGGAATTATTTCGCGCTTGGATTATTTAGCAGATCTAGGAATAACCTCCATTTGGATAAGTCCAATTTACCAATCTCCTATGGCAGATAATGGATATGATATCTCAGATTATTATACTATTGCTCCAGAGTTTGGAACAATCGATGATTTTAAGGATTTATTACATGAAGCTAAAAAGCGAGACATAAAAATTATTTTAGATTTAGTAGTTAATCATACCTCAGATGAACATATCTGGTTTCAGAAAGCATTAAGAGACAAAAATTCAAAATATAGAAATTACTATATTTTTAAAGAGTCTCCTACTCCTCCAACAAATTGGTGTTCGATTTTTGGAGGAAATGTCTGGGGAAAAACTCCCTGAGTTAAGAAATGAAATCTATACAATGATTAACTAGTGGTTGGACTTAGAAATTTCGGGATTTAGAGTTAATGCGATTACATTTATTAAAAAAGATCTTAAATTCCAATCTATTGAACCAGATGGAGTAGATGGATTGGCTAAGTGTACAAAAGTTAGCCGTAATCAACCGAGTATAGAAATTTTTTTGTCTGAATTACAAGAAAAATGCTTTAAGTCAAATCAAGCAGTTACCATCGCAGAAGCACCAGGTGTAGAATATGATCAACTTGATGACTTCATTGGAAAAGATGGATTCTTTTCAATGATCTTTGATTTTAAAGCTGCAGATTTGGATGTAGCAAGTGGTAGTGAGTAGTTTAAACCTATTAAATGGAAGCCTAAGGATTTATTTAATAAAATAAAAGACTCTCAGGTAGCTATTCAAAAAGTTGGCTGGGGAGCTCCTTTTATTGAAAATCATGATCAAAATAGAGCACCAAGTAAATATCTTGGGTCTCAGCAAACAAGTTCTGCTGCTCAAAAAGCTCTTGCGTTACTCTATTTCAGAAGGCTTAACTCCAGCGGAGGCGATGGATATTATAAATTATCGTAGTCGAGACAATGCTCGGACTCCTATGCAATGGGATGAATCTGAATTTGTTGGTTTTTCAAACGTTAAACCTTGGATATATATTACAGAGAGATAACAAGTTAGGAATGTGGCAAGTCAAGTTAAAACTTCATCAAGTCTTTGGCATTTTTATCAAAAATTAATCCAAATCAAAAAAAGTCCTATGCATGAAGCGTTAACGTTTGGAAAAATTGATTTTCTTGAGGATAAGGACGAAGATATTTTTATCTACAGAAGATACGATAGTCAAAATTCTTATTTTATAGTTATTAACTTTTCTGAAGATGTGAAGATTTTAGATAAGTTTAAAAATCGTATTGAAATTTTATTAGATAACGGACAAGTAAAGAGTTTTAATAATAAATTACAATTGGAAACTTATGGAGCGGTACTAATAAAGGAGAAAATCTGATGACAAATAATAAATACCATGATATAGCAAGTGAGATTTTAGAAATAGTTGGACCTGATAATATTGTATCAGCAATCCATTGTGCCACACGCTTGCGTTTAATTGTTAAAGATAAGGATAAAATAGATACAAAAGCTATTGAAAAAGTTGATGAAGTTAAAGGAACATTTTTCAATAGCGGTCAGTATCAGATTATTTTAGGGACAGGAATTGTCAATAAAGTATTTGAAGAGTTGGAGGCAATGAATGTTTCAACTATAGATAAAAGTCAGCAAGATGAGTATGTTAAGTCTCAAGAAAAAGGTATAAAAGCGTTGATGAGAACACTAGGGGATATTGTTGTACCTATTGTTCCTGTTATTGCAGCTACTAGTTTATTTTTGGGGCTAAAAGGTGTTATTTTTAATGATAATGTTTTATCACTTTTTGGCTTATCAACAGATATTTTTCCAGACTACTTAAATTCATTGGTTTCAGTACTGACGGATACAGTTTTTAGCTTCTTACCAGCATTAATTACGATGTCTTCCTTTCGTGTTTTTAAAGGAACATCTATGATTGGTTTTGTTATTGGTTTAATGTTAGTAGCTCCTCAGTTACCTAATGCTTATTCTGTTGCATCAGGCGATGCAAAGGCAATTATGGTTGGTGGTTTTCTTCCTGTAATGGGAGCACAAGGATCGGTTGTGACAGCTATTTTAACTGGTTATATTGGAGCGACTATTGAACGTAAACTACGAAAAGTAATGCCAAATTCTTTAGATTTGATTATGACTCCATTTCTTACGATGTTTGCAACAATTGTAATAGCATTATTAGGGTTTGCTCCAATAGTTCATTGGTTGGAGACTATATTGATTGCTGTTACTCAAGCAGTAATGAACATACCATTTGGAATAGGTGGTTTCTTTGTAGGAGCTACTTATCCACTAGCTGTTATTACAGGACTTCATCATATGTATGTTGTTATTGAGACCTCTTTATGAGCTAATACAGAATTCAACCAACTGATTACACTTTGTGCCATGTAGGTGTTGCCAATCTTGGTTCTTCTTTAGCTTTCTATAGTTCTGCTAAAAATGCTAAGGTAAAACAGACAGTAATGGGAGCTTTCATGTCACAATTATTCGGAGTTAGTGAACCTGTCTTGTTTGGTTTGCATTTAAGATATAATCTTAAGCCATTGTATATTATGCTTTTTTCTTCTGGACTTGGAGCAGCCATACTTTCAATTTTTCGTATTCAATCTAATTCGTATGGTTTAGCAGTAGTTCTGTCATATCTAATGTACATTTATAATAGCTATCAGTTACTTGTTTATTTTGCTATTTCAGTTATTACTGTAGTAGTGTGCTACACGTTGACAAAATTACTTGCAATTCCAGATGAAATTTTAGTGGAAGACGAATAATTATTTTTAAAGAACTGCATCCTAGTATGAGGTTTTATATCTGAATACTAGGGTGCATTTAAAATGTTATAGATTCATTTTAGGTAGTTATGTAGAATCCCAATCCAAACATGGATGACAATAGTTGTATTTTTGCTTGCACTGTTGAATGTATATCTAGAACCTTTTTTACTGGTTTTAGAATGATAAAAACATCACTATTTTATACAAAAAACTTTAAAAAGCCTCTAAAATATGATAAACTAAACTGTATATAAAATTTTAAGGAGAAATGACTTCATGTCTGTATCATTTGAAAACAAAGCCACTAACCGTGGTGTGATTACATTCACAATTGGTCAAGACAAAATCAAACCAGCTCTTGACAAAGCATTCAATAAAATTAAGAAAGATTTGAACGCACCTGGATTCCGTAAAGGACACATGCCACGTGCCGTATTCAACCAAAAATTTGGTGAAGAAGCTCTTTACGAAGATGCTTTGAACGCTATTCTTCCAGAAGCATACGAAGCAGCTGTTGCTGAACTTAGCCTTGACGTTGTTGCTCAACCAAAAATTGACATCAAATCAATGGAAAAAGGTCAAGAATGGACTTTGACTGCAGAAGTTGTTACAAAACCAGAAGTGAAACTTGGTGCTTACAAAGACCTTGAAGTTTCAGTTGACGCTACAAAAGAAGTTACTGATGCTGAAGTAGATGAAAAAGTAGAACGCGAACGTAACAACCTTGCTGAATTGGTTGTTAAAGACGACGCTGCAGAACTTGGTGACACTGTTGTTATCGACTTCGTTGGTTCAGTTGACGGTGTTGAATTTGACGGTGGTAAAGGCGAAAACTTCTCACTTGAACTTGGTTCAGGTCAATTCATCCCAGGTTTCGAAGACCAATTAGTTGGTGCTAAAGCTGGTGAAACTGTTGAAGTTAACGTAACATTCCCAGAAAACTACCAAGCTGAAGACCTTGCTGGTAAAGACGCTAAATTCGTGACAACTATCCACGAAGTAAAAGCAAAAGAAGTACCAGCTCTTGACGATGAATTGGCTAAAGATATCGACGAAGAAGTGGAAACACTTGACGAATTGAAAGCTAAATACCGTAAAGAACTTGAATCAGCTAAAGAAATTGCTTACGATGACGCTGTTGAAGCTGCTGCCATTGAATTGGCTGTTGAAAACGCAGAAATCGTTGAATTGCCAGAAGAAATGGTTCATGACGAAGTACACCGTGCAATGAACGAATTCATGGGCAACATGCAACGCCAAGGTATCTCTCCAGAAATGTACTACCAATTGACAGGTACATCTGAAGAAGACCTTCACAAACAATACGAAGCAGACGCTGACAAACGCGTTAAAACAAACCTTGTTATCGAAGCAATCGCTAAAGCTGAAGGATTTGAAGCTAGCGACGAAGAAATCGAAAAAGAAATCAACGATTTGGCTTCAGAATACAACATGGAAGTGGAACAAGTTCGTCACCTTCTTTCACCTGAAATGCTTAAACATGATATCGCAATGAAAAAAGCGGTTGATGTTATCACAAGCTCAGTTAAAGTGAAATAAGCTTACTGATACGAACCATTCAAGTCAAGTAATCTTGTATTACTTGACTTTTTATTATTTTTGCTGAAAAATCTTTTGACGAATACCTAAAATTAGCGTAAAATAAAGAGTGACAAATTTTAGACAATAGGTTTTTTGTAGCTACTGGCTCATATCCTAAAATAAATAAGGAGAATTACCTTGGAATTAGAAGTATTTGCTGGACAAGAAAAAAATGAACTCTCAATGGTTGAAGTAGCTCGTGCTATTTTAGAAGAGCGTGGCCGTGATCATGAGATGTACTTCAGCGATCTTGTGAACGAGATTCAAAATTACCTCGAAAAATCAGACGCAGATATTCGTGAAGCGTTACCTTACTTTTATTCTGCATTAAATGTGGATGGTAGTTTTATTCCACTTGGGGATAACAAATGGGGCCTTCGTTCATGGTATGCTATTGATGAGATTGACGAAGAAATCATCACTCTTGAAGAAGATGAAAACGGAGAACCAAAACGCAAGAGAAAACGTGTCAATGCCTTCATGGATGGTGATGAAGATGCTATTGACTACTCAGACGATGATCCAGAAGATGAAGATTTCACACCAAAATTAGCTGATATGGAATACGACGAAGAAAATCCAGATGATGAAAAATCAGAAGTGGAATCTTACGATTCAGAAATCAACGAAATCATCCCTGATGATGAATTAGACGAAGACGTTGACATCAACGAAGAAGATGACGATGACGACGATGATGATTTGGACGAGGAAGAATAAGTTTTTCGAAAACAATCAGATCATTATGGTTATCGTTTGACAATTTATCAAAGATAACATATAATGTTAATCGGGCACCTCTTTTTGATTTGAGAGGTCATGTAAAAGCTCCCTAACTTTTAGGGGGCTGTTTTTGTTTTTTTAAAATAGTTGTCTATGTGCGTTGGAACCCCATGCTAACAAGGCTACCCAAACGCTAATTATAAGTGATGCGATTTTATTCAAGCACTTATCATTTTATTTTTAAAGGAGTTTTTTAATGACGAAGTATATTTTTGTTACTGGTGGTGTGGTGTCTTCTATTGGTAAAGGTATTGTCGCTGCAAGTCTTGGTCGTTTATTGAAAAATCGCGGGCTTAAGGTAACCATCCAAAAATTTGACCCTTACATTAATATTGACCCAGGGACAATGAGTCCTTACCAACACGGTGAAGTTTACGTGACTGATGATGGGGCTGAAACAGACCTTGACCTTGGTCACTACGAACGTTTTATTGATATTAACCTTAACAAGTATTCGAATGTTACAACTGGTAAAATTTATAGCGAAGTGCTTCGAAAAGAACGTAAAGGGGAATACCTTGGAGCAACTGTTCAGGTTATTCCACATATCACAGACGCGTTGAAAGAAAAAATTAAACGTGCTGCAGCTACGACAGATTCTGATGTTATTATCACTGAAGTTGGTGGTACTGTTGGTGATATTGAAAGCCTTCCTTTCCTTGAAGCATTGCGCCAAATGAAGGCAGACGTTGGTTCTGACAATGTGATGTACATTCACACAACCTTGTTACCTTACTTGAAGGCAGCTGGTGAAATGAAAACCAAACCAACTCAACACTCTGTAAAAGAGTTGCGTGGATTAGGGATTCAACCAAATATGTTGGTTATCCGTACAGAAAAACCAGCTGGGCAAGGCATTAAAAACAAATTGGCTCAATTCTGTGACGTGGCTCCAGAAGCTGTTATTGAATCACTTGATGTGGATCATATTTACCAAATTCCACTCAACATGCAAGCTCAAAACATGGACCAAATCGTATGTGACCACTTGAAATTGGATGTGCCAAAAGCGGATATGTCAGAATGGTCTGCAATGGTTGATAAGATTATGAATCTTAAAAACTCAACACGAATTGCCCTTGTTGGGAAATACGTTGAATTGCCAGATGCTTACCTTTCAGTTGTTGAAGCTCTTAAACACTCAGGTTACATCAACGATACAGCTATCGACCTCAAATGGGTTAACGCCAATGATTTGACAGCTAAAAATGCTGAAGAAATGCTTGGCGATGTTGATGGTATCATTGTTCCTGGTGGATTTGGTCAACGTGGTACAGAAGGTAAGATTGAAGCTATCCGCTATGCGCGTGAAAATGACGTGCCAATGCTTGGTATCTGTCTTGGTATGCAATTGACTTGTGTGGAATTTGCCCGTAACGTCTTGCATTTAGAAGGAGCTAACTCAGCCGAACTTGACCCTGATACAAAATACCCAATCATCGATATCATGCGTGATCAAATCGATATTGAAGACATGGGTGGAACACTTCGTCTAGGACTTTACCCATGTAAATTGAAACCAGGTTCACGTGCAGCACAAGCTTATAATAACCAAGAAGTGGTGCAACGCCGTCACCGTCACCGTTACGAATTCAACACGAAATTCCGTGACCAATTTGAAGAAGCTGGCTTTGTCTTTTCAGGTGTGTCACCAGATAACCGCTTGATGGAAGTGGTTGAATTGCCAGAGAAGAAATTCTTCGTAGCTGCTCAATACCACCCAGAACTTCAAAGCCGTCCAAACCGTCCAGAAGAACTCTACACTGCTTTTGTGACAGCGGCAATCGAAAATAGCAAATAATAAATCAAAGATTCTTCAAGCAAGTGCTTAGAGAATCTTTTTTTAACCAAATTTCACTTTGATTTTACTTTTTAGGGGTGAAAATATAGTATAATAGTTACTATGAGAAATTTGAGAATTAGAAAAAGTCGTGTCGTTTTGTGGGGAGTACTGCTGGTTTTTGCGGCTAGTGTTGGAGCGAGTTTTTATTTCTTCCACGTAGCGCAAATTCGTGAAGAAAAGTCTTTTATCAACAACAATGGGCGTTCAAAAGACAATCCCTTGTATCAATATGAGCAAGAATTTGATCAATTGCCAAAAGAAACGCTTTGGATGACCAATCAAGGGCTCAAGCAAGATGCTTGGTATTTACCTGCTAAAACACAAACGGATAAGACAGTTATCGTTGTGCATGGGTTTACCAATGATAAAGAGGATATGAAGCCTTATGCGTGGATGTTTCATGAGTTGGGCTACAACGTTCTGATGCCTGATAATATGTCACATGGGGACAGTGAGGGGCGTATTATTGGTTATGGTTGGAATGACCGCCTAAACGTCATCAAGTGGGCTGATTTACTGGTAGAGAAAAAACCCAATTCTCAGATTACCTTGTTTGGTGTGTCAATGGGAGCAGCGACTGTGATGATGGCTTCTGGAGAAGAAAGCTTGCCAAAACAAGTCGTTGGTATTATTGAAGATTGCGGCTACAGCAGCGTTTGGGATGAATTGAAATACCAAGCTAAAGAAATGTACAATTTACCGGCATTTCCGATTTTGTATGAGGTTTCTGCCTTGTCGAAATTGCGAGCTGGATTCTCTTATGGTGAAGCAAGTAGTGTTAACCAGCTGAAGAAAAACACATTGCCTATTTTGTTCATCCATGGTAGTCAAGATGATTTTGTTCCAACTAGCATGGTTTACAAAAATTATCAAGCCACTAAAGGACCAAAAGAATTGTATATTGTCAAAGGAGCTAAGCATGCCAACTCTTTTGAAACTGATCCGAAAGGCTACATGGAAAAAATAGCACAATTTTTGAAAAAATATGAAAAAAGTTATTGACATCTTCTTGGGTAGCTGATATAATATAATATGTTGTTAAGGCACAGCGGGAATGGCGGAATTGGCAGACGCGCAGGACTAAGGATCCTGTGATCGCTTTAGATCGTGAGGGTTCAAGTCCCTCTTTCCGCAGAATAAAAACACGTATGAAAAGAGAGAATCTTGGTATTCTCTCTTTTTTTGTATTTTATGGGTTTCAAAACTGTGATTTGTGAAAAAACTCTCCAATTCGTAAGTAATACTAGCAATCTGAATTAATTTGTGATAAAATGTACTTGTAAATGGGGAATATCCCAAAAAATAAATAGGAGGCCTATATAATGGCAATCGTTTCAGCAGAAAAATTTGTCCAAGCAGCTCGTGACAATGGTTACGCAGTTGGTGGTTTTAACACAAACAACCTTGAATGGACTCAAGCAATCCTACGTGCAGCAGAAGCTAAACAAGCTCCAATCCTTATCCAAACTTCTATGGGTGCTGCTAAATACATGGGTGGTTACAAACTTTGTAAAACACTTATCGAAAACCTTGTAGAATCAATGGGTATCACTGTACCAGTTGCTATTCACCTTGACCACGGTCACTTTGACGATGCTTTGGAATGTATCGAAGTTGGTTACACTTCAGTTATGTTTGACGGTTCACACCTTCCAATCGAAGAAAACCTTGAAAAAGCTAAAGAAGTTGTAGCTAAAGCACACGCTAAAGGTATCTCAGTTGAAGCTGAAGTTGGTACTATCGGTGGTGAAGAAGATGGTATCATCGGTGACGGTGAACTTGCTCCAATCGAAGACGCTAAAGCTATGGTTGAAACTGGTATCGACTTCTTGGCTGCAGGTATCGGTAACATCCACGGACCATACCCAGAAAACTGGAAAGGTCTTCACCTTGATCACCTTGAAAAATTAACTGCTGCGATTCCTGGTTTCCCAATTGTATTGCACGGTGGATCTGGTATTCCTGATGACCAAATCAAAGCTGCTATCAAACTTGGTGTTGCTAAAGTTAACGTTAACACTGAATGCCAAATCGCATTTGCAAAAGCAACTCGTAAATTTGTTGCTGACTACGAAGCAAATGAAGCAGAATACGATAAGAAAAAACTTTTCGACCCACGTAAATTCTTGAAACCAGGTTTCGAAGCTATTACAGAAGCTGTTGAAGAACGTATCGACGTATTCGGTTCAGCAAACAAAGCTTAATTAGATTATATAAGCTTGAAAATAAAGGGTTTGTCCAATATGGACAAGCCTTTTTCTTATGTTTTGCCCCCATTTTGCCCCCGATTTCTAAATTTCAGTTCGTTTTGATTATAGAAGTAGCGCAATTATGTTTATTTTGTCAATTGATCAATCATTGGAGTGATTGTGTTCTTAGTCTTCTGTGTAACGTGTAAATAGATTTGTGTTACTCGACTCCCCCTTGTGTGTCCAACACGATCTTGAATGGCCTCCAAGGGTACTCCTTGTTCAGCTAAAAAGCTGATATGCGTGTGTCGGAAGATATGAGTTGTAATATGTTTCTTGAAACTAAGCTTATTGTCAATATCGATGCCTGCTCGTCTCGGCTTTCCCTTGCGGTTTAGTTTACCATTTTCTGAAGAGTTGAGGAAGTTGTTTAAGACACTGTAATGAAGAGGAGTTCCATTGTAATCAGGTTTATGGATGCTCTTAGATGTGAAAATCCATCCATTATCTTTATAGTCTGGATTGAATTCTATATGATGATTTAATTCAATTTCTTCTTGTAGAATTTCAACTGACGAAAATTTAGAAAAAGTTGAAAAGAGCTTTTATGTAATTTTAAGTGCTATAAAGCAAGAAGGTGCCATAAATAAGGAATATAAGAGAATTGAGTTTACTAATAAAGTCTTGTTATTAGTAAATAACCTAGAATGTATAGAAATTCCATATGAGGAATTTGAATTCTTTTCTCAAATTGTTCTTGAATCTATTAAATCTGGTAAAGGAACTTTTGAAATTCCAGAAATTGAACCATTCTTACAAAAAATAAAGATAACAAAAATAAAAGCAAGTAATGATAGTAAAAAAGATATCATATTTAAAATACATGATGACTTCACTGGTGCTGAGCCTATAATTGGATTCTCAATTAAATCTTATATTGGAAATAAGCCTACACTACTTAACGCAAGCGGTGCGATAAAAGTCCAATATAAGTTATCGAGACCTCTTTCCACATATGAAGTTGAATTTTTACATAATATTAATACTAGAACAAAAATCAAGGATCGTGTCGAATATATCAAAGATAAAGGAGTTCTTTTAGATTTTGATAGTATGATAAATGAAACATTTAATAGAAATTTGCAGATGGTAGATTATAGAATGCCAGAAATTTTAGGTAATTTATTTTTAGAATCTTATTTTGTAGAAGGAAAGTCAATTTCTGACGTAGTGGATAAGTATTGCGATGAATTTTCTGAAGATAAGGAAATAATAATTCATAAAGTTAAAGACCTATTAGTAGCTGTTGCACTTGGGATGGAGCCGAATACAAAATGGACAGGATTGGAAGATGCTAATGGAGGATATATTGTTGTAAAAGATGATGGTGAAGTCCTCTGCTATCATATTTATGATAGAAATAAACTACGGAATTACTTGTTTAGGAATACAAAATTTGATAGTCCATCTAGCAGTTGAACTGGTGCGGGGTTAATAACTGTTCACAATGGAGAGCAAAAATTTTCATTAACAATCCAAATAAGGTTTTAGTTATTTGCAAAAGTTTCAATAAAAGTTCACACTACTCAGAACAACTTGATTAAAACCATATGAAAATTTTGTTCATAGAAAGTTATAAAAACATTGATATTAAAGGTTTTTGAAATAAATCTAAATATAAAATTTTCAAACCAGGTCTTAAGAGAAATCGTAAAGTTTTACAATTCTCTAAACGTTAATTATTAGCGATATATCATGTATCAAACATTTCTTGGTTTCCACCAAGGTTTTTTTTGATGTTTCTTGAGAAAAGGTTTCCACCATATATCCCACCATCATTTCTTTCAGTTACGGTAAGTATTCGCTCCGACAGCGATTGGAACAATGTTAGAAGTATTATGGTACAATAGAGGGTAGCATAGATAAAAAATGCATTAATGGAGTGGAAATATAGTATGAAGCCTTTTACAAAATGGGTTGGTGGAAAACGCCAGTTGTTACCACAAATACTTGGAATTTTACCTGATAAATTTAATAAGTACTATGAACCTTTTGTAGGTGGAGGTGCTTTATTTTTTGAATTAGCACCATCTAATGCAACGATCAACGATAATAATGAAGAGCTTATTTTAGTTTATAAAGTAATTAAGGAAAATGTTGAAGAGTTGATTCAGTTGCTTAAGATACATAAAGAGAACAATTCAGTAAAAAATAATTCGTCACAGCAAAACAAATACAAACGAAAATACTGTCCAAATTAGGTCTTACGATTTGTGGCAGATTTAATTTAATATTTTGCCTCAAATTAGCCACACTTTTTATAGAATCAAGAGGAATAATGAAGTTCTCTTCTTATTAATATGGTTGTTTAAAATGTTAAATATAGCATTTTACGGTGTAATGGGAAGTATGGCAAAAAAACCAACTATGTTTAGCATCTAAGCTTTTTAATGTTCATCCGTCTTGAATGTGCAGTCGAACAATTTTTTGTCGTGTTTCGTCTGGATAGTGTTTCATGTTATGTCTCCTATTCTAATGAATATTTTAACTTATTAGGTAAGAGTGTTACAAATTTACTATACCAGAACATCCGATTTCTACTAAATCTTGATTGGTTTCTACTAAGAAAAATTCATTGTCTTTTTTTGACAAATACAATGAATAAATTGAGCAGACTTTATTAATTCCGTTAAAACCTTTTGTTGGTATTCTAAAGAATCAACTTCACCTTTTTGACGTTCTGTTAAAAGATATTGTTTGCTCAATATAATGCTGAAAAAAATCAAGTTTACCAGTTTCAGAGAAACTTAGTCATTTATCATTTACATAAATCCATCTTGTTGGGAACCCTTGACGGTAAACATCACTAAACCAAAATAGCTATTAAAAAAGTCTACTAACTGTGGTCCAGTTTTATAGGTAAATAATTCTGTTTCATCTCCACAGAGTATTTTTGCAAGTGTTTTGTAAAATTCTGGGTTGATCAATAACGATACCCCTATATAAATAAGCTAATGGATTTATTATAGCATTATAAATAAAGAAGACTATCTTTGTAATACACTTACTTAATTTTTTATATATCAACAATTTATTTGGTCAGTTTAATTTGCTTAATTGACAGAAAAATGAAAGATATCATTCAATCAGACCTATTTATTTTTTATGAATAAGTTGTTCAAGCCTGCTAAAGGTTGATATAAAGCTATTTATAAATTATTTGGAATCAAACCGTGTCCAATCAGATTTTACGATAAAAAGGTAGAGTTTAAACTGAAATATAGCAATATACTGCATTTAGCAAAAAGAAAAAACGCTTGAAATTAGCGCTTTTCTTATGTATTGATTTGTATTGAATGCTTACTTAACCTCATTCTGAGGTACAGTAAAATCTGTACTTTTGTTTTTTTAAAAATAATATAAAAAGCACTCTAGCTTCTATAGTTTAAACAAAACTACAGATTTTAGAGCGCTATTGCCATAAGAAGGAATATACATATGAGGTTAGAAAGGATCTCAAAGTAATCTAAAGAAAGCTGATTTTTACCTGATTAATATTGTAATGTTAAGGATTTGTCATAGTTTTTGGTGTTGTTTTAAAAGTGAGTAGTTAGGACTACAACAACCTTAAATTTCTTGTAGAGTAATCCCATGTTTTAAGTAAAAAATCAACCGATTTTAGAATTATTTATCGTCCTTTTTAACCATATTTTTAACGCCTTCAATTGCTCCTTCAACAGCATCTTTGGCATCTTTGGCAACTTCTTTAACTTTTGAAACGCCTTTTTCAGCAGCTCCTTCTTTTTCGGTTTTTTTATCATCAGTTACTTTTCCGACACCTTCTTTAATAGCACCTTTAGCTTGATTAAGTTTTTCTTCTACTGACATAGTGTTACCCTCCATTGGTAAATTAGATTATTGAAAATGAATGTTTTTAAACTTTTTTAGGCATAAAAGAATTTAGTGAACTCTTGGTTCTGCTTTAGCAGTCTCTTTAGTATCTTCGGCAACTCCTTTCACTTTTTCCTTTGCAGCCGAGAGGCCATCACTCAATCCCTCTTTTGCGCTTTCAAACTTATCGGAAGTAAATTTACTTGTTGATTCAACAACTCCAGTTGCTCGATCTTGCAGGCTTACTGAGTCTGCTTCATGTTGCTCTTTAGTCTTGATATCAACAACATCTACATTAACTTCAACCACTTCCAAATTAGTCATATTAGAAATTTCTGAAACAACAATCTCTTTGATTTTCTTGTATAATTCAGGAACATTCTTTCGATATTCGACAACTACTTTCAAATCCACAGCAACTTGCTTTTTACCAACTTCAACATTGACTCCGCTTGCAACGTTATCAGTATTGATAAGTTTTCCAGTTAGTTTTGAGAAAAAGCCGCCATCAATATCCAGTAAACCCGGAACATTTTCTAAAGAAAGACCAATAATTTTTTGAATGACTATATCTTCATAGGTCAATTCGCCTTTTACTTCTTTTACTTTTTGTTCTACATTTGACATATAAATCACCTTTACTATTTAAATAATTGTTTTTGTTGAATATAATATCCAATTCCAACACCTAGAGTGGCGCAAATCAAGACAAATAAACTCTTAAAAAAACCATAGGATAGGATGAAGCACGCTAAGATAGCACCTGCCAATCCGGAAAGAAATAGATATTGGTATTTTTTAAACCATTCCATTTTTTTACTTCCTTACTCTACACGACTAACAGTTTTTTTACGCGGTGGTTTAGGCTTGTATTCTTTTACAGAAATATACAGTTTTACACGATGATTCATTCCAAAAAACTGTTTCAATCCATCCGCTATCTCATCTTTAATTAATTGAGTTCGTTTAATAATGTTGTCTGATGGAAGCATTTGTCCTTCTACATGAACTAAACATTTATTCTTACGACAGTTTACCTTAATAGTAGGATCCTTTATAAAATTGTGATTAGCAACCACACAACGTACAAATCCTTCAATAGCAGAATTTTTTAATTTTAGGTTCCCATCGGCATCAGGTAACTGAATCTCTAAATATTGTTTAGGATAAAAGAGTGTAACAAGCATTAGAAACAACACTACAGCTGAAAGTACTAGAGCACCCCAGAAAATATATCTTGAAAGATAAAATTCTAAAAAGGAATTTTTATTCCAACCAACTAAATGCAGTCCTAAGCCGCTGACTTTATGATAATCTAGCAAAATAGGAATCAAAATCGTCAAGATTAAAATACATAAAATAAGGTAAAATATTTTTTTGTTTTTTGACATATTGAATCCTTTCATCAATAGAATTTGAATCTATTCCTGTCAAGAAAGGTTCAAGTTCAATCTTTTTTCCCTAGGAAAAATGATACTACTGAAACAACAATAACCGCTCCTAAGATTGATGGAATTAATGCCATTCCAGCTAGACTAGGTCCCCATGCACCGAAAAGTGATTGTCCAACAGATGAACCGACTAAACCTGCAAAGATATTAGCGATTATTCCCATGGAATCTCCCTTTTTAGTGATTCCACCTGCAATAAGACCGATAAGTCCTCCTACGATAATAGCCCAAAGCATAATGTCCTCCCCTTTCTAAATTGTGGAAAGTTAGATTATCTGGAAAATCAAATAATCTAAAGAGTTATATTTTAGCTAAAGTATTTTTTATATTAATCTTAACAATCATAAGATTAACATAAGATTAATATATATATAGTATAGGTTAATAAAAATGATAAGTCAAATAAAATGATCGCGCTTACAAAAAAATAGAATGAAATCTGTTAATCGTTTTGCAATCGATTGCATATATTTACAAGTATATTTCTGATACGATTCTTGTTATTTTTTGAACAGTTTTGTAAATACTCTTCATTTATTCTACCTTATTTGATAGTAGATTTAAAACTTTGCAACAGAACCAAAAATATAACTCATTTTGTGTCTAATGATTTGCCTTTAGTACAATAGACAAATGTGTTGATTTGTCTAATAGTTTCGAAAGGGTTTTCTTTATAAGAAGTAATGAAAAGCCTATAATCAAGTTAAGAAGGATGTTTATTTAGTGTCTATACAAAGGAGGCCCATTTGTGTATTACAGTAACGGAAATTATGAAGCTTTTGCACGTCCAAGAAAGCCCAAAAATGTGGATCAAAAATCAGCGTATATTATTGGAGGAGGGCTGGCCGGATTGGCGACCGCTGTTTTCTTGGTGCGTGATGGACAAATGTCCGGGGAAAAAATTCATATATATGAGGAATTGCCTACTCCGGGTGGATCGTTAGATGGAGAAAAGCGTGCCAATATCGGCTTTGTGACACGTGGTGGTCGAGAAATGGAAAATCATTTTGAAACTATGTGGGACATGTATCGATCAATTCCTTCTTTAGAAATTGAAGATGCCTCTTACTTAGATGAATTTTATTGACTAGATAAAGATGATCCAAATTCATCTAATACTCGCCTAATTTATAACCGGGGACAACGCGTCCCAACGGATGGCCTGTATACTTTGGACGAAAAACCTAAAGAATTAATAGATTTAGTTTTAACCCCTGAGTCAAAACTGGGTAAGACGACTATTGAGGAATTTTTCTCAAATGAGTTCTTTGAAAGTAACTTTTGAATGTACTGGGCAACTATGTTTGCTTTTGAAAAGTGGCATTCTGCAGTTGAGATGCGTTGATACACGATGCGATTTATTCATCATATTGATGGACTACCTGATTTTAGCGCCCTAAAGTTCAATAGGTACAATCAGTATGAGTCTATGGTTCTACCAATTATAAAGTATTTAGAGTCATATAATGTCGAATTCATCTATGATACACAAGTTAATAATGTTGTGGTAGATTTTGAAAATGACGAAAAAATTGCCAAAAAACTCGTGATCCAGGATGGTGATGATGTTAGCCTATCACGTGATGATCTTGTATTCGTTACAAATGGTTCTATTACAGAAAGTTCAACATATGGGAGCCATGATAAACCCGCTCCTATATCAAAAGAGTTGGGTGGTAGTTGGTCACTGTGGAAGAATCTGGCAGAACAATCTAATGATTTCGGTCATCCAGAAGTATTCTATGATAACCTACCTGAAAAAAGTTGGTTCGTGTCAGCGACAGCCACTATAAAATCACCAGAAATTGACCCCTACATTGAACGTCTAACCAATCGTGATTTGCATGATCACAAAATCAATAGTGGTGGAATCATTACCATAACCGATTCGAACTGGTTGATGAGTTTTGCCGTTCACAGACAGCCACATTTCAAAGAACAAAAGGAAAATGAAACAATTGTATGGATATATGGACTATATTCAGATACCAAAGGAAATTTTGTTGATAAGACCATTGTAGAAAGTTCTGGGGAAGAAATTACGCAAGAACTCCTTTATCACCTTGGGGTCCCTGAGTCCAAAATCAAACAATTGTCTAACCAAAACAATATAAATACCGTTCCGGTATTTATGCCATTTATTACATCATACTTTATGCCCCGCGTTGCGGGTGATAGGCCAGATATTGTTCCTAAAGGGTCTGTTAATTTAGCCTTTATTGGTAATTTTGCAGAGTCACCTAGTAATGACACCGTGTTTACTACCGAATATTCAATTAGGACAGCCATGGAATCTGTCTATACTTTACTTGAAGTTGAACGCGCTGTTCCTGAAGTTTATGGCTCTATTTATGATATTCGAGAACTACTTAAAGCCATCTACTATATGGGAGATAAAAAAACCATTGATGAGGCTAATTTAGGAATCCCTAAATTAGCTAAAGTAGTTCTAAAAAAGAAGATAAAGGGAACGTTTATCGAAGAGCTACTTACCGAGAGTAAATTACTATAAAACGTGGTAGCTGTTAAAACTCTCTGAATTATCAAAAACTGTTGCAAATTATTATTAATGCGACATATTTCGATATATAATAAGTTTTTCATTTTTGAAAAAGACTTGATGATTATATTTCATCGAGTCTTTTTTATAGTTACGTATTTTTTAAGAAATAACCTGATTACGGGAAAATGTATATGGGAAGTCCGGACTGCTTTATTTCTAAATCATAATCCGAGATAATCATTGGGAACTCTAACATTTAAAGTAACCACAATACTAGTGAGTAGTAAAATTCAATCATTAAAGGAAAAACGTAATGCCGATAAATTACGAAACACTTATGATGAAATTGTAAATGAGTTGCTTTCGAAACGAGAACAGGCAATCAGAATTGCTCAGGCATATAAAGAAGAATATGAAAAAGTACATATTGATGATAAAGATATTGAGTATTTGCACAATACTTTAGAACGGGTTATTTCTCTACTATCTTCATTTACTAGTGTTGAAGATGGGAAAGAAGATTCAATGAAATAATTAGTTGCTTTACTTAACAAGGATACTTTAAAGACTATGCAATTATTGGGATTTAATTACAAGGAGGCAATAGGGGAACCTCTAACGGAGGTTTGTTCAAATGTTATAAGAAATAAATTAGGAGGTCTATCATCTAAGAAAAACGTACGTAACAAAAAATAATTTAACTAACGGTGTGAACTTTTAGTATTTATCAGCTCAATTCTTTGTAATTTTGGGGTAAAATTCACACCATTCAGATAAAATTAGTTGAAATTGATTGAAATAACACTTTCAGAAAAGCGTAGAAATGTTTGATATTAAAGACTTTTGAAATTTAGTCAAACAAAAGTTGTTCAAACCAGGTCTTACGATTTGAGGCAAATTTAATTTAATATTTTGCCTCAAATTAGACACACTTTTTATAGTACTAAGAGAAATAATGAAGTTCTCTTCCTATTAATGTGGTTGTTTAAAATCTTAAATATAGCATTTTATGGTGTAATGGGAAGTATGGCGAATAAATCAACTATGTTCAGCAAACAAAGCTTAATTAGTGATTGAGTTTTAAAGAAAGAAGGAGTTCTATAACTCTTTCTTTTTTTGTTTGTCAGAAAAGGCTAAAAAGTGTTGACAAATGTCATCAAAGTGATATAATTTCCACGTTAGCCGATTTAGCTCAGTTGGTAGAGCAACGCATTCGTAACGCGTAGGTCGCAGGTTCGATCCCTGTAATCGGCATGGAAATGCTAATCATGATAACAGTTAGACAAATCCATAGAAGATTTTCTATGGGTTTTCTCATGGGTAGAAATGCTTAAAAATAGATTTTATTGTCTAAAATAGTTGCGAAATGAGTCCAGATATGTTATCATTTTATGGTATGTGGTGTAAAGCACCTATAATCTAAGTAGGAGGAAGCAGATAATATGGCTAAGGTTTGTTATTTTACAGGGCGTAAAACTGTATCAGGAAACAATCGCTCTCACTCAATGCGTAAAACAAAACGTGCAGTTAAACCAAATCTTCAAAAAGTAACTATTCTTGTTGATGGAAAACCTAAAAAAGTTTGGGTTTCAGCACGTGCGCTTAAATCTGGTAAAGTAGAACGCGTATAAGCGTATAAATGAAACAGTATAGACAAACATCGCTTGGTGTTTGTCCTCTTTTTTTATAAGCGAGAAATTGAGTCGCTATTTGACGCTGAAAAGGCTTAAATGTGGCAAAAAGGGATTTTCTCGCTTTTTATCCCTAATTATTCTTGCTTATTTTTTACAAGACGGCTGATATATGGTAGAATAAACTGATAAAAACTTTTGAGGTAGTGAATATGACTGTGAAAATTAATACAAAAGATGGTCAAATTGAGTTATCCGACGATGTGATTGCAACGGTCGTTGGTGGTTCCGCAACAGAAATTTTTGGTGTTGTTGGTATGGCAAGTAAAAGTGCCCTTAAAGATAATTTTCAAGCACTTCTACGCAAGGAAAACTACGCAAAAGGTGTTGTTGT
The DNA here is from genome assembly GCF_012277075.1 of Streptococcus alactolyticus. Classification (GTDB taxonomy): domain Bacteria; phylum Bacillota; class Bacilli; order Lactobacillales; family Streptococcaceae; genus Streptococcus; species Streptococcus alactolyticus. Next base: position 27,708 of record NZ_JAAXMT010000016.1, on the reverse strand, counting down.
CAAATCAACAGACAGTGGTATTTCAGTAGATGTCTATACCGTGATGTCTTATGGTGTCAAAATTTCTGAAGTATCAAAGAACATTCAAGAACGAGTTAAGTTTAACCTTGAAAACCAATTGGGGCTTTCAGCAGATACGGTGAATGTTTACGTACAAAATATTAAAGTTGCAGGAGAAGATTAGTGTCAAATATTACAACCAGTTTATTCCAAGAGATGGTTCAGGCTGCTAGCACACGTCTTGGAAATCAAGTAGAATATGTAAACTCTCTCAATGTTTTTCCTGTTCCAGACGGGGACACAGGGACAAACATGGGAATGACGATTGAAAATGGTGCCAAAGAAGTTGCAGATAAACCAGCAACTACCGTTGGAGAAGTCGGACAGATTTTATCTAAAGGGCTTTTGATGGGTGCGCGTGGGAACTCTGGCGTTATCACATCACAATTGTTCCGTGGTTTCGGACAAGCGATTAAAGATAAAGAAGAGTTAACTGGTCAAGACCTAGCACACGCCTTCCAATCTGGTGTTGAAGTGGCTTACAAAGCCGTTATGAAACCTGTTGAAGGAACGATTTTGACAGTTTCTCGTGGTGCTGCAACTGCCGCTCTTAAAAAATCTGAAGAAACAGATGATGCGGTTGAAGTTATGCGTGCAGCCGTTGATGGTGCCAAACGCGCCTTGGCTAAAACCCCAGAAATGCTTCCTGTCTTGAAGGAAGTTGGCGTAGTGGATTCTGGTGGTCAAGGTCTTGTCTTTATCTATGAAGGTTTCTTATCAGCTTTAACAGGCGACTACATCGCGTCTGAGGACTTTAAGGCAACACCAGCAACAATGACCGAAATGATTAATGCAGAGCACCACAAGTCTGTTGCAGGACACGTGGCGACTGAAGACATCCAATTTGGTTATTGTACAGAAATCATGGTGGCTCTTAAACAAGGTCCAACTTATGTGAAAGAATTTAACTATGAAGAATTCCAAGCTTATTTGAGTGGCTTGGGAGATTCTCTTCTTGTGGTCAATGACGATGAAATTGTTAAAGTTCACGTTCACACGGAAGACCCAGGTCTTGTCTTGCAAGAAGGGTTGAAATACGGTTCTCTTGTTAAGGTCAAAGTGGATAATATGCGTAACCAACACGATGCCGTTTTAGAAAAAGAAGAACAACAAGTTGCTGCTAAGCAAGAAGAAAAAGACTTTGCTATTGTGGCTGTTGTAGCAGGAGACGGTTTGGCAGAAATCTTCAAATCACAAGGTGTTGACTATGTGATTTCTGGAGGACAAACCATGAACCCATCAACAGAAGACATTGTCAAAGCTATTGATGCGGTTAACGCGAAAAACGTGATTATCTTGCCAAATAACAAAAATATCTTCATGGCGGCACAATCAGCAGCTGAAGTGGCTGAAATTCCAGCAGCTGTTGTTGAAACACGCACAGTGCCACAAGGTTTCACTAGCTTATTAGCCTTTAACCCTGAACAATCTCTAGAGGAAAATGTGGCAGCTATGACTGCTAGCCTTTCAGATGTTGTTAGTGGTAGTGTGACTCTTGCTGTTCGTGACACGTCTATCGATGGTCTTGAAATCCATAAAGACGACAATCTTGGTATGGTTGACGGTAAAATTGTAGTGTCAAATCCAGATGTGACAGCTACTTTGAAAGCCACATTTGCTAAAATGATTGATGAAGATAGCGAAATCATTACGATTTATGTCGGTGAAGATGGTAGCCAAGACTTAGCTGAAGAAATAGCTGATTACCTTGAATCAACATACGAAGATATCGAAGTTGAAATTCATGACGGTAAACAACCCGTTTACCCATACTTGATGAGCGTTGAATAAGCTTATTTGATAAATGGATAAAAGGAAGCATTTCGTTGCTTTCTTTTTTTGTGTCTAAATACCAAAATCTAATAAAAAAGAAAATTTAAAACAAGCAAAATTTTCTGAATATTCCCTTGACTTTATTTTATAAAATGTTAACATGGATTGTAAGATTTAAAGGATTGGAGAAAACAGATGAGAAGTGACATGATTAAGGTAGGTGTGGATAAAGCACCAGCCCGTGGTCTTCTTTATGCAACCGGGCAAGTAAAATCAGCTAAAGATATGCAAAAGCCATTTATTGCCATTTGCAATTCTTACATTGACATTGTTCCTGGGCACGTGCATTTGCGTGAATTGGCAGATGTTGCCAAGGAAGCTATCCGTGAAATGGGTGGTATTCCTTTTGAATTTAACACCATTGGTGTTGATGACGGGATTGCTATGGGGCATATTGGGATGCGCTATAGCCTTCCTTCTCGTGAAATTATCGCGGATGCTGCTGAAACGGTTATCAATGCCCACTGGTTTGATGGTGTTTTCTACATTCCAAACTGTGATAAAATCACGCCAGGTATGATTTTGGCTTCTCTTAGAACCAATGTGCCAGCGGTCTTTTGTTCGGGTGGTCCGATGAAGGGCGGTGTTGATATGACAGGGCATCAAGCGACCTTGTCAAGCTTGTTTGAAGCTGTAGGAACCTATCAAGCTGGCGATATGACCAAAAAAGAATTGGATTATTTGGAGCAAAATGCTTGTCCAACTTGTGGTTCTTGTGCAGGAATGTTTACGGCAAATTCGATGAATTCTCTAATGGAAGTGTTGGGGCTTGCTCTTCCTGGAAATGGAACTGTTTTGGCAGTGTCTGACCAACGTCGTGAATTGGTGCGTCAAGCAGCTAAACATTTGATGGACAATGTTAAAAATAATGTGCGTCCGCGTGATATCGTGACCAAGGAAGCTATTGACGACGCTTTTGCACTGGATATGGCCATGGGGGGCTCAACCAATACCGTTCTTCATACCTTGGCTATTGCGCGTGAAGCAGGTATTGATTACGACTTGAAAGACATCAATGAAATCGCCAAGAAGACACCTTATCTGTCTAAAATTGCCCCATCAAGTGTTTACACCATGCACGATGTGCAAGAAGCAGGTGGTATTTCAGCTATTATTAACCAGTTGATTAAGAAAGGAACGATTAAAGGGGATCGCATCACTGTGACTGGTAAAACCTTAAAAGAAAATGTTGCTGGTGCTGAAATCAAGAACGAGGAAGTCATTCATTCGATTGAAAATCCTATTTCGCCAGTAGGTGGCTTGTCTATCCTTTATGGTAATATTGCTCAAGATGGTGCCGTTATAAAGGTTGGTGGGGTTGATCCATCTGTTAAGACTTTTCGAGGCAAAGCTATTTGTTGTGACTCGCAAGATGAAGCCCTTGAATTGATTGACAATGGCACGGTTAAAAAAGGTCACGTTGTGGTTATTCGCTACGAAGGCCCTCAAGGTGGTCCAGGGATGCCTGAAATGCTGGCGCCAACTTCTAAAATCGTTGGGCGTGGCTTGGGTAAAGATGTCGCCTTGATTACAGATGGTCGCTTTTCTGGAGCTACTCGTGGTATTGCTATTGGACACGTGTCACCAGAGGCAGCAGAAGGTGGAAATATCGCTTTGATTGAAGATGATGATGAGATTAGCATTGATTTGACAAATCGTACCTTGAATTTGTTGGTGGATGATGCAACCTTGACAGAACGTCGCAAACATTTGAAACCATTTAAATCAAAAATCTCAAGCGGCTGGCTACGTCGCTACACGGCTTTTGCGTCGTCTGCAAACTTTGGTGGTTCTATGATGACCCAAGAAGAATTTGAAGAACGCAAGGCAGAACGTGAGGATTAGTCCCTAAATACGATTATAATATTTTAAAACTTTAGCTTGCTTTTATTTTTTTTAGTGGTATGATAGATACAATAAGTTGGAATTTTTAGATAATTCAAAATATACTTGAAAAGGAGGTCCTTGTGAAACAGATTAAGTTAACTGAATCCAAAAATGGATCAGAATTATTATTGGAAACCTTAGCTAGTCTGGGGATTGATACCGTCTTTGGTTACCCTGGTGGAGCTGTCTTGCCTCTCTACGATGCCATTTACCAATTTGATGGTGTTCGCCATATTTTAGCCCGTCATGAACAAGGAGCCCTCCACGAAGCGGAAGGTTACGCCAAATCAACGGGGAAAATTGGGGTGGCTATCGTGACCAGCGGACCAGGTGCGACAAATGCCATTACTGGTATTGCTGACGGTATGAGTGATAGCGTGCCAATGCTGGTCTTTACAGGTCAGGTTGCTCGTTCTGGTATTGGAAAAGATGCCTTTCAGGAAGCGGACATTATTGGTATTACGATGCCCATTACCAAATACAATTACCAAATTCGTGATGTGGCGGATATTCCTCGTATTATCACAGAAGCGGTTCACATTGCAACAACTAGTCGTCCAGGTCCTGTTGTGATAGATTTGCCAAAAGATGTTTCAGAAATGAAAACAAGCTTTTACTATGACCCTGAGGTGACCCTTCCAAGTTATCAGCCAACGATTGAACCCAATGCCCTTCAGGTGAAGAAAATTTTAACGCAACTGAAGAAAGCTAAAAAACCTTTGATTGTTGCGGGTGGTGGCGTTAATTATGCCAATGCAGCAGAAGAATTGCAGGCCTTTGCAGAACGCTACAATATTCCCGTAGTGTCAACCTTGCTAAGCCTTGGTGTGATGCCAATTGAACACCCTCTGTCTTTGGGGATGGGAGGAATGCACGGTTCTTATGCTTCCAATATGGCCTTGATGGAATGTGATTTTATGATTAATTTTGGTTGTCGCTTTGCTGACCGTTTGACGGGAAATCCTGACACTTTTGCATCAGATGCGGTTGTAGCCCATGTGGATATTGACCCCGCTGAAATTGGGAAAGTGGTCAAGACAAAGATTCCGATTGTAGGCGATGCCAAAGCTGCTTTGCAGATTCTTCTTGAGGCAGAACCTGTCAAAACTCGCCACGAAGATTGGACTGATTCAGTTCTTGCCAACAAAGCCAAAGCACCATTTAGTTATAAATTTGAAGAAAATATTATCAAACCTCAGCACGCTATCGCAACGATTGGTAAGATTACCAAGGGTGATGCGATTGTGGTTACCGATGTTGGGCAGCATCAGATGTGGGCAGCGCAATTTTACCCATACAAAAATGCACGACAACTCATCACCTCAGGCGGCTTGGGAACGATGGGATTTGGCATTCCAGCAGCTATTGGAGCGAAATTAGCCAATCCAGATAAAGAGGTTATCCTTTTTGTTGGCGACGGTGGTTTCCAAATGACCAACCAAGAATTAGCCTTATTAAATGGTTACGGTGTTCCAATAAAAGTGGTTTTGATGAACAATCATTCGTTGGGAATGGTGCGTCAGTGGCAGGAGTCTTTCTATGACGAACATCGTAGTGAATCGACTTTTGATGACGAGCCAAATTTCCAATTATTGGCTGAAGCTTACGGCGTTAGTCATTACAAATTTACCAATCCAAATACCTTGGAGAATGATTTGACGATTATTACGGAGAATAGGCCGATGTTGATTGAGGTCGCTATTTCAAATCGTGAGCACGTTTATCCGATGGTTCCGTCTGGTAAATCAAATAGTGAGATGTTGGGGGTGACTTTCAATGCGTAGAATGTTGACAGCAAAACTCCAAAATTCAACTGGTGTTCTAAACCGTTTCACTGGTGTTCTTTCACGCCGTCAGGTCAATATCGAATCCATTTCCGTTGGTCCGACAATGGAACCAGATGTATCTCGCATTACGATTATTATTGACGTGGCGAATTTGGAAGAAGTGGAGCAAATCATCAAGCAACTCAATCGTTTGATTGATGTCCTGCGTGTTCGTGATATCACGGATATTCCACATTTGGAGCGTGAGGTTATTTTGGTGAAATTGACCGCTCCAACGAGCAAACGTGCTGAAATTCTTGCAGTCATTCAGCCGTTTCGAGCGAGTGTGGTCGATGTGGCTCAAAAATCAATCACCATCCAAGTCACAGGCGATGCAGATAAAATCGAAGCTTTGATTCGCGTGATTAAGCCTTATGGCATTCAAAATCTTGCTCGTACTGGTGCAACAGGATTCTCACGGGATTTATCCTAAACAATTAACCAAGTTATCAACAAATGCCTAGGCATTTAGATATAAAAATGAAGAAAGAGAGATAAAACATGGCAGTAACAATGGAATATGAAAAAGACGTAAAAGTAGCAGCACTTGATGGGAAAAAAATTGCCATTATTGGTTACGGTTCACAAGGTCATGCGCATGCGCAAAATTTGCGTGATTCAGGTCGTGATGTGATTATCGGTGTTCGTCCTGGCAAATCATTTGACAAAGCCAAAGAAGACGGGTTTGATACTTATGAAGTAGCAGAAGCAACTAAATTAGCTGATGTTATCATGATTTTGGTACCAGATGAAATCCAAGCAGACCTTTATGCTACAGAAATTGCACCAAACCTTGAAGCTGGAAATGCCCTTGGTTTTGCTCATGGTTTCAACATTCGCTTTGAATACATTAAAGCTCCTGAAACAGTTGACGTCTTTATGTGTGCCCCTAAAGGACCTGGTCACCTTGTTCGTCGTACTTACGTTGAAGGTTTTGGTGTGCCTGCTCTTTATGCCGTTTACCAAGATGCTACTGGTCACGCCAAAGAAATTGCCATGGATTGGGCGAAAGGTGTTGGAGCTGCGCGTGTTGGCTTGCTTGAAACAACCTTTAAAGAAGAAACAGAAGAAGACCTTTTTGGTGAACAAGCTGTTCTTTGCGGTGGCTTAACAGCCTTGATTGAAGCAGGTTTTGAAGTGCTTACAGAAGCAGGCTATGCTCCTGAATTGGCTTACTTTGAAGTTCTTCATGAAATGAAACTTATCGTCGATCTTATCTACGAAGGTGGTTTCAAGAAAATGCGTCAATCAATCTCAAACACTGCTGAATTTGGTGATTACGTATCAGGCCCACGTGTTATCACTAACGAAGTGAAAGAAAACATGAAAGCTGTTCTTGCTGATATCCAATCAGGTAAATTTGCTGAAGAATTTGTCAATGACTACAAATCAGGTCGTCCAAAATTGGAAGCTTACCGTAAAGAAGCTGCGGAACTTGAAATAGAAAAAGTGGGTAGCGAACTTCGTAAAGCCATGCCATTTGTTGGGCAAAATGATGATGACGCGTTCAAAATTTATAACTAATTTTTGAAACGGCTCGCTTTTTAAAAGACCGATGGTTGTCATCGGTTTTTTATCTATGTACTGGATTCCTGAGGGAACGTGAGACATTTGGAAGAATAAGAAGGTAGGATTATGATTGTAGCAAAGGATGTTGTCCGTGCACATACGGTCTTAAAAGATGTTGTGGATCGGACACCACTGGATTTTGACCGTTACCTGTCGGAAAAATACGGTGCAACGGTTTATCTCAAACGTGAGAATATGCAAAAAGTGCGTTCCTTTAAAATTCGTGGGGCTTATTATGCTATCCATGGGTTGTCTGAAGAGGAAAAGCAGCGAGGCGTTGTTTGTGCTTCTGCGGGAAACCATGCCCAAGGGGTTGCGTTTACTTGTCACGAGATGAAAATTCCAGCCACTATTTTTATGCCAGTGACAACGCCTCAACAAAAAATTGGGCAAGTTAAATTTTTTGGTGGTTCTTATGTGACCATCAAATTGGTTGGGGATACCTTTGACGCCTCGGCTCAAGCGGCACAAGAATTTACCAAGGCAGAAGGCATGACCTTTATCGACCCTTTTGACGATGATAATGTGCAAGCAGGTCAAGGAACAGTGGCTTATGAAATTTACGAGCAAGCCCAAGAAGAAGGTGTTGTTTTTGACCAAATTTATGTGCCAGTTGGTGGCGGTGGCTTGATTTCGGGGGTAGCAACCTACATGAAAGATGCGTCACCTGAAATTGAAGTTGTCGGTGTTGAGGCAGCAGGGGCTCGTAGTATGCGGGCTGCATTTGATAAAGGACGTCCTGTCAAATTAGAAGAAATTGATAAATTTGCGGACGGCATTGCTGTGCAAAAAGTTGGGGAAAAGACCTTTGCTGTTGCGCGTAAATATGTGGATAAGTTGGTCGGTGTGGATGAAGGTTTGATTTCAGAAACCTTGATTGATATGTATTCTAAGCAAGGAATTATCGCAGAACCTGCAGGGGCAGCTTCCATTGCGGCTCTTGAAGTCATGAAAGAAGATATCAAAGGCAAGACGATTGTCTGCATCATTTCAGGCGGAAATAACGATATCAATCGTATGCAAGAAATGGAAGAACGTGCCTTGATTTATGACGGCATTAAACATTATTTTGTGGTGAATTTTCCACAGCGTCCAGGAGCTTTGCGTGAATTTGTGAATAATATCTTGGGACCTAATGATGACATCACACGTTTTGAGTACATCAAGCGTGCCAATAAAGGCAGAGGACCTGTTTTGATTGGTATTGCACTGAGCGATAAAAATGATTATAATGCTCTGATTGACCGCCTATCTGTTTTTGACCCGTCTTATATCAATCTGCACGGCAACGAAAGCCTCTATAATTTATTAGTTTGACCCAAAAGTTGCTTCCTTGAGGCAACTTTTTTCTACTTGACTTTTTTTGTGATAATCACATATAATTGTATTAATAAGTAAATACAAAAAAGAACGCCTTTTAAAGCATTCATGGGCAAGCCAGAGTTGGCTTGAAAGGAGAAAAGTATGATTTTTATTATTTTAGGTGTTTTAGTGCTACTTGCCTTGGGAATTGTAGCTAGTATGCTTTATGTGGTGCGTCAGCAGACAGTTGTCATCATCGAGCGGTTTGGAAAATACTACACCACCGCAAGCAGTGGCATTCACATTCGTTTGCCTTTCGGGATTGATAAAATTGCTGCGCGTATCCAGTTGCGCCTGTTACAATCTGAAATCGTTGTAGAAACCAAGACGAAGGATAATGTTTTCGTGACCTTGAATGTGGCAACGCAGTACCGTGTGAGCGAGCAAAATGTTATCGATGCTTACTACAAACTCATGCGTCCCGAGGCACAAATTAAGTCTTACATTGAAGACGCGCTTCGCTCATCAGTACCTAAATTAACCTTGGATGAATTGTTCGAGAAAAAAGATGAAATCGCACTTGAAGTGCAACACCAAGTGGCAGAAGAAATGTCCACTTATGGTTATGTCATTGTCAAAACCTTGATTACCAAAGTTGAGCCCGATGCCGAAGTTAAACAATCAATGAACGAGATTAACGCAGCCCAACGTAAACGTGTTGCCGCTCAAGAATTGGCAGAAGCAGATAAAATTAAAATCGTGACGGCTGCCGAGGCTGAGGCTGAAAAAGACCGCTTGCACGGGGTTGGTATTGCCCAACAACGTAAGGCTATCGTGGATGGCTTGGCAGAATCTATTGCTGAACTAAAAGCCACCAGCGTTGGTATGAATGAAGAACAGATTATGTCTATTTTGCTGACTAATCAGTATTTAGACACTTTAAACACCTTTGCCATCAAGGGCAATCAAACGATTTTCCTTCCAAATCACCCCGAAGGTGTTGAAGACATTCGCGCCCAAATCCTATCTGCTTTAAAAGTAAAATAAACAAAATCCCATCACTTTATTAAGTGATGGGATTTCTAGTTTTAGTATATTATTTTAAGAAACGTTGCAAGAATTCTTTGGTACGTTCTTGCTGTGGGTGTTCGAAGATTTGCTCTGGTGTGCCTTCTTCGGCAATAACACCCTTGTCCATGAAAATCACGCGGTCTGACACATCTCTGGCAAATTCCATTTCGTGTGTCACGATAATCATGGTTAATCCAGATTTAGCAAGGTCTTGCATGGTTTTTAAAACCTCTCCAACCATTTCAGGGTCTAGAGCTGACGTTGGTTCGTCAAAGAGCATGGCTTCTGGATTGACAGACAAAGCACGAGCAATTGCCACACGTTGCTTTTGCCCTCCTGACAATTGTTTGGGTTTGGCTTTCCAATATTGTTCAGTCATGCCTACTTTGGTGAGGTTTTCTTTAGCGATTTTTTCAGCTTCCTCACGAGAACGTTTCAGCACGGTCGTTTGTGCAACGACGGCATTTTCCAAAACGTTGAGGTTTTCAAACAAGTTAAAGGATTGGAACACCATTCCCAATTTTTCACGGTACTCGGTCAAGTTGTAGTCTTTGGCAAGAACATCTTGACCATGAAAAAGGATTTCACCTGCAGTTGGTTCTTCCAAAAGGTTAATAGAGCGAAGGAAGGTTGATTTTCCTGACCCTGATGACCCGATAATCGAAATCACCTCACCTTTATTTACTGAAAGGGAAATGTCTTTTAGCACTTCATTTTGACCGTAAGATTTTTTCAAATGTTTGATTTCAATAATCGCAGATGACATTATCGCACCTCCATAGTTTGGTTTTGGTTAGCACCTGTTGTGTAAGTATCGGCATCAAAACGACGTTCAATGAAACGTAAAATACGTGTGACCGTGAAGGTGAGAACAAAGTAAATGATTGCGATAATGGTAAAGGTTTGGAAATATTGGTAAGTCTGAGTGGCAACGGTATTTCCTGAGAAGTAGAGCTCGACAACAGAGATAACATTCAAGACAGAAGTGTCTTTGATGTTAATGACAAACTCGTTACCTGTGGCTGGTAAGATATTGCGCACAACTTGTGGCAAGACAATCTTACGCATGGTTTGTCCGTGGGTAAATCCAAGTGCTGTTGCCGCTTCAAATTGCCCTTTGTCAACGGCGAAGATACCACCACGAACAATTTCACTCATGTAGGCCCCAGTGTTGATAGAAACGATGACAACGGCTGCTAAAATACGGTCAATTGAGATACCGAAGGCTTGAGCAGTTCCGTAATAAATAACCATAGCTTGTACAATCATCGGCGTACCACGGAAAACTTCGATGTAAACATTAAGTACCCAGCCAAAGAGCGTTTGCAAGGCAGCAAGTACTTTATTGCCAGCTTTAGGTGCTGTACGGTAAACCCCGATAAGCAAACCAATTACAAGACCGACCACAGTACCAATGATTGAAATGAAGAGCGTCACACCAGCACCGCGCAAGAATTGATCCCAGTTATTTTTGAAGATCGTCCAGACTTCAGAAAAGAAGTTGCTATCAGCACTGTCACTAGCTTGTTCAGCAGGTTGTTCGTCAATCATTTTGTCCATCAAGTGAACACGTTCATCTTCAGAAATCCCTGCTAAAATGCTATTAACTTTGGCTAACATCTCAGTATCGTTTTTACGCAAACCAACAGCAATAGCAGTATCAGAAGCAGATGTGGTAAATCCTTTGCCGTCAGCAAAAGCAATCATTTTAAAATCACTATTAGCATTTTCAGCTGAGATAGCGTCTGGTCGTTCTGAAATGTATCCGTCAATGATGCCAGATTGCAAGGCTTGACGCATTTGGTTGAAGTCGCCCATAGCCGTTTCTTTAACTGCACCATTGATTTGGTCAATCAGATTGTAAAGGTAAACCCCTTGTTGGGATGTTAATTTGGCACCAGAAAAATCATCTAGCGATGTCGCATTGGCATAATTACCGCTTTTAGATACGACAATGACAGGACGGCTAGTGTAATAACTATCAGAGAAGGCAATTTCTTTTTTACGTTTCTCAGTTGGACTCATTCCAGCAGCAATCATGTCGATTTTTCCAGAGGTCAAAGCTGGAATTAAACCTGTCCAAGTTGTTTTGACAACGATAAGTTTTTTATCCAATCCCTCTGCAATTTTTTTAGCGATTTGAACGTCATATCCATTAGCATATTGGTTTGTTCCTTCGATAGGAACTGCACCATTTGAGTCATCGTCTTGTGTCCAGTTAAAAGGAGCATAAGCTGCCTCCATTCCGACACGAAGATACTCATCTGCGTGTATATGAGTTATTCCACTAAATAAAAACAAAGTGGCTAGAAAACAACTTAAAAGTAACTTTTTCATTTAAGACTCCTGTCTATTCTTATATCAACATACCATTTTACAGGAAAAGGGTGTTGATTTCAATACAGACTAATGTAAAAATAGCATATTTATACAATAAAATATTATTAGGATGCGTTTTATTCCTTGTTAGTAGATGGATTGGCATTCTTTGTTTAGGGGTATTCTAAAAAAACGTTCATTTTGATATAATAAAACAGATATTAAATTTAGGAGGACCTATGTTATTCGTTGAGGTGTTAAAAGCAATCTTCTTTGGTATTGTGGAGGGGATTACGGAGTGGCTACCTGTTTCAAGTACAGGGCACTTGATTTTGGTGCAACAATTCATCAATCTTGACCAAAGCCAAGATTTTATGGATATGTTCAATATTGTGATTCAATTGGGCGCTATTTTAGCCGTTATTGTGATTTATTTTGAGCGTTTGAATCCGTTTCAACCTGGTAAAACGGCACGTGAGGTTCGACTCACTTGGCAATTGTGGTTAAAAGTTGCTGTGGCTTGTATTCCTTCTATTGTGATTGCAGTGCCTCTGGATGATTGGTTTGAGGCACATTTCAATTATATGATTCCTATTGCCATTGCATTGATTTTCTACGGGATTGTCTTTATCTGGATTGAAAAGAGAAATGCCAATGTCACTCCAAAGGTTACTGAATTAGCACGCATGTCTTATAAAACAGCCTTTTTGATTGGGTGTTTCCAAGTCTTGAGTATCGTTCCAGGGACCAGCCGTTCAGGGGCGACCATTTTGGGGGCTATCATTTTAGGAACTAGCCGTTCTGTTGCCGCAGACTTTACCTTCTTCCTTGCGATTCCAACCATGTTTGGTTACAGTGGTTTGAAGGCTGTGAAATTCTTCTTAGACGGCAATGTGTTCAGCTCTAGTCAAATCTTAATTTTGTTTGTAGCTAGTGTGACAGCCTTTATAGTCAGCCTTTACTCAATTCGCTTCTTGACAGATTACGTTAAGAAACACGACTTTACCGTCTTTGGTAAATACCGTATCGTTTTGGGAACCATCTTGATTGTTTACAGCTTAGTGAAATTCATGCTATAAGATAAGGTAAGTAACTCGATTCGAGTTGCTTGTTTTTTACTGCCTAGAGCTATTTTTAAAAAGGTAATTAACTTTTTAAAATTGAAAAAGCGCGACTTTTCCTGTATAATATAATGACTACTCGTGCGAGGTAATTTAGTATGGAAATGAAACAGATTAGTGAAACAACACTTAAAATAACGATTAGTATGGAAGATTTGGAAGAACGTGGTATGGAATTGAAAGACTTTTTGATTCCACAAGAAAAGACAGAAGAGTTCTTCTATTCTGTCATGGATGAATTGGATTTGCCAGATACCTTTAAAGATAGCGGTATGCTTAGCTTCCGCGTGACTCCAAGAAAAGACCGTATTGATGTCTTTGTGACCAAATCAGAACTCAATAAAGATTTGAATTTTGAAGATTTAGCGGCTTTTGATGACGTGTCAAATATGTCCCCAGAAGAATTTTTCAAGACACTTGAACAAACCATGTTGTCAAAAGGGGATACAGATGCCCATGAAAAACTTGAAAAAGTCGAAGCGATGCTTGAAAATGAAGCAGACGCTGCTATGGCAAGTCAAGAAGAAGCAGAAGCATCTGATGAGGATATCAATCCGTCAGATTATGTGCACTATGTGCTTGATTTTCCAGACTTGAAGTCTGTCGTTGCCTTTGCCAAAGTCATTGATTTGCCAGTTGAAGAATCTGAACTCTACAAGGACCAAGACAGTTACCACATGACGATTTTGCTTGATTTGCAAAATCAACCGTCTTATTATGCCAATTTGATGTATGCGCGTTTATTGGAATACGCTAACCCAGGGACAAAAACACGTGCATATTTACAAGAACATGGTATTGAGATGCTCTCAACTGCAGCCCTAACAAAATTAAAAATGATTGAGTTGATGTAATATGATACCATTTACAATTGATTACGTTCTTGTCCTGATTGGTGGCTTTTTGCTGTCTTTATTTTTGACGCCGATTGTTCGCTCTATCGCCTTTCGTGTGGGAGCTGTTGACAATCCCAATGCCAGACGCATCAACAAGGTTCCTATGCCAAGTAGCGGTGGTCTAGCCATTTTCCTGTCTTTTTTGGTGTCTGCCTTGATTTTAATGCCAAAGGTGTTAAAAGGCATACCAGGGGCAGTGTCTTATTTTGACTACATTTTACCTGTGGTTATCGCTGCTTTAATCATCACGGCGACAGGTTATATTGACGATATTTTTGAATTAAAACCTCGGACCAAAATGCTGGGTATCATTATTGGTGCGGTCATTGTCTGGGCGTTTACGGACTTTCGTTTTGATAGTTTTAAAATTCCATTTGGCGGGCCGCTGTTAGAGTTTAATTCGGTTGTGACCTTCTTTTTGACGGTCTTTTGGATTATTTCCATTACCAATGCCATGAATCTGATTGATGGGTTGGATGGTTTGGTTAGTGGGGTATCGATTATCAGCCTTGGAACCATGGCTTTGGTGTCCTACTTCTTTTTACCGCAAACGGATTTTTACTTGACCTTGACCATTTTGCTGTTAATTGCTTGTATTGCAGGCTTTTTCCCTTACAACTATCATCCAGCTATTATTTATTTGGGGGATACTGGTGCCCTCTTTATCGGATTTATGATTGGAGTGCTATCACTGCAAGGTCTGAAAAATTCGACGGCAGTAGCGGTTATCACACCAGTGATTATCCTTGGGGTGCCAATCTTAGACACAACAGTTGCCATTATTCGACGCAAATTATCTGGTCGTCCTGCCACAGAAGCTGACAAAATGCATTTGCATCACCGCTTGCTAGCAATGGGTTTTACCCATCGTGGTGCGGTTTTGGTGGTCTATGGCATTGCTATTTTGTTCTCTTTGATTGCTTTGTTGCTTAATGTATCAAGTCGTGTCGGTGGCATGTTATTGATTATCGGTCTGGCCTTTGCCCTCGAAGTCTTTATCGAAGGACTGGAAATTTGGGGTGTTGGTCGTACGCCACTCTTTAATACACTTAAATTTATCGGAAATAGCGACTACCGCCAAGCTGTTATGTTGCAATGGAAGCAACGTCGAAAATAATAAGCAATAAAAAAAGCCTTAAATGGCTTTTTTTGTTATAATGGGTAATAGCCTTATAGAAATGCGGTAATTTTCTGAAAATTATCGCGATATTCGATATTGATGAATGGGAGGAACGTACACATGTCTGTACTCGAAATAAAAGATCTTCATGTTTCTATTGAAGATAAGGAAATCTTAAAAGGTGTCAATTTGACCCTCAAAACAGGTGAGATTGCTGCGATCATGGGACCAAATGGAACAGGGAAATCAACCTTGTCTGCCGCTATTATGGGAAATCCCAACTACGAAGTGACTCAAGGTGAAATCTTGCTAGATGGCGAAAACATCCTTGAATTGGAAGTGGATGAGCGCGCTCGCCTCGGGCTCTTCCTTGCCATGCAATACCCATCTGAAATTCCTGGTATTACCAATGCCGAATTTATCCGTGCAGCTATGAATGCTGGAAAAGAAGATGAAGACAAGATTTCAGTGATGGACTTTATCACAAAATTAGATGAAAAAATGGCTTTTCTTGGTATGAAAGAAGAAATGGCAGAGCGTTACCTCAACGAAGGCTTCTCAGGTGGTGAGAAAAAACGCAATGAAATCCTCCAATTGTTGATGCTTGAACCGAAATTTGCCCTTCTTGACGAAATCGACTCAGGCCTTGATATTGATGCTCTTAAAATTGTTTCAAAAGGGGTTAATGCCATGCGTGGTGATGACTTTGGTGCCATGATTATCACTCACTACCAACGACTTTTGAACTACATTACACCAGATGTTGTGCATATCATGATGGATGGACGCGTTGTACTATCAGGCGGTGCGGAACTTGCTGCTCGTCTTGAAAAAGAAGGTTACGCTAAAATCGCCGAAGAACTTGGTTTGACCTACGAGGAAGAAGTGTAATGAATGATGTCAAAACCTACTAATTTCAGTAGGTTCTACTCGCGTAAATTAGGATAAAAAGGAGTAAACATCAACTTATGACAAAAGAAGCTATTCTTAATTTCTCACTAAGCAAGGCAGAACCCATATGGCTACAAGATAGCCGTTTGGCTGCTTTTAATAGCATCAAACACCTAGATTTACCTGAAATTAATCGTGTCAAATTTCATCGTTGGAATCTAGGTGACGGGACCCTTTCAGAAGACCAAGCTATGGCAAATGTGCCTGATTTTACAGCACTTGGGGACAATCCAAAACTTGTTCAAGTAGGGACACAAACTGTTTTTGAACAATTACCTACACATTTGATTGACCAAGGTGTGATTTTTACGGATTTCTACGCTGCCTTAGAAGAAATTCCTGATATTATTGAAAAATACTTTTGTAAGGCGCGTGGAGCCAAGGAAGACAAATTAGCAGCCTACCACATGGCTTATTTTAACAGTGCGGCAGTGCTTTACGTTCCCGATAATGTTGAAATTGACGAGCCTATTGAAGCTTTGTTTTACCAAGACAAAGCAAGTGCGGTGCCATTTAACAAACATGTGCTCATCATCGCTGGACGCAATAGTCGCGTGAATTACTTAGAGCGTTTTGAAACAATTGGTGAAGGAGATGCCAAAGCTACCGCTAATATTGGTGTTGAATTGATTGCCCTCGATGGTAGTCAGGTGAAATATTCGGCTATTGACCGTCTTGGTGATAACGTAACGACTTATATTAGCCGTCGTGCCCGTCATGGCAAAGATGCTAGTGTGGATTGGGCGCTAGGTGTCATGAACGAAGGTAATGTGATTGCTGACTTTGACTCTGATTTGTATGGAGATGGTAGCCATGCTAATCTGAAAGTCGTCGCTGCCTCATCAGGACGCCAAGTGCAAGGTGTGGATACTCGAGTGACAAACTACGGTTGCAATTCTATTGGTCACATTTTGCAACATGGGGTTATTTTAGAACGTGCGACCCTTACCTTTAATGGTATTGGACATATTGTTCATGGGGCTAAAGGGGCGGATGCTCAGCAAGAAAGCCGTGTCTTGATGCTTTCAGATAAGGCACGTTCAGATGCCAACCCGATTCTTTTGATTGATGAAAATGATGTCACGGCTGGTCACGCTGCCTCTATCGGGCAAGTGGACCCAGAAGATATGTATTATTTGATGAGCCGTGGTTTGGATAAGGATACAGCAGAACGCTTGGTTATTCGTGGTTTCTTGGGCGCTGTTATCACAGAAATTCCAGTCAAAGAAGTACATGACGAAATGATTGACGTCTTAGATAAAAAATTGGAGAATCGTTAAAATGACTGCATTTGATGCTCACAAAATTTATCAAGACTTTCCTATTCTCGACCAAGTGGTCAATGATGAACCTTTAGTTTATCTTGACAATGCTGCGACCACACAGAAACCACAGGCTGTTCTTGATGTTCTTAACGATTATTACCACACGACGAATGCTAATGTTCACCGAGGAGTGCATACACTTGCTGAGCGTGCCACCTCTCTTTACGAAATCAGTCGTGAAAGAGTCCGCCAATTTATCCATGCCAAATCGACCAAGGAAGTTCTCTTTACGCGAGGTACCACAACAGGGTTAAACTGGGTGGCTCGTTTTGCAGAAGAAGTGTTACAAGCAGATGATGAAGTTTTGATTTCCATTATGGAACACCACTCAAACCTCATTCCTTGGCAAGAAGCGTGCCGTAAAACAGGGGCAAAACTCGTGTATGTTTACCTCAAAGACGGCCAGCTTGATATGGCAGATTTCCGAGCAAAACTCAATGCCAAGACAAAATTTGTCAGCATTGCCCATGTGTCTAATGTGTTAGGCTCTGTGCAACCCGTTAAAGAAATGGCAGAGCTGGCTCATCAAGTTGAGGCCTATATGGTAGTTGACGGTGCCCAATCAACCCCTCACATGGCTATTGACGTTCAGGATTTAGATTGCGATTTCTTTGCTTTTTCTGGCCATAAAATGCTAGGTCCAACAGGTATTGGCGTGCTTTATGGCAAAGAAGAACTCCTAAATCGCATGTCCCCTGTCGAATTTGGCGGTGAAATGATTGATTTTGTCTATGAACAAGAAGCAACGTGGAAAGAATTGCCATGGAAATTTGAAGCAGGAACCTCTAATATTGCAGGAGCTATTGCTCTAGGTGCTGCGGTTGATTACTTGACCAATATCGGAATGGACGCCGTTCATGCTCATGAGCAAGAATTGGTTAACTATGTCCTTCCAAAATTGCAAGCCATTGATGGTGTGACGGTTTATGGGCCACAAGACCCTAGCCAGCACATGGGAGTGATTGCCTTCAATGTAGAAGGTTTGCATCCGCATGATGTGGCAACGGCCTTGGATTATGAAGGGGTTGCTGTTCGTGCTGGTCACCACTGTGCCCAACCACTACTTACTCATTTAGGTATTCCATCAACTGTTCGTGCAAGTTTTTACATATATAATACCAAGGAAGATTGTGACCGTTTGGTGGAAGCCTTGGTCAAGACAAAGGAGTTTTTCAATGGCACTTTCTAAATTAGATAGTCTCTACATGGCGGTTGTGGCGGACCATTCTAAAAATCCCCACCACCATGGCAAACTCGATGATACCACACCTGTTCATTTGAATAATCCAACCTGTGGAGATGTCATCTCACTTTCTGTTAAATTCGATGGTGACCGTATTGCTGATATTGCTTTTGATGGCGACGGTTGCACCATTTCAACAGCCTCATCAAGCATGATGACTGATGCAGTGATTGGCAAAACCAAGGAAGAAGCCTTGGTTTTAGCTGAGATTTTTTCAGAAATGGTCCAAGGACAAAGCTCTGCAGAACAAAAAAAATTAGGTGACGCAGCCTTTTTGGCAGGCGTGTCTAAATTCCCTCAACGAATCAAATGTTCAACACTTGCATGGAATGCGCTCAAAAAAGCGATTGCAATGGATGATAATGACGATAGAGAAGGTGATTAAATGTCTGAAAACAATGAAAAAGTAACACCAAAACCAATTGATCTTGGGGAATATCAATTTGGTTTTCACGATGATGTCACGCCTGTCTTTTCTACGGGAAAAGGAATCAGCGAAGAGGTTGTTCGTGAAATGTCAGCGGAAAAAGGCGAACCTGAATGGATGCTCGATTTCCGTTTGAAATCCCTAAAAATATTTAATGAAATGCCTATGCAAACGTGGGGCCCTGATTTGTCAGATATCAATTTTGACGACATTACCTATTATCAAAAAGCGTCTGACAAACCTGCCCGTTCATGGGACGACGTTCCAGATAAAATCAAAGAAACCTTTGAACGAATTGGTATCCCTGAAGCAGAACGTGCGTATTTGGCTGGTGCTTCAGCCCAATACGAATCAGAAGTTGTTTACCACAACATGAAAGAAGAGTATGACAAGCTAGGTATTATTTTCACAGATACGGATTCTGCTTTGAAAGAATACCCTGACCTCTTTAAAAAATACTTTTCAAAATTAGTTCCGCCAACAGATAATAAATTGGCTGCTTTAAACTCAGCCTTTTGGTCTGGAGGAACTTTTATCTACGTACCAAAAGGGGTTAAAGTGGATATCCCGCTTCAAACCTATTTCCGTATCAATAATGAAGCGATGGGGCAATTTGAACGTACACTGATTATCGTAGATGAAGGAGCAAGTGTTCATTACGTGGAAGGCTGTACGGCTCCTAACTATTCATCTGCCAGCTTGCACGCTGCTATTGTTGAGATTTTTGCTCTCGAGGGCAGCTATATGCGTTATTCAACCATCCAAAACTGGTCAGATAACGTTTATAACTTGGTAACGAAACGTGCTACCGCGAAAAAGAATGCTACGGTTGAATGGATTGACGGAAACCTTGGTGCCAAAACAACCATGAAGTATCCATCTGTTTACCTTGACGGTGAAGGAGCGCGTGGTACTATGTTATCGATCGCCTTTGCTAATCAGGGGCAACACCAAGATACAGGTGCAAAAATGATTCACAATGCCCCACACACGTCATCATCTATCGTGTCAAAATCAATCGCAAAAGGTGGCGGAAAAGTGGATTATCGTGGACAAGTAACCTTCAACAAAGAGTCTAAGAAATCGGTCAGCCACATCGAATGTGACACCATTATCATGGATGATTTGTCACGTTCAGATACTATTCCGTTTAACGAAATCCACAATTCACAAGTCGCTTTGGAACATGAAGCTAAAGTCTCTAAGATTTCAGAAGAACAATTGTACTACCTCATGAGTCGTGGCCTTTCTGAACAAGAAGCGACAGAGATGATTGTTATGGGATTTGTTGAACCATTCACCAAAGAATTACCAATGGAATACGCCGTTGAATTGAACCGTTTAATCAGTTATGAAATGGAAGGTTCTGTTGGATAATAGAGAACGCCACACAAATAGGGCTTACCTTATAACAAGGTAAGCCCTATTTTTTTACTTGAAAAGGTTATTATTAGAGTTTTTCGTTGACGAAAGTCACAAAATGGTTCCACCAAACTCTGAGGAAGAAACTTCTTTCTACGTTGGTTTTTGCGACGGCTGTCACACTAGGCTCTGACTCCAAATAGCCTGTTCCGACAATCTGCTTGTCATCGTAGCTAAAGGTTCCAACTTTTTGACCTTGGAGAATTGGAGCTTCGTAGCCATTTTCCTCCGTTTTAAAAGTTGCACTTGGTTCAGTATTGATACGGCAAGCCACTTTCAAATCTTTTTCAGCGACTGCTGTGACTGATTTTTCCTTACCGTCTTTGACAAGAGCCCTGCTCTTTTGGTAACTATCACCTGATTTAATCAATGTTTTCATCTCGAAATTGGCTTTAACATAATCCAACAAATCATTTGTTGCCTCAAAACGAGCATAGGTATTGTTTTCCCAGTCGTCTGCATTTAAAATGACGGAAATCACACGCATGCCATTTTCAACAGAAGTAGCTACAAAAGACGCACCAGCTAATTCGGTTGTTCCTGTTTTCAAGCCATCCACGCCATCGCGTTCATAAGGCATCCCTTTTAACATATAATTGTAGGTATGGATGGTTGTCCCATCAAAATCAGCTGTCGCTTGATTGGTAATTTTCAAAATATCAGGGTATTCGTTGATAAGGTGTTGAGCAATGATAGCCACATCTCTAGCGCTCATCATATTTTCATCTGAACTGCTAGAACCAGGGTAAATATTGTCGCCCAAGTAACTGTTGTTTAGACCAGAAGCGTTGACTAACGTTGCATCTGTAATGCCCCATTCCTTTAGTTGTTCCTTCATCATATCCACAAAATGGCTTTCGCTTCCACCAATTTGCTCCGCAAGTGCAATAGCGGCACTATTGGCGCTGGCAACCATGGCAGCATTAACCAATTGTTCAACAGTGTATTCTCGAGCTTCCATGGGCACATTGCTGGCGTCCGAATTCGCCGTTAACTGATACGCATAATCTGAAATGGGAACACGCGTATCCCAAGACAAATGGCCCTCATTAATCTCTTTGTAAACCATGTAAACCGTTAAAATTTTTGTGATTGATGCAATACCTGCAGGCGTAGTTGCATCTTTCTCGTATAAGACCTTTCCTGTCGTTGCTTCCACAGCAATCGCGTGCTTGGCAGGAACGTCAAAATCATCGGCAGAAACTTTAACGGTAAAGAAAGCCATCAAAATGGCCAAACAAGCAATGAACTTCTTCATCAATTCCATCCTTTGTCTATTAAAATAATTAGGTATCTACCATTATATCACAGTTTGCATGGGAGATAATCTGACAAAAAATTCTGACAAAAGTATTCTCTTTAAGATAAATTTATGTTATAATCTTATCTGTCAAATAATATAATTTTTAGAGAACAACTAGGAGGAGCGTCACATGTCACTAAATAGTAAAGCATGGAAACGCATTAGCTTAGGAGCTGTAACCCTTGTTTCTGCAGCTGTTTTGACAGCTTGTGGTGGGGGCAGCTCGACAACGTCTTCATCGAAAGATGAAATTAATTGGTACTTACCAACTGAAATTAGCACTTTAGATATTTCAAAAGTAACGGATACTTATTCATCTATTGCTATTGGTAACTCAGGAAGTAACTTGCTTCGTCGCGATAAAAATGGTGATTTGCAACCAGATTTAGCAGCGAAAGATATCGAAGTTTCAGATGATGGTCTTACTTACACAGCCACTTTGCGTGACAACCTTAAATGGTCAGACGGAAGTGACTTGACAGCTGAAGATTTCGTTTACACATGGCAACGTATCGTTGATCCAAAAACAGCTTCAGAGTATGCTTACTTAGTTTCAGATGCCCACGTTTTGAACGCCGAAGAGGTTATCAACGGAACAAAGAGTGTTGATGAACTTGGTGTTAAAGCAGATGGTAATAAAGTCATCTTTACTTTGTCAAGCCCATCACCACAATTCATGAGCTTGTTGTCATTCACAAACTTCATGCCACAAAGTAAAGCTTTCGTGGAAAAAACAGGCGATGACTACGGAACAAGTTCAGACAAAGCCCTTTATTCTGGTCCGTACACTGTAAAAGATTGGAACGGAACAAACGGTACATTTACATTAGTTAAAAATAAATACTACTGGGATGTCAAAGATGTTAAGAATGAAAAAGTTAACATCCAAACCATCAAAAAACCAGATACAGCTGTTCAAATGTACAAAGACGGTCAATTGGATACCGCAAGCATTTCTGGTACAGAAGCTATCTACAATGCCAACAAGAGCAATAAAGATGTTGTAGATGTTCCTGAAGCAACAACAGCTTACTTGGTTTACAACCAATCAGGTTCTGTTAAAGCATTGACAAATACAAAAATTCGTCAAGCTCTTAACTTAGCAACTGACCGTGAAGGAATCGTTAAAGCAGCGATTGATACAGGTTCTAAACCAGCAACTGCTTTGGTACCTTACGGACTTGAAAAATTACCTGACGGTAAAGATTTGACAAATTACGTTGCTCCAGGATACAGCTACAATGAAAAAGAAGCTGCAAAACTCTTCAAAGAAGGTTTAGCTGAACTTGGAACAGACTCATTGACCTTGACGGTTACCTCAGATGCAGATAGCCCAGTTGCGAAAGCTTCTGTTGACTACCTCAAACAAACTTGGGAAGATGCTCTTCCAGGATTAACTGTTGAAGAAAAATTTGTCACATTCAAACAACGTTTGCAAGATTCTAAGAACCAAAACTTTGATGTTGTTATGAATGTTTGGGGCGGTGACTACCCAGAAGGTTCAACATTCTATAGTCTATTTACAAGCAATTCATCTTACAACTACGGTAAGTTGTCAAGTCCAGAGTATGATGCGGCTTACGAAAAAGCTGTGACAACAGATGCTCTAGACCCAGCGGCAGCTGCTGAAGATTATAAAGAAGCAGAAAAAATTCTTTATGAAAATGCAGACTACAACCCAATCTACTTCCGTAGCACAGAATCACTTCAAAATCCTTCATTAAAAGGACTTGTTCGTAATTCAACAGGGTTGCAAGTTGATTTTACCTATGCCTATAAAGAATAATCTTTAAGCAGCATTCACTAATGGGCAAGAATTGGATATGACCAATTCTTGCTTTTGTTGACAGGAAAGGTCTTATCCTGCCAACAAAAGCAATAAAGAGAAGGAAATATTATGATAAAATACATTCTTAAACGTGTTGCGATTCTACTTGTAACACTTTGGGTCGTAGTTACCCTGTCGTTTTTCCTCATGCAAGTTATGCCTGGGACTCCTTATAACAATCCAAAACTAACAGATGAAATGATTGCTATGATGAACAAGCAATATGGCTTGGATAAACCTGTTTGGCAACAATATCTTACTTACCTTTGGAATGTTCTTCATGGTGATTTTGGAACAAGTTACCAATCAATCAACCAACCAGTATCACGTTTGATTTCACAACGCTTGGGCGTTTCTGTACAATTGGGTGTGCAAGCTCTTATCATTGGTTTGGTTTCAGGTATTTTAGTCGGTGCTGCTTCAGCCCGTAACAAAAATAACTGGATTGATGGTGTGCTTAGTGTTATCTCAACATTAGGTATCTCAGTACCATCTTTCATTACAGGTCTATTCTTGTTGGTATTGTTCGGATTTAAATGGAATCTATTCCCATTAGCTGGTTGGGGTACGTTTGCTCAAACTGTCCTCCCATCAGTTGCCTTAGCTATTCCAGTTTTTGCTCAAGTGACACGATTCTTTAGGGGGCAAATGATTGAAACATTGAGTTCAGATTACATCCAATTAGCTATTGCTAAAGGTTTGACAAGACGTCAAGTCACACGCAAACACGCTTACCGTAACTCAATGATTCCTGTCTTAACGTTAGTAGGACCAATGGCTGCTAACCTTCTAACAGGTTCTGCCTTGATTGAACAAATTTTCTCAATTCCAGGAATTGGACAACAATTTGTAACGTCTATCCCTGCTAAAGATTATCCCGTTATCATGGGAACTACTATTGTTTATGCAATGATGTTGATGGTAGCTATTTTGATCACAGATATTGCAACAAGTATAGTTGATCCACGTGTACGCTTGCAATAAGGAGAAAAAGATGGCAGAAAAAAATAGAGAATTTAAACTTGTTGGCATCGGTTCAGCAAATATGCAAGAAAAAATTGAGAAGCCTGCTCTTTCTTTTATGCAAGATGCATGGCGTCGTCTCAAGAAAAATAAATTAGCCGTTATTTCAATGTGGTTCTTAGCTTTCTTGATCGTTTTCTCAATTGCTTCAGTTGCTTTTGTAACCCGTGATGAAGCCAACGCCTTTAATACAAAGGAAGTGACGACTTACCGTAACCTTCCACCGAAATTAAGTGGTGATCTTCCATTCTGGAATGGTACCATTACTTATTCTGGAAACACAGAACCAACTAATGTTTATAAAGAACAAGGGGTTCCTGAAGGAACAAAATTCATCTTAGGTACAGATAACCTAGGTCGTAGCCTTGCCAAACGTATCATCGTTGGGGTACGTATTTCCCTTCTTATCGCGATTGTTGCGACATTGATTGACCTTTTAATCGGGGTAACCTATGGTCTGATTTCAGGTTACGTTGGTGGACGCGTCGATATGGTCATGCAACGTATTATCGAGGTTGTTTCATCAATTCCTAACTTGGTTATCGTTACCATGCTTGGTCTTTTGCTAGGAAATGGTATTACTTCAATTATCATTTCAATTGCCATCGTTGGATGGACTTCAATGGCGCGTCAAGTGCGTAACTTGACCTTATCTTACCGTGAACAAGAGTTTGTTTTGGCAGCTCGTTCGCTTGGTGAAAGTGCACCAAAAATTGCCTTTAAACATATCCTTCCAAATATTTCAGGGATTATTATCGTTCAAATCATGATGACCGTTCCAAGTGCCATCATGTATGAAGCAGTCCTTTCTGCGATTAACCTAGGGGTAAAACCACCAACGGCTTCACTAGGTTCATTGATTACGGATGCTCAAGAATACTTACAATACTATCCATATCAAGTAATACTACCTTCAATGGCCTTGGTATTGATTTCACTTGCCTTTATTTTATTGGGTGATGGTCTTCGTGATGCATTTGATCCAAAATCTGGTGATCGTTAGGAGGAAAAAGATGAGTGAAGAAACAATTTTACAAGTTAAAAACCTCCGAGTAGATTTTCACACCTATGCTGGAGAAATTAAAGCGATTCGCGATGTCAATTTTGACCTTAAAAAAGGGGAAACCCTTGCTATCGTAGGTGAATCAGGTTCAGGTAAATCTGTAACAACTAAAACATTGATGGGCTTGTCAGCTCCTAATGCGAACATTACAGGTGATATTGACTTTATGGGCAAAAAATTGCTTGACCTTAAAGAAGACGAATGGACTAAAGTTCGTGGGAATGAAATTGCCATGATCTTCCAAGATCCAATGACCAGTCTTGACCCAACTATGCGAATTGGTCAACAAATCGCTGAACCAATTATGATTCACGAAAAAGTATCAAAACAAGAAGCTCTCAAACGTGCTTTGGAATTGATGAAAAGTGTAGGTATTCCAAAAGCTGAAGAACATATCAATGATTACCCACACCAATGGTCAGGGGGAATGCGTCAACGTGCCGTTATCGCTATTGCCCTAGCAGCCAACCCAGATGTTTTGATTGCCGACGAACCAACAACAGCCCTAGACGTAACGATCCAAGCCCAAATTTTGAGCTTGATGAAGAAAATTCAAAAAGAACGTAATTCATCAATTGTCTTTATTACCCACGACTTAGGTGTTGTTGCTGGTATGGCTGATCGTGTTGCTGTTATGTATGCTGGTAAAATCATTGAGTATGGAACAGTAGATGAAGTTTTCTACAATCCACAACACCCATACACTTGGGGATTGTTGAATTCTATGCCAACAACAGACACAGAAGCAGGTAGCCTTCAATCTATTCCTGGAACACCACCAGATCTTCTTAATCCTCCAAAAGGGGATGCCTTTGCACCACGTAATGAATTTGCTTTAGATATTGATTACGAAGAAGAACCACCACTCTTTAAAGTGAGTGATACGCATTACGCTGCAACATGGCTATTAGATGAACGCTCGCCTAAAGTAGAACCACCATTGCCAATTCAAAAACGTTGGGCGAAATGGAAAGAGCTTGAAGGGAGAAAAGCTTAATGACTGAAAACAAAAAAAAGCTTGTCGAGCTTAAAAATGTGTCATTGTCATTTAACGAAGGAAAAAGGAACGAAGTAAAAGCGATCGACAATATCAGTTTTGATATTTATGAAGGTGAAGTCTTTGGTCTTGTGGGTGAATCAGGATCAGGGAAAACCACCGTTGGTCGTGCTATCCTAAAATTATATGATATCAGTAAAGGTGAGATTGACTTTGACGGTGAAACCATTTCTCATCTAAAAGGAAAAGAATTACACGAATTCCGTAAAAATGTTCAAATGATCTTCCAAGATCCTCAAGCCAGCTTGAACGGACGTATGAAAATCCGTGATATTGTTGCAGAAGGACTTGATGTACATAAATTGGTTAAAACGAAAGAAGAGCGTGACCAAAGAGTTCAAGAATTGCTTGCCTTGGTTGGTTTGAATAAAGACCACTTAACACGTTACCCACACGAGTTTTCAGGTGGTCAACGTCAACGTATCGGTATTGCACGCGCATTGGCTGTACAACCTAAATTTATCATCGCTGACGAGCCAATTTCAGCTTTGGACGTGTCAATTCAGGCACAGGTTGTTAACCTAATGCAAAAACTTCAAAGAGAACAAGGCTTAACCTACCTTTTCATTGCCCATGACCTCTCAATGGTGAAATACATCTCTGACCGTATTGGGGTTATGCACTGGGGTAAAATGCTTGAAATAGGGACATCTGACGACGTTTATAACCACCCTATCCATCCATATACTAAGAGCCTATTAAGTGCTATTCCTGAGCCAGATCCAGAGTCAGAACGCACTCGTGTTCACACTGAGTACGATCCAAGTCAGGAATTGGACGGACAAGAACGTCAAATGCACGAAATCACTCCAGGACATTTTGTCCTTTCAACACCAGAAGAAGCCGAAGAGTACCGAAAAATGCATCAATAAACTCTTTGCTGTATCAGAACAGTAGTCAAATACGACTACTGTTTTTTGTGTATTAAGAAAAAAATCTCAAATTCTCTTGACAATAGATTTAGTATTTAGTATACTGAATAAGCTGTCAACGAGGGACGGTTGATAACTTAAAGGTTTTGAAAAAACTTTAAAAAAGTTATTGACAAGAGATCCAAGAGAT
>NZ_JAAXMT010000015.1 GCF_012277075.1 Streptococcus alactolyticus | reverse complement strand
TATGAGTCTGGAAACTTCCTCGCTAAGGAACACATTACCAAGCGTGGTAATCCCTACGCTAGAAAGATTCTGTTTAAGTGTATTCACAACATCGCTGCGGCTAGCCATACTAATCATTGCCATATTGAAGACTTCTATGAGAAACGAAAAAGACAATCGCAAACAACTTCAACGAAGCCACATACGATTGCCTCTATACATCGCCTTATTCGGACAATGTATTACCTCATAACGCATAACAAACTTTACGATTACACTTCAACCCAAAATCGCTAAAATTGTTTATGCCATATTATTGTAACACCTTTTCAAAAATGTAGCTAGCTAAGGTGTTATTTAGTTGTGCACTTTTTCTCTGTTAAATCAAAGAAATAACTTCTCTACTGGTTGAATTAAGTAGCTTCCGATAATGATTTCTTCTAGAAATCGTTGATATGCTTGACAAAAGGTAGAAAAGAGAACAGCTTCTCCTGTTCTCCTACGTTTAGCTATGAAGGCTAATTCTAAAAACTCTTACCACTTACTAACTATCAATGATTAATCAAAATAATGAATCAATGTTTTTTCGGTCAGAATATCTGAGTAGGTGTATGATTCAACGTAAGAATTGTTGATGGCACCTGGAACATCTGAGTTTTCATTGTATTCCACGATGAACAACGATGGGTAAACTTCTGTCAAACGACCGATTTTATTTTTTTCACGTTTGCGACCATTTTCTAGTGTCAATTCAACCAATTGACCTTCATGGGCTTTGATTTCTTCTTTGATTTTTTTCATTTTGGCTACATCTGCAAATGCATCACTCATTTTATTACCATACTCCTTTTAAATGGTTTAATTGCGTTCCTCAAATGGTGCAATACTCGAAAATTTATTGTATTCCTTTTGGAAGATTAGTTTGACTGTTCCACGTGCACCTGAGCGGTTTTTCTCTAGGATAACCTCGATGGTGTTATCCTCAACAGCATCATCTTGCTCTTCCCCTTCACGACGGTAGTAATCATCACGATAAAGGAAAGCCACGATATCAGCATCTTGCTCGATAGAACCAGATTCTCGAATGTCTGACAAAACAGGACGTTTGTCTTGACGTTGCTCAACACCACGAGATAACTGACTCAAGGCAATAACAGGAACTTTTAATTCTTTTGCTAAAATCTTCAATTGACGTGAGATGTCAGAAACCTCTTGTTGTCTGTTTTCAGGACGAGTTCCTGTGATGAGCTGTAGGTAGTCAATGACAATCAAGCCCAGCCCCTCATCAAATTCTTGCGCCAATTTTCTAGCACGCGCCCTGATTTCAGTGATTTTAATCCCTGGTGTGTCGTCAATATAAATAGGTGCCTCGGCTAAAGCACCTTGAGCAATCGTTAGGTTATTCCACTCTTGATCAGTGAGTTGCCCAGTTCTTAGATGGTGTGAATCGACCATGCCTTCTGCTGCTAGCATACGATCGACCAAGCTTTCAGCTCCCATTTCCAAGGAGAAAATAGCAACTGGCTTTTCTTGTTTCGTTCCAACATTTTGAGCGATATTCAAGGCAAAAGCCGTTTTCCCCACCGCAGGACGAGCCGCTAAAATGACCAGTTGATCTGGATGTAAACCTGTTGTAATCTTATCCAAATCACGAAAACCTGTTGGCAAGCCCGTCACCTCGCTAGTCTGATGCGAACGCGCTTCAAGGTTTTCATAATTCACCTTCAAAACCTCTGAAATACGTCGGAAACCACTGCGATTGCTATGCTCATTGATATCAACCAAGGCTTTCTCAGCTCCAGCAATAAGTTCTTCCGAATCAGTCGTTCCATCATAAGCAAGGTTTACAGTTTCTGTCAAGCGTGCGATGATATTACGCAAAGTGGCTTTTTCAGCCACAATCTTTGCATAATATTCCGCATTGGCACTGGTCGGTACACTATTGACCAACTCAACAATGTAGGATAAGCCACCGATATTTTGCAAGTCCCCTTGATTGTCTAAAATCGTCCGAACGGTTGTCGCATCAATGGCTTCATTGCGATCAGAAAGAGCAATCATGGCTTTAAAAATAATCTTATGGGCGTACTTGTAAAAGTCATCTGGGCTCACATACTCACGAACGGTAATCAGTTTGTCTGGAGAAATAAAAATGGAACCTAAAACCGATTGTTCTGCCAGTAAATCTTGTGGCTGAACCCTTAATTCAAGATTCTCCGCCAATGTTTTTCACCTCCCCGTGCCTTTTTCAACAACCGATTACATTTCTTTGATGTTCAATTTGATATCTGCACTGACTTCTTTGTGCAATTTAACAGGAACTTCGATCATGCCAATCGCACGAATTGGGTGGTCTAATGCAATAGCACGTTTGTTAACTTTCAGACCGTATTGTTTTGCCAATTCTTCAACGATTTTTTTAGCTGTGATAGAACCAAAAGTGCGTCCGTCAGGACCAACTTTTTCAGAAAATTGCACGACTGTGCTTTCTTTTTCAAGTTCGACTTTCAAAGCTTTGGCTTCTGCTAAAATTTCAGCTTGCGCTTTTTCTTCTGATTTTTGTTTGCCTTTTAATTCGCCAATGGCTTGGTTTGTTGCTTCTTTAGCAAGGTTCTTTTTAATCAAAAAGTTTTGAGCATAGCCTGTTGGTACTTCTTTGATTTCCCCTTTTTTCCCTTTTCCTTTAACGTCTGCTAGAAAAATAACTTTCATCTTGCAACCTCCATATTTTCTTTTAAATCATTATCAATAACGGTAATCAACGATTGCTCGGCTTGAGCAACCGTAACATCTGACAGTTGACAGGCAGCTAGGGTAAAGTGACCTCCGCCCCCCAATTCTTCCATCATGCGTTGCACATTAATCTTGCTCCGACTGCGGGCTGAAATAGCAACCTTGTCAGGTGCAACTTTTACAATCACAAAAGTGGCTTCAATACCAGCCAAGGATAACATGGTATCTGCAGCTTTACTAGCTGTAACCTTACTGTAAATCGTTCCCTCTTCACCACTTGCAATGATGATATTATCATACAACTTACGCCCTCGAAGAATCAATTCATTTACCAAACGATATTCTTCAAAATCAGTTTGAGAGATGTTTTGAATTTCGACGGTATCGCTACCTTGAGATCTGAGGTAACTAGCCACATCAAAGGTTCGGCTGGTTACGCTAGCTGAAAAATTCTTCGTATCTAACATGATACCAGCCATTAAGATACTAGCTTGAAACTTACTAAGTCGTCTCTTTGAATTCTGAAATTGAATCAGCTCACTCACCAATTCACTCGCGCTGCTTGCACCACTTTCAATGAAAGATAGTATCGCATTCTCTGGGAAATTACTATCTCTGCGGTGATGGTCCACAACAATCACATCTGTAAACTTCTTGTAAAGTCTATCTGACAAGGTCAAATCTACTTTGGAGTGATCCACCATGATTAGAAGGGACTTTTCCGTTACCATGTGAAGAGCCTGATCCACAGTCACCAATTTCGTTCTACCCTCTTCCTGCAGCCGTTTAATGGCACGCTTGATGTCGGGGCTCATCTCGTTGGGATCGTAAACTACGTAAGCCTCTTCGATGATATTGCTGGCAAAAAATTGCATCCCAACAGCAGCTCCAAGAGCGTCCATGTCCAAGTTTTTATGCCCCACTGTAAACACACGGTCAACACCTTTAATCTGATCAGAAATAGCAGTCATCATGGCACGTGTCCGTGTCCGTGTTCGCTTAACTGTTGATACCGAACCACCTCCAAAATAAAGGGGTTTTTTATATTCACCATTTTCGCAAACAACAACTTGGTCACCCCCACGAACAAGGGCCGTATTAAGATTTTGAAGGGCTATTCTACCGATTTGCTCATGGTTATCATCTCCATAAGAAACCCCCATACTCAAGGTCAGAGGCAATTTATACGATTCTTTTACCTGCTTTCGAAAATCTTCTAAGACGGTAAATTTGTCTTCAATTAAACTGCTCAAAACAGCATAATCTGTAAAGAAATAAAAGCGGTCCATATCCACTCGACGGTAAAAGATATTCTTTGTCTTTGTAAAATTCGATATGAAATTAACGATAAAACTATTGATTTGTGACGTTTCGGCATCTGATAAATCATCCGTCACATCATCATAGTTATCAATCGAAATAATCCCAATTACAGGACGCAACAAAGCAGCATCCCCCAACTGGCGATTTCCCATCGAACTGTCAAAAAAGTAAAAAATACCAGACGACGAATCGATATAAGAAGAATACTTGTTACCATTAAGCTCAAAGGTTTGACTGGCATCTCCTTCACGTTTGTTGCTGATAATCTCTTGAATGAGATCTGCCTCAAACTCCCCTTCCTCACTAGTAAAAATCAACTCAGAATAGGGATTAAACCACTCCACCTCATTGGTTTCTTGGTCAAATTGAACCACACCAACAGGCATTTGTTCCAACAAATTCTTTAAATTGACCTCAGTCTGGTCATTTAATAGCTCAACTTGTTCCAACTCTGAAAACTCATAGCTTTCTTTTTGGTAATACAAAAGCGCAACAAGTGAAAGCACGACCAAAAAACTAGCGAGCAAAATAGGTGTTTGTGTATGAGCAAGCCTAATGCAAATCGCTAAAATACTAAATAAAATGAAGCCTATCATCACCAAATGAATGGTTGCAAATCGAAATCTTTTCATTGAATAACCTCTTAGTATGTTATTATACCATAAAACAGCCCTATTTAGTAGAGCTGTTAGGCTAAGAGATTGAAAAATATAGTCTTAATTTTGTGAGTGTTTATAGCGTTTTTGTTTGCCTTCCAGATATACCATCAAAATAGAAATATCAGCTGGATTCACCCCTGAAATACGACTAGCTTGACCGATGGTTTCTGGATTGATTTTCTTGAATTTTTGACGGGCTTCTGTCGCAATAGAATCAATGTCATCCCAATCAATATTGGCTGGAATGCGTTTTTCTTCCATTCGTTTCATCTTTTCGACTTGGTCGAGAGCTTTATTGATGTAACCTTCATACTTGATTTCAGTTTCTAACAGTTCAATAACTTTGCTATCCAATTCTTCCTCAGCTGGTCCGACAAAGCTTGTGGCAATGTCATAAGTGATTTCAGGACGACGCATGAATTCTTTGGCTGTTAAGGCATCTGTTAAAGGTTTAAATCCTAATGCTTCAATGCGTTCGTTGGTTTCTTTGATAGGTTTTAATTTAACAGTTGACAATCTTGTCAACTCGTTGTCAAATTGACGTTTACGCTCTTGGAAACGTTGGTAACGGTCATAATCTACCAATCCAACACGATGACCGATTTCTGTCAAACGCATATCAGCATTATCATGACGCAAAATCAAGCGGTATTCTGCACGGCTAGTCAACAAACGGTAAGGTTCCAAAGTCCCTTTTGTAACCAAATCATCAATCATAACGCCAATGTAGGCGTCACTGCGTTTCAAAATCAATTCTGGTTTTCCTTGGACTTTCAAGGCAGCATTGATACCAGCTACAATTCCTTGCCCAGCGGCTTCTTCATAACCAGATGTTCCGTTAGTTTGACCTGCTGTAAACAAACCTGAAATGGTCTTTGTTTCAAGGGTTGCACGTAATTGGTGTGGCAAAACAATATCGTACTCAATCGCATAACCCGTGCGCATCATTTCTGCATTTTCAAGACCTTTGATAGAATGCACCAAATCCTTTTGAACATCTTCAGGCAGACTGGTTGACAAGCCTTGAATATACACTTCCTCTGTTTCACGACCTTCTGGTTCTAAGAATAACTGATGGCGTTCTTTATCCGCAAAACGCACAATCTTATCTTCAATAGATGGGCAATAACGAGGTCCCACCCCTTTGACAATTCCTGAGAACATCGGTGCACGATAAAGGTTTTTATTGATAATATCGTGACTGTCTTGGTTGGTGTAGGTCAACCAGCAAGGAATTTGGTCTTTCAGGTAATTTTCATCCTTAGACATAAATGAGAAATGATTTGGGTTCTCATCTCCAGGTTGAATCTCGGTTTCATCGTAATTAATAGAACTTGCCTTCACACGCGGTGGTGTTCCTGTTTTGAAACGTCCAATTTCAAGCCCAAGTTCTTTCAAATTATCCGCCAACCCAACAGAAGCCAAGCTATTATTTGGACCAGATGAATATTTCAACTCTCCTAAAATAATTTCCCCACGAAGAGCAGTTCCTGTTGTGATGATCACAGCCTTAGCTGAAAATTTCTGATTTGTCGCTGTACGCACCCCAACAACTTTGCCATCTTCAACCAAAATTTCCTCAATCATCGATTGACGCAATGTCAAGTTTTCTTGTTGCTCAACGGTATGTTTCATTGTTTGAGAGTAAAGAGCTTTGTCCGCTTGGGCACGAAGGGCACGCACAGCAGGACCTTTACCTGTGTTGAGCATTTTCATCTGAATATAGGTTTTATCAATATTTCGTCCCATTTCACCGCCAAGAGCGTCAATTTCACGGACGACAATCCCTTTTGCAGAGCCACCAATGGCAGGGTTACATGGCATAAAAGCCAACATCTCTAGGTTAATGGTCGCTAGCAGGGTTTTACACCCCATACGAGCTGATGCCAAACTCGCTTCAACACCAGCATGCCCAGCACCAACAACAATTACATCATAATGTTCAGAAAATTCATGTGTCATGGTTCACCACAATATCACGTAAACATCCTTCAGCAATGTTTACAAAAAGCTTTCCTTTCCAACTAAAATCAAATGACTAAAAACACAAAAAACAGCCAAAGCCTCGAAAATCGCACGTCAAAAAACGTACCATTCTCATGAGCTTTGACCATCATGAATATTGTTATGGTTATTGTATCAAATCAGTTTCAAATGTCAAATATCTTGCTGATTATTTTAACCATTTTGTTAGCAACTTACTTTACAGACTTGTCAACTAAATGTATTGGCAAGCAACGCCATTTTTATAGGCCATATCAATGATACCGCCGCCTAGGCATTCTTCACCGTCATAGAAAACAACGGCTTGGCCTGGTGTGATGGCACGTTGTGGTTCAGCAAAGACAACTTCTGCCTTGTCCCCTTTTACATGAACCGTCACTTTTGAGTCTGGTTGACGGTAACGGAATTTGGCCGTCACTTCCATTGTAAATTCTTCAGGCATTTCACGTGTAAAATGAACGCTTGAAGCGTCAAGGCTAGTTGACATGAGTGATTCATGGTAGAAACCTTGACCAACGTAAAGAATGTTTTGTGACAAATCTTTTCCGACAACAAACCAAGGTTGGTTATCGCCACCTTGTTGTCCACCGATACCAAGGCCGCCACGTTGACCAATAGTATAGTACATCAAACCAGCGTGTTCGCCCATATCACGACCATCAACTGTCATCATACAACCTTTTTGCGCTGGCAAATAATGACTAAGGAATTCTTTGAAGTTCTTTTCACCGATAAAACAAATGCCTGTTGAATCTTTTTTCTTGGCTGTGGCAAGTCCTGCACGTTCTGCAATTTTACGAACTTCAGGTTTTTCCAAATGCCCAAGAGGGAACATCACTTTTTGCAATTGTTCTTGTGATAATTGACTCAAGAAGTAAGTTTGGTCTTTGTTATTATCGGCCCCACGTAGCATATGAACAGTACCGTCTTCATCACGAGAAACTTGGGCATAATGTCCAGTTGCTACATAATCAGCTCCAAGCGTCATGGCATAATCAAGAAAGGCCTTAAATTTAATTTCCTTGTTACACATCACGTCTGGATTTGGTGTGCGTCCTGCTCGGTATTCTGCTAAGAAATACTCGAAAACGCGATCCCAATACTCTTTTTCAAAGTTTACAGAGTAGTAAGGAATGCCGATTTGGTCAGCAACAGCTGCTACGTCTTTGTAATCTTCGGTTGCCGTACAGACACCGAATTCGTCTGTGTCGTCCCAGTTTTTCATGAAAACACCAATAACATCATAACCTTGCTCTTTTAAAAGCAAAGCTGTCACTGACGAATCAACGCCTCCACTCATACCGACAACAACACGTGTTTTTGAATTATCTGTCATGATAATCCTCCCATCAAGATATTTTTTTCCAACATAGGCTTGAAGGGCCCAGTTTTTCAAAAATCGATTTGAAGGTCGATTTTGAATGCGTGAAACCACGCAACTTCTATTATACCATGAAATAGTATTTCTGTAAGTCTTTTGCCCTTAATGACAAAGCTTTTCTCTTTTAACATCGTTTACCCTTTTTCATTCCTCTGTTATAATAAGAAAGCATAGATTAACAAAGGAGTTCGCATGAAAAACCTTAAATTCCAATCTGTATTTGATATTATTGGTCCTGTGATGATTGGTCCTTCAAGTAGCCACACGGCTGGGGCTGTTCGTATTGGAAAAGTCGTCAACTCGATTTTTGGAGAAATTCCTGACACAGTGACCTTTCATCTGTACAATTCATTTGCCAAAACCTACCGTGGACACGGAACAGATAAAGCTTTAGTAGCAGGTATTCTTGGAATGGATACCGACAATCCTGACATTAAAAACTCACTAGAGATTGCGCATCAAAAAGGTATCCGCATTTATTGGGATATTCTCAAAGATAGCAATGCGCCACACCCCAACACAGCGAAAATCACTGTGGAAAAAGGCGATAAAACCATGAGTATTACGGGTGTATCCATCGGCGGAGGAAATATCGAGGTCACCGAGCTAAATGGTTTTTCGGTATCTCTGAAGATGAACACACCAACCTTGATTATTGTTCACCAAGACATTCCTGGAATGATTGCCAAGGTTACCGATATTCTCTCAGCCTATCATATCAATATTGCTCAAATGAACGTGACGCGTGAAAGTGCGGGAGAAAAAGCTATTATGATTATTGAAGTGGACTCACGCGACTGTCATGAAGCCGTTGAGAAGATTCAACAAATTCCACATTTACACAATGTTAATTTCTTTGATTAAAAAGGAGAGGTATGTTTTATTCTATAAAAGAACTGGTCGAACAAGCTAACAGTCGTTTCGACGGTCATATTGCCGAATTGATGATTGCTACGGAAATGGAATTGAGCGGTCGCAGTCGTGACGAAATTTTGCATATCATGACACGCAACCTCGAAGTCATGAAACAATCTGTCATCGACGGCTTAACGCCAAGCAAATCCATCAGCGGATTAACTGGGGGAGATGCCGTCAAAATGGACGCCTATCTCAAATCTGGTAAAACTCTATCTGACACCACTGTTCTGACAGCCGTTCGCAATGCCATTGCCGTTAATGAACTGAATGCCAAAATGGGACTGGTTTGTGCCACACCGACTGCGGGGTCTGCTGGTTGTTTACCAGCTGTTTTAACAACAGCGATTGACAAACTCAATCTTTCTGAAAAAGAGCAGCTAGACTTCTTGTTTACGGCTGGAGCTTTTGGCCTTGTTATTGGAAATAACGCTTCTATTTCAGGTGCCGAAGGAGGGTGTCAAGCGGAAGTTGGCTCTGCCTCTGCCATGAGTGCGGCTGCCTTGGTTCAAGCTGCTGGTGGTTCTGCCTTTCAAGCCAGCCAAGCGGTTGCCTTTGTCATTAAGAATATGCTTGGGCTTATTTGTGACCCTGTTGCTGGTCTGGTAGAGGTTCCTTGTGTCAAACGTAATGCTCTAGGTTCTAGTTTTGCCCTCGTTGCCGCTGATATGGCCTTGGCTGGTATCGAATCACAAATTCCAGTGGATGAAGTTGTCGATGCCATGTATCAAGTTGGTTCAAGCCTACCGACAGCTTTCCGTGAAACTGCAGAAGGCGGTCTAGCAGCCACACCAACTGGACGACGCTTACAAGCTCAGATTTTTGGGGATTAAGTTAGATATTTTAGTATTTCGATACCAAAACATCTAACTTGACATAGTTGTCAATACAAAGTTGACACAGTTTACAAAGGAGTAAATATGACATCTGTTTTATTCGACCTCGATGGAACATTGGTAAATTCTAGTCCTGGCATTCTTGCTGCCTTTCATTTTGCTTTTGAACGATTACAGCTTCCTTTACTAACAGATAAAGAATTGTCAACATTTATTGGTCCACCTTTGGAAGTCACTTTTGCCCAATATTTCACAGAAAAAGATGATATTGACCGTGCCATACAAACGTTTCGTGAGTACTATAATCAAAAAGGTGTCCACCAAGTTTCACTTTATCCTGGGATTGCTGACTTGTTGGAGGAATTAAATCGCCTAGGCTACTCCTTATACGTCACAACCAGTAAGCATGAACCCATGGCCCAACTCATGTTGACAGAACTTGGCATTATGAAGTATTTCAAACAAGTTTATGGCTCTACGCCTGAACATTTTCATAAAGCTGATGTGATTGCAACCTGCCTCAAAGACCACCAACTCCCACTTGATACAACGGCTATTATCGGGGATACCAAATTTGATATGATTGGTGGAAAAGAAACAGGTATCCGTACTATTGGGGTAACTTGGGGCTTTGGTAGTAGCGAGAGTTTGAAAGAACATGATGCAGAAACCATCTGCCAAACGCCACAAGATGTGCCAAAAGCTCTTCAAGATTTACAATAATAGTTAAAAGCAACCTTTTCTTAGGTTGCTTTTTTGTAACATTATCAATAGCAAAAAAAGAAGGTTGCAATAACCTTCTTTTTGATTTATCTATGATACTTATCTTAGTACCAACCGTTAGCATTCCAGAAAGCCAAGGCTGCTGACCATGAACCGTAGCGGCTTGCTACATAAGCGTCTGCAACGCGTTCTTGGTTTTCAGGTGAAAGGTCACCGTTAAGATAAGATGAAGTCAATTGGTAACGACCATAGTATTGTCCGTTTTGTGCTGTGTAGCTACCGCTTGATTCACGTTGTGCGATTGTTTCTTTCGCTGCTGCATCTGATGAGCTAAGTGATGATGAGTAGCTTGAAGTTGTTGTAGTTGCTGCAGGTGCAGATGCTTCAACAGCAGGTGTTTCGCTAGCTGTTTGTGCAGGCGCTGCTGCTGCGTCCAATTCAATTGTTTGACCAACAGTGATGAAGTGGATATCAGAAATACCGTTTACTGATGCCAAGTAGTCAACTGTTGTGTTGTGTGCTGAGGCAATCTTAGAAAGAGTATCTCCTGATTGAACAGTATAAGAATCAGCTTTAGCTACTGATGGGGCCAATAAAGCCGCTGCGAATGCTGCACCAGCAACTCCTAACTTAACTGATTTAGATTTTGTTTTTAAAATATTGTTTTGCATTATATGCTCCTTTTGATTTCTAACTTAGTACAGGATATATAATACAGGGTTTATGTTACCTCCGTTTTAGTCTTTTGTTAAGAATGTTACAAAAAGATTGATATAACATAAAGAAAACGCATTCAAAAACAGGTTTTAGCTTTACTTAAGGAAAAATAGCTAGTTATAAAATTGATGAAAAGAATGGGCGCTTTGATACTTCTATTCTTATTGGTAAGTCTGTAGTTATTGGTGATGACGTTCAAAGAGACGTGATTATAAAAGATACTTCTATTGTGTTCAGTCTTGCAACAGGTGACCCGATTAGGATAGAGGATAAAGGGAAAAGACCATATACCACGCGCTTGAAAATGACCGTTGTCCAGTCATCTAATGGTTTTCCAAGAATGAACGCAGATAAAAACGCCATTGACAGACGTTTTAGAGTGTTGTCATTTAGCGAACTAAAAGGGAAACCAGATAAGAGAATTAAGAATAATTATATTAATCGCCCCGAAGTGTTAGAATACCTTGTCAAGCTTGCTATTGAAACACCATTTAAAGACATTGAGCCCCAAAGGTCAATAGATTTTCTTAACGAAGAATACAAAGAAATGAACCCAGTGGCGGACTTTGTAGATAGATTTTTCAATGATGACGTTATTCAATGCAAGTATGTACCTAATGGATATGTTTTTGAATGCTTTAAAGCGTATTGTAAACAACACCAAAACAGTAAGTACTTTCTAAACGAAGTCTCTTTACATAAACAGATAAAAACATTGTTACCTAAGTCCTTTAGACCCAAAGAGGTAACTATCCCCAAAGAAAAAAAATTTCATAATGATTTTAACCCTAAGTTGGTTTTAAACCCTTGGCATTTTGGGGAGTATTACAATGGTAGAGAGCACGAAAAAAACCGAAAGAAAAGTAAAAAAGAGCGCGGGTATGGAAGGGTTTAATTTTAGCACGGTTCTAGCACAGGTTTAGTACAGTATAAAAAATTAAAAAGCCTTTAATATCGATACTTTAGTACACTTAGCACAGTTAGTACACTAAAAAATAATATTAATACATAAAAATAAAATAAATAAAAAAAGTATGCGGGAAAAACTTTTTGAAAAAAAGTGTGTTTTTCGTGCTAACCGTGCTAAACCCTTGATACATCAGCGTTTATTTTTTAGTACAGTAGTTTTACAAGTGGGCTAACCGTGCTAAAAATACTAAAAAAGAATAAATACAAACAGAAAGGACAAAAACAAATGAAAATCAAACTATTCAAACATGAGGTAATCTCTGAGGGTTTTTACAGCAATGGCATAGCAAAATCTAGAAGAGAAAATAATGAGGAACTAGAAGTCAGAGTAAATGAGTTCATGGCTGACAAGAAAGTGAGCAGTGTACAAGCTTATGGTGATAATATCATGGTTACATATGAGGAGGTAAGCAACGGTTGACAAGGGCATACACGATAAATTTACAAAAATTGAACTGCCAACCTTATACAAAGTACCGCCCAAACGAGACTACGGGCGGTATTTTTGTATCTTGGTAAGAAAGGAGGAACTACCCCACCGGGGCCTGATGAAAAGTCAGGTCCCTTTTTTCATGCCCAAAATCAGGAGGTAAACGTGTATGCCAGATGATAAAACCACAAAAGCCCCGGAGACGGCAACGCCTGACACCGGGTCGGACAAGCCCCCGGAACAGGCTCCCGTCAAGGAACCTGTGAAAGCTGAACCGCTCACCCCGGAACAGAAGCCTCCGGAGCAGGCCGCAGACAAATCCACCCCACCAAAGGGGAAGGTGGCTTCCACTCCCGAGAAAGCAGGTGCAGAGAAAGGCCCAAATGTTTCCATCTACAACTTTTCGGAAATTATGGCCGAGAAAAAGGCGGCGGAAAAAGGAAAAACGCCGGATAAGTCGGCCCCTGTCCTGGATAAGGGAAAGGAACCCGAAAATCCAGATAAGGCTGTAAAGAAGGAGCCTGACAAAACAGCGGAGCCGCCGAAGCGCAGGGGCCGTCCTCCGAAGGAGGCACAAGCGAAAGCTCCGGCGGACAAGAAAAAGGCCGCTCCGGCAAAAGAGCCTGCGGACAAGAAGAAAACTTCCATCTGAAAGGAACCGGCGGACAAGACCGCCGTGGGCAAGGAAAAAGCCCCGAAAGCTGCCGCTCCGAAAAAGGCAACGGACAAGGGCTCTGCCACTGTGAAGCCTCCGGCCCCGGAACAGCCGAAGCCACAGGAGCCGCCCAAAGAGGCGCCCCGCCGTGGGGAGGAACAGATCGTCTATATCAAACTGAACGAACTCCACGCTTTTAAGAACCACCCGTTCCAGGTTCGGGATGATGAGGAAATGCGGGTGATGGTGTCAAGCGTCAAGGACAAGGGTGTCACCCAGCCCGCTATTGTCCGTCCACGGGAGGATGGCGGCTATGAAATTGTCTCCGGCCACCGACGCCAGAAGGCCAGCGAACTTGCTGGGTATACCGATATGCCCTGTATCGTCCGCAACCTGACGGACGACGAGGCCATCACGCAAATGGTTGAGGGCAACTTAAACCAGCGTGAAGAAATCCTTCCCAGTGAGCGGGCAAAGGCGCTGAAAATGCAGCTTGAAGCCATCAAGCACCAGGGCTCCCGCACTTCGAGCCAGATTGACCCGAAGGACGCGGGCAAACGCTCCAATGAGATAGTGGCCGAAAGGAACAAGATGGCGGTCAAGCAGGTACAGCGGTATATCCGGCTCAATGAGCTTGTCCCTGACCTGATGGCTCTCATGGACGCAAAGAAGCTGGGTTTCACGACTGCCGTGGAGCTCTCCTATATCAGCAAGAAGAACCAGAACTATATCGCCGTTGCCATCGACAGCCAACAGTCCTCCCCGTCCCAGGCGCAGGCAAAGAAGAAAGAAATGGAGCGTTGAGGGTATGAGAAATAAGGAGCAAAGCGACGCGATCACTTCGGGCCAATATGGCCCGAAGCTACCGGGTTTGGGGCGGACCCCAACAAGCGGCGTTTGTGGTCTGTGGCCATAAAGACATTGCTTGCCATTTAGCGACTCTGCCCCAATATTGCATATTTTGAAAATTTTGGCGACAAAAACCTCTTGACAATCTGGTATTAAGTGCATACAATGGTCATATCAAAATAATTTGATGTGAGGTGAAAACATGGGAACAGAATATCAGGAGCAAGCGAAAGTGTTTAAGGCACTTTGTGATCCAAAACGCCTTGCAATTCTGGAACAGTTGAGAGGCGGCGAAAAATGTGCCTGCGTTTTACAGGAGCCGTTAGACTTAACTCAGTCTGGCCTCTCCTATCACATGAAAATTCTCTGTGACTCCGGTATTGTTGTCAGTCGGCAAGAGGGAAAATGGACACACTACTGTTTGAGTTCTTCTGGCAGAGACAAGGCGGTTGAATTGCTGAAAAAATTAACAACTCCTGATAATGAATAAAAGACAAACTGTCCCTATTGCGGATAGAAAACGCCATCTAAATACGGATGGTGTTTCTTTTGGGAAAATACATCAAAAAATTTTGATACATTTTTCAACAAATAGAAAGTGAGGTTTTTATATGGGCGTATGGGAATTTATTCAAGACCAGGTGCTCGGCATGAAATGGCTCAATCAACTCATCGGAATGGGGCTATCGGCGCTGGGGTTAGACGTCAATGGACGTGTAGGCGGCAGCGTTCATTTTTTCATCTATGATGTCCTGAAAATTACAGTTCTGCTTTGTGTATTGATTTTTGCTATCTCATATATTCAGAGTTACTTCCCTCCAGAACGAAGCAAACGTATTTTAGGACGATTTCATGGAATTTGGGCAAATATAATTTCTGCCCTACTGGGAACAGTAACACCATTTTGTTCCTGCTCGTCTATTCCGTTGTTCATCGGGTTTACTAGTGCCGGACTTCCGCTAGGAGTGACATTTTCGTTTCTTATTTCTTCCCCGATGGTTGATCTCGGAAGTCTTGTGCTGCTTATGAGTATTTTTGGTGCAAGAGTAGCGATTGTTTATGTGGTGCTCGGGCTTGTCATTGCAGTGATCGGCGGCTCACTCATTGAGAAACTACACATGGAAAAGCATATTGAAAGTTTTGTTCTTACGGCAGGGAGCGTAGACATTGACTCTCCTAATTTGACAATACGTGAGCGTTTAACCTATGCAAAAGA
This sequence comes from Streptococcus alactolyticus, assembly GCF_012277075.1. Classification (GTDB taxonomy): domain Bacteria; phylum Bacillota; class Bacilli; order Lactobacillales; family Streptococcaceae; genus Streptococcus; species Streptococcus alactolyticus. The sequence goes on along the minus strand of NZ_JAAXMT010000015.1, from coordinate 42,746 downwards.
GCAGATGTTTGATACATTTAAGAAAGTGTTTCCTTACATTTTAGTTGGTGTTGGTATCGGTGCTCTTATTCATAACTGGATACCAGAAAGCTGGATAGAAGCAGTGCTTGGCAGTAACAATCCCTTTGGTGTTATTCTCGCAACTATCGTGGGTATTCCCATGTATGCGGATATTTTTGGAACAATTCCTGTTGCGGAAGCGTTACTTGCTAAAGGAGCACAACTTGGGACAGTGCTGTCATTCATGATGGCCGTTACCACTTTGTCTTTGCCTTCCCTCATCATGCTCCGTAAAGCCGTTAAGCCTAAATTACTGGCTTTATTTATTTCAATCTGTGCGATTGGTATTATAATCGTCGGTTATCTGTTCAATGCGTTACAATTTATTTTAGTATAATTTAAGGAGGTTTTATTATGGGACTGTTTGGTAAGAAGAAAGAAGAACAAAAAAGCTGTTGCTGTGGGAGTGGCTGTACGCCTGAGAAGATGGCGCAGGCAGAAGCCACAAAAGGAACTGTCGGCGTTAAAGTGCTGGGATCTGGCTGTGCTAAATGCCATGCGTTAGAAGAAGCCACTCATGCGGCACTGGAGGAATTGAACATGGACACAACCATAGACCATGTGACAGATTTTTCTCAGATTGCCGCTTACGGAGTTATGACCACGCCAGCTCTTGTCGTAGACGGCAAAGTCGTTTCTTATGGCAAGGTGTTAAAGAAAGACGAAGCTAAAGCACTCATTCAAAAGGTCAGAGGTTAACAGATGAAAGCAAAACCAAAAGTAGCATTTATCTGTGTTCATAATTCTTGCAGAAGCCAGATTGCCGAAGCTCTTGGAAAATATTATGCTTCTGATGTATTTGAAAGCTATTCCGCAGGAACTGAAACAAAACCAGAAATCAATCAGGATGCTGTACGCATTATGAAACAGCTCTATGGTATTGATATGGAAAAAACACAGCGAAGCAAACTCTTGTCGGATATTCCTCCGGTAGATGTTGTGATTACAATGGGATGTAATGTGAATTGCCCATATTTACCTTGCAAATATAGAGAAGATTGGGGCCTGGATGACCCCACCGGAAACACTGATGAAGTATTTATTGAAGTGATTAAAAACATTGAGAAAAAAATATTCAAACTGAAGGAGCAACTCAATGACGTAAGGTAATAGTAAGGAGCTGTGTCTATGCGGCGATCCCCCTTTTGAACCGCCTCCCCCGGGAGGAATACCACCGAATAAAATACCGCCACCTGTCAATAGTATAATATAAGCATAAGGTTGGCAGTTCCTGCGAACAGGAGGAACCGCCATGATAAACCGAATAAATGCAGTTTACGGGAGACAGTCCGTTGACCGTAAAGACAGTATCAGTATTGAAAGCCAGATTGAATTTTGCGAATACGAATTGAAGGGGGAAAACTATAAGGCATATACCGACAAGGGCTATTCTGGAAAGAATACAGACTGCCCGAAGTTTCAACAGCTTATGGCCGATATTCAGAGAGGACTGATTAAGAAAGTGGTCGTTTATAAGTTAGACCGTATCAGCCGGTCTATTCTGGATTTCGCAACCATGATGGAGGAATTTCAAAAGTACAATGTAGAGTTTGTTTCTTCCACAGAGAAGTTCGATACCTCAACACCTATGGGGCGGGCAATGCTCAATATCTGTATTGTGTTCGCTCAGCTTGAACGAGAGACAATCCAAAAACGAGTGACAGACGCTTATTATTCCCGGTGCTTGAAGGGATTTCACATGAGCGGGCCTGCTCCCTATGGATTTTCCCTTGCTCCTACCAGGCTGCATGACGTAAGAACAAAAATGTTGGTAGACGACCCCGAAACAAAGAAATACGCTTTACTGATGTTTACTATGTATGCCGAGCCGCTAACTTCCTTCGGGGATATTACCCGCCACTTTTCGGAGGCCAGTATCAAGATATACGGTAAAGACCTTACACGGGGATTTCTCTCACAGCTTTTACGGAACCCTGCTTATGTGATTGCAGACCTTGATGTTTACGAGTTTTTCAAAAGCCAGGGCACATACATAGTCAATGAGGCGGCAGATTTTGAAGGAGGAAACGGCTGTTATCTTTCTCAGGGCCGGGACGTGGCTGAAAACAAGAACACCCAGCTCCGAGATCAGATACTTGTACTTGCCCCGCATAAGGGTTTTGTCCCTTCCTCTATCTGGATGAAATGCCGTAAGAAGCTGATGAACAACACTACTTTCCAGTCCGGGCGCAAAACCAGAAACACATGGATGGCTGGAAAAGTAAAATGCGGGCGCTGTGGATATGCTCTAATGAGTGTCGGCAATTCCACAGGAACTCAATACCTTAGATGCTCTAAACGGGCCGATAGCAAAAGCTGTGAAGGCTGCGGCAAGCTGAAAACCCATGACTTCGAGAGTTTTATTTTCGGAGAAATGGCAAAGAAAATGAGTCAGTTTGAAAGCCTGATAGGTGGTAACGAGGACAGAGTAGACCCGAGGATAACAACCCTTCAAATTGAATTGGCAAAAGTAGATGAAGAAATTGAAAAGCTGCTTGATACGTTGAGCGGCGCAAACCCCATTCTTCTATCCTATGCCAATAGCAAAATTGAAGCACTGGACACAAAGCGTCAGAACCTTGTAAAAGAGATTGCCGACTTGTCGGCAGAGGTCATGTCTCCGAGGCAGATTAGAGAGCTTTCCAACCACATTCATAACTGGGAAAATATCAGCTTCGAGGACAGGAGAAAAGTCATTGATGGCCTTATAACACAAATCAGGGCCACAAGCGAGTATGTGCAGATTGAATGGAAAATCTGAATGTTTTCCATTCAGCACTTTTTAATTGCGTCTTGTGTACCCTTGTCAAGAGATGTAAACTAATATGACTAACACAAACAAATCAACAGCACCAATGCTCCTAACAGAACTCAAAGCATGGGTAGAAGAAACATGCGAACTATCAACGCTATTACAGACCAAAGACTATAGGAGCTATCTTCCTGAAGAGAAACAAGAAGAATTTGAAGCAATCGCTTTTAGTGTTTTCAATTGTTTGGAAAGCTTCTTGATGATGTCAGAAGATAATGAATTACATTATCAACCAAAGCCAATCGAGGAAGAAAGTGACTTGGATAACCAAGCCAACGAGATGGCACAGTATAATGAGCTGGTAAAAGAAGTAGAGGATAGAGACAAGGGAGCGCGTGAGATTGCTTATGATGATACTATTCATGAGTACATTGACAAACGAACAGAACAACTAATAATACAGAGGAGATATTACAATGACACGAACATTAAAAGAAATTACAGAAAAACTGACAGAACTTTGTTCCGATTAAAACGCAAAGCACTCTAAGAATTAGCTAAGCAGATTTAAAATATATCACTCAATGGTTATCTATAATTTGGTAAATGAGAGTTTAGTCTTGACTTATAGTGACTTTACTGTTAAAGTAATGAATGTAAATAAGATTTGGGGTTTAAGTAATAAGTGGTATCTTTTTGTTTTTCCTCTTGAATATTTTTACAAATTTATATAAAAAAGAGGTAACTCAATGGTACAAGGTACAGTAAAATGGTTTAATGCGGATAAAGGTTTTGGCTTTATCTCTCAAGAAAATGGGACTGATCTGTTCGCACACTTTTCTAAAATTAAATCTAATGGTTTTAAATCTTTAGAGGACGGTCAGAAAGTTCAATTTGACGTTGAACAAGGAGAACGCGGACTTCAAGCAGTCAATATTATTAAAATTTCTTAACGTTTAAGGGGAGCTATTTTGATAGCTTCTTTTTTATTCGGAAATACCCTTAAATTTTTATCGGGATATATTGTTGTTCGGATATAACAACGCTGCCCTCTTTTGCGCGTGATTTTCCCTTTTTGATTTTTCTAGCACGTCCGAGAACCCTCCTAAAATCCCCTGTATGGCGTTTTAATACTCGGGAATATAATTATATTATCCAAGTGTTTAAATGACCCCCGCCCCCTATCTCGTGCTAAGGAGAGCCACCACAAGGTGTCCGCTTGTATCACGCGCCATTTTTTCAGATTTTTAAGGGGTGTCATATAACCTCAAAAAACCTCAGTTTGATTGTTTTTTGTTTACCAGTTAACTTTCTATTTGTTCCGCTGTTAGATTGCATAAAAAAAGCCTATAGGACGAACCTATAAGCACTCACGCAAGCTTTTGTGGTATGAATTCGTTATGACTTATTATAACATAACCGCGCCCGCCATGGTATAATATAACTAGTGATTTAAAAGGATTGTGGGGGGCTTTCATGGAACAAAAAACACTATTGAAGAACAAGAAAAACCAAGGAAATGGTGGGGAGACTATGGCAAAAAGAGATGATTCAGTTAAAAAGAAAGTTCCTGAATTGCGATTTAAAGGATTTACGGATGATTGGGAAGAGCGTAAGTTAAAAGATGTTTTGTATATATCTAAAGCAAGAAACAAATCCCACAAATATGGAAAGGAGGATGTTCTGTCTGTATCTCGTGAGGTTGGAACTGTTAATCAAATTGAATATCAAGGACGTTCTTTTGCCGGATCTGACATTTCTAATTATAAGGTCGTCCAAGGCGGTGAGCTAATTTATACGAAAAGTCCACTTAAAGGGGCTCCCTATGGAATATTTCAGGTGGCAACACTAGAAGGTATTCTGTCACCCTTGTATGCAGTTTATAATTCTACGGATAAAGCCTATACGCCATTTGTAGCTATGGCATTGAAAATCGATAGTATCGCAACGCACTATCTAAGTCCATTAGTCGCAAAAGGAGCAAAAAACACTATTAATGTTACTGAAAAGGCAACACTTTTCTGAACAATTTTTATAAAGTGCTTTTTAAGCGATAATTCGTTTGGTCATGGGCGTTTGGTAGTTAATACTACCATGAATGCGATGATAGTTCCACCAGTGAACATAATCTTTCGTTTTGAGGACTAATTCTTCTAACGACTGAAAGGTTTCTTGGTTGATAAACTCCAGTTTGAAGGAACGATAGGTACTTTCAGCGACGGCATTATCATAGGGACAACCAGCTTGACTGAGGGAACGGGTGATTCCAAAAGCTTCAAGCATCTCATCAATCAGCTGATTGTCAAACTCCTTGCCACGATCAGAATGGAACAACTTGACCCTGGTTAGTGCATAAGGGATGCTTTGAATGGCTTGTTTAACGAGCTCCGCAGTCTTGTGCCAGCCAACGGACAATCCTATGATTTCACGATTAAAGAGGTCAATGATGAGACAAACGTAAGCCCAGCGCCTATCCACACGGACGTAAGTCAAGTCGGTCACCAGGGCTTCCAGTGGTCTTTCTTGGTCAAATTGCCTGTCTAGGCGGTTTGGAATAGGAGCTTCGTTCATTTCAAGGTGGCTTTGCTTGGTCAGATATTGAAGGAATTACATCGCCAGCATACACGGTTCTAGATTATAAAGAGCCTAATCGATATAATTCTGATTTTTGGAAGATTGTTTTAACTAGTCCAACATTTATTACTAGACTTGAAACTGTTACTTACGGAATTCGTGATGGCCGTAGTATAAGTTATACAGATTTCTCATCTCTTAAACTTACTGCTCCTTCCCTCGCCGAACAACAACAAATCGGTGCCTTTTTCGCCCATTTAGACACCTTAATCTCCCTTCATCAACGTAAGTTAGATTTGTTGAAAGAACAGAAAAAAGGCTTTTTACAAAAGATGTTTGTTTGATATTTCTTTGTCTGTTTGTTTTCTTATTGTATAAAAAATTGTTTTCAAAAAAATAAAAGATGAAAAAAAGCAAAAAAAATAATGATATTTTAGTCTTTAATTCCGATTAATTCTGTGGTGTTCTTAATAAGTCTCATAAGTTCTTCCTAATGATGGTTTGGTTGCTTTTCATTATAGTTCTTATGAGACTTTTTGTGTACACTCAAAAAGCTCTATAATCTCTACAATAGTTTTACCCACTACAGAAATTATATAGCCATATAATAAAGAAACTAGGCGAGGACAACTAAAAAAAAGCACCTTACTGGTGCTATTTTCTTGCCCGCTGAACCCGTATTTTTTAATGTGTTTTAATGTAACTACTACATTAAGTTGGTAATTTTATATGTTTTTGTATTTTCACAATAATAGCGATAAACGTTGATACAACGGGCTTTGTTTATGTTAGTATTTTTGTGCGTTAGTTTGAAAATAAAAATAAGGCTATTCCCAAGGCAAATAATACCATTAACGCCATGGTATCACGACTTTGCCATTGCAAGATACGGTATTTGCTTCTACCTTCTCCTCCTTGATAACCGCGTGCCTCCATCGCCAAGGCCAGAGCATCCGCACGTTTAAAGCTAGAGGCAAACAAAGGAATTAAAATCGGAATGATGGATTTTACCTTTTGGAGAAGGTTTCCTTCACCAAAATCCACCCCACGCGCCCTCTGAGCGTTCATAATACGTGTGGTATCGTCCATCAAAGTTGGCACAAATCTCAAACTCAAAGACAACATCAAGCCAATTTCGTGAGCAGGTACCTTCAAACGTGCAAAGGGCTTCAAGAGTGATTCTACCGCATCAGCTAGACTCAGTGGCGTTGTGGTTAAGGTCAAAAGAGTTGAAAAACAGATAATCAACACAAAACGAATGAAAATCAAAATTGCTTGACTAAGCCCGTAACTGGTAATCTTTAGAAAACCAAGTTGAAAGTAAGTTTCACCACCATGAGTGAAAAACATCTGAAATAAGGTAGTAAATAGAATAATACCAATCATAGGCTGAATGCCCTTTAAAAAGAAGCTTAATTTTAACTGCGATAGCAAAATGATAACCAAAGTAAAGCCAATCATGATGGCATTGGTGACGACATTATTCGCCCAAAAAACGATAATGACATAAGCAATCATAGCCAGCAACTTACTTCTTGGGTCTAGTCGGTGAATCAACGAATTTCCTGGGACGTAGCGTCCTAGTATCAATTTATCCATGTGTAATAACCTCTACAAATTCCTCTATCGTAATCGGAAGATTCTCCAATTTTAGCCCCCTATCCACTAAATCTTGGGCAAATTGAGTGATTTTAGGGACTCCTAGTTGTTTGCTCTTCATAAAGGCAACATCTTGAAAAATAGTTTTAGGATGCCCTGAGCGGACCAAGTACCCACCTTCTAGGATATTAACATGGTCAGCGTAGTTAGCAACGTCATCCATTAAATGAGTCACAAGGACAATTGTCATGCCATTTTGGTGTAAGGTTTTAAATAGGGTCATTAATTCACGGCGTCCTTTGGGGTCAAGACCAGCTGTTGGTTCATCCAAGACCAAAATATCTGGTTCCATAGCTAAAATACCTGCAATCGCCACGCGCCTCATCTGACCACCTGAAAGTTCAAAAGGATTTTTATCAAAAAATTCCTGACCGATACCCACCATGGCTAATTTATCACGTGCGATATCTTCGGCTTCTTCTTTTGACACACCAAAATTTTGCGGACCAAAAGCGACATCTTTGAGAACGGTTTCTTCAAAGAGCTGACTTTCTGGAAATTGAAATACCAAGCCCACTTTTTTACGAACAGACTTGATCTCTTTGTTTTTAGAATCGGCTGTTATCTTAACATCATCCACTAACACACAGCCCTTAGTGGGGACATTTAAGCCATTTAGCAACTGCATAATCGTTGACTTTCCTGAACCTGTATGACCAATGAAAGCGGTATAAGAGCCCTCTGTAATGCTTAAGTTAACGTTAAAAAGGGCACGTCCTTCAAAAGGTGTCCCCGCTTGGTATGTATAATCTACGTTTTCAAGAGTAATTCCCATAATTGATCCTCTAAATCTTTTTCTGTCAGGTAGTTTTGGGTAAAATCAAAGCCTTTGTCTTTTAAAGCTGAGATGAGATTTGTCGAAAATGGAACATCAAGCCCCAAGGTTAGCAAGTCATCCCCTCTATTAAATAATTCTTCTGGGGTTGAGCTAGATTCCACTTTTCCTTTTTTCATGACCAAGACGCGGTCACTTAAAGCCACCTCATCCAAATCATGCGTGATAGAAACCACTGTCATCTGATATTGCTTGCGAATCCCTCTAATCGTTTTGATGAGCTCTAGGCGACCTTCTGGATCCAACATACTCGTCGCCTCATCCAAAATAATAATATCAGGCTGCATGGCTAGAGCTCCAGCGATAGCCACACGTTGTTTTTGACCACCTGAAAGACGTGACGGCTCTCGGTCAGCAAATTCAGACATGCCAACCAAGTCCAAAGCCTTTGCCACGCGTTCCTTCATCTCATCCAAGGGAATGCCTTTGTTTTCAAGACCAAAAGCCACATCGTCTTCAATCGTAGCGCCGACAAATTGGTTATCTGGGTTTTGAAACACCATGCCTATCTTGTGGCGAATATCCCAGACATTGTCTTCGGTCAATAAATCACCTTCGATAAAAATCTGCCCAGATTCTGCAGCCAATAAACCGTCTAATAAACGTACCGTGGTCGATTTTCCTGATCCATTATGCCCAATAATAGACAACCACTCCCCTCGTTTCACGTGAAACGATAAATCATCCAAAGTGTTGTGTTCTTGATTAACATCGTATTTGAAGGTCAAATGCTTCACGTCAATGCTATTTGATGTCATTTAAACGTATCCTCAAACAGGAATCCTGCTTTTCTGAAATAATCATACCCTGAGTAAATGGTGAAGATAAGAGCAACATAAAGTAAAATGGTTCCTATCAATGTGAAGTGACATAATAGGAAAATAATAGAAAACATTTGTGTAAATGTTTTGATTTTCCCAGGCATTTCTGCCGCCAAAACCGTTCCACCATTTTCAACTAATAACAAACGCAAACCTGTAACTGCCAATTCACGGCACACAATAATAGCTGCAATCCAAGCTGGTACCATATTCATAGCCACCAACATGATAAAGGCTGTCATGACTAGCATCTTATCTGCTAATGGGTCAGCAAATTTACCAAAATTGGTCACAACTTTCCAGCGTCTTGCCAAATAACCGTCTAAATAGTCTGTGATGCTCGCGATGGCAAAGATTGCCGCAGCGACAATATGACCAGTCATGTTATTCCAAAAAACCAAAACCAGAATAAACACAGGTATCATGACGATACGCGCCAAGGTTAGTAGATTGGGGATATTTTCTTTTTTTATCATGTTCATTTTCATCCTATTGAATATTAAGTGTAATATAACTCAAAGTTGTGCTTGTGATGGCTGAAGTATCAACTTTTTGTCCGTTAATTGTTACTGTAACACCTTTTGTCACTCCTAGAGTAATCACTGATGATTTAGTTCCTGAAGCAAGGGTTGCAGAGTAACTTGTTGTACCTGTTGAAGAAAGGAGAACCCCTGAATCTCCTGAGGCTGAGTTGGTAACAGATACCCAACTGCTGTCAGCTCCTGATAACGAAATATCAACCGTCACAGTGTCTGGTACATTTGATAGATTCACAGTCAAATTGCTACCACCACCTTCTGTCGTCATTTTCAACTTGTTGTCAGACGATGATGAACTTGTTGACGTTGATGTTGATTCAGAAGAGCTTGAACTACTTGTCGACGATTTGCTATAAACGACAGAATAATCGGTATTCGCAGTGCGGCGGTCGCTTTGCAATTGATTCCACGTTACCAATGACACAAATGCCAAAATTCCCAAAGCCACCAAAGAAAGGAGGATAATCGGAATATAAGACGCTGTCACTTCTTCATTTTTATGACGGCTTGAACGTGAGCCAACTACCATATCATCTGTTCTCACGTTTTGAGAAACACGTTGTGTGCTTGTTGGTGTTTCTGTTTTGTAAGGGACTGCTTTAGAAGTAGGTGCAGCTTGTTTTGGTGCTGGTGCCTTTTTGTCTTCCTTAACAAGTTTAGCTGCTCTTTGCTTACGGTATTTCGCCAATAAATCAGCCGTATCCAAATGAACACATTCCCCATACTTTTGTATGAAATCTTCAATCTGATTTTCAGGAATTAATTGAAACTGCTCCAATTCCAAGGCTAACAGATAAGACGATGAAATGGAGGTTTTTTCTTCAACTTCTTCTAATGTGAGATGTTGTGCAACTCGACTTTCTCTTAAAATATCACCAATCGTTTGTTCTTTCATGTAAAGTTATCCTTTAATAAAAATATAATCAGTTCTATTATAGCAAAATTTTCACAGTATTTCGCTTTTATTTTGGCAAGATTGTGAATTCTGTGACGTCAGCTGTTTTCAGAAAATGCATTCCTGTTTCCACTACTTCTGTGAAAGTAAGACTTTCCAAGAGCGTTGGAATAGTAAAATAATCGCCCTTACCAAGATAATTCACAAACTGCATCCCCAACTGCTCAATAGAATCCAATTCTCTAAAAAATGTCCCGTATAATTCTCTTTTGACAATCGTAAAATGTTCTTCTGACAAGTCAGCTAAGGCTGCGCTGTCATGACTAACCTTATCCAAATGCTTTCTGATTTGATTGAGCATGGCAATCGGTTCTAAAGTATCTAGCGACACCATGACAAATTGAAAGGCTGAGTGGATTTCCATTTCAAAATCAAACGAATCGTCGATATAACCTTTTTTATAAAGGTCTTGATAATAATGGGAAGTCCAACCAATCACCATACCAAAAAAGAGTTTTAAAGCCAGTTTTTGTCGCAAAACAGATTGGTGGCTCTCAAGCGGTTGCCCACGAAAACCAATAGCAATCTTAGGCTGCGTAATATCCATTTGAATATTGCTGCGTGGCACGACAGGGTGGTAAGCTAACGCCTCTTTTTCAATCACGCTCTTATCAGCAGGCGTTTTTTCCTCATCTTTTTCAGTCAAAGAAGCCAAAACAGCGTCTTTATCAAAATGACCGACCAAAACTAAGGTCATATTGTCAAGTTTATAAAACGTTTGATGACTCTCCTGCAAATCAGCCAAGGTCATTTTTTCCAAACTAGCATTGCTACCTGCGATATCTGTCGCCAAGGCTGTATTGGGGTAAAGATTTTCAAGAACACCTTGATATAAGCGATAATCAGCATCATCTTGATACATGGCAATCTCTTGCCTGATAATGTCTTTTTCCTTTAAAACCGATACTTCTGTCATAGAAGCTTCTAAGATAAAGTGCCGCAACACATCAAGGTTTTCATTGACCTTATCAACGGTTGAAAAATAGAAACACGTTTTATCAAAAGTCGTAAAGGCATTGACCTCAGCACCTAAATCAGTGAACTGAGTTGTAACGTCCTTTCCTTCTGCCATTTCAAATAATTTATGCTCTAAAAAGTGAGCCAAACCTTCTGTATCTTGTTTCAAATGGTTATTACTAATGAATTGGGTATCCATCGAACCATATTGAACGCTGAGTAAAGCAAAGGCTTCCTTAAACTCATTTTTTGGAATCAAATAGACGGTTAGACCATTTTGCAAAGTGGTTGAATAAACCGTTTCTTGACTATCTAAAAAAGTGTGTTCATTTAAAGTAACCATCTATTTTCCCTCCAAAAAGTAGAGTGCTTGCAAGACTATCTCTTTTGAATAAGCTACAACATCTGCTTTACAAACATTGTCAACCTCTTTGACTAAAGTGTCAACACCACGACTATCTATGCCATGATAGTCATTATACACCCGCTCAATAGTCGCTTTAGGCGAATCGCCAGATAGGACAACGTTTGTTTTTATCAGTTCTTTCGTACGGTTCAAAAAGGTTTCTGAGAATCGTCCTGATTTCAAATGGGACAATTGCTTGTTGATAAGTTTTAAAACCTTCATCTGATTCTCAGCGTCAATCCCAGCGTAAACATTGAGTAAACCCGTGTAAATATCAAAGCAACTGCCAATCGTATAGGCCAAACCTTCTTTTTCACGTAATTCCTCAAATAAACGCGAATGTGAAAAACCGCCAAATAAACCATTGAAGACTAATAAAGTCGCGTAATCTTCATCAAAATAGCGTGTTGGAAAATAATACCCCAACTGTAAGACCGACTGGCTGACTTCTCTCGTTTCTACCTGTTCTCGAATAACATTGCTCTTGTCTTGGTTGTAAGCAAAACGCAAGGTTTTGTCACGATTTTCAAACGGGAATTTATTGAACAACTGCAACATACGGTAGTCATCAAATTCTCCCAGTAAAAAGATGTCCAACTGGTCTTCTCTAAGCATTTTTTGAAATTCTTGGTAGGCGGTGTAGGAATTTTCAGCAGCAACCAAATCAGCCGTACCATACTTAGACACTTGAAAAACAGGGCTATCGTAGAAAATCTTCTTCAAGCCTAACTCACTACTGTAAAAACTATCATCATTATCCACTCGTAAATACTGAATCAAATTGGCTTGCTCAATGTCAAAAAGCTTCGTCTGGTACTGTTCAACAGTGATAAGAGGCGAAAACAAGGTGTGATACAAAAAATCAATAATATCTTCTAAAATATTTTCTCCTGTCTTGACCAGACGATTTTTCAAGAAAGAGATTTCGATATCCACGATATGCACTAAGCCTTTGGTTGAAACCTTAGTTGACAAACTAGCCCCGTAAAGACTAGCCAAACGTTCTCTGAATCGCTGAGCTGTCGGATAAGTCGCATTTGCCGTTGCTAAAATCTGTGCCACCAAGACACGTTTTGCTACGGTTTCCTGCTGAAATTCTCCCGAAAAGCGAAAGGTTAGGTGGTTCATTTTAAATTGTTCGTTTTGGATTAGGTGTAACGCCACGCCATCAACTAATTTCATGATAAATTCCTTACTAAAAAACCTTAATTACCTAAAATTATACCATGTTTATGTTATAATTACTTGGACTACAGAATGGAGAATGCAATGAAATATACATTATTTGATGATTTTATCACCTTACAAGCCTTGTTAAAAGAACTTGGCATTATCAAAAGCGGAGGTGCTGTCAAAGGCTACTTGGCTGAAACCGCTGTACTTTTTAATGGAGAGGATGAAAAACGCCGTGGAAAAAAACTTCGTGTTGGTGATGTTATTACAATCCCACACGATGCCCTTGAAATTGAAATCGTAGAACCAACACCTGCTGAAAAAGAAGAACACCAACAAGAAATGGCTGAAAAAAAACGTGTGGCTGACTTGGTTAAAACCTTGAATAAGCAAGCAAAAACCAAAACCAAGAAAGACCAACCAAAACAAAATAAAACACGCAAGCCAGTTCGTTTCCCAGGAACTTAACATGTGGATTCAAAAAATCACTTTAAAAAACTACCGCAATTACACTCAAGAAGAATTGACCTTTTCTTCTGGTTTGAATGTCCTTCTTGGTAAAAATGCCCAAGGAAAAACGAATTTCCTTGAAGCCATTTATTTTTTAGCTCTGACCAGAAGCCACCGCACACGAACAGATAAGGAACTCATTCATTTTCAACAGCAAGACCTTTCGGTATCAGGTTTGTTGCAGCGTTCCAACGGTCGAACAACCTTGGATATTCAGCTGTCAAGCAAAGGGCGCTTCACCAAGGTCAATCACCTCAAACAAGCCAAACTGTCTGATTACATCGGAACAATGACCGTTGTTTTGTTTGCTCCTGAGGATTTACAACTTATCAAAGGGTCACCTAGCTTGCGTCGTAAGTTCGTAGATATTGATTTGGGGCAAATTAAACCGATTTACCTATCTGATTTATCCCAGTACAACCATGTGCTAAAGCAGCGCAATACCTATCTCAAAACAGCAGCAAAAGTGGACGCTCAGTTTTTAGACGTTTTGGATGAGCAATTAGCAGAATTTGGTAGCCGCGTCATCCAGCAACGGTTGCAATTTATAGCCAGTATGGAACAAGAAGCTGACCGCTACCATCACACCATTTCAAACCAAACAGAGCACCTGAAAATACACTACAAATCTTCCATTCCATTTACAGAAACAACGAACTTAAAAGAACATTTTTTACAAGCTTTGCAAAAAGCACGCCAACGTGATTTACTCAAAAAAACGACCAGCGTTGGACCACATCGGGATGATTTAGCCTTTTTTATCAACGATATGCCCGCTGGTTTTGGCAGTCAGGGACAGCATAGAAGCCTAATCTTGTCTCTTAAAATGGCAGAGGTGGAACTTATCCAACAAAATACAGGCGATTATCCTATTTTATTACTTGATGACGTGATGAGTGAGTTGGACAATTACCGTCAAACAGAATTGCTCAAAATGATTATTGAAAAGAACGTTCAAACCTTCATCACTACGACAAGCCTTGACCATCTTACCCAAAAACCAAAAGACCTAAAAGTCTTTACCGTTACTAACGGCGTGATACAAGAAAAAGCTGAGTCTTAAGACTCAGCTTTTTTATTGCTTACGTTGACAAAGTTGTCAAGGCTTAATATGATTTAACAAATCCAAGTAAGACTGCTCCGACGATGAAGCAAGCAATACCAATGGTCAACCAACGCATTTCCTTGCGTGTTTTGGTTTCTCCCAAGAACAAGATACCACCAACGATAGAAATGACAACCCCTAATTGTGAGAAACTAAAGGCAATAGCCAATCCTGCTTTAGCAGCAGCTAAAAGCATAAAGATGTTACCAACTCCCCACATCAAACCAACCAAGGTATTTTTAAGAACAACTGGTTCAAATTGAATTCGGAATTTCATGAAAATCATAGCTCCCAAAACCATACCAACTGACATTGGGAAAATAACAGCTAGTGCGTCAAATTTCATGATGTTGTTAAACAAAATCGTGTATGACAAATAACCAACAGTTGAGTAAGTTAAGGCACGGAAACCTTTACCAAAGTCTGTCATTTCATTTGTTTCAGCGTTGTCAGAATCACGTTTACTTGTAAAGTAGAATCCGATAACCAATAAGATTAGGGCAATGATACCAAGTGTGTATTGAATTGGTTTGCTCCATTCACCAAAGACAATAGCACCAATCAAGCTACCAAATACCAATTGGGCACCACTAGACAATGGATTCCCGACAGAAACCCCCATATACTGCATGGCATGGAATTGACCGTTTTGCCCCATAGACCAAAGCATTCCCCCAATGATACCGAAAACCCAGAGGGAAACTGACATTTCTGGTCGAACAAACAACCAAACCACAAATGCAAACAAAAGGGCACCTAATGTCATCCCTAACGTTTGTTGATTGGGTTTACCACCAATTTTATTACTAACAAAACCAATACTTCCCCATGCGAACATAGGAACTAATGCATATAAAATACCTTGCATGTCTTCTCCTTTATTATCTTGATTTACAAATAGTTTAAAAAGTATCCGTTTACATTATGATGAAAATTTTTTAAACTTTTTTTGTAAACATAGTTATATATTTTACCATAATTTTCATTATTTTGTAAAGGAAATAATGGATTTATGTCAAATAAAAAGAGAGGACGCTTGTCCTCTCTAGTATCATCGTATTTTTTAAATTAGTGAACTGAATAGTTTGGTGCTTCGTTTGTGATTTGCACATCGTGTGGGTGACTTTCAATCAAACCTGCACCTGACATTTCAACAAATTGTGCTTTATCATGAAGGGCAGCAATGTTTTCAGCTCCCACGTATCCCATACCTGAACGAATACCGCCAAGCATTTGGAAGACGATATCAGCTACGGCACCTTTGTAAGCCACGCGACCTTCGATTCCTTCTGGAACCAATTTGTTTGCTTCGTTAACTGAACCTTGGAAGTAACGGTCGCTTGAACCTTTCTTCATAGCTGCAATTGAGCCCATTCCACGGTAAGTTTTGAATTTACGACCTTGGTAAATTTCAGTTTCACCAGGTGCTTCGTCAGTACCTGCAAACATTGAACCAAGCATAACCGCATTACCACCAGCTGCCAAGGCTTTCACAATATCACCAGAGTATTTGATACCACCATCAGCGATGATTGTTTTACCATATTCACGCGCAACTGCTGCTGCATCGTAAATAGCAGTAACTTGAGGAACACCGACACCGGCAACCACACGCGTTGTACAGATTGAACCAGGACCGATCCCGACTTTAACCACATCAACACCTGCTTCGTAAAGAGCGCGTGCACCTTCTGCAGTTGCTACGTTACCAGCAATCAATGTGCGTTCTGGGAAGTGTTGACGAATTTCAGCGATTTTACGAAGAACACCAGCTGAGTGACCGTGTGCTGTATCGATAACGATAGCATCTGCGCCAGCTTCAAAAAGAGCTTCTGCACGTTCAAATGTATCTGAAGTAACACCAACAGCTCCAGCAACCAAAAGACGTCCAAATTCATCTTTTGCTGCGTTAGGGAATTCGATAACTTTTTCAATATCTTTGATAGTGATCAATCCTGATAGGCGACCTTCTTCATCAACTAAAGGTAATTTTTCAATGCGATGTTCGTGAAGGATACGCTCTGCTGTTTCCAAATCTGTTCCAACTGGAGCAGTCACCAATTCTTCACTTGTCATATGTTTTGAAATTGGTGTGTGGTAATCTGAAATAAAGCGCATATCACGGTTGGTAATGATACCAACCAATTTACGATTTTCAAGTGTTTCAACAACTGGAACACCACTGATACGATAACGTTGCATCAATTCTTCAGCTTCTGAAACAGAATGCTCAGGTGTTAAGAAGAATGGGTCAATAATAACGCCATTTTCAGAACGTTTTACCTTGCGAATTTCTTCAGCTTGTTCTTGAATTGACATGTTTTTATGAATAACTCCAAGACCACCTGCGCGTGCGATGGCAATTGCCATTTTACTGTCAGTTACAGTATCCATAGCAGCTGTCACGATAGGAATGTTCAATGTCAAATTTTTTGCAAGTTTGGTTTGCATGTTAACTTCGTTTGGAAGAACATGACTCTCAGCAGGAATAAGCAATACATCATCAAAAGTGTAACCTTTTTTCAAAAATTTAGTGTCCCAATTTGACATTTATTAACCCTCTTTTCTATGCTAGTACTTAGGGAATTCCAATCCCAGCTTACTTTTGTTGTTACTATCATATCATGCTAAAATCATTTGTCAATAAACTAAATTCAATTTTTTAATTTAACTATAAACGTTAAAAAAGGATGTTAAAGCCTTTTTCCCTGAAAAAACAAAAAATCCAAAAGCCTGATGACTTTTGGATTTAAACTGCTAATAGCCTGTCTAACAATGATTAAAAATAGTTGATACCCATAGCTGCTTTGACTTCTGATAGGGTCTGACCAACCACTTCACGCGCTGCTTCGCTGCCTTTTTCTAGCATGCGGAAAACTTCGCCCATGTCTTTGGCATATTCTAAGCGACGTTCGCGAATAGGAGCTAATTCACGTTCCAAGATTTCTAGCAAGTAACGTTTGGTTTTAACATCCCCAAGACCACCACGTTGGTAGTGTTCTTTCATGGCTGCAATATCGGCTTGATCTTCCTCGCGTCCAAAAATATCAAGGTAATAAAAGACCATATTGCCTTCAATTTGACCTGGATCCTCCACACGCACGTGATTAGGATCAGTGTACATGCTCATCACTTTTTTACGAACAGTATCCGCGTCATCAGACAAGTAAATGCCATTGCCAAGTGATTTAGACATTTTGGCATTGCCATCTAAACCTGGCAAACGTCCAGCTACTTCGTTTTCTGGGAAAATCCCTTCTGGTTCTACCAAAATATCGGTTTTATAGGTATGATTGAAACTGCGTACGATTTCACGTGTTTGCTCAATCATCGGTTTTTGGTCATTTCCAACTGGCACATAATTGGCTTTAAAAGCGGTAATATCTGCAGCCTGAGAAATTGGGTAAACCAAGAAACCTGTTGGGATAGAGCTACCAAAGCCTTTTTGGGCAATTTCACTTTTAACGGTTGGGTTGCGTTCCAAACGTGCTAGTGATACCAAATTCATGTAATACATGGTCAATTCAGCCAATTCTGGGATTTGACTTTGAATGAAAATGGTTGATTTAGCAGGGTCAAGTCCCACAGATAAGTAATCCAAAGCTACGTTTCCGACAGATTCTCGAATGATTTCTGATTCTTTGGCATGGTCAGTCAAAGCTTGTTGGTCTGCCAAGAAAACAAACATGTCGTACTTGTCTTCATTTTGCAACAAGACACGATTTTTTAGGCTTCCAACATAATGTCCCAAGTGCAATTTTCCTGTTGGACGGTCGCCTGTTAAAATAATAGGTTTAGTCATTTTATCACCTCAATATTTATTGTAAACATAAAAATAGCCTCACGTAGCATCACTACGTGAGGGCGTCATGGATACGCGGTACCACCTCAATTGATAGAAAAGCTTATCATCTCTTTACCACTATGCAAGATTTACAACCGTGTAAATCCCTTTTGTCAAACATCAGCCCATTCATACAAAAAGACTACTGATTCTCAGCACCATCAGCTCTCTAAAAGTCCCACTTTGTATTACTTTTCTGAATCTTCTTTATTCTATGAAATTATCCTTTTTTTGTCAAGTTGAGCGACGCTTTCCACTAAAAATGGAAAAACGGATTTTACACCGAATTGAGGCGACAAATCTTGACGCGGTGACACTTCTTTGTCATAATAGAAACGCTTGTATATCAGGCTATTTCGCTTTTGAGGAGTTCTAATGAAAAAGAGATTGATAGATATTGGATTGGTGACGACTGGGTCACTGATTGCCGCTGTTGGCTTTAACACTTTTTTCCTAGAAAATCACATCGCTTCTGGTGGCGTTGTGGGACTTGCAGTCAGTTTTAAAGCCTTGTTTGGTTGGAATACAGGGGATTTTGTGCTCTTGTCCAATTTCCCTTTGTTACTGGCTTGTTGGTTCTTTTTGGGTCGCGAAATCTTCTTTAAAACGGTTTATGGTTCTTGGATTTATTCCATCTTTGTCAAATTAACCGAAGGACTTCCAAATCTGACGGACAATACCTTGCTCGCGGCTATTTTTGGAGGCATTATTTGTGGTTTTGGGTTAGGTGTTGTTTTTTGGGGTAATTCATCAACAGGGGGAACAGGTATTCTCACACAAATCTTGCACAAATACACTCCCCTTCCTCTTGCAGTTGCCATGACCATTGTTGATGGTTTTAGTGTGGCTATGGGCTTTATTGCCTTTGATATTGATACGGTCATGTATTCTATTATCGGCCTGCTTGTCATTGGTTACGTGGTCAATAGCATGCAAATTGGGGTGACTTCGTCACGTAATGTTATGATTATTTCCCCAAAAAACCAAGCCATCAAAGAATACATTGCTACTAAGGCAGATAGAGGGGTTTCTGAAATTCCCATCACAGGTGGCTACTCTGGGAAAAATAAAACCATGTTGATGACTACGGTTTCTATTCAGGAAGTATCACGACTAGAAAAGAATATTTTAAGCATTGACCCAACAGCTTTTGTGGTCATCATGCCAGCCACACACGTCAGAGGACGCGGCTTTAGTCTGAAAAAACAGTACGCTCTTGACGATGAAGATTTGATTTTACCAATGTAGGATAAGGCTTAATTTTCGCACATTGAAAATTAAGCCTTTTTCATGTACAATGAAGGTCATAGATAAATATTACGAGGTGACAAATGCTTACAGTTTCTGATGTATCATTGCGTTTTAGTGATCGAAAATTATTTGATGACGTTAACATCAACTTTACAGCTGGAAATACCTACGGCTTGATCGGGGCTAACGGTGCTGGAAAATCAACATTTCTAAAAATTTTAGCTGGAGATATCGAGCCAACGACTGGACATGTTTCACTTGGACCAAATGAACGCTTGTCTGTTCTTCGCCAAAATCACTTTGACTACGAAGAAGAACGTGTCATTGATGTAGTTATCATGGGAAATGAAAAACTTTATAACATCATGAAAGAAAAAGATGCTATTTACATGAAAGCTGACTTTTCTGATGAAGACGGTGTTCGTGCGGCAGAACTTGAAAGTGAATTTGCTGAACTTGGTGGTTGGGAAGCTGAAAGCGAAGCCTCACAACTTCTACAAAACCTTAACATTTCAGAAGACCTCCACTACCAAAACATGAGCGAATTGGCAAACGGGGACAAGGTTAAGGTGCTTTTGGCTAAGGCTTTATTTGGGCAACCTGATGTGCTCCTTCTTGACGAGCCAACCAACGGTCTTGACATCCAATCTATTTCTTGGTTAGAAGATTTCTTGATTGATTTTGAAAATACCGTTATCGTGGTTTCCCATGACCGTCACTTCCTAAACAAAGTGTGCACGCACATGGCTGACCTTGACTTTGGTAAAATTAAACTTTACGTTGGTAACTACGACTTCTGGAAACAATCTTCAGAACTAGCTGCTCGTTTGCAAGCTGACCGTAATGCCAAAGCTGAAGAAAAAATCAAAGAATTGCAAGAATTTGTGGCACGTTTCTCTGCCAACGCTTCTAAATCAAAACAAGCCACATCACGTAAGAAAATGCTTGATAAAATTGAGTTAGAGGAAATTGTTCCTTCTAGCCGTAAATACCCATTTATCAAGTTTAATGCAGAGCGTGAACTCGGTAAGGATTTGCTAACAGTCGAAAACCTATCTGTTAAAATCGACGGTGAAACGGTTATCGACAATATCAGCTTTATTTTACGACCAGGTGACAAGACTGCTTTCATCGGGCAAAACGATATCCAAACAACTGCTTTGATTCGTGCCTTGATGGATGACATCGACTACGAAGGTACTATTAAATGGGGTGTGACAACTAGCCGCTCTTACCTACCAAAAGATAATTCACGTGATTTTGCATCTGGCGAATCTATCTTAGAATGGCTACGTCAATTTGCTTCAAAAGAAGAAGACGACAATACCTTCCTTCGTGGTTTCCTTGGACGTATGCTTTTCTCTGGTGATGAGGTTAACAAGTCTGTCAACGTGTTGTCAGGGGGAGAAAAAGTGCGCGTGATGCTTTCTAAGTTGATGCTATTGAAATCAAATGTTCTCGTGCTTGACGACCCAACTAACCACTTGGACTTGGAATCTATCTCAAGTTTGAACGACGGCTTGAAAGACTTTAAAGAATCAATCATTTTTGCCAGTCATGACCATGAGTTTATCCAAACCCTTGCTAATCACATCGTTGTGATTTCTAAAAATGGGGTCATTGACCGTATCGACGAAACATATGATGAGTTTCTTGAAAATGAAGAGATTCAAGCCAAAGTCCAAGAACTTTGGAAAGATTAACAAAATCACATTTCACATCATTTTGATACTTATAGAAGGAAACAGGTTGGGATTAGTATCTCAACCTGTCTTACTAAAGCCATGACACTAAAATCTTTAAAACCAAATCGTAATACCCTTTATTACCTCATTGCCTTTATCTTGCCTGTTGCTATTTTAGGTGTGACCCTATTTTCCAAAGATATTTTCATCAACAGCAAAACGACTATTTTAGCCAGTGATGGTTTTCATCAGTATGTCATTTTTGCTGAAAATTTACGGAATATTTTACATGGATCAGATAGCCTCTTTTACACCTTTACCAGCGGTCTAGGTTTAAACTTTTACGCCTTGATAAGTTATTATTTAGGGAGCTTCTTCTCGCCGCTCGTTTATTTCTTTAGCTTAAAAACAATGCCTGATGCTATTTATATCTTGACCTTGCTCAAGATTGGTTCTATGGGGCTCTCTTGTTTTTACAGCCTAAGACATCTCTATCCCAAAGTGTTAAAACCACTGAGCATTATCTTATCAACATCTTATGCCTTGATGAGTTTTGCGATAAGCCAAATTGAAATCAATATGTGGCTGGATGTTTTCATCCTTCTCCCTTTGATTATTTTAGGGTTAAATCGCTTGTTGGCTCAGCAAAAATACGTTCTTTACTACGTCAGCTTAACCATTCTCTTTATCCAAAATTACTATTTTGGTTACATGGTTGCTATCTTTCTTACCCTTTATTTTCTCGTTCAACTCAGTAAAAACTTAAAATGGCGAGTGGTTGGACGTCAATTTTTAGACTTTACAGTGATGTCAATCGCAGCAGGTTTATCAAGTTGCATCATGCTACTGCCAACTTATTTAGACCTTTCAACACACGGGGAAGAATTTTCATCCTTTACAGGCTGGTTGTCTGACTCTTCTTGGTTTTTAGATATTTTTGCTAAAAATTTCGTTGGTGCTTACGACACTACAAAATTTGGTTCCATTCCGATGATTTATGTCGGTATTTTCCCCCTCATTTTAGCTCTTGTTTTCTTTAGCATTAAGTCAATTAAGTGGCAAACGCGCCTTGCTTACGGGCTTATGATAACTGTTCTTATCACTAGTTTCTACCTTGAACCCTTGGACCTTATTTGGCAAGGGATGCATTCGCCAAATATGTTTCTTCATCGCTATTCTTGGACCCTCTCTATCCTCGTGATTTTATTAGCAGCTGAAACACTGTCACACTTAGAAGAATTAAGCTTAAAACAATACCTTGTTGGAATCATTCCTGTTACTATTGGATTGATTGCCACCGTGGTACTAAAAAGCCACTACAAGTTTTTAGAAACGTCACAGATTGTGATTACATTTTCTTTTTTGCTAGCCTACATAACCCTTTTGGTTAGCTATGCGAAAAATAGTCTTTCCTTAACTATTTTTGTTGGCTTTACACTCTTGTTTACACTCTTTGAAATTTCGCTTAATACCTACTATCAGATCAATGCTCTCGGCAACGAATGGGTCTTTCCTTCACGTCAAAGTTATGAACGCTATTTGACAGACATTGACAAGCTTGTCAAGAAGACCAAGTCAGAAAATAGCAACTTTTACCGTATGGAAGAACTTCTTCCTCAGACAGGTAACGACAGTATGAAATACAATTACAACGGCATCTCGCAATTTTCATCTATTCGAAATACCGCTTCTAGCAGCACCCTAGACCGTCTAGGTTTCAAATCAACTGGGACCAACCTCAATCTGCGTTACCAAAACAATACCTTGCTAATGGATAGCTTATTTGGCATCAAGTACAACCTCGCTGAAATTGGGGTTAATAAGTACGGCTTCAATTACAATGACGGCTCTGGCAACGTCATGCTTTATGAAAACCAAAACGCTAGTCAGCTGGCTATCTTAACCAATGGCATTTACAAAGATGTCACATTTACCGTCAATACACTGGATAACCAAACCAATTTCATCAATCGTTTGACAGGATTATCAGAGAAATTTTATACCCGCTTACCTTCTCAACTCATTAGTGGGGCAAATCAGCTCAATAACCGTGTTACAACAACTTACGAGGGGCAAGTAACCACAGCAGTTACTTACCAAGTAACCGTCCCCGACAATACGCAATTATATGTCAGCGTGCCTAATATTACTTTCTCTAATGAAAATAACGAATCTGTCCAAATAACCGTCAATGGACAGACAACTAATTACACCACAGACAATGCTTATAGCTTATTTGACCTTGGTTATTTTTATCTAGGACAAACCATTGATATTACCTTCCATTTCCCTGAAAATGAACAAGTTTCCTTTGACCAACCTAACTTTTATGCCCTTGACATAAACAGTTACCAAAAAGCAATGGATAAACTCAATCAGCAAGAGGTTCAAGTGACCACTTCTAAAAACACCATAACAGCCACCTACACTGCTGACAAGGACAGTTCTCTCCTCTTTACCATACCTTATGATAAAGGATGGACAGCCACTCAAAACGGCAAGAAAATCGCTCTAACAAAAGCTCAAGACGGCTTTATGAAAGTCAACGTCAAAGCAGGACAAGGTCAAGTCACATTAACTTATGTCCCTGAAGGGTTCCAATTAGGTGCCTGCCTATCCCTAGCTGGTGTCTTAGTATTTAGTGGTTATTATATCATTAGAAAGAAAAAACGCCCTGCAGGCGCTAAATAAGCCTTTAAAAAGAGATTAGGTTTTTCCCTAATCTCTTTTATGTGCTTTACAGTATCGGAATAAAAAACGTCCCAAGCCAAAACTTAGGACGGGGTGTCTTATCACTCCGGCAGTAGGACTCGAACCTACGACATCATGATTAACAGTCATGCGCTACTACCAACTGAGCTATGCCGAATAAAGAAAAAAACTGCAGAGCAGCTATAGTCCGTACGGGATTCGAACCCGTGTTACCGCCGTGAAAAGGCGGTGTCTTAACCCCTTGACCAACGGACCAAATCATCATTACTTTTATTATTATAGCAGATATTTTAGATTTGTCTATAGTTTTTTTCAAAAAAAGTAAGATATTTTTGATCAATACTTGGTAACAGCTAAAGGATCTGGTTTCTAGTTGACAAATCAGGCGTTTTTTTGATAAAATAACAAAGTTGATACGGTCTCATAGCTCAGCTGGATAGAGCATTCGCCTTCTAAGCGAACGGTCGCAGGTTCGAATCCTGCTGGGATCATAAAACGAAGCCTGAAAAAGGAGGACACTAGTCCTCCTTTTTTATTTGTGATAGGGACTGCCTTGTTGAATCATAAAGGCACGGTAGATTTGCTCTGATAGCACCAAACGCATCAATTGGTGAGGTAGCGTCATCTTGCCAAAACTCAACTTTAGATTAGCTTTTTGCTTGACCTTGTCCGCTAAACCTAGACTACCACCAATCACAAAGGCAATGCTAGAATAACCTCGCACTGTCGCATCTGAAATGACCTGACTAAAGGCCTCAGAACTCAACATTTCCCCTTCGATGGCTAAAATAATCACATAATCACGCTCAGAAAGCTTCGCTAAAATACGATCGCCTTCTTTTTCCATGATTTGCTGATTTTGCGCTTCGCTAGCCTTATCTGGCGTTTGTTCATCAGGCAATTCAATCATTTCAAACTTTGTGAACCGACTCATGCGCTTACGGTATTCAGCAATACCATCTTTTAGATACTTTTCTTTTAATTTTCCAACAGCAATAATTTTAACTTTCATACCTTACATTTTACCACATATTCACAAGTTTTTAACACCTTATCCACATGTTATTAACTTTTTTAGTCCCCTTAGATCCTTTTTATTTCAGGGAAGATATTCACAGTTTTAAAAGTTTTCCACAGGTTGTGTATTACTTTCTTTTTCGCATTATTTAAGTTATAATTAAGTTGATTTTTATATTCTAAGTGAAAAATTGGAGGTGGCTAAGTGAAAAACATTAAACTGCCTAAAGGGCGTTTCAAAAATTGGCTAAAACCATTAGCTATTGTGCTTGTTAGCTTTGTTGCTGGGATTTTAGGTGCGATTTTGGTATTAAATCGTGCGGGAATCTCCCTATCTAACGTGAGTGGTTCAGGTGCCAAAACAACTACGAGTAGCGTGACTTATACCAATTCGACTGATGTCACAAAAGCTGTGGAAAAAGTTCAAGGAGCGGTCGTTTCCGTAATCAATTACCGTTCAGATTCTTCTTCAGGAAATGACATTTACAGTCAGATTTTTGGTAATGACGATTCGATTAACCAGTCAAATAACAGCGGTGATTTGTCAGTTTACAGCGAAGGTTCAGGGGTTATTTACAAAAAAGATGGTGACTCAGCCTATGTTGTAACCAATAATCACGTGGTCGATGGCGCAGAACAAATTGAAATCATGCTAGCCGACGGTAAAAAAGTTGTCGGTGAATTGGTCGGAGCTGACACTTACTCTGACATTGCTGTCGTGAAAATTTCGTCTAAAGATGTCACAACTGTTGCCGAATTTGCCGATTCTAATAAAATCACTGTCGGTGAAACAGCCATTGCTATTGGTAGCCCACTTGGAACAGAATACGCAAACTCAGTAACGCAAGGTATCGTTTCTAGTCTAAGCCGTACTGTAACAATGACTAATGACAATGGTGAAACCATTTCAACCAATGCCATTCAAACAGATGCTGCCATTAACCCAGGAAACTCTGGTGGTGCGCTAATCAATATTGAAGGGCAAGTCATCGGTATTAACTCTAGCAAGATTTCATCAACTTCAAGTTCTGGTGAGTCGGTTGAAGGTATGGGCTTTGCTATTCCGTCAAATGATGTGGTGAAAATCATCAATCAATTGGAGGAAAACGGAAAAGTTATCCGCCCTGCGCTTGGTATTTCAATGGTTAACTTGTCTGATTTGTCAACCAATGCTATTGCACAACTTAATATTCCAACAAGTATCACAAACGGTGTGGTTGTTGCCTCAGTTCAATCTGGCATGCCTGCTGAAGGAAAACTTCAAAAATATGATGTCATCACAGAAGTCGATGGTCAAGAAGTGACATCAACCTCTGACCTACAAAGCGTTCTTTACGGCCATTCTGTTGGAGACTCTGTCAAAGTAACCTTCTACCGTGGTACAGACAAGAAAACTGTGACAATTGATTTAAGTAAAACAACACAAGACTTATCAAGTACAAACTAAGGAAAAAATATGATAGACCAAAAGTGAAGCTGAGACGGTCTCAGCTTCACTTTTTAGAGTTTAGGATGAGAGAAAATGAAAGAGAAACTACAAGTTATATCCATTGAAGATATTTCGCCCAATCCCTACCAACCTAGGCTGGATTTTAAACCAGAAGAACTGGAAGAATTAGCCCAATCAATCAAGTTAAACGGGCTTATTCAGCCGATTATCGTCCGACAATCATCTGTTTTTGGCTACGAGCTTATCGCTGGCGAACGTCGTCTAAAAGCATCTAAACTAGCTGGTCTTAGTGAAATTCCAGCCATCATCAAAACCATTTCTGACCAAAAAAGTATGCAGCTTGCGATTATTGAAAATTTACAGCGCTCGGATTTAAATCCCATTGAAGAAGCAAAAGCTTACAAGCAATTGCTTGAAAAAAATCAGATGACGCATGAGGAATTGGCTCAGTTCATGGGCAAATCGCGTCCCTACATTACCAATTGCCTACGATTACTAAATCTTCCGCCCAGCCTTTCACGCGCGGTGGAAGAAGGAAGCTTGTCGCAAGGTCACGCTCGTTTGTTGTTGACCTTAAAGAGCAAAGAAGAACAGGAGCAGTGGTACCAACGCATTTTAAGCCAAGATATTAGTGTCCGAAAACTGGAGCAACTCCTAAAACCCAAACCAAGTGCTCCCAAAAAGAAAGCGAAGAAGGATATTTTTAAAAAACACCATGAAGACATCCTAAGTCAAAGTCTAGGACTGCCCGTTAGCATTTCGTTTGCTAATAGCAAAAGCATTCAAAAAGGAGAAGTGGTTTTGCATTTTCAGTCGGAAGAAGACTTTAACAGAATTATCAACAAGTTCAAATAGCGTGTGGATTTCCCTTTTTTCTTTTCTGAGTTTTCCACAAGAAAAATACCTTGTAAAAACTTTAGTTTATACCAATACAAGAGTTTTCCACTGCTTGTGGAAAACTCTTTTTCACATTGTGGAAATCTTTCAAACACCCTGTGGATTTCTACTTTTGTCCTGTTGTGGAAAACTTTTTTTTGTGTTAGAATAGGGTAAGATTATCCACAAAATAAAAAAAGGAAAACTACTATGACTGAGAATGAACAATTATTTTGGAACAGAGTCTTAGAGTTAGCCAGAAATCAATTGAAGCAAGCCACTTATGAATTTTTCGTCTTAGATGCACGGCTGCTCAAAATTGAAAATCATACGGCTTTTATTTATCTCGACCCTGTCAAGGAAGTGTTTTGGAATAATAATCTGAAATCCATCATTCTAGCAGCTGGTTTTGAAATTTTTAATGCAGAGATTGTCATCCAATACGTTTTTGAAGACGATTTAAACGTGCAAACACCAGCTCAGGACAGCACACAAACGGTAGAAAAACCACAAAGCACACTACCACAGATGCATTCTGATTTAAACCCAAAATACACGTTTGATAATTTTGTCCAAGGTGATGAAAACCGCTGGGCTTTTTCAGCGTCTTATGCCGTAGCTGACGCTCCTGGAACAACCTACAATCCTCTTTTCATTTGGGGAGGACCAGGACTTGGAAAAACCCATCTGCTCAATGCCATCGGGCACGCTGTTTTAAAAAATAATCCTAATGCGCGTGTCAAATACATCACCGCTGAGAATTTCATCAACGAGTTTGTGACGCACATTCGTCTAGACACGATGGAAGAGCTTAAGGAAAAATTCCGCAATCTGGATGTTTTGTTGATTGATGACATTCAATCCTTAGCTAAAAAAACCCTATCCGGAACGCAAGAAGAATTCTTTAATACCTTCAATACCTTATACGATAATAATAAGCAAATCGTCCTTACTAGCGATCGTACACCTGACCACCTCGATAACTTGGAACAACGTTTAGTCACGCGCTTCAAATGGGGACTTACCATCAATATCACGCCGCCTGATTTTGAAACTCGCGTTGCGATTTTGACCAATAAAACCCAAGAATATGACTATGTTTTCCCGCAGGATACCATTGAATATTTAGCAGGACAATTTGATTCCAATGTGCGTGACCTTGAAGGAGCGCTTAACGATATTAGCCTTGTGGCTAGCGTCAAAAAAATCAAAACCATTACCGTGGACATCGCAGCAGAAGCCATTCGAGCACGTAAGCAAGATGACCCTAAAATGACCGTCATTCCAATCGAGGACATTCAAACGCAAGTTGGGAAGTTTTACGATGTGACAGTTAAGGAAATCAAGGCGACCAAACGCACTCAAAACATCGTTTTAGCACGTCAGGTGGCTATGTACCTCGCACGGGAAATGACCGATAATTCGCTACCGAAAATTGGAAAAGAATTTGGCGGACGGGACCATTCTACCGTCCTACACGCCTACAACAAAATCAAGAATATGTTGGCTCAAGATGATAGCTTACGCATTGAAATTGAAACCATCAAAAATAAAATCAGATAAGCCTTGTGGATAAATCTAGATTTTTAAAAAGAGTTATCCACAATTTGTGCACAACTCTTTTCCCTGTTTTTTTGCTGCTTTTTGTGACTTTTCCACAGCTTCAACAAGACCTACTACTACTACTAAATTTATTATCATAACTAAAGGAGATTCCAATGATACAATTTTCCATCAATAAATCCTTTTTCCTTCAAGCTTTAAATGCAACCAAAAGAGCCATTTCTTCTAAAAATGCTATTCCGATTTTATCAACCATTAAAATTGAAGTGCATGCGCAACATATTATCCTAACGGGGTCTAATGGTCAAATATCTATTGAAAATACCATTCCAGTTTCTAATGAAAATGCAGGTCTTTTGATTACCTCACCAGGAGCTGTTTTACTAGAAGCAAATTTCTTTATCAATATTATCTCAAGTCTACCTGATGTGAGTTTGGATTTTACCGAAATTGATCATCACCAAATCGTGTTAACAAGTGGCAAATCAGAAATCACCCTAAAAGGAAAAGATGTGGATCTCTACCCACGTTTGCAAGAAATGACGACTGAAAATCCGCTAGTTCTTAAAACCAAACTGTTGAAAAGTATTATTTCAGAAACAGCTTTTGCAGCTAGTCTTCAAGAAAGCCGTCCTATTTTGACTGGAGTCCACATGGTGCTTAGTGAGCAAAAAGAATTTAAGGCAGTAGCGACGGACTCTCACCGCATGAGCCAACGCAAATTGACTTTGGAAAATACCTCAGCAAACTTTAACATGGTCATTCCAAGCAAATCTTTGCGTGAATTTTCAGCAGTTTTCACAGATGACATTGAAACCGTTGAAGTTTTCTTTTCAGATAGTCAAGTTTTGTTTAGAAGTGACTACATTAGTTTTTATACCCGTCTTTTAGAGGGAAACTACCCTGATACCGACCGTTTGTTGACCAATTCTTTTGAAACAGAAGTAACCTTTAACACCGCAGCCCTTCGTTCAGCTATGGAGCGTGCTTACTTGATTTCAAATGCGACACAAAACGGAACGGTTAAATTGGAAATCACCAGCGATAGCATTTCATCTCACGTTAATTCACCAGAAGTGGGGAAAGTTAACGAAGAGCTAGATAGCATCAGCCAGTCTGGTAGTGATTTAACCATTAGTTTTAACCCAACTTATCTGATTGAAGCGTTGAAAGCCTTGAAGAGTGAAACAGTCATGATACGTTTTATTTCTCCTGTTCGTCCATTTACCTTAATGCCTGGTGATGATACTGAGAATTTTGTTCAACTGATTACACCAGTTCGCACCAATTAATCCTTTTTGTGAGAAAAGTTGACCGAGTCCTTGTTTAAGGCCTTCTAAAACTTTTCTTTTTCATTTCGTTTTAGAGGAGAAGTTATGTACGTTATTGGCAGTTATGTTGAAATGAAAAAACCTCATGCTTGCACCATTAAATCAACTGGTAAAAAAGCCAATGAGTGGGAAGTTATCCGAATTGGTGCAGATATTAAAATCCGTTGTACCAACTGTGACCACGTTGTCATGATGAGCCGTCATGATTTTGAACGAAAGATGCGAAAAGTATTACCAAAATAAAGCCGCAACCAAGAAAAGCCTTTAATATTAGGATTTTTAGCTATTTGCAACTAGGAGTTGCTTGAAAAAGTGCTCGATTATCCCAGAGATTTTTGCTATCCTGTGTAAAAAAAGAAAGTAGGGATACCAAATGACAATCTTTGCAAAACAATTAAAACAGCTTCGTCAAGAAAAAGCTTTCTCACAAGAAGGTTTGGCACAGGAACTTTTTATCTCACGTCAAGCTATTTCAAAATGGGAAACGGGTGAAGCAACACCAGATATGGAAAATTTAGTGAAGTTGGCTACTATTTTGGACGTTAACTTAGATGAGTTGGTTCTTGGAATAAAACCTGAAAAAAAGATTGAGCGTGTGGTGGAAGTCAGAGAAAACAAGACCATGAATGCTTGGGAATTCTTATCTCAGTACTGGTGGATTATCTTAGCTATCGGTGGCTTTTTGTCTTGGTTTCTTCCAAACACTTTTCCAAAAATTTTTGGTTGATTTGGTTTGCCTATGGGCAAGCCTTTTTTACTTTTTTTTGGTATAATAGTAGTGATTGAATATTTTGAATGGAGATAAAAACATGGCTTTAACAGCAGGTATTGTTGGTTTACCTAACGTTGGGAAATCAACGCTATTTAATGCGATTACCAAAGCAGGAGCAGAGGCTGCTAACTATCCATTTGCAACGATTGACCCAAACGTGGGAATGGTTGAAGTGCCAGATGAACGCTTGCAAAAATTAACGGAATTGATTACACCGAAAAAAACAGTTCCAACAACTTTTGAATTTACAGATATTGCAGGTATCGTAAAAGGGGCTTCACGTGGGGAAGGTCTTGGAAATAAATTTCTTGCCAATATCCGTGAAGTCGATGCGATTGTACACGTGGTGCGTGCTTTTGACGATGAAAATGTCATGCGTGAACAAGGACGTGAGGATGCTTTTGTTGACCCTCTTGCTGATATTGATACCATTAACCTAGAATTGATTTTAGCTGACCTAGAATCGGTTAATAAACGTTATGCGCGTGTTGAAAAAATTGCTCGCACGCAAAAAGATAAGGATTCCATTGCAGAATTTAACGTTCTTCAAAAAATCAAGCCAGTGCTTGAGGACGGAAAATCAGCGCGTACCATTGACTTTACAGAAGATGAACAAAAAATCGTGAAACAATTATTCCTTCTAACGACAAAACCTGTCCTTTATGTGGCAAATGTCGATGAAGACAAAGTTGCAAACCCAGATGACATCGAATATGTCAAACAAATTCGTGAATTTGCGGCAACTGAAAATGCAGAAGTGGTTGTCATCTCAGCACGTGCCGAAGAAGAAATTTCAGAACTAGATGATGAAGACAAAGCTTTCTTCCTTGAAGATTTAGGCTTAACAGAATCTGGTGTTGACAAATTGACTCGTGCGGCGTATCATTTACTTGGTCTTGGGACTTACTTTACAGCAGGGGAAAAAGAAGTGCGTGCTTGGACCTTTAAACGTGGTATTAAAGCTCCTCAAGCAGCAGGTATCATCCACTCAGACTTCGAGCGAGGATTTATCCGTGCCATCACTATGTCTTATGATGATTTGATTGCTTATGGCTCAGAAAAAGCAGTCAAAGAAGCAGGTCGTCTTCGTGAAGAAGGAAAAGATTATGTGGTTCAAGATGGCGATATCATGGAATTCCGCTTTAACGTATAAACTAAATGACAGATAAGCAAGGTTGGAAAAAGTATTTTCCAGCCTTTTGGTAGTTGAAAGGAAAACATATGGTAAAAATGATTGTTGGTCTGGGAAATCCAGGCAGTAAATACCATGATACACGACATAATATTGGTTTTATGACGATTGACCGTTTGGCTCAAGCGTTTCAAGTAACTTTTTCAGAGGATAAGAACTTTAAAGCAGAAGTCGGGTCTTGCTTTATCAACGGGGAAAAGATTTATTTGGTAAAACCAACCACATTTATGAATAATTCAGGTTTGGCGGTTCATGCTTTGTTGACCTACTTTAATATCGATATTGCTGATTTTGTGGTTATCTATGATGATTTGGATATGGAAGTGGGACGTTTGCGTTTGCGTCAAAAAGGCTCTGCGGGCGGTCATAATGGGATTAAGTCTATTATTGCTCATACAGGTACGCAAACCTTTGACCGTATCAAAGTCGGTATTGGACGTCCTAAACAAGGGCGCACCGTGGTGGACCATGTCCTTGGGACATTTGATGTAGATGAAAAGATTACGGTTGAGCAAGCTCTAGATAAAGTGACAGATGCTGTCCAATTTTATTTGCAAGAAGCCGATTTTGCCAAAACCATGCAACGATTTAATGGGTAGTACAATGAATATTATTGATTTATTTAGCCAAAATAAGCTCATTCAAGATTGGCAGGCTCACGTTTCCCAATTGGAACGCCAGCTAATCATGGGCTTGTCTGGCTCTAGTCGCGCCTTAGCCATTGCTTCAGCTTATCAAGCCAATAAGGGCAAGTATGTTGTTATCACTTCCACTCAAAATGAGGTGGAAAAACTAGCCAGCGATTTGTCGAGTTTGATTGGGGAAGAGCAAGTTTACACCTTTTTTGCAGATGATGTCGCAGCGGCAGAGTTTATTTTCTCTTCGATGGACAAGGTCAATTCGCGCTTGGAAAGCCTTAATTTTTTGCAGAATGCAGAGCAAACAGGTGTTTTGGTGACTAGTTTAATGGGGACACGGGTACTATTACCTAACCCTGCAACGTACGCTCATAATCAACTGCATTTTGAGTTAGGGCATAGCTACGAATTGGACGACGTGGTCAAAACACTAGCTTTACTTGGTTACCAACGTGCCAACCAAGTTCTTAACCCAGGAGAATTTAGCCAACGTGGTGATATCATTGATATTTATGAAATTACGGCTGACCGTCCTTACCGTTTGGAATTTTTCGGAGATGAGATTGATGGCATTAGGCAATTTGAGGTAAGCAGTCAAAAGTCTGTTGATACCCTTTCTCATGTCACTATTTTTCCAGCAGATGATTTATTGTTGTATGAGGAAGATTTTGCCAGAGCGACCAAGTCTTTGGAAAAGTATTTGGAAACGGCAAAAGAGGAGCAACATGCTTATTTAAGCGAGGTTTATGAGTCTACCAAGGCAGGCTATAAGCATGCTGATATCAGACGCTTTGCTTCTATCTTCTACGCGAAAGAATGGACCTTATTGGATTACATTCCAAAAGAAACGCCTGTTTTCTTTGATGATTTTCAAAAGGTCATCGACCGTAATGCCAAGGTGGATTTGGAAGTTGCCAACTTATTGACAGAAGATTTACAACGTGGTAAAGCTGTGTCAAGTTTGGTTTACTTTGCAGATAGCTATAAAAAACTGCGTCAGTATCAGCCTGCGACCTTTTTCTCTCATTTTCATAAGGGTCTTGGAAATCTCAAATTTGCCCATCTCTACCAGCTCACGCAGTATCCGATGCAGGAGTTTTTCAACCAGATACCGCTAGTGATTGAAGAAGTGCATCGTTATCAAAAATCAAAAGCGACGGTTATCATTCAAGCAAATTCACAACATGGTGCGGAACGTTTACAGAAAGATTTACAAGAATACGGTTTGCAATTGCCGATTGTAGCCAGTGATGACGTTGAGCCAAAACAAGCTCAGCTTTTGGTTGGCAACTTATCCAACGGTTTTTACTTTGCGGATGACAAATTGGTGGTTATCACTGAGCGTGAAATCTACCATAAAAAGATTAAACGCCGTGTTCGTCACTCCAATATCAGCAATGCGGAGCGTTTGAAAGACTATAATGAGCTTTCAAAGGGCGATTATGTGGTTCACCAAATCCACGGAATTGGCCAATTTTTAGGTATTGAAACCATTGATATTCATGGGGTTCACCGTGATTATCTCACTATTCAATACCAAGATTCGGCCACCATTTCTTTGCCAATTGAACAAATTGAAAGCCTATCAAAATACGTTTCAGCTGACGGCAAGGCCCCAAAAATCAATAAACTTAATGACGGGCGTTTTCAAAAGACCAAGCAAAAAGTGTCTAAACAAGTGGAAGATATTGCTGATGATTTGCTGAAATTATATGCTGAGCGTAGCCAATTAAAAGGTTTTGCTTTTTCACCAGATGATGATTTGCAGCGCGAATTTGACAATGATTTTGCCTTTGTCGAAACAGAAGACCAATTGCGCTCTATCAAAGAAATTAAGCAGGACATGGAAGAAGATAAACCAATGGACCGCTTGCTAGTGGGAGACGTCGGTTTTGGTAAGACAGAAGTTGCTATGCGAGCCGCTTTTAAAGCGGTCAAAGACCACAAGCAAGTCGCGGTTTTGGTACCTACAACCGTCTTAGCCCAGCAACATTACACCAATTTTTCAGAACGCTTTGACAATTATCCTGTCAAGGTGGAAGTGCTCAGCCGTTTTCGCAGCAAGAAAGAGCAAAATGAAACCTTGGAGCAACTCAAAAAAGGGCAAATTGATATTATCATTGGTACTCACCGTCTTTTGTCTAAGGATGTTGTCTTTGCTGATTTGGGTTTGATTATCATCGATGAAGAGCAGCGTTTTGGAGTTAAACACAAGGAAAAACTCAAGGAGCTAAAGGCCAAAGTGGATGTATTGACCCTAACGGCAACACCTATTCCTCGAACTCTTCATATGTCAATGCTGGGCATTCGTGATTTATCGGTTATTGAAACTCCACCAACCAACCGTTATCCTGTTCAAACCTATGTTTTGGAAACCAATCCTGGCTTAATTCGTGAAGCTATTATCCGTGAGATTGACCGTGGCGGACAGGTCTTCTACATTTACAATAAAGTTGACAGTATTGACCAAAAAGTCGCAGAACTGCAAGAATTGGTTCCTGAAGCTAGTATCGGTTTTGTGCATGGTCAGATGAGTGAGATTCAATTGGAAAATACCCTCATGGATTTTATTGACGGTGTTTACGATGTTTTGGTGGCGACCACCATTATCGAAACAGGAGTTGATATTTCAAATGTCAATACCTTATTCATTGAAAATGCAGACCATATGGGCTTGTCAACCTTGTATCAACTGCGTGGACGTGTGGGGCGCTCTAATCGTATTGCCTATGCTTATCTCATGTATCGACCAGATAAGATTTTGACAGAGGTATCTGAAAAACGTTTGGATGCTATCAAAGGATTCACTGAACTGGGTTCTGGTTTTAAAATTGCCATGCGGGACTTGTCTATCCGTGGCGCAGGTAATATTTTAGGGGCTTCACAAAGTGGCTTTATTGATTCGGTTGGATTTGAGATGTATTCGCAACTTTTAGAGGAAGCCATTGCCAAAAAACAAGGAAAATCCCAAGTGCGTCGTAAGAGTAATGCTGAGGTTAATCTCCAAATTGATGCTTACCTTCCAAGTGATTACATTGAAGACGAGCGCCAAAAAATCGAAATTTACAAGCGTATTCGCGACATCGCTAATCACAGCGACTACCAAAGTTTGCAAGATGAGTTGATTGACCGTTTTGGTGAGTACCCAGACCAAGTGGCTTATTTGCTTGAGATTGGCTTAGTAAAAGCTTATATGGACAATGCTTTTGCTGAATTGGTCGAGCGAAAAGACACCAATGTGTTGGTGCGTTTTGAAAAAGCGTCGCTGCAACATTATCTGACCCAAGATTACTTTGAAGCTCTGTCAAAAATGAACTTGAAAGCCCGCATCAGCGAAAATCAAGGTAAAATCGAAATTATCTTCAATGTCCGTGGTAAAAAAGACTACGAGATTTTAGAGGAATTGCAGCACTTTGGTCAGATGCTGGCGGAAATCAAGGCTCGCAAGATAGACAAAAACTAGCTGACAACAGTATCTTTAAGTTTGTTGATGCCTTTTATTACAGTATTTTAACAAACTCATTTAAGCCAGCTATTTTACACAAAAAATGATAAAATAAAACAGTTACGAGGTAAATGATTATGAGACTTGATAAATATTTGAAAGTATCCCGTATTATTAAACGTCGTCCAGTGGCGAAAGAAGTCGCAGACAAAGGACGTATTAAAGTCAATGGCATCTTAGCCAAATCATCAACCGATTTAAAAATCAATGACGAAGTGGAAATTCGTTTTGGAAATAAATTGCTAACGGTGCGTGTTTTGGAAATGAAAGACAGCACCAAAAAAGAAGATGCAGCCAAAATGTACGAAATCATTAAGGAAACAAGGATAGAAGCGGATGGAGAAGCCTAATATCGTTCAATTAAACAATCAGTACATCAACGACGAAAACACCAAAAAACGCTATCTTGAAGAGGAAAATCGCAAACGGCATCGTTTTATGGGGTGGATTTTGGTGGTCGTGATGCTCTTGTTTATCTTACCGACCTATAATCTGGTCAAAAGTTACCAGACTTTACAGGAACAAAAAGCCAAGGTCGTTTCCCTGCAAAAAGACTACGACAAATTGGTCGTTGAAGCCGATGCAGAGAAAGTTCTTGCCAATCGCTTAAAAGACGATAATTATGTCGCTAAGTATGCGCGTGCCAAATACTACTTATCGCGCTCGGGTGAAACGGTTTACCCATTACCAAATCTATTACCAAAATAATTTATGGAACATTTAATTAAAACAATTGAAAAATTTCTAGCTTATTCTGATGATAAGTTAGAAGAACTCGCTAAAGAAAATCAAGCTTTAAGAGAAGAAAATCATCATTCATCACAAAAATAGTAACGGAAGGAGAAACCAGTGAAAAAACTATTTGCAGTAATGCTAATACCATTTTTTTTGGTCTCTCTTCCAGTTATTAGTACAGAAAAAGACATGGATTTAAGCAATGAGGAAAAGTATCACCTCAATACGACAGTTGTGTCATCCTCAACCTATTTTGATGCCATTCCTCAAAATCCAATTCTCATCCAAGATAGCACGACTTATAAAGATGCGGATTTGACCGTTGCTGCGGATACCTTATCAGCTAACACACCGTTAACCATCACAGATTGGCTCGTCAATGACGCCACTATCTCTGTTTTTAAATTATCAGACGGTAGTTATATTGAAGCCAGTCGACAGGTGGTTAGTGATGATGTGGTTCTTAGTCAAGAAGCCATTACTCAAGATTTTTGGCTAAACGATGGCTTTACCGTTTATCAAACGCCTTATGTAACAGGAACGAAATCGGTCAAGACGGATTTAACGCCTTATAGCAAGGTCACCGTTACTCAAAAAGCCGTCACAAGTCACGGCACTTATTACAAGGTTGATGGTAAAGGTTGGATTGCTGCGACGGATTTGTCTGAAACGGATAATCGTATGCAAAAAGTGCAAGCCATGCTCAACCAAAAATACAATAAGAGCAATTATTCGATTTACGTGAAACAATTAGGAACGCAAGTAACCGCAGAAATTAACGCCGATACGGTCATGTATTCTGCTAGCGTTGCCAAATTAGCGACCCTTTATTATGTTGAGGCTCAATTGCAAAAAGGAGCTATCACGTCAGACGATAAGTTGGTCTACGTAGATGCGGTCAATCATTTTGATAAGTCCTATGAGCCAGGTGGCAGCGGGAAAATGAGCAAGTCAGCTGACAATAAAGAATACACGGTTGATACTTTGCTAAAAGCTGTCGCTCAGTATTCTGACAATGTCGCAACAAACATTTTGGGTTACTACGTTGCGCATCAATATGACGATGATTTCAACAATACCATCACGGCTGTCGCAGGGACACCGATTGACATGAAAGAACGCAATATGTCTGCCAAGACAGCAGCAAATCTGATGGAAGCCATTTACAATCAAAATGGCGAAATCATTTCTTACCTGTCGTCAACTGATTTTGACAGCACTCGTATTTCAAAAGATATTGATGTGCAAGTGGCGCATAAAATTGGAGACGCATACGACTACAAGCACGATGTTGCAATTGTCTATGCCGACCAACCCTTTATTCTATCGATTTTTACCAATAATGCTTCTTATGACGATATCACCAATATCGCCAATGACGTTTATAGTATTTTAAAATAAAATGTACGAACCATTAGTCAAAGAGATTCAAAAAAAGGCTTATTTTGCCAAGCATAAAAAAGTATTAATAGCAGTATCAGGTGGAGTAGATTCGATGAATCTGCTACACTTTTTGTATATTTACCGACATCAACTGGAAATTGAGATTGGCATTGTTCATGTCAACCACAAGCAGCGAGCAGCTTCAGAAGAAGAAGAGGCTTATTTGAGAAAATGGGCAAGGGAGCACCATATTCCGATTTTTATGTCGGCTTTTTCAGGTGTTTTTTCAGAAAAAGCTGCGCGTGATTTCAGGTATGCTTTTTTCAAGAAAGTCATGACAGAACAAAACTACACTGCCGTAGTCACTGCCCACCATGCAGATGACCAGTCTGAAACGATTTTGATGCGTTTATTGCGTGGTAGCCGCCTTCGCTATTTAGCGGGAATGCAGGCGGTTAGCTCCTTTGGAACGGGAGAACTCATTCGCCCATTTTTGACCATTTCAAAGGCTGATTTACCAGATATTTTCCATTTTGAAGATGCCTCTAACGCTTCTTTGGACTACCTGCGTAATCGCATTAGAAATCAATACCTCCCAACTTTAGAGCAAGAAAATCCAAAGTTTAGACAAGCTCTTCGGCATTTAGGCGAAGAAAGTCAGACGCTTTTTCAAGCTTTGCAAGATTTAACGGCAACCATTGACAGAACAGATTGTTCACAGTTTTTAGCTCAAAGTAAGGCCGTGCAATTTTTCCTTTTTCAAGATTATCTGAGCCAATTTCCTGATTTGCAAGTATCTCATGCTCAGTTTGAAGAAATGCTTAATCTATTGCGTCAGCGAAAAAATCTGGATTATCACATTAAAAATGATTATCGACTAATTAAAGATGCCAAGCAATTTCACATCACAAAAATCAGCCCTAAGACCGATGGGGAAATACCTCAAAAAATGCTAGAATATGGCGGTATAGTCAGATATGGTCAGTACCAATTTCACTTTAATAATGAGAGGAATAACAAAGGCATTCCTTTGTATCATGTGACTCCCCTTAAATTAAGGCACAGACAACCAGGTGACTATATTGATTTTGGTGCTTTTTCCAAAAAATTACGGCGGCTATTTATTGACGAAAAAATCTCCTTGCAAGACCGTTCAGAGGCAATTGTGGGAGAGCAAGACGGTCAAGTGATTTTTGTACTAGTTGCCGGTAAAACTTATTTGAGAAAAGCTCCCAAATATGGTATAATGGAGGGCACATTGCATATTGAAAAAATTAGAAACAGGTGATGTCATGCTTGAACAAGATATTGAAAAAGTTTTGTACTCAGAGGAAGAGATTATTACTAAAACGAAAGCATTAGGCGAACAATTAACAAAAGATTATAATGGTAAAAATCCTCTTTTGATTGGTATTTTAAAAGGCTCAGTTCCTTTTATCGCGGAATTGATAAAGCATATCGATACCAAAGTGGAATTGGATTTTATGGTTGTGTCTAGTTACGGCAACCAAACAACAAGTAGCGGTGAAGTAAAAATTCTCAAAGATGTCGATACCAATATCGAAGGTCGTGATGTTATCTTTGTTGAAGATATCATTGATACAGGACGTACTTTGCTCTACCTACGAGATATGTTTAAATACCGTAAAGCCAATTCTGTAAAAATCGCAACCCTTTTTGATAAACCAGAAGGTCGTGTGGTTGATATTGAAGCAGATTATGTGTGCTACGATGTGCCAAACGAGTTTATTGTTGGTTTTGGTCTTGATTATGCAGAACATTATCGTAATTTACCATATGTAGGAGTCCTTAAAGAAGAAATTTACTCAGATAAATAGAGGGTTAAAATTATTGTATGAAAAATAATAGAAATAATGGCTTTGTTCGAAATTCCTTTATTTATATTCTTTTGATTATTGCAGGGATTACAGCCTTTCAATATTACTTAAGGGGATCAAGTACACAAAGTCAACAAATTAATTACTCGACTTTAATGCAACGCATTAAGTCAGGGGATGTTAAGTCTATCACTTACCAACCAAGCGGCAGTGTGATTGAAGTTAGTGGTGAATACACCAAAGCACAATCAACGAAAACAAGTGCCAGCTTGCCATTTTTAGAAGGTCGAAAAACAGCTGAAGTAACCGAATTTACGTCAATTGTTTTGCCAAGCGATTCTTCTGTTGAAACGTTAACCAAGGCTGCTGAGGATGCAGATGTTTCTATAACAGTCAAACAGGAAAGCTCTAGCGGTGCTTGGATTACTTATATCATCACTTATGTACCACTTATCTTGATGGTTGTCTTCTTCTTTATGATGATGAACCAAGGCGGAAATGGTGCACGAGGAGCGATGAACTTTGGTCGAAACAGAGCCAAATCTCAGAGCCAAGGCAACGTGAAAGTACGTTTCTCTGACGTTGCCGGTGCAGAAGAAGAAAAACAAGAACTAGTTGAAGTTGTTGACTTCTTGAAAAATCCGAAGAAATACAAAGCACTTGGTGCTAGAATTCCTGCTGGTGTCCTTCTTGAAGGCCCTCCGGGAACAGGTAAAACCCTTCTTGCTAAAGCCGTTGCCGGTGAAGCAGGTGTTCCATTCTTCTCTATCTCAGGTTCTGACTTCGTTGAAATGTTCGTCGGTGTCGGTGCAAGCCGTGTGAGATCCCTTTTTGAAGATGCTAAAAAAGCAGAACGTGCCATCATTTTCATAGATGAAATCGATGCTGTCGGCCGCCGTCGTGGTGCCGGTATGGGTGGCGGAAATGATGAACGCGAACAAACCCTTAACCAACTTCTTATCGAGATGGATGGTTTTGAAGGCAACGAAAGTATTATTGTTATCGCAGCAACCAACCGTAGTGACGTCCTAGACCCAGCTCTTCTTCGTCCAGGTCGTTTTGACCGTAAGATTTTGGTTGGTAGACCAGATGTTAAGGGACGTGAAGCTATTTTACGCGTTCACGCTAAGAATAAACCTTTGGCATCAGACGTTGATTTGAAAGTTGTCGCGCAACAAACACCAGGATTTGTTGGTGCAGACCTTGAAAATGTTCTTAACGAAGCAGCCTTAGTTGCAGCACGTCGTAATAAGAAGAAAATCGATGCTTCTGATATTGATGAGGCAGAAGATCGTGTTATTGCAGGTCCATCTAAGAAAGACCGTACGATTTCTCAAAAAGAACGCGAAATGGTGGCCTACCACGAAGCTGGACATACCATCGTTGGTTTGGTGCTTTCAAGTGCGCGTGTCGTCCACAAAGTAACGATCGTTCCACGTGGTCGCGCAGGTGGTTACATGATTGCCCTTCCTAAAGAAGACCAAATGTTGCATTCAAAAGATGATTTGAAAGAACAATTGGCTGGTTTAATGGGTGGTCGTGTTGCAGAAGAAATTATCTTTAATGCTCAAACGACAGGTGCGTCAAATGACTTTGAACAAGCTACCCAAATCGCACGTGCTATGGTTACTGAATATGGTATGAGTGATACATTAGGACCTGTTCAATATGAAGGAAACCATGCCGTCATGACAGGACAAATGTCACCAGAAAAATCATATTCTGCTCAAACCGCACAAATAATTGATGACGAAGTTCGTAAACTGCTTAATGAAGCACGTGATAAAGCGGCTGATATCATCAATAACAACCGTGAAACACATAAACTTATTGCAGAAGCCCTTCTTAAATATGAAACCCTTGATGCTGCTCAAATCAAGTCTATTTACGAAACAGGAAAAATGCCTGAAGAACAAGACAAAGATAATCAAGAAGCACATGCCCTTTCATATGATGAAGTCAAAGAAAAAATGGCTGACTCATCTGACTCAGAATAGTGCCATAGTTTTGATATAAAATAAAACAGTCAGTATTGGCTGTTTTATTTTTATCTTTTTTAAAAAAACTTTAAAAAAGTTATTGACAAGAGATCCAAGAGATGGTAAACTGTTATAGTTGTCTGATGAGAGGACAACAGCTATCAGGTTTCAAAAAAGCTTTTGAAAAAACTTAAAAAAAGTTGTTGACAAAGCGAAAGAGATTTGATAAAATATAATAGTTGTCTCGAGAGAGATAAAGACCTTTGAAAACTGAACAAGACGAACCAAACGTGCGGGTTGAGAAATCGACCTGTAAAGCAGATAAATCTGTCAGTGACAGAATGAGAACAAGATTAAATGAGAGTTTGATCCTGGCTCAGGACGAACGCTGGCGGCGTGCCTAATACATGCAAGTAGAACGCTG
Source organism: Streptococcus alactolyticus (assembly GCF_012277075.1). Taxonomy (GTDB): domain Bacteria; phylum Bacillota; class Bacilli; order Lactobacillales; family Streptococcaceae; genus Streptococcus; species Streptococcus alactolyticus. The sequence continues at coordinate 205 of NZ_JAAXMT010000015.1, read as the reverse complement.
AAGAAAGGAGCTTGCTTCTTTTGGATGAGTTGCGAACGGGTGAGTAACGCGTAGGTAACCTGCCTTGTAGCGGGGGATAACTATTGGAAACGATAGCTAATACCGCATAATAGCTTTTGACACATGTTAGAAGCTTGAAAGATGCAATTGCATCACTACGAGATGGACCTGCGTTGTATTAGCTAGTAGGTAGGGTAACGGCCTA
>NZ_JAAXMT010000014.1 GCF_012277075.1 Streptococcus alactolyticus | reverse complement strand
CAGTGGCTTAACCATTGTTCGCTTTGGAAACTGTTAAACTTGAGTGCAGAAGGGGAGAGTGGAATTCCATGTGTAGCGGTGAAATGCGTAGATATATGGAGGAACACCGGTGGCGAAAGCGGCTCTCTGGTCTGTAACTGACGCTGAGGCTCGAAAGCGTGGGGAGCAAACAGGATTAGATACCCTGGTAGTCCACGCCGTAAACGATGAGTGCTAGGTGTTAGGCCCTTTCCGGGGCTTAGTGCCGCAGCTAACGCATTAAGCACTCCGCCTGGGGAGTACGACCGCAAGGTTGAAACTCAAAGGAATTGACGGGGGCCCGCACAAGCGGTGGAGCATGTGGTTTAATTCGAAGCAACGCGAAGAACCTTACCAGGTCTTGACATCCCAGTGACCGCTCTAGAGATAGAGTTTTTCTTCGGAACACTGGTGACAGGTGGTGCATGGTTGTCGTCAGCTCGTGTCGTGAGATGTTGGGTTAAGTCCCGCAACGAGCGCAACCCTTATTGTTAGTTGCCATCATTCAGTTGGGCACTCTAGCGAGACTGCCGGTAATAAACCGGAGGAAGGTGGGGATGACGTCAAATCATCATGCCCCTTATGACCTGGGCTACACACGTGCTACAATGGTTGGTACAACGAGTCGCAAGTCGGTGACGGCAAGCAAATCTCTTAAAGCCAATCTCAGTTCGGATTGTAGGCTGCAACTCGCCTACATGAAGTCGGAATCGCTAGTAATCGCGGATCAGCACGCCGCGGTGAATACGTTCCCGGGCCTTGTACACACCGCCCGTCACACCACGAGAGTTTGTAACACCCGAAGTCGGTGAGGTAACCGTAAGGAGCCAGCCGCCTAAGGTGGGATAGATGATTGGGGTGAAGTCGTAACAAGGTAGCCGTATCGGAAGGTGCGGCTGGATCACCTCCTTTCTAAGGAAAAACGGAAGCACGTTTGGCGTATTGTTTAGTTTTGAGAGGTCTTGTGGGGCCTTAGCTCAGCTGGGAGAGCGCCTGCTTTGCACGCAGGAGGTCAGCGGTTCGATCCCGCTAGGCTCCATTGAATCGAAAGATTCAAAGATTGTCCATTGAAAATTGAATATCTATATCAAATTCCACAATTAGAAATAATTGTAGAAAGTAACAAGAAATAAACCGAAACGCTGTGATTTAATGAGTTTAAGGTCAATAAGACCAAAATAAGGTTAAGTTAATAAGGGCGCACGGTGGATGCCTTGGCACTAGAAGCCGATGAAGGACGTGACTAACGACGAAATGCTTTGGGGAGCTGTAAGTAAGCATTGATCCAGAGATGTCCGAATGGGGGAACCCGGCAACTAATGGTTGTCACTCATTACTGTTAAGGTAATGTAGAGGAAGACGCAGTGAACTGAAACATCTAAGTAGCTGCAGGAAGAGAAAGCAAACGCGATTGCCTTAGTAGCGGCGAGCGAAGAGGCAGGAGGGCAAACCGATGTGTTTACACATCGGGGTTGTAGGACTGCGTTGTGGGACGACAAGATTATAGAAGAATTACCTGGGAAGGTAAGCCAAAGAGAGTAACAGCCTCGTATTCGAAATAGTCTTTAACCCTAGCAGTATCCTGAGTACGGCGAGACACGAGAAATCTCGTCGGAATCTGGGAGGACCATCTCCTAACCCTAAATACTCTCTAGTGACCGATAGTGAACCAGTACCGTGAGGGAAAGGTGAAAAGCACCCCGGGAGGGGAGTGAAATAGAACCTGAAACCGTGTGCCTACAACAAGTTCGAGCCCGTTAATGGGTGAGAGCGTGCCTTTTGTAGAATGAACCGGCGAGTTACGATATGATGCGAGGTTAAGTTGAAGAGACGGAGCCGTAGGGAAACCGAGTCTTAATAGGGCGATTTAGTATCATGTTGTAGACCCGAAACCATGTGACCTACCCATGAGCAGGGTGAAGGTGAGGTAAAACTCACTGGAGGCCCGAACCAGGGCACGTTGAAAAGTGCTTGGATGACTTGTGGGTAGCGGAGAAATTCCAAACGAACTTGGAGATAGCTGGTTCTCTCCGAAATAGCTTTAGGGCTAGCGTCGATGTTAAGTCTCTTGGAGGTAGAGCACTGTTTGATTGAGGGGTCCATCCCGGATTACCAATATCAGATAAACTCCGAATGCCAATGAGATATAATCGGCAGTCAGACTGCGAGTGCTAAGATCCGTAGTCGAAAGGGAAACAGCCCAGACCACCAGCTAAGGTCCCAAAATATATGTTAAGTGGAAAAGGATGTGGGGTTGCACAGACAACTAGGATGTTAGCTTAGAAGCAGCTATTCATTCAAAGAGTGCGTAATAGCTCACTAGTCGAGTGACCCTGCGCCGAAAATGTACCGGGGCTAAAACATATTACCGAAGCTGTGGATACCTTTTAGGTATGGTAGGAGAGCGTTCTATGTGTGATGAAGGTGTACCGTGAGGAGTGCTGGAACGCATAGAAGTGAGAATGCCGGTATGAGTAGCGAAAGACAGGTGAGAATCCTGTCCACCGTAAGACTAAGGTTTCCAGGGGAAGGCTCGTCCGCCCTGGGTTAGTCGGGACCTAAGGAGAGACCGAAAGGTGTATCCGATGGCCAACAGGTTGATATTCCTGTACTCGAGTATATAGTGATGGAGGGACGCAGTAGGCTAACTAAAGCGTGCGATTGGAAGTGCACGTCTAAGCAGTGAGGTGTGATATGAGTCAAATGCTTGTATCTGTAACATTGAGCTGTGAT
>NZ_JAAXMT010000013.1 GCF_012277075.1 Streptococcus alactolyticus | reverse complement strand
GTTTAGTACACTGGAATTAAGTGCTGCCCTTGGTAAGCCTCGTAAGGTCATTGCTATCGCAGACGCTGGATTTTCAAAGAAAATGAGGACTCTTATGAACTAAAAGAATAGGAGGACATCACTATTGTCAAAGAAAAGATTGTATGAAATTGCTAAAGAAATGGGCCGTCCAAGTAAGGAAGTTGTCGAATATGCACAACAACTTGGTATTGCGGTCAAAAGCCATTCTTCTAGCGTAGAAGAAGCTGATGTAAAGCGTATTGTTGCAAAATTGTCAGAATCAAAACAGACGCCTCCGTCAGCAAAATCAGCAGAACAGCTAGCCGCTAAGGCTCCTGAAGTTTCTGCTGCAAAACTAACGACAGCGAAACCAAAAAGCCGCAATTTTAAAGCCGAACGTGAGGCTCGTGCGAAAGCACAAGCTGAAAAACGTGCGAATGCGAATAAAGGTGGTAAAAAACGTCATCAAGAGCAAGACGGCAATCACCGTTCACAACAGCCTGCTAAGTCAGCAAGGCATGGCAAAGATGCTCAAAGAGGGCATCAAGCTAACCGTCAGCAGACTAGAATAAATCGTTCTGCTCAACCGTCACAAGCTCAGAAGCCACGTATTGACTTTAAAGCGCGTGCGGCAGCTCTGAAAGCTGAACAAAATGCAGAGTATTCACGCCAAAGTGAAACACGTTTCCATGAGCAAGAAGAAGCCAAACGTCGTGCAAAACAGACGCGAGAAAAAGAACATGAGGCTCGCTTAGAAGCAAAACAGAAAGCTGAGGAAACAAAAAAGGTGACTAAGAAAGAAATACCTTTATCACCAGTTGCAGCAGCAGAATCTGTTTCTCAAGCAATTGATAAACATCGTAAAAAACAGGCTCGTCCTGAAAAATCACGAGATTATAATCATGATAATGAGGACGGTCCACGCAAAACTAGAAAAAACCGGAATAGTCAAAATCAAGTGAGAAATCAAAAAAATAGTAATTGGAACAGTAATAAAAACAAAAAAGGCAAACACAATCGCAACCAAGCACCAAAACCAGTCACAGAACGCAAATTCCACGAATTGCCTAAGGAATTTGAATATACTGAAGGGATGACTGTTGCAGAAATCGCAAAACGTATCAAACGTGAACCAGCTGAGATTGTTAAAAAACTCTTTATGATGGGCGTTATGGCCACTCAAAACCAATCTCTTGACGGTGATACCATTGAATTGTTGATGGTGGATTACGGTATTGAAGCCCACAAAAAAGTGGAAGTGGACAATGCCGATATTGATCGTTTCTTTGAAGATGAAAACTACCTCAATCCAGATAAAATGGTTGAGCGCGCGCCTGTTGTTACCATCATGGGACACGTTGACCATGGTAAAACAACCCTTCTTGATACCCTTCGTAATTCACGTGTCGCTACAGGCGAAGCTGGTGGTATCACTCAACATATTGGTGCTTATCAAATCATTGAAAATGGTAAGAAAATTACTTTCCTTGATACACCAGGACACGCGGCATTTACATCAATGCGTGCGCGTGGTGCGTCAATCACAGATATTACTATTTTGATTGTAGCGGCTGATGATGGGGTTATGCCTCAAACAGTCGAAGCCATCAACCACTCAAAAGCGGCTGGTGTGCCAATCATCGTTGCGATCAACAAGATTGATAAACCAGGTGCCAACCCAGAACGTGTTATCAGCGAATTGGCTGAACATGGTATCATCTCAACAGCTTGGGGTGGGGATTGTGAATTCGTTGAAATTTCTGCCAAATTTGGTAAGAACATCGATGAATTGCTTGAAACCGTTCTTCTTGTAGCTGAAATGGAAGAATTGAAAGCAGACCCAACCGTTCGTGCGATTGGTACAGTTATTGAAGCGCGTCTTGATAAAGGAAAAGGTGCTGTGGCAACTCTTCTTGTTCAACAAGGCACCCTTCATGTGCAAGATCCTATTGTTATCGGAAATACCTTTGGACGTGTGCGTGCCATGACCAATGATCTTGGTCGTCGCGTGAAAACAGCAGAACCATCAACCCCTGTTTCAATCACAGGTCTAAACGAAGCCCCAATGGCAGGTGACCATTTTGCTGTTTACGAGGATGAAAAAGCAGCGCGTGCAGCTGGTGAAGAACGTGCCAAACGTGCCTTGATGAAACAACGTCAAGCCACTCAACGTGTCAGCCTTGAAAATCTCTTTGATACGCTTAAAGCTGGTGAAGTTAAGACCGTTAACGTGATTATCAAAGCCGATGTACAAGGTTCTGTTGAAGCCCTTGCTGCCTCACTTCTTAAAATCGATGTTGAAGGCGTTAAAGTGAGCGTTGTTCACTCTGCTGTCGGTGCAATCAACGAATCTGACGTGACCTTGGCAGAAGCATCAAATGCCTTTATCATTGGATTTAACGTCCGCCCTACTCCACAAGCGCGTCAACAAGCAGAAGAAGATGAAGTGGATATTCGCCTTCACTCAATTATCTACAAAGTTATTGAAGAAGTAGAAGATGCCATGAAAGGTATGCTTGACCCTGAATTCAAAGAAAAAGTTATCGGGGAAGCTATTATCCGTGAAATCTTCAAAGTCTCTAAAGTGGGTACTATCGGAGGATTTATGGTTACAAGTGGTAAAATCACACGTGACGCTAGTGCCCGTGTTATCCGTGACGGTGTCGTTATCTTTGATGGCAAACTTGCCAGCTTGAAACACTTCAAAGATGACGTTAAAGAAGTCGGAAACGCCCAAGAAGGTGGTTTGATGATTGAAAACTTCAACGACATCAAAGTGGATGACGTTATCGAAGCTTACATTATGGAAGAAGTGAAACGTTAATTCCCATTGAGGCAAATGCCTCTAATGGGGAATACGGCAAGCACTATGGTGCCTTGCCTAAACGTTACATAGTTACATGTGAGAAATGAATAAAAGCTAGGTTTGCTTAGCCTAGCTTTTTCAAAACAATAGAAAGGACAAAGATTATGGCTAATCATCGTATTGACCGTGTTGGTATGGAAATCAAACGGGAAGTGAATGAGATTTTGCATAAAAAAGTGCGTGACCCTCGTGTTCAAGATGTGACTATCACAGATGTTCAAATGCTTGGGGATTTGTCAATGGCAAAAGTTTATTACACCATTCACTCTGATCTTGCCTCAGATAATCAAAAGGCACAAATTGGTCTTGAAAAGGCAACAGGAACCATCAAACGTGAGTTGGGTCGTAACTTGACCATGTATAAAATTCCTGATTTGACCTTCATCAAGGACGAATCTATCGAATACGGTAATAAAATTGACCAAATGCTTCGTGATTTGGAGAGTAAAAACTAAACGATTGAAGAGCTCACTAACAAGTGGGTTCTTTTTATGCTATAATGGAGGTGTTTTTTGAAATGAGGAAGGCAATAAAATGAAAATCACAGTGTATTTAGCGTCAAGTATGGGCAATCCGATCTACCGTGACAGTGTGGAGGCTTTTGGCGATTGGATGGCGCAAAAGGGATATGATTTGGTTTATGGCGGGAGTCAGACTGGGTTGATGGGACTTTTGGCAGATCGGGTCTTGGCTCATGGTGGAAAGGTTTACGGCATTATGCCAGATTTTCTTCAAAAACGTGAGGAAGTCCACCAAGGTTTGACGCAGCTGCGTATTGTAGCTGATATGGATGAGCGTAAGCGTCTGTTAATGGAAATGGGTGATGTTTTAGTTGCCTTTCCAGGTGGTCCTGGAACGCTTGAAGAGATTAGTCAGGCGATTTCTTGGGCGCGCGTGGGACAACACGACAAGCCTTGCTTGCTTTTTAATGCTAATGGTTATTATGATAGCCTCAAAGAACAATTTAATCAGATGGTGCAGGTAGGATTTTTAACGACAGCTGACCGCAAAAAGGTTATCTTTGTCGATAGTCTGCAAGCGTTAGAAGAGGTTATCAGTAGTTATCAGAAATGAGGGATGGGATTTATGGATTTACAAGCGTTATTTGTGCAAAATGAAGAGTTAATGGGGATTCTTAGGGTAATAGCAGAGCTGGATTTGCAAGATTCTTGGCTAGCAGCTGGGACATTACGCAACTATGTTTGGAATGTCTTGTCAGGAAAAGCTGGCTTGGCACAAGCAAGTGATTTAGATGTCGTTTTTTATGATGTCAATGTGTCTTATGATGAAACGCTGGCGCTTCAGCAAGACCTTCAACAGCGCTACCCAGCCTATCAATGGGAAATCAAGAATCAGGTTTATATGCACAGCCATAGTCCAAATACGCTCCCTTACCAAAATGCGAGAGATGCTGTTAGCAAATATCCAGAACGTTGCACAGCCATTGCAGCAAGACTGAACAATGATGAGTTGGAACTTTTTTTGCCTTATGGTGATGACGATATTGTTAATTTTGTCGTGCAACCGACACCGCATTTTTTAGAAGATAAGAAACGGATGCAGGTCTATCGTGAACGCCTTGCTAAGAAAGATTGGCAGAAAAAATGGCCAAACTTACAGCTATTTGATGAATAAGAATAATACGCTAGGTGAAACAGATTGCTTTGATTTTTGCAATGTGTTTCATTTTTTAATCTTTTATCGTTGATAAATGTAAACGATAATCGTATAATAAATCTACAAATGTAAATCAAAGCTATTTTAAAGGAGGTAACAATGTCAATTTCAAATGCAGAATGGGAAATCATGCGTGTTGTTTGGACTAAGGAAGAAACGACGAGCAGTGAGATTTTAGACATTCTTGAAGATAAGACCGATTGGACGGCTTCGACGGTTAAGACTTTGTTGAAACGTCTTGTGGATAAGGGTTATCTGAGCACGCAAAAGGTTGGAAAGTCTTTTCGTTATTCGGCTTTGATTTCAGAAAATGAAGTCATGAAGCAAGAAACAACGGATTTCTTTAATAAGTTTTGCCAGCGAAAGCATGTGGAAATCGTTAAGCATCTCCTAGAATCCATGCCGATGACGGAGGCAGATGTGACCTTATTAGACGAAACGCTTTTAGCTAGGAAAGAAAATGTCTTGGAAGAAGTGCCTTGTGATTGTGTTGATGGGCAATGCCGTTGCAAGGAACACTTGACTTTAGAGTAGCAAAACACACATACGAGAAGAGGTTTAGCCATGTCAAAAAAAGAAGTTTTTGTGATTGATGGGATGACGTGTGCGTCCTGTGCAGTAACGATTGAAGAGGCTGTCAAAAAGTTAGACCATGTGCAGTCCGTTGTTGTCAACCTCACAACTGAAAAAATGACGGTTGAGTATGACCCTTATGTTGTCACTGAAAGCATGATTGAAAAGGCAGTGTCAGACGCAGGGTACAGTGCCTCTGTTTTTGACCCTAAAACATCAAAGAGCCAAGCAGAGCGTCAAGACGAAGAAACCCAAAATATGTGGCGTAAGTTCGTCTGGTCTGCTGTCTTTACCGTGCCTTTGCTTTACATTTCAATGGGGAGCATGATGGGGCTTTGGGTGCCACAATTCATGTCAATGTCAGCTCATCCCATGGTGCATGCCGTGATAGAATTGCTTTTGACTTTACCCGTCATGTACTTTGGTCGCCGCTTTTACATTAGTGGTTTTAAATCATTGAGCAAGGGTCACCCTAATATGGATGCCCTGGTTGCTCTAGCAACAAGTGCCGCCTTTGTTTATAGTATTTACAGCATGTGCCAAATTTTCGCTGGTCACCTTCATGCTGTTCATATGCTTTACTTTGAATCTGTTGCAGTTATCTTGACCTTGATTACCTTAGGTAAATATTTTGAAACCTTGTCTAAAGGTCGGACCTCAGATGCCATTAAGAAATTGATGACCTTATCTGCTAAGGAAGCCACTGTTATCCGTGATGGCAAGGAAATCTCTATCCCCATAGAAGATGTGGTGGTCGGAGATATGCTTTTGGTAAAACCAGGTGAAAAGGTCCCTGTGGATGGGGTTGTGGTATCAGGACATAGTGCCATCGATGAATCCATGTTGACGGGTGAAAGTATCCCTGTTGAAAAAGTTGTGGATGATAAGGTTTACGGTGCTTCAATCAATGGACAAGGTGCCTTGACAATTCGTGCCGAAAAAGTCGGTGGTGATACCTTGTTATCTCAAATCATCAAATTGGTTGAAGATGCCCAACAAACCAAAGCACCTATTGCCAAGATTGCTGACCGTGTGGCTGGTGTCTTTGTCCCAACGGTTATGGTTATCGCAATTGTGACCTTCCTCTTTTGGTATTTGCTCATGGGCAAGAGCTTTGTTTTCGCCCTTCAAGTTGCCATTGCCATCTTGGTTATTGCTTGTCCTTGTGCCTTGGGATTGGCAACGCCGACCGCTATTATGGTCGGTACTGGTCGTGGTGCTGAAAATGGTATTCTTTACAAACGAGGCGATACTCTTGAAAATGCCCACCATTTAAATGCCATCGTCTTTGATAAGACAGGTACCATTACCCAAGGGAAACCGCAAGTTGTGGATATCTTTGCCTATCAAGGTGATAAGGACCGTTTGCTTAGCCAAGTGGCTTCGATTGAAAAATTCTCTGAACACCCTTTGAGCCAAGCCATTGTGGAAAAAGCTGATGAATCAGGCTTGTCTTTAGTCGCTGTGGATAATTTCGAGTCTTTGACAGGTCTGGGCTTGCAGGCTGACTGTGACGGTCAAACCTTGTACGTCGGTAATCATAAATTGATGGCAAACCATCAAATCAACCTTACCCAAGCAGAAGATGCAGTCAAACAAGCCACGCAAAAAGGTCAAACCCCTATTTATGTGGCAGATAAGAAGCATTTATTGGGTGTTATTACCGTTGCTGATTTGGTTAAATCAGATAGTAAAGAAACAGTTGCCAAGTTGCAAGCTGCTGGTTTGGATGTGGTGATGTTAACTGGTGATAATGAACAAACGGCCAAGGCCATTGCCAAACAAGTTGGCATTACAACGGTTATTAGTGATGTTTTGCCAGACCAAAAATCTCGTGTGATTAAGGATTTGCAAGCTCAAGGTAAGAAAGTTGCCATGGTTGGTGATGGTATCAACGATGCCCCTGCCTTAGCAGTAGCTGATATTGGTATTGCCATTGGTTCAGGTGCAGATATTGCCATTGAATCTGCCGATATTATCTTGATGAAAGCAAGTATCTCAGATGTCTTGAAAGCTTTGTCTATTAGCCGTTTGACCATTAGGGTCATCAAGGAAAATCTATTCTGGGCTTTCATTTACAATATCTTGGCTATCCCAGTTGCCATGGGTGTCCTCTACCTCTTTAGTGGTCCCCTACTCAACCCAATGATTGCTGGTTTGGCTATGGGCTTTAGTTCAGTATCTGTTGTGCTTAACGCCCTTCGTTTGAAATACATTAAATTAACTTAGATTGCTAAAAACAGGAGGTATTCTGATGGAAAGAACATATGAAGTTACTGGAATGAAATGCGATGGTTGCGCCAAAACCGTCACTGAAAAATTATCAGCCGTTCATGGTGTGGAAAAAGTGATCGTGGATTTGGATAAAAAACAAGCCACTATCACAGGCAGACCATTTAAATTCTCACTTCAACGTGCTTTAAAAGGCACCAAGTACGCCCTTGGTAAAGAGATAAAGGCTAATTAAATACTGAAAAACAGGCTTAGACCTGTTTTTTTATGGCCTTAAAAATGATACACTAGTTACGTAAGAAAAATAGGTTTGGATTGGTATGACGATAGACGTTTGGGATTTATTGACCATTATTGGTACCATTGCCTTTGCCTTATCAGGGGCTATTGTGGCAATGGAAGAAGATTTTGATATTTTAGGCATGTTCATCTTGGGCTTTGTCACGGCTTTTGGCGGTGGTGCTATCCGCAATTTGCTGATTGGCTTGCCAATTGGAACGCTGTGGTCGCAAGGGGATGCGTTTTATTTTGCTTTGGCGGCTATGTTGCTGATTATGTTGTTTCCAAATGTTGTGACAAAGGGTTGGCTAAAAGCAGAAGTCTTGACAGATGCGATTGGTTTAGCCTCTTTTAGCGTCCAAGGTGCCATGTATGCCATGAAATTGCAGCAGCCTTTAAGCGCGGTGATTGTCGCAGCAGTTCTAACAGGAGCTGGTGGCGGTGTGGTCCGAGATGTCTTAGCAGGGCGAAAACCTGGTATCTTGCGTAGTGAGGTCTATGCGGGCTGGTCTATTTTAGCGGCATTTGTTCTTTATTTTGGCATTGTGACAAGTGACACGGGCTACTATGCCCTGGTGCTGGTCTTGGTTATTCTTCGCATGATAGGTTACAAACGTCAATGGCATTTACCAAAAATAAAAGGAAAGGTGACACCACATGATTAAACTCATCGCAATTGATTTAGACGGCACTTTGCTAAATTCAGAGAAAAAAATTCCCAAAGAAAACATCTCAGCCATTCAAGCGGCAGCACAAGCAGGCGTAAAAATCGTGCTCTGCACAGGACGCCCAAAATCTGGCATTGTGCCTTATTTTGAACAATTGGGGCTGACTGATGAAGAATACATCATCATGAACAATGGCTGCAGCATTTACAACACAAAGAATTGGGAATTGATGAGTTATGCCCAAATCACCAATGAGGAGCTGGACCAATTGCAAGCGGCTGTGCGTGATTTTCCAGAGGTTTGCTTGACCTTGACAGGTGAAAAGCATTATTATGCTGTCGGTGATGTCGTCCCAGAATTGGTGCAGTACGACGCTGGCTTGGTCTTTGACACAGCCAAAGCCATCAGCCTTGAGGCAATCAAAGACAGCTCAGAAATCATTTTCCAAGCCATGTACATGGCAAAAGCACCTGTTTTAACTCCTTTCCAAGCAGCCAAGGAAGTGGATTTGGCAGCAGATTTTAGCGTGGTACGTAGCCAGCCTTATATCTTTGAAGCCATGCCAAAAGGCTACACCAAGGCGACGGCCTTAAAAGCTTTGTCAGAAAAACTAGGCTTTAGCCCTGATGATGTCATGGCGATTGGCGATGCGGCAAATGATTTGGAAATGTTGCAATTTGCTACTCATAGTGTTGCCATGGGCAATGCGACTGATGAGGTCAAAGAAATCTGCCGTTACCAAACCACGGTAAATGACCAAGCAGGTGTTGCCAAAGCTATTTACGATTACGTTTTAAAAGATTAACAGCAAAGTCTTGTTCCAAAGTTTTTGTGGAGCAAGACTTTTTTAAGAACACGAGCTTTTTATAGTTTTCGTAAGCTTTTAATGATATAATTGAGAAAGAAATGCTTTGGTAATCAAAGTATATGATGCAAGGAAACGAGGAAATAGAGATGAGTTGGAAAATTGTGACAGATTCGGGTTGTGATTTTAAGGACATTGGTGTACCCGAAAAAGATTTAGCCTTTCAAAATGTCCCCTTGACCTTACAAATTGGTTCAGAACTTTTTGTAGACGATGAAGGCTTGGATGTTGAGGCTATGATGGACACCTTATATGAAAAATCCGTGCCGTCAAAGTCGAGCTGTCCTAGCCCAGATGCTTTCTTACGAGCTTACCAAGGTGCTGATAATATCATTGTTATCACCATTACAGGGGCTTTATCAGGTAGTCACAATAGTGCTCAGATTGCCAAGCAAATGTTATTAGAAGAGCATCCCAACGTCAATATCCATGTGATTGATTCCTTGTCAGCTGGTGGTGAAATCGATTTGCTGGTCTTGGAGTTAAAACGTTTGATTTTATCAGGACTTTCTTTTGACCAAGTGCTCGAGGCAATCGAACGTTACCAAGCCAAAACAAGACTACTTTTCATCCTAGAACGTGTGGATAATCTGGTCAATAACGGCCGTTTGAATAAATTGGTCGGTAAGGTTGTCGGTTTGCTCAATATCCGCATGGTTGGGCAAGCCAGCCCCGAAGGAACGCTTGATTTGTTGCACAAGGCAAGAGGTCAGAAAAAAGCCATTCAGGCCACTGTTAACGAGATGCTGGCAGCTGGTTACCAAGGAGGCAAGGTCATGATTACCCACGCAGGCAATGAAAAAGCCTGCCAACAATTGCGTGACAAGCTTCGTGATTTGTTTCCAAAAGCAGATATCCAATTTGTCAATGCTTCTGGTTTATGTAGTTTTTACAGTGAAAGAGGCGGTTTGTTACTAGGATATGAAACCCATTAAAAGGTCTAGGAGTTTAACTCCTAGACCTTTTGTCATGTGCATTTTAGTAGCCGTAGTAAGTTTGGCTGCTGCTTGTCGCAGTAGAATCTGAGTAGGTATTGTAACCGTAGGTTTGACTGCTGCTGTAATTGTTGTTGTAAGTTGTTGTATCGTCAACCGTTGAAGCGTGTGTTGTCGTCGCTGAGCTTGGTGTTGTTTGTGTTGCAACACTTGCTGAACGAGCAGAGATAGCATTGGCAACAGCATCGATACGCGTTTGCAATTGGTCTTTAACATCTTGATTAGTTACGGTGTCAACAGCATCTTGTGCGGCAGTGACATTAGCAGAGGTTTGTTCTGCTTCGGCAGCTGCAACGGCACTTTCGGCATTGCTTTCATTGTTGATTTCAGCTGAAATAGCGTCCAATTGTGATTGCAAATCGATTTTCTTAGCTTCGTCAGACAATTTGTTAATCGCAGCTTGAGCATTGGTAATCGCTTCTGATGTGCGTTTGTCTTGGGCTTCGGCTAGAGAAGCTTTTGCTTTTTCTTCCAATTCTTCTTCGCTGGTTGTTGAAGAAGAGGCAACAGAAGAGCTTGTTGGTTCTGTGCTTGACGCTTTGGTCTGGCTATTGCCGAAAATTAAGTAAATACCAGCCGCAAGAGCAACTAAAATGATACTAAGAATAAGATAAGTGACTTCACTTTTTGAGCGTTTCATGACAACTCCTTTGAGAATTTAATAATAAAATATGCTGTTATCTTACTAAGCTAACACGCTAAAACGTCTGTCATAAACAGACCATTTTATATCATTATACCACAGAAATAGACAGGGATTCCCTTTTTAAAAAAATCCTCTAACTTTTTAAGGTTTCTTTTAGAAAACGAGTTGTTAGAAAAATCAGTTTTTTTTACAAACGTGTAAAAATACAGTAAAGTATTGTCTGTTTGTCTGGAATACATTAAAATGGACATATCGTCTTTTTTACGAAAAAAAATATAATATTTGAGGATAACACTGTGTCAATAAATTGGCAAGAGATTGTTTTTAGTTTTTTTGGTGGTTTGGGGCTTTTCCTATTTAGCATCAAGTATATGGGAGATGCTCTCCAACAATCAGCTGGTGACCGTTTGCGTTATTACATTGACAAATACACCAGTAATCCCTTTTTAGGCGTTCTTGTGGGAATCGCCATGTCAGCGCTTATCCAGTCTAGTTCAGGGGTGACGGTAATTACTGTTAGCTTGGTGTCGGCGGGACTGTTGACCCTAAGACAAGCCATTGGTATTATCATGGGAGCAAATATTGGAACAACCATCACTTCTTTTTTGATCGGATTTAACTTAGGTGATTATGGCCTGCCAATGATTTTTGTCGGTTCGGCCCTGCTCTTTTTCACTTCAAATCGGACCTTGAACAATCTTGGTCGGATTATTTTCGGGGTTGGTGGTATCTTCTTTGCCTTCAATATTATGAGTGGTGCTATGGAGCCTCTCAAATCCATTCCAGCCTTTCAGGATTACCTGACGACACTTGGGGATAGACCGATTATGGGAGTGGTGATTGGAACGGTTTTGACTATGATTATTCAATCTTCAGCAGCCATTATTGGGATTTTGCAGAGCCTGTACACGGGTAATTTAATCGATTTGCATGGGGCTATTCCGATTCTTTTGGGAAGCAATATCGGAACCTGTATCACCGCAGTTCTAGCAGCTCTGGGAGCTAATGTGTCTGCCAAACGTGTTGCTGGTGCCCATATCTTGTTTAACGTCATTGGAACCATCTTGTTTATGATTGTGCTTTCGCCATTTATATATTTTATGGAGTGGCTGCAAGGAGAGTTGTATTTGACGCACGCTATGACAATTGCTTTTGCCCATGGAACCTTCAATATCACCAATACCGTTTTGCTCTTTCCTTTCATTGGAACCTTGGCTTATCTGGTTACTAAACTCATCCCAGGAGATGATGAGGTGGTGCCATACGAAACGGTTTACCTTGACCGCCTTTTGTTGAAACAAGCGCCAGCTATTGCTCTTGGAAATGCCAAGAAAGAGTTGATTCACTTGGGCGCTTATGCGACACAGAGTTTTGAAGCTGCCTTTCTCTTTTTTGATACAGCTGACAACAGCTACGCTGAGAAAACGGAACTTCTAGAAGACACCGTCAATCGTGTGGACGAGGAATTGACGAAGTATTTGGTTGAATTGTCGAGTGAATCCTTGACTCAGCATGAGGGAGAAGTGCTTTCTAGCCTTTTGGATGCCACGCGCGATTTGGAGCGAATTGGCGACCACAGCGTGAACTTGGTTCATTTGATGACTTACAACCAGTCTAAAGGCGTTCTCTTTTCGCCAGCTGCGATAAAGGAAGTTAACCAACTTTATAGCAACACGCACCG
This sequence comes from Streptococcus alactolyticus, assembly GCF_012277075.1. Lineage (GTDB taxonomy): Bacteria > Bacillota > Bacilli > Lactobacillales > Streptococcaceae > Streptococcus > Streptococcus alactolyticus. Next base: position 15,492 of record NZ_JAAXMT010000013.1, on the reverse strand, counting down.
CATGGTCCTTGATGCCCTCAAGGTGATTATTGACAATGACACGGTCTTGGCAGGAGAAGTTATCGAACGCCACCGTGAATTGGCTCAGTCAGCTCGTCAGATTCGTAAAAATCATATCCAGCGCATGAACATTGGCGAATGCACGCCTTTGGCTGGGATCAATTTTATTGATTTGATTTCGCCGTGTACTCGCATCACCGATCACGCGCTCAACCTAGTGGAAAAAGTGATTCAGCAACAAATATAAGATTAAACGGCTTTTAGACCTTGGGTTTAAAAGTTTTTTTGTACAGGATTTTTTTGGTATATACCATTTACAAAAAAAGGACTTTTGTTTATAATAGAAAGTGACGGAGGTATTCAACATGACAACCTATATCAAAGCAGATGCATTTTATTACCCTTATCAAGTGAAACCGAGTGGTTACCTGGCGATCGAAGGCGATCGTTTTGGAGATTGGCAAGAAAGCGTGCCAGAAAATACGACTATTGTGGATTGGACAGGTTATAGCATTGCGCCTGGTCTAGTGGACACGCATATTCATGGTTTTGCGGGCGCCGATGTGATGGACAATAGCCAAGAATCACTAGAAACAATGAGCCGTGCCCTTTTGGGAGCTGGTGTGACCAGCTTTTTACCAACAGGTTTGACCGCATCATTTGAAACTTTGAATGCTATTTGCCAAACAACAGCAGCTTTTGCAGGGCAAGAAAGCGGTGCCCGTATCAAAGGCCTCTTTTTCGAAGGCCCTTACTTTACTGAAAAATACAAAGGTGCCCAAAACCCTTCTTATATGCGTAATCCTTCTATTAGCGAGTTAGACCAATGGTTGGCTAGTTCTAAGGGCTTGTTGCGTAAGATTGCTCTAGCGCCTGAACGTGAGGACGTTGAGGACTTTATCAACTATGCGACTGACAAAGGTGTGACCGTGGCTTTAGGACATTCTGATGCGAGCTTTGACCAAGCCATCAAAGCTGTTGAAGCTGGTGCTTCTGTTTGGGTGCACGCCTACAATGGTATGCGAGGACTCAATCACCGTGAGCCTGGTATGGTTGGTGCCGTTTACGAAATGCCAAATACCTATGCCGAATTGATTTGCGATGGGCACCATGTTCACCCATCAGCTTGTGATATGTTGCTCCACCAAAAAGGCCCTGACCACGTGGCTTTGATTACCGACTGCATGAGCGCTGGCGGATTAAAAGACGGGGATTATATGTTGGGTGAATTTCCTGTTATTGTCGAAAAAGGAACCGCACGCCTCAAATCAAACGGCGCCTTGGCAGGGTCTATTCTCCAACTAAAAGATGCCGTGCAACACGTTGTGGACTGGGGCTTGGTGTCTAAAGCCGAAGCTATTCGCATGGCAACCTTAATCCCAGCCATTTCCGTAGGACTTGATAACGAATGTGGCCAAATCAAAAAAGGCCATCACGCCGACTTTATCGTCCTAGACAAAGACTTGAACCTACAAGCCACTTACCTCGGCGGAAGAAAAGCTTGGGAAGAGTAGATCATTTAGTGACCTACTTTTTCCCTGTCTAGTATTTTTACCTAGACAGGGATTTGCTTTTGTGCTAAAATACTGTCTAAAGAGAGAGGGTCTTATGGCGTTTCCCTAGCGAGTCCGAGTTGGTGGGAGTCGGATGACAATGCTGTGAGTAACTGGCGCTTTCGCTTAGCTAAGGCTAAGTTTAGACACAGATAAAATGAAGTAATAAAATAGGGTGGAACCGCGTTTAAACGCCCCTTATGAGGTATCATGGGAGTGTTTTAGCGGTTTTTTCTTTGGCTAAAATGCACTTGTGATGCGTCACCAGAAATAATGTTTAAGGAGAAGATGATGGCGAAAAAGTTAACATTTCAAGAAATTATTCTAACCTTGCAACAATTTTGGAATGACCAAGGTTGCATGCTCATGCAAGCATATGACAATGAAAAAGGTGCGGGTACGATGAGCCCTTATACCTTCCTTCGTGCAATCGGTCCAGAACCATGGAACGCAGCTTATGTGGAACCATCACGTCGTCCTGCCGATGGACGTTACGGGGAAAACCCAAACCGTCTTTACCAACACCACCAATTCCAAGTGGTTATGAAACCAAGCCCAAGCAATATTCAAGAATTGTACTTGCAATCTTTGGAAAAATTGGGCATCAACCCACTTGAACACGATATTCGTTTTGTTGAGGACAACTGGGAAAACCCATCAACGGGTTCTGCTGGTCTTGGTTGGGAAGTTTGGCTTGACGGTATGGAAATCACTCAGTTCACTTATTTCCAACAAGTTGGTGGTTTGCAAACAGGCCCTGTGACATCAGAAGTGACTTATGGTTTGGAACGTTTGGCATCATACATCCAAGAAGTGGATTCTGTCTATGATATTGAATGGGCTCCAGGTGTTAAATACGGGGAAATTTTCTTACAACCTGAATTTGAACATTCAAAATATTCATTTGAAATTTCAGATCAAGACATGCTTCTTGAAAACTTTGAAAAATACGAAAAAGAAGCTAAACGTTGCTTGGCAGAGCACTTGGTACACCCAGCGTATGACTATGTTTTGAAATGCTCACATACCTTTAATTTGCTGGATGCTCGTGGTGCGGTTTCAGTAACAGAGCGTGCTGGCTACATTGCCCGCATTCGTAATTTGGCGCGTGAAGTCGCTAAAACCTTTGTGGCAGAACGCAAACGCCTTGGTTACCCACTTCTTGATGAAGCCACACGTGAACAATTATTGAAGGAGGATGCTGAATAATGACTAAAAATTTACTTGTAGAACTTGGTTTAGAAGAATTGCCAGCTTATGTCGTGACACCAAGTGAAAAACAATTGGGTAAACGTATGGCAGCCTTTTTGAACGACAAACGTTTGGCATTTGATAGCATCCAAACCTTCTCAACTCCACGTCGTTTGGCGGTTCGTGTGACTGGTTTAGCGGATGCACAAACTGATTTGACAGAAGATTTCAAAGGGCCTTCTAAAAAAATCGCCTTGGATGCTGATGGTCAGTTCACCAAAGCTGCTCAAGGATTTGTGCGTGGAAAAGGTTTGACCACAGACGATATTGAATTCCGCGAAGTGAAAGGTGAAGAATACGTTTACGTTACCAAACACGAAGCTGGAAAATCTGCCAAAGAAGTATTGAAAGATTTGCCAGAAATCCTAGCTGCTATGACTTTCCCAGTTAATATGCACTGGGCAAACAATACCTTTGAATACATTCGTCCCGTTCATACATTGACTGTTCTATTAGACGATGAAGACCTTGACCTTGATTTCTTGGATATTCATTCAGGTCGTGTGAGCCGTGGACATCGTTTCCTTGGTCATGAAGTTGAAATCGCAAATGCAGATTCTTATGAAGATGATTTGCGTCAAGTCTTTGTCATTGCAGATGCCAAAGAACGCCAAGACATGATTGTTAACCAAATCAAAGCCATTGAAAAAGCCCAAAATGTACAAGTGGAAATTGATGACGACTTGCTTAACGAAGTTTTGAACTTGGTCGAATACCCAACTGCCTTTATGGGAAGTTTTGACACTAAATACCTTGACGTTCCAGAAGAAGTGCTTGTTACATCAATGAAAAACCACCAACGTTACTTTGTTGTTCGTGACCAAGACGGCAAGTTGATGCCAAACTTCATTTCCGTGCGTAATGGTAATGACCAATACCTTGACAATGTCATCAAAGGAAATGAAAAAGTGCTTGTGGCGCGTTTGGAAGATGGTGAATTCTTCTGGCGTGAAGACCAAAAACTTAAGATTGCGGACCTTGTCGCAAAACTAGATAACGTGACTTTCCACGAAAAAATCGGTTCGCTTTCAGAACACATGAAACGCAGCAAAGTGATTGCCGCTTACCTTGCTGAAAAAGCTGGCGCTACTGAAACTGAAAAAGCAGCCCTTGCCCGTGCAGCTGAAATCTACAAATTCGACCTATTGACAGGTATGGTCGGTGAGTTTGATGAATTGCAAGGGATTATGGGTGAAAAATATGCCCTTCTTGCAGGCGAAGAACCAGGCGTAGCCACAGCAATTCGCGAACATTATTTGCCAAATGCTGCTGATGGTGATCTTCCAGAAACTAAAGTAGGTGCTCTATTAGCCCTTGCTGATAAATTGGATACTATCTTGTCATTCTTCTCAGTTGGCTTGATTCCATCAGGTTCAAATGACCCATATGCCCTACGTCGTGCAACAGCAGGTGTGGTGCGTATTATGGATGTTTTTGGATTAACTATCCCAATGGATGAATTGCTCGACGACCTTTATGCCTTGTCATTTGATAGCTTGACATACGAGCACAAAGCAGAAGTGATGGACTTTATCCGTGCGCGTGTGGAAAAAATGATGCCAGCTAAAACACCAAAAGACATTCGTGAAGCTGTGTTAGCAAGCACTAATCTTATCGTGCCTGAAATGCTTGAAACAGTAGATGCTTTGGTGGCAGCTAGTCAAACAGAAGGCTACAAAGCAGCAGTAGAAAGCTTATCACGCGTCTTTAACCTAGCTGAAAAAGCTCCAACAGGTGTGAGCGTTGACGCTAGCTTGTTTGAAAATGATGATGAAAAAGCCTTGGACAAGGCCACACAAGACTTGACCTTGTCAGGTACAGCTAGCGACAAATTGGCACAACTCTTTGCTTTGAGCCCAGTTATTGACAAATTCTTTGACAATACCATGGTTATGGTGGATAATAAAGCTGTTAAAAATAATCGTCTAGCTATTTTATCGCAATTAAGCTCTAAAGCTAGCCGCGTGGCTGCCTTTAACAAATTAAACACGAAATAAGCTAGTAAAATCTACTCATTGAGTAGATTTTACTGCTATCTTGAAATAGCTAAGATATCAAAATAGAAAGGAAAACGTATCTTTCTAGCAGGATACGTTTGGGAATGAACTCATGCTTGAAAAGAAAATTGAACGTATCAATGAACTCGCACGCAAGAAAAAAACAGTTGGTTTGACTGGTGAAGAAAAAGTTGAACAAGCTGAATTGCGTAAAGAATACATCGAAGGTTACCGCCGCTCACTCCTTCACCATATCGCTGGTATCAAATTAGTTGACGAGGAAGGAAACGACGTGACACCTGAAAAACTCCGTCAATTGCAACGTGAACGTGGCTTGCACGGCAGAAGCCTTGACGACCCAAATTCATAAAAAGGAAGCTTGGTTATTTTGAAATAACTGAGCTTTTTAAGACTACTAGTTAAAAATTTTCAAGAGATATGATATAATAGAATCCGAACAATTATAGTTTAAGTCCTTAAAAAAGAAAGGTTTCACTCATGACATTTGATGCTATTGATCAGTTGGCAGTCAACACTGTCCGTACGCTTTCGATTGATGCTATTCAAGCAGCTAATTCAGGTCACCCAGGCCTTCCAATGGGAGCTGCTCCGATGGCTTATGTCCTTTGGAATCATGTAATGAATGTTAATCCAAAGACTAGCCGTTCTTGGTCTAATCGCGATCGTTTTGTGCTCTCTGCAGGACATGGTTCTGCCCTTTTATATAGTCTTCTTCATCTATCAGGCTACAAGGTTAGCATGGATGACTTGAAAAACTTCCGTCAGTGGGGCTCAAAAACACCAGGTCACCCAGAAGTCAACCATACAGATGGTGTTGAAGCAACGACTGGACCTCTTGGACAAGGGATTGCAAATGCTGTCGGAATGGCTATGGCAGAAGTGCATTTAGCTGCTAAATTTAACAAACCAGGATTTAATATCGTTGATCATTATACATACGCATTAAATGGTGATGGGTGTCTTATGGAAGGGGTCAGCCAAGAAGCTGCTAGCCTTGCTGGGCATTTGAAACTAGGCAAATTGATCCTTCTTTACGATTCAAATGACATTTCACTAGATGGTTCAACGTCAAAAGCCTTCACAGAAGACATCAAAGAAAAATTTGAAGCTTTTGGTTGGCAACATATCTTGGTGAAAGATGGTAACGATTTGGAAGCTATTGCTAAAGCCTTGGCAGATGCAAAAGCTGAAACTGAAAAACCATCTATCATTGAAGTGAAAACCATCATCGGTTACGGTGCTGAAAAACAAGGGACATCAGCTGTTCACGGCGCTCCACTTGGCGCTGAAGGTATTGCTTACGCTAAAAAAGCTTACGGCTGGGATTACCCTGAATTCACCGTTCCTGAAGAAGTCGCAAAACGCTTTGAAGTTGGTATTAAATTCCGCGGAGAAGCTGCTGAAAATGCTTGGCAAACCAAATTCCGTGAATACGAAATGGCTTATCCAGAATTAGCAGCTGAATACAAAAAAGCCTTTGCCAACCAACCTGTAAACGTTGATCTTAAAGCCTTTAACTTGGATTCTAACCAAGCTAGCCGTGTGTCTAGCCAACAAGCAATCCAACAAATTTCTGCCCAAGTGCCATCATTCTGGGGTGGTTCAGCTGACCTCTCGGCTTCAAACAATACCATGGTTGCTAAGGAAACAGATTTCCAACCTGATAATTACATCGGTCGCAACATCTGGTTTGGGGTTCGTGAATTTGCCATGGCTGCTGCTATGAACGGGATTGCCTTGCACGGTGGAACACGTGTTTATGGCGGAACATTCTTCGTCTTTTCAAACTACTTGCTTCCAGCCGTCCGCATGGCAGCTCTTCAACAATTGCCAACCATCTACGTGATGACTCACGATTCTATTGCGGTTGGTGAAGATGGTCCAACACACGAGCCCGTTGAACAATTGGCAAGTGTCCGCTCAATGCCAAACTTGAACGTTATCCGTCCAGCTGACGGTAATGAAACTAACGCTGCTTGGAAACGTGCTTTGGGAGAAACAGACCGTCCAACAATGCTTGTCTTGACACGTCAAAACCTTCCTGTCCTTGAAGGCACTAAGGAAATGGCTGAAGAAGGTGTCAACAAGGGAGCTTACATCATTTCTGAAGCAAAAGGTGACCTTGACGGTATTCTTATCGCTACAGGTTCAGAAGTGAAATTGGCGCTTGATGCGCAAGCTGCTTTGGCAGACAAAGGGGTTCATGTGCGCGTGGTTTCAATGCCAGCACAAAATCTCTTTGACGAACAAGATGCTGCTTACAAAGAAAGCATTCTTCCAGCTGCTGTTACAAAACGTTTGGCAATCGAAGCTGGCTCAAGCTTTGGTTGGGGCAAATATGTTGGTCTTAATGGAAAAACATTGACTATCGATACTTGGGGAGCATCAGCACCAGGTGCTAAGATTTTTGAAGAATATGGCTTTACTGTGGACAACGCTGTGAGCCTTTACGAATCTTTTTAAGATAGACATAAGGTTAAATGCGATAAATCATGAGGGAATGGGTCAAGAAATCATTGAAGGGTGGTTTCGTGCTCATTTCCTTTTTTGTCTTGAAATTGCCTCTTGTTTTGACGCTTGCCTTTTTGGTGAGAATGCTTGCAGTCATTTTCCTACAAGGACAGTGGTTTTATCGAAGAGATGTGCGTCTGTTAGACTTAAAATGGCAGGACGTGACGCAATTATTTAACCGACGTTATGGGCAATGGCTGACCATGGTGAGTGTTTTTGTGACGCTGATTGTGGGAATGCTTGTGTTTGTTGCTACGCTTTACCTCGGACAACTGTTAAACAATGTGTTTCTAGCAAATAGCCTCGTGACACTTTTCTTACTGGCTATAGGTATCATTAATCAATTCATAATTTATCGCCTCTTTTGGGACCCCCTCTCTAACCAATCGTCATTTTTGTAATATTCTAAGCGGATTTGTATTATCGTCTGAAAAAAACAGTTCCTCGGACTGTTTTTTTAGTGTATAATAAGGCATATGAAACGAAATTTTGAAACTGTTAATCGAATTGTGATAAAAATTGGGACAAGTTCACTTGTCATGCCAAATGGCAAAATCAATCTGGAAAAGCTTGACCAGTTGGCCTTTGTGATTTCAAGCTTGATGAACAAGGGCAAAGATGTGATTTTGGTGTCATCAGGTGCCATGGGCTTTGGACTAAATGTGTTAAACATGGACAAACGACCGACGGAAATTGCTCGCCAACAAGCTGTATCAAGTGTTGGTCAGGTCGCGATGATGAGTCTGTATTCACAAATTTTTGCACACTATCAGACTAAAGTGAGTCAGCTCTTGATTACGCGTGATGTGGTGGAATATCCTGAAAGTTTGGCGAATTTCACCAATGCTTTTGAAACGCTGTTAAGCATGGGCATTGTGCCGATTGTGAATGAAAATGATGCCATCAGTGTGGACGAGATGGACCATACAACAAAATTTGGGGATAATGACCGTCTATCAGCTATAGTTGCTAAGGTGACAACGGCTGATTTGTTGATTATGTTGTCAGACATTGACGGCTTGTACGACAAAAACCCAAATATCTATGATGACGCACAACTTCGTAAGCAAGTGACAGAAATCACGGATGAGATTATCAAATCTGCAGGTGGTGCAGGTAGCCGTTTTGGAACAGGTGGAATGCTCAGCAAGATTAAGAGTGCGCAAATGATTTTTGATGCAAACAGTCAAATGATTTTAATGAATGGTGAAAATCCGCGTGATATTTTGAAAGTTCTAGAAGGGGCTCAGATAGGAACCTGGTTTTCACAAGTCAAGTAAAGGAGGAGCTTGATGGGATACATTGATGAATTGGGAAAACAAGCAAAGGTAGCTAGCCAAAGTTTGGCAAAACTTGGTACGGCGCAAAAAAATCAGATTTTGGGTCAGGTGGCAGATGCCTTGTTAGCAGAAACGGATGCTATTTTGGCTGAAAATGCTCGTGATGTTGCCAAAGCCAAGGACAATGGCATTTCGCCAGTCATGGTTGACCGTCTGCGTCTGGATGCCAAACGCATTGAAGGGATTGTTGAAGGGGTTCGTCAGGTGGCTGACCTACCCGACCCAATTGGTCAGGTGGTCCGTGGCTACACCAATCTTGATGGCTTGAAAATCGTTCAAAAACGCGTGCCTTTGGGCGTCATTGCGATGATTTTTGAAAGTCGTCCAAATGTTTCGGTGGATGCGTTTAGCCTAGCTTTTAAAACCAGCAATGCCATTATTTTACGCGGTGGACGTGATGCCATTCATTCGAATACAGCACTTGTGACGGTTATCCGTAAAGCGCTAGCGCAAGCAGGTGTGGATGCTAATGCTGTTCAGTTGGTTGAGGATACCAGTCACGCTGTTGCGGAGGAATTGATGCAGGCTATCGATTATATTGACGTGCTTATTCCACGTGGAGGGGCTCGCCTCATTCAAACGGTTAAGGAAAAATCAAAAGTGCCTGTCATTGAAACAGGTGTCGGGAATGTCCACATTTACGTGGATGATTGGGCAGATCTTGATATGGCGACTAAGATTGTCATCAATGCGAAAACCCAGCGTCCAAGCGTGTGCAATGCCGCTGAAAGTCTGTTGGTTCATGAAGCCGTGGCCGATCAATTCTTGCCGCAATTGGAAAGGGAAATTGCCAAAGTGCATCCTGTGACCTTCCGAGCTGACGACAAAGCACTAGCCATTTTCCAAAATGCAGAAGCCGCTTCAGAAGAGGACTATGCCACAGAATTCTTGGATTATGTGATGTCTGTCAAGGTTGTGGGCTCGCTTGATGAGGCCATTGATTGGGTTAATCGCTACACGACGCATCACTCAGAAGCCATTATCACAAAAGACCTTGAGCACGCGGAACGTTTCCAAGACGAAGTGGATGCAGCTGCCGTTTATGTCAATGCATCAACCCGTTTCACTGATGGCTTTGTCTTTGGCTTGGGAGCAGAAATTGGTATTTCAACCCAAAAAATGCATGCGCGTGGTCCAATGGGACTAGAAGCCCTAACCAGCACCAAATTTTATATCAACGGTCAAGGGCAAACCAGACAATGAAAGAAATAAGAGAAAGCCAGTTTGGTTTTCTCTTATTTGTTTGTCCCATCAGTTGAATACCCGAGGGTAGAACTTGTTATATCGACATTTCATTTTTTATGCTATAATGGAAAGTATGACAAAAGATTTTCATCATATAACAGTACTTCTACACGAAACCGTTGATATGCTTGATGTCAAGCCAGATGGTATCTATGTAGATGCCACGCTGGGTGGTGCTGGACATAGTGAATACTTGCTTTCAAAACTAGGTCCCAAAGGGCACCTCTATGCGTTTGACCAAGACCAAACGGCTATTGATAATGCACACATTCGTTTAAAACCATATATTGACAAAGGACAAGTGACCTTCATCAAGGACAACTTTAGGCATTTAAAATCTCAGCTGGCCGCTCATGGTGTTAGTGAAATTGATGGGATTTTATATGATTTAGGGGTATCTAGCCCTCAGCTTGATGAACGCCAACGTGGCTTTTCTTATAAAAAAGATGCTCCGCTCGATATGCGTATGAATCGTGATCAAGACCTCTCAGCTTATGATGTGGTCAATACCTATGATTATCATGATTTAGTTCGTATTTTTTTTAAGTATGGCGAAGACAAATTTTCAAAACAAATTGCCCGTAAGATTGAGCAAGCAAGGCAAGTGAAGCCGATTGAAACAACGACTGAATTGGCAGAGATTATCAAGTCAGCCAAACCAGCTAAGGCATTGAAGAAAAAAGGACATCCTGCCAAACAAATTTTCCAAGCCATTCGTATCGAAGTAAACGACGAACTAGGCGCGGCGGATGAATCCATTCAACAAGCGATTGATTTGTTGGCTGTTGACGGTCGGATATCTGTGATTACCTTCCATTCGCTAGAGGACCGCTTGACCAAACAATTGTTCAAAGAAGCCTCAACGGTGGAAGTTCCCAAAGGATTGCCTTTTATTCCTGAGGATATGCAGCCCACTTTGGCTTTGGTAAATCGCAAACCAATCCTGCCAAGTGAGGAAGAATTACAAGCTAACAACCGCTCCCATTCAGCCAAACTAAGAGTGGCTAGAAAGGTTCACAAAAATCATGACGGACAATAATCGAAATATAGTGATCTCCAATGCTCTCAGAAAGCGAATGAGAACCTTCAATCGCATCGAAAAAGTCTTTTACGGGACTGTTATCCTGACTGCGATTATCATGGCGATTAGTATTGTTTACCTACAAAGTCGCAATTTAGAAGTGCAGCAGGAAATCACCAATCTCAACAGCCAGATTAGTGATGTTCAAACGGAGTACAACAACGCCAAGCAGGAAGTGAATGAATTGACCAGTCGCGACCGCATTCAAAAAATTGCTGGGCAAGAAGGTTTAAGTAGCCAACAAAATAACATTAAGCAGGTGGAGTAGTCTATGAGAAACTTAAAAAATCGTTTTTTAGGCTATGTGCTAAGAGATAGACGAACGCCTAATAAAAATCGAGAGCACGTTGGGCAGAATCTGATGCTTCTGGCCATCTTTCTCTTTTTTATATTTATCATTAATTTCGCCATCATTATCGGAACAGACACACGGTTTGGGCATAATTTATCCAAGGAAGCTTCTGAGGTCTATCAGCAAGAAGTCACGGTTCAAGCCAAGCGTGGGACCATTTATGACCGCAACGGTGTTGCCTTAGCTGAGGATTCAACGACTTATAGCGTTTATGCGATTATTTCAAAATCTTATGTGTCTTCAACAGGTGAAAAGCTCTATGTAAAAAAATCGCAGTACAACAAGGTAGCTGAGATTTTAAATGAGCAGTTAGGCATTGATAAAGATAAAATCTTGGAACAATTAAACCAAAAAGGCTTGTTCCAGGTATCTTTTGGTAGTTCAGGCTCAGGCCTGACTTACAGCAAGAAGTCAGCCATTGCTCAAGCCATGGAAGAAGCTGGTATCAAGGGAATTGGTTTTTATTCAACGCCAGGTCGCCTCTATCCAAACGGTGTTTTTGCCTCTCAATTTATTGGTTTGACCCAATTAAAAGAAAATAAAGACGGAAAAACCTCTAGTTTGGTGGGTGCGTCTGGTATTGAAGCTTCGTTAAATAACATTTTGTCAGGGACAGATGGTAGTGTGATTTACCAAAAAGACAAAAACGGTAACCTCCTTCTTGGTACGGAAAAAGAAGTGAAAAAAGCGATTGACGGGAAAGACGTTTATACTACTTTATCGGAGCCATTGCAATCTTATTTGGAATCGCAAATGGATATTTTCCAAGAACACGCCAAAGGGAAATATGCTAGTGCGACCGTTGTCAATGCTAAGACAGGTGAAATTTTAGCGACAACACAACGCCCAACTTACAATGCCCAAACGCTTGAAGGCTACAATGTGGATAACCTCAAAACGTGGAACAACCTCCTATATCAAAACTACTATGAGCCAGGTTCAACCATGAAAGTAATGACTTTGGCATCTGCCATTGATGAAGGGGTCTTTTCACCAAATGAAGTGATTTCAACCATCAACGGGATTACCATTGCCGATACGACTATCAACGACTGGAACGTCAATGAAGGAAATACATCAGTACAATACTTGACCTATGCACAAGGGTTCGCTTGGTCAAGTAACGTTGCGATGACTAGTCTTGAAAAAAAAATGGGCAATGACAAATGGTTGACTTATCTTACTCGCTTTAGATTTGGTTACCCAACTCGCTTTGGAATGCTCAACGAGGTTAGCGGTATTTTACCATCTGACAATGAAGTAACAATTGCTATGAGTGCCTTTGGTCAAGGGATTGGTGTGACACAGGTGCAAATGTTACGTGCTTTCACAGCGATTTCTAACAATGGGGTCATGTTGGAGCCAAAATTCATCAGCCAAATTTATGACCCAAATAATAATTCAGCCCGTGTGGCATCGACTGAGGTTGTGGGAAATCCTGTATCAGAAGATGCGGCCAATCAAACACTTGGTTACATGGTGACCGTCGGAACAGATCCGCAATTTGGTACCTTGTATAGCGCAGCTCTTGGTGGCCCAATTATCCAAGTGGGGAATTATTCTGTGGCGGTTAAATCAGGAACGGCTCAGATTGCAGCATCCGCTGAAGAAGGTGGAGGGTATTTGACTGGCTCAAATGACTACCTCTACTCTGTTGTTGCTATGGTGCCTTCAGAAGACCCTGATTTTATCATGTACGTGACTCTTCAACAACCGTCAGAAGCCTTCAAAGCCCTCTATTGGCAAGATGTGGTTAATCCTGTTTTGGAAAGAGCCATGATGATGAAGGATACCTTGACGACTACAGCTGTCACAGGTGCTAGATCAGAAACCACTTATAAACTCAAAGATTATATTGGCAAGAGCCCAGGTGATACCGCCCAAGAACTCCGTGACAATCTTGTTCACCCAGTTGTTGTGGGAACTGGCAGCGAAATCAAGAAAATGTCTAAAGCTGTCGGCAGCAATTTGTCTGAAAATGAACAAATCTTACTGTGGACAGGAAGCCTCAAAGAAGTTCCTGATATGTATGGCTGGACAAAAGAAAATGTGGAACAATTCTCGAACTGGTCAGGTATCAAGATTAAGTTTAAGGGCTCTGATTCTGGAACGGTCGTCAAACAAAGTGTCGCCTCAGAAACCGACATTAAAGGTGTTAAAAAAATTACTATTACTCTAGGAGATTAAGATGTTTTTAAGTTTTGTCGCAGGTATCGTATCCTTTGTCTTAACGATACTTGCCATGCCTTCTTTCATTCGTTTCTACCAATTGAAAAAAATTGGTGGTCAGCAAATGCACGAAGATGTTAAGCAACATTTGGCAAAAGCTGGTACCCCAACTATGGGAGGAACTGTCTTTCTAACCGTTGCCCTTTTAGTGACTGTCTTCTTTAGCTTTTTTGTAGCAAAAGAATCTGGTACAGCCATGTGGACAACGGCAGGGATTTTACTGGTCATTCTGATTTATGGAATTATCGGTTTTCTTGATGATTTCCTCAAAATCTTTCGACAAATCAATGAGGGACTAACTCCGTGGCAAAAGATGAGCCTGCAAATCATCGGTGGTTTGATTTTCTATTTTGTTCACGTTCGCTCAAATGGTATCGATGACCTGAATGTCTTTGGGTTTGATGTTCATCTTGGTTGGTTTTACATTTTCTTTGTTCTCTTTTGGATTGTCGGTTTTTCAAATGCGGTTAATTTGACTGATGGTATTGATGGCTTGGCCTCTATTTCCGTTGCCATTAGTTTGGCAGCTTACGGTGTGATTGCCGTGGTGCAAAAACAATTTGACGTGTTGTTGATTATCATTACCATGATTGGAGCTTTGTTTGGTTTCTTTGTCTTTAACCACAAACCAGCCAAAATTTTCATGGGTGATGTGGGAAGTCTGGCTTTAGGAGCAATGTTAGCAGCAATTTCCATTGCCCTTCGCCAAGAATGGACTTTGTTACTTATCGGTATTGTCTATGTCTTTGAAACTAGCTCTGTTATGTTGCAAGTGGCTTATTTCAAATACACCAAACGAAAATATGGAGAAGGTCGCCGTATTTTCCGCATGACGCCTTTCCACCACCATTTGGAATTGGGAGGATTGACAGGAAAAGCGGAGCGCTGGTCTGAATGGCGAGTGGATGCCTTCCTTTGGAGCGTTGGGGCTATCGGCAGCTTGCTCACCCTAACCTTCCTTTATCTCTTTTAAAAATAGTTGAGTCAAGATATTTTCTTGGCTTTTTTGTATCCCAGTGAGTCATTTTGCCTTAATATGCCATTTAATGATATAATAAAAAGGTGTCCATGTGTTTACTCACGAAAATAGAGGCGGTGCTTTTTGAGCGAATAGCTCAGCAGCTTGCCCAAAAGAATGTACGATAAAAGAAATAAGGAGAATCGAGGTAGCAATGTCTTTTAACGATTTTAATTTTAAACCTTTTATTCGAGAGGCGCTTCAAGAATTAGCCTTTCAAAACCCAACACCCGTGCAACAAAAGTTAATTCCTGTTGTGCGCTCAGGTCGTGATTTGGTGGGAGAATCAAAAACAGGTTCTGGGAAAACCCACACCTTTTTATTGCCAATTTTTGAGCAATTAGATGCGACAAGTAAGGACGTTCAGGCAGTTATTACAGCCCCAAGCCGTGAATTGGCCACGCAAATTTACCAAGCTGCTAAACAAATTGCTAAGCATTCTGAGGTGCCAGTTCGTTTGGCAAACTATGTTGGAGGGACAGATAAGGCTAGACAAATCGAGCGACTCAAGACCAGCCAACCCCATATCGTCATCGGAACGCCAGGCCGTATTTATGATTTGGTTAAATCCGGCGATTTGAAAATCTACAAGGCCCGCACTTTTGTTGTCGACGAGGCTGATATGACCTTAGACATGGGATTCTTGGATACAGTTGATAAGATTGCTGGGACTTTGCCAAAAGACGTTCAAATTCTGGTCTTTTCAGCGACCATTCCGCAAAAATTACAGCCATTTTTGAAGAAATACTTGACCAATCCTGTGATGGAAAAAATCGTAACGCATACGGTGATTTCAGATACCATTGACAACTGGTTGATTTCAACGAAGGGCCGTGCTAAAAATGAGCAAATTTTGGCAATTACCAAGGCCATTCGTCCTTATATTGCGATGAT
>NZ_JAAXMT010000012.1 GCF_012277075.1 Streptococcus alactolyticus | reverse complement strand
AAGTGGCTAAAATCGGCGGTGACATTCCGCCAAGAGAACGCAAGCGTACCATGAACCAAATCAAAAACATGGCTTATGAATATGTGGTGGCGACTGACTTGGCTGCGCGTGGTATTGATATTGAAGGGGTTAGTCATGTTATCAATGATGCCATTCCGCAAGATTTGTCCTTCTTTGTGCACCGTGTTGGGCGTACAGGTCGTAATGGTCTAAGCGGCGTTGCAATTACCCTTTACCAACCAAGCGATGATTCAGATATTCGTGAATTGGAAAAAATGGGAATTACCTTTGTGCCAAAAGTCCTTAAAAATGGCGAATTCCAAGACACCTATGACCGAGACCGCCGTGCCAATCGTGAAAAATCGTATCAAAAATTAGATACTGAAATGATTGGTTTGGTTAAGAAGAAAAAGAAAAAAATCAAACCGGGTTATAAGAAAAAAATCCAATGGAAGGTTGAAGAAAAACGTAAACGTGAGCGTCGTGCGGCTAACCGTGCCAAAGGACGTGCAGAACGTAAAGCCAAAAAACAAACTTTCTAAGATATGTGGTGGAACCAAACCTTGTTCCCAGCTAAATGATCCTCTATCATCTGTTGCGATGATTATATAATCCTCAAAGAGATCTGCGACGCTTGTTTCAGGTCTTTTTTTGTCAATTTTTGTGCTTATGGTTTTGATAGTTTTTTCTTATCAGTGCTATAAAAAATATGTATTGGGAAAGTTGCTCTAAGTTTGATAGACTGTAACAGATTAAAAGAAAAGAGGACGCCTTATGAAAAAGAAATCTGTTACGCTGTTAAGCACCCTAGCCCTAATTTTCCTAGCCGTTTTGTCGGCTTGCTCAACTCAATCACAAAACCAGTCTGACGGTAAAACGGTGATTAAGGTCGCAACAGATTCTGATACGGCTCCTTTTACCTACAAAGATGGAAAGACCTACAAAGGCTACGATATTGACGTGGTCAAGGCCATTTTCAAGGATTCAAAGGACTACCAAGTCGAATTTGTCACAACGCCTTTTGATTCCATTTTGACAGGAATTGATGCGGGACGTTACCAAATTGCGGCCAATGATTTTAACTACAATGAACAACGTGCCCAAAAATACCTGTTCTCTAACCCTATTTCTCGCTCAAATGCGGCTATTGTCAGTCAAAAAGGCACACAATACAGCAGTTTGGACGACTTATCAGGTAAAAGCACAGAAGTCATTTCAGGAACCAATTATGCGCAAATCCTTGAAAAATGGAACACTGATCACCCTGACAAAACCCCTATTCAAATCAATTATGTGTCTAGCTCAACTGGGGTGACCACACGTGTCCAACGCGTTGAAAATGGCAATATTGACTTTATTTTATACGATGCCATTTCAGCTGAGTACATTGCCAAGGACCAAGGGTTTGATGTGACGGTGACCAAACTCAGCGACCAAGTTGGGGACAAGACAGACGGTTTAGAATACCTTGTCTTTGCGGACACCAAAGAAGGAAAAGAACTCCAAAGCTTTGTCAATAAACGCCTTAAAACTTTGAAAAAAGATGGGACTTTGGCTAGCTTGAGCGAAACTTACTTTGGTGGGGACTATGTGTCAGGGCTTGATTAGTACCTAGGCTTTCATCCATTAAGAAAAGATAAGCTTTGATGACGATATGGAAAGGAGAATGTTATGTCATTTACGATACTTGCTTCAGGTTTATCTTGGTATGACCGTTTACTCGAACACATTCCAGAAGGTCATCTCTTTAGTTGGCGTGCGGTTTTTGATGCCATGCCATCTATCATTGAACGTGTTCCAGTCATGCTGGGCTTGACCTTGGGCGGTGCGGTTTTTGGTATTTTGCTCGCTTTGCTTTTTGCGATTGTCAAAATCAATCAAACCAAAATCTTGTATCCCATTCAGTCCGTTGTTGTGAGTTTCCTACGTGGGACGCCTATCTTGGTTCAATTGATGTTGAGTTATTATGGGATTCCCTTGTTTTTGAAATTTTTAAATCAAAAGTACGGTTTTGATTGGAATATCAATGCCATTCCAGCGTCGGTTTTTGCCATTACGGCTTTTGCCTTAAATAATGCAGCCTATGCCAGCGAAACCATTCGTGCTGCCATTCAGGCGGTTAATGCAGGTGAAATTGAGGCGGCTAAGAGTTTGGGGATGACCAATCTTCAAGTCTACCGCCGTGTGATTATCCCTAATGCAGCCGTGATTGCCACACCAACCCTTATCAATAGCTTGATTGGTTTGACAAAAGAAACATCTTTGGCTTTTAACGTTGGGATTATTGAAATGTTTGCCCAAGCTCAAATCTTGGGTGGTTCGGACTATCGTTATTTTGAACGCTATATTGCGGTAGCTTTGGTTTACTGGGCAGTCAGCATTATCATTGAACAAACAGGACGTCTTATTGAAAAGAAATTATCAATTGAGCCTCCTAAGACCAGTTTAGAAACGCAAGAGGTGATTGCTAATGATTAAAATCAGTCATTTAACCAAAACTTTTTCAGGACAAAAGGTTTTAGATGGTATTGATGTCACCATTCAAAAAGGTGAGGTGATTGCCATTGTCGGAGCATCAGGAGCAGGAAAATCAACCTTTTTACGCAGCCTAAATTATCTAGAAAAGCCTGATAGTGGCACAATTCAAATCGATGATTTTAAGGTTGACTTTCAAACGATTAGCACAGAAGAAATCTTGACCCTACGTCGCAAATTAGCGATGGTTTTCCAACAATTCAACCTTTTTGAGCGTCGCACAGCACTTGATAACGTCAAAGAAGGGCTTAAAATTGTTAAGAAAATGCCTGATGACCAAGCCACCAAAATTGCCAAGGAAGAGCTGGCTAAGGTTGGGTTATCAGACCGTGAAAACCATTACCCCAAACAATTATCAGGGGGGCAAAAACAACGGGTTGGCTTGGCGCGTGCACTTGCCATGAAACCTGATGTCTTGTTGCTGGACGAACCAACATCAGCCTTGGACCCAGAATTGGTTGGTGAAGTGGAAAAATCCATTGCCAATGCGGCTAAGGATGGGCAAACCATGATTTTGGTCAGTCACGATATGAATTTTGTCTATCAAGTCGCTGATTATGTGCTTTTCTTGGATAAGGGACATATCATCGAATCAGGCACACCTGAGGAACTCTTTAAACACCCTAAAGAAGAACGCACCAAAGAATTTTTCGCAAACTACCAAAAAACGTACATTTAAAGCCTAAATTTTGTTATAATGAGAGCCAGAAGTCTTTTGGCTCTTTTTATCAAATGAAAACAATGATAGGATAAGATATGTTTTTAGAAATATTAGGTTTTTACCTACAAGGACTATTATCAGGGCTTGTCTTTGCGATTGTTGCGGCTATTTTATGGACCTTGTGGCGCGTTTTTCGCCATTTGGATAAGACAGCCAAAAAACGTCAAGCCTTTTTGTATGACTTGGTGACCATCATTTTAATGACGGTACCCGTTTTGTCGTTTGCGTTTATGGCGATTATTTTAATGTTGCGAGCCTAATGATTGAAATTGGCTTGCTTGACTGATACAATGAAAAAACGAAAACAGTTGAGGAGAGTATAAGCATGTATGATACACTCATTATCGGATCAGGACCAGCTGGGATGACAGCTGCGCTTTATGCCGCAAGGTCTAACATAAAAGTTGGTATTATCGAACAAGGAGCACCTGGTGGTCAGATGAACAATACCTCAGACATTGAGAACTACCCAGGTTATGACCGCATTTCAGGGCCTGAATTAGCCATGAACATGTACACACCGCTTGAAAAATTTGAAGTGGAAAATATCTACGGGATTGTGCAACGTGTGGAAGATGCTGGTGCTGTCAAGCGCGTGGTGACGGATGACAATACCTACGAAGCCAAGACGGTTATTTTAGCCACAGGAGCCAAACATCGCACGCTTGGTGTGACTGGTGAGGAAGAATACACTAGTCGCGGCGTTTCTTACTGTGCGGTGTGTGACGGTGCTTTTTTCCGCAACCAAGATTTGTTGGTTGTTGGTGGCGGTGATTCTGCCGTTGAAGAAGCGGTTTACTTGACTCAATTTGCCAAATCAGTGACCATTATTCATCGTCGTGATGCTTTGCGTGCCCAAAAGATTTTGCAAGATCGTGCCTTTTCTAATGACAAGGTTCATTTTATTTGGGATTCGGTTGTGAAAGAAATCAAAGGAACAGACGTGAAGGTATCAGGCGTGACTATTGAAAACGTCAAAACGGGCGAAATCAGTGAACATGATTTTGGCGGTATTTTCATCTATGTGGGTATTGACCCTGTGTCACACATGGTGGCTGACTTGGGCATTACTGATGAAGCAGGTTGGGTGCTGACAGATGAGCACATGAGAACAAGCATTCCTGGTATTTTTGCCATTGGAGATGTGCGCCAAAAAGACTTGCGTCAGATTGCCACAGCTGTTGGTGATGGTGCCATTGCTGGGCAAGGTGTTTACCAGTACATTGAAAATATGTCTTAAGATTTGACAAAGGGATGGCTTTTGGCTATCCTTTTTAATATTCTTTGAAGGAAAACTCACAAAGATTTTAGCAAGTCCCTTGTATTTGTGCTATAATATGAGAGATTACTAACTGTTTTGGCAGCTGCGATGGTTTTTAGCCTTCTGAGTCCAAACAAAAATAAAAACGAGGAAAGTCAGATGTATCAAGACGATAGTTTAACACTCCATACCGACTTGTATCAGATTAACATGATGCAAGTGTATTTTGATAAGGGCATCCATAATAAAAATGCAGTCTTTGAGATTTATTTTAGAAAAGAACCTTTTGCTAGTGGCTACGCTGTTTTTGCGGGGCTACAACGCATGGTGGAATACTTGAATAACTTGCACTTTAGCGACACCGACATTGCTTATTTGGAAAGCTTGGGTTACGCTGCGGATTTCATTGATTATTTGAGAAATCTCAAGCTGGAATTGAGTATTCGTTCGGCTCAAGAAGGGGATTTGGTCTTTGCTAATGAGCCGATTGTTCAGGTGGAAGGTCCACTGGCACAATGCCAATTAGTAGAAACAGCCTTGCTTAATATCGTGAATTTTCAGACCCTCATTGCGACCAAGGCTTCTCGCATTCGTTCGGTGATTGACGATGAACCTTTGCTTGAATTTGGAACGCGTCGTGCCCAAGAAATGGATGCTGCCATTTGGGGAACCCGCGCAGCTGTTATCGGTGGTGCCAATGCTACTTCAAATGTTCGTGCTGGTAAATTGTTTGACATTCCTGTTTCAGGAACGCACGCGCATTCTTTGGTGCAGGCTTACGGAGATGATTACGAAGCCTTCATGGCCTATGCTGGCACGCACAAGGATTGTGTTTTCCTTGTAGATACTTACGATACCCTTCGCCTTGGTGTTCCTGCTGCTATTCGTGTGGCCAATGAACTGGGTGACAAGATTAATTTCCTCGGTGTTCGCATTGACTCAGGGGACATGGCTTATTTGTCTAAGAAAGTCCGTGAACAGCTAGATGACGCTGGTTATCCTGATGCCAAAATCTACGCGTCTAATGATTTGGATGAAAATACCATCCTCAACCTCAAAATGCAAAAAGCTAAAATTGATGTTTGGGGAGTTGGTACTAAGCTTATCACGGCTTATGACCAGCCAGCTATGGGGGCCGTTTACAAAATCGTATCTATTGAAGACGATAACGGCGAGATGCAAGACACTATCAAACTGTCTAATAACGCTGAAAAAGTATCAACCCCAGGTAAGAAGCAAGTTTGGCGTATTACCAGCCGTGAAAAAGGAAAAACCGAAGGGGACTACATCACCTTTACTGATACAGATGTGAATGCTTTGGATGAAATCTACATGTTCCATCCAACCTATACTTACATCAATAAAACAGTAAAAGACTTTGAAGCAGTGCCACTTTTGGTTGATGTATTTGACAAGGGTAAATTGGTGTATGACTTGCCTAATCTTTCAGATATTCAAACCTATGCCCGCCAAGAATTTGACAAATTGTGGGATGAGTACAAACGTATCTTAAATCCGCAAGATTACCCAGTGGATTTGTCATTAGATGTCTGGGAAAACAAGATGAATTTGATTGACCGTATTCGTAAGGAAGCCCAACAAAAAGGAGAAGTGAAATGAGTTTACAAGATGAGATTATTGCAGAATTAAAAGTAAAACCAAGCATTGACCCAAAAGAAGAAATTCGTGTATCGGTTGATTTTCTTAAAGACTATTTGAAAAAGCATAGTTTCTTAAAAAGCTATGTGCTAGGAATTTCAGGTGGGCAAGATTCTAGTTTGGCAGGACGTTTGGCACAAATCGCAGTAGAAGAACTCCGTGCTGAAACAGGTGACGACAGTTATCGCTTTATCGCAGTGCGTTTGCCATATGGCGTGCAAGCAGACGAAGAGGATGCCCAACGTGCCCTTGCTTTTATCAAGCCAGACGTCAGCATTGCAGTGAACATCAAAGCAGGTGTTGATGGGCAAGTTGCAGCCCTTGAAGAAGCGGGTATTGAAGTTTCTGATTTTAATAAGGGAAATATCAAGGCTCGCCAACGCATGATTACCCAATATGCCGTGGCTGGTGCCAATAGCGGAGCGGTTATCGGAACAGACCACGCTGCAGAAAACATTACAGGCTTCTTTACCAAATTCGGTGACGGTGGTGCCGACGTTATCCCGCTTTATCGCCTCAACAAACGCCAGGGCAAACAATTATTGGCAGAATTAGGGGCTAACCCAGCCATTTATGAAAAAATTCCAACCGCTGATTTGGAAGAAAATCGCCCAGGTATTGCTGACGAAGTGGCTCTTGGTGTGACTTACAACGATATTGATGATTACCTTGAAGGCAAAGAAGTGTCACCAAAAGCCAAAGAAACCATTGAAAACTGGTGGCGTAAAACCGAACACAAACGCCATTTACCAATCACCGTTTTTGATGATTTTTGGAAATAAAACAGATTCAAAAAGACCGCTAAGGTCTTTTTTGCCGCTTTTAAGCCAGAATTCCCTATAATTGCTTGAATTCTGCCTCTTAAGCGTTATAATAGATAGTGATTAATTTGGTTAAGTAGGGCTAGGTGCTTGCTTGACTGATTTTGGAGGAGGAAATATGTCAGAATTATCATCATCATTTACAGACAAACTATTTGCTGATTTTCAAGACAATAGCAAATTGCGTGCTGTTGAAAATGCTGTCACTCACAACGGCTTGTTGAAATCACTTGAAACACGCCAAAGCCAAGTGGAAAACGACCATATCTTTTCTATTGATTTGACAAAAGATAAGGTAGCTAACCAAAAAGCATCAGGTCGTTGCTGGATGTTTGCGGCGCTTAATACCTTTCGTCACAAATTGATTTCAGACCTTAACTTGGATAATTTCGAGCTTTCTCAAGCCCACACATTCTTCTGGGACAAATACGAAAAATCAAACTGGTTCTTAGAACAAGTCATTGCGACTGCAGACCAAGAACTTGGCAGCCGTAAAGTGAAATTCTTACTAGACGTTCCCCAACAAGACGGTGGTCAATGGGATATGGTGGTGGCTCTTTTTGAAAAATACGGTGTCGTGCCAAAATCAGCTTACCCAGAATCAGTATCATCAAGCAACAGCCGTGAATTGAACCAATACTTGAACAAATTGTTGCGTCAAGATGCTCAAATTTTGCGTGAAGCTGTTGCAGCAGGTGTCGGTACTGAAGGCATCAGAGCTCAAAAAGAAGCTTTACTTCAAGAAATCTTCAATTTCTTGGCTGTTAATCTCGGTTTGCCACCACGCACATTTGACTTTGCTTACCGTGACAAAGACAACAACTACCATTCTGATAAAAACATTACACCACAAGAATTCTTCAAAAAATACGTTGGTTTGAACCTATCAGATTACGTTTCTGTTATCAATGCCCCAACAGCAGACAAACCTTATGGCAAATCTTACACTGTTGATATGCTTGGTAACGTTGTGGGTAGTCGTGCGGTACGTTACCTCAATCTTGATATGACACGTTTCAAAGAATTGGCTATTGCTCAAATGCAAGCTGGTGAAACCGTTTGGTTTGGTTCTGATGTCGGTCAAATTTCAGACCGTCAAAAAGGTATCTTAGCAACAAATGTTTACGATTTTGATACGGCTATGAACATTTCCTTCACACAAGACAAAGCAGGACGTTTGGATTACAGCGAAAGCTTGATGACTCACGCTATGGTCTTGACTGGTGTGGATTTGGCTGAAAATGGCGAACCTCTCAAATGGAAAGTTGAAAATTCATGGGGAGAAAAAGTTGGTGACAAAGGTTACTTCGTTGCTTCAGACGCTTGGATGGATGAATTTACCTACCAAATCGTCGTTCGTAAAGAATTCTTAACTGATGAGGAACTTGCTGCTTATGAAGCTGAACCAACTGTATTAGCACCTTGGGACCCAATGGGAGCCTTGGCTAGCCAAACAGATTTGTAAAAATATTAAAACTGGCGTTGGATATTTCTCCAAGCCAGTTTTTTATCACAAAATGTTGAAGTCATCAAAAAGCCTGTAACATTTTTAGTTACAGGCTTTTTGCATAAGTATTATTGACCAGTTGTCGCTGTGCTATCAGAGTTGTTTTGGCTTGTCGTGCTATTAGCATCGCTGGTCGTATTGTTATTAGGTGTTGTATAGCTGTTGTTATTGTTATAGCTATTGTTGGCATCTGTTATTGCATCAGGGGTGCTTACAGAAGGATTGTTACTCATTGAATTACTATCGCTAGTATTATCATCGTTATCAGAGCTATCTGTTGAAGATGAAACTTCTGTTGATGTTTGGTCTTCTGAAGAACTTGAATTAGAACCGTAGAGGTTACTATATACAGATGACAATGAAGATGAGGCAGAAGAATTATTTTTTGCCCCTTTTAGGTAAACATAACCACCGCT
Organism: Streptococcus alactolyticus; assembly: GCF_012277075.1. GTDB lineage: Bacteria > Bacillota > Bacilli > Lactobacillales > Streptococcaceae > Streptococcus > Streptococcus alactolyticus. The sequence continues at coordinate 27,761 of NZ_JAAXMT010000012.1, read as the reverse complement.
TGTGTAAACGCCACTTGGTTGCGTGAAGTTCTTGCTACCGCTACCGTATTTTTCATTGAGGTAACTTTGCATAGCCTTGTAAACTTCGGCCGCAACGTTTAGCCCACTACCGTAGATTGGAGTCATACGGTCTTTGTAACCTGTCCACACTGCCATCGAATATTGCGTTGTGTAACCAACAAATAATTCATCAGGTGCCATGGTTCCAACTGCACTGTTGTAAATACCAGTTGTTTGTTCAATTTCTTCTAATTCTTCATCAGAATAGTTTGATGTTCCTGTTTTACCAGCTTGGTATAAACCAGGGATAGAAGCTGTTGTACCAGTACCGTAAGTCAAAACGGTTTTCAGCATTGACGTCATCATGTAGGCTGTTGTTTCCTTCATGGCACGTGTACCAGATGTTTCAAAGGTTTGGCTAGTTCCATCGTTAAATTCAATCTTGTTGACGTATTGTGGTTTGTAATAGGTTCCACCATTTGCAAAAGCAGCGTAGGCAGCAGCCATTTTCAGACTGCTTGCGCCGTATTTTTCATTCGAGTCACTTGTCGAACTTGAAATGGCGTTTGAATAGTAAAGTTGAGGGTAGTAAATGCCCAAACCTTCTAGGAATTTCTTAGCATTATTCAAACCAACAGCTTCCAAGGCTCTCACGGCAGGAACGTTACGCGATTGTTGAATGGCTGTTTGAATAGTCATGTTGCCATAGTATTGACGGTCCCAGTTGTAGAGCTGAGTTGAAGTGCCAGGCCAGTAGTACTTGGTATCGCTGGTTGTGGCAGCAGTACTTGTGTAAATACCGTCTTCAATAGCTGGGGCATAATCTGTAATAGGTTTCATGGTTGACCCCCAGTCCCTATCGGTAAGAACGGCTTGGTTGGTTCCCAATGAAACGGTTGTGTCTTGGTTTCGTGCACCAAGTTGCGCAATGACTTTACCAGTATTGACATCGATAATGGTTGAAGCCACTTGCAAATCAGAGTCAGGGTAAGACACATAATAGTCAGTATTATAGACATTCCAGAGGTATTTTTGAACATCGGTATCTACGTTTGTGTAAACCTTCAAACCTGCTGAATAAATGTCTTGACCAGTTTCGTCTTTGACTTCTTCGATGACTTCCTTGATGTAATTATCCAAGTAATCATCATAGCTAGACGTTTCGGTCAATGGTTGTAAACCATCAGTGACTGGTGTTGCAATAGCAGTTTGGTATTCTTCTTTTGAGATGTCGCCATCTTCGTACATTTGTGATAAAACGGTATCACGACGATTTTGGGCAGCATCTGGATTGGTGTAAGGGTTGTATTGGCTTGGTGCTTGAGGAAGCCCTGCTAAAAGCGCTAATTGGGCAATAGACAAGTCTTTGAGGTCCTTGCCATAGTAAGATTTAGCCGCTGTCAGCATCCCGTAGCTACCATTTCCCATATAAACCTTGTTGATGTAGAAGGTCAAGATTTCTTCCTTGGTGTACTTACGCTCCATTTGGAGGGCTAACCAAGCTTCTTGTGCCTTACGTTTAAGGGTTTGGTCTGATTCGTTAGTTGAGAAATACGCCAACTTGATAAGCTGCTGGTCGAGTGTTGACCCCCCTTGGGTACCTGAGCGGGTAAAGTTGTTCCAAGCTGCACCGAAAATACGATAGATGTCAATCCCACGGTGTTTAAAGAAGCGTTTGTCTTCAATAGATGTGATGGCATTGACTAGGTTTAAAGGAATATCTTCTGTTGAAACACTTTCCCTTTTCTCTGAACCCAAGTTAGCAATAAGGTTATTGTTAGAGTCGTAAATCAAACTCGAATTAGTAGAAGAAAGCTTGCTTTCTGATAGTTTTGGAGCGCTGCTCACATAGTAGAAAAAGAGTCCAGCTCCAGCTATAACACCTACAATGACAAGCGTTACAAATGTAATCAGCCCATATTTGATAACACGCAAGACCGTGTCCTTTGAGTTTCTATTGGCTCTTTTTTTAGTGTTTTGTTTCTGTTTAATTGTCATCACCGCCTAAAATTTTTTGGTCAATAATATCTAAATAAGGAACTTGAGGTAGTGCCTGTGTTGCCACCAGATAACCATTTTTTTTGATATAATCAAGAGGCATTGATTTGGTTCCCAAATGAATTTGGTAAAAATCAACTAGGGCACTAGCTGGTAAAAAATAGGTTTCCTTTAGAGTCGAAAAATGGAGTAAGATAAAACAAATCCCACCTTGTTTTAAGACTCTGTCCATATGTTTTATTTGATGCGCATGAAAATTTTTGAGCGGCATAGATGTCTTTTGCCGAGTTTCTTTAGCTTCAAAGTCAACATAATATCCCTTATAGACGCCAGAGTAATCGGTAGTAGAGGCTTGTCGAAAATAAGCTTCCACAATCTTAGCTCGGCTTCGTTTGGGATAATCCACCTTAACAATTTGAATGGGTGTTGGTTTTTTGTAAATCACAGCGATATCACGAGATAGGTAATAATTATTGGTTTCGTTAATAGCTGCTTCAAAACTCATCCCACGATTAGCAAAGTTTACGGTGTTTTTTTCGCTTTTTTTACGTGGAGGTGTTGTTTGCCTCCGAACAAAGTGAGGGTAATTAACCATAAAACTCCTATCTTTATTGATTAAATCACATAGGTAGTCCTATTATAACATATTTTTTAAAAGGAGGCAGATATGAACGCAATTCTTGTGACGGGGTACCGCGGATTTGAATTGAGCATTTTTCAAGATAAGGACCCACGCATTGATGTGATCAAGGCGGCCATTCGAAAAGACCTTATCCATTATCTTGAAGAAGGGGTGGAGTGGTTTATTTTCACGGGCAATCTTGGCTTTGAATATTGGGCACTGCAAGTGGCTAAGAAATTGCAGGCGGATTACCCTTTTCAAATTGCCACGCTTTTCACCTTTGAAACTCAAGGCCAACAGTGGAACGAAGCCAATCAAGCCAAATTGGCAGATTTCAAGCAGGTTGATTTTGTCAAATACGCCTACGAAAGCTATGAGAACCCATCACAATTTCGACAATATAATCACTTTTTGGTTCAAAACACGCAAGGTGCCTACCTTTTTTATGATACTGAAAATGAAACCCAATTGAAATATTTGTTAAAAGTCATGCAAGAACAAGCAGATTACCCTATTACTTTTTTGACTTTTGAGCGTTTAAATGAATTTTTAGAAGATTGGTAAGACGTATCGGTCACAAGAAAATTAGAAGTAAATGCTTGATTTTTCTCTAATATTTCTGTACTATATAATTTGGTATCATGATTTCATGTGCCTTAGAATGGTTTTGGTTGGAGAGATAGAATGGCAAGTATTATTTATAGTCCTAAGGACATTTTTGAACAAGAGTTTAAAACCAGCATGCGTGGTTACGATAAGAAAGAAATTGACGAATTTTTGGATAATGTGATCCAAGATTACGAAAGTTATCTCACACAAATTCAAGAATTACGCGAAGAAAATGACCGCTTAAAACAACAATTAGCAGCAAAATCTAAGGCAAATGCGCAATCATCATACGTTTCTTCGCAAGCAGCAAGTGCACAACAAACACGTGTGGCACAATCTGCAACTAACTTCGATATTTTGAAACGCATTAGCCGTTTGGAAAAAGAAGTCTTTGGTAAACAAATCAATGGGTAATTTAAGCCTTAGTGCTTGAGTTATAAAAAACGTGCAATTTTTGGATAATCGCGTGGTGCATTTGGTATCATGAGGAAAGTCCATGCTAGCACCGGCTGTGATGCTGGTAGTGTTTGTGCTAGGTGAATCAATAAGCCTAGGGACATCTTTTTGGAAGGTGTTACGGCGAGCGAAAGGACTAAGTCGTTAGATAGGTCTGAGTTGCTCTGAAAGTGCCACAGTGACGTAGTTTTTAGGGAAACCTAAAAAGTGGAACGCGGTAAACCCCTCAAGCTAGCAACCCAAACTTTGGTAGGGGCATGGGATAGTTGGAAGACGAACAATCTATCCTGACTGGAAACAGTAGACAGATGATTATCGAAGGAGGTAAGACCTAGTTACCTCTGGAACAAAACATGGCTTATAGAAAATTGCATATAGGTTGAGCTAGCTTAGGCTAGCTTTTATTTTGCAAATAACTGATATTTTAATGGTTCAAAAACCGTAAAACGTGATACACTTATAGATAAGTATTTGATGAAATAGGAATTAAGGAATGAAGAAAAACTTTAATTTAGTAGCGACATCGGCTGCGGGGCTGGAGGCGATTGTCGGGCGTGAAATTCGTGATTTAGGAATTGAGTGCCAGGTTGAAAATGGGAAGGTGCATTTTCAAGGGGATGTAAGAACGATCATTACGACCAATCTCTGGCTACGAGCGGCTGACCGCATCAAGATTGTCGTGGGGGAATTTCCAGCACGTACCTTTGAAGAATTGTTCCAAGGCGTTTATGCGCTTGATTGGGAAAATTACTTGCCTTTGGGGGCTAAATTTCCCATTGCCAAGGCCAAATGTGTGAAATCAAAGCTTCACAATGAGCCAAGTGTTCAAGCTATTAGTAAAAAAGCGGTCGTGAAAAAATTGCAAAAAGTGTATCACCGTCCTGACGGTGTGCCTTTGCAGGAAAATGGTGCAGAATTTAAAATTGAAGTATCCATTTTGAAGGACAAGGCAACGGTCATGATTGATACAACGGGGGCTAGCCTCTTTAAACGTGGTTACCGTGTGGAAAAAGGTGGTGCTCCGATTAAAGAAAACATGGCCGCAGCTATCATTGAGTTATCTAATTGGTATCCCGATAAGCCTTTTATCGACCCAACCTGTGGTTCAGGGACTTTCTGCATTGAGGCGGCTATGATTGGCATGAACATTGCTCCTGGTTTTAACCGTGATTTTGCTTTTGAAGCATGGAATTGGGTCGATGCGGATTTGGTTCAACAAGTTCGTGACGAGGCTGAAGCAAAAGCCGATTATGATATTGAGCTTGATATTTCAGGTTTTGATATTGATGGTCGGATGATTGAGATTGCGAAAAAGAACGCACAAGAAGCAGGACTTGCAGATGTCATCCAATTGAAACAAATGCGTCTTCAAGATTTAAAAACCGATAAAATCAACGGTGTTATCATATCAAACCCACCTTATGGCGAACGATTGCTGGATGACAAAGCGGTGGACATCTTGTATAATGAGATGGGACAAACTTTTGCTCCGCTCAAAACATGGAGCAAATTCATCTTGACCAGTGATGAACAGTTTGAACGCAAATACGGCTCGCAGGCTGATAAAAAACGAAAACTTTATAATGGAACACTGAGGGTTGATTTGTATCAATTTTATGGCGAACGTGTCAAACGCTCTGCCGTGCCATCAACCAAAGATAAGTGAGATTAGCTAGCAGTTAAGAGCCTATGTGATATAGAAATCTGATGTAGAGAGGTGAACAAGCGTGTCAGAAAAGAAAGAAAACCCATCTTCTCAAGAGCAAGATGGCTTGGATTTACAAGATGTCAAATACATGACCGTTGAAGAAGTTGCACAAAAGAATTCTGAAATCAAAGCCAGTGCAGGTGATTCTGACGGGGTGTTGGATAAGTATATTAAAGAACATAAAGACGAAGTCACATCACAAAAATTTGAGTCAAAAATATCGGATTTTGATGATTTGGACACGTTAGCTTTGGATGATTTTATCAAAAAGCAACGCGAAGAATTGGCTCAAAAAGGAATTATTGGCAATGCAGCCCTAAAAAGCGATTTACCTAAGCAGGCTGAAACACCTACTCCTGAACCTAAAGCTGTCCCAGTAGAAGATGCTACTGAAAAAGCGGATGCTAGGCCACAGGAGGAAACGCCTGCTTTTCAAATCAAGGACGAGCAGCCAGAACCTCAACCCCAGCCAGAGCAAGAGGCAACAGAGCCAGCAGACATCAAACCAGAACCATCTGTTAGCCCAGAGCCTACCCCTGCTGTTAGTAGTCCTGCCTTTACTGAGGAAAAGGACGACGATGACGCTTGGGGAGATGAGGAGCCTAAAAAGCTCACAAGAACCTTTATTATTGGTGGTGTAGCAACTTTGGTGCTTGCTATTTTTGGGATTGCCTATGGTTTGAATGCCAATAAAAACGACTCTAAAACAGTGCAGTCAAATACGTCGGTCACTAAAACATCGTCAGAAGAATCATCAAAAGAGAAAAAAGCAGCATCAGCCTTTGATTCTTATTATGATTCATTCTTTACAGATGATAAGAAAACCAGCTTGAAAAACAGCGCTTTTTCAAATCTGCCAACCTTGAAAGAAAAATTGGATGCTTTGAAAGGTACCAAGTCATACGATGCAGCCAAAAAAGATTATGATGCCTTGGATAAACAAATTGAAGCCATCCAATCTGTCAACAAACGCTTCGAATCTGATGTGATTGTTGATGGTAAAAAAGTTTCTGCAACGGTGAAATCAGATGCTAACTTTGACCAATTATCAAGCGACTTGCTAAAAACAGGCAATGCTAAACTAGATACCTTGTTACAATCAGCGATAACTGATGGTAAAGAACAATTGGAACAAGCAACAGCTGCTAGTAATGAAGCCGCTGCAAGTAGCAGTGAAGCAGCTAGTTCATCATCAAGTTCAAGCGAAGCGCCTGACTCTTCAACAGAAGCAAGTGACAGTGAGCAAAGTCAAACGGAAGCTAGCTCAACAACGCAAGAAGCATCATCAGATACGTCAACACCTGCAACAGCCAGCGTTTCAGGAGCGACAAGCTACGGTATTACGTCTTACAATCCTGCTATTTTGCAACGCAATCTTAGCCGTGTGCCTTATAATGAAAGTGCGATTGCAGACTCAAGCAACCCAGCTTGGACCTTTGCACCAGGTGTCCTTGAAAAAATCATTGATACCTCACACGCACGTGGCTATTTCTCAGGAAATGACTTTATCTTAGAAAAAGTCAATATCATCAACGACAATGGTTACTACAATATGTTCAAGGCTGATGGAACTTATCTGTTCTCTATCAACTGTAAAACGGGTTACTTCGTCGGAAATGCTGCTGGTCATTCAGATGCCTTGGATTACTAAAACTATAAAAGAGGACCGTAAGGTCTTCTTTTATGCTATCAGAAAAGTTATTTTTTAGTCGAAAAGTATTTTCAAAAATAGTGTGATTTTCAGAGAAAAAAATTGACGCTATAAAATGTAAGCGCTATAATTGCAGTAATAAAACAGAATACGAGGTGATAAAGATGGTAAAAGTTGCTATTGTGACTGGTGCTGGTCAGGGAATTGGTTTGGCGATTGCTAAACGTTTGCACGCTGACGGTTTTAAAATTGGTATTCTTGATTACAATCAAGAAACAGCTGAAAAAGCTGCGCAAGACATTTCACCGACAAATACCTTGCCTGTCGTGGCGGACGTGTCAAAACGTGAAGAAGTCGCTGCCGCCTTTGCTAAAGTTGTTGAGCATTTTGGTGATTTGTCTGTCGTGGTCAATAACGCTGGTGTTGCTCCGACAACGCCGCTAGAAAGCATTACAGAAGAAGTCTTTGAACGCACTTTTGCTATTAATGTTGGAGGTGTTATTTGGGGAGCGCAGGCTGCGTTGGCTCAGTTCAAGGCATTAGGACACGGCGGTAAAATCATCAATGCAACGTCGCAAGCAGGGGTCGTCGGCAATCCCAATCTGACGGTTTATGGTGGCAGTAAATTTGCTGTGCGTGGTATTACGCAGACCTTGGCGCGTGATTTGGCTAAGGACGGCATTACAGTAAATGCCTATGCTCCAGGTATTGTTAAGACACCAATGATGTATAGTATCGCTCACGAAGTAGGCAAAAATGCTGGCAAAGATGACGAATGGGGAATGCAAACTTTTGCCAAAGACATCACCCTACAACGCCTTTCAGAACCTGAGGACGTAGCCAATGCCGTTAGTTTTTTAGCTGGTCCAGATTCAGACTACATCACAGGACAAACCATTATCGTGGACGGCGGTATGCAATTCCACTAAAATGAAAGCAAACGAAAAAGCAGAGAGCATTTAAGCCTTCTCTGCTTTTTGTGTGGTCTTAGATGACATGGCGTTCAAATGGGTCGTCTGAAATGCCGTCTTGTAAAATGACTTTTGCCCATTCTTTTGCAGTAAAAAGACTGTGGTCCTTGTAGTTTCCGCAAGATTCAATGGTTGTACCTGGGACGTCATCCCAAGTTGTGACATTAGCGATTTCTTCGAGGCTAGATTTGATGACTTGGGCAATTTCTGTCGTGTTGTGCTCACCCCACATCATCAAATGAAAACCTGTGCGGCATCCAAAAGGAGAGCAGTCAATCATACCATCAATGCGTTCACGAATTAATTTAGCAAATAAATGCTCAATCGTGTGTAGTCCTGCGGTTGGGATGGCATTTTCATTTGGTTGTACCAAACGCACATCAAAGTTAGAAATAACATCACCAACAGGCCCTTTTTCTTGTGAAATCAGGCGAATGTATGGTGCTTTCACAATTGTATGGTCCAATTCAAAGCTTTCTACGGTAACCTCTTTTTTAGACATAATAACCCCCCTTTTTACTAGTATTCCTATCATAACATAAAATTTATTAAAACGCTTTAAAATTTTAAATTGTGAAAAAATTCGTTTTATGGTAAACTGGAAAGTAGTTTTCTATTAATGAAAATAGAATTAGTAGAAAATATTAAAAATAGAATATTGAGGTAAAAACGTGACAGATATTATTATTTTGATTGTTTTTGCCCTCATTGGTTTGATAGTTGGTTATGCCTTGATTTCGATTAGACTGAAGTCTGCAAAGAAAGCGGCAGAACTCACTCTTTTAAATGCCGAACAAGATGCTGTAAACTTACGTGGAAAAGCTGAGCAAGAAGCAGAGCAGATTCGACAAACAGCAGAGCGAGAAAGCAAATCTCACCGCAAAGAGATGCTAATCGAAGCTAAAGAAGAGGCTAGAAAATATCGTGAAGAGATTGAAAAAGAATTCAAGTCTGAAAGACAAGGGTTAAAGCAGTTAGAAATACGTTTGACAGAACGTGCTTATTCTCTTGACCGAAAAGACGAGAACTTAACTAACAAAGAAAAATTGTTGGAAAGCAAAGAGCAGAGTCTGACCGATAAAACTAAGCATATTAATGAGCGTGAAAAACAAATTGGAGAGCTAGAAGGCCAAAAGCAAGCTGAATTGGAACGTGTCGCAGTGATGACTATTGCAGAAGCGCGTGAGGTTATTTTGACCGAAACGGAAAATAACTTGACACACGAAATTGCAACGAAAATCAAAGACGCCGAACGTGAGATTCGTGACAAGTCAAGCAAAATGGCGAAAGACATTTTGGCGCAGGCCATGCAACGTATGGCTGGGGAATATGTGGCTGAGCAAACCATCACCACGGTCCACTTGCCAGATGACAGCATGAAGGGACGTATCATTGGACGCGAAGGGCGTAATATTCGGACCTTTGAAAGCTTGACAGGTGTGGATGTTATCATTGATGATACTCCTGAAGTGGTGGTCTTGTCAGGATTTGACCCCGTTCGTCGTGAAATTGCCCGCTTGACCCTTGAAGCTTTGATCCAAGATGGCCGTATTCACCCAGCTCGTATTGAAGAATTGGTTGAAAAAAATCGCCTAGAAATGGATCACCGCATCCGTGAATACGGTGAAGCAGCAGCCTTTGAAATTGGTGCCCTTAACCTTCACCCTGATCTCATCAAGATTATGGGACGCCTTCATTTCAGAACTTCTTATGGCCAAAACGTTCTTCAACACTCGATTGAAGTCGGTAAAATGGCTGGTATTTTAGCTGGAGAACTGGGTGAAAATGTGGCTTTGGCTCGACGTGCAGGCTTTTTGCATGACATGGGGAAAGCGATTGACCGTGAAGTGGAAGGAAGCCACGTTGAAATTGGTGCCGAATTTGCTCGCAAGTACAAGGAAAGCCCAGTGGTTGTCAATGCCATCGCCAGTCACCATGGTGATGTGGAGCCTGAAAGCGTCATTGCTGTGCTTGTAGCCGCTGCGGATGCCTTGAGTTCTGCCCGCCCAGGTGCTCGTAATGAATCTATGGAAAATTACATTAAACGTCTGCGTGATTTGGAAAATATTGCGACAAGCTTTGATGGTGTTAAGAGCAGTTATGCCCTTCAAGCAGGGCGTGAAATTCGCATCGTTGTCCAACCGAATAAAATTTCAGACGACGAAGTGACCATCCTAGCCCACAAGGTTCGTGAGAAAATTGAAAATAATTTGGATTATCCAGGAAACATCAAGGTGACCGTTATTCGAGAACTTCGTGCCGTGGATTACGCCAAATAAAACGCTGTAAAAAGGAGGTGCTGAAAAGGTACTTCCTTTTGCTTTAGACAAGCGGCTAAAATGCCTTGAAAAATACCAGTATTTTTGGTACACTAATCTGTAGTTTAATTGATAAAAGATAAAACTTCACTTGTATTTTATAGTAAGGAGAGTGGCATGGCCGAACGTGGTTTGTTAATTGTTTTCTCAGGACCTTCTGGAGTTGGTAAGGGAACAGTTCGCCAAGAAATTTTTTCTACACCAGATCATCAATTTGAATATTCTGTTTCTATGACGACACGTCCAAAACGACCAGGAGAAGTTGATGGTGTTGATTACTTTTTCAGAACTCGTGAAGAATTCGAGGACTTGATTAAAAAAGGTCAAATGTTGGAATACGCCGAGTACGTTGGGAACTACTACGGTACACCGCTCACTTACGTGAATGAAACGCTTGATAAAGGAATTGACGTTTTCCTTGAAATTGAGGTTCAAGGTGCCCTTCAGGTTAAGAAAAAAGTGCCAGACGGTGTCTTTATCTTCTTAACACCACCAGATTTAGATGAATTAAAAGACCGCTTGGTTGGAAGAGGAACTGACAGCGAGGAAGTGATTCGCCAACGTATCGAGCGCGCGAAAGAAGAAATTGCCTTGATGCGCGAATACGACTATGCTGTTGTTAATGATGAAGTGCCTTTGGCTGCTGAGCGAGTGAAACGCATTATTGAAGTGGAGCATTTCCGTGTGGACCGTGTGATTGGTCGCTACAATGATATGATTAAGCACATTGATTAAGAAAGGAAACCAATAGCTATGATGTTAAAACCTTCTATCGATACTTTATTGGATAAGGTTCCTTCAAAGTATTCTCTTTGTATTCTTCAAGCCAAACGTGCTCATGAGTTAGAAGCAGGGGCTAAACCAACACAAACCTTTACTTCTGTGAAACCAACCTTGCAAGCCCTTGAAGAAATTGAATCAGGGAACGTGGTGATTCACCCAAATCCAGAAGCTAAACGCGCAGCTGTTCGTGCTCACATCGAAGCTCAACGTTTAGAAAAAGAAGAAGAAGAACGTAAAATCAAAGAACAAATTGCAAAAGAAAAAGAAGAAGGCGAAAAAATCTAAGGTGTTTTATCTTAGATTTTTCTTATAACTAACATTTTAGCCCTCAAGGGCAAGACCAGCCAGAAAGGGAAGTGAAGATGAAAATAGCACAGGTGATTGTAGATATCCCGCTGAAGCAGACAGATAAGCTTTTTTCTTACCTTGTTCCAGAAGTGTTTTGCCAACAAATTCAGCTCGGTTCTAGGGTTCATGTGCCTTTTGGTCGTGGCAACAGGCTCTTACAGGGCTTTGTCGTTGGTTTTTTGGAGACGTCAGGACAAGACCTTGACGGCTTGAAAGCCATTGAAGCGGTTTTGGATTTTGAGCCTGTTTTAAACGAAGAGCAGCTGTTTTTAGCAGATCAAATGCGCCACACCGTTTTTTCTTATAAAATTTCAATCTTAAAAGCCATGCTGCCTAATCTCTTGAATTCGCATTATGATAAGCGTTTGATGCCTATGGATACATTAGGTGAGGCAGATAGGTTGGCTTTGTTTGGGCAAGATGAGAGCCGCTTGTATTCGTCTTTATCCCAAGATGAAATTAAGCTGGTGTCCCAATTGGTGCACAATGGCAAGCTTTCAGTGACCTATTTGGCTAAGGACAAGAAAAGCATCAAAACGGAAAAATATTATCAGGTTCAAGTTGAACAACTTCATCTGGCAGCTATTTCCAACCGCGCTAAAAAGCGTTTGGCCTTGCGTGATTACTTGTTGGAAAATCCTAGCGAGGGCAAATTAGCAGATTTGCATCAGCTCTTTTCACGCGAAGTGGTCAAATTTTTTGTGGATAATGCCTTGATAACCGTTGTTGAAAAAGAGAAAAAGCGTTCAGATGCGTATTTTAATGTGGCAACGACGGATTTTCTGGCTTTAAATGCTGAGCAACAAAAGGTTGTAGATACGGTAACCAATCAAATTGGACAAGAAAGCAAGCCGTTTTTGCTGGAAGGTGTTACAGGTTCTGGTAAGACAGAAGTGTATTTGCATATTATCGATAAGGTTTTGAAACTGGGAAAAACGGCGATTGTTTTAGTGCCTGAAATTTCACTGACACCGCAGATGACCAATCGCTTTATCTCACGTTTTGGCAAGCAAGTTGCTATTATGCATTCGGCTTTGTCAGATGGTGAAAAGTTTGATGAGTGGCGAAAAATCAAGTCTGGTCAAGCGCGTGTGGTAGTCGGTGCTCGCTCGGCTATTTTTGCCCCAGTTGAGAATATTGGTGCGATTATTATTGATGAGGAGCATGAGGCGACTTATAAGCAAGAATCGAGTCCACGTTACCACGCTAGAGATGTGGCACTTTTGCGTGCTAAATACCATAAAGCTGTTTTGCTGCTAGGTTCTGCGACTCCAAGTATTGAGAGCCGTGCACGTGCCAGCCGAGATGTTTATCGCTTCTTGCAATTAACCCACCGTGCCAATCCCTTAGCTAAAATTCCAAAGGTTGAGATTGTGGATTTCAGGGATTATGTTGGGCAACAAGAATTGAGTAATTACACGCCATATCTCTTGGAGAAAATTGCGGACCGTTTGGAAAAGAAAGAGCAAATCGTGCTCATGCTTAACCGCCGTGGTTATTCTAGCTTTATCATGTGCCGTGATTGTGGCTACGTGGATGAGTGCCCTAATTGCGATATTTCATTGACCTTGCACATGGATACCAAGACCATGAATTGCCATTATTGTGGTTTTGAGAAAGCTATTCCGCGTCATTGTCCTAATTGTCAAAGTCCTAGCATTCGGTATTATGGCACAGGAACCCAGAAAGCCTATGACGAATTGGCCAGTATTTTTCCCCATGCTCGTATTTTGCGAATGGATGTGGATACCACGCGTCAAAAAGGGGCTCATCAACGTTTGTTGGATGCTTTTGACCATCATGAAGCGGATATTTTGCTAGGCACACAGATGATTGCCAAGGGACTTGATTTTCCAAATGTCACCTTGGTTGGGGTGCTAAATGCGGATACTTCGCTTAATTTACCTGATTTTAGGTCATCCGAACGTACTTTTCAATTGTTGACTCAGGTAGCTGGACGAGCTGGACGGGCTGAAAAAACAGGAGAAGTGCTCATTCAGACCTATAATCCCAATCATTACGCCATTCAATTGGCTCAAAAGCAGGATTATGAAGTCTTTTACGCCTATGAAATGAACATTCGTCGGCGACTGGCCTATCCGCCTTATTATTTCACGGTTGGCTTGACCTTGTCACACAAGGATGAACACACGGTGACTCGCAAATCATTTGAGATTTTGCAACTTTTGAAGCAGCAATTGTCAGACAAAATCAAAATTCTTGGTCCAACACCAAAGCCCATCGCCAGAACACACAATCTTTACCACTACCAAATCATCGTGAAATACCGATTTGAAAACCATTTGGAAGCCGTGTTAAATCAGATTTTGGACTTGACGCAGTTGCCAGAAAACAAAGATTTGCGTTTGGTGATTGATTATGAGCCACAAAATGTGATGTAGCCCGTTACTATGCTATAATGAAAGAAAATCTTTGTGAGAGGAAAAAACATGACAAATATTATTTTTATGGGAACGCCTGATTTTTCAGCGACCGTTTTAGAAGGTTTGTTAGCTGATAAGGCCTACAATATCCTAGCAGTTGTGACCCAGCCAGACCGCGCTGTTGGGCGCAAAAAGGAAATCAAAATGACCCCTGTTAAGGAAGTCGCCCTAGCTCACAACCTCCCTGTTTATCAGCCTGAAAAATTATCAGGTTCAGAAGAAATGGCTGAGCTGATGACTTTGGGAGCTGATGGTATTGTGACGGCTGCTTTTGGGCAATTTTTACCAACGAAATTGTTGGATTCTGTTGATTTTGCGGTGAATGTTCACGCATCGCTATTGCCAAAATACCGTGGCGGTGCACCTATTCATTATGCCATTATCAATGGTGACAAAGAAGCTGGCGTGACCATTATGGAAATGGTTAAAGAAATGGATGCTGGTGACATGATTGCCAAGGATGCAACATCGATTACCGATGAGGATAATGTGGGGACTATGTTTGACAAATTGGCGATTTTAGGCCGTGATTTGTTGTTGAGAACCCTCCCTGATTACATTGCAGGTAATATCACCCCTGAGCCACAAGACAGTAGCCAAGCAACCTTTTCACCTAATATTACCCCAGAAGAAGAACGCATTGATTGGCATCGACCAGCGCGTGATGTTTTCAATCATATTCGTGGTTTGAATCCATGGCCCGTGGCCCATACTTTGCTTGACGGCAAACGTTTCAAGATTTACGAGGCAAGTATAGCTCAAGGGCAAGGCAAACCAGGTGAAATCATTGAAAAAGGTAAAAAATCATTGGTAGTGGCCACTAGTGATGGTGCTATTGCGCTGAAAACAGTGCAACCAGCTGGAAAACCACGCATGAGCATTGTGGATTTTCTAAATGGTGTCGGACGCAAACTTGAGGTAGGTGACGTTATTGGCGAATGATTGGAAACAACAAGCACGCGGCGTAGCCTTACACGTTTTAGAAAATGTCTTTGAGGACGGGGCTTATTCTAACATTGCCCTCAATCAAGAACTCAAGCAAAGCACGCTATCACCTAAAGATAAAGCGTTGGTGACGGAGATTGTCTATGGCACTGTCGCGCGCAAAATCACGTTGGAATGGTACCTAGCGCATTATATCAAAGACCGCGATGAGCTAGAACCTTGGGTGTACGATCTCTTGATGCTGAGCCTTTACCAACTCTTGTATTTGGATAAAATGCCTGCGCACGCGGTGGTTAATGATGCCGTGACCATTGCTAAAAAACGCAGCCACCAAAAAGGTGCGGAGAAATTGGTCAATGCTGTTTTGCGTCGCCTTGCTCAAGAAGAACTGCCCAAACCAGCAGATATTAAGCGAAAAAACAAACGCTATTCGGTGCAATATTCTTTACCCGTGTGGCTAGTTAAAAAGCTAATTGACCAATTTGGTGAGAAGCGAGCTTTGGCTATTATGCAGAGCCTCTTTGTCCGCAATAAAGCCAGCATTCGTGTGACAAATCCAGAAAAATTGCCTGAGATTAAGGCAGCCACAGGCGCGGAAAATTCTCTTTTGTCTCCTGTTGGATTGGTAAAAACATCAGGGCATTTTGCTGGGACAAGCTACTTCGCAGACGGGGATATTACCATTCAGGACGAATCCAGCCAGTTAGTTGCCCCAACGCTTGCCATTCAAGGCGATGAAACGATTTTAGATGCTTGTGCGGCACCAGGTGGCAAAACAACCCACATGGCCTCTTACCTCAACAATGGCCATATCACAGCACTTGACTTGTATGACCACAAATTACAACTGGTCATGGAAAATGCCGAGCGCCTTCACGTTGCTGATAAAATCACAACGCAAAAACTAGATGCGACTAAAGTACATGAGCATTTTGCAGAAGATTCTTTTGATAAAATCTTAGTCGACGCCCCTTGCTCAGGTATTGGGCTGATTCGTCGAAAACCGGATATCAAATACAACAAAGACAATCAAGATTTCACCGCTTTGCAAGAAATTCAGCTGCAAATACTTGATAGCGTTTGTCAAACCTTGCGTAAAGGTGGTATAATAACTTATAGCACTTGTACGATTTTTGATGAGGAAAATGTTCAAGTTATTCGCAAATTTTTAGACACTCATCCAAATTTTGAGCAAGTAAACCTGAGTCATACGCAAGACGATATTGTTAAAAATGGTTGCTTAGTCATCACTCCAGAGCAATATCATACCGACGGGTTCTTTATAGGACAGGTCAGACGTATCTTGTAACTTCAAGGAGGAAACTGACACAGTCAGAGGAAAAACTATGAAAATTTCACTTGTAACTGATATCGGACAAAAACGTTCAAACAATCAGGATTTTATTAATAAATTTGATAACAAACAGGGTATTACCTTAGTCATTTTAGCAGATGGTATGGGTGGTCATCGTGCAGGTAATATTGCTAGTGAAATGACCGTTACTGATCTTGGACGTGAATGGGTGAATACGGATTATACCGAATTGAGCCAAATTCGTGATTGGTTCTTGGTTTCATTAGAAAATGAGAACAAAAAAGTTTACGAACTTGGTCAGACAGATGAGTTCAAAGGCATGGGAACAACTGTTGAAGCCCTAGCCATTGTCGATAACAACGTGATTTATGCACACGTGGGCGATTCGCGTATTGGCCTTTTGCGTCATGGAGAATATCAACTTTTAACAAGTGACCATTCTTTGGTTAATGAATTGGTGAAAGCTGGTCAATTAACAGAAGAAGAAGCGGCTAATCACCCACAAAAAAATATCATCACACAATCAATTGGACAAGCTAATCCTGTTGAACCAGACCTTGGTGTTCAGATGTTAGAAGAAAATGATTATTTGATTATCAATAGTGACGGTTTAACCAATATGATTACCAACGACGAAATCGTTGAAATTTTGAATCAAGATAAGAACCTTGATGAAAAAAATAAAGAGCTCGTTAGTCTTGCTAATGATAGAGGAGGACTTGATAACATCACTATTGCTTTAATCCACGTTGAAAGTGAGGAAGTTTAATGATTCAGATTGGCAAGTTGTTTGCTGGTCGTTATCGGATCCTTAAATCTATCGGACGGGGAGGAATGGCGGATGTTTATCTAGCAAAAGATTTAATTCTAGATAATGAAGAAGTGGCTATCAAGGTGCTTCGGACCAATTATCAGACAGATCAGATTGCCGTAGCACGTTTCCAACGAGAAGCCCGTGCCATGGCAGAGCTTAATCATCCCAATATCGTTTCCATCCGAGATATTGGTGAAGAAGACGGACAGCAATTCCTAGTAATGGAATATGTTGATGGGTCAGATTTGAAAAAATACATCCAAGATAACGCACCGCTTGCTAATAATGAAGTGGTCAGAATCATGGAAGAAGTCTTGTCAGCCATGACCCTAGCCCATCAACAAGGTATTGTTCACCGTGATTTGAAACCCCAAAATATCTTATTAACCAAAGACGGAACGGTTAAAGTAACGGACTTTGGTATTGCCGTAGCCTTTGCGGAAACAAGCTTGACCCAAACCAATTCCATGTTGGGAAGTGTGCATTATTTGTCGCCAGAGCAAGCGCGTGGCTCAAAAGCGACGGTCCAAAGTGATATTTATGCGATGGGGATTATGTTGTTTGAAATGTTGACAGGTCACATTCCTTATGATGGGGATTCAGCCGTGACCATTGCTTTGCAACATTTCCAAAAGCCTCTTCCATCGATTATTGCTGAGAATAAAAATGTCCCTCAAGCCTTGGAAAATGTGGTTATTAAGGCAACTGCCAAGCGTCTCAGTGACCGTTATGCGTCAACGTATGAAATGAGCCGTGATTTGATGACTGCCCTTTCTTATAACCGCAGTCGCGAGCCTAAGCTTGTTTTTGAGGACACTGAAAGTGCCAAACCGTTACCAAAAGTAACCACAACTACTTCAGTGCCATCAACAACCGAGCAGCTATTGCAAAAGCAAAAATCTGCCAAGGAAAAAGAAGGCAAGGACATTGAGGAAGTACCACCACAAAACAAGAAAAAGAGCCATCAAAAAAAATCGCGTCGAATGTCAGGAACGTTGATGAAGATTTTGATTGCTATTGTGGCTATCGTGGTTGCGGTCTTTACTTATTTGACCTTGACAACGCCATCGACTGTCAGAGTGCCTGATGTCGCTGAAACAAGCTTATCAGAAGCCAAAAAAACCATCGAAGAATCAGGACTTGAGGTTGGTGCCATCCACAAAGTTAATAATGATACGGTTAAGAAAAACCATGTCATCAAGACTAGCCCGACAATTGGTTCTGCCAAAAAAGAAGGCTCTGCTATTGACATCTATGTGTCAAAAGGCAGTGCTGGATTTAAAATCAAGGATTACTCAGGTAAGGATTACGAAGAGGCGATAAAAGACTTGGTTGACAATCACGGTGTGTCAGAATCTCAAATCACAGTTGAAAAAGTGACGACTTCTGATTATCCTGAAGGTACTATTATCAGTCAAAGTCCGAGCGAAGGCTCAACCTTTAATCCAAAAGGCGATAAGAAAATTACCTTTAAAGTAGCTGAGGAAGATACCGTTGTGATGCCAAATCTAGTTGGTTACACTTATTCAGAAGCTGTGGCGGCTTTGAATGCTTTGGGTATTCCTAGTTCGCATATAACAGTTTACCAAGCAACGTCAGGAACAAGCAATTATAGCCAAGTACCTGCACCGTCGGCTTCTGCAACGGTTGTTTCTCAAACGCCTTACTATGGTAACCAACTTGATGACAGTGTTACCCTTTACTTCTCAGCAGATGAAGAAGTGACACCAACCACACCGTCTGCGCCAACGACAGAAACGTCTAAATCAAAAGCGTCAAGTTCGGTTCCGTCATCATCTTCATCAAGTAGCAGTAGTGGCACAGAAACACCAGCAACGTCATCAAGCGACACTACTGTGGATAATAGTTCGGTGCCAGAAAGTAGCGAAAACTAGAAGTAAATAATAAACAAAAAAGAAGGTTTCACACCTTCTTTTTTGCGTTTAAAAGCGGTTCATCGTTTTTCT
The DNA here is from genome assembly GCF_012277075.1 of Streptococcus alactolyticus. Lineage (GTDB taxonomy): Bacteria > Bacillota > Bacilli > Lactobacillales > Streptococcaceae > Streptococcus > Streptococcus alactolyticus. The sequence goes on along the minus strand of NZ_JAAXMT010000012.1, from coordinate 8,812 downwards.
GGTCTTAGCTGCTAGCAGCTGATTTTTTAAATAGTTTTTGATAAAATGACAGAAAAAGAAAGGGATAGTAATGCGCAAAGTTCAATTTTTCCTCGTTGTCGAAACCGTACTATTGGTGATGGGGCTGCTGACCATCATGTCTAATAATCTATCTAGCTTCATTTTGATTCTTGTTTTGATTTTAATGGCTCTTCGCTTTTACAATCAAGACCAACGCCATAATTTTTTATTGACCATTGGCCTGGTGCTTTTGTTTTTGATTTTGATGTTGAATCCCTACATTATCATGGCTATTGTACTGGGGGTTGTTTATGTGGTTATCAATCATTTTTCCCAAGTGAAGAAGAAAAATCGCTACGCTTTGATCCGATTTCGTGAAGAAGATTTAAAAGCTAAGCCCATTCGGAGCCAGTGGATAGGCTCGCACACGCATGACAGTGATTTTTACGCCTTTGATGATATCAATATCATCCGTCTGACAGGAAGTGACACGATTGATTTGAGCAGGGTTATTGTGACGGGCAAGAATAATGTCGTGATCATTCGCAAGATTTATGGACCAACTAAAATCCTTGTCCCAATTGATGTGTCTGTTAAGTTGGAAACGGCTGCTATTTATGGTAGTGTCCGCTATTTTGATTTTGAGGAATACGATTTGCGAAATGAATCCTTGAAATTATGGCACGAAGACGAGGAAGCTCTCAAAGTGGTTAAAATCATTGTGAGCACATTGGCTGGAGATATTGAGGTGGTTCGCAAGTGAAAAAACATTATTTTTTGCTATTTATCTTGTATGCAAGTATTATCATCATTTCGATTGTTGCCGTAGTGCTAGACAGCCTTGGCATTCATTTGCAGCAAGTTCTTACCAATTTTTGGGTTTCTAGGAAATTCCTTTTCTCCATTGTCTTTTTAATTCTCGCCGTGACCATTTTGCTGTTGCTGCTGTGGGTGATTATGGATGATAATAGCAAGCGAGGCGTCAATCAAAATTTACGTCGTATTTTAAACAACCAACCACTGGATTTGAATGAAGATACAGAAATCAACACCAATCTGTTACGCCTTTCAAACAAAATGCGGCATTTGACGACTAGTTTACAAAATACAGAAAACAGTCGTATCCAAAGCAGTCAGGAAATCGTGGAGCAAGAAAGAAAGCGGATCGCGCGTGATTTACATGATACCGTGAGCCAAGAATTATTTGCCTCGTCTATGATTTTGTCGGGCTTGTCGATGAATTTGCCTCAAATTGAGCAAAAACAAGTTGCTGTCCAACTGTCAGCTGTGGAAAATATGTTGCAAAATGCCCAAAAAGACCTACGGATTTTGCTGCTGCATTTGCGTCCTACTGAGTTAGAAAATAAAACTCTTTCAGAAGGTTTTGATATCCTATTGAAAGAATTAACAGATAAGAGTAATATAGAGGTTGTTTATAAAAAACATATTGGCTCATTGCCTAAAAAAATAGAAGACAATGTCTTTCGAATTGCTCAGGAATTTATCAGCAACACCTTGAAACACGCTAAAGCTAGTCGTTTGGAAGTTTACCTCAATCAGACGGCGACGGAATTTCAGCTCAAAATGGTGGATAACGGTGTGGGATTTGATATGGACGCCAACCGTGAATTGAGTTATGGGTTAAACAACATTGAAGAACGTGTGGATGACATGGCTGGGACGCTGACATTGCTAAGTCAAAAAGGAAAAGGGGTTTCGATGGACATTCGTCTTCCCCTAGTAGGAGGAAAAAGCGAGGAGAATAATGACCCAGAAGATTAGTGTGATTTTAGTAGATGACCACGAGATGGTGCGTTTAGGCTTGAAAAGTTTTTTGGATTTGCAACCAGATGTTGAGGTGATTGGCGAGGCCAGCAATGGTAAGGAAGGGATTGACCTAGCTTTAGACCTAAAACCCGATGTGGTGGTAATGGATTTGGTGATGCCTGAAATGGATGGGGTTGAAGCAACCTTGACCCTCTTAAAAAAATGGAAAAAAGCAAAGATTCTCGTGCTAACGTCTTACTTGGATAATGAAAAAGTTTACCCCGTCATTAATGCAGGAGCGAAGGGTTATATGTTAAAAACGTCTAGCGCGGCTGAAATTCTAAATGCTATTCAAAAAGTGGCGCGTGGGGATTTAGCTATTGAAACCGAAGTGGATAAAAAAATCAAAAATCACGACCACATTAGAGAATTGCATGAAGATTTGACTGGTAGGGAACGTGATATTCTAAGGCTTTTGGCTAAAGGTTATGACAATCAAACCATTGCTGATGAATTGTTTATTTCCTTAAAAACCGTCAAAACCCACGTTTCTAATATCCTATCTAAACTAGATGTTGATGACCGTACCCAAGCGGTTGTTTATGCCTTTAAACATCATTTAGTTTCTCAAGATGACGAATAATGGTATAATAAAAGGGTACTTGTCTCATTTAGAAAGGAGATGGAAAGAGAAAGCTTAGAAACTCTTTCCGCAGTGATAAGATGGATGCAAAGCTAAAATACAAAGCTAAAAAAGTAAAAATTGTCTTTTTTGATATTGACGATACCTTGCGTGTCAAAGCGACAGGGTATATGCCAGAGTCTATTCAATACGTGTTTAAAAGCCTAAAAGACAAAGGTATTTTGACAGGAATTGCTTCAGGACGTGCTCTTTATGGTGTGGTTCCAGAAATCAAAGCCTTGGAGCCTGATTATTTTGTCACTATTAACGGGACTTACGTTGTTGATAAAAAAGGGCAAGAGATTGTAAATAACCCATTGCCACGCGATATTGTTGCCAAATACGTTGAATGGGCAAAATCAGAAGGTATCGAGTACGGTTTTGCAGGTAAGGACAAGCCTGTGGTATCCAAACGTTGCGACCTAGTTGACAATGCTTTGGAACCTGTTTATGGCATTTGCGACGTTGACTCTGATTTTTACCTCACTAATGATGTTTACCATATGTGGACGTTTTCTGAGCGCAATGACCAATTGCAATTGCCAGAAGAGTTAGCGTCACAAATTCGTCTAGTGCCTTGGCATGAGCATTCATCTGATGTCGTTCAAAAAGACATTTCAAAAGCCTCAGGGGTGGCTCATGTTCTTGAAAAGAACAATTGGAAACCTCTAAATGCCATGATGTTTGGCGATGGACCAAATGACATGGAAATATTTGACTATGTTGGCTTGACTGTAGCAATGGGAAATGCCGTCCCTGAACTCAAAGAAAAAGCTGACTTTGTCACAAAAACAGTAGAAGAAGATGGCATTTTATATGCCTTGGAGGAATTCGGTTTGGTAGAAAAACAATTACATTTTCCACAAGTTGATCTTGAAAACGTTGAAGGTCCAGTAGCAATTATTAAAACAAATCATGGGGATATGAAGATGAAACTCTTCCCAGAACACGCTCCAAAAACCGTAGCTAACTTTGTTGCTTTGGCAAAAGACGGTTATTATGATGGCATCATTTTCCACCGTATTATTCCTGAATTCATGATTCAAGGTGGTGACCCAACAGGTACTGGTATGGGTGGCCAATCTATCTATGGCGATAGCTTTGAAGATGAATTTTCAGAAGAACTTTACAATGTTCGTGGTGCTCTTTCAATGGCCAATGCTGGCCCAAACACTAACGGTAGCCAATTCTTCATCGTTCAAAATAGCAAAATTCCATATGCTCAAAAAGAATTGGAACGCGGTGGCTGGCCAAAACCAATCGCTGAATTGTATGCTGCTAAAGGTGGGACACCACACCTTGACCGTCGCCACACTGTCTTTGGACAAATTATGGATGACGCTTCATACAAAGTATTGGATGAGATTGCCAATGTTGAGACAGGAGCTCAAGACCGCCCGGTTGAAGATGTTGTCATCGAAACAATTGAGGTAGTGGATGAATGAAAATTGGTGACAAACTCACTGGAACAATAACAGGTATAAAACCTTATGGTGCCTTTGTTGCCTTAGATAATGGGACGACAGGTCTGATTCACATTTCAGAAATCAAGTCAGGATATGTGGATAATATCCATCAATTTCTCAAAATCGGTGAGCAGGTCTTGGTTCAGGTGGTGGATTTTGACGAATACACCAAAAAAGTGAGCCTATCGCTTCGTACGCTCGAAGAAGGCAAAAACTACGGCCATCGCCACCATCGTTTTTCAAACAGTCACTATAAAATCGGCTTTGAACCTTTAGAGCAGCACTTGCCCATTTGGATTGAAGAAAGTTTGAAAACCTTATCTAAAGAAGACTAAAAAAACACCGTGCTAGTAAGCTTAAAGCTCTAGCGCGGTGTTTTTGGTTTATATAGAGAGAAGCTGTAAATGGCAAGTTCAAGCTATTAATCGTTAAAATCGTACAAAGTTGTTGAGAGGTAGCGTTCGCCATTATCTGGAAGTAGAGCAAGAACTTTTTTGCCTTTGCCCAGTTCTTTGGCTTTTTCAATAGCAGCGTAAATAGCAGCACCAGAAGAAATACCAGCAAGGAAGCCTTCTTGACTACCCAAGTGTCTGCTTGTCGCGATGGCGTCGTCAGAAGTCACTCGAATAATGTCATCATAAGCCTTGACATCAAGAGTTTCTGGAATAAAGCCAGCTGAAATCCCTTGAATTTTGTGCGGACCAGGTTTTTCACCTGAAAGGACGGCCGACTCATCTGCCTCAACGGCATAGACTTTGACATTAGGGTTGGCTTTTTTGAGGGCGTGTGAAACTCCTGTTATGGTTCCACCAGTTCCCACACCAGCAACAAAAGCATCTAAGCCAGTTGGGCCAAAGCTGTCAATGATTTCAGCACCTGTTGTTTCCTCATGAACCGCAGGGTTAGAAGGATTGGCAAATTGGAGTGGCAACCAAGCCCCTTTTTCTTTGGCGATTTCCTTGGCTTTTTCAATGGCACCTTTCATCCCTTCGCTACCAGGTGTCAAGACCAATTCAGCCCCATAAGCTCGAATGATTTTTCGGCGTTCAATACTCATGGTTTCAGGCATGACGATGATAACCTTGTAGCCTTTAGCAGAGCCAACCCAAGTCAATCCAATCCCAGTATTACCAGATGTTGGTTCAACAATAGTATCACCAGGTTTGATGATACCTTTCTTTTCAGCGTCCTCAATCATGCGCAAGGCAATGCGATCTTTGACTGATGACCCTGGATTAAAAGCTTCTAATTTGATGTAAACATCTGCAGCATCCTCAGGGACAATGCGATTGAGTTTAACAATCGGTGTTTTTCCAACTAATTCTGTAATCGAGTTATAAATATGTGACATGTAACCACCCCTCGTTGATAAATTGATAGACAAAGTATAATCCCAATAGCCCCATTTGTAAAATACCTATTTTTTATCAAAGTGATAAGAATAGGCTATCACAGGTCAACCTCCACAATTTTAGCCCCTTCTTTTTGGAAAGTGACTTTTCCTTGGTAAAATTCAATGAGTCGTTGGCTGACGTCTTCGACAGCATCAGCGTCGAGGTAAATAAAAGTGGTAACCTGCTCAAGAAAAGTGGTGTCGCATTCTTGAAGGTTTTCTGCTTGCAAAAAGTTAGCAAAAACTTGGTATTGTGGATAAGTCAGCGTGATTTTAAGGCCTTCTTGCTCTTTGACTTCTACAATTCCAATCTCTTTTAAAGCATTGGCTACACTTCCTGAATAAGCCCGAATCAGCCCACCAGCTCCCAGCTTAATACCACCAAAATACCGTGTCACAACAGCAACCACATTGGTTAATCCTTGTTTTTCCAATACGGTCAACATAGGAACACCAGCTGTTCCGCTGGGCTCTCCATCGTCACTCGAACGTTTGATAAGCGCATCTTCCCCAACAATCATAGCCGAGCACGAGTGCGTGGCTTTGTAGTGTTCTTTTTTGACCTCCGCGATAAATTGACGCCCCTCGTCCTCAGTGCTAATCCGTTTCAATTGGCAAATAAAGCGTGATTTTTTAATGTCTTCTTCACAAATTCCGTCGTTTTTAATGGTTTTATAGTTCATACCCAAATTCTACAAAATTTTAGACTATTTGGCAAAAATTTTCGAATAAAGAAGTATGAACTCATTAGAATACTATTATGGAAGATTATTTACTTCAGAACAATTAACAGATGCCTTAAAAAAGCAGGCTAAGGCTCTTCCCGCTATGATAGATCACAAGACTCATGCAGAGTGTTGTCGTTGTGGCAGCAAGGTTTTCTCGAATTACCAATTACAAACAGGAGCCTTGTATTGTCGAGAATGTCTGGTTTTTGGACGAAATACAAATCAGCAGTCCTTGTATTATTTCCCACAAAAGCCATTTCCAAAAGAAGATGTTTTGGTTTGGAAGGGTCAATTAACCCCTTATCAAGAAAATATATCGCAAGGCATGTTGAAAGCTATCGCGGCTAAAAAAGATTTATTGGTCCATGCCGTAACAGGGGCAGGTAAGACAGAGATGATTTACCACGCTATTGCGACCGTGATTGCTAATGGTGGTTGTGTTGGATTAGCCAGCCCTCGAATTGATGTATGCCTTGAATTGTACAAGCGTCTGTCACAAGATTTTGCTTGTAAGATTAGTTTGCTGTATGGAGGATCCGAAAAATACCAACGTGCTCCACTAGTGATTTCAACAACTCATCAATTATTGAAATTCTATCAAGCCTTTGATTTGTTGATTATTGATGAAGTGGACGCCTTTCCCTTTGTGGATAATCACATGTTGTATCACGCAGTCGAGCAATCGCTCAAAAAAGAGGGGAGCAAGATTTATCTCACAGCCACCTCCACAGACCAGTTGGACAAACAGGTGCAAAGCGGTAAATTAGCTAAGCTGCATTTACCTAGACGATTTCATGCGAATCCTCTCGTCGTTCCCAAAAACATTTGGCTGAGTGGTGTTTTAAAGCACATGCAAAAAGGCCAACTTCCTAGAGCCTTCATGAAAATCTTGACAAAACAGCGTCAGACTAAGTATCCCTTACTCATCTTTTTTCCAAATATCGCACAAGGTCAGGTATTTACAAAGATTTTAAAAACGTATTTGCCACACGAAAATATCGCTTTTGTGTCCAGTCAGACGGAAAACCGTTTGGAAATCGTCAATCAATTTAGGCAGCAAGAGTTATCGATTTTAGTGACAACAACGATTTTGGAGCGAGGGGTAACCTTTCCTTGTGTGGACGTTTTTGTTATGCTAGCCCACCATCGCCTGTACACCAAAAGTGCCCTCGTGCAAATTTCTGGGCGTGTCGGTCGTGCCAAGGAGCGTCCGACAGGCGCACTATTATTTTTACATGAAGGCATTACGAAACCAATGACTAAGGCAATTGCTGAAATTAAAGAAATGAATAAAAGAGGTGGTTTTTAGTGGAATGTTTGCTATGCCGTCAGGTATTTTCAGAAACAGAACGGTTTTTAAACATTATCTTAATGGCAAAAGACAGTGACGGTGTCTGTTCGACTTGCCAAAATAGCTTTGAAAAAATTGGGGATTCACATTGCCCAACCTGTTTTCGAAAAGGTGAGATAAGGACCTGCTTAGATTGTCATGAGTGGAAAAAACAAGACCATCAGGTTCAACACGAAGCCCTTTTTACCTATAATGCATTTATGAGAGACTATTTTTCCAAATACAAGTTTCAAGGAGATATGGTACTAAGTCAAGTTTTAGCTAAACCAATTAAAAATCATCTGAAATACTACAAAGATTACACCTTAGTGCCAGTTCCTCTTAGCCCAGAGCGGCTAAGAGACAGGCAATTTAACCAAGTTACCGCCTTTTTAGATAGTGCCGGACTGTCTTATCAAGATATTTTAGAAAAGACAGATGTTCAAAAACAGTCAGATAAAAACAGACATGAGCGTCTAAAAAGTCAAAATCCTTTTACCATAAAAAGCCAAAAATCATTGCCAGAGCGAGTCCTCATTGTTGATGATATTTACACAACAGGCGCAACTCTCAAAGGCATTTACGATTTATTGCATCAGGCAGGCGTTAAAAATGTAAAAAGTTTTAGTATTGCACGGTAAACACTTGCAAATTTTCATGAAAGCAGTATAATAGAGTTATAAAAAGAAAGCGCTTTTTTAAAGCAAGAAAGAGGTAGCCTATGATTAAATATAGTATTCGTGGAGAGAACATTGAAGTAACTGACTCTATCCGTAACTATGTCGAATCAAAGCTCGGAAAAATTGAGAAATATTTTTATGCCGAACAAACTTTGGACGCGCGTGTAAACCTCAAAGTTTACCGTGAAAAAACTGCAAAAGTTGAAGTGACCATCTTAGTTGATTCTATTATGCTAAGAGCAGAAGATGTTTCACAAGATATGTACGGCTCTATTGACTTGGTAACAGACAAAATTGAACGTCAAATTCGTAAAAACAAAACTAAAATTGCGAAAAAACACCGTGAAAAATTGCCAACAAGTCATATTTTCACAAGCGAATTTGAAGCTGAAACTGTCGAAGAAGAACCAGCAGCAAAAGTGGTTCGTACAAAACATGTTAGCTTGAAGCCTATGGATATTGATGAAGCGCTTCTTCAAATGGACCTTTTAGGACATGACTTCTTCATTTACACTGACGCAGAAGATGCAACAACAAACGTTCTTTACCGTCGTGAAGATGGACAAGTTGGACTAATCGAAGCAAAATAATGAATTAGAAAATACTCTCAAGTTCATGCCTTCCTTAGAACTTGGGAGTATTTTTTATTTTAAAAAAGTGTTGACAAAGGAAAAGGTATTTAGTATACTGAATAAGCTGTCAACGAGGGACGGTTGATAACTTAAAGGTTTTGAAAAAACTTTAAAAAAGTTATTGACAAGAGATC
>NZ_JAAXMT010000011.1 GCF_012277075.1 Streptococcus alactolyticus | reverse complement strand
TTATCAAGCGGAATGCCTATGGCTTTAGGAACTTTGAAAACTTTAAAAAACGCATTTTCATCGCTTTGAACGTCAAAAAAGAGAAAACCAATTTGGTTCTCTCTAGATGTTAGCTGGCATCAACCCACTACAGTTGACAATGAGCCGATTTTTTTACTTAAAAAAGAGAAGGTCAAAACTGACCTCCTCTAAAAAATCTAGTGTTGTGAAAGATATGATTAAGAGTTGTTTGCCAAAGTGAGTGTACTAGATTTTTTTATTCTTCATCTTCTCTTTTTCTTCTGCCCGCTAGTAGTCCGAATGCACCTAGGATCATGCTTGCACCAGGGGCAAGGAGATTTCTATCTTCGGCTTGACCAGTCTTAGGAAGAGTTGCTTGGCTTGAACCAACACCGTTACCTACGACAAGAGCGTTAGCTGTAGAAGGAGCTTGTGAAGATTGAGTACCTTTAGCATCAGCAGAGCTTGATGATGTTGCAGGAGCTTTTGGAGCTTCCATACCAACATTATCTGAGTGATCTGCGTCTGAATCTGAAGGTGCCTCAGGAGTCACCATACCACCGTCACCAGAGTTATCTGAATCTGATGGTACTTCTGGTACCTCAGGAGCTACTGGTTCGTCTGATGGTGCTTGTTTTTGAGGGATAAGATCTTTAATCGCTTGTTTACCTGCTTCAGTGACAGCATCTACTTGAGCATTAGTAGTTGAAGCATCGATCGCATCCTTAGCAGCTTGGGCAGCTTTGTCAATTGCATCTTTAGCTGCTTGTTTTTCGTCATCTGATAGATAAGAATTATTATCTACTTCTGCTTTAGCATCTTGAGCAGCTTTGTCGATTTCAGCTTTCGCTTCATCTTTCTTATCTGAAGTTGCTGGGATAAGATCTTTAATCGCTTCTTTACCAGCTTCAGTTGCGTCGTCAACAGCTCCGTTTGTGGTTGCGTTATCGATGGCATCTTTAGCATCTTCAGCGGCTTTGTCGATCGCGTCTTTCGCAGCTTGTTTTTCTTCGTCTGTTAATTGCGTATCAGCGTCAACTGCTTTCTTAGCATCTTCAGCGGCTTTGTCGATTTCTGCAGTAGCAGCTGGTTTCTTAGTTGATTCAGTTGGAATCTTGTTGATTTCATCGATACCAGCTTCTTTGTAGTAATCAACACCACCAATTGTAGATGTATTGTCAATAGCATTGGTTGCTTTGTTCAATGCATCATCAACAGCTTGAATAGCTGCAGCTTTTTCTTCGTCTGTCATGTTGCCAGCGTTGATAGCTTCTTTCTTAGCATCTGCGGCATCTTGAAGAGCTTTCTTAGCGTCAGCTTTGTCTGTTGGGTTAAATGGAACATCTTTGATAGCTTGTTCACCAGCAGTTTCAGCGGCAGTGATACCAGCTTTATCTGTGGCAGCATCAATGTTCTTACGAGCGTCAGCAGCAGCTTGGTCGATCGCATCTTTAGCTTTTTCTTTCATGCTTTCTGGGTTGTAGTTGATAATATCTTGGATAGTGTTTTTTTGAACTTGAGCAATACCATCCAAGTCAGTTGCTTTGTCAATTGCTTCTTTACCAGCAGTTGCCATTTTCTCAACTTCAGCGATAGCTTCAGCTTTTTCTTCGTCTGTTAAATCAGTACGTTTGTTGATTGTTTCAATCTTAGCTGCAGCAGCTGCGTCGATAGCATTCTTAGCATTTTCAGGTGTTGTAGGAGTTCCTACGATTTCAGCGATGGCATTCATACCTTGTGTCTTAGCTGTATCAACGGCTGAGTTATCGTCAGAGTTGTCAATCTTAGATTTAGCTAATTCAGCGGCTTTTTGGATGGCATCTTTAGCAGCTTCTTTTTCTTTGTCAGTCAACAATTTGTTATTGTCGATAAGCTCAGTTTGTGCTTTTGCAAGTGCATCGATTTCAGCACGAGCAGCTTCTTTAGAAGTTGGTGTAGCTGTTACTTTTTCGATTTCTTGAATAGCAGGTTTTTCGATAGCTGCAATTTCTTCAGTCGTATTTACGTCTGGGTTGTTGATAGCTTTCTTAGCTTCTTCAGCAATCTTAGTTGCTTCTTCAATAGCTGCGTCTATTTCTTCTTTTGTAGCATCTGGTGTTTGTTTGATTTGTTCGATTTGTTTTTGCAATACTTCTTCAATGCGTGAGATAGCGTCAGCTTTTTCTTTGGCATTTACTTGAACATTGTTAATCGCAATCGCACCGTTTTCACCAGCGTTATCAACACCAGCATTTGTAGTTGCGTTGTTGATTGCGGTGATAGCAGCTTCTTTTTCTTTGTTTACGACATCTCTAGCAGCTTGAAGTTCTTATTCAGTTGCGTTTGAATAATTTTCCGCAGTAATAGTTGCTAATTTATCAGCTGCAATCTTTCCAATTGCTGAGATAACATTTGCTTTCTTGTTGTTTTCAGGAGTAACTTTGTCGATTTCTGCTTTCGCGTCTGTCACTAATCCTGAAAGGGTATCAGCATCTGGATGTGCTCCATTAGCAAAGGCTGCTTCAACTTTTGCTTTTTCTGCTTCTGCAGTTGCCTTAACAGCAGCGATGTAAGCATCTTGCTCATCTTGTGTTGGCGTTTGGTCCGGGCTTAGACCTTTCAAGCTTTCTTGGTATTCTGCAATTTTTTGTGCAGCGTAATCATCGATAGCTTTTTCTGCATCTTGTTTAGCAGTTGGGTTTACTTCAACAGCAAGGATAGCTTCTACACCGTTAGCACGAGCAGTATCAACACCAGCATTTGTAGTAGCTGCATCAGTAGCTGCCAAAGTATTGGCTTTTTCTTCGTCCAATTTAGCAAGTGCAGCCTCGATTTCTTCTTGCGTTGCGTTTGGTGTGTTTTGAAGTTCTTTTTGTTTACTTGCGTAAACTTCTTCAATGACTTGTTTAGCAGCTGCTTTACGTTCAGGTGTTAAGTAGTCATCGTTAAGTGAAGTATCAACAATTTTCTTCAAATCAGCATTTTCAGAGCTTGTTTCAGGTACTGATGATGGTGCAGCATTGATAAGTTTTTCAGCAGCTTCGTTGTACTCAGCGTCCAATAATTTCAATGCAGCCGCTTTTTCTTCATCAGTTGCTTCAGTGTTAGCGTTTATTTTATCAGCAATGTCTTGTTTCTTCGCTTCAAGTTGTGCTTGATAGTTGATCAATTGGATCTTAGCATTAGCTTCTGCTTTAAGTTCTTCAACTTTTGCGATGGTTTGTGCACCACCAGTTTCGACACTTAAATCATCACCTTCAGCAGCTTCGATGTCTTTAGCCAATTGGTCAACGACAGCTTGGATAGCGTCTTTGTATTTGGTTTGAATTGCTTCAGATAATTTCTCACTTAGGTAACCACTGCCTATGTTATTTTGCAAGAGTTCCGCATCAGCTTTGACTTCATCAAGAGCATCTTTCTTCGCTTGGTTAAGGTTTGTCCAACCGTTCAATTGGTCGTAAGAACCTGTCTTAGCGTCATTAGTGATGTTGGTTACACCTGTATCAACAGCTGTTTGACGAGAAGTTTTATCGTTGAGGATTGTTTGTGCTTCTTCGATAGATTTGTCATAAGCAGCTTTCTCCGCATCATCAGCTTCTGTATAAAGTGGTGATTGGCGAACTGTTTCAGCGTTATCAACAAGTTCTTGCAATTTACTTACGTCAACAACTTCAGCTTCTACTGAAACATCAACTGTTCTTGTTGTTCCGTCTGGGAAAGTGTAAGTCGCAGTGATGACACCAGTTGCGTATGTGTTGGCTGCATCTGTGCTTAGAGCTGTTTTCCAAGCATAAGTCACTGTTGCTGAACTGTCTTCAAGAGCAGCTTTGATTTTATCGTTAATCATGTCTGCTGCCTCTGGAACAGCACCACCCACACGGAAGACGTTGTCTGTCTTAGCGGTTGCTTTTGGATAAACAGTCAAAGTACCCGGGTCAAGTTTAGCCGTGACAGTTTCTCTATCCTTAGTCTTATCAGCAACTGTAGCTACTTTTTCAGTATAAATCGAATAAATATTGATAAATTGTGACACGTGGTTTGTATAGTAACTCAATTGCCCTTTAAGGTAGTAGATGTTTTCCTTATCGATTGTATCTGAAGTTTCCACTTCAAACTTGTAGTCTTTTTCATAAGCGTAATCAGTATCAGGGGTATAACCAGAGATAGCATACCAACCGTTATAATTTGTTTGGGTTGCAGCTCCAACCTCTTCAACTCGGCTTGGGTTACCCCCCTACGGTTTCTGTAATCGAAACTGATGTATTATTTTTGCTGGCTAATGACGTTGAACTAGAGCTGCCATCTGTTGTTGGTTTTAAGGTGATTCCTGTCATACCTTCGCTATTAACCGTATAGGTTACATTAGCTTTCAACTGTCCATCATTTTCGATACCGATGTTATCAAAGACTACCGTATCACCAGCGATAGCATACTTGTTTGTCTCAGCACTGTTATAATCAGAAGTAATAGCTGAACCAACCCAATCTTTGGCACTGACAAGAGCTAGACCATAGGTATCGACACTATTATAAGACGTGTTAAATGCACTACTTTTACCTGGGGTAATCTTAACACGGATCTTATTAACAGTCGTTGGGACGTTCACCATTACACTATACTTACCGTCTAGGAAATCAAATTTATACCCATCTGTTTGGGTGAAGAGAACTGTCTCTGTTTCTTTACCATCTTTATCAAGAGCAACAATAGTCACTCCAAATTGTGATGTTTCTGAAGTTTGATAAGTAGTTCCACTGCCAGCTAAAGTAGCAATTGTTTTAAAGACGAATTCACCACCAGGAGCGACTGTGATATCTTGGTAACCCCCTTCATAACCATCAACCAGCTGATTATTTTTGCCTGATTGGTATTTACCAAGGATGATGTAATTTTGATCTTTCTCAGGACGTACAATACTGTTGTCTTTACCTCCCCAGAAGTTCGTTCCGACTTGAACATAGTTGCCGATTGGTTTCCAACCAAAGTTTTGATCTGATTCGGCAGCTGCTTTATCATAAGTATTGATAACCCCTCCATCATGCCATAGAGAGCCACTTATTGTTTGAGAACTGTGTTCACCAGTTGTTGGAGTAGCAAGCTGGATGTCTGTACCATTGACAAAGTCAGAGACCGCTTGGTTAGATTCGTAGGTCACGCTTGGACGGAAGGTGTTGACGTTGTTGACTGGTGTACCACCTTGGACATTAGCAAAGAAGCGGTCGCCTGATTCGCTAACGCTTCCGCCTGAGCCTAAGCGTTGATAGTCTTTGTTAAGGGTAAGTGCCTTGCTTTGTTCAAAAGTCAATGATGCCAAAATGGTGTTTGAAAGGTCCATTTTAGCTAATTGTGACGTTGTCAACACTTTGATTTCATCAGGTGTTAGGTCTGTGATTTTTGGTGTTGTTTCTTGACTTGTTTCACTAGCAGGCATTGCGACTGTAGTTGTCAGCTCTGGAGTTGTCTCAACAGTTGGTGTCACTTCTTTTTCAGTTGTTTCTGTTGCAGAAGTTATTGTGGCTGTTGTTGGAGCTACTTCTTCTGCTTTGTCTTCTGAAGTTTCTGTTTTGCTTTCAGCTGTGCTTTCTTGGTTTTCTGTTTTGTTTTCCTCAACAGAAGGTGCTGTTTCAGCTTCTTTGCTCTCTTCGACGGAAGGCGCTGTGCTTTCTTCTGTTACATCGCTAGAAGCTTCGGTTTTGCTTTCTTCAACAGATGGTGTTGTTTCTTCTGTTGTGTCAGCAGATACGACAACTGAGCTATCCGTTGTTTCTGTTGCAGTAGAGCTGCTTGTGCCTTTTCTGGAGTAACTTCTTCTGTTTTGCTTTCCGTTGCACTTACTTCAGTAGCTGGTGTTGTGATTGACTCTTTTGTCCCTTCTTGCTTGTAGGAGCATCCTCGTCAGCTGTCTGAGTAACAACTACTTTGATGTTGTTAGAAGCACTAGGTTCGTCGGCTGCTACTTGCCCACCACCTAATACAAGTGCTGCACCTAGCAAGACGCTAGCAGCACCAAAATGGTACTTTCTAATTGAAAAACGTTGACGTGATTTGTATCAATTAAAACTTGATTTGGATTGCTTAGGTTTATTCATTGTAACCTCCATAATATTAAAACTGTTTCTTTTTCTTAATACAAAGAAATCGTTGTATCATTTTTATACAATTCAACCTAAATAATTATACATTTTACTCCTATGCAACACATCTCTACAAGGTAGCACCTCCTTTAAATATTACAAAAGCAATGTTTTTGCAAATTCATATTTTTAAAATTATCAGAATTTTTTATAAACAAAAACAAGTTAATTATGATTAAAATTGATGTTTAATTCTCATTTTATATCTTTTACTTTACTTAAAACGTAAAAAATCAACTTTTTTTCTTAACCCATGCAGTGTTTTCTTCTAGTTTTCAGAATTTTTTATTTATTTTAATGCAAAGAGACAAAAACAAGAACTAAAAAACAACCAAAAATATCTTCTAACTTATTCTAAAATACATTATAAATCTTAAACATTAGATTTATCAAACAAAAGAACTCAGAGTTTTTTGCAGTAACTTTACAAGAATTTTACAAATAGTTTATGTGAAACTTTCTGAAAAAATATTCACTAACATCTATCTTTTTCTGCTATTTTTTACACAAAAAAGGACTTCGTTTCATGAAACAAAGTCTTTTTTGATAAAATTTTGGTCAACGTTCCCCTTTATTGCGAATAACAAAGCCTGCTTTTTTCTCACTTGATGTGCGATGAGGACGTTTGTTGTCTTTGCTTTGGAAGTCACGCTTATTTTTAGAAGAGATGCGTTTGAATTCGTAGTGGTTGTCGCGGTTATCACGGCGTCTGTCAGAGCGGTTACCACGACGATTGTCGCGACCACGTCCACCTTTGCGATCATTGTTGTGAGCACCTGATGGTTTGAATGGCAATGGTTTTTCACGCGCAATTTCAATTTTTGGCAAGCTTTCAGGGTCTTTCACAGTCAAGCTAAGAATATAAAGCGCCAATTCTTCAGGGGTGAATTCAGCTGCTAGCTTGATAGCGTCGCCTTTGAATTTGTCAAAGCTTGCACGAACGGTTTCATCTGCAAAATCACGCTCGATTTTCTTAAGAGCCACTTTTTTCTTAGCTTTGAAAGCTTCTTCTGCTGTCGCTGGTTTCAGGCCTTTCATGCGTTTCTTGGTTAATTTTTCGATGATTGACAAGTAACCCATTTCATTTGGTGCCACAAATGTGACAGATTGACCGTGTTTACCAGCACGACCTGTACGACCGATACGGTGAACGTAGCTTTCAGGGTCTTGCGGAATATCATAGTTGTAAACGTGGGTCACACCTGAGATGTCAAGCCCACGCGCCGCAACATCTGTCGCTACCAAGATGTCGATGTTATCATTTTTAAAATCACGAAGGACACGGAGGCGTTTGCCTTGGTCAAGGTCACCGTGAATGCCTTCGGCACGATAGCCACGCAATTTCAAGCCACGGGTTAATTCGTCCACGCGGCGTTTGGTACGGCCAAAGACGATGGCTAATTCTGGGCGTTCCACGTCGATTAAACGTGTCATGGTGTCAAATTTTTCTTGTTCTTTAACACGGATATAGTATTGGTCCACCAAGTCAGTGGTTAATTCTTTGGCTGCCACGCGTACATGTTCTGGGTCATACATGAATTTGACACCGATGCGTTTGATGGCTTCGGGCATGGTTGCTGAGAAGAGGAGGGTTTGACGGTTCTCAGGCACACGGCTGATAATCGCTTCAATATCTTCAAGGAAGCCCATGTTGAGCATTTCGTCTGCTTCATCAAGGATAAGGGTTTCCACGTGGTCTAATTTCAAGGCTTTGCGTTTAATCAAGTCAAGCAAGCGTCCTGGTGTTCCGACAACGATGTGGGCACCTGAGCGAAGGGCTTTGATTTGTTTTTCAATGCTTGAGCCACCGTAAACAGAGCGAACTTTGACCCCTTTTTCACGACCAAAACGGAATAATTCTTCTTGTCCTTGGACGGCTAATTCACGCGTTGGGGCAATAACGAGGGCTTGAACAACGTGGCGACTGGTGTCGATTTTGTCTAGTGTTGGCAAGCCAAAAGCTGCTGTTTTTCCGGTACCTGTTTGGGCTTGTCCAATAACATCCTTGCCTTCTAAGGCTAAAGGAATGGTTAATTCTTGGATTGGTGATGGTTCTTCAAAACCTGCTTTTTCCACCGCTTTAAGAATGTTTTCTGATAAATGAAGTTCTGTAAATTTCAAAATGTTCTCTTTTCTAAAAGGCAGTGCGAAGCTGCCTTATTAAACTTTACTGTCGTTATCTAACAACTCATCTAGTGTACCATATTCCTAATCAAAAAGATAGAAAACATGGTCATTCCCATCATAATTTTACTTTTCTCACTTTTTGAAGATTTATAAGGGCATAAAAAGAAGAGAAAAGCGTCTGTGTCAGCCTTTCTCTTTGGTTTTATTACATTTTTTCTTCGAGGTCAACGTCTGGGTATTTATCCGCAAACCAACGCAAAGCAAAGTCGTTTTCAAAAAGGAAAACGGGTTGGTCAAAGCGGTCTTTTGCCAAGATGTTGCGGCTTGATGACATGCGTTCATCAAGGTCTTCTGGTTTAATCCAGCGGACAGTCTTTTTACCCATTGAGGTCATGACCACTTCGGCATTGTATTCATTCTCCATGCGGTGTTTGAAAACTTC
Organism: Streptococcus alactolyticus; assembly: GCF_012277075.1. GTDB lineage: Bacteria > Bacillota > Bacilli > Lactobacillales > Streptococcaceae > Streptococcus > Streptococcus alactolyticus. The sequence goes on along the minus strand of NZ_JAAXMT010000011.1, from coordinate 124,316 downwards.
AAACTGCAACTGACCAACGGCACCAAGCATGTACTCGCCTGTTTGGTAGTTTTTGTACAGCTGGATAGCCCCTTCTTGCACCAATTGTTCAATCCCTTTATGGAAGGATTTTTGTTTCATGACATTTTTGGCAGCCACTTTCATGAACAATTCAGGGGTGAAGGTTGGGAGGGGTTCAAATTCAAATTTGTTTTTACCGACAGTTAGGGTATCACCGACTTGGTAAGTTCCTGTATCGTAAACCCCGATAATATCACCGGCAACAGCATTTTCAACATTTTCACGTGATTCGGCCATGAACTGTGTGACGTTTGAGAGTTTCACTGATTTTTTCGTACGGGCTAGATTGACACTCATGCCGCGTTCAAATTCACCTGAAACGATGCGGACAAAGGCGATGCGGTCACGGTGGCGTGGGTCCATGTTGGCTTGGATTTTAAAGACAAACCCTGAAAAATCTTTGTCGTAAGGGTCGATGACCGTGCCATCTGTGGTCTTGTGGCCGTGTGGTTCTGGAGCGAATTTCAAGAAGGTATCTAGGAAGGTTTGCACCCCAAAGTTCGTCAAGGCAGAACCAAAGAATACAGGCGTCAAGTCACCTGACAAGATAGCTTCTTCAGAAAATTCATTTCCTGCTTCTTCTAGCAATTCAACGTCTTCTAAAACTTGTTGGTAGAAGGGGTTGTTGGCAAAGAGTTTGTCACCGTCTGCTAGGTCTGCAAAACGCTCGTCACCTTTGTAGAGTTCTAAGCGTTGGTTGTACAAATCATAAAGCCCTTCAAAAGATTTTCCCATACCAATTGGCCAGTTCATTGGGTAGCTGGCAATGCCAAGCACTTCTTCTAATTCTTCTAGCAAATCAAGGGGTTCACGTCCATCACGGTCCAATTTGTTGATGAAGGTGAAAACAGGGATATTGCGGTGTTTGACAACTTCAAATAATTTTTTGGTTTGTGCTTCGATACCTTTGGCTGAGTCAACCACCATTACCGCAGCATCTACCGCCATCAAGGTACGGTAGGTGTCTTCTGAAAAGTCCTCGTGCCCTGGGGTGTCTAGGATATTCACGCGTTTGTCTGCATAATCAAATTGCATTACTGATGAAGTTACTGAAATCCCACGTTGTTTTTCAATATCCATCCAGTCTGATTTGGCGAAATTTCCTGTTTTTTTCCCTTTGACAGTACCCGCCTCGCGAATCTCACCACCAAAGTAAAGCAATTGTTCTGTAATCGTCGTTTTACCAGCATCTGGGTGACTGATGATGGCAAAGGTACGACGTTTTTTAATATCGTCTTGAATTGTCATTGTCTTTCCTTATTCGTTTTTTAGTCACTTGTCATTCATTGAAGGCCACGCTCATTACAAAAATAGAGCTATGAAACCCATAACTCTATTATTATAACGAAAATTAAAGCCTAATTCAACAACTCTTCCTCAGCTTTGTCACACTTCGTTTTCCAAAGCTTCCACGACTTTAGCCAAATGCATGGAATTGCTGCCTTTCAAAAGCACTTGATCTGCTGGCTGCAAGACTTTTTGAAGGGTTTCTAGCATGAGGTCAAATTGGTCCTCATCTGCTGTTTTCTTGAAATAATACACTTTCCCGATTGGGAACATTTGGCTGGCTAATTGGGCAAGCTCGGCAATGTCTTCACCGTAGAAAATAAGGGTGTCTAATTGGTCAGGTGATAGACTCATAATCATCTGTTTATGAAGGTCCACAGATTGTTCGCCAAGTTCTTTCATATCTGCTAGCACAGCGATTTTTTTCCCACCTTCATTGGCAGGGATTTTGGTAAAGGTTTCTAAAATCAAACGCATGGCTGTTGGGTTGGCATTGTAAACATCTGAAAGAATATCGGCACCGTTGGCAGCTTTTTTCCACTCTGTGCGGTTGCGAGTCAATTCGATGTTTTCAAGGGCTTCAACGATATCATCGTCAGCAATGGCCAATAATTTCCCAACGTAAGCGGCTACCATGGCATTTGTGGCATTGTATTTTCCAGGCACTGGCAAGGTGATGGGACGGTTAACCACATTAGTGGTAAAGGTCAGCGAGTGCTTGCTTTCTTGCAGGTCTTTGACAAAAATTTCTGCACCATCGCCAAATCGCATCACCATTTGGCGTGTTGGCAAATACGGGTCGATAATCGGGTCTGCTGGTGCAATCAAAATCCCATCAGAATCCATGCCATCAACGATTTGCATTTTACCTTTGGCAATTTGGTCACGGCTACCGAAAAATTCAAGGTGGGCTTCACCAATCAAGGTAACCACGCCAATGTGAGGTTTAGCCAATTGAGATAGGAGGTGAATGTCGCCCATGTGGTCTTGACCCATCTCAAGCACGATTTTTTCCGTGTCATCAGGCATGTGCAAGACAGTGTAAGGCAAGCCAATTTCATTGTTGTAATTGCCTTGTGTCTTGTAGGTTTTGTATTCGGTTGACAAAACCGCTGCAATCATGTCTTTTGTGGTTGTTTTTCCGTTTGAGCCTGTCACGGCAATCACGTCAACACGTTGTTTTTCAAGGTAGTATTGGGCTAGGCGTTGGAAGGCCTCCAAACAATCGTCCACCAAAAGATAGGGGTGGTGGCTCAATTCGCGTTCTGAAAAGGTTGCAACGGCACCATTTTCAAAAGCCGTTTCAATAAAATCATGCCCATCACGTGCACCCTTCAAAGGCAAAAACAAGTCCCCTTTTTGAATCTTGCGACTATCAAATTCGATTTGGTGCAGGGGAACGTCATCAAACTCTGAGATCGTATTTTTAGCGCCAACAACTTTGGCCACTTCATGCAATGTTAATTTCATTTTGAATCCTTCATAAAAAATCTATTATTAACCTTTTCATTATATCATAAAATCCCCCTTCTTGTTGGATTTTTATGGTACAATCGTAGTTGCAAAGTTTTTTTGCACAGAGTAAATGGTTCGCGTTAAGTGTGTGTGAATGGGATGTTGTCACACAACGAAGCAATTTGCGCGGTGAGCCATTGCATCCGCTGTTAATTTTAACAGCTCTACTTTTGATTAAAGGAGCCAAAATGCATTCTATTTTTAAAACACCCCCATTAACCCCTAAGCGACTGGTTAGCTTGGCGATGCTTATTGCCCTTGCTTTCATCGTTAGTAAGTTCTCTATTCCGATTATCCCACAACAATTGGTGATTAGTTTGACCTTTATTGTCAACACGATTATCGGAATGATCGCAGGTCCTTTTTGGGCATTTATCAGTCTAGGTATTCTCGATGTGGTGGATAACTTATCGAGCGGTGCTGGTAATTTCATCATTTGGTGGACCTTGATGGAAGCCTTTCAAGGCTTTCTCTACGGTTATTTCTTTTATGAAAAGCCTCTAAGTTGGTCAAGTAAAAAAGACTGGCTTCATGTGACGCTAGCGACTGTCGTGATTATGTTAATCGGGACCTTTATTTTCACCCCACTCCTCATTCAGATTTACTTTGGTGTTCCTTTCTGGGCGCAGTACTTGTCAGGGCGTTGGTTGAAAATCTTTGAAATACCACTACGTATTATCATTACCATGTTAGTGATTCCACGTTTGCAGACGATTCCAGAATTGCGCAAACTCGCCAACTTACCTTAATAAACAACCTCAGAGAGTTATCCCATCTCTGAGGTTATTTTGTGCACAAAAAAACACCTCGAGGGTGCTTTTTCGTCTTAAATCAAATGGCTTTCGCGTTTGTCAAACATTTCTTTAGCGAGTTCTACCAATTGCTCAATCAAATCAGAGTATGGAAGTCCCATGTTTTCCCAAAGCAGTGGGTACATTGACCATTGGGTGAAACCTGGCATGGTGTTTAGTTCGTTGAGGTAAACGTGGCCGTCTTCTGTTAAGAAGAAATCGCAACGTGACAAACCACAGCCACCAATGGCACGAAAGGCTGTTGCTGCGTAGCCACGCATTTCTTCCGTAATTTCAGGAGCGATGTGAGCTGGGATGTCCATGGTGATTTTGTTGTCGATGTATTTGGCATCGTAGTCATAAAAGGCAACATCTTTGACCACTTCACCTGGTAGGGTTGTTTTCACATCGCCATTTCCTAAAATACCGACTTCAATCTCACGCGCATTGACCCCTTGCTCGATAAGGATGCGGCTGTCGTATTTCAAGGCGAGGTCAATAGCAGAGCGAAGTGAAGCTTCGTCATCAGCTTTTGAAATCCCTACTGAAGAGCCCATGTTGGCTGGTTTGACAAAAACAGGGTAAGTCAAGTTTGCATTGACATCTACGATAGCTTTGTCGAGGTCAGCCCCTTCAATGTAAGTCACATAAGCCACTTGTGGCACGCCTGCTGTTTCCAAAATATGCTTGGTTGAGATTTTATCCATTGCCACACTTGATGACAAGATATTTGTTCCAACGTAAGGCATTCTGAGAACTTCAAGGAAACCTTGAACCGAACCATCTTCACCCATTGGTCCATGAAGAACAGGGAAAACAACTGCTCCTTCTTCATAAATATCACTTGGTTTAATTTTTTGACTTTCAACAACAGTGGCGTTAGTCATCAATTTTTCATCGTCAGCAGGTTTGCTAAAGAATTCTTGTGTTTTAATAAAATCACCAGATTTTGTGATGAAGTAAGTTTTCACAAAGAATTTATCATAATTAATCGCACGCATGACGCTTTCAGCTGATAAAACAGATACTTCACGTTCCGCAGAACGTCCACCATAAAGTAAAACAAGCGTTTCTTTTGACATACCTTTCATTACCAGAACATCTTGAGCAATTCTAGCCTCGCTCATGTTCCATTCCTTTTCTATTACAATTTCTTACCTATCATACCACAAAAGCAGCACCCTTTCAAACACCACTTGACCTCACGTGATAGAAAAAAGCAACTTTATGTAAAAGTTGCTTTGGGGTTATAATTCTGTACGGTTTTCAATAGCACGCAGCAGGGTCACTTCGTCAGCGTATTCGATATCAGAACCAACAGCAAGTCCTCGTGCTAGGCGGGTTACCTTAAGGCCAGCTGGTTTTAAGACGCGTGAGATATACATCGCGGTCGCCTCACCATCTGCGGTGGCATTGGTTGCGATAATCACCTCGCTGACCTCACTATCCATAAGGCGCGTAATCAAGGGCTTCAAATTGATGTCGTCAGGTCCAACGCCATTCATAGGAGAAATCAAGCCGTGCAAGACATGGTACAAGCCATGGTATTCTTGAATTTTCTCCATAGCAGACACATCCTTAGAATCTTCAACCACTAAAATCACTGAGCGGTCGCGGGTTTCATCCGTGCAGATATTGCAAGGGTCCTCGTCTGTTAAGTTACCACAAACTGAGCAGTAAGTCAGTTCACGCTTGGCTGCTAGTAGGTTTTTGGCAAATTCGTTGACGTCTTCGTCTGACATGCCAATGGTATGAAAAGCAAGTCGTGTCGCTGTCTTAATCCCAATGCCTGGCAATTTGGTAAAACTATCAATGAGTTTTGCGATGGGGGTTGGGTAGAGCATCTTTTTCCTCCTTTGTAACAAAGGGACGAGCCGACCTTGTTTTCAATCGACTCGCCCAATTCTTATTTATTGACATAAGTTGACATGTATAAGTTGATGATATCACGCGCAATGACTTGGTTGGTGTGGTTGTCATCACTCGTCAAATGCGGAATAATCACGGCAACGGCGATGTGAGAATCATCGGTTTCTGAGTAATCGTAAGCGAGAACGCTCAAGTTAATAGTGGTTACCGCATTACCTGAAGCATCGACAGCGTAGGTTTCGGCGGTACCCGTTTTACCAGCGATGATTACGGTTGAGCTTCTCATGTGAGAACCTGTGGCAAAAGCATCAGTACCATTTACCACTTGATAGAACCCTTGGTGAATCAAGTCCATATCTTCTGATGAGATATCAACTTTATTAAGCACCTTGCTTTCAATGGTCTTGGTCAAGGTACCTAGACCACCCTTTCCGTCACTTTCGTAAATGCCTTCGACAAGGTGTGGGGCAATACGGCTACCACCGTTGGCTACAGTTGCTGCGTATTGGGCCAATTGCATTGGGGTATATGAGTCATACTGTCCAAAGGCTTCTGTCAAGACATTACCCGCAGAGTATTCTTTAGACAGGTAACCTGTTGTATTTTCTGGTAGGTCAATGCCTGTACTTGTTCCCATACCGTATTCAGCGTAAGTGGCACGCAATTCTTCCATGGCTTTTTTCATACCAGAAGTTGATAAGGCCATTCCTGAATGGTATTCTTGTCCCATCATCTTGAGGGCGACTTGTACCATGTAGGTATTTGAAGAGTATTCCAAGGCTTGCACGGCTGTGATGTTTCGTAAACCGTAATCGGTAAACCATGACTTGATTGATGGCGAACCAGCGATATTAATTGGTTGGTCAGTCAAGACTTGGTTACCAGAAATGACGTTTGATTTCCAGCCAGCTGTTAGGGTTGCTGCCTTGACAACTGACCCTGGTACAAAGATGTCATTGATGGTACCAAGGGCATCTAGTTGTGTTGTGGTTGAACCAACATCATGCGATAGACCTGCCATAGCCAAGACCGCACCTGTCTTAGGATTGAGGGCAACGGCATAAGCCCCTTCAGAATACGTCGCATAACCACTGGTGATATCTGCTCCATAATATTGTTGGAGAATGTTTTCCACACCTGCTTGGAAATCTACGTTAATGGTCAATTTGAGGTTTTGACCTGATTTGCCTTCACTGAGGACTTTGTCAGAAGCCACGTTACCGTTTTTATCGGTTTTGATTTCACGAACGGTGTGAGTCCCTTGAAGGTATTCTTCGTATTCTTTTTCCAAGTAAGAGGTTCCGACACGGTCATCAAGGGCGTAACCTTTGGCAAGATATTCTTCAACTTCTTCGGCTGGCAGACCTGATTTTTTCGATGACACTGTTCCGATAACAGTCGCCAAAGAACTGTTTGACGCTTGACGGTCCCAGTCTGTCGCAATAGAAATGCCTGACAGTTTTGATTGGTTGGCGGTGATGTAGGCAATTTGCTCTTCTGTCAAATCCCCAGTCGTCAAATGCACCGTACTAAAGGTTGAAGCTGAATTCATCTGGTTAAAGATATAAACCAATTTCAACTCATCTTCAGAATAGTTAATCTCATCGTCAGTCACCGCATTAACAGCGTTGGCATAAATAGTTGACTCCGACAAACTGTTACCATAGTTATCGTATTTTTCCTTATCTGGTAGGCGTTTGACAACCGCTGCGTAAGTATCTGAATCTGCTAGGTAATAGTCTTTTTTCTGACGTGTGGTGACGTTGGTTTCAGTCAAATTCACCAGCGTTGCCAATTTAGCGGCTAATTTTTTCATTTCTCCCGCAGTCATGGTATTGCTACGTGTAAAGGCTACCACTTGTTTCACGTTGTTGGAAACGAGCAGTTTTCCTGCCGAATCGTAAATTTCACCACGAGGGCTTGAGGTCGTGACCTTATACGTCGTCGATGAATTTAATTTGTTTTCGTAAAACGATTTATTAAAAATTTGCATCTGTGCCAGTCGCAAAACGATGACTGAAAACAGCACAACGATTACCGAAAAAATCAAATAAATCCGTCTTGTAACGTTACTTGGTCCTTTTTCGATTTTGATGTTACGTAATCTCTTTTTTAATGACATTATTTCCTCACAAATAAAAGCTCTGTTTTATATTCTATCATATTTTCATTAAAAGAGAGAAAACTAACCAGAAAAGTTTTTAACCAGACTTTACAAAAAAAGAAAGGTCGCTTGACCCTTCTTTATTACACTTGTTCGTTAACATTGAGTGAAAAATTGATACCGACCTTGTCTTTTAAAAATACCCAAATGTAGTAGGCAATGTAAAAATCAATACAGCCGTGTACCATAGAGCCAAGGCCAATCAACCCCACTAATGACCAGACATAACTCATGGTTAATTGGCTGCCTGTCGTCAAGGACAAGACGACAACAAATTCTGCCAAGCCGTGCAAGAGATTTAATCCCAAAGCTAAAAGCAAGCGTGAGGTGGCATTATCCAAAAGTTTTGGATATCTTTGAAGCAGAACTGCTCCAATCATTGCAAACAAGAGATGTGACACCGCTCGCAAGACAATGACAATCGGAAAGCCAGCCAGCAAGAAACCAAGGCTTGTCCCCAAAGCAACCATGAAGGTCACCTGAGGTGCAATGAACATGGCCATAAAAACAGGCACATGACTGGCTAAAGTGAAGGAAGCTGGCCCAATAACCACCTTAATCGGCATCACCATGGGAATTAAAATCCCAAAGGCTACCAGTATAGCCGAAAAGGCCAGCGATTTTGTTTGACTTTGTTTTACCATAAATTCCTCCTAAATAAACCGGTCTCATAAGCTTTATTTGTGCTTTATCTCACATGATTACTGCTATTATAAAAGAAAACACAACAGGTGTCAAGACATCTGTTGTGTTTTAGTTTTCAGATAACAAAATCCCTTTATCAGCCAAAAGCGTTTTAATCTCATCAAAACGGTCCTTAGAGGAGCAAGACAAAGTGTGCGTATGAATACCATCCGTCAAAGAGGATAATAAAGTAGCGTGCGATTGCTCAATTTTCTCCATAAAATTGGCAATATCTTCTTCTGTCTTAATGTTTAAAGATGCCGTCAGCATCCCATAAACAGGATGTTCCACCTCGACATCCACCACAATCCCACCTTGCGACACAATGCAAGCCAACTCTTCTTCAATCTTATCTTGACCGTGCTGACAAGCAATTTTCCCAATAAACTGATGAGAATACAAGGACTGAGATAAAATGTAGCCTTTTGGCGTTGAAATCACATCATTGTCTGCCGCTCTCAATAAGGCAATATCCCCTACAATAATCTGACGACTCACACCAAATTGGCTGGCCAAAGCACTGGCTGAAATAGGCACCTGAGCCTGACTCAAAGACGCCATAATCTTTTGACGGCGCTCTGCTGCTTTCATAACCATTCTCCTTTCACGTTTCATGCTTTCATCATATCACAAATCCCTCCCATTTTTAAAGTCAGAAAAAAGCACCCTAGCACAAGCTAGAATGCTTCTTACACACTACACTTATTATAAAAGATTATTTACCTAAGTAGTATTCTTTTGTAACGTTCAATTTGTCGTCGAATTCGAAAACAAGTGGTGGGAAGTTAGGGATTTCAACGTCCATGATTTCGTCATCTGACAATTGTTTGATGTGTTTTACAAGGGCACGGATTGAGTTACCGTGTGCACCAACGAATACGTTTTTACCATCTTTAAGTGCTGGAGCGATTTTATCTTCCCAGAATGGAAGGGCACGTTCCAATGTCACTTTCAAGTTTTCAGCATCTGGAATAACAGTGTCGTCAAGGTTTGCGTAACGACGGTCAGTGTGTGCTGAGTATTTGTCATCTTTAGCCATAGCTGGTGGCAATACATCGTATGAACGACGCCAGATGTGAACTTGTTCGTCACCCCATTTTGCAGCAGCTTCAGCTTTGTTTTGGCCAGTCAAACCACCGTAGTGACGTTCGTTTAAGCGCCATGATTTTTCAACTGGAACCCAAAGTTGATCTGATGATTCAAGAGCAAGGTTAGTTGTTTTGATCGCACGTTTAAGAACTGATGTGAAAGCAAGGTCAAATTCGATTCCTGCTTCTTTGATCAATTTACCAGCGTCGATAGCTTGTTGTGTTCCTTCTTCTGTAAGATCTACATCTGCCCAACCAGTGAAAAGGTTAGCTTTGTTCCATTCAGATTGCCCGTGACGTGCAAACACTAATTTTACCATTAGATTTTATCTCCTTCTATAATGTATCGCGACCTAAACGCCGCTTACTTTTACTATTCTACCCAAAAAGAGGTAAAAAAGCTAGTGAAATTACTAATTTTATCTCAAGACGCTGACTTTTCTCAATCAAAGCACTGATTTTGTGACGGTCATGGTGCGCATAGCATTTAATGTAGCCAGCACTGTCACCCCAACATCGGCAAAAATAGCCAGCCACATATTTGCCAAACCAAATCCTGTCAACAAGAGAACGGCTAATTTCACACCGATTGAAAAGACTATATTTTCATGAGCGACGCGACGCGTGCGACGTGCAATAGCAATGACTTTGACTAATTTAGAAAGCTTGTCGTCCATAATGACCACATCAGCGGATTCAATGGCAACATCACTGCCCAAGCCTCCCATGGCAATACCGACATCTGCTCGAGCCAAGACTGGAGCGTCGTTGATGCCGTCACCGACAAAACCAACAGTCGCACGTTTTTGAGCAGTATTGAGATAGGTTTCAAGGCCTGTCACCTTGTCTGTCGGTAGCAATTCTGCCTGATAATCGGTGATGTCAAGTTCTGCAGCTACTTTTTCTACCACTTCTTTGCGGTCCCCTGTCAGCATAACCAAACGCTTGATACCAAGTGATTGTAATTGTTCTAAGGCGGATTTTGTGTCTGGTTTGATGCAGTCTGAAATCACGATGTGCCCAGCGTATTGCCCATCAATAGCGACATGGACCACCGTACCAACCTTGCTGCACGTTTTCCATTTGGCACCCAAACTGTCCATGAATTTGGTATTACCGACAGCAACGGTATGCCCGTTGATATTTGCACTGACGCCATAGCCTGATTTTTCCGTGATATCCGTAATCCGACAATCATCTGCTTCTTTTTGATAGGCAGAACGAAGGGATTGGGCAATGGGATGATTTGAAAAACGTTCCACGTGGCTAGCTAAGTGCAACAACTCTTCTTCCTTGATGTCTTTTGGATGAAGGGCAGTTACCTCAAACACCCCCTCAGTCAGCGTCCCTGTCTTATCAAAAACCAGAGTATCGAGTGACGCCAAGGTTTCAAGGTAATTAGACCCTTTAATCAAAACGCCCACTTTGGAACTAGCACCGAGGCCGCCAAAAAAGCTAAGGGGAATGGAAATCACCAAGGCACAAGGACATGAAATGACTAAGAAGGTCAAAGCACGACTAAACCATTCTGGAAAATGAGCCATGAAATCACCTGAAAACAGGGGCGGTAACACCGCCAAAAGCAAAGCTGCAATCACGACTGTCGGTGTGTAAACCACCGCAAAACGGGCCATAAAACGTTCGCTCTTAGACTTGTGCGCCGTCGAATCCTCTAACAATTCCAAAATTTTACTAAGAGTCGAATGCTCTACTGAGTGCAACACTTTGACACGGATGACACCTGTCATGTTAATCATACCAGATAGCACTTGGTCGCCCACCACCACTTCTTGGGGCAGGCTTTCTCCCGTCAAGGCTGACGTATCCACCGAAGATTCTCCCTCAATTAAAATCCCATCAATGGCGACTTTTTCCCCTGGGGAAATCGTGATAATCTGCCCCTCATGCAAGACCTTGGGGTCAACATCGACCAGCTTGCCCTCTTGTTCAAGATGAACCACATCAGGTTTCAAAGCCAGCAACTCGGCAATGGATTTTTCACTATTTCCTTCAGCAATGTGTTCAAAAAGTTCACCAATTTGGTAAAAAATCATGACAAAAACAGCTTCGGCAAACTCTGCTTCCTGCGTGATAAAACTAAGAAGAAAAGCACCTAGCGTTGCCAAGGATATGAGAAAATGCTCACTAAAGACCTTACCTTGACTGATTTTCACAACAGCTTTTTTCAAAACCGTATACCCCGCAATTAAATAAGGAACGGCGTACAAAATAGCTTGCATTTCTAAGGTTGGTTGATAGATCCGCACCACCACAACAACCAGTAAAAAGACAAGGATAGCTAGAACAATCTGCCTTAAGGATTTTTTATTCTTCTCTGACATCGGTATCCTCCTCATAATGCTCGATAACGGAATGTAAGACGTGACTGATATGGCTATCAGCCAAACGGTAAATTTGATGCTTACCTTCACGTCTAACAGCCACAATCTTAAGGTTTTTCAATAAAGTCAATTGATGGGAAATGGCTGATGGTGTCATCTCTAAAACTGCCGCTAAGTCTGTTGGTTTCCATTCTTTTTGGCTTAGTTGCCACAAGATTTTCAAGCGGGTTTCATTGCCCAAAGCCTTGAAAAAATTAGAAACCGTATCTAGCAACTCCCCCTCAAAATGCTCTATCATCTTTTCTCCTTTCTATTATTAACGTTTTTTATATTTGAACACTTATTCAATCGTTCAATAATTTTTAGTATAACCTAAACGCTTTCGTTTTTCAAGTAAAAAACGCTAAAAGACCACTCTCAACACTCAGACACCTCAATATTCCTATTTGAAGAAATCAAAACGGCCTTGAAAGCTTTATAAGATCGCAAGGTTATTGGAAAACTGGTCTTTGATATGTATTTATCTTGAAAACGTTCGGGAAAATGACTTGCTTTCATTCTGATGAAATAGTAAAATGAAGATGGGTTGGAATGCCTTTTCAACCGTTATTACAACACTTGGAGGACTTTATGGTTTCTACTGCAACAAAAATCGGTGCTTTCGATTTTGACAACTGCCTCATGAATGCCGCTGGCGTTTACTGCATGACTCGTGAGGAATTAGCTGATATTGATGCTTCTGCTGCTGGCTCTTTTGTCACCAAGACAGGGACATTAAACGCACGCGCTGGTAACCCTGAACCACGCTACGTTGATACAAGCCTTGGCTCAATCAACTCAATGGGCTTGCCAAATCACGGTTTCCAATATTATTTGGACTTTGTGACTGAGCTCCAAAACACGCCAAATAGCAAGAATCACTTCTTATCACTTGTTGGTATGTCTGAAGAAGAAACACACACCATTTTAAAAGCCGTCCAAGACTCTGACTACCAAGGTTTGGTGGAATTAAACCTTTCTTGTCCAAACGTTCCAGGAAAACCTCAAATCGCTTATGATTTTGAAACAACTGAGAAACTCTTGAAGGACATTTTTGCTTATTTCACAAAACCACTTGGGGTGAAATTGCCTCCTTATTTTGATATTGCTCACTTTGACCGTGCTGCTGCGGTATTCAATCAATTCCCGTTGGCTTTTGTTAACTGCATCAATTCAATCGGTAACGGTTTGGTTATCGAAGATGAAACCGTTGTTATCAAGCCAAAACATGGTTTTGGTGGTATTGGTGGGGATTATATCAAACCAACAGCGCTTGCTAACGTACACGCCTTTTACCAACGCCTAAATCCTACTATTCCTATTATAGGGACAGGTGGGGTCAAGACTGGTCGCGATGCCTTTGAACACATCTTGTGCGGAGCTAGCATGGTTCAACTAGGAACTGTTTTACACCAAGAAGGTCCAGCCGTTTTTGAACGTATTACAAATGAATTAAAAGCCATTATGACTGAAAAAGGCTATGAAAGCCTTGATGATTTCCGTGGCAAGTTACAGTATTTGGACTAACCAAATCATAAAAAAATGCCGCCCTAGAAATAGGGTGGCATTTTTAGTCTTAAAATGACGCTTACCAATCATTCCAAAAATCATCATCGTCATCATTGTTGAGTGTCTTTTCATCGTCCTTATCGTCTTTTTTATTCTTAGGAGCGATGATATTGCCGTCCTTATCCACTTTTGGTTTTAGGACGTAACTATAAGCAATCAACAAAAGAACCTTGATAATTGAAAAAATAGCTAAAACAATAATGATAAATAACAGCGTTTCCTTCATGTTATCAACTCTTCTCTCTAATCCTTTTGGGCAAAGCCAAAAGATGTTTCAACTGATTATAACACAAGTTACCCACATTTTAAACTGTAACCACCTGCTTTATCTTCTATGGTGGTTTTGTGCTAGGCAGTTTGGGCATTCTATGATACACTATAACTTGAGGGTGGTTTCATTTCTGTATTCATGGGCGATTAGACAAATTTTAGCTCAGGATATGTGGACGCATACCATTCGACATACGAGATAACAAACGTGTAAGGCTGAACCACGTAAAAAGCTGAAAATAGAAGATAATCATGAAAAAGCTTAGTGTAATCGGGATGACTTTATTGTCTATTGTGACCCTTAGTGCTTGTGCCACCTCGTCAAACAACTCAAGCAGCAAAAGCAAGACGGAAAATTCGTATCCTTTAGAACGTTATGCTTCTTCTAGCGAAACAGAATTACCTCAAAAGACCACGGCTTATTCAGACGAGGCCTATGTATCATTTCCGTATAGCGTTCAAGCCGATAAAAAAAATACCTATACTTTTAAGAGTATTACCAAAGTCAAAGGAAACAGCGATGAGGACAATATCCTCTTGGTTGATATCAGTTTCACCAACAATGAAGAAACAGCAACAACACCTTATATGGGATTTGCTGTTGATTGGGACTTGCAACAAACTAACGACAACAAAAATGAGAGTCTTTCTCCTGTTGACCTCAAGGAAGTCCACACCGATGCCAACCAAGAACTCGTGGACAACGCTAATAAAGAAGTCAATCCAGGCGAAACCGTTGACGCCATTGTCGGCTACCGTCTAGCCAACAACACTGAAGACGTTGGCTTTATCCTACGTTCTACCATTTCAAGAGACAACCACAAAGGCTTCGCTTGGTCAAACCAGTAATTTCTCATCACATTATCCTTTATGGCAATAGCCATAAGGGATTTTTTTAACGCAAAAAAGCACCTAGAAGCTCATCTTGGTGCTATCGTCTGATGACTAAAAAAGAGTCTTGCAACACTCAACAAAGGTTGATGGGACAAGGCTCTTTTTCTGCGTTGATTATTTTACAGCGTCTTTAAGTGCTTTACCAGCTTTAAATGCAGGAACTTTTGAAGCTGAAATTTCAATTTCTTCACCAGTTTGTGGGTTACGACCTTTACGAGCTGCACGTTCGCGAACTTCAAAGTTACCAAAACCGATTAATTGAACTTTTTCGCCTTCAGCAAGGAAGCTTTCAATTGCTGAGAATACTGCATCTACAGCTGCTGCTGAATCTTTTTTAGTAAGCTCAGTTGCTTCTGCAACTTTAGCGATTAAATCTTGTTTGTTAGCCATTTAACAAATCCTCCAATTAATTTCTAAGCGTTAACACTTTAACACGTTCTATCATACCCAAAAATCCCCATGAGGTCAAGTATTTAGCGCTATTTAACGGCTTTTCTTGTAAATGTCAAAATTGAATTGGTCCCCAACCAAATCGACTGTTGTTGCCTTCAAATAAATGTCCGCATCGTTCTTCAAATTTTGGATATTGATGTTGATGGCTGACTCATCAGGAAGCACTTCAACAAAGTAAGGCAGCTTATAACTTGACGCAATGTATTTTAAGATTTCAGATTTTGGTAACGAAAGGGTTCCGACTGAGAATGAGGTAACTTTTAACTGAATAGCACCTGAATTTAAGCGGCTAGGTTGGAAGTAGATGTACAAGGGCACTTCATAACCCAGCAAGGTGTATTTCCCTTCAAACATGATTTCAGACGATGTAGCATAGACATTATAAGACATTTTTTTGGTCTGATAATCCTTCAGGTAAGCTGCCACGGTGTCGTTAAGCTGCTCTATGTTGGTTGAGAACGTCCCAACCTTGATGCTCTTTTTTTGGTTGTTGCTGATGTTTTCGGTGGCAGGCTCTCTGACTTGCAACAAACGACTTGCCACCACACCAACAAAAGCGAGGTTCATGGCTAAAATAAGGAGAAATCCCCATTTCCACCAGTTAGTTTTTCGTCCAGTCTTTTTTTGTTTCACTTATCTTCTCCATTACTGCATCTGACATGATTTGGTAGCCGATATTATTGGGATGGAAATGGTCGCCACTAAACAAGGCATCGTTGATGACGGTTGTTTGGTCACCTGAGGTAGATACAATGCCCTCTTCACCATTGACGCCCTTATAGAGCAAATCATTGATTGGCACAAAGTAAACCTTGTCATACTCTTTGGTAACGTCTTCTGTGGCGGTATTCCAATTGTCCACAATGTCTTGCATTTCCGTCATATCAGGAAAATTCAAATAAAAAGGATTGTAAATACCTAGAATATAAATCGGCAAGTTGGGGTTATCTGTTCTTGCAAGGTCAATAATCTGACGGAGGCGTTTTTGGTAATCCTTGGACGATTCGGTGAAAGAAGACACCGACAAATTAGCCAAATTCTTGCGAATCACAGCCATCACGTCATTGCCTCCGACAGTTAAGGTCATCAGATTGGCTTTGGCAAGAGCTTCTTGAATGTCTGTTTGTTCCTGCATGCGTTTTAAAATCTGATTGCTGGTATTGCCAGACACCCCATAATTGCTGTAATGAACATCGTAATGATATTTATCGGTCAAGTCCTGAGAAAGCAAGGGCACAAAGCCACCTTGATTGGTACTATCGCCAACCCCTTGGGTCAAGGAATCACCGATGGCAACATAGTTAAAGGACTTAGCCTTGGTAGTCGCAATGTCCTTGTGGCTTATCTCTGAAGCAGATTTTGGAATGAGTAAGGAAAAAAGCCCACCGAACAGAAGAAGGGCTGCTAAAAAGAACGCAAACCCTACCATTATCTGTTTGAATTTATTCATAACGCACCATCACCGCAAAGGCATTTTCGCCTGTATGAGTTTGGATAATTGACCCCGTTTCAAGAACGGTGATTGGCGCTCCTAGAACTTCTAGTTTTTCTTTAAAGCCATTCGCCATGTCAGCCGTTCCACAGTAAGAAATCCCAATTTCAGCGACTTTTTTGTTCTTAGCTGTTTCAATAAAACCATCCAACCATTTGTTAAAGGTTTTCAAGCCACGCCCTTTGACAATAGGATTGAGTTCGCTGTGAGCCATTTCCATAACGACTTTGATATTAAGCAGTGAGCTGAGCAAGCCTGTCACACGACCGATACGGCCACCCTTAACAAGATTTTCAAGGGTTGATACACCGATAAAGAGTTCTGATTTTTTACGAACTTCTTCGATTTTTGCCACGACTTCTGACAAGCTCGCACCTTCTTGCGCTAATTTGGCAGCTTGAACCACTTGGAAGGTTTGGCATTGGTCAGTAAAGGTCGAATCAATGACCGTCACATTCGCACCTGATAAGTTAGCACCTTGGCGGGCCGCTTCTACTGTTCCTGACAAGGTATGAGCGATGTGAATCGATACAATGTGTTCAGCGCCCTCTTTCATCAGTTTTTCATAAACTTCTGCAAAAATGCCGACAGGTGGTTGGCTGGTCTTTGGCAAATCACGGCTATGACGCATCATGTTCAAGAATTTGCCTTCTTCTTTTAAGTCATTGTCTGAATAAACCACACCGTCAATCATCACTGACAAAGGGATAACGGTAATATCATACTTCGTAATCAACTCAGGTTCTATCGTTAAAGACGAATCTGTAACAATTTTAATTTTACTCATATTTTATCCTATCATTACTTCTGTTCTAGTTTTTACTCCAATGCCATTATACCAAATTTTTCAAGACTTCGGGGATTTTTTCTAACGTGAAAATGAGAAATCTTTGAAAAGAAAGCTACTCTGTTCCACTTTTGTGCTAAGCGTCTAATGTTTTAATAATTCTCGGGCTTGTTGGCGGGCCAAATCCGTCACGTCATTGCCTGCTAACATTTTAGCAATTTCTTCCACACGTTGGTCTTGCGTGAGCAAACGAACCGTTGACACGGTTTTATGCTCATCACTCCGTTTTTCAATGTAGAACTGGTAATCAGCAATAGCCACCACTTGTGGCAAGTGAGAAATAGCAAGAACCTGACCATGACTGCCAATTTTGTGAATTTTTTGGGCAATAGCTTGGGCAACACGACCTGACACCCCTGTATCCACCTCATCAAAAACAATACTGGTCTTGTCCTCTTTGCGTGAAAATGCTGATTTGATAGCCAGCATCAAGCGCGATAATTCCCCTCCAGATGCCACTTTAACCAGCGGCTTAAAGCCTTCACCAGGGTTAGTGGAAATGTAAAACTCAACGTTTTCATTACCTTCACGATTGAATTTTCCCTTGCTAAATTGCACTTGGAAGTCTGCCTTTTCCATGTACAAATCAGCCAGTTCTTGCTTGATTTCACTTTCTAGAGTTTTAGCAAGAGCATGGCGTTCTTGGCTGAGGTTGTCAGCTGCCGAGATAAGCTCTTTTTCCAATTGTTTCAAGGTCTTTTCCATATCATCGGAAAATTCGTCATTGCCCGTCAACAGATTGTATTCTTTGGTGATATTATCGTAATATTCCAAAACGTCATCGACACTGCCACCGTATTTTCGGGTAATGCTGTTAATGACTTCCAAACGAGCCTCGATTTGCTGCAATTGCCCGGCATCAAAATCCAAATTCTCAATCCCATCCCCTAATTGTTTGGTGATTTCTTCCAAAATGTAGTAGGCTTCTGATAGATTGGTGGACATTTCCTTGTAGTCACGGTCAAATTCTTCCAAGGACATCATGTCATTCATGGCAGAGCGGATATTGGACAAGCTTGAAAATTCTTCGTTATCCAGCATGACATAGGCATTCATCAACGTATCTGCAATGTGCTTGTGATTTAACAATTTATCGCGGTTTTGATGGAGTTTTTTGTCCTCACCTGATCGAAGGGCAGCTGCTTCAATTTCCGCCATTTGAAAGGCAAGCATCTCAATACGAGCCTTGTGTTCTTGCTCGTTTTTTTGTTTGGTCAATACCCGTTGACGCAATTGACGGTAGTCTTCAAAAAGGGATTGGTAATGTTTTTTGACTTCCCAAAAAGCCTTGTCACCAAATTCGTCCAGCATCTTAATATGGCGATTTGGCTTCATTAATTCTTCTTGGTCGTGCTGACCGTGGATATCCACCAGATATTGCCCCACAGCTCGCAAGGTAGCTAGGTTGACCAATTGCCCATTGATGCGACCGATTGAACGACCATTTTGCAAAATATCACGGCGAATAATCAATTCCTCACTGGCGTCAATGCCATTATCTTCCAAAATGGTCATCAGCGCAGCATTTTTCCCAACTGAAAAGAGCCCTTCAATTTCGGCTTTGGTCGCTCCATGACGAATCACATCAAGGCTGGCACGCGCCCCTAGCATCAGATTCATGGCGTCAATAATAATGGACTTACCAGCCCCTGTTTCCCCTGTCAACACCGTCATTCCATTATCAAAAGTCAGGGAAATTTCCTCGATAATGGCGAAATTTTTAATGGACATTTCTAAAAGCATGGGAAAAACCTCTCTTAATGGCTACTTGTCATCCATTGGTGCACTTCATGGCGAATGTCCTTGGCAGCGTCAGCGCTTTTTGCCAACACCAACAAGCTATCGTCATCTGCAATCACACTCAAAATACGGTCCTTGAAATCTTCCAACAAGAAACGTTTAATCAGGCGGCTATTTCCTGGAACCACGTCCAAATTGAGGAAGGCCTCTAAACCTGGTGTTTCTTCTGAAATCGACAAAACGGTGCTCTTAATGGGGACAGAGGGCTGACCGACTTTTTGGGCTTTATCTATTGAAAAGCCGTAGATATAAGGCCCTTCAGATGATGGCACCTTGATAATGCCAATCTCATTCATGTCCCTAGACACCGTTGCTTGGGTCAAGGTCAAGCCTCTTTCCTCTAGCAATTTCAGTAAGTCGTGTTGGGTTTCAATGGCATTTTCTGAAACCATTTTCTTGATTAGTTCTAAACGTTCACTCTTTTTCATCTTTAAATTCCTTATGTGCTTTTTCTACGATTTCTGGAATCTGTGCTGCCACTTGGCTTTGAGGGTCAGCAGATTTTTCCAAATGGGCCAAAAATTCGATATTGCCATGCCCACCTTGGATTGGTGAAAAATCAAGTCCCTTAACGCTAAAGCCATCAGCCAAAGCCAAAGCAGTCACCTGCTCTAA
Organism: Streptococcus alactolyticus; assembly: GCF_012277075.1. Taxonomy (GTDB): domain Bacteria; phylum Bacillota; class Bacilli; order Lactobacillales; family Streptococcaceae; genus Streptococcus; species Streptococcus alactolyticus. The sequence continues at coordinate 104,537 of NZ_JAAXMT010000011.1, read as the reverse complement.
AACCTTTTGATGAACAGCCTTATCGCGAATGATGCCATTTTTTCCAATTTGCTCGCGGCCTGCTTCAAATTGCGGCTTAATCAGCGCAACCACTTGGCCTTGGTCTGCCAAAATAGCGTGTAGAGCTGGCAAAATGAGTTTGAGGGAAATAAAACTAACGTCAATGCTGGCAAATGTCGGCTGCCCTTCTGTAAAATCAGCTAACTGAGCGTAGCGGAAATTGTATTGCTCCATGCTCCGCACACGCGCATCCTGACGTAATTTCCAGACCAATTGGTTGGTACCGACATCAACAGCGTAAACCAGTTTGGCACCGTTTTGCAGCATCACATCGGTAAAGCCACCTGTTGAGGCACCGATATCAATCGTAGTCTGACCGTCCACAGACAGGCCAAAAACCTGCAAAGCCTTCTCCAATTTCAAACCACCACGGCTAACGTATTTGAGCTTTTCGCCCTTGAGTTTGAGTTCGGTTCCAGCGTCGATTTTTTCACCAGGTTTGTCATAACGTTCTCCGTTAATCACATTGACCACAAGACCCGCCATCACCCCACGTTTGGCTTGCTCACGGGTATCAAAAAGCCCTTGTTTATAGGCTAGTACGTCCACTCTTTCCTTAGGCATTTAGTCGTAACCTTTCTATCATTTCAGTGATTTTTTCAGTGTGAAACGCTTGCGTTTCTGCTAGTTTTTGGAAAATGGCTAGCGCTTGGTCGATGGATTGATTTAAGACATCGTACGACTGTTCTAAACCAAGCAAACTTGGATAAGTAGCCTTGTCAGCTAAGAGGTCTTTTTTAGGGGTTTTGCCGATTTCGTCAAAGGTCGCTGTCACATCTAAAATGTCATCACGCACTTGAAAAGCCAGTCCAATCAAGGCACCCGCTTCATGCAAACGAACCAAGTCTACTTCTGATACATTGGCAACAATCCCAGCTGCCACAATCGGAAAAGTCAACAATTTCCCTGTTTTATTGGCATGAATAGCCTGCAATTCTGTTAATTCCAGTTGACGTTCTTCGCCTTCCATATCCAGCATTTGCCCACCAACCATGCCATAGGTTCCAGATGCTTGGGACAATTCTGCTATCAATTGCACCTTAATCTTATCAGCCAGCTCTGCATTTGCCACCAACCCAAACGGGTCTAAAAAGAGACTATCTCCTGCTAAAATGGCTGTCGCTTCGCCAAATTTTTTGTGGTTAGTCAAACGCCCACGGCGGTAATCATCATCGTCCATGGCTGGCAAATCATCGTGAATCAAACTTCCCGTGTGAATCATCTCCAAAGCCGCTGCCACGTCAAAATGCCCCTCGGTCAAATCCATGCCAAAACCTTCCAACATTTCCAAAAACAGAAGCGGTCGAATGCGTTTGCCACCAGACTCCACCGAGTACAAAATAGAGGCAATTAAATCCTCTGAAACCTGAGGTTTTTGGCTATAATAACGGTAAATAGCCTGATTGATTTCCTTTATTTTATCCATTAGGCATCCATTTCCGTCTCTGTTCCGTCAGCTTGCATGACTTTGACAAGCGTTTTTTCCGCAGAATCCAGCGTTTTTTGCAATTCTTTTGACAAAATCATGCCTTGCTGGAAGGCCTCGATCGCATCTTCCAAAGCCACATCACCATTTTCAAGCTTGGTCACAATGGCTTCTAATTCCTGTAAATTTTCCTCAAATGTTTTCTTTTTTGGCATTTTTTACCTCCACTTCAAGTTGCCCATCTTTTAATTGAACGCTCAATTGCTCTCCTTTTGCTACTTCAGTGACGCTAGAGATCACCTTATCTCCCTTTTGCACCATGGCATAACCTCTTGCAATAATACGACTCGTATCCAAGGACAACAAAGCGTCTTGGGCTTTTTCAAATCGTGCCAATTGGCTTTCGTACTGGCTAGTCACCTGCGAGGTCAATAGACGTTTGAGGGCCTCAATTCGCTCCTTATAGCGTCTGATATTGCGCTCCAAATCTACGGCCAAAAGGCGTTGGTTAAGCAATTGTTGGGCTTGACTGGCTTGTTGAACCTGCTGTTCCACGGTGCTTTTTAACCGCGAGGTCAAATGGTCACATTTCTGGGCATAACCATCATACAAACGCTCAGGCTGTCTGAAAATCACCGATTTGGCCAACTTACCCAAACGTTCTTGATCTCTTTTAATCACTCGCAAACCAGCTTGATAAGCCCTGTTTTGTCGCTCAGAAATCCATGAAATAATGTCTGTCTTTGTCACAGGTGTCGCCAATTCTGCCGCTGCCGTTGGAGTAGCAGCCCTGCGGTCAGCCACAAAATCCGCCAAGGTGGTATCGGTTTCATGCCCCACGCTTGAAATCACAGGAAGGCGAGATTCAAAAATGGCCTGCACCACAACTTCTTCATTGAAAGCCCACAGGTCCTCAATCGAGCCGCCGCCACGACCGACAATCAGTAGGTCCAGGTCCTCACGTTCATTGGCTAAGGCGATATTAGCAGCCACTTCCTGACTAGCTCCCTCACCTTGCACCTTGGTTGGGAAAAGCAAAATCTCCACCCCAGGAAAACGGCGAGATACAGTGGTAATAATATCACGAATAACGGCTCCACTGGGGCTAGTCACCACACCAATTTTCTTGACAAATTGTGGTAAGGGTTGTTTATGACGCTCGTCAAAATACCCCGCCTCAGTCAATTTTTTCTTCAATTGCTCAAACTGAATAGCCAAGGCACCAATACCATCTGGCTCCGCTTTCTCAATGATAATCGAATACGAACCGCTTGGTTCATAAATTTGGACACGGCCAACAACGTTGATTTTCATGCCTTCTTCCAGCTCAAAATCAAGTTTTTTAAAAGTGCCTGCCCACATGGTGGCCTGAATGACCGCTTGCTCATCTTTTAAAGAAAAATATTGGTGATTGGGACGACGACGAAAATTGGATACCTGACCAGTCAAATACACCCGCTCCAAATAAGGGTCGCGGTCAAATTTTAATTTAAGGTATTTGGTCAAACTTGACACACTTAAATAATCTGACATAGTAGGCTCCTTTCTGTTCTCTTGTTACCTGATATAAATATGGCATATCATTACAATTATAGCAAAAAATAGCGCAAAATGGCAGACGGAATCTCCTAGTCTGTCCAAACAAAAAGCACCACAGAGCGCTTTTCAGATTATAATTCGGAATACTTTTTCATCACGCGCGGAATATCGGCACTAATGCTTGTCGGAAGAACAACATAGGCATCCGCACTCAATTTATCCGCTATGGCTGAGTGGAGATAAGTCGCCGCTGCCACCGTATCAAAGAGATTATCAGATAATTGTGCCACAAATCCTGCAATCATGCCGCACAAAGTATCCCCCATACCTCCAGTTGCTTGGTAGGGGCCTCCAACCATCAATTCACCAATACGTTTACCTTGAATGACCTTAGTCTGATGGCTTTTAGCCACTAAAATGGTTGAGGCTGGGAAAGCTTGCAGGGCTTTTCGGGTATTGGGCAAGGTTTGTTTGGCAATGGGAATACCTGATAAGCGTTCCCACTCTTTTTGGTGCGGCGTTAAGATTAGATTTGGCGTCTTAAATTGACGAAAATTGGGCAAAGCAAGGAGATTTAAGGCGGAACCGTCAACAATCAAAATTTGGCGTTTGGCAACCTTATCCAAAACCGTTTTGAAAACCTTTTGGGCTTTAAAGCTTTTACCCAAACCAGGACCAATCAAAATCACATCAGCTTGTTCAATGCTGGTTTGCAAAAGTTCGGTATCCACAGCATCAAAAGCCATGGCTTCTGGCAAGTGGCTATGCAAGGCAGCGATATTGTCACGCTCGGTCGCCACAGTCACCAAACCCGCTCCGCTATTGACCGTAGCAAGAGCCGACATGATAATAGCACCACCATAAGGATAAAAACCACCGATCAAAAGCACATGACCGTAGGTTCCTTTATAAGAATGACTGACACGTTTGGTAATAACTTTTTTAACTAAATGTTCATTGATAATCATAAACTCACACTTCTAAGGGCTGATTGATAGGTTTGTTCCATCAGCATGGTTATGGTCATTGGGCCAACCCCACCAGGAACAGGGGTGATTAGACTGGCTATTGGTTCAACCTCTTCAAAATCAACATCACCAATAAGTCTGCCATCAACATCACGATTCATGCCAACGTCAATGACTACGGCACCTTCTTTGACAAAGTCATCCGTCACAAAATGACCTTGGCCGATAGCGACAATTAAAATATCCGCTTGCTTGGTGACTTTTGCCAAATCGCGTGTCCGCGAATGCGCCAAGGTTACCGTTGCATTTTTTTCCAGCAGGAGTTGTGCCATAGGCTTACCAACGATATTGGAACGGCCAATGATAACAGCCGTTTTGCCCTCTAACGCCACTTCGTACTCACGCAACAATTCCATGATACCAGCTGGGGTACAAGGCACCATGACAGGACGCCCACTCCAAAGATGACCAGTATTCATAGGATGAAACCCATCCACATCTTTTTTAGGGTCAATGGCTAAAATGACACGCTTGTCATTGATATGCTTTGGCAAAGGCAATTGCACCAAAATTCCATGAAAACGCTCGTCCTTATTGTATTTTTCAATAACTTGAATCAGCTCTTCTTCGCTGATAGATTCTGACAAACGAACCGTTTCACTCAAAAAGCCGACCTTTTTAGCAAAGCACTCCTTATTTCGCACATATACTTGGCTGGCAGGGTCGTCCCCCACTAAAATAACCACCAATCCAGGCACTAGACCTGATTCAGCTTTTAAACGTTCCACTTTTTCCTGCAAGGCCGCTTGCTTTTTTGCCGCTAGGGCTTTGCCATCAATTATCTTTGCCATACCATTCCCCCTTTTTATTATTACCCTCTATTATACCAAAAAAATCGATTATAAAAGTGTGTATTTTCAGAATATTTCTCCATAAAAAAACGTGCTCCAAAGAGCAAGTCCTTATTTTAAATGAGCGGGTTTGTGCATTTCTTCTTTGATAGGGCACGAACACTCACAATCTGCGCAAGCCCCCTTACTTTTAAAGAGGCGTCGAATGCCAAAAAACGTCGCTACTGCAATCAATGCTGCAATAATAAAAGTTGCCATATTATTTCCCCACTGTTTCTAAATCATCCAAATGAATCACTGGCGTGTCTGCTGTTTTTGGTTTTCTGACGATGAAGTAAATTATGCCAAGGCACAACAGAACCGCGATAACTGTCCACACGGTAATTGGCTCACCGTACAAGCAGACCAAACCAAATTGATAAACCACCAAGCTAATCACATAAGCCAAACCTGTTTGAAATCCAATGGTGCCCAAAGTCCATTTCAAATCACCCATTTCACGTTTAATGGCACCAATAGCCGCAAAACATGGGGCACAAAGCAGATTGAAAATCAAGAAAGAATAAGCTGCTAAGCTACTATAATCCAATTGCAAGGCTGTTTCAAGGCCACTAACGTCGCTGCTGTGGTACAAGATACCAAATGTGGCAACCACTGTTTCTTTGGCTGCTAGACCAGTTACAGCTGCCACCGCTGCTTTCCAATTGCCAAAACCAAGTGGTTGGAAAATCCAAGCAAAGAGTTGCCCAAAATGCGCCAAAATAGAAGAATCTGTATCAACGGCATGAAGAGAGAAGTCATAAGAAGACATAAACCAAATAATAACCGTCAAACTGAAAATGACTGTCCCAGCACGTTTTACAAAACTCAAGGCTTTCCCAAAGGCATAGCGAAGAACCGTTCCCATTTTTGGCAAGTGGTAGGCTGGTAATTCCATGATGAAAGGACTCACGTAACTGCCAAGCATAGTTGTTTTCTTCAAAGCAATCCCTGATAAAATAATGGTTAGAAAGCCGATGAAATAGGTCGAGGGCGCTACAAATGGATTGTCAGGGAAAAAGACGCCTGAAATCAAGGCAATGATTTCTAGCTTAGCCGAACAAGGCATGAAGGTCGCGGTCATAATGGTAATGCGGCGGTCACGCTCATTTTCAATCGTTCGGCTCGACATGATGGCTGGCACCCCGCATCCCGTCGCAATTAGCATGGGAATAAAGGATTTTCCAGACAAGCCAAAACGCCTAAAAATACGGTCCATGACAAAGGCAATCCGACTCATGTACCCAATATCTTCCAAGACACCAAGGCAGACAAAGAGCACGAAAATTTGCGGCAAAAAGCCAAGAACCGTTCCCACTCCAGCGATGATACCGTCAATAATCAAAGATTTTAACCAATCAGCCACCTGCCAACTTGTCAACAGAGAATCCGCCAAACTTGGAATCCAGTCACCAAACAAGGTGTCATTGACCCAATCTGTCCACATGGTCCCCACCGTCTGAATCGAGAGGAAATAAACCAAAAACATCACCAAAGCAAAGATTGGCAAGGCAAGAATACGGTTCGTCACAATGCGGTCAATACGGTCAGACAGCGTTGTGCTGAAGCTGTTATCGTGGTGCTGAGCCATTTGGGTCACACGTTCGATAAAGGCATAGCGTTCGTTGATGACGATTGATTCCGAATCTTCCGTGAAAATTTCCTCAGTGATTTTGATCACGTCATCGATTTCTTTCTGCTGAAACTCCGATAAAGTCACCTCGGTTTGCACCAAAGCGTCGCGTTCAAAGAGCTTAATGGCAAAAAAACGCATGGCACGTTCTGGGACACTATTGCCTAAAATATCCACAATCTGTTGAATAGCTGCCTCAAATTTATCGCTGTACACAGGGTATTCCACCGTATCCACAGTTGCTCGAGTGGTGTGTGCTGCCTTTTTCAAAACCTTATCCACACCTTGATTTTTAATAGCGCTGGTCGAAACGACAGGAACACCTAGTTGATAAGACAACTTATCCACACTAATCTCTTTCCCTTGAGCTTTTAGTACGTCGCTCATGTTCAAGGCCAATGTTACAGGGATACCCGTTTCAATCAACTGAGTGGTCAAATAAAGATTGCGTTCAAGATTTGTGGCATCTACCACATTTAAAATGCTGTCAGCACGGTTGCTCAACAAATAATCTCTGGCAACTTTTTCCTCAGGCGTATAAGGCGACATGGAATAAATACCAGGCAAATCTTGAACTTGCCAGTTTTGGTTGAGCCTGGCTGTCCCACTCTTACGCTCAACCGTCACTCCAGGCCAATTTCCCACGCGCTGATTGGTTCCTGTCAAAATGTTAAACAGACTGGTTTTCCCGCTATTGGGATTTCCGATTAAAGCAATTTCTGTCATTTGTCCTCCTCTCCCTCGATTTTCACCACACTAATCATCTGCGCTTCAGACTTGCGCAAGGTCAATTCATACCCACGTAAACGAATTTCAATCGGGTCACCTAGCGGAGCGACTTTACGAAGGTAAACTTTGGTATGACGCGTCAGTCCCATATCCATAAGACGCCGTTTGGTTTCATTTACCGCATAAATGCCTTCGATATAAGCGAATTCGCCAACCTTCAAATTCGACAAAGGCATGACTTCCTTGTCACCTTCTTCGGTAACATCAATGTGTTTTAAAATGGATTGATCAAAGGCCAAACGACTCGATTTTAGCATGACAATAGCACTTGTAGATGTCTTAGACACCAATCGAATGGGACTGCTCACCTTTAACCCCAAGTGCGATAAATGCCGCACACTATCATCTGGTAAATCTATGCTCGCAACGGTGTAGGGAATCCCCACCTTTGCATTTTGCAAAATCATATCTAAAACCTCCCTACCAGGTAAGAAAATCTCCTGTTATAAGGCTTTATTATAGCACAAAAACCGACCCAATTTAGCCGATTTGCCATATTTTCCAGCCTATAACAAAAATGAGAATTATTCTAATTATCACAAAAAAAATCATAGAAAGGAACGGCTAAAGGCCAACCCATTTCTATGATTTCAATGCTTTGTTTACAAGACCTTACTTAAAAAGTCTTTTGTTCGTTCTTCTTTGGTGTGTTCAAAGACTTCTTCTGGCGTTCCTTGTTCCACGATAACACCGCCGTCCATGAAAATTACACGGTCAGCCACTTCACGGGCAAAGCCCATTTCGTGTGTCACGATAGCCATTGTCATCCCTGATTTGGCAAGGTTTTGCATAACCCCAAGTACTTCTCCAACCATTTCAGGGTCAAGGGCTGATGTGGGTTCGTCAAACAACAAAACGTCAGGATCCATAGCTAAGCCACGCGCAATCGCGATACGTTGTTGTTGCCCACCTGAAAGGCTATTTGGATAAGCGTCTGCCTTATCACGAAGCCCGACCTTTTCAAGCAATTCATAAGCCTTAGCTTCTGCTTGGGCTTGCGGAATTCCTTTTGTTTTGATAGGCGACAAGGTAATGTTTTCTAAAACCGTCATATTTGGGAAAAGGTTAAATTGTTGGAAAACCATACCCATTTTTTCACGCATTTTAAAAATATCATTTTTCTTGTCTGTAATATCTACCCCTTCAAAGGTAATCACACCCTTAGTTGGTGTTTCCAATAAATTCATGGTACGAAGGAAGGTTGATTTTCCTGAACCTGACGGTCCGATAATAACCACCACTTCTCCCGCGTGAATATCGAGGTCGATTCCTTTTAATACTTCATTTTTTCCGAAATATTTATGAAGTCCTTTGATTGAAATAATTGTTTTTGACATTAGTTACGAGCTCCATTTCCCATACGTTTTTCCAGTTGTTTCAATAAGAAAGACAAGACTGTGGTTACCATCAAGTAGTAAAATGCCGCAAAAAGAAGTGGCGTTACAGGTAGATAAGTGGCGGTCACGACTGATTGTGCCCCACTCCACAATTCCATAACCCCGATGGTTTGCAAGAGGGAACTGTCTTTGATAATGGTAATAAATTCATTCCCCAAGGCTGGCAAAATGTTTTTCAAAGCCTGTGGTAAAATGACGTAACGCATGGCATTGACGGGACGAATTCCAAGCGAATACGCCGCTTCCAACTGCCCCTTAGGCACTGCCTCAATCCCTGCACGCACAATCTCAGAAATATAAGCACCGCTATTTAAAGAAATGATAATAATACCAGGTAATAGACGTGAAAAATCAAGGTTCAAAACCCCAAATCCAATAATAGGAGCATTGTTAAAATGCATCCAAGCAAATGAAATCATAATCTGAACGACCATGGGTGTCCCACGGAAAACCCAGACATAAAAACTCGTAATCGCGTTTAAAATCTTGCTATTTGTTCGTTTAGCCAGAGCAACTAAAATACCAATAATGGTCCCAAAAAAGACGACGCAAGCCGAAATCATAATGGTCACAAGGACACCATAGTTAAAATAAGACCAATATTCTGGTAAAAATGAAAAGTTCATTTATTTCTCCTATCACTAATAATCAACTAATTATAACATTCTTTGAATAAAAATACAACAACACAAAGACGTGCTTACCTTGCTTTTTTTCAGCAAAAAAGGAGCGTCGTAACAACCCCTTTATGTCAGAGCATCAAAACGAAAAAGGTTGCTTTTTAAAACAACCCCCGTTTGACTTTTTAAATGATCGCTATTTTAGTAAAGAAGATCGTAGATTTCCATTGCGATAAGGTCGATGCTATCAAATGAGTAAAACTCACGCGCTTCAACATCACGCAAAGTGAAAACAGGACCATTTTCAGAGTCATTGCTAAATGACACTTCTGCCACAACGACACCATCACGTTCAAAATTACGTTTTAGATTGCTACTATCAGTTGTCATCAATTCCAAACGGTTGATAATTCTCACCAAATGTGATTCCATGTTTTTTTCTCCTATTTGTTTATTGTCTTTTCTATTTTAACATAATTTTTCCTAAACAAACACTCTTAGGAGGGTATTTTCTTATATTTATGGTTCAATTAAGAAATGACCTTGAGCGATTGGTACATAATTGCCTTGATAGAATGCATACGGTTTTCTGCTTCTTGGAAAATGATCGGGCTAAATTGTTGAAAAACAGCATCTGTGATTTCCAGTTCGGCCAAGCCGTATTTTTGGTAAATCTCCTGACCAATCTCGGTATTAAGGTCATGAAAAGCTGGCAGACAGTGCATGACAATCACATTTGGATTTTCCGTTTTGGCTAACAAGTCCGCGTTAATCTGATAAGGTAGCAACAGGTCAATCCGTTCTTTAAAGTCAACCGCTTCTCCCATAGATACCCAAACATCGGTGTAGAGCATATCCACACCTTTAACAGCATCAAGGTCATCGGTGATCGTGATTGTCGCACCATTATTGTATTGCTGCGCCAAAGCAACAATTTCTGCTTTTGGCTGCAAACTCTCTGGAGCGATGATGGTCACATGAACTCCCAAAATAGCTGAGGTAACCAGCAAGGAATTCGCCATATTATTGCGTCCATCACCGACATAAGCAATGCTTAAACCGTCCAAACTGCCAAAAACTTCCTTTAAAGTCATAAAATCTGCAATCATTTGGGTCGGGTGCCAAGTGTCTGTCAACCCATTCCACACAGGCACGCCCGAATGCTCTGCCAAGGCCTCCACATCTTCTTGCTTAAAACCACGGTATTCAATCCCATCAAACATAGACCCCAGAACTTTTGCCGTATCAATGACGGATTCTTTCTTGCCCAGCTGAATCTCGTCACTACCAAGATAAGTGACATTCATGCCCAAATCTTGCCCTGCCACCGTGAAAGCCGAACGCGTTCTCGTGCTGGCTTTTTCAAAAATCAAGGCAATATTCAATCCCTCTAAATACTTATGCAAAATTCTTTTCTTTTTTAATTCCTTAAAAGCCAAGCCTAAATCAATCAATTCTAAGAGCTCTTCCTTTGTAAAATCAATTTCTTTCACAAATGATTTTTGTTTTGTCATATGTCATCTCCACCCTTTTATTCTGAAATATTATAATTTATTTTAGCATAAATATACCATTTGTCAATATTTTCTGAATAAAAATAAAATATAGCACTCTAATGACAAGAGTGATAATTTTGTAATCTTTTTCCTTGATTTCTAGTCATCACATGCTATAATGGAAATATAAATTTGACTATCTTTGACCTTTGTCGCCATAGTCAGTGATTTCGAAAGGAGGGTATATTATATGCTCTGTCAAAATTGTCATTTAAATGAATCAACCATTCATCTTTATACAAATGTCAACGGTCAGCAAAAGCAGATTGACTTGTGCCAAAACTGCTATCAAATCATGAAAACTGACCCTAACAATACTATTTTAGGAAATCTAGGTGGGGGGCAATCAGCTACGTCAAACAATCAAAACCAAGCATCTGGTACCAATCCATTTGACGATTTTTTTAGCAATCTAGGTAACTTCCAAGCATTTGGAAATCAAAGCTTCCAAAATACACCTCCAACTCAGTCAGGAAATGGTGGGCGTAACGGAGGAAACAATAATAACAACTATCGCAACAATGGTGGTGCCCAACAACCAAAAGGCTTACTAGAAGAATTTGGTATCAATATTACTGAAATGGCCCTTCGTGGCGATATTGACCCTGTCATCGGACGTGATTCTGAAATTGTCCGTGTCATCGAAATTCTCAACCGCCGTACCAAAAATAACCCTGTCCTCATCGGAGAACCTGGTGTTGGTAAAACCGCAGTTGTGGAAGGCCTAGCCCAAAAAATCGTTGACGGCAATGTGCCACAAAAATTGCAAAACAAACAAGTCATTCGCTTAGATGTGGTTAGCCTCGTTCAAGGCACTGGCATCCGTGGTCAATTTGAAGAACGCATGCAAAAATTGATGGAAGAAATCCGCAAACGTAAGGACGTTATCCTCTTCATTGATGAAATTCACGAAATTGTTGGTGCAGGTTCAACAGGTGATGGCAGCATGGATGCAGGTAACATTTTGAAACCAGCCTTGGCACGCGGTGAATTGCAACTGGTTGGGGCAACAACCCTCAATGAATATCGCATCATCGAAAAAGATGCTGCTTTAGAACGTCGCATGCAGCCTGTCAAAGTGGATGAACCAAGCGTTGAAGAAACCATTACCATTCTTCGTGGTATTCAAAAGAAATATGAAGATTACCACCATGTCAAATACAGTGATGATGCTATTGAAGCAGCCGCAAATCTATCAAATCGCTATATTCAAGACCGTTTCTTGCCTGACAAGGCCATCGACCTTCTTGATGAAGCTGGTTCTCGCATGAATTTGACGCTTAATTTTATTGATCCAAAAGAAATCGATAAACGTCTAGAGCAAGCTGAAAACTTGAAAACTCAAGCCACTCGTGAAGAAGATTACGAACGCGCTGCTTATTTTCGCGACCAAATCGCTAAATACAAGGAAATGCAGCAACAAACTATCAACGAGGAAGATATTCCAGTCATCACTGAAAAAACCATCGAAGCGATCATTGAAGAAAAGACCAACATTCCTGTTGGCGACTTGAAAGAAAAAGAACAATCTCAATTGATTCATTTAGCCGATGATTTGAAGAAACACGTGATTGGACAAGATGAGGCTGTGGATAAAATTGCCAAAGCCATCCGCCGTAATCGTATCGGACTTGGTACCCCAAATCGTCCAATTGGTTCTTTCCTTTTTGTCGGGCCAACTGGTGTTGGTAAAACCGAACTTTCAAAGCAATTGGCTATCGAACTCTTTGGTTCAGCTGATAGCATGATTCGTTTTGATATGTCTGAGTACATGGAAAAACACGCTGTCGCTAAACTTGTCGGAGCCCCTCCAGGGTATGTTGGTTACGAAGAAGCTGGACAATTGACTGAAAAAGTACGCCGCAACCCTTATTCACTTATCTTGCTTGATGAAGTGGAAAAAGCGCATCCTGATGTGATGCATATGTTCTTGCAAGTTCTTGATGACGGTCGTTTGACAGACGGACAAGGACGCACAGTCAGCTTCAAGGATACCATTATCATCATGACATCAAATGCCGGAACTGGTAAGGTAGAAGCTAGCGTTGGTTTTGGGGCAGTACGCGAAGGACGCACTAATTCTGTTCTAGGCGAATTAGGCAACTACTTCAGCCCTGAATTTATGAACCGTTTTGACGGCATTATCGAATTCAAATCACTCAGCAAGGATAACTTGCTCCACATCGTCAACCTCATGCTTGATGATGTTAACAAACGCCTTGCTCAAAATGACATTCATCTTGAAGTAACCGATAAGGTAAAAGAAAAATTGGTTGACATTGGTTACGACCCTAAAATGGGAGCACGTCCTCTCCGTCGTACTATTCAAGACTACATTGAAGATGCTATTACCGACTACTATCTTGAAAATCCAAGCGAAAAAGATTTGAAGGCTGTTTTGACCAGCAAGGGCAAGATTAGCATCAAATCCGCTAACAAAGACAAAGATAAAGATGCTGAAACCGTATCAGAACCGACAGAATAAGTCATTATTCTCCAGATAGCAACTATCTGGAGAATTTTAAAAACCAATATTATTAAAATATTCAGATAACTTTCTGGAAAAAATGAGAGCGATTTAGTATAATATAAGTAATGGATGGATTTAGTGTCGTCAGGTTTGTCTGATTCGCTGCTTCTATCCCATTTACCAATGGAGGAAAAGCATTATGACAAATCCTACTTTCGGTCAAAAATTAGACCATGTTAACTATAAAGCGCGCTATGGCGTGTATGCGATTATTCCAGATAAGAGCCAAACGCAAATCATTTTAGTTCAAGCTCCAAACGGCTCATGGTTTTTGCCTGGTGGCGAAATCGAAGCTGGTGAAGACCATTTTACCGCCTTGCAACGTGAGCTCCGAGAAGAATTGGGCTTTTCAGCGGATATTGGCTATTATTATGGGCAAGCCGATGAGTACTTCTACTCACGTCATCGCAATACCTACTTCTACAACCCTGCTTACTTGTACGAAGTCACCCATTTTCAAGAATTAGGGGCACCGCTTGAGGACTTTAACAACCTCGCTTGGTTCCATGTTGAAGAAGCCATCCAAAAATTAAAACGCGGCAGCCACCAATGGGGTGTGAAAGCCTGGCTGAAAAAACACCATAAAAACGCTTAATTTGTTAAAAATCATGTTATAATATTAATGTAAAGAAAACATCAGGAGGGGAGTATATGAGATTAATCAACACCACCAGTAGCCACTCTGAGTTAGTTCGTAACCAACTTCGCAATACGGATGCTCAGCTGGTTGAGACTTATTCAGCAGGAAATACTGACGTTATTTTCACGCAGGCGCCTAACCACTACGAGCTGTTGATTTCAAACAAATATCGCGCTATTAAAGATAGTGAAATTGAAACCATTCGTGAGTTTTTCCTCAAGCGTAAAATCGATACGTCAAGTATCCAATTAGACCAGCTAAAAACTCTACACACGGCTAATCTCATTGAAATTTCATTCCCAACAGCTTCTTAATCTGAGGCATTTTGTCTCAGATTTTTTCTTTTGGACAAGCAAAAAAGCTAGGATTCTCATCCTAGCTTTTGATTTTTTATTGGCTTATTCAAAACCTTCGCTTACGGCTGCTGAAAAATTCGTTTCAACAATGTCAGCACAGTGGTCACAGATTGTCACACCGTATGAGCGTTCCGCTGTTGTTGGGTCAACACGGCGGCAGCGGTCACAAACAGCACCTTCTGCATGAGCAACTGTGAAGGCAACATCTTCAAAAGCAACGGCATCTGCTGGCGCAGCTTCATCTGTAATGGTCAATTGAGAAACAATCAACAATTGCGCAATGTCGCTATCAAGGGCTGTCAAAAGTGTTCTCACTTCTTCGCTCGCATAGATTGTCAAATGAGCTTCCAATGATTTACCGATAACTTTAGTATTACGCGCTTCTTCCAAGGCTTTTTGAGCTTGGTTGCGAAGGGTCATGAAGGCATCCCATTCTTCAAGGATATTGTCTTGACCTTCAAAGACTTCTGCTTCTGGTAATTCTGATAATTGCACGTAGTCTTCTGGTTCAAACTCTAAGTATGACCAAATTTCTTCCGCAGTGTGTGGAAGGATTGGTGTCAACAATTTAGTGATTTTAACCAAAATGTCATAAAAGACGGTTTGCATTTGACGACGAGCAAGGTTGTCAGCTGCTTCGATGTAAACCACATCTTTGGCAAAATCAAGGTAGAAGGCAGACAAATCAACAGTGATGAAGTTCACAACAGCTTTGTAGATAGCCATGAAACCATAAGCTT
The DNA here is from genome assembly GCF_012277075.1 of Streptococcus alactolyticus. Classification (GTDB taxonomy): domain Bacteria; phylum Bacillota; class Bacilli; order Lactobacillales; family Streptococcaceae; genus Streptococcus; species Streptococcus alactolyticus. The sequence continues at coordinate 89,393 of NZ_JAAXMT010000011.1, read as the reverse complement.
CATAAGCTTTACGGATAGTTGCTACCAATTGGTTGAATTTCACGGTCATGTATTTATCCACAGAACGCAATTCTTCGTAAGCAACGGTATCTTCATTTGGATTGAAATCGCTGGTATTTGCAATCAAGAAACGAAGGGTATTACGGATTTTACGGTAAGTTTCTGACGTTTGTTTCAAAATATCCATTGAAATACGAACATCGTTGCTAGAATCAACGCTTGTTACCCAAAGACGTAAGATTTCAGCACCAAATTGTTTTTCAACGTCACTTGGAAGGATAGTGTTTCCGAGTGATTTAGACATTTTTTCACCTTTACCATCAAGAACGAAACCTTGAGAAAGGACAGCTTTATAAGGAGCATGACCATTGACGGCAACTGAGGTAATCAATGATGAGTTGAACCAACCACGGTATTGGTCAGAACCTTCAAGGTAAAGATCAGCTGGATATTCCAAACCTTCGCGGGCATTCATAACACCATTCCATGAAGAACCTGAGTCAAACCAAACATCCATGATATCTGTTTCTTTGGTAAATTCGCCATTTGGTGAACCTGGGTGCGTGAAGCCTTCTGGAAGAAGGTCTTTGGCATCGCGTTCCCACCAAACGATTGAACCGTATTTTTCAAACAAATCTGCAACGTGGTCAGTCACTTCTTTAGTCATGATAGCTGTACCGTCTTCTGCATAGAAGATTGGAAGTGGCACACCCCAAGCACGTTGACGTGAGATAACCCAATCGCCACGGTCACGAATCATGTTGTAAAGACGTGTACGACCCCATTCTGGATAGAATGTTGTGCGGTCAATTTCATCAAGAATGTCTCGACGGAATTTAGAAACTGATGCAAACCATTGTGGTACAGCACGCCAGATGATTGGTTTCTTAGTACGCCAGTCAAATGGGTATGAGTGAGTAATGGCTTCGCTAGCAAGCAAAAGGTCACCAAGTTTTTCAGTAACAGTTGGAACAACTTTATCGTAGAATTGACCTTGGAAATCTGGACCAGCATTTTCCATCATGATACCACGTTCGTCAACAGTAACAAAAACTTCCAATCCGTATTTAACACCAACGTTGTAGTCATCTTCACCAAAACCAGGGGCAGTATGGACAACACCTGTACCTGAATCAAGTGTAACGTGGTCACCCAAGATAACCAATTCATCCACTTCAGTATCCCATGGGTGTTCTGTAACGATATATTCGAGTTCAGTACCTTTATGTTTAGCAAGAATTTCAAATGATTCCCAACCAAATTTTTCAGCTAAGCTATCCAAAAGTCCTTCTGCAACAACGAATTTTCGGTCATTATTAGCAGGTTTCACAACGACATAATCCATATCAGGACCAACAGTCAAAGCGCGTGATGCTGTTACTGTAAATGGTGTTGTTGTCCAAACGACAATGTAAGTATCTGTATCAAGCACACCTTTACCATCTTTAACTTTATTGGCATAGTAAAGAGAAGTTGAATCAATATCGTGGTATTCAATTTCAGCTTCCGCAAGAGCCGATTCAGATGACCATGACCAGTAAACTGGCTTAGCACCACGGTAAATGTAGCCTTTGTCAGCCATAGCACCAAAGACACGGATTTGAGCCGCTTCATAAGCTGGTTTTAGAGTAATGTATGGATTTTCCCAATCAGCAGAAACTCCTAAACGTTTAAAGTCGTTACGTTGTTTATCCACTTGGCTAAGCGCATACTCACGACACATTTCAAGGTATTCTGTCAATGGAATTTCTTTGCGTTTCACACCTTTTTTAGACAACACTTGTTCAATTGGCAAACCGTGTGTGTCCCAACCAGGTACATAAGGGGCGTGGAAACCAGACATTGATTTTGAACGCACAATAATATCTTTAGAAATTTTATTCATGGCATGCCCAACGTGGATATTTCCGTTAGCGTACGGAGGTCCATCGTGGAGGTTGAAAGAAGGCTTGCCTTCGTTTAATTGTTGACGTTTGGCGTAAATGTTAGCTTCTTCCCATTCTTGCTGCCATTTTGGTTCTTTGTTAGGAAGCCCAGCACGCATTGGGAAAGCTGTTTTTCCAAGATTAAGCGTTTCTTTTAGTTTCATAGCTACTCCTTATATAAATAATCTAACTGTCATCACACAAGCAACGACAGAAGGTTGACAGGGTTAAATAATAAAAAAGAGCTTTCGCCTCAAAAGGACGAAAGCTCGTGGTACCACCTTTGTTCAGAGATTTTATTTTCCTAAAAAAATCAGGTCAAACCAAATCTCCCTCTGCGACTCGTAAGGTAAGTCAGCCCTTTTATCTTACTTCATTCAGATAAAACGATTCGAAAATGATAATTGCCAATCTAGGGATTACAGGACTCACACCATCTCCTGCTCGCTGAAAATATGGATTAACAATCGCGTTTTTCTTAGTCTTCTTCGATATTCAATTTAAATGTTTGTGTTTCGCTGAGATTAACTACTTCATCTGTATCTGCGTCAGCAGATTCGTTGTCAGCAGCTGCTAATTTTTGCGTTTCTTCAAGGTGTTTGTTGCTTTCTTCAACACGACGTTGCAATTCTTCCATTTCTTCTGGTGTGAATTGACGTGTCGCATCCATTGACAACTCATCATCCAATTCTGGAACTTCTTCGTCTAACACTTTCTCAACAACTTCACGAAAAGCTGCGTCTGAGTTTTGAAGATAAACGGCTGTTGGTTGCAACAATTCGTTCCATTCTGGTGAGTTAGCCAAGCTAAGTTGACCTTCAATAGCAGCTACCAAACGTTGGTGGAAGACGCGTGTTTGACGTTTCAAATCTTCTGTTTCCACAGCAACACGTTTTGCTTCGTCAGTTGCATCACGCAAAATTTGGTTGGCTTTTGATTTTGCTTCATCAATCAAATGTTGCGCATCGTAGTTCGCCTTGCTAACAAGGTTTGCTGCTTCGTCGTTTGCTGATGTTTTCACTTTTTCAGCTGTTTCTTGAGCAAGGATAACAGATTGGCTCAATGATTCTTTCATTTCATCAAAGTAAGCCAATTTATCTTCCAAATCTTTGATACGATTTTCTTGCTCATGGTTACGATGAACCAAGTTTTCGTAGTCTTCAACAACAATATCTAGAAATTCATTAACTTCTTCTTCGTCATAACCACGGAATTTTACTTTAAATGTTTTATCTTTAATATCAAGTGCTGTAAGTGCCATTGAATTCTCCTTATTTATGTATCATCTTATCTATGGTCAATTTCAATTTGCCGTTTTTGGTTATCCCATTATCGCTCAAAATTGAAAATCGACCAAATCCTCTTACACTAACTAAATCTCCAACTTGAAGAACTGTCGCTGTTTTATCGATCAGTTGATAATTAAGTTTGACTTTACCTGTTCCTATTAACTGCGCAGCTTGCGTTCTTGATAGCTTTAGCACAGTTGCCAGAATCTTATCCAGACGCATACTTGACACGATGACGTTTAGCTGCAGACTAGCCTGATTTGCAACGATGATATCGCTTAGAGGAATTTCTCTCAATGAAACACTCGTTCTGGCTATCTTTGTTGTATGGATTCTAATATAATCAGACATATTTCGCGAAACTAACACCTGAGCGTAGCCATCTGTTACCAAAATATCACCGATGACTGTCCGTTTAATGCCAAGATGATTAAGGAGAGTTCCCATAATCTGTGCATGGCTTAACTGGGCAAATTTTGACTGGTAACGCACTTCAAGCAAGGCTAATTCAAAATCTTCTACCTGACAGACATAATATTCTGGTGCGATAATCAGACGGGCATATTCACTAGCATAATAATCACTGGACACAAATGCTTTCAGTCCAAAATGATTAACCACCGTTTTCGCAATCTCGATTTGACGAGGATTTAAAAACTCCGTCAAAACATAGGCATAGGTTTCTTCTACCCGCTGAGCAAGACGTGTTATTTTATCAATAAAGTCATGCTCCTCAGGTCGAAAATGTTGATAGACTCCTTGTGATGTCATAAGGATGTGAATACCATAATCAGAATGCGGCTCAAAATATTAAGAGCGAACACCACAGCTATAATCGTAAAATCTAACCCCAAAAATTGAAGGTTAAAACGTCGGAAAGGTCTAATCACAGGCTCAACAATTTGTGTCAAAACCTGCCCCAACCAAGTATCGTAGGCTCCTGGGAACCAAGACAGTAAAGCGTAAGCAAATAGTAGATAAGAATAAAACTGAATCGTCTTTAGTAATACAATTAATATAAAAATCATATGTTATCTATATTAGCGTCTTTTCATGTCAAAATCAAATCCGACATCTTGACCATTATTTGGCATTGGAAGTTCTTCAACATTGACAATCACATTAAATGGTGTCAAAAGGTACATTGAACTACCTACTTTTTGAAGTGTTCCATAAAGCACTTTACTTGCGCCATCAATGAAATCAAGGCAACGACGTGCTTGAGCGTCTAGCATGTATTGAAAATCAATCAAAACACATTCGTTATTGTTTAACAAATCCACTACTTCTTGAGCATCCTCATATTTACGAGGGTATTTAAGCGTAATAGTTGTAGTTTGTTGATTCACATTTGCTTGCTCTTCACGGCGTTGGTTTAATGCGCGAACACGTTGCATATCTTCTACCGTCCTCTTTTGTTGAGATGAAGATGAGCGTTGAGCATCGTTACCATTAACCACGTGTTGAACGCGGTTAGATGGTTGAGGTTGTTCCATTGGTCGTTTGATTGGCTGGACCTTTTCACTCTCTTGAGAGGCAGAAGGCTTGACCTCCTCACTCACTGTTGGCTCAACGTCACTAACTTCATCAGTATCAAAATATGAAATTATTTTCTCAAATCTGTCTTTAAATGCCATCTTTTCTCCTGTTACTTAAAGAATGATGTCCCAATTCTGACGAAAGTCGCTCCGTTTTGAATAGCAAGCTTAAAATCACCGCTCATCCCCATACTTAATTCTGTAAATGGCATATGGGGTAAACCACGTTTTTGTAACTCTTGTCTAATCTGATTTGCTCTACCAAAAATGTCGTTTATCTCATTTCCAGAAGCATCTTTCGGAGCCATTGTCATTAGGCCCACCAGTTCCACTTTATCACATTCAGAGATAGCGGCTAAAGCTTCGTCAATTTCCGAAACTTTAAAACCGTGCTTACTCTCTTCACCTGAAATATTGACTTGTAGGAAACATTTGATTGTATGCTCCGCTCGTTTCTGAATTTCTAAAGCCAATTTGACAGAATCTAAGGCATGGAAGTAATCCACCAAGTTAATCACATTTTTAACTTTACGGCGTTGCAAACTTCCAATCAAATGCCAAGTCAAAGGTCTGTCTTTCAAAGCTTCGTATTTATCAAGAAAAACATCAACCCTGTTTTCCCCAATATGGGTAATGCCAGTATCAACAAGACGAGCAGCCACACCACTGTCAACGTACTTCGTCACTGCGATAATATTGACACTATCCTTAGAGCGATTAGCGGCTTGCGCTGCCTGCGCTACTTGTTCAAAAACAAGGTCTTTATTCTTTTGAAAATCCGTCATTAACGGTTTTTAAAGAATGGTGGTGTTTCTAATTCATCGTCAGTTGTGTCGTTGCTTGAGAAAGTTGACATCGTCAATTTGCTGTCTAGTTCACCTTCTTTTGGACGGCTGATGTTGTCACGACGAAGATCCCAGTTTCCAAATGAATTGTCTTTTTGTTGTGAAGCTGGGTTAGACGCTGGTTGTGATGTTGGTACAGTGTTTGTTGCACCCATATCATAGTCAAAGCTTGAACGACGTTCAAAAGCTGGTTGGCTTGATTGTTGTGCACGTTCAGAAACGTATTGAGCACCTGCTGCTTGTTGTGCATTTGGTTGGTTAAATGAACGGTTTGATTGTTGGAAACCAGCCACTTTATCTGCACGGTCTTGGCGGACACCAGTTGCCACAACAGTCACACGGATTTCATCTTTCATGCTGTCATCAATAGATGTACCCAACCAAATGTTGACCCCTTTACCAGCAGCTTGGCTGATGATTTCAGAAGCTTCTTCGGCTTCAGTAAGAGTCATGTCAAGACCACCAGTAACGTTTACGATAACATCTGCAGCACCATCGATTGTTGTTTCGAGTAATGGTGAGAAGATAGCTTTGCGAGCAGCTTCTGTGATACGTTCTTCACCAGAACCGATACCGATTCCCATAAGAGCGTTACCTTTGTTTGCCATAACGGTTTTCACATCGGCAAAGTCAAGGTTGATAAGGCCTGGGCTTGTAATCAAGTCTGTAATACCTTGTACCCCTTGTCTAAGCACATTGTCAGCTTCGCTAAGTGCTTCAAGAAGCGGTGTCTTTTTATCCACGATTTCAAGAAGGTTGTTGTTTGAGATAATCAACAAAGTATCTACTTGTTCGCGAAGTTCTGCAATACCTTCAGCAGCGAAGTTGCCACGTTTGTTTCCTTCAAAACCAAACGGACGTGTGACAACGGCAACTGTAAGAGCACCCAAGCTTTTAGCAATACGAGCGATAACTGGCGCAGCACCTGTACCAGAGCCACCACCCATACCAGCAGTGATAAAGACCATATCAGAACCTGACAAAGCATCTGTCAAAGCTTCTTCGCTTTCTTCGGCAGCTTTACGACCAACCTCAGGTTGACCTCCAGCACCTAAGCCACGTGTTAATTTTGGACCTAATTGAATGACTGTTTCTGCTTTTGAAGAACTCAACGCTTGAATATCAGTGTTAGCAGCGATAAATTCAACACCTGCAACACCTTCATCAATCATGCGGTTAATGGCATTTCCGCCACCCCCGCCGACACCGATAACTTTAATAATAGCACCTTGTACAGACGCTGCATCAAATGAAATTCCCATTTTTAATTTTCCTCACTTATTATTAATCAAACATACTTCCAAAAAGACCACGAATACGCTCTGTCAGGCTAGGTCTTGATGGCTCCTTATGAGCAGGAATACCCTGAGGAGCCTGCGGTGTAGGCTCGCTAACTACTGGAGCAACAGGCTCTGGAGCTGGTTGATAGACTGGACGTGGTTGTGGTTCTGGTTCAAAATCCACTGGCTTACGTCTAAGGAGTTCTTCACCAGAAACCGCACGTTGAGCAATCACATCTACCTCGCTCATCATGCCAACGTATTCTACCAAACTAATCACGTTGGCAAACATTGGGTTACGGATACCCACTTGGTTTGGCACGTGGAGTTTAACAGTGGTTCCGAAAATTTCTTGAGCCAACTCAACCACACCTGGCATGATCGCTCCACCACCGACAAGAATAATCCCTCCTGGCAAATCCAAGAGGCGTCCACGTTCCAAATCTTGTTTGACACGGTCTAAGATGTGGCGAACACGCGCAGAAATGATTTCTGCCAAGTAATGCTCGCTCACTGAAATTGGCGTGTCACTACCAACCACATCAACTTGAACACTTTCTGACTCACTTGCTTCTGCCAAGTTTGCTTGTCCAAAGTTGAATTTAAGCGCTTCTGCAATTTGCATTGATGTCTTCAAGACTTTCGAAATGTCTTTTGTGACATACTCTCCACCTTCTGGGTAGATGTTTGTGTATTGCAACTCTTGTGCGCGCATTGAAGCGACTGTTGTTTGACCGCCACCCATATCAATCACAGTAGCACCAAATTCACGTTCCCCTTCGTTGAGAACTGATTTCGCCAAAGCTAGTGGTGAAATAATCACGTTTTCCACGCTAATACCAGCACGCTCTACTGTCTTGCGAAGATTGTGAAGGATCGTGCTTGGCCCAGTGTAAATCAAGCCACGCATTTCCAAGCGAATACCCATCATGCCACGAGGGTCACGGATACCTTGGAAACCATCCACGATAAACTCTTCTGGAATGAGTGAAATCACTTCACGCTCTGGCGTAATGCTTTTTGTCAAAGCTGATTTCACGACACTATCAACATCTTCGTCTTTAATTTCTTTTGATTCGCTAGGAACGGGAATCATCCCTTGAGTAGGCTCGATTTGAAGAAGATTAGCTGGAAGACCAACGTTAATCTTATCAATGGTCATTCCGGCTTTTTCTTCTGCTTGTTCAACCGCTTTTTTGATTGCTTCAGCAGCAGCTTCAATATCTATAATAATTCCATCTTTTACTCCAGTGCTGGGAACGTTGCTCACACCAATGACGTTCATCTCGCCAGAAACAAATTCTGCTACGAGAACTTTAATCGAGCTTGTCCCTATATCCAAACCTGTAAAAAAGCCATTTCTAGCCATTCACTCGACCTCTCTATCTTTCCATTCATTTACTATTCTAAAATCTGCATAAAATCAGAAGTATTCAGAAAATATTATATCATAAAAAAACGTAAAATGTTATCATTTTACGTTTTTTGTTATAGAAATTTCCCTACTATTAATATTGTAAAAAACGTTACAGTATAAAACACATACTAATATTTATAGATAGAATATATTAATTACGATAAAATACACGTAACAAAAATCGTAACAAATTTTATAACAAATTTACGAGTTCAGCAGGCAGGAAAAAAGCACCCAAACGGGTGCTTTTATGATATAGTGAAAATGTTCGGGCTGTTTTTGTGTTACCATTCTTTTAGCTCTTCCAAAACGTCTGCTACCTTTTCAATGGTGACAACCTCATGGGGCTTTACTGGTTCATTAGGGAGAACATAATCAAATACTATCCCATTTTTTCTAACAATCTGAACAGTATCTCCCTTTATAAAACCACGTTCGATTGCCTCTTTAAATTCATCATAATATAACATAACGATACCTCCTTACTTATCTATTCGTAAAAGAAACAGAAAAAGTACTACTTTTTACTACATTCAGCGCCTTATATTAATCATTTCAATAACCGCTTATGCTATAATAGTAGTGTACTTAGATAGATATATTGTGATTTTCTTCCGTGGTTTATTCCACGGCTTTTTATTTGCATAAAAAAAGGTATCCATGTTCTTATTGTAGCACTGTAAGCGATTGTGGTATAATATGAATAAGTTTTTTATGTGTGTTGTCCTGCTTGCCCGAGCAGGCTTTTTTATTTGGCTATGTCACAACAAACAGTTGATAAATAGCCATTTTTATAGGGGAGTATCAGAACTCCCCTACAAACTGTTATTTGCAGTTATCTATACTCATTTGGAATTTCGATATGAAATGTCTCACACAATAACTTCACATCATGTGCATCATTTTCATCAAACTCGTATCCCAGATGGAACATTACTTGACTATATGGTTCAATACAGGAAACCTCTATTTCCTCAATTCTTCCTTTACCCGAAAAAGTTTCTACCGGAAAACAATCCCCATCATAAAGAATTTCACCTTCGTCCGTATATTCAAAACAATGCAAATCAATAATTCTGTTTTTCAAATCTTCCCATACAGTATGGTTCAATGTTGTATATTCCATCTTAATCTCATAAAAGCCATTAGCTTTCATTATTTCTATAAAGTTCTGATAATCGTTCTTTTCTACAAAAATGTCAATATCATTATGGGCTCTTGACTGATATCCAAGAAGAGCATCTACACCCCAGCCACCATCAAGAAAGACTTTAATCTCCGCATCTATTGCAAATTGAAGAATCTGTTTTACATCTGTTATATTGACCATCTTATCATCTCCACAAATTCTAATTAGGCGACCAGAGGAACTGCTGGTCTGTTTGATAAATCTCTGCATTTAGCAGTTTTCAATGTTGCCAAAACAAAAGTTAAGAAGATGTTCCTTTTCTCCATGTCGCTTTCTTTGGCGTAATTTACAAGGTTATTCCACACAAGATAGTTGTTCAGATACTTGGTAGAAACACCGTTAAAGCCACGCATAAACCTCTTTAGCTGGCTATGGTAGCTATTGATATGTTGGATATTATAAATGCCTTTCTTGGCTTTGCCAGTCTTTAACTGCACAAGGTCAATGCCATTGGCATTTGTAAATCTCACATGGGAGTTCATCTTGTCCGTAACAAGAGTGGAATTGGTCTTAATCCTACCATCATAAATATGATGTAAATCTCTTGTAGAAACTCTACCAGTATTCGTAATCTTGGAGATAGACAAGCCATTCCTATTAACCGCACAAGGAACACATACCTTTTCTTGGGACAAGCCTCTGATATGTGTAGAATGACCACGCTTATGAGCCTTGCGTGGCATAGCAAATGTCTTACTCTTGCTATGATTGCCCTTGTACGAGATGGCGAAAAAAGTTTCGTCAGCCTCAATAATGCCGTCAAGAATAATTGGAAAATGGAGAAACACCCACGTCTCAAGTATACCAAAAAGCAATATCAGTAGCAATCTAAAAGCGGAACAGATAGAAAGTTAACTGGTAAATAAAATATAATCAAAATAAGGCTTTTCAAGGTTACATGACACCCCTTTAAATTCTTAAAAAATGGTGCGTGATACAAGACAACACCTTGCCGTGGCTCTCCGTGTTAGTAAACAGGGGGGGCGGGGTCTTTTAGTGATAGCCTAAAATCAAATATACGCCCCGTTTACCCACGTTACCACCTTATCTAATACCATAAATACCCCAAGAATTTAAACACGCTTATAGGGACAAATACAGGCGTTTAAACACGTTCAGAAATTTAAAAAGGGAAAATCATGCACGGAAAAGGGCGGCGTTGTTTTCCCCGAACGATTACCCACCCCGTTTTAGAAATAGTGGGAAAATAAGAAAAAAACCTTTAAAATAAGGCTTTTGAGTTAGGTTTCTATCTTTTGGTAGCTATTTGGGTAGCCAAAGAGATTTAATCGATAAAATCACTTGATATGAGATTGAGTTTATCTGTTAATTCGGAATCGGCATTTGGGTATAGATGGCTATAAATACTAAGTGTAGTTTTGACATCAGAATGACCTAATCGTCTTTGAATATATAGGGCATTTACATTGTACTCATTAATGAGTAATGATGCGTGGGAGTGTCTCAGACCTTTTGGTTGAATGTATTTAACCCCAGCACGCTTAGCGTATTTTATAATCTGGTCTCTAATACTACGTTTACAATATGGATTTCCATCAAGTGATAGAATGAATGAGTATTGCTAATATTATTATCTTTTATTGTGTAATGTGTAGTTGTCATAGTATTCTCAATCTAGCCATATTTCGCTTCTTATGGACTTTGTATTACCATTTTGGTATAATTGTGTTGGTTTTAAACGAAAGCCTCAGAACGCTTTGCAGAGCTTTCTGGGGTGTTTTTGCATATTCATAAGCTAACTAGTATTGCCTATTTTGTATGCTTTGCTTCAATATAACCTTTTTTGGTTATAAGCCAATATAAAAGCGAAAGGAATTTTAAAATGTTAAAAGACAATATAAAAAAAGCCCGACTAGATGCAGGACTTACTCAAATAGAAGTTGCTAATAAGTTAGGTGTAGCTCAAGCTCAATATGCTAGGTGGGAAAACGGAGGAAGAAATCCAAAAGATGAAACTGTAGAAAAATTGGCTAAAATCTTCGATACATCTTTTGAGATGCTAAAAGGACGTGATGATGGATTAGAAGAAATTGTTAGTTTATTGAGGGAATATAAACTAACGGAAGAACAAAAATGTTCACTTTTGATTACAATAAAAAATGAATTGAATAACAAAAATATAAAATAGTGTTTTATTTTGAGAAAGAGGTTTTAAGAATATGGCGGTAAGAGGACAAATTGAACGTTTGACAAAACAACATAAACTTTCTGAAGGTGTTTTAGGAATCTTTAATTCTGTATCAAAAGAACATGATATAAATGTAGGAACAGTAGCTAAAGCCACAATGCAATATTTGGTTGAACAGTATCCTTATTTAAAGTTTAGACATAGGCCTAGTATTTCAAAGAAAGAAATTAATGATTCATTAAAGAAGATAGATGATGAGCTAGGGCAAACATTGTTTGTTAACAATTCTAGAATTAAACCAGACGGTGGGATTATCGAAGTTGAAGATGATAACAAGAATTGGAGAATAGTTTTAGTTACTGAAGCAAAGCACCAAGGAAATGACATTGAAAATATTAAAAGTGGTATTTTAGTTGGGAAAAATAATAACCAAGATTTAATGGTTGCTGGCAATGCAATTGAACGTTCACATAAGAATATTGATGAAATTGCAAATTATATGTTGTCAGAGAACTATTTTCCATATGTAATCTTTTTAGAGGGTTCAAACTTCATTACAGAAACGATAGAAATAACTAGACCAGATGGCAGAAAAGTTAAATTAGAATACAAATCAGGTTCTCTAAATCGGTTGGATAGGCTAACAGCTGCTAATTATGGTATGCCTTTTAATAAAAACCTATGTGAGAACAAATTTGTATCAATTGATGATAGGTTAATAATGTTACAAGCAGCTTCAATGTATACAACTGGCAATGGGGAAGTATGGGAAGCAGGAGACATGCTAAACATTATGATTGATATTGCAGAAACCTCAATAGAATGTTTAGCTAGAGATATTTTCAAACAACTTACTGGAAAGAACGATGTGGAAGATGAGAAAGAATGATTTTTTAAGAAAAGCTAAAAAAGGAAAGAATGATGAATTTTATACTCAATTAGAAGATATTGAAAAAGAACTAATACATTATAAAGTTCATTTTAAAAATAAGGTTGTGTATTGCAATTGTGATGACCCAATAACAAGTAATTTCTATAAGTATTTTGCTATTAACTTTAAAAAGTTAGGTTTAAAAAAACTTATTGCTTCTTGTTATGTTGAACAAGAATTTAATTTGTTCAATTTAGATAATGAAATAAAAAGAGGCTATTATTACGAGTATTCTGGAAAGAAAGATGAAGTTATTTTTCCAACGAGTGATACGGTAAAGTACTTTGATGGTGACGGTGATTTTCGTAGTGAAGAAAGTATAGAATTATTAACTGAATCAGATATTGTGGTAACTAATCCACCCTTTTCACTTTTTCGTGAGTTCCTCTCACAACTTGTAGAATACAATAAACAATTTTTGATTATTGGGAATATTAATGCTATTACATATAAAGAAACATTCAAACTAATAGGTGAAAATAGAATTTGGATGGGAATAAATATGGGAAGGGGTATCTCTGGTTTTATAGTACCAGAACATTATGAACTTTACGGTACAGAAACTAAAGTAAATGAGAATGGAGAGAAAATAGTCTCACCTAATAATTGTTTGTGGCTCACGAATTTAGATAATTCCAAACGACATGAAGATATCCCATTAACTAAAACATACCAGAAAGACAAGCATTTATATCAGCATTATGATAATTACAATGGAATTAATGTAAATAGGACAGTTGATATCCCCTCTGATTACTCTGGAGTCATGGGCGTACCAATTACATTTTTACACAAATATAATCCTGAACAATTTGAAATTGTAGGTTTTCGAAAAGGTGATGATGGTAGAGACTTATCAGTAAACGGAAAGAATCCTTACTTTAGAATATTGATAAAACATAAGAGATTATCTCCCGAAACACTGGATTAGTATTTGGTTTGGTATCTTTTTGGTAGCTAAACAGACAAAAGTTATCATTTTTCTAAAATGATATATTACGAGAATGTTGATTTATCAGCATTCTTTTTAATTTCAAATCAATTATCGGAATAAATTCTTGGGGGTGTTTGCTGGCTCTGTAAGGCACACAAAAAGGAAGTAAGTTGCCTTACTCCCCTTGTTAAACTATTCCACCTAATTCTAACAACGTTTCATGGTCTGCCTTGTTTAGTTCTTCCCAACTCATAGCCATAAGACAATAATAACGTGCGTTCAATCTCAACTCCTCTTTTTGGCTATACTCTAAAAATTCTTTATATTCTTTTTCTGTCATTTCTCTTTCCTTTCTTGTGTTTTGTCATACACTTCATACACTTGTTTTTGATTTCTTTATTTTAATATAGCCTTATCCGTTAATATTACTATTTTTATTTTTTTGTTTTATATACTCTAAAATAGACTGTATGAAGTGTATGAAACCCTTGATATGACTGGGCTATTTTGTCATACACTTTGAAACAGTAGTGTATGAAGTGTATGCAAATGAAAGTCTATTTTCTTATGTTATTGTTAATATATCCGAACAATACGATACCTCGATAAAAAAATAAGGGGTATTTTTGAACGATTATACACCCGTTATAAGCCTCCCTATGGCTGTTTCTCGGAGTTCGCTCGCTGTTTGGTGTGATTACCGATACATGCTTACTTTGTCGCTCTCTGCTGACTGTTTACTGTATCCTACTGTATCTTACTGTATCCAAACAAAAGAATGAAAAGGCAACACTTGGTAGCACTGGTTTAAAGTCGCTAACCAACTGACTAACTCTGTTCATGTCTGCTTGTTGCATTGCTCTATCAATCATGTTGTTAAAATGTTTCTCTAAACAGTCAGTGAACAACTGTAGTCTGTCATCTGTTGGGAACTTCTTATCATAGTGTAATGCTGTTCTTGCTACCATGTTCCACACCTTGAAACGTGTATTTATGTTTCTGTGTAACATGTATAAGTTAACTGTGTTATCCTCATTCATTACCCTATTACCAATCTCTAACAGTTTTGTATGGTCTGCCTTATTTAAATCTTCCCACTCCATACCCATAAACTGATAGCGCCTAGCCTCATAGCGTGTCAGTTCTTTCTCACAATAGCTAATATATTCTTTTTCATTCATATTAGTTTACCTCCTCATAAATAACCATGATTGATAGCTGTACACTCATATCCTCATAGGTGCCATAAGTAGCCTCTTGATATTTAATATCAACTACTTTCTTATCGGCTATAAACTCGTTTACTCTGTTTTCTATCTCCTCATTAGTTTCTTGTCTGTATTTAGTCATACCATTACTGTAGTAGCTATCAAAAACTAACTCACGGTTGAATAGTTTGATTTTCATCTGTTTTTTGTCCTTTCTGTTTTATCTGTTTCTTAGTATTTTTGGTACACTTAGTACACTTGAAAAACACCCGTACTATAAAATAAACGTTGATATATCAAGGGGTTTGCACAGTTAGTACGGATATGACACTTTTTTTCAAAAAGTTTTTCCCGCATACTTTTTTTATTTTTTTATTTTTTTATGTATCAATATTATTACTGTACTAAGTGTACTAAGTGTACAAAAGTATTGATATTAAAGGTTTTATATTTTTGTATACTGTACTAAACCCGTACTAAACCCGTACCAAAAATTAAACTCTTTCATATCCCCGCTCTGGTTTGGCTTTATTTTGGCTCTTTTCATGCTCTCTACCGTTGTAATACTCCCCAAAATGCCAAGGGTTGAAAACTAAGTTAGGGTTAAAATCTTTGTAAAACCTCTTCTCTTTTGGGATAGTTACTTTTTTAGGTCTAAAGGACTTAGGTAACAATGGCTTTAACTGTTTATGTAAAGAGACTTCGTTTAGAAAGTATTTACTGTTTTGGTGTTGCTTGCAATAAGCTTTAAAGCATTCAAAAACATATCCGTTAGGTACATACTTGCATTGAATAACGTCATCATTGAAAAATCTGTCTACAAAGTCCGCTACGGGGTTCATTTCTTTGTATTCTTCGTTAAGAAAATCAATTGACCTTTGAGGTTCAATGTCTTTAAACGGTGTTTCAATGGCAAGCTTAACAAGGTATTCTAACACTTCGGGGCGATTAATATAGTCATTCTTAATTCTCTTATCTGGTTTCCCTTTTAGTTCGCTAAATGACAACACTCTAAAACGTCTATCAATGGCGTTTTTATCTGCGTTCATTCTCGGAAAACCATTAGATGACTGAACAACAGTCATTTTTAAGCGTGTGGTATATGGTCTTTTTCCTTTATCCTCTATCCTAATCGGGTCACCTGTTGCAAGACTGAACACAATAGAAGTATCTTTTATAATCACGTCTTTTTGAACGTCATCACCAATAACTACAGACTTACCAATAAGAATAGAAGTATCAAAGCGCCCATTCTTTTCATCAATTTTATAACTAGCTATGTTTTCAGCACCCACTAAATTCTCTAGCAAAGTTTGAAATGTTCCTTTACCTGTTCCACCTACTCCATGCAACCAAAAAATATTGTCTAAGGTCTTGCCTGTAACTGTAGCACGGATGATTTGAATGGCTAACTCATAACTTTCTTTATCATGGTTAAAAAGTCCTTTAAGCCATTCTGTGGGTTTCCAACCATTGATAGTTGGTTCTACTGCGTTGGGATTGTATTCTGTTTTAACTTTTCGGGTTGCGATAACGTTAGGGTTAAACGGTTGAAATTCGCCCGTTTGATTGTTGTAAAGTTCACTACCGATAACAACAGAGTTACTTTGCTTATCTCTCAAAGGGACACTGTGAGAGATTTTATAAAGCGTATCAATAGCTTGTCTTTCTGTAATATTCGGATAAATAGTTACCATTAAATCTTGCAATAACTCGTTATCCTCTGAATAAATACCGCTGTCGGGGTCATAGAAATATAACGGCGCTTTTTGTCCTTTTCCCTCGGGTCTAATTCGTACAAAACGGATATATTTTCTTAAAAAAATTGAACATTGTAAGGGCGTTTTGGGGCTTGCTTTGCTTTTAACCTTTTCTGCGTGCTCCACTGCTTTACCCTCTACTAATTGGCGCTCGAGGTCTGCGTTAAGGTCATCATCTTTTATCTTAGATAGTTTACTTAAAGCCTTGGGGCTTTTCATGTAAGCATTGTAAGCCTCTTTATAGGCGTTTTCTTTTTGTTTTTCTATAATGTTCCTAAACTGACCTCGGATATTTTTAAACGTTAGTAAGTAGCCCTCACTATCAAAAGGTGATTGCTCTTCTTTAATTTCTTCTTCCAATTTTGCAATGTCTAACACTTATAATAATTCCTCCTTAAAGTCTGTTGGTTAATTCTTTTTTAGCGATACTCTTAAAAGTATTATCTAATTCTTCCTCTGGTAACGGTTCGGGTGTATTATTGTTCGCCATTACAGTTAACTGATAAGCTGTGGCAATATCAAAGTTAACGTAACGATTGAATAACATACCAACAAAGCTAGCACATGCATTGTTGCGCCCGCCCTCTTCGCCAAAGCCATTAAATAGTGTTTCAATAATTTTTACAGTTAAGCTTTTTCGCTCGTTAGGAGAACGGATACTATAACCCTTTGTGGTTGTCTGCTTGATTGTGGTAAGTTTGCTCCCCTCGTACTTTGGTACGGGATAATCTTTCCCACGGTGTACAGTCTTAACATATTCATGACGTTTCCCAACTGTCACGGGTAAGCCTTGCAATTGCGACCACGTAAGGGAGGCGGTATCGTATTCTAAACCAATCTTGTCGGCTATTTCAGTAACCACTGCCTTATAAGTCTCTTTATCCATTGGTTTGCTAGGCTTTACCACTAATCTAAAACGTGGTTTTTCCTCTGTGTGTTTGATTGTCGGATAAATGATATAAGAGTAGTCACCTATTGCCCGTTCAACAGTAGCCTTAAATTCTTCGCTTGTTATGGTGATATTGTCATAATCTAAGAAAATCAAGTCCCTGTAAATCAGATTGCTATCATTACGTCTGTACGTGCCTTTTTTATCTTTCTTGACCTTACCAGAAATACAGTAAGGCGCTTTAGTTTTCTTGTACTCCTCTATATCCATTTCCTCGGGAACTTCCAAAGCTGGGAACTCTTTAACAAACTCAAATGGTTCAGCGCTTAACTTATTGTTTTGTTCACCATCGTATAAATACAGCAGTCCGTTAGTAACTCCCTTTGCCTCATATATACTCATTCCTCTCCCCCATTTCTAGCGTACAGTTAAAAAATTAATCACGTCTGACACTCTGAAATATTGTTTTTTACTACTCTCAAAGGGTGGCTGATAGACTTTTAGTCCCTTTTTAACCCAACTTGTAAGTGTTGCTCCCGTTATGTCTAATTCTTTTTTTAGTTCTCTAGCACTCATTAAGCCCGTCTGTTTTTGTAGCCGTCTTTCTAGTTCTAACTTCTTTTTGGAAAGTTCGTCTACACGATCTAATAAGCCTTGTTCAAATTCTGTTGAAAATGTTCCCATATCATACCCCCATTTTTAGAATTTGTCGGATAACCCAATTCAAACGGTCATGCGCTACCGCTAACTTTATTTTAGTGCCTTGAATATTGATAACGATATCTGTCATGGCAATATTTCTCCTTTCTCTAACTTGGCAATCTGATTTTTTGCCCATGCTTTCCTATCTTCTTGCCGTTCCAAGTGTTTGAACTCTTCTAATTCGGCAAACGTTACACGTTCATTGATAAGGTCAGCTATTTTATTTAATTCTTTATCTGTCATTGTCTGCCTCCTTAATTGTAATATCGTCCCTGTGATTGAATATAAGCCCCATATCGTTCTTTTACATGGTTGTCTGTCTTAACGTTCTGTGTCTGCTTTTCTTCCTCATTTCTTGGCGGTTCGTACCTTATCAGTAGAATAATAACAATTGATAAAATAGCCATGATAAGCAACTCCGCCCATACTGGTAAATTGATTTCTTGGTAAATCATTATTCTGCCTCCTCTAATCTAAATGTAAATCAATAGTGTTAACAATTTTGATAGTCTTGCCCTCGCTCGCAAGGATATCCAATTCCCACTCAGAAAACTTTTTACCATTCCAAAACTTATCTCTATTAGGTGTTGTTAGCATGTAATAACACTTAAATTGACCCGTGTTGTTATAGTCATAATCGTTCACTTTTTCAAATAACAGTTTCATAAAAAACCTCCTAAACATTGATATAACGCTGTTTCTATGCTATAATATAAGCATAGAAGATAACACCAAAACCCTTATAGCCTGCCCGCTGTAGTGTTTTGTTTTATCTAATATTTTTAAAGTTCACTTTCTTGGCTTGAGTTCGTTCCTCAGGCTTTTTTTGTTGCTCTTATAACTGAACTTGCGATAATGTATCACGGATGACACTGTATTCCATGTTCAGCTCAATTAGTGGGATAATCGCTTTTTCATAAGCTTGATATTTTGCTAGTTCTACGCTTGTTAAGCAATCAAGCCCCGTTTTGCCACCTCTATCCTCAATCAGCTTTTTCTTATTCTTACCCGTTGATAGTTTTAGAAGTAAGTTGCTTACAATAGAATAACCATGGGGTGGTCTAGGAGCGTTGTCCCATTTACTGATAGCTTCGTTCAATGTTTTGTGTGTTGGTTTCTCCAATGCTCGTTGAAAACGAAAATTAGCGTTTTCTTTCTCTAATTCTTCGATATAGTCATATATCCAAGCTCTGAATGCTTTTCCTTTTTCAGTTCGGGACAACATACCAATTTCAAAGATACCTCGTTTATTGAACAAACGTGTTTCTTGGGCACCCCCCAAGCTGTGGGGTACCTTTGCAATAACTGAATATTCGTCATTTCTTAAATAGGAGTTACGTTCTAACATTCTTTCAATACCCTTACGGTTTTTATAACCAAACCCTTGGGCTAGCTGTTCGATAGTAACTAAGATTGCTCTATCTTTGTTCAAATAGAAGTCAATTTTAATCTCTCCGAACTCCCCTTTTTCTCGTTTAATAATTTCCATAAATTTCTCCTTTATTGTAATTTTGAACATTAGGGATTTTTTGTCGTTTTTTCTACAAATCCTCAATAAGCCAATTCATAACACTTTCATAGATACGCTTAGGGGCGTCATAGTTGCCTTTTTCGATTTTGACTAGGGTGCTACGGGCAATATTTAAATTTTCAGCTAATTGGCTTTTAGAAAATCCGTTATCAACTCGTTTATGACGTACTAAGCTAGATGCCTTTTCAGAAATAAGCATATTAAACCTCCTTTTTTATTTTACTCTCAATTTGAAAGTAAAATTATTATATTCTTTCGTTTTGAAAAAGTCAAATACTTTTTCTTTCATTTTGAAAATATTTTTTTGATTTTATGCTCAAACATGTTATAATCAAAAATATAAAAATAGGAGCATTCTCACATGGGAAATAGACTAAAAGAATTACGAAAAACAAAAGGTTTAACACTAGATGAACTAAGCAAAGAACTAAAGAAAAAACATGGGGTATTACTTTCTACTGGGCAATTATCTTCTTACGAGAATGGCAAACGTTCGCCGAGAGAAGAAAATACTTGGAGAATAATCGCCGAATACTTTAAAGTTCCTATCTCTTATTTACTAGGTTATGATGATAATTTAACTATTGGTGACGCCGTAGAAATTCTAGAAGCCGTTTATGCTGGGGATATTCCCTCTAATGATGAAATAGTTAAAAAAATAATTGCTCAGCAAAAAAAAACAGGTAAAGAAGCACGAGAAATAGTTAAAAAAATAAACGCTTTAAGGTTTAAAAGAGGTCAAGAAATAGCCCAACAAGCCTATGAAAAATATAAAGATTTTGACTTGGTATCTAATATTAAGGTTCTTACTGTGCTTTTAGAAAATTGTGATAACATTTATACAAATATAATCCGTTATGTTTCGCCTAGACTTGTTCAAAATGAACTTACAGAAACAGAACTTAAGTCATTGAATACTTTTATCAGTCTTTTAGAAGAACACGGCAAAGAATTTAAAGATACTGCCGATTCATTTAGTAAACGACTTAACGCCGATCTAAAAACCACCCCAACCGATAACGATTAGGGCGAATAATATATATTTAAAGCCATGCTATTTTGAATGGTTCTAAAACCTCAAACTCTAAAACCCTTATAGCCTGCCTGCTGTAGTTAAGAGAAGAGGTTACAAATGGCAGAAATTAAGAAAATCACAAAGAAAAACGGTACAACCGTGTACCGTACTAATATCTATTTAGGTATTGATAAAGCAACGGGTAAACAAGCTCGTACCACGATCACTGCTACTACTAAAAAAGCTATTAAAATAAAAACCCGTGAGGCGATGAATAAATTCGCTCATAACGGATATACCGTTAAAAAGAAAGTAAATGTAAAAACATATAGCGAACTTGTTTTCCTTTGGTGGGATAGTTACAAAAATACAGTTAAGCCAAATACAAAAAAAGCTGTTAAAAGCTATCTAGACGCCCATCTATTGCCCGCTTTTGGTGAATATAGACTAGATAAACTAACAACGCCCATTATTCAAAAACAAGTGAATAAATGGGCGAACAAAGCCAATAGACAAAGTAAGAACGCTTTTGACTCTTATCATAAATTAGTTGGCTTAAATAAGCGTATCTTAAAATATGGCGTTAGTTTGCAACTGTTGGAGCATAACCCCGCAACTGACGTTATTGTTCCCCGTAAAAAACAAGAAAAGAAAACTGAAATTAAGTTTTTAGACAAACAAGAATTAAAACAGTTTTTAAATTACTTAGATACACTTGATCAATCAAAATACAAAAATCTGTTTAACATTGTCTTATATAAAACGCTTTTGGCTACTGGGTTGCGTATCGGGGAGGCTATGGCGCTTGAATGGTCTGATATTGACTTAGATAATGGTGTTATTGACGTTAACAAGACACTAAACAACAGAATTGAAATAAACAGCCCTAAATCTATGGCAAGTTATAGACAAATTTCAATTGATAAAGCTACTATACTCATGCTTAAACAATATAAAAACCGACAACATGTTAAAGCGTGGGAACTTGGTCGGTCTGAAAAAGTCGTCTTTTCAAATTTCACTGATAAATACATTGACCCTAACAACATTAGGAACCAATTATATAAACACTTTAAAAACGCTGGTGTGCCTAATGTACGTTTCCATGGTCTACGCCATACACACGCCACTTTAATGTTAAATGCTGGTATGTCTCCAAAAGACTTGCAACACCGTCTAGGTCATAGCAATATCACAATGACGCTCAACATTTACGTTCATGCAACCGAGGAGGGAGCAAAACAAGGCGGAAACATTTTTGAGATGGCTATCAATAATTTATAAAAAAAGGGTAGCCCTTAATCGGGTTACCCTAATTTTTGGTATAAATCGTAACAAAAATCGTAACAAATTTTATAAGTACTTTTTTTTAAAATCTCTCAAATGCTTTAATATCAACGTTTACAAGCATTTAAAATTAATGTATTAAGTTTCTGTTATAGAAACTTCAATTTCGTTTTTTCGCTTTAACAACACGGATTTGGAATCATTGTTGAGTACTTGACGTATCACTAACTGCGTCTGTTTCGGTGCTGGTAGCTGATGCCTCTTGACTCACTTCTGACTGACTTTCTGTGTCGTTAGATTCTGTCAATTCCGTTGATTCATCTGTGCTTTTCGTTTGTGACTCGTCCGCGTTAGCTTCATTTTGCGCTTTTTCTTTTTCGGCAGCAGCTTCTGACTCAATGGTTGACGTGGTTGTGTAAATACCAACTTCCATATCCACAATACTATTTTCCGTCAAGTTTTGCTTGATTTTATCGTAATATGGCAATTTTTCATCCAATTCTGATAGCGGAACACGCACCGTATTGCCATCGTGCATTTCCAAATTCAGCAAATCTGAAGTTGTTGACGAATCAGCCGAGCTCACAATTTGAATTTGTTGCACCAAACTCTTGTCTAATTTTGAGAAAGCTTTGATGAGTTGCTCAATTTCTTTTTCAGATGATAAATTGATGGTTAAGAAATTGTCTGGCAAATCCTGCGAGCTAACAACTCCCAAACGTGTGCCATTTTCAAGAATTGGCTGATAACCATCGTCTGTCTGTGCATAAGCCACAATGTTGTATTCTTTAATCTTAATCGTGAATTTATTAGGAAAATGATAGGTCATTTTCGCTTCCCTGATGAGCTTATCATTCTTTAAGATATTGTGCATATAAGATGACCTATTCAAAATCAAGGAAAAGAAATAATCTGAACTGCTGATGCCAGACGCCGACAAGACATCTTCTTGAGTGGCTCTATTGCCACCTTCGACAGTAATCACTTTCTTTTTGCTTAAGGGCGATACCAAGAAAATCGAAATCGCCAACACAAGAACAGCACCCAAAAGAACAGGAAGAGCGTGCCTGATTGCTTTTTGAAGGGGTGAGCGTTCTTTTTTTTCTTTGGGCTTTTTCACCTTTTTAGGTTTGGGTTGGTCTGATTCCACTATTTCTGAGAATTCAGAGGATTCCTTTTTCTTGTCACTTGCCTTATCGGCTACTTTTTCCTTAGAATCCTTGTCCTCATCATCTTCAGCTTGCTTTTGGCTAGCAGCGTAAGGATTGCGTTCCAAACGCATCTTTTCTTGCTGCTTTTTTTTCTCCAACTCTTCAGCTTCTTTTTTCTTCAAAAACTCAATATTGCGTTTTTGCCATTCGGTTAATTCTTCTTGTGGTTTTGTGTCTTGTTGTTTGTCTTGCTCTTTCTCTTTTGCCATTTAAATTCCTTTTGCGGTTTTAGAAATGTCAGCCATCATCAGATGGTAAAATTCATCCTGTGATTTCAACTCATTGGATTCTTTCATCTGTTTTTTGTACTGTGCTTCATCCGTAAAGAGCTGGTTCAATTCATCTTGCAAGTTTTCCAAGGTCAAACGGTCTTCTGCTAATTGACGCGCGTAGCCTTTTTTCTCAAAATAAGCCGCATTTTCCAATTGGTCACCTCGGCTAGCCTCCTTGCCTAGTGGCACAATCAAGTGCAATTTTTGCATAGCCACCAGTTCAAAAATAGTGTTAGAACCCCCACGCGTTACCACAACATCTGCCAAATCCATCAAAGGCTGATACAAATCCGTCACATAATCCACTCGGTAAAGATTTTGGCTCAATTCATTCAACGATTTGTCGCCAGAAATGTTGATGACGTTGTAGTGCTGGGTCAATTCAGGTGTGTTACTTACAAAATCATTGAAAACACGCGCCCCAGCTGAACCACCAATAAAGAGAATAGTTTTTAATTTAGGGTCAAAGTGGCTCTTGATAGCGTCGATTTTACTCGTGTCATAAGGCACTTTATTGCCAACCTTAGTGATAGCTCCAACGTGTTTGGCTTTGGTTAGGCTTTCAGGTTGCTCAAACGTCGTGTACATAGTTGTCGCGAAGCGGTAAGCAATTTTATTGGCAAGTCCCATGGACAAATCTGACTCGTGGACAAAGACTGGAACGCCTAGTGGTTTTGTCGCAATAACGGGCGGTACTGAAACAAAGCCTCCCTTTGAAAACAAAACTTGCGGTTTAAGGCGTGCCATAATGGCAAAAGATTGCAAAACGCCGTAAGAAACCTTAAACACATCTAACATATTTTGCCATGAAAAATAGCGTCGCAATTTCCCAGTAGCTATTGAATGAAAGGTCACATCCAAGCCAGATTGAGTGATTTGTTCGTACTCAATACCATGCTTATCCCCAATGTAATGCACTTCCCAACCATCTTCGATGAATTTTGGAATGAGAATGAGATTCAAGGTCACATGACCAACCGTTCCACCGCCGGTAAACACAATTTTTTTAGGCATTGTTACTCTCCTTAAGGGCTTCAAAAGTCGCTATAAATTCGTCACCACGGACTTCAAAGTTTTTGTACATATCCCAACTAGCATTGGCTGGACTCAACAAAACAACGTCGCCAGCTTCCGCATTACTAAAGGCAATTCGAGTCGCATCCGCAACGTCTGTGGCATCCAGATAAGGCACCTTAGCCTTGTCAGCTGCTCGTTTGACACGCGGTGCAGATTCACCAAGAATCACCATCAATTTCACACCAGTAATATCAGGAACCAACTCATCAAATTCATTGCCTCGGTCCAAACCACCAGCAATCAAAATCACTTTGGCATTATCAAAACCAGAAAGGGCTTTTTGAGTGGCTAGAATGTTAGTTGATTTGGAATCATTGTAAAAACGGACACCATCCACTTCACCAAGGGCTTGCAAGCGGTGTTTTACCCCACCAAAATGAGCCAAGGTTTCCTTAATGGCTTCATTGGAAATTCCTGATAATTTAGCCACAACGATGGTTGCCAAAGCATTTTCAACATTGTGTGTTCCAGGCACACCAATTTCTGAGGCTTTCATGATAGCTTCCTCTTTAAAATACAAGGTATTGCCGTCAAGATAAGCACCGTCAACCTTTTCAATTGTTGAAAATGGTACCACTTGTGCTGCTGTTTTTTGTGCTAATTCTTTTGCCAAATCTTGGTTGAAATTAAGCACCACAAAATCATCTGCCGTCATGTGTTTTTGAATGTTCCATTTGGCAGCAACATAATTATCAAAAGTACCGTGGTAATCAATATGCGTTGGCATTAAATTAGTAATAACAGCAATGTGTGGATGGAAGGTGCGTGTTCCCATCAATTGGAAAGATGACAATTCCATAACCAAGGTGTCTTTGTCAGTCGCCGTTTGGGCAACTTCTGAAGCAGGAAATCCGATATTTCCTGAAAGAAGCCCTGATTTGCCACCGTTATTAAGGGTTTCAGCAATCATGGTTGTTGTCGTTGTCTTACCATTTGACCCTGTGATACCAATAATTGGCGCATCTGAAATCATGTAAGCCAACTCAACTTCTGTGATGACTGGGATGCCTTTTTCAAGAGCTTTCACCACCATAGGATTATCGTAACGGATACCAGGATTTTTAACCATCCATTCAAAATTTTCATCCAATAATTCCAAAGGGTGGCTACCACAAATCACCTTGATTCCTTCTTCTAACAAGGCTTGTGCAGAAGGGTTTTCATCAAAAGGTTTGCTATCATTAACGGTCACGATAGCCCCAAGTTTATCCAACAACTTAGCTGCAGCTTCCCCTGATTTGGCCAAGCCAAGTACCAATACCTTTTTGTTTTTAAATGTTTCTATTTTTTTCATCGTTTATCCATTCTAACCTTACAAATATAGTAATATTCTACATTTATTTAAACGCTTTTTCAATCATTCTAGTGCCGTCACTAAAAAAGATTGAGCAAAACTCAATCTCCTTTATTTGGATGTTCACTTTTTTCTGCCCTAGCTGGTAATTGATAGACATCACGAATGGCGAAAAATCCAAAGATCGCCATGGTAAATCCCAACAAAATTTCTGGTGGCGATTGAAGGATTTTGATAAAACTCATAAATGCCAGCACAATTAAGAGAGCCATGGCACCCACCAAGCCAATGGTGTTCAATGTATTACGAATGCTTGTAGGGGCCATAAAAAAGTAATAAGAAACGATTAAAATCGCAACAATAAGGTAAAACATGCTGACCCCCTCTTCACATCGCACGATTGGTCTTTAGCTTCGCACGTTTAAAGCATTACTCTGCAGATTTTTTCTTTTTCGCAGCCTTAGCACGCATATTTTTATCAAGGATTTGTTTGCGTAGGCGAATAGATTCTGGAGTAACTTCCATGTATTCATCATCGTTCAAGAATTCAAGTGATTCTTCAAGCGTCAAAATACGTGGGGTTTTGATAACAGCCGTTTGGTCTTTCGTTGCTGAACGAACGTTGGTCATTTGTTTTGCTTTCGTGATATTAACAGTCAAGTCATTTTCACGTGAATTTTCACCAATAATCATTCCTTCGTAAACTTCTGTACCAGGGTTAACGAAGATAGTACCACGTTCTTCAACAGACATGATAGAGTATGTTGTTGCTTTACCAGTATCGATAGATACCAAGGCACCACGGTGACGTCCGCCGATTTCAGCGTTAATCACTGGCATGTATTGGTCAAAGGTATGGTTCATGATACCATAACCACGAGTCATTGATAAGAATTCAGTTGGGTAACCAATCAAACCACGAGCTGGCGCAAGGAAAATCAAGCGTGTTTGACCATTTCCAGTTGATTGCATATCCAACATTTCACCTTTACGTTCTGACAAGGATTGGATAACCGCACCTTGGTATTCTTCAGGTGTATCGATTTGAACGCGT
The DNA here is from genome assembly GCF_012277075.1 of Streptococcus alactolyticus. Classification (GTDB taxonomy): domain Bacteria; phylum Bacillota; class Bacilli; order Lactobacillales; family Streptococcaceae; genus Streptococcus; species Streptococcus alactolyticus. The sequence goes on along the minus strand of NZ_JAAXMT010000011.1, from coordinate 62,596 downwards.
TCGAATGGTTCCATTTTCACACCATCAATTTCTTTGATGATAACTTCTGGACGTGATACTTGAAGTTCGTATCCTTCACGACGCATAGTTTCAATCAAGATTGACAAGTGCAATTCACCACGACCTGAAACAGTCCATTTATCTGGAGAATCTGTTGGTTCAACGCGCAATGAAACGTCTGTTTGCAATTCAGCAAGCAAACGTTCTTCTACTTTACGAGAAGTAACGTATTTTCCTTCACGACCTGCAAATGGTGAGTTATTTGCCAAGAAAGTCATTTGAAGGGTTGGTTCGTCAATGTGAAGAATTGGAAGAGGTTCAACGCAATCTGTTGGTGTGATGGTTTCCCCAACGAAGATGTCTTCCATACCAGAAATGGCAATCAAGTCACCTGCTTTTGCTTCCTTGATTTCACGGCGTTCAAGTCCAAAGAAACCAAATAGTTTTGTTACACGGAAGTTTTTCGTTGTACCGTCCAATTTTGAAAGGGTTACTTGGTCACCCACTTTAACCGTACCGCGGAAGATACGACCGATACCAATACGTCCAACGAAGTCATTGTAGTCAAGAAGTGACACTTGGAATTGAAGGGGCTCATCTGAGTTATCCACAGGTGCTGGGATATGGTCGATGATGGTATCAAAGATTGGTGCCATTGTGTGTTCTTGGTCAGCTGGGTCATCAGAAAGTGATGATGTTCCATTGATAGCTGAAGCGTACACAACTGGGAATTCCAATTGGTCGTCGTCTGCACCAAGTTCGATGAAAAGTTCAAGTACTTCGTCCACAACTTCAGCTGGACGAGCAGATGGTTTATCAATTTTGTTAACAACCACGATTGGTGTCAAGTTTTGCTCAAGGGCTTTTTTCAACACAAAACGTGTTTGTGGCATTGTTCCTTCGTAGGCATCCACAACAAGCACAACACCATCAACCATTTTCATGATACGTTCTACTTCACCACCGAAGTCCGCGTGTCCTGGTGTGTCCATGATGTTGATACGAACGCCGTTGTAAGCAACCGCCGTATTTTTAGCCAAAATGGTAATACCGCGTTCTTTTTCAAGGTCGTTTGAGTCCATCGCACGTTCTTGCAACTCTTTACGTTCGTCAAGTGTGTGTGATTGTTTCAATAATTCATCAACAAGGGTTGTTTTCCCGTGGTCAACGTGGGCGATAATCGCCACATTACGAATATCTTCTCTTAATTTAGTCATGATTCCTCGATTTTTTTCATTTATTCTAACTTTTGAATTATACCACAAATCCTTTGAAAAAACAGCGTCAAAAGAATTGTAAATGTTTTCAAATATAGAGCACTTTTAAGACATCGCTTTCCCAAAAATAGCTCACACTCTTTTTGTCAAGAAACAAAGTATAAATTTCTAATTATCTTTTTATATTTTCTTAAATGCTCGTAAAGCCTTATTCTATGTGCTTTCGAGTATTTTTACTGTAGGAAGATACTTCACGTTTCTTTGCATATTTCCTCATGTCTTAGCTGTCAGAAGTGGTAAATAAGTAGTAAATTCATTTGTACTACTAAGCAACAAGACGCTCCTGTTGCTTCTCTTTATTCAAGCGTTTCATTTCTGCCATTGCAGAATCGAATGTTGCATGTGCGTAATAGTTCAGCGTCATGGCTATATTAGCATGTCCCATAATGTACTGTAATGCCTTTGGATTCATTCCTGCATTTGCATAGTTGGTACAGAATGTATGTCGCAAACTATGTGGAGTGATGTGTGGCAATTTATCCTCGTTATACTTATTGTATTTCTTAACAAGACCTTTCATCATGCCGTTGTAATCACTTGCCACTTTTGGATAGTTCTTTCTATTAAGAAAGAGGAAATCACTATATCCATCAATCTCAACACGCTTATCATTCTTTCGATTCGCTAACACTCGCTTAAATGCTTGATAGGCTTCTTCAACCATAGGAACTTGACGTTCGCCACTTTTGGTCTTTGGTGTTTCAATGTAGTACCCAATTTCAGTATCTCTCAATAGCTGATGGTCTATATTGACAAGACGATTCTCAAAATCTAAATCTGGAAGTGTCAAACCACCAAACTCTGAAATACGAAGACCTGTTTTTAAGAGTATCAGAATTTCATCATAATTTTTGCTGTAGGTTTTATCAGCTTTTGCAAAGGCTAACAGTTTTTCTTCCTGTTCTTCTGTTAGTACGGTCTTAGGGACAGTATCATCATCAAGAACTGCTTTCAGTTGAAAGTCAAATGGATTCTTCCGAACACAATCATCTTGTATAGCAATATAGAATGAAGCCTTTAAAGAACGTTTGTAGTTATTGATGGTTTGATAAGCATAACCATTTTCACTCATTCTAATAGCCCATTCTTTAGCGTCTGATGGCTTAATACTGTCAATACTTCTTACACCTAACTTGTCTTTCTTCAAAATATCCATAAGATATTTGCGTCCAGTTTCAGTGTTTTTTCTAACCTTTGGTCTTTGAGCGTTCTGTTTTGCGTAAAGCTGGCAGAGTGTCATTTTCTTTCCTACAACATCAATACCATCATGAATGTCTTTCTGTAACTCTGCGATTTTCTCTCTAAGTGAGATACAATCACGCTTTCCTGCTGGTACTCGGTCTGTAGCCACAAGTTTCCACGAGTAAACAAATTGCGGTTCTCCAAATGAATCTATATATTTGTATAAGTATCTTCCGTCTTTTCGTTGGCTCTCTCCAGTCTTTAAGATTCGACCTTTATTGTCACGTCTTTTTTCTGACATGGCATTTGCTCCTTTCCTTTATGGAAAGAGCCTTGATACGACTTAATACTATTTTATCATATACAAGACCCTTTGGCGACGCTAGATTGCGTCCAATGTATCTATAATTTTTTCAAATTGTTTTCGTTTAATCTGAATACGATTGCCATTCATAATCAGCCAATTTGCATTTTTATTTTCCTCTGCCAAGCGTCGTAGCTTGTTTTCGCCAATACGAAAATATTTTGACGCTTCTTCAATGGTTAGGGTATAACGTTCCCAAATAGGAATGTCAGTCTGCTTCATAAAATCCTCCTTTCCAAATCACTTATTTGGATTTCATAAAAGTTGTTTTACCAGCAATCGAACAGCTTTAGCAAAGCTCACGGGAGTTCCACCCCTGCATGGTTCTCATGTAGCCATACTCATTGCCTGCGACGGTTTTATCACGCTCGGACTATTGACTGTATGGGAGTATCATTATCACGATAAGAATGTCGTTGCAGGCAATCCTGCTAAAGATTGCTTCTCGGATCACTAACATGAATCGCTCGCTATCTTTATAAGATAGGTCATGGCGGTTAGTTCCGTTGGCTCTTTTCTTATCGAAACGTATTCGATTACTTTTATTCAGTTTTCAAAGAACAATGGCTCGTTAGCCTATCAAAACACATTGAAAGCTCAATATGCTTTGGTGGAATAACAAACCTCCCTGTTCGGGAAGCGTGGAATGGTTTAGCACGCTTCCACGAAAGGAGAGAGGATATTACTTAATTTCAAATGACAAAATCTTTGTAATCAGTCTGGTTTCCATTCTTCCACGTAAGACTTCATCAACGACCATACTTTGATTGCCATATTCATCTTTCATAAGTCGTAGGGAACGCTTCGTTATGTACCCTCTGTAATGATGTAGAATCTGGTTAATCGCTTCGGTATCGCCATCTGTTGCCTTTACAATGAGAGGAAAGGGAATCATAGGATATTGTGTTTTCATTCTTCAAATTCCTCCATAAACTTTTTAATTAAGGCTAGTCCACTGGTTCTATGCCGATAGACAGTAGAACGGTTCAATTTCAACAGGTCTGCAATTTCTGAATCGCTCATGTCCATAAAGTAAAACAGCAGTAGAATTTCACGTTTCTTGTCTGGCAACTCACGTAATGCTTCACTCAACAAATCATTTTCAACGCCTACTGATAACCCATTGAGTGTAAAAATCTGAAAGTCAGTTGAATAGTTATCTGTTGTCGCAAACTGGCTAACAAGATAATCGCCAACATCCGAAAAGGACACCTCACGCTTTGCAATCCTTGAAAGATAAAGCATATAATTCTTTCGCTCGTCTTCCATAGCACGTTTACAGATATAGTCAAACTGATTTTCTATTGTGGTCTGAAAAGAAGATGGTTTCATGTTTCTCACCCCCTTTCTGTCTAGGAAAGGAAGTGAGCCTTGCTCGTTTATCTCCTTTCACTCTTAGTCCCAATGTGAAAGGGGGATTTGTTGCATTACTGATAAATAAACTTTGTAAAAAAGTTCTGAATAGCCAAAAAAGCATATAAACAGATTTATTTCTCTGTTTACATGCTTCTGTTATTCTATCTATATGATTTATAAAACCACATTGGTGGACGTACTTATCTATTGCAGATAGACGACTTTTTTTGACAAGAACCCAATGTAAGGAAATTTATTGTATATGATGTACTTCATGGCGACGTTGACCTCCAACAAACCGCCATTTGGAAGTAATATACAATATTTTAACAGCGTAAATAGCACTACCATATAACGGTTTTTTTTATTGGCGTTTAGTAGTGCTTTTTATTAAATATAAACCTATAAACCATATAACACGTTTTTCTATACCTGTTTTTAATTCAGTAGGAACAATAAAATGTATAGAGGTGGTCTACTATGCGTAAAAAAGAAGATAAATATGATTTTAGAGCCTTTGGTTTAGCCATTAAAGAAGCTCGATTGAAACGAGGTTTAACTCGTGAACAAGTGGGAGCATTGATTGAAATTGACCCACGGTACTTAACTAATATTGAAAATAAAGGGCAACACCCCAGCATACAAGTTCTTTATGACCTTGTATCGTTACTTCATGTTTCCGTTGATGAATTTTTCTTACCTGCTAATAACTTGGTAAAAAGCACCCGACGATTACAGATAGAGAAATACATGGATAGCTTTACAGACAAAGAACTATCCTTAATGGAATCTTTAGCCAGCGGTATCAACGAAGCAAGAAACATCGAAGACTAATTAAAAGAATCCATACATAACGGAAAGAGCCGATAAAATGAGATTGTATTAATCTCATTTTATCGGCTCTGCGTCTTTGCGTCTGGCTCTGTAATCACAGTTACTTTGAACTGCTTTATTTCAATTAAATTTTCTTGTCTGCATTTCGGACAATAGAGGGGGAATTTTTTTAATTCAGTATCTTCCCTTATCTTTAATCGTGTTTTATTTCCACATACAGGACACAATATCCACTTGTAGTTTATAATAACTATCTCCTCCTTTACACTTTAATTCAAATCTTTATTAAAAAATATTTCATCTTATTTAACAAGAAACCATATTTATATAACAACATAAAATACACTAAGTTATTTTATTGAACATATATCGTACTTTATCTATCCGACTATTTGGACGACGGGGCTGGCAAACAGGTTCACCGGTAGTAACATGGTACCCTTTTAACTCTGTTAAACAAACACTACGTCCATTTGTAAAGAAAGTTAAATCACTACGATATTCTTGAATACACCGAGCAGGGATTTCTCCACTAAGAATGACCTCATTATTTTTCAATTGAGTGTCTACGATGTTCGCACAATATTTAGGAGCATCGTTGTATGCTCGTGAAAGATATTCCTGTGGCGCATAAATTTTAAAACTAAGATATGGCTCTAACAATTCTGTTCCAGCTTTTTTTAAGACTTGTTCCAATACAATAGGAGCAAGCATCCGAAAATCTGCTGGGGTACTAACAGGGCTATAGTATAAGCCATACTTAAAACAGATTTTACAGTCCGTCACATTCCAACCATACAATCCTTGTTCACAGCCATAGCGTATCCCTTCCATAACTGCATTTTGAAATGATTGATTTAAGTATCCAAGAGAAACCGAGCTCTCATACTGCATTCCACTTCCCAACGGAAGCGGTGATACAGATAAACCAATGGAAGCCCAGAAAGGATTTGGCGGCACTTCGATGTGAATGGTATATTCTGCATTTTTTAACGGTCTCTCCATATAAATGACTGTAGGCTCTTTTAGTTCTATCTCCACATGATACTTTTCTTGCAACAGTGCACTAATCACTTCCATTTGTACTTTCCCTAAGAAAGAAAGTATAATTTCATGTGTCGTAGAATCCACGTAATATCGTAGAAGCGGATCACTATCTGAGATTTCCAAAAGGGCATCAAGCAACATTTCTCTCTGTTCAGGTTTACTCGGTTCAACAGTTGTTTGTAGTAGAGGGTGCGGATTTTCAATCTTTTTTCTCTGTGGCAATAGTTTTGTATCTCCAAGAACACTATTTAACTTCAAAAACTCATTTTGCAAAATAACAATTTCTCCAGAATAAGCTCTATCAATCTTACATAATTCACCATTTATTGAAGTATACATTTCTGTAATTTTTATTTTTTCCTTTTCCGATATTCTAACCGAATCTCGCAAATGCAGTACGCCACTATAAAGACGTATATATGCAAGACGCTGTCTTTTTTCCGAATACTCAATTTTGAAAACTTTTCCGCAAAGTTCAGACTGACCTCGATGTGTTGATGAATAAAATTTATTCGTAATCACTTCTATAAGGTTATCAATCCCTATATTGTTTTTTGCACTTCCGTGATAAACAGGGAACAGAGAACAATTCTGAAATCTTATGCTTTCCTCTTGTTCGAGTTCCAATGCTTCTAATGATTTACCGGACATATATTTCTCTAAAAGGTCATCGTTTCCCTCTATTACCGTATCCCATTGTTCAGATTCGGTAAAGTTCGTCACACACATATTAGGATACAGTTCTACCTTCTGTTTGATTACAATTTCGGCAGAAAGTTTCTCTTTAATATCCTGATAAACCGTTGATAAATCAATTCCATTTTGGTCAATCTTATTGATAAAAAAGATTGTGGGAATCCCCATTTTCCTAAGTGCATGAAATAATATACGAGTTTGTGCTTGTACGCCATCTTTTGCAGAAATCAGTAGAATTGCCCCATCTAAAACTGATAATGAACGATATACTTCTGCTAAGAAATCCATATGTCCTGGCGTGTCTATGATGTTCACCTTCGTATTTTCCCACTGAAAAGAGGTTATTCCTGTCTGAATTGTAATTCCTCTCTGACGTTCTAAAAGCGTATTATCCGTCCTCGTTGTACCTTTGTCCACGCTTCCTAATTCTGTAATCGCTCCACTGTTATATAATAAGCTTTCTGTTAAGGTAGTTTTTCCTGCATCAACATGAGCTAAAATTCCAATATTAATAATTTTCATGTGATTTTCCTCCATTCAAAAACCCAAAAGGGCATAAAAATCCCAGTGATAAATACTCTTATCACTGGGATTTTTATGCATAACCATAGGCATACAAAGCATACAGATATTCTCCGGATACTTTAGAATCACATGATAAAGGTATTCTTAAACTGGGTACAAAAAACTAAGCCCTCCTAAAAAAGGACATCCAATTATTTGTTCCCACTATCAAATTGACAGTTTATTTAAGAATACCTTGCCGCATATTTATTAACTCCTTTTAAATAGATACTTAAATAATAGCACGTAAGAGCATATTTGTAAAGGAATCTCCAATTTTTTATCAAAGAGAGTACGTGATTACAAAATAGCTGTAATAATGTACCAATATTTGTTATTCTATAATCTTCCAATTACTCCCGTTCTTTTCAAGTACCAAATCAAATTGAGATACCTGCGTTGCTTTGGTCTGCTGGTCGATATACTCCACTGTCAGCGATACCGTGACTTGATTATCCTTACGATTGTGAATAGGATTTACCAGTTCTTGAAAGATGTACTCTTTTCCGATTGGTTTTAATATCCCGTCATTCACATAGTAGGAAAGTTCACTGGCTGTCGCTGTAGGATAGAGCTTGAAGAACGTCGTTAAAAACTCATTGATTTCATTGGTTGTAATGGAATCAACCGTCCCCTCACTTTCAATGGCTTTTGGTTTATAACTTGATTTCTTAGGTATGTTGGTAATGGTCGGATTCTTAACCAGTACCATATTTCCAGAACCATCTACATAGACACTCACTATATAAGCAGAGTGGACGGTCTTTGTATTTTCTCCCTCTGTAATGAGCTGGTCTACACTGTAGGTTACATTAAACTCATTGTCGCCAGTTGGCTCTACCGTCCATATCTGAAATCCTCTTACAGAAGACGATACAGGAATATCTTTGCGTACTGTATCAACATTGAGAGCTTGAAGTTCATCTGTCAGATAGCCTTTTAGACTTTCCATTCGATTATCAATGGACTTATCGGATTGCTCCCATGAATAGTAGACTTTCGCAAAGTTCTCTACAAAATTTTCTACATGATGAGTATCAACGTATTCCTTTTCTATGATAGTTGTTTCGTGAATAGTATGAGTATCTATAGCTGTAAAGTGCTTGAATATCGCAAAGCTGAAACTAAGCCCTAAAAGTACCCACAAGGCAATCACAACCTTTTTATGAGGATTGACCTTATAGTAGACACGAGGTTTCTTTTCCTTTGGTATCTGTTTTTCTTTATTCTGATTTTTTCTAAATTTCATCATTAAATCTTCCTTTCTCATTGTTTGATTCGTCCTGCTCCCACTAAATGCTGTTGCCAGTAGGGGCTTGTTAAGTCGGCATAACCGATTGGGTCGCCTGCATGAAACATACGGTTATTGCCAAGGTATATCCCAACATGAGTAATATAAGAGCCAGCGTTATAGGTAGAATGAAAGAAAACCAAATCGCCAGCTTGTGCTTCCGATAGTGGGATATGCTGGGTCACATCATATTGCTGTTGTGCGGTTCGTGGTAAGTTAATTCCAGCTTTTCCATACGTCCATTGTGTCAGTCCGCTACAATCAAAAGAAGTAGTCGGGGAAGCTCCACCGTAAACGTATCGCCAGCCCTCATATTTCAGTGCTTCGTCCATGATGGCTTGTACCGTATCATCATCAAACTCTGTTGTGACAAGATACTGCGTTACCAGTTGCACATAAAACATATTGCCATAGTTGTATCGCCAGCCCCCATTGATAGGTATGGCTATGGGATTGGGGTAAGACACTTTTTCGCCACCTGAATACTCTTTTGAGAAACTTTGAGCCAGTTCAAAGGTATATTTATTTCCACGATTAGCCACATACCCTAAGAAACCACCACCATAATTGTAGGACTGGATAACCGATTCTAAATCTACACTGAGCCTTTCGCTACTGGCTAATAATTCACTGAAATACTTCACACCTTGCTTAATGGATTCTTCTGTACTCAATGAATTAGGTGGAAGACCGAGGGATTCCGAGGACTGCATAACATCTTCCGCAGTACCGCCCGATTCCACCTGTATAATCGCAAGAAGTATGTTGACATATTCTTCAACGCCATATTCTTTGGCATATTTTTCTACCATAGGCTTATGAGCCAGCACTTCTGCGGAAACATTCACACCTCCATAATGAATATTGGAAATTCCGCTGTCCTGTTCATCTGAAAATAAAATGGCAACAAACAGAAGCAGTGAGAAGACCATCAAGAATAATCCAGAACCACCAATCACTAAAGTTTTCAACTTCATGGTTTCTTACCGACTTTCTTAATGGTGGCGGTTTTGATTGGTGGTCTACTTCTTGTATTTTGTAGTGGTACTCTTTGAACAGTAGACGGACGTTCTTTTGTGATTGGACGTTGTGAAGTTCTATCTGCTGTAGTGGTTGAAGTTGCTGGCTTTTGAACGGTTTTTTCTTGAACGGTATTGCCTTGGCGTTCCACTTTTGGACTTGAAAAATCGGACTTAACTGCTGGACGCTCTTGTTTGGCTTGTTGAGATTCCTTATATGAAGTCTGAATATTAGACTGTTTTGAGGTCTGTTCATCATGATATTGTTCTTGTCTTGTAGTCGGTCTTTCATGAACAGAAGAAGCAGGCTGTTTTTTCTGTTTGACCTGTTCCATTTCAGAGCGACGCTTCGCAATGGTTTTTCGCCTTTGTTCCTGCTGTTCCTTGCGTCCACTGGCTCTGTCCGCTTTGGTTTGAGAAATACTACTGGTTAAATCACGGACATTCTCTTTTACTTTGGATTTTCCTTGATATACTGCATATCTTGCATTGGTCGGCAAATCTTTAACCTGTTCTTTCAAACCACTAGCAGTGTCTACCATTCTGTCTTTGGTATCAGCTACTGTACCGATGGTTTGACCGATACGTTTTCCAAGTGTTGATTTTTCCTTTCCGTCTGGTCGGGAGTGATCTGCTTGTGTCCTTGCAGAACTCCCCGAACCCGACTGTCCTTTTTTACCTGTAACAATGGCAGACCCAGCCCCTAGAGTAGTCATGGAACGTCCAAGTTTCCGCTGTAGACGGTGCATGTGAGCGTGCATAAGCATACGAGGTTTTCTCATCACACGACTTCCCACACTTTGAGAATCGTTACTCTGTAGAGAAAACATACTCATTAAATCGCCCAGCTTGAAGTAGATTCCTGCAAAGGTCACAATCTGTAGAAAAGCAATCAAAAAGAACGGATAACCAGCCGATAAGGTATAGAGCATGGTTGAAATACTAAATGCTGTCGTAATAATCAATGTGATTCCAGCTCGTGTCAAAATGGTATTAAAGAGCTTTGTTATGGCTCGTTTTGACATACCATCAAATGATGGAATCATGCTTAAAATAAAGCTCACAGGCAGAAACATAGCATAGATGATAAAAAGTACCTGCGAGAAAATCATGATTCCTGTTAATAGGAATACAAATATGGAAATCCCAATATTGAAGACAAATAGGAAGAAGACTGTACCTAAACGGTTAATGGTCTTTGTAATGGTTAGATTGGTATTGCTTCTGTCTTCAATTTCTTCCGCAACAATTTTTTCTCTGTCTTCGCCATTGTTGGAATCTGGGCTGGTGGAGAGCAGGCTTTCCACACGGTCAATACCGATACTTTCAATGTCTGAACTGTTGTATTGAAGCAGTAGCCACGGTTGCTGAACCTGTATGGAAAACAGGCTATCTCTGATTAAGTCCACGCTGTCCTTGCCTTGACTATCGGAATGGGGCATGACAATCTTCGTGCCAAGTGATAAACTGGCATTACTGATGTCTGATGAAAAGTCATTGATTTTTTTAATGTAGTCGGGAGCGTAGGCAATAAAGGAAGCCGATAGGATAAACACCAGCACAAAATTCATAATGGCATGAATTGCCTTTGTGGTTTCTCTCTTTATCAGTCCCGTATAGGCAACATAAACCCCAAGAACCAAAATCAAGAGTAAGAGGAATCCAACATAGAAACCCTCTGTTGAAAATCCGTTTGCACTCACACCAGCTAAGGTCTGCATATTCTTACCAATGGAATCTGCTGTAGCGGAAATGAAGTCTAAGGAATAGGCTTCCTGTACTAAGTAACCTGTCGCATTGGAAACATACAAACTGATTGTCCAAATAAAATTGGTAATGGCATATAGTCCATACATGACCTGTTTTCCAATCCCGTCCGACCAGTTCCACGGAAGCCAGCCCCAGCTATTATCCACATAAAAATCCAGTTGATAGTTTTCAAGTGGGTATCGGCTGTATTCATTTGCCACATTGACCGTATCATCTACCAAGCCCGCAGCTTGAACCACCGTTCCCAGCATGGCTAAAAGAAAAATGGCAATCACAAGTGTGAAAGCCACTGTCATTGCCACTTTACCTAGACGTTTCAGCGTCCAGTTTGATTTTATTCTGTTTACTATTGATGGTTTCACATTTACACCTCTTTTCGCACAGGTGGTCTGGTATCAAAGGCATGGAGCAGTTCTTCAAATACAGGGTGGAACTGTATCACACCGACACGACCATATAAATCACTGATAAGGCATTGCCCGTTTTCCAAATCACGCAATCGCTTCTGATTGTTTTCGTCCTCTGGGTCTACACCAAAAAAGGCTAAGGTCTTTTTAATCTCGTTAAGGTCAGTGGAACGAAATGCAAATTTTAAGCCGAGGTTATTTTTCAGTTTTTCATCTAAGAGGTCGTCTGTATTTTGGGTCACGAAATATACCCCAGCGTTCATAGCACGACCAGCCCGAACCAGCTTCATAGATAGTGTTTTTCCTTGTGCTACCTGTAAAAAGCTCCATGCTTCGTCTAAATCTACAATCTTGAAAATGCTTCGGTCTGTATGGATAAAGTCTAAAGCAAAGGTACTAATGACAATCAGCATAGCAACGGATAAAAGCTCCATAGTGGTATATTCCTCAAAGGAAGTTTCCTTGTCGGGAAGTACCAAGTCCGCAACCTGTATAATGTTCAGTTGTTTTTCTAAGCTGATAGACTGCTCCACATAACCATTACTGAATAATAAATGTGCAAAGTCATAGTCTGTAAAACTTTCGATATGGTCGGCTATACTGGTACTTAGTGGCGTATTCTCAACCCGTAATTCCTCAATCACTTTCATCAACCCTCGTACTTCACTATTGGTTACTGCACGAATGGCTTTTCTAAGGATTGGGAAGCGTTCCCCATCACGAGAGGAAATCCCCGTAAGGAATGTCAGAATATCAATAGCCAGTGATTCAGAATCTTTGGGATTTTTCATAATCACATAAGGGTCAAGTAAGCCTTTGTTTTTCTCATCAGAAGTCAGAGTGACGATATTGATTTCATGGGAAATCTCTGGCAAGGTTTCTTTCCATCTGCCACGTTCTGCTTTTGGGTCTACAATCACTGCTTGTGCCCCATAAAGCACCGCATAATAGACGATAAGGTTATTCGCAAAGGATTTACCACCACCCAGCGAACCAACAAAAGCCGACGCTAACGCATTGGTTACTGAACCCTTAACCCCTTGACTGGCAAGAGCAGGTTTCAGATAGACATTGCGTCCAGTATCTAAGCTGTAGCCAACATAAATCCCCTCATTTTCCCCCAGCATTTGAGTAGCACCAAAACCTAAACCAGCGAGGAAATCAGAGGTCACGTATTGAATATAATCATTCATATAACGCTTGCTGGCAGGTAAAAATTCTTCATGTAAGCCGAGCATATCCCCAAATGGTCGTACCAGTTTTACGCTTAAATCGTCATAAAAATCTTTCACTTCATTACAACGACGTTTGAGTTCGTCAAGATCATTTGCTGATACCCTTACCACATAAGACAGCTTGTACATAGATTCCTTGCTTTGGTCTAAATTGGTTTCCAGCTCATTCACACTTTCCAGAGCTTCCGCCACATTGGAGCTGGTTTCATTATCACTTTGCCAAGCGTGGTTATCCAAGTCTTTCAGTTCTTTCTTTTTATTGCGGACAGTAGATAGGGCTTTACGATTCGCTACAATTTCCACATTCATTGACGTATCAATCGGGAATGTAAATTGCTGTTGCTGGTAGTAGAAGATTTCAGAGGACGGGAAGTCCAGTTCTCCGACAATGCTGTTAATGGTAAAGTAAGCTACATAGACGGTTTCATCTTCCTGCTGGATTTTCAAATATCGCTGTTTTTCTTCCACCAAACAGCGAGTAGGCTTAATCAAGTCATAGTATTTAATCAGCGTTTCATTATCCAGCTTTTTCTTTGATAGATGGTACTCATACTCTTCATAGGCAGTGCCTGTCTGTCCGTAAAGGTGTTCAATCAGATAGCCGAAGTCGTCCTTATCTAACCTGCGGATTTTGAAACGACGAGAGATTTTATTTTCTAAGAGCTTTTCCATCTTCTGAAAACGCAGGATTTCATCATTACTCATACTAACAAAATCGCCCATCAGCTTATGGTTCACATCATAGACAAAATCAGACAAAGCATTTTTTGCTTCAACGGTAAGACTTTTCATAGAAAACTCCTGATCGTTGAGAAGCAACTTAAAGCCGATAAAGAAACGGTAGTTCACTTGATTTTCGCCAATCATGGATATTAAAGCGTCTGTCTGTTGGTCGATTTTGTCATAGGCAACCGCTTTGAGCTTGCCAGTGACTTCATTTTTGGAACGCTCTTGTGCAGAACGTATGCTGGATTCTGTACTGATTTGTAAAGCATGAATTTTGCCATCACGATTTTGTGCGATAAGCTGTCTGAAAGAATCATGCACTTGTATTTTCTGTTCTGGACTTAGAAATGAGTAATTGTAAGGAACAAGCTCATAGTAAGCATAACATTCCCCGTCTTTATTCCAGACGAGATTGTTTTCAATGTATTTAATTGGATATGCCATAAAATTCACTCCTAACTGCTGTAATGGCTTCTTGTGGCTGGTTTCTGCCAAGCGTTACTTTTTTTCCTGCATAGGTCAGCTTTGGTCGCAGTGCATAAGCAATGACAGACTTCAAAAATCCATAAGGCTTTTTACCATCAAAAGTTTTTGTAGACATAAACCATGTGAAAGCCACAGGAATCCCAAAGTATTTGAGAAATGCTCCCTCTATCATGGAAAGAGGGGGCAAGTTGCCAAGTATCATCACTGCAAAGAGTGACACGACAAACCATGTCATTTGCGTAAAGGTTATGGGAAACGGAAGTCTAAAATCATTGATAGAATACAGTACCTTTTCCACAGACCAGATACTGGTATAGCTTCGTATTTTCTTCATGTAATCAATCCTTTCATAAAAAATAGGGGTAGCTGATTGAGCCACCCCGTAAAATAGAAAATCTGCCAGTAGTAATGTACCGACAGATTTAATAGACGATTTCAAAAATCCCATGATTGGTTGAGATAAACGTTCCTGAAAGGTCTAAATCCCGACCATAGGCTTGATAATCAATATAGTTTTGAAGACTAGCTGGTACTTCGCCTAAAGCACCCGTTTCTTCAATGTAGTAGCGTGCCACGTCATACATATCATCACAATCGGAATGAATGATAATATCCTCTTGATGTTCGCTTAGTTCTTCAATGCTTGAAAAATGAGTGAGCAGAGCAGATAGCTCCGATTGTAATTCTTCGGGTAATTCCGATACCATTTCCCATAGTCGATTGAGTTCGCCAATGGAAGTGTATTCGTCAACCGTAAAGGGTAACTCGTAGTCATGAATGGCGTATTCCTCATATTCATCATTCAAGCCGATTTTCTCTTTGACTTCCTCAAAGTCAATGGGAAAGGTAAACCACGCACCGACCAATTCGCCCTCATTGTATTTGCCTAAATTCGCAATATAGACTTGCATATCGTCCATATATTCACGTCCTTTCTTTGTAGAGATTCAAAAATCCCTACCGCACTTCGTTTGGTGTACCATTCCTTTGCGGAACATAAGAAAACCACTTATATTCCACAAAAGAACGGTTTTATTTAAGCACCAATAATGCGATTGAATAGCTCTAGTAAAATGTCTTTTACTCCAGCAGCGTTGAAGACTAAGCCAACCGCAATAATCGCAATAATTAAAAAGCCAATCAGTTTGCTAAACTCACGCTTGAAGCCAAGATACAAGCCAATCACAACGATTGCTAAAAGCACCAGTGATTGAGCGTTTGATAGAAACCAGTTATAAAGGTTTTGTCCAAAATTCATAAAAATGTTCTCCTCTCTATATTCAATGAATTTGTATTTGAGTTATTTTTTTGTTGTTATCACGTCCTGTTCTTTTACTGACTGTTGCTTCAAAATCTGCTTGTGTCGGTCTGTCAGTTTCGCATGGTCGAGAATGTCTTTTACAACCTGCGTCTGGTTGATTTCATCAAGTTTAATCGCAACCTTTAAGGTCGGGGCAACTTGATGAGATAGCCAGTCCAGCGTCCTTTGGAAGGAGTAAGGCTCTGGTTTTGTGGTTAGTTTTAATCGTTCACGATTGTTCCCAATAAACCAAGCCCATTCTTCATTCAGTTTCCAATCAGAACGAGGTTTGGAATCGTCTTTATCTACAAAACGGATATACCGATTGATAATTTTAAAGGCGGTATGCTCTGGATTGTCATAGACGAGTAAATCACGGACTGCATAATAGGCACGCTCATTTTTCAATCGAATCTCAAAACGGTTTTTTACTTCTGCGTCTTCAATGGGAATATCATTTTTCTTGTACTGCTCGTAGTCCTTTTCATAGATACAGAAATAAACTTCACTTTGTAATGAACCGATATAGAGGGTGTTTCCCATACATTCCTTTTCCTCTTTGCGTACCAGTTCGCCACTGCGATAGCTTTTAAAACTGCGGAAGACGGAGATACATTCTTCCTGTTGGCACTTTTCAGTGAGTACAGGGATATTCAAAATCCCTGTCTTATCGTTAATGGCAAGGTCAAGGCGTTTCATCACACCGCCAGCCACCAAAACGTCCATAAAGAACTCATACCAGCTTCTTTGTTGTGCCAGAAGATAGCTTTCAAATTGTCTGCACCCACGACCTTTCAATTCCACCAGAACTCCTTTGTCCAGTTCATGGGAGCAAAGGACGAATATGTCGCCTAAAGCATAATGCTCTGAATAAGAATAGAAACCATAGTCCTCATGAAGAAAATAGGACAGTTTCAGTTGTAAGATGTTTTCGACCACCTGCTGTACGTCTGTTGTCGGAAAGCGAATCCTTACATAATCAAACAGCATTTCAAGGGGAGCGTCGGGATTGAAGCGTTCCAGAGCTTCCCAAAGGGACTGCTGTAAATCCTCTAATGGCTTGACTTTTCCTGTTTCAATATCGCTTAGATACTGCCTTGTAATACCAGTCGCAACAGCTAAACGGTTTTGAGATAGTCCATAAGCCAAGCGTTTTTCTTTTAAATGCTGTAACCAAGTTTGTTCATTCAGTAAAAATCCCTCCAATCAAAAAGGCGTATGTCAACTTTTAAAGCCCATTTGACATACGCTGAAATTTTGTAAATCCCTTGTAACCAAAGGATTTTCTAATGTTTTTTTGACTGTTTCCTGTCGATTTGTACCCCCCTGTTAGATACGGGGGGTTAAGTGCTGGCGTGGCTATTGCCACACCAGCCAGCAAGATCAGTCCACACCTGCGACTTCCGCTTCGCACGTCGCCTGCGTGGACTGTCTGCTGTTGGATAACTTTTTAATTTCCTCCAAGAAATCATATCCTTTTGGTACAAGGGGAGTATAAAACTCTGATATGACACTTGTTCCTACATCAACATAGCCACGACCTTTGATTCGCTTTAAGAAGAAATCCTTTTGTACGTCACTGCCAAACATCATGCCATAGCCCATTTCAGACATACGACCTAAAGCCACTCTGAAATTAAACTGATCACGGATTCCGTCGCCTAAATATTTTGCGTCTGGACGTTGACAAGCCAGTATTAGAAAGAAGCCAGCTTGACGACCTAACATGACAATCTGTTTCAGCTTATTCATAACTGCGGTGTTTTCTTTTGTTCCCAGCATTTCCATGAAAGCGACGTATTCATCAAAGATTAAGAAGTGTGCCGGGAGACCTAAGTAAGCATAATTTTTGCCAGTCTTATAGTTCTTCATCTGCTTCATTTCCTCACTACGTTTCATCATTTCTTCATAGAATGTTTCAATGCAAGAAAGCAAGTCTTCTTTTCTATAGTAGACATTTGCCATCACAGAACCTAAGTCCGCAAGGTCAGCATTTTTCGGGTCAAGAATATACAGTTTTGAATCTGTATGAAGCAAGGCTTCAATCAGTGTCAGTATAAAGTAAGTTTTACCGCCACCTGTACCACCAGCAATCAACATATGAGGGAGCTTATCATATTCCCACCATACGTTTTTCATTAAGCGAAGTTTACCATCTTTAGCTTCTACTTCATCAATAGAAATACGACTGGCTATGGTGTCATAGAGCAAAGTATATTCCACATAGGAATCCTTTAACTCTTTATCCGTCAGCTCACAGTACAAGCCACTCTCTAATTTCTTTTCCAAGTGTAAGAGTTGGTCTTGATATTTTCCCAGCGTGATTTCCACCCGTATCTGTATCAAGCCATTTTTAAGTCGATAATACATTTTAGGGAAGTAGGTTATCTTTTCCTTTGTACGACCAGCACTATCTTTAAAGAAACCCTCTGTTTTGACCTGTTCAGATTCATACCACTTGTTTTCAAGTATCATCTTTGCCAGTTTTTGACGGTGGTAAAGTTGTTTAACCGTATCATAGCGAACCCGTTTGAATACAAACGCTACCAGCAAGCAGATAAGAATTGCGACACTGAAACTGATAATTAAATAGGGAATGTCAATCTTATCTGCTTGTGATAGGTTAAAATCCTGCCAGTTGATCTGCTGGATTGTCTTCACATGAAACAGTCCGACAACCAGCAGGAAAACAGGCAGGAGTGACGCTATCGTAAAATGAAAGACTAAATCTTTACCAGATGGGCGAATCCTTTTACCACGCTGTTTCATGCGAAAAAGTCTCCTTTCTACCTAGCGACTATTTGTCTTGTGTCGGTTCTTTCTTTGCTTGTGGTTGAGCTTTGAATGAACTAGAATCCTTTGTCAGCACAATATCGTCTGCCTTGATATACCAGTCAACATCTGCTCCTTGATAGGTGGCAGTAGCAACGGTGTCCGCAATGGGATTGATAAGTTCCACCCGTGCGTTATAATCAAACTCTTTCAAAGGCACGCTGGCAGGAATACTTACTTGAATCATGCGTCCTTGTCCTTTGGATTTTAAGTCATAGGTACGTTCCTTGATTTCATCTGAAACCGACCCGTCTTCATTTTGGATTCTCACTTCACGACGTAGAGCAGAGAATTTCAATTCTCCAAAAGTCGTGTCTTTATCTAATACAATGCCATTTGCTAATCTCATCATTTTTCCTCTCTTTCTTTATTCTTTTATCATGTCGTCAGCATGTAAAAGGTAATTTGTAAAACCACGAGTGCCGATTTTGTAGCCCTCTGCGGTAATACGTGGATTGACTAACTTCACACGTTCCTCAAAGCCGAAATGTTTTTCGCCAGCTTCAGCAGGAAGCACCACCACAATATCATCTGCTCTTTGAACATCAGAATAGAGATTATAGCTTCTTGATAAGACAGTTAGCCGTCCGTTGATTCTTCGCTGAACGACTTTATCCTCGCCAGCAAATTCTAAATTGCCGAATGTTTTTTCCATGTTGGGAATCACAAATTTAAGTTCCATATTTTTACCTATCCTTTCTTTTTTATTGGCTGAATGAATGTTTGATGGTCTTAAAGAGTGGGGAACGACCTTTTGATTCTTGATTTTTTGTTTTCATAAGTTCACTTCCTTTCAAAATCGGGTAAAAAAATAGACACCTCATTTTTTGAAGTGTCTACCTATTAAATATTCAAATTTTATTGGAAGTATCTTTATATCTTCACTTTTCAAGGATAAATCGTCGTATCAAAGCTCATTCATAAGTAGTAAATTAGTAGTAAATTGAGTGGTTTTGACCTTGATAAAGTGTGATAAGTCCAGTTTTTATGCGGATAACTAGATTTTTATGCTATTTTTAACACGAAAAAAAGGGCTAAGCCCTTTTTTACATATAAGCCAGAGAGACATTTAGCCTTCTTTGACTTTTCCTGTCCAGTAATCAAAGCCATCGTTTAAGACATACAAGTTTGTAAAACCTGCTCGTTTTAGCGTTCTAATCACGCGTGGAAGGGCAGTGCTTCTGCTTTCAGCGTACAAAAGAACGGGTTTGTCCTTGCGAATAGCTGATAATGACAAGTCTATCTGGCTTGCTGGAAGGTTGCGTGCACCCATGATGTGTTTGGCTTTAAAAGAAGTCGCTTCACGAATATCAATCACTTGACTGGTATGAATGCGGCTTGCAAAGTCAGCATTGTCAATAAAATGCGCTGCACGGCGAATGCTGTAATAATTCCACGCAAACCAAGCCACAACAACAAGGATAACCAGTATAATAATAATCCAGTCCAATGTTTTCCCCTTAATCTAAGAATTGGCTTGCAAGGCTAGCTGCACCGATGATACCAGCATCGTTACCAAGTTCTGCAATTTTGATTTTAGTTGATTGGCGAACTTGTGGGAAAGCGTATTGGATAAAATATTTTTCCACACGGATACGCAAGAATTCACCAGCTGCAGATACCCCACCACCGATAACAACAGAATCTGGGTTCAATATGTTAGCGATGTTAGCTGCTGCAAGACCAAGGTAGAAACCAACTTTTTCAACAACAGAATCCGCAAATTTATCACCAGATTCAGCCGCTTCAAAGATGTCTTTACTTGAAACCGCATCGCCATTGTCAATAGCTGCTTTGATGCTAGAATCACCTTCGTAGCTTTCAGCCAAGTAGCGTGCCACACGGACAATACCTGTTGCAGAAGCAACTGTTTCCAAGCAGCCTTTGTTACCACAAGTGCATTCAAAACCGTTATCAGGTTCAATAATCATGTGACCAATTTCGCCACCAGCGCCTGCAACACCGTGGATAAGGTTCCCATCAGCGATAACACCACCGCCAACTCCAGTTCCTAGAGTGACAAAGACAACGTCTGGATTGTTAGCACCAGCACCAACCCAACGTTCACCAAGCGCCGCAACGTTAGCATCGTTATCAATGGCAAATGGAATACCAAGTTCACGTTCGATAACATAGCCCACTTCTTCTGTGTGTGCCCAGTTCAAGTTGAAAGCACCTGTAACTGTTTTTGCTTCACGGTCAACCGCACCAGGAGAACCCATTCCGATACCAACGAAATCGTCCTTAGTCAACCCATACAAGCCCAAGCGATGTTTCAAAGAAGCCACGATATCTGGTACGATGTGTTTACCATCTTCAAGGATGTTTGTGTCAATCGCCCATTTTTCTTGAACTTCACCTTTAAGGGTCAAAATCCCAAATTTAATGGTTGTTCCACCCAAGTCGATTCCTAGTAATTTTTGTGTCATTTATTTTCTTTCTCCATTTCTAAGCGGTGCTCATGTCGTAAAACTAATTCAGCCTCTAGGTATTCTGTCTTATCAATCAAGCCATTCTCATACAATTTTTCAAGTTCTAATTTCATGACTTCGATATCATAAAGACGTTTCCCA
Source organism: Streptococcus alactolyticus (assembly GCF_012277075.1). GTDB lineage: Bacteria > Bacillota > Bacilli > Lactobacillales > Streptococcaceae > Streptococcus > Streptococcus alactolyticus. Next base: position 41,637 of record NZ_JAAXMT010000011.1, on the reverse strand, counting down.
ATATAGATGTAAATGCCAAACCGTTTTAGCAATTGTTGCACATCGAATAAAGTTTTCATGATAAGCATTTTATCAAAAAAAAAAACCATTTTCAACCGCTAACGCAAACTATTGCAATCGTTTTCTTAGAATCTGCTTATTGGACATAAAAATAAGGACAGACCCTAAAGACTATCCTTATATTCTTACCCTATTTATTTAATTCTTATTTAATTCCTGATGCTTGGCCACGTTCTGCTTGCAACATCCAGATAGTCTTTTCAGCTTCAGCTTGCGCTGCTGTGAAAAGATCATTAGATGGTGCATCGCCTTCTTCATCAGTCACATCAAGACCTACTTGATAAAGAGCTGATAAATAAGTATAAACATCTACCAAACGTGCCAAGTGTTCATCCATTGTTTTTTCAAATGAACCTGGCACCTCTTCTAGTTTTGAATGGTCATCAAATTCTTTAAGCGTTGAATAAGGTGCTCCCCCGATGGTAATCAAACGTTCACTCATTTCATCTAGTGAAGCATTAAGACTGTCCATCAATTCGTCCATTTTTGGGTGCAAGTAATAGAAACCTGCTCCACGCATGTACCAGTGAACTTGGTGAACAATTGAGACAGCCTTTGACAAATCAGCGACCGCCTGGTTAAGAACAGCTTTTGTTTTGGCATTTTTAGCAGTTGATTTTTGTGAGATATTATGTGTTACAGATGCGTAAATGTTTTCAGTGATTGTTTGAGTCATAATAAACCTCCTCGTCAAATAACATTTTGAGACACTTTAGGATTTCTCATCCTTTACTTTACAATCCTATTTTATAATAATTCTAAATAAAGAGCAAATAATATGCTCTCTTTTTTAATTATTTTTCGAATAAACTAGTATGGACATTTTATTATTCTTTTTTCTAGGGGCTTCTTTAGCCTCTTTTATCGGTGTTGTGGTCGAGCGTTTTCCTGAAAAATCCCTCATTACGCCAGCTAGTCATTGCCAAGCTTGTGGTACAACCTTGCCTACTTGGGACTTGATTCCCATCTTGTCTTTTTTGATCAACCGTGGGCGTTGCCGTTTTTGTCAGGTTAAATTGCCCATTTGGTACTTGCTTATTGAGTGTTTCTTGGGAATTGTTAGTGTCGGTTACTACCATCATATCTTATCAGGACAAATCTGTATGACCATTCTCCTGAGCGTTTTGCTTAGCCTTTACGACTTGAAATCCCTTGGCTTTCCTATTCTGGCTTGGCTACTTCCGACACTTGGCTTGTTCTTTTTTGCTCCCCTTTCCCCTATCTTTCTCATCCTTTGTTTGCTTGGGATTTTAGCAGAAATGACAGATATTAAGATAGGCAGTGGGGATTTTTTCTATCTCGCCAGTTTGAGCTTAGGACTTAGCCTTACGGCATTATTATGGGTAATTGAACTAGGGGCTTTGGCAGGCATTCTCTCCTATTTATTAAAATTAAAGCGTTGCAAACACATTCCCTTGGTGCCTTTTTTATTTTTAGGATACTTGTTAGTTATCTTTTTTAAGTTAACTTAATTTTTTAGTTAAACAGACTTTATTTTTTGAGCTTTTCTGATATAATAGGTTTTAGAAATATACAGAAAAGAGGTTGGGGTTTGGAAATATCTACAACTTACTCAAAATCACTTGGTGAGGTCAATCAAAGTATCGCTGTTCCTCAAAACGCTCCCTTTTGGCGCACGTTGAAAGCTTTTATCGGTCCTGGTGCTTTAGTGGCTGTTGGATACATGGACCCTGGTAACTGGATTACAAGCGTTGTTGGTGGAGCAACTTATAAATACGTTCTTTTGTCTGTTGTCTTAATATCATCTCTCATTGCGATGCAGTTACAACAGATGGCTGGAAAACTAGGCATTGTGACAAGGCAGGACTTGGCGCAAGCAACCGCCGCTCATTTGCCAAAAGGGCTTCGTTACGTGCTCTTTGTCATCATTGAGTTGGCTTTGATGGCAACGGATTTGGCAGAAGTTATCGGTTCTGGGATTGCCTTGCATTTGCTGTTTGGTTGGCCCTTGCTCTTTTGTATTTTACTGACAGTCTTGGATGTCTTTTTACTGCTATCCTTGATGAAACTTGGGTTTCGTAAAATTGAAGCAATCGTGTCAACCTTAATAGCAACGATTTTACTTATCTTTGTCTATTTGGTTTACCTCTCACACCCTAGTGTGTCAGGCATTTTTCAAGGTTATATCCCACGCGCATCCATTTTAAATCCTAAGCAAGTCGGTGGGCATAGCCAGCTAACTTTAGCCTTGGGGATTATCGGGGCAACGGTGATGCCACATAATCTCTACTTGCACTCTTCCATTTCGCAAACTCGGAAAGTGGATTATGACAATCACAATTCTGTTAAACAAGCTGTTCGCTTCATGACTTGGGATTCCAACATTCAGTTGAGTTTGGCTTTTGTGGTCAATTCTCTGCTCTTGGTTTTGGGGGCTGCCTTGTTCTACGGTCACGCCAGTGACATTGGTGCCTTTTCTCAAATGTATGATGCACTTCAAAATTCTGCCATTGCTGGTAGCGTGGCTAGTTCCGCTCTATCAATCTTATTTGCGGTCGCTCTTTTGGCCAGCGGGCAAAATTCAACCATTACAGGTACTTTAACAGGGCAAATCGTTATGGAAGGCTTTTTGAAACTCCGTTTGCCACAATGGCTTATTCGTTTGGTTACCCGACTCTTAGCCTTGACACCCGTCATTATCGTAGCCTTGATGTATGGTAGTCAAGAAGAGGTTTTGGACCAATTGATTGTTTATTCTCAAGTCTTTCTTTCATTAGCTCTGCCATTTTCAATCTTCCCACTGCTTTACTTCACATCTAATAAGAAAATCATGGGTGAGTTTGTCAATGCCAAGTGGAACACCATTTTAGGCTATGTGGTTGCTGTCGTTCTAACCGTTTTAAACCTCAAATTGATTTTTGATTTGTTTTAATAACAATTCACCTCACTAGTATTTACGCATGATTAAAAGCCTCCGTTTGGAGGCTTTTTTAATTTGCATAGGTAGCACCATACTGGATGAAGTTTGCTAATACTTCCAAATGACCTTGGTGCAAATCATTGACGATTTTGGTTCCAACAATGACACCGTCTGATACTTTGTTAAAGCGCTCAATGTCCGCTGGAGTTGAGACACCAAAACCTGTTAAAACAGGAATGTCAGCAATGGCTTTAAGATTGGTCAAATGTTTATCCAAATCCTCACGGTAATGACCTGTTTTACCTGTGACGCCATTAACAGCCACAGCATAAATGAAACCTTCAGCATCTTTACATAACGTTTTTTGACGTTCAATACCTGTTGTCAGGCTAACCAGCGGCACAAGAGCAATATCTGTGTCGGTAAGATATGGTTTTACCATATTTTCATGTTCGTGTGGTAAATCAGGAATAATCAACCCTTTAACAGACGTATTTTTCAAGTCAGCAATAAATTTCTCAATGCCGTATTGATAGACAGGATTGATGTAAGTCATGATGACCAAAGGAACTGTCGTTTGTTTTTCTTGTAATTTTTGAACAATCGCTGTTAAACTCACATCGTTAGCCAAGCTTCTTTGTCCTGCGAGTTCAATAACAGGTCCATCAGCAACGGGGTCAGACCAAGGAATTCCCACTTCAATGGCAGAAGCTCTGCTATTTTCCAAAAAAGCAATGGTGTCGTATAAACCGTCTAGGCCTTTTTCGTGGTCACCTGCCATGATATAGGGCACAAAAATCCCTTTTCCACTTGCCTTAATTTTCTCCAAATGTTGCGTGAGTGTTTTGGTCATGGGCTACTTCCTTTCTGTTTCCAAACGTTCTTTGACTTGCATGACATCCTTGTCGCCACGACCAGATAGGCAGACGATGATCGATTTATCTGGCCCCAATTGCTTGGCGACTTTCTTGGTCAAGGCAATAGCGTGGCTGGATTCGAGGGCTGGGATAATACCTTCCAAGCGAGATAGGTGCATAAAGGCTTCTAAGGCTTCTTCATCTGTAATGGCATCATAACTAGCACGGCCAATGTCTTTAAAGTGGCAATGCTCAGGGCCGACACCTGGATAATCCAGCCCAGCTGAAATGGAGAAGGCTTCCATGATTTGCCCGTGACGGTCCTGAAGCACCGTCATCAAAGCCCCGTGCAAAATACCAGGACGACCTTTGGCAAAGGTTGCAGCGTGTTTTTCCGTATCCAATCCATGACCAGCAGCCTCAGCCCCATAAAGGGCAACAGATTCGTCCTCGACGAAAGGGTAAAACAAACCAATGGCATTGGAACCACCGCCTACACAAGCCAGAACAGCATCAGGCAATTGCCCACCTGATAATTCCGCGTATTGCCGCTTGGCTTCTTTACCAATGACCGATTGGAAATCTCGCACCATTTCAGGAAAAGGGGCTGGTCCAAGAGCTGAACCCATAACGTAATGCGTATCCTCGATGTTTTCCACCCATGCACGCAAGGCAGCATTGACCGCATCTTTCAAAACACGTGAGCCATCGGTCACCGAAAAGACCTTAGCCCCCAGCAACTCCATGCGAAAGACATTGAGAACTTGGCGTTTCACGTCTTCTTCTCCCATGTAAATGGTACACTCCATGTCAAATAGGGCAGCGGCTGTGGCTGTGGCAACTCCGTGTTGGCCTGCCCCTGTTTCGGCAATGATTTTCTTTTTCCCCATGCGTTTAGCAAGCAAAACTTGTCCGAGAGCATTGTTGATTTTATGGGCACCTGTGTGGTTGAGATACTCGCGTTTCAGGTAAATTTTCGCCCCACCAAAATGCTTGGTCAAACGCTCCGCATAATAAAGCGGCGTTTCACGTCCCACATAATCTTTCAAAAGTTGATTCAATTCTTCTTTAAAACTAGGATCTGCTTTTGCTTGGCGGTAAGCTTTATCCAGCTCTAGCACCGCAGTCATCAGCGTTTCAGGGACAAATTGCCCACCAAATTTTCCATAAAATCCCTTACGATCAGGTTGGTTATATGTCATTGTTTCACACTTTCTATAAATCTCGCTATTTTCTCTAAATCTTTTTGACCATCCGTTTCAACACCAGAAGAAACGTCAACACCATCAGGGTGAAAGAAAGTTATCGCTTCTCGGACATTGTCCCCCGTCAATCCACCTGCTAAAAAATAGGGTTTTGAAATGGTCTTATCTTTTAACAAGTCCCAATCGAAAGTCTTGCCCGAGCCAGCTAAAGGAGCGTCAAATAAAAGGTAGTCCGCTTGGGTGTCGATATCTTCCAGTATTTGATGAACAGGGATGGCACGAATGATAGGAACGTCAAGGTGATTAAAGAGGCTATCATCACATTCTCCGTGAATTTGCACCATGTCAAGAGGTACTGTTCTAATCGCTTCCTTTAGTTCCCGCAAGGTCGGGCTTACAAAAACACCTACTTTTTGGACGGTTTTAGGAACAAACTGTGCCAAATAGCTGGCTTGTTTTAAGCCGACCTGTCGCTTGCTTTTAGCAAAGACAAATCCGATATAATCCGCTCGGCATTTGACGGCCTGCTTGACCGCCTCCTTGCTTGAAAGCCCGCAAATTTTAACCTTTGTCAATCTGCAACTCCTTCACTTTTTCAGCTACATTTTCCGCCTGCATCAAGGCTCTTCCCACTAAAATCCCATTAAAGAAGGGGGCAACTAGAGCTGCGTCAGTTTTGGTCAAAATGGCTGATTCTGAGATATATACAGGTTTCTCTTGAAAATGCTCGGATAAAGCCAAGCTGGTGTGTACATCTGTCTCAAAAGTCTGCAAGTTGCGATTGTTGATGCCGATGATTTTGACGCCTATCCGATGGGCAATTTCCAGCTCTGCCAAATGATGCGTTTCAACCAAGACTTCTAAGCCCAACTGGGTCGCAAAATCATACAAGGCCTTCAAACGTTGTTCTGGCAAAGCTGCCGCAATCAGCAAAATCACCGTTGCGCCAGCATTACGACTGCGAATAATCTGTTTTTCATCGATGATAAAATCCTTAGCCAGCGTCGGAATGCGCACCTGACTGGAAACCTGACGCAAATCCTCAATACTGCCTTTAAAAAAATGTGGGGCGGTCAGCACGGAAATCATGGCTGCCCCGTTTTCTTGATAGCATTTTGCTTGCTGGTCAATAGCCACGTCAAGATTGATATCGCCAAAGCTGGGACTGGCTTTTTTCACTTCTGCAATCACTTGTAACTGCTTAGGGGGACTTTTGAGGTAATCGTAAAGCTTGTAGGTATCACGCAAGGGTTGCAATTCTTCGGTTGCCATCGTTTCAACTTCCTTGGCTTTTTCGGCTAAAATGCGCGAAAGAAATGTCTGTGTCATACTTGTACCTCTCTGAGTTGCTGCAATTTGGCTAAGGCAGAACCATCTGCCAACAATTGACGAGCCAAGGCAATGCCTTCTTCTAGACTAGCCACCTTGCCATTGGCGTAAAAACCAAGTCCCGCATTGAGCGCTGTTGTTTCCAGATAGGGACTAGGTTCATTGTTAAGAACGCTGAGCAAAATAGCGGCGTTTTCCTTGGCATCTCCGCCGACAATGTCATCCAAAGTGACTTTTGGCATGCCAAGATCTTGATAAGTAAATTGGTGTTGGCTGATATGGCCATTGTCGAGGAGGGTGTAGGTGTTGGTACCGTAAAGAGCGGCTTCGTCCATGTGATTGGGGCCTGTGATGATAATGGCACGCTTACGCCCCAATTGCTGCATCACTTGAGCAGCTGTTCCCTGCAAATCCTCACTGTACAAGCCCATCAATTGCGTTTCAAGGTCCAAGGGATTGGCCAAAGGGCCTACCAAATTCATAATAGTCGGAATGCCAAGTGTCTTGCGGGCTGGAGCAATAAAACGCATGGCTGGGTGCATGGTTTGGGCAAAGATAAAGGCAAGTCCCACTTCTTGCAAGGCTTGGGCTAAGGTTTCAGGAGCAGCCGCAATGTTAATACCTAAAGCCTCCAGCACGTCGGCAGAGCCAGATTGTGACGACACCGAACGATTACCAGCCTTGGCCATCCGAATGCCACCCGCCGCTAAAATAAAGCAAGCTGTTGTCGAGATATTGAAACTATAAGATTGGTCGCCGCCTGTCCCACAATTACACATGGCATCTTCAAAGGTCTGTGGCAGAGAAACCGCATGGCGTTTTAGCGCTCGCACAATGCCTGTAATCTCAGCAGATGTTTCTCCCTTGACCCTAAGCCCCATAAGAAAAGCAGCCAACTCGCTTTCAGACACCTCTTGATTTAAAATCGCGTCAAACAAAGCTTCTACTTGTTCTTGTGTCAAATCTTCTCCATTAGCCATTTGATGAAATACTTCTTTCATTTTCTCTTCTCCCTTTATCTTCCCTAACCAATTGCACAAATTGCTCTATCATCTGCAAGCCATCTGGCGTTCCTATGCTTTCTGGGTGAAATTGCAGCCCGTAAATCGGTAATTCCTGATGTTGAATGGCCATGATTTCTTGGTCATCAGTTGTTTTGGCCACCACCTCAAATCCCTTAGGCAAATCCGTCACCACGATGGAGTGGTAGCGCATAATCAGCAAAGTACTTCCCATTCCTTCAAAAAGCGGTGAATCTGCTATCACTGCCATCTCACTTTGTTTGCCGTGCATGACCTTATGAGCAAGTCCAAGCTGACCGCCAAAGGTTTCAGCGATGGCTTGATGCCCAAGGCAAATCCCCAAAATAGGCTTTTCTTTCGCAAAGGTCTCAATCAAAGCCTCCATTTTTCCAGAGTCGGCTGGCCAACCTGGACCTGGGGATAGGACCAAAGCGTCTGCTGCTTGGGCTGCCACTTCTAAGCCTACGTCGTCATTTCGCAAGACCTGAACCTCAGCAAAGGTTCCTAGGTATTGGGCTAAATTGTAGGTAAATGAATCATAATTATCAACTAATAAAATCAACGGCTTTCCCCTATTCGTGTTATGGCTTTGGCTTTATTGAGCGTTTCAGCAAATTCCTTTTCTGCTACGCTATCGTAAACAATTCCTGCTCCTGCTTGCACATAAGCTCGCTGATTTTTGAGAATCATGGTGCGAATGGCAATGGCAAAATCCATATCACCCGAGGCAGACAAATAACCAATAGCACCTGCGTAAACACCGCGTTTTTCCTGTTCCAATTCGTAAATGCGTTTCATGGCTCGAATTTTTGGCGCACCTGATACCGTACCAGCAGGCAAGGTCGCCTTCAAGGCTTCAATGCTCTGCACCCCAGGCAGCAATTTTCCCTTAACCACACTAGTCAAATGCATGACGTAGCGAAAATATTCCACCGCCATATAGGTCGTAACCTTGACCGTTCCATTTTGAGAAATCTTGCCAATGTCATTTCGGCCCAAGTCCACCAACATACGATGTTCAGCCGTTTCTTTGACGTCGGTTTGTAAATCCTTGGCTAACGCAGCATCTTGAGCATCATTTTGCCCCCGCGGACGCGTCCCAGCAATGGGATTGGTGGTTACCACATCTTTTTTCACCGATACCAGACTCTCTGGACTAGCTCCAATAATCTGATAATCCCCAAAATCAAAGAAATAAAGGTAATTAGACGGATTAGCCACGCGCAACTGACGATAATAATCCAAAGGCTCACCAGAAAAGGGACTTGAAAAGCGCTGACTCAGCACACATTGAAACATATCCCCCTCACGAATGTAGCGCTTAGCCTTTTCCACCACCTTTTCAAAAGCCGCCTTTTCCATATGCGGTTTAAAATCCAAAGAGGAAGGCCTTAGGGGCGCACATTCCTTGTCAACTTGCGTTTGTAACTCCTTAGTTACCTTGTCAAGCGTTTGACGCATAGCTTTTTGATCACGCTGGCTATAACAATTATCCTCAACCACGTGGACTTTTTCGGTTTTATAGTCAAAAATCACATAAGATTCGTAAACAAAGAAACGCAGATCTGGCATGCCAATGGTATCCTTGGGAATATCCCCGATCGCCTCATAAAGCCCGATCATGTCATAACCCACAAAACCAATTGCCCCACCAGCAAAAGGCAAATCACTCTCACTATTTTTAACCGTTAGATGATTGAGGTAATCCAAAGGATCTGCCGCAATCTCCTTTCCATTTTGAGTCAACTTGCCCTCGTCAAAACTGATGTCAAAAACGGGATTGTAAGCCACGATGGAAAAACGAGCATTTTCTTTTTCTCTGGGAATAGACTCCAAGATAACCTTATGTTTTCCTTGAATGCGTAAGTAAGCCAAAATAGGCGTCAAAGTATCAGCTGTTAAAATCGTTCTCATACATAGTCCTTTCTATTCTTGAAATATTTGGGTTATCAGCTGATTCGCCAGCCTTTATCGCGTCTTTTCATCAGTCACCTCCAAGGTAAAGAAAAAGCCCCACACAGCAAAAAATAGCTGTGTGAGGGCGTCTATTTAGCGCGGTGACACCTCATCTTGACGGAAAAAAGTTATCAAACTGCCGTCATCTCTATCTCCTCTAACAAGGAGTTGCACGATAAGGGGTGCCTACCTGAAACTTGCCGCCCATAACCTGCCTAGATCATCAGCGTTCATTTCACTATTATAGGATTGAAAATCTTATCACCATATAAAACAAAAACCCTCACACAGAAAAAAACTATCTGTGTGAGGGCGTCTATTTTAGCGCGGTGCCACCTCATTTTGACGGAAAAAAGCTATTAAACTGCCGTCATCTCTATCTCCTCCAACAAGGAGTTGCACGATAAGGGGTGCCTACCTGAAAAACATGTGTTATTTTCAACCATTACCATCAGCCCAATTTTCACAAAAAAACATTACCTATTCGCAGTTACCATGGGCTCCCTGAAAATCATTTTCTGTTACTTTCTGATTGCCTTATATTATACGAGCTTCAAATAGGCTTGTCAATAGATTTTTTTAAATTTTCTAAAAATATTGTTTTCATTAAAAAATCTCTTAACCAAACGAGGTTAAGAGATGAGTTTTTTTATTCAATGGTTAGGTGCACGATTTTCTTATCCGTCACGATGAGTTGCTCTAAGTGGTTGAACAGCCTTATCAGCCAAGTAAAGGCCAGCAAGAAAGCGCTGATTTCAAAGGCAGTCAAAGACAAGTAGTGCACACCTTGGAAGGCAATCTGCAAGACAACTAGCATGCCACCAATGGCGTAAGACATAATCAAAAAGTCCTTGGTGACATTGGGCAGTAGCCAGCGAACACTGATGATTAAAGCGATGATAATCAAAACCAAATAGCCTGCCACACGCGTATGAAGAACATGAGAATTGGCATTATTTGGGAAATAACCAACCGCTCCCAAATCAAGCCCCAGCAAGGTCAACATCACGCGCATCAGCGTCAATTTCCAGTTTTTAGCGTATTTTTCACCCAAGGCGACAAAGAGGTAATCCACCAAGGTCACTAAAATCAAGGCAGACAGCATCAAAGTCAAGTTGAATTGCCAACTGTCCCTTGCCTCTTGCGTGCCTAGGAAACTCAGGTTAAAGTGCCACCATTCCCTAGAACTATTGGAAGCCATGGAAGCAAAGACACCGCTAATCATGATAATGGTAAATACAGTGGTCAACCAAGTCGCCCTAATCTGCTCTGCTATTTGTCCCCAAAAAACGCTGACGGCATAAAGGGCAGCGCCCAAAATCAAGCTAGCCGTGAATTTGTCAAAGGATGCTCCTGTGAAAATCTGCTCCAAAAGCCAGCCCAAAGCCAGCAAGGCCAGCAGCAAAATCACCGTAAAAGATGCCACGATGATGGGCAACATCCGCCAGAATACACGCGCCTTTAGTCCTCCTAAAAATAGCTGACGGTTTCGAATCAAATTGATGGTGAAAACCGTCATCCCTAAAACCCCCGCAAAAGCAATAAGGAAGGTAATAATCGAATAATCCCCCACTAATAAAATTTGGTTTCTATTTTGAAGAGCACTAAGGGCATAAAAAAGCGAACATAGAACCAGTGTTGCCACGATGACGACCCAGCTGGATAGCGTCTGACGCTTGGGTTCTTCGCCCGTTTGGATGAGCAGGCGATTGACATCTAACTCCGCTTCTACCACCTGCCCCTTCTCCAAATGGAGCTGCTGAGCAATCTCTTGGTTTAAAACAATTCGAACATTTTCATTTGCCATACCTACCATTATAATACGCCTACGGAAACTTGTAAAACCTAGGAGAACGTTTACATCATAAAAACCAATTTGCCAAGGCAAATTGGTTAATGACTTGGGTTAAGAAGGCGCACCAGCCAGCGATAAACCAGAAAGGCCAGTACACCACCCAAGGTATTTGTCCATAAGTCATCAATCTCAAAAACACGGTTGGCATTGTACAAGACATCCACCAACAATTGCGTGCTTTCAATGCCTAGGCTAATCAAGAAGGCTAAAAGCGCTGCTTGGCTCAGACTTCGCCACCTTGGAAAAAGGGCAATCAAGCCCAACATCAAAGGAAAGAGTAAAAAGACATTCATGACATTTTGGAGAATGACCCAAAAGATTTCCTTGAAACCTTCTAACTGCCCAAAGGACAAAAAGGTATTAAAAGGTACAAGCAATAAACGCAAACGACCGTAAGCAATCAAGTTTGGGGTTTCGACACCATCAATGATAATGGGTTGTGGAGAAAAGCACATCCAAGCTACCATGAGGGCGTAGAGAATTACCAAGATGCGCGTTAGACGACGCATGGAAGGCACGAGTTCCCCACGGCTATCCAACCAATTAGGCATCTGCTTGCTCTTTCACCGCTGCTTTTTGACGGTCTTTTTTCATGGTATTTGAACGCAATTGACCACAAGCCGCATCAATATCAGTTCCGTGTTCTTGACGCACCACACAATTAACGCCGTTTTTCTTGAGCACATCGTAGAAGGCTGCCACACGCTCCTTACTTGAGCGGCTATATTGGTCGTGCTCTGATACAGGGTTGTAAGGAATCAAGTTGATGTAAGATAATTTGCGGATTTTCTTGGTTAAATCAGCCAATTCTTGAGCATTTTCTGGCGAATCATTGACACCGTTTAGCATGATGTATTCAAAGGTTACACGGCGGTTAGTGGTTTCAATGTAGTATTCAATCGCTGAAAAGAGTTTTTCCAGTGGGAATGAACGGTTGATGCGCATGATTTGAGAACGCAATTCATTGTTTGGCGCGTGAAGAGAAACCGCAAGGTTGACTTGCAAGCTTTCTTGGGCAAATTCACGGATTTTATGAGCCAAACCTGAAGTTGATACGGTAATATGGCGGGCACCAATAGCCAACCCATTGTCATCGTTAATGGTGCGTAAAAAGCGCAGCACATTGTCATAGTTATCAAATGGTTCACCAATTCCCATGACCACCACATGGCTGACGCGTTCACCTTGATGACGTTCGTCAAAGTATTTTTGCACCATCATGATTTGTGATGTGATTTCACCGCTGGTCAAGTCACGTTGTTTTTTAATCAAACCGCTGGCACAAAACGAACAACCGATGTTACAACCCACTTGGGTCGTCACGCAGACTGACAAACCATAGTGTTGACGCATCAATACGGTTTCAATCAGCATGCCATCTGGCAATTCAAATAAGTATTTCACCGTTCCGTCAGAAGCTTCTTGAACAATGCGTTGTTTCAAAGGATTGACACAGAAATTCTCATTTAAAACCGCGATAAAGTCTTTAGAGATGTTGGTCATTTCTTCAAAAGATTGGACGCGTTTGCGGTACAACCAATCCCAAATTTGTGTCGCACGGAATTTCTTTTCCCCGTGTTCAATCGCCCATTCAATCAATTCATCGCGTGTCAAGCCATAAATAGAAGGCTTAACTTCTTTTGTTTCTGTTTGCATGTTGTAAATACAAAATCCTTTCTATCGTTTCTTTTTGGAAATCACAAAATGGTGTGATGTCGAAGTAACTTCTTTTTTGGTCTGACGTTCAGTCAGTGGTTTTTGTTTTTTATCAGAGTGGTGTTTTTTGGTAAAAGATTTGTGATGAGAGCGTTTACGCCCTTTGTCATTCATTTCTTTTGATGCGGACGCTGAGCACTTGCTATGTCGGCTGCTTTTACCTTTTCGGCGCTCATCTGCCTTTTCCTTTCTCGGTGCCTTGTTTTCGAGCACAAAGTAAGCACACCCAAAATTACAATATTCTTTTAAATAGTCTTCTAAATGCGAAATGCAACGTGATTTTTTGACATATCTGTCATCTTTATAAAATCCCTTAAGACGTAACTGGTCGTTGCCCCAGTCACCAACAATGTAATCGTATTTGAGCAAAATATCTGAAAAACGTTGGCTAAAGACAGTCACATCAAGGGCATCTTTTGTATTTTCCAAAATGAACAACTCAATCGTTTCACTTTTAATACGGTCAGGAAAGGCCACAAACTGTGGACCAGGAAACTTGTTGTAGTTGTACATTTCAGGAGAGATCTCTTTTCTCATCGGTCTCCTCTCAATCCATAGTTAAACGCATGCTGCCAGCAAAAAACTTGCTCATTAAAAAAGCTTGGTGGCAGTCGTAACCTTTTTATTATACACTATTTTTTGATTTTTGAAAATCGCCAACCGCTAGTCGCTAGAAAGCTTCCAATAGACTAAAAAAGAAGCTTGTCAGGTTCTTTTGACGCACTTCTTTTTTCTTTTGGTTGACAAACGAGGCTTAACTCCCACTTCTTGCTGATTTGCGACGTTTAAACAGCACATACCCTAAAATCTGACCCAGACACACAATCGCGTAGCAAAGTGCCCAAACAAAGAAGGTTTCCCATTTCATTGCCGTGGTCTGATAAATCCCTTCGTGGTTAATCGAGCGAACAAATATCAGTAAACTGACATCTAAAAAAACAAACAAAATGGCCAAGTTAAACCAGATGATAAAGCGCTTCTGCCAGTTTTTCATAAGTTACTCCTACAAACAATCTATTATTTACGCTTAGTGACATTGTAGCGGAGAAAGCTTAAGAAAAAATTAAAAAATTCATTAAAAAGCCCCTAGGACCTTCTTTCTGCTAGGAGAAGAAGAACTAGGAGCTTTGTTTGTTTATTTATCCGTGTCACGAAGATAGTCAATGGCTTCTTGAACCGTTGTGACAGGGACGATTTTCATATCTGTATCGATGCTTTTGGCAGCCTCAACCGCTTCTTCATAGTTGGTCTTAGCATCGGGGTCTTGCTTCAAGGTTTCCTCATCTACCGGGTTATTTGGCACGAATAAAATATCCGCACCTGATTTTGCCGCAGAGATAACCTTAAGAGCCGCTCCACCGATGTCGCCCACAGAACCATCACTTTCAATGGTTCCTGTTCCAGCAATCTTGCGCCCTTTACGAAGGTTTTCTTGGGTCAATTGGTCGTAAATATCAAGGGTGAACATCAAACCAGCACTTGGACCGCCAACACCACTGGTGTGAAAGTCAACAGGAATGTCTGACGATACTTTGGTATGGTCCACCAAACCAATACCAATTCCATTTTTACCATTTGACAATTCAATGATTTTACCCGTTGCTTCTTTGGCCTTGCCGTCTGAAGTGTATTGAACCGTTACTTCAGAACCCAAATCCAAATCAGCCACATAAGCCATCAGCTCTGCCGAACTGTTAAAGGTCTGACCGTTAATGCCAGTTACAGTATCGGCGATGTTTAAAATGCCCTTGAAGGTTGAATTATCGCTGACGTTTAGGACATAAACTCCTTCATAATCAAGAGTAACAGGTTGGCCAGCCAAAGTCAGTGCTTCATAAGTAGCTGTATTTTGTGAGGTCTGCATATAATAATCATTGATACGCAGGTAATCCTCATTACTGTAACCACCTGTGGTTTCCTTAGCTGTGGAAATCTCGGTATGCGGAGTCAACCAAGCATAAACCAGCTGGGCCAAGGTCGCCTGACTGACCGATACCGCTACAAAATTATAAGACCCTTCTTCGTCATCCTCTTTATTATTAACCGTCAGAACACTGCGCACATCATAGGCACCACCAGGCATTTCGATATAGTAATTCAGCGGGTAAAAGAGGCTAAACAGGAGAAAAAGAACTCCCACAACACCTACAATCCACCACTTAAAACGCTTCAAAAAATGACCGACTTTGCCGAGTGTCTTCTTAAAGCCATTGTTTTTTGTCATTAATTTCCTCCACTTTTGTCATCACACTTTTTGGCACAAAATCAGCAATATCTGCTTGAAAAGCAATCAATTCACGAATGCGGCTCGACGAAATGTGTTGCCACTGAGGCGCTGTCAGCAAAAAGACACTCTCAATCTCTGCTGCCAAATGGTGATTGTAAAAGGCCAAATCTGCCTCGTATTCCAAATCTTTAGCATTTCGAATACCACGCACCAAGTAGCCAACACCCAAACGCTTGGCAATAGCTACCGCCAAGGAATCGTGCGCCATAATCACCGTCACATTGGAAAAAGCCGCCAAAGCTTCTTCCAGCATTTGCTTGCGTTCTTCCACGCTAAAAAAGCCTTTTTTATCACGATTGTAAAAAATGCCCACATACAGCTTATCAAACAAGCGACTTGCACGCGCAATGATATCCAAATGCCCATTTGTCACAGGGTCAAAAGAACCCATCATTAAACCAATTTTAGCCATATGCTTTCCTTTCCAATAGCTCTTATCTCACGTAAACCGTGACCTTGCTAATACCGTAGGTCTTTTGCTTCCAAATACCAAAATGAGAAATCTCCTCAGGCAAATCCACCGCCTTATCGGACTCACAGACAATCATGACCTCCTCAGACAAAAGCCCAGCATCCTCCAAATCCGTGATGTTTTTGATAATCTCTTCCTTGGCATAAGGCGGATCTAAAAGCACCAAATCAAACGGACCTTTGAGCACACCAATTGCTTTATTGGCATCCATTTTCAACAAATGAAACTGATTTTGGGCCTTGGTCATCTTGATATTTTCCGTAATAATAGCCTGCGCTTGACGGTTGCGTTCCACCAAGACCGCCTCGTCCATACCGCGCGAAATAGCCTCAATAGCTAGACTGCCACTTCCCGAAAACAAATCCAAGACCCGTCCTCCATCAAAGTAAGGACCAATCATATTAAAAATAGCTCCCTTGACCTTGTCCGTCGTTGGGCGCGTGATTTTTCCATCTAGCGTCTTTAAAGGACGCCCTCCAAATGTTCCTGCTACAACTCTCATGACACCTATTATAGCAAAAAACAGGGCAATTGCCTTAAAAAACGATAAACTCTAAACGCTATTGACACAATTTTTTAGGATTGATATAATCTGATGAAAAGAATATTATTTTTGGAGGAATGATATATGAAAAAGACGGTCAAACTTGCCGTGCTCTTCATGGCAGCTGCCCTTATGGGAATGACTCCAGATCAAGGATTTTTGCCATCATCAAGTGACAATACAGCAATTGTCTTGGCAGATAGTCACACATCAACAACAAAAGCCAGCACTAAAACAAAAATAAAGAAATCAACTAAAAACAAGAAACTTAACCGAGCTAAAAAAACAGTTAAACAACTAGAAGATGACCAAACCAGAAGCAATTTAGCATACGCTAAAGCAACCGTTGATAATCTTCCTGATTCAACTCAGAAAGAAGCCTTAAACCAACGCATTAATCTTGTCGAACAAAACATCGTCAATGAAGAAGCTAAGACAGCCGTTAAAAACTTAGAAGATAACCACAATCGCGATAACTTGCAAGCTGCAAGAAATCAAGTGAATTTGGTATCTGACGAGGAAACAAAAGCTGACCTTAACAACCGCACGAATTTGGTAGAACAGGCCATTCTCATCACAGAAGCCGATGATGCGGTCAAATACTTAGAAGACAATCAAAGTCGCGACAATATTGCAAATGCCACAGATAAAACCAACTTGGTTAACGACAAGGGCACAAAAGCAAGCCTACAAAATCGTATCACCCTTGTTGAAAATGCCATTTCTACAAAAGAATTAACCGAACAACAAGCGCAGGCTCAAGCTCAAGCTCAAGCTCAGGCTCCTGCTGCCCAACAAGATGATACCACACAAGTTTATATCACTCGAACTGGAAAACGTTACCACTTCAGCCCTGGTTGTCCTGGTTTAAATAATGCTAAAAGCACCACACAAGTTACTCTATCTGACGCAGAAGCTCGAGGCTTAACGAAATGCCAACGTGAATAACATAAAAAGTTGTTAGAAGATTTTCTAACAACTTTTTTGTTTGCATCTTATTCTTCCTGTTAGAGAATGTTTTCGTAGGTATTACGCACTTCTTTTGGCCATACACTTGATTGGACTTCTCCAATGTGTTTTTTACGGAGCAAGAACATTGCTAGGCGTGATTGTCCGATACCACCACCGATAGTGAGTGGGAATAGACCGTTTAAGAGGGCGCGGTGCCACTCTAATTCTAAGCGGTCTTCGTCACCAGTAATTTTGACTTGGCGTTTTAGGGCTTCTTCGTCCACACGAATACCCATTGATGACAATTCCAAGGCAGAGTTCATGGTTTCATTCCAAACAATGATATCCCCATTCAAACCGTGGTAACCATTTTCTGATTCAGAAGTCCAGTCATCGTAGTCTGGGGCACGACCGTCATGAGGTTTTCCGTCTGGTAAAACACCCCCGATACCAATAAGGAAAATCGCACCGTATTCTTTAGCGGCAGCATTTTCACGCTCTTTTGGTGTTAAATCAGGGTAACGCTCCACCAATTCTTCTGTGTGGATAAACGTAATGGTTTTTGGCAAAACCGTTTCAATATCAAAGCGTACTTCAACGGCTAATTCTGTCAATCGAATGGCTTTATAGACTTGCTCCACCGTTTCTTTCAAATAATCAATGTCACGGCGTCCATTTGGGATGACTTTTTCCCAGTCCCATTGGTCCACATAAATCGAATGAATAGGGTCCAGTTCGTCTTCGTCTGGTCTTAGAGCTTTCATATGAACAAAAAGCCCTTCCCCTTCATTGAAGCCAAAGCGTGCTAAGGTATGACGTTTCCACTTCGCTAATGAATGAACCACTTCGTACTCAGCATCAGTGATTTCTTTCACATGGACAGATACGGGATTTTCAATACCATTCAAATTATCTTGCATTCCATCCCCGACCTGGCTAAGAATAGGTCCTTGCACTTCAACAATGCCAAGTTTATCGATCAAGTACTGAGTGAATGTATTCTTGACAAAAGAAATCTCCTGCTGTTGATGAATAAAGCTTTTCTTCATATGCTCCTCCTTAAAATCTTTTTCCCTAATAAACAAGCTCTCAAGTGCCATTCATTAGAATTGTCATACAACAATGGAGTTATTATACACCTATTTGTCTAAAAAAGAAATACTCTTTTGAAAATTTCTAAAATTTTTTAGTTTTAATGTTATATTATCTAACATATTTGGTTATATTCTCCCTAAAAAAGCAAAAAAAGCCGCTAGGACAAGCTTGTCCCACCAGCTTAATGGTTTGGAGATTCTTTTAGAAAATGGGCTTTTTACCGTCAAGCAAGCGGCTTGGTTTTGGTGGTAATTGGCATATATGTAGCAACCACGAAGAGCAAAGAGCAAGGTAATTCAACCAACGATGTAGAATCAAGGATTCCTGCTCATTGAGTAATATTGCGGACTAATGAGAACCCACATATTCCAAAGATTGAAAGACAAGACAGCTACCAAGACAAATACGATGTTAAGTTGCCAGCTAGCTCCAATACGTGTGCCACGTTTTTCCCAAAACAAACCTGGTACCACACAGAGAATGACTTGTGTGAAAATCCAGAATTTAAATATTGATTCATCGTGCAATTCCACGCGCAAGAGATTGACACTGACAAAGAAAATCAAAACTTGCAAACAAGCATCAAAATAATAGCCTTTTGCAAAGTAGTGCCCTTGCCCCAAATCTCTTCTCTTTCATAGGTCACCGCACGCCACAAGCAATACAGCTCAAAAGCCACCCAAACGACTTCACCAAAGGTTCCAAGCAAGAAGAACCAAAAATGGTCATATCGCAAGTAGGCAGAAAGAAAGACCCAAATCCCCATAAAATCAGCAGCACAATAAAAAGTATGCATCCATAGCGGATAAGATCCACTTTTTTTCACAATCAACGATTAAAAACGAGTACACGCAAACTAAAAATCCCAAAATAAGATAATGATAATCATTGTCAAGGTTAGTGCAAAACGAGTTTCTCCAAGGGTCACGTCACAAAATCTTGCAAGGTCACATCAACCTTAGGATAATGGTCAAATATGAAAAAACGTGATGTCTCCTTTATTTTTCTTCATCAGTGAAGATTTTCTATGTAATCATTATAATGAACACAGATACCTATAATAGAATCAAAAGATGTGGATGACATCACCGTCACCGAACTTGCCAAGTTAGCCAATATCGACCGCAGAGGCTAGCTCGCAATTAGACGACATCCTCAACGCACAGGAAGAATTTGATTTTTTGCTCTTTTTTAGCGAGCTAAATCAAATCATGAAAAGCCACCTGAGTTTTTACCAAATCATCGCTCAGAAAAATGCCTATGCTTACTTGATTAAAGATTTTTCACGAATTTTGGAAAAAGGATTGGGCCAACACTACCTGAAAAACCATTCTAGCTTTGAAAACCGTCTTAAAATCAGGTATATGGTAAATGGTATTATGGGAGTCTATATTAACTGGCTGGCACGTCCTGAAAATATCTCTGAAAACGAATTGATTGTCATTCTCAGTGAAATGCTAGAACACAACCTTTGCATACTAATAGACAAATAACCTTGGTGACTAGCACCAAGGTTATTTGTCTTGTCAAAGCAGTTTAGATGACATGGTAACGTTTCAAAATTTTTTCGATGTCTGTGCCTTCGGTCTTTCTTAGGGCTTGTTTCAAGATGAATTTTTCAACGAAATTCAAGTCCAAATCTGTGATTGGTTTGCCATCACGCAAGGCAACGGTAGCACGCAACAAGTCACGCACATCGTAGGTACTACCCCATACTTCTGGCACCCCACGGTCAATGTCTAACAAAGTATAAACAGCTTCCATACCTGTACGGATAGAATATTCCGTGGTGAAAATGGTATCGCGTTCGGTTTCGGCAAATTGACCTAGGAAGGCAAAGTTGACAGCACCATCAGGCACAACGTTTGGACGGTCGCCTTTTTCACGTGGCATAAAGAAGGCAGTGATGTAAGGCATCATGCAAGGAACGGTTTTGGCACTGTTTGTCGCAAGGTCTTCAATCTCATCGACGGGAACACCCATGTGATAAAGCCATTCTTCACAGATTTCTTTACCTGTACAATCACGCATTGTTTTTTTAACAAAGTCACCTTCCTTGTCAGAGAAAAGAGCATACACCCAAACCACTAATTCGTTTTCCGGTTGTGAACGGAATTGTGGTTGACGGTTGACTGTCCAACTCAATAACCAATTAGAATCACGTGCCGTTACAATACCACCTGTCACAACTTTTCCTGAAAATGGGTCACGTTTACAAATCTTTTGAATATAAGCTGGAATCTTATCATCCAAGGTCGTCACAGTCGCACTCATCCAGTTGGATTGTTCGGGGTCATAACAGAATTTATCAGGGTGACCAAAGGAGTCATCTTGAGCAGCAATCTTACGCCACATATCCCAACCGCTACCTTCACGAATGGTCTTGTTGAAGCTTGCTGGGCTGTCTTGGCTACCATAACTTGAATTTTCCACACAACCACCATTTGTGATAAAGACTAAATCATCTTCTGTCAAATCAATGCAGTCTTCTTTACCGTTATGAATAATGTCAATGCATTTTGCAACTTTTTTGTCTTTTTGGCAATCAAATTCGACATTGACCACCTTCGTGTCGTAATGAAAGACCACGCCAAAGGAATTGAGGTAGCTGACCATTGGTAAAATCATGGATTCGTATTGGTTATAACGAGTGAAACGCAAGGCTGTAAAATCAGGCAAACCACTAATATGGTGAATGAAACGTTTGATATACAATTTCATTTCAAGGGCAGAATGCCAATTTTCAAAGGCAAACATGGTGCGCCAGTACAACCAAAAGTTAGAATCAAAGACTTCATCGTCAAAGACTTCGTTGATGCGTTTGTTGTACAAATCTTCATCAGGGGTGAAGAATAATTTCATGATTTCCATGGCTGCCTTATCAGATAAACCAAATTTCTTGTCAGTATGAGCATCTCGCCCTTGTTTTTCTGTCGCACGGCAGAGAGAATAGTTGGGGTCGGCTTTATTGAGCCAATAATATTCATCCAAGACACTCACGCCATCGGTTTCAATAGATGGAATAGAGCGGAACAAATCCCACATACACTCAAAATGATTATCCATTTCACGACCACCACGCATGACATAGCCAATATCAGCGTATTGATAGCCATCACAAGCCCCACCAGGAATGGGGTCTTTTTCTAAAATATGAATGTTTTTCCCTGGCATTTGCCCATCTCGCACGAGGAAACAAGCCGCAGACAAGGCTGCCAAACCAGAGCCAATCAAATAAGCAGACTTATGCTCAACGCCTTCTGGTTTCAAAGGGCGAGCAAATGCTTCGTAATTTCCGCTTGAATAATACATATTGATGACCTCCACTATTTTTAATCGCTTTCATTTTAGGCCTTTACCCATACAAAGTCAATAAACAAATGCTTGGAAGTGATAAAAACTTTATCATTTTAGGGGTTTTGATAAGTTTTTGGACGCAAAGCCCCTCAAGGTCCCAATCAGTGGATCATGTATCAAGCTGGTCAATTGTACTACTAATTCTTGATAATCTGCCTTCATGTCTGACTTGACCCAGTCCAATAACGTACCAATCAAGGCATATTTGTAAAAATTCGCGACAAAAAGCCCTTCCTTGTCCTTCAGGCTAATGCCAGCAGTCGCCACGCTTTTTTCAATGAGTTGGCTCATCAAATGATGGATCACCAGATGCAAATAACGCTCAATCTGCTCACGGCTAACCGCGTGGTAAACACTCATGATAAAGAGCTCGTCTTTTTTAATCATCTCAAAAACGTGCTGCAAAGCCATCTCCCAACTCTCAGTGCTTGGTGCTACTTAAAAAATAGCATTGGCATCCTCAACAAACGACCACTCCACCAAATCATAAATATCCTTGAAATGGTAGTAAAAAGTCATCCGACTAATCCCACACTCATCTGCCAAGTCTTGAATTGTAATCTTGCTCAAGGGCTTCTCCAAAAGCAGACGCTTCAGCGCCTCCTCCAAAGCCCGTTTGGTTACCTGTGTCATTTGCGCCCTCTCTTATCATTATCCCTACCATTATACCAAAAAAATAAGCCCAACCAGATGGTCAGGCTTATGTTTACTTTTTAAGACTTTTGAATCATTTAGGATTTTAGTCCACGTAAATTTATCAAGGTAGCTTTTTTATACAAAACTTATCGTAGATTTTTGATAGTATTAACTGACTGATTAACATCAGTAAGATTTGAAGCAATTGTTGTATTCGTACGAGCAATGTCAGTAGTAAGAGCAATATGAGTCATTTCTAAAGCATTAGAGTACTCTAATAACTCAATCATACGGTCTTGATTAATAAGCTGTTCTTCCTAAAAAATCCCATTTCTTGCTCTACTTTTCTTCTTTATCAGTTGTTCGAATCTCTTTTTTACTTCATCAATAGCAGATTTGACAATATTCTTTGATACTTTTGTTACTGAGTTAGCCACTTTTAAACTTTTTTGACCTAACTCTTTGAAATCTTCAGAGTTAAATTCTATTTTTTCTTCTGTACCATCTTGCTTAGCTAAGAAAACATAAATTGCTATAAAAGCTGACGAAAGGAGTGTCAGGAAAAATCCAATCCCAAAAGAAGCTCCTAACCGAGTAAGTGACTCTTGGTTTGCCATAAAATCACCAATAGCAAAAATAAGTATCAAAACTGAAAGAATTAATAGTGCTAACTTGCGTTTTCGACCTAACGTTTCTGAACCTATCATTGATAACACTAAAATAACTAAAAACATCACTCCAAAACAATAACCATCGTTAAATATATCGTTAACAGCATCTAATGTATAAGAATTGTAAACAATCCAAGGCATAAAGATAGAAATAAAGCCAATAATAGATAAAGTTGCGACATAGATACGTTTATAGTTCATCATTATCTCCTTTAATCAACCTTGTAATAAAACGCACTTGGGTCTGTGTAATTATATTGTTGCCCAGTCCAAATACGATCTTTACTAACATCTGACACTTCATTTTCGAGGGTGTCTGTTACAAAGAATGTTCCTTGGGGTGCAAACTTAATCATATAGCTACCTGTTGGAGCAGCTGAAACACTAGTACTCAATATACCATTTTCAACAGTTGCATTATTAAATGGGTCTACAGTAAGATTGTCTCCTACAATGCCGTTTGCATTAAAAGTAAGGACACCCCCCTTAGTATTTTGCCATGTTCCAGCGATTGAACTGTAATCTTTATTTTGGATAGCATTAATATCCATTTGGGCATCAGCAGCATCAAAAGCAGATTGCCAAGTGAGAGTACTGTAATCCAATGTTTCAACATCTTGTAAGCCATCATCTGCTGTCTCTCCAATTTTATAATCTAACTCTTTGATAATATCCACACCTGTATTGTCAGATTTAAGCTGATAATCCGTTATAGTCCCCTCTCCATTAAATGAAGAGATGTCCATGTAAGATACTTGACCGTTTTTATAAATAGAAAATCCTTGACGAACACCGCCTACTGATGAAACATTAGATGACACTAGCTCTGTTGGAACACCATTCTCTAAATAGTAGAGTGCATAGGCAAAGCTGCCATTTCCAACAATCATTTCATCTGTTCCGTTCCCGTCAATGTCATAAAAAGTGTGCTTTCCGACACGATACTCATTTGGATATGAAGCGATAATATCTGCGTAAAGTTCTTCATCAGATTTTTGTGGTTCTTCCGATGAAGATGATTGCGTTTCTGTGCTTGATGAAGGCTTGGTTGATGAAGATGTTTGACTAGTCTTAGCTTTTGTACTGCTTGTACTTTTAACGTTATCCGTTTTTGTCCCACAAGCTGTTAATATGGCTGCACAAGATAATAGACCAATAATACACTTAAACTTTTTCATGATATTCTTCTTTTTCATATAAAACAACTAACAAGCAACTAGGCTTGTTTGCTTCATTTTTAACAATCTTTTCTCCCTTTTAATTTTATTGCTCCAAACATTCCCATGGCAGTAATAGCTAATCCCATGAGCGTAAATGTTGCTGTATTGTCATCACTTGTATTTGGAAGTTCAGCAGTTGCTTGATAAGTTGGAACGCCTCGGCGGTCAATCACTTTTTGTGTTTCTGCTTTTGTCACTACCTCATGATAAGCTGCTTGGCCATTAGTATCTGTTTGTGCAGATTCACTTGGTTTTGTATCTGTTGTTGGAGTTACAGGAGTTTCTGGTTTGTCTGGTGTTGTTGGTGTATTAGGCACAACAGGTTCATCTTTCTTAGAATCAACTTCTTTAATTTGTTCATCAAGTGAAGCAATTTCTGAAGTGAGTGTTGCAATGTCTTGTTCAATTGAGGCTTGTTTATCACGAGCTTCATTGAGTTCTACGCCCAGTTTACGAAGTAGATCTGGTGTATGCCCAAGTTGGCTGTTAGGATCAAGATCTTCAATTTTACCACCATTTGATAGATATCTATTCATTTGGTCATCAAACCATTCTTGAAGACCTTTGATGTTTTCTCCTTGTTGAGCCACAGCCACTTTAGCATCTGCAAGTTCTTGTTCTTTAGCTTCTTTGGTTTTTTCAAGTTCAGATTTTTCATCAACAATAGGTGTTGTTGGTGTATCATCACATCACCTTTATCGTTGTTATTCAATTCGTCTTGAGCTTTTACAAGGGCATCATAACGAGCTTTTACTTCTTCGTATTTAGCTTGAGCGGCGTCACTTGTTTCTTTCAATGTCGCAAGTTTTGCAAGTTCTGTTTCAAGCTCAGCTTTTGCTGTTGCCAATTTTGCATCGGCTTCTGTTTTAGCGGCTGTTGCTTTACTCAAATTGTCTTTGCTGTTTTCAAGACGATTCAAGTAGTTGATAGCATCTTCCAATGATTGTTTAGCCGCAGTTACAGCATCAATTGCATCACTCAATGCTTGTTGTTTTTCTGTTGAAACGCTTTGAAGTTCATTCAATTTAGCGATTTCTTTAGCAAGCGCATCTTTAGCTTCTGTCCATGCAACAATTTTATCAGCCAAATCAGCTTTCGCTTGTTTCAAAGTTTCTTCTTTTTCAGCTTGACTTGCATGAATAGCATCAAGAGCTTTTTGTGCTGTTTCAACATTTGCTTTGGCTGTTGCAAGGTCAGCTTGAGCTTTAGCCAAATTAGCTTTGGCAGTAGCTGTTTGTTCAGGAACAGCAACAGCGGCGTCATATTTAGCTTGAGCATTAGACAACGCTTGTTTTGCGTCAGCTAAACGTTGTTCTGCATCAGCTTTCTTAGTTTCAGCTTCTGTTTTAACAGCAGTTGCTTTAGCTTTTGTGTTTTCTGCTTCTTTCTTAGTTGCAGTTGCAGATGTGATAGCGTCTTGATATTTAGCGATTTGTTTAGCTTGCTCAGCTTTTGCTGTTTCTTCTGCTTGTTCGTAAGTTGTTACGTAATCAGCAGTATCATTTGCATCAGTATTTCCTGCGAGTGGAACACTAAATACAAAGTGAATTTGTGCGAAATCACCAAGACCTTTATAATTAGAGAAGAAGCTGTATGTTACACCCATTTGCGCTGTTTCTTCAAGAATAATTTCAGCGTGATGAAGTTCATCACTAGAAAATACCATGAGAGTAATAGCTTCATAAATGTCTTGTTTGATTTGAGCCATAGTCATATAACGACTGTCTGTGTTTGTTGATGCTATACATTCTGAACTATATGCAGAATTTGCGGCGGCTGCACCAGTTTTTAGAGCAGATTCATCATGACCTTTATTATCAAAAGCAAACCAGTTATCAGCTTCGTATTGTTTAGCAACTTGAGTAACAACATTGATAGAGTTTGTTGAAATAGTAACTGCTGGTTTACCAAGTTGTTTACGCAAATCATTAATTACTTGAGCCGCATATTCATTAATTTCTTTAAGTTGTTCTGATATTGGGTTTGAAATATCAACAGTTGTATTGCGGTCAGCTTCTGTTGTATTTGTTTGAACATTAAATGCGGGAATTTGATATGATTTGTTCAACTCCATTGTCGCCTTTTGGGCTTCTTCCATGGATGTATATCCGCCAGTACCATCCAAATCATAACCTTCAGGTAATGTTGGTTTTGGAGCTGTTGGTGTTGTTGCAGTATTTTTTTCAATTTCTTTGATTTTATCTGCGTTTTCAGAAATTGTTTTATCTGCTTCTGCGATTGTTTTATCAGCGTCAGCAATAGTGGCGTCGCTATCGGCAATTGTTTTATTTGCGTCTGCGATTTCTTGTGAAATAGCGCCTGTATCTGTTTGAGTTGCTTTTTCTACATCAGCTTTTGCATCATCAATAGCCGCTTGACGATCACTATCTGCTTTTTCTGTAGCGGCTTTATCAGCTGTTGCGTTGTTAACTGCGTCGCTAGCTGCTTGTTCGTTTGCTTTAGCATCATCAAGTGCTTTTTGCGCATCAGCGTCTGATTGTTCACCATCAACAATCTTTTGTGCCGTATCAACAGCATTTTGAGCGGCATCAACATCAGCTTTAGTATCAGCCATGGTTTGATTTGCGTCAGATACTACGTCTTGTTGATCAGATACAGCTTGGTTTGCTTTGTTAACTTCATCTTGAGCTTTATCAGCGTTTGTTTGAGCGTTATTAACAATTTCTTGTTGAGAGTCAGTAGCGGCTTGTGCTGTGTCAGCATCAGCTTTAGCGGTATCGACCTCTTCTTTGACAGTATCAAGAGAATCAGATACTTGCGCTTGTGTTTCAACAGAAGCGTCATCAATTTCATCAGCGGTACATGAGTTGTTGATTTAACGCTAACACCAGCAAGTGCAACAGTAATAGCGGCAGATGTGAGTAATTGTTTGCGATTCATAGAATTTCGTTATCTCCTTACCATTTATCACTAACTACCCGTGGTGCTAGTTAAATTTAAGATACGAAAAAAGCCCAAATGGACTATACTGTAAGTGACAACTAAACAGGAGGTAGTCCAAATGAGCCATTTACAGTATACCGCTAAATCTCATCTTAGAAATTTTAAAACTAGGATTTTTCGGGACGAACAGGCTGATATTTCCTTTAATTCAGCTAAACAAATGTGGTTTTATGGTTTCAAGGTGCATATGTTGGTAACCTTATCAGGTTACGTTGTGAACTACCTCGTGACACCTGCATCACCCCATGATAGTAAAGCCTGTGAGGAATTACTGGAAGATACAATTTTCTTATGATTTTAGCGGATTTAGGCTATATTAGCCAATCATTGAAGCAACGATTAGCACAAAAATGATACCAGCTTGGGACACCGTTACGTCAAAACCTGAGCGAAGCTAAACATCATGATAATTGGAAATTAA
This sequence comes from Streptococcus alactolyticus, assembly GCF_012277075.1. Lineage (GTDB taxonomy): Bacteria > Bacillota > Bacilli > Lactobacillales > Streptococcaceae > Streptococcus > Streptococcus alactolyticus. The sequence goes on along the minus strand of NZ_JAAXMT010000011.1, from coordinate 14,138 downwards.
TGGCTAAACGACGAACTATTGAAACGAGATTTTCGGTACTCTGTACAGAATTTGATATTCAAAGACCCCTTGTTCGTAGCTTATGCGGACTGGAACTGTGGTTAGAAAGTATTATTTGGGTTTATAATTTGAGATTTTTCAACTAGCACCACGGGTAATCTTTATAATAATATATTATTAAACTAGGATTGTGATTTTATGGAGACGTTACTCAAAGATATCAGCAAACGTATTAAGAAATATCGCTTGAAATGCGGATATACTCAGCAAGAACTTGCGGAAAAAAGTGACTTAAGTCTGCCTTTTATCAACCTAATTGAAAATAATCATAGGAAAATGACGCTTGAAACCCTTATTAAGATTTTAAATGCTCTAGATGTTTCTTTGAGTACTTTTTTCCTTCCCTATTCTCACGAAGAAGATAATACAGTTGATGCTGAATTAACTAGTATGATAATTAAAATTCAACAATCACAAAATAAAGAGAAATTTATTCATATCATGAATGAAATAATTGATATGACTGACTTAGAAAACTATTAAAAAAAAACACATTTGGTGTTTTTTTAATAGTTTGTTCGCTCGCTAATCTTATAAAAGACCTTGTCCGCGGGAATCTTGCTAAAGGATAGGTCGCCTGTGTTTCCAATAATCAAGCGGTCTTGTGAGGTGTCGGTCTTACCAGCAACTTGACCACGAGGGATAAGAAAGAGGGCGTTGTATTCATTACCTCCTTCAAGAGTTACTTCAAATGGATAGTAAAGATAATCGCCAACTTTTTGATAACTTGTCGTCAATGGTTGTGAGTTATCAACATCAAAACTGCCGATATATCGACCATTTGTAACATCCTCTAATAGGTCAGAATCGTAGTCAACAACTGCTATGCTAGAGCCATCAGACGCTTGATAGCTACCTAAAATGTAAATATAAGGAGTAGAATAGTTATAAGAAACAAGCCTTGAACAATTCTCATATTGGCTAACATCATCCGATATTTTGAATTGACAATAAGCATTTTCAGCAGGTGTGCCATTTTGCGTTCCAGCCATTCTATCTCGTGTGCTGTCAGTATTACCTACTTGCCAACCAGCTGGGTAAAGCAAGGGAACATAACCGCCAACACCCATAAAACCCGACGCTACTGACAATTTAATAACATCAACTTTTTCAGTTTTGGTCGAATTTCTAAAATAGATGACGCTTTGTATAGCCTCGCTAGCACCAATCAATTGCTCGACACCCCGTGTATTACCGTTGCTATCAACCTTTAAACGGTAACCATCGGGTAGAACTACCGTCACAATATCAGCTTGTTTAAAAGAACTACCGTCAGGATAATCCCACACACCAACGAGCGACGAATAGTCACCATTTAGTATGGCATCAACTGGGTCAACTGTTTCTTCTGTACTAGACTCACTAGACTCACTAGACTCTCTAAATTCACTAGAGTTGCTAGACTCGTTAGATTCACTAGATTCGCTTGTTTCCTCTTCTTTTGAATGACTTGAATGCGTGGTCTCGCTGGTCTCATGGTTCACATGATCTTGCGACTGGTCAAACCAATTGTTTTGACTTTCCGCCAAACAAGCACTTAAACCAAGCAAAACCACGGTTGATAGTAAAACGAGCTTTTTCATCGTCATAACCTCCTAAACGATAGTGCTGCCTTCTTGCCGTACTTTTTGGGCAACATTTAACGAGTGGTATTCTAAACTCTGTTCCCTTTTTGTCTCAAAATCATATCTCGTATCCTATTTCATAAATGATAGTTATGAGACTATTATAACATCTTTTTTTGAAAGCGGATACACAGAAATAAAAAAAGAAGAGGCTCAACATCATAGGCCTCTCCCTTGGAGATTATGAAAAAGAAAAGTTTTAGGATGGTTATAGTGTATAAAGACTTCCTTAAACAAACCTAAAAGTTTTCCTGAAAATACATATTTATTTCACCAATTTTTTCATATCTTCGATACGAGCAACGGTTGCGTCGTATTTGGCTTGGTAATCAGCTTGTTTGTCGCGTTCTTTTTGCACTACTTCTGGTTTGGCATTAGCGACAAATTTCTCATTGCCGAGTTTACGAGCGACCATGTCCAATTCTTTTTGCCATTTGGCAAGTTCTTTGTCCAAACGTACCAATTCTTCTTCGACATTGAGCAAATCAGCTAGTGGCAAGAAGATTTCAGCACCTGTGATGACGCTTGACATGGCCAAGTCTGGTGCTTCGATATCTGATGCGATTTCCAATTTTTCTGGATTGGTGAAGCGTTTGATGTAGTTGACATTGTCATTAAAGAAAGCTTCCAATTCGCTGTCGCTTGTTTTGACAAGGATAGTGATTGGTTTGCTTGGTGCCACATTGACCTCACTACGAGCGTTACGCACTGCACGGATAAGGTCTTTCAAGCTTTCCACACCCTTGTGAGCTGCTTCGTTTTCAAAGGCTGGGTTCACCGTTGGGTAAGCAGCCGTTACGATAGAGCCTTCAGAGACTTGTTCAAAGATTTCTTCTGTCACAAATGGCATGATTGGGTGAAGCAAACGAAGAATCTTATCAAGCGTGTAAAGCAAAACAGAACGTGTGATGACTTTTTCAGCCTCATTGTCGCTGTAAAGCACTTCCTTGGTCAATTCCACATACCAATCCGCAAATTCATCCCAGATGAAGTTGTAAAGAATGTGACCAGCCACACCAAATTCAAATTTATCAAAGTTTTCAGTGACTTTGGCGATGGTTTCATTCAAATTGTGCAAAATCCAACGGTCAGTGACATTACCAGCCTCACCAGCTACCACTTTTGCGACGTTGTCACTGGCTTGCTCAAGAGTCAAACCATCGTTATTCATCAAGATGTAACGTGAAATGTTCCAGATTTTGTTGATGAAGTTCCAAGCAGCGTCCATTTTTTCATAAGAGAAACGAACGTCTTGGCCAGGGGCAGAACCATTTGACAAGAACCAACGAAGCGCATCTGCACCGTATTTTTCAATCACATCCATTGGGTCAATACCGTTACCGAGTGATTTAGACATTTTGCGACCTTGCTCGTCACGGATAAGACCGTGGATAAGCACGTTTTCAAACGGACGGCGTCCTGTAAATTCCAATGATTGGAAAATCATGCGTGACACCCAGAAGAAGATGATGTCATAACCCGTTACCAAGGTAGATGTTGGGAAGTAGCGTTTGAAATCTTCTGAGTCCGTATCAGGCCAACCCATTGTTGAAAATGGCCAAAGGGCAGAGCTAAACCAAGTATCTAGCACGTCCTCATCTTGTGTCCAGCCGTCGCCCTCAGGAGCTTCTTCGCCGACATACATCTCACCGTCTGCATTGTACCAAGCTGGGATTTGGTGTCCCCACCACAATTGACGTGAGATCACCCAGTCATGCACATTTTCCATCCATTGAAGGAAGGTATCGTTGAAACGTGGTGGGTAGAATTTCACTTCGTCGTCTGTGTCTTGGTTGGCAATGGCATTCTTAGCCAATTGGTCCATTTTAACGAACCATTGTGTTGACAAACGTGGTTCAACTGGCACACCTGTACGTTCTGAGTGACCCACGCTATGAACCATTTTTTCGATGTTGACGAGCGCACCGATTTCGTCCAATTTTTTCACGACAGCTTTACGAGCTTCAAAGCGGTCCATACCAGCAAATTCACCTGCAAGTTCATTCATAGTACCATCATCGTTCATGACATTGACTTGTGGCAAATCATGGCGTTGACCAACCAAGAAGTCATTCGGATCGTGAGCTGGAGTGATTTTAACCACACCAGTACCAAATTCTGGGTCAGCGTGTTCGTCACCAACGATTGGAATTGGCTTGTTTACGATTGGAAGGATTACATTTTGACCAATCAAATCTTTGTAACGGTCGTCATTTGGATTGACCGCCACGGCAACGTCACCAAACATGGTTTCAGGACGAGTCGTTGCCACTTCAAGGGCACGTGAACCATCTTCCAACATATAGTTCATGTGGTAGAAAGCCCCTTCCACATCCTTGTGAATAACCTCGATATCAGAAAGTGCTGTGCGTGCTTTTGGATCCCAGTTGATAATAAATTCCCCACGGTAAATCCAACCTTTTTTGTACAATTCAACAAAGACCTTACGCACCGCTTTTGACAAGCCTTCATCAAGGGTGAAACGTTCACGAGAATAATCCACAGAAATCCCCATCTTACCCCATTGTTCCTTGATTGTTGTCGCGTATTCGTCCTTCCATTCCCAAACTTTGTCTAGGAATTTTTCACGACCAAGATCGTAACGTGAAATGCCTTCTTCAGCAAGACGGGCTTCAACTTTTGCTTGTGTCGCAATCCCAGCGTGGTCCATACCAGGAAGCCATAAAGTATCAAAACCTTGCATACGTTTTTGACGAATAATAATATCTTGCAAAGTCGTATCCCAAGCGTGACCAAGGTGAAGTTTACCAGTCACATTTGGTGGTGGAATAACGATAGAATAGGGATGAGCTTTCTTATCGCCAGAAGGCTTGAAAACATCCTCATCTAACCATTTTTGATAACGCCCAGCCTCAACCTCAGCTGGGTTATATTTGGGTGAAAGTTCTTTTGACATAATGTGTCCTTTCTACTTTTTTTCAATATCATTTAATTTTTGTAAAATAAGCTGCGCTGATTCACGAGCAGATAACTCTGTATTATTGATTTTATAATAATACTTAAGAAATTCGGGTGACTTCTCTGGATTAAACTGAGCAAAAGTCATCGTTGATAAAATATCCTTTTCAGACCATTCCAAATCACGTTTTACTGGTTTACACTGCAAACGATGTTCGGTGCGATTGCGCCGAAGCCGTTCTGTTAAATCCGTTTCAAGTTCGATAAACAAAACCTCTCTCTTAAACGAGTGAAAAACATCTTGAATTTGTCTCAAAAACGCAATGTCATTTGAATCATTAAAATCAATCACAACAGTAAAAATAAGAGGTTGATTGCTCTGAGCAAAAGCTTCGAAAAAATTTAGTCTAATTTTCCGAATGAGTTCAGCAGAGATAGGTCCATATTCCATAAAACAGCTAACAAAATCAATGCTATCGTGATTATGAAACAAAGTCATATCAGTCATCTTTTCAATTTCTTGACCAATCGTCATCTTACCTGAAGCTTGTGCACCAATAATAACAAGATTCATCATCTCCCCTCCCACTCACTTTTCAGCAATCCATAGCGCAATAGGTCACAACGTTTTCCTTGTGCGTCTTTGCGGTCACGGATTCGAGCTTCGAGGGTGAAACCTAGTTTTTCAGCAATACGTTGGCTTGCTTTGTTGTAACCATAACATTCAATTTCAATTTTGTGAAGATTGAGTAGGGTAAATCCAACTTCCAACAACGCACGCGCAGCCTCTGTCATCAGCCCTTGCCCCCAATAATCTGGATGAAGAAGATAGCCCATCTCCAGCACATCATCTGCATGGCGATGATTGAAATCAACTGAACCAATGACTGTGTTTGTCCCTTTTAGGCAAATCCCATAACCAGACGGAATCTTTTGCTCCTCCCAGCGTTTTGGTAAGATATGCTCAAGATAATAGGCCTCCTCTTCCACCGTTTTCACAGGTGGGAAGCCTGCTCGCCAAGTCACTTCTGGCAAACTTGCATAAGCAAACACGTCCTTGGCATCTATGACCAAACGCTGTCGCAAATAAAGCCGCTCCGTTTCTACATCAGGCAGTTTCTCACCTTTTATGTGACCTAGAATGTTTATCATAATACCCCCTTTTCCCAATAAAAAACCGCCCCTGCCATACGACAGGGACGAACTTTTTATAAATCCGCGGTACCACCCACATTCGAGTGACTGGCACTCGCAACTTGTTTATTCAATTACACCCTTTCAGCAACCAGCCTTAACATTTGTACGGATTTCTCAACCACACCGCTCTCTGTGACAAATGGTCCTTAAGACACCTCTGAATGGTTTTATTTTATCAGATTTAGTCCGCTAACGCAATGCTTAGGCCTTAAAGGAAACACCATTTTCCTTTAACTTATTAACCGTCGCTGGACCAATCCCTTTAAAGGCCAAAACCTCTTTTTCACTAAACTTTTCAAAATCCAAGACTGATTGAATGCCTTCATTGTACAGCGTTTCAATCAATTTTGGTCGAATGCCTTCTACGGCAGAAATTGCTGAAAATTCTTCCAAACTAAGAGTTGCTTTTGAAACTAGTTTACTGGCCGCCTCAAGCGTTGATGCGGCTGCTGTTTTTAGCATTCCCGCACGCTTTAATTTCAACATATACTCTTTTTTTCGATTCTTTTTCTTTGCCATTATTAATAATTTCTCTCTCCTAAAAGATTATCTGGTAAATCATGGAAACCTTTGCCGGCTTTATAATTCGCAAATTTTCCTTGGATAAATTTGTAAGCGTCCAACTTACTTTCATAACGAATATAAGCATCCGCAGCACGCTCATCCTTGTCCTCTTCTACAATCTTGCGGCTTGCATCCATAGCCATTTCATTGATTGTGATTTGTGAATCTACCCAAGCTTCAAAGTCTTTTAAAAATTCTTGTTCGTAAGTCATAACTCCACCTCGTCTGATTTCCTAGCACATATTATATCAAAAGCATCGCAAAAAGAGAAGTTTGTAAGGGATTTCCATGCTATTTTGACATGAAAGAAGAACCATTTTCAGAAATCTATCTGTCCTTTTCATTTTTTAGGACAATAAAGTTTCCCAGTATATCACAAAAATAATATTTTTCAACCCTTGCAAAACACAAAATATAGTGTTAACATTTTAACCGTTCACAATATATTGTGTTTTTTGATATGCAGTTCCCACAAGAAATTGATTTTCTTGCGACTACATAGATGATTCTAACAGAAAGGAGCCAGCCATGACCAAAACCTAGCCCAGCCTGAGTGCTTAATTGTCAAACCAGTCCTAGATTTAGAACAACACAATCCTTTATTGATCAATAAAAAACGTTTTGGAGGTGCATTACCATCGTGATTATTCTAGCAGGAATGATAGGAGTTGGAAAAACGACCTATACTTCTCTTTTGGCCCAAGAACTAGGAACAACAGCTTTCTTTGAACCTGTTGAAAACAACCCTATTTTAGATAAATACTATGAAGACCCTGAAAAATACGGCTTTGCTTTGCAAATTTATTTCTTAAACAAACGCTTTGCTGCTATCAAAAAAGCCTACAAGGCTGATAACAATGTCTTGGACCGCTCGATTTATGAGGATGCTTTATTTACCTACATCAACACCCTTCAAGGTAGTATCAGCGACCAAGAATACCGTATTTACCTAGACCTTTTGGATAACATGATGGAGGAAATTGACGGACTTCCTAAAAAAGCACCTGACTTACTCATCTATCTTGAAGGCAGTTTTGACCATATCATGTCCAACATCAAAAAACGCGGACGTGAATTTGAACAACCTGACCACAACGAAGGGTTAACCGATTATTACAAACTTCTTCACTCACATTATAATAACTGGTACGATAACTACCAATACAGTCCCAAAATGAAAATCAATACTGATTACATCGATGTGACCAAATCAGAGGACTGGCAAAAAGTTTATCGTATGATCCGTCAAGAAATGAAATCAATTGGAATTGGAGATTAACATTTTTTGGACACACAACTTTCACTCAAACAATCATTTGACCTCGCTTGGGGTCGTTTTACTCTCAGAGAACGCCTCTTTGTCATTGCATCCTTTACTGTTTCACTTGGCTTTACGGTCTACGGTATCCTCTCAACCCTTTGGTTAGGGCAATTAGACATGATCACCATTCTTTCTATCATCATGTCTGTCTTTGGTTTTATTGGAACCTGGACCCTCGCCTTGCAATGGCAACACACTTTCAAAGTCAACGGCATTCAAAACCTTGCTGGAATCCTCGTTGCTGGGATGCAAGGCATCTATGGTGATATGTTTACCAGTCTTTATTACCTCATCACAGAATTTATCGGTAACAGCAATTGGAAAAAACGCCGCAACAAAGACGGCGAACTGGTGGTCGATAAAGGCTTTGGTGTTAAAGACGTTCTCATTGCTATCTTTTTCTGGACGATTGGGCTTGGTTTGCTCTCCTTTTGGATGGGCGGTCAACAAATCATCCTAGACGCTCTCACCAACGGACTTTCCTTCACCGCACAACAAAGACAAGTCAAAGGACACATTGACGGTTTTTACCTCTGGCTACTGGTTGACTTGCTCAGCTTTATTTTATTCATGGCGATTGGCAATCAAGTCGTTGCCTTTAGCTACTTTGGTATGTTTGCCCAAGGATCCGTCGGTATCATGATTTGGCAAAAAGGAAAAGGCGACAATGTCGCACTCCAAAACAAAAAAGCCTCCGAAGAGACTTTATAATATAATCATCTGCCACCACCGAGAATTGAACTCGGAACGGAGCATTACCATTGCTCTATTATACCATTTAACTATAGCGGCTACTATATAATAATAACACGACACGAAAACTTTCGCAAGCTTTTTTTACCAATTTGCTCAAAAAAAGGCACACCCCACAAGCATCTGCTTTTGTGGGGCTTTTTGGTATGCCTAAGAAAGATTTTGTTTCAAAATAGTGTGAATGGATTGGACAGGAGGAGTCAACTCAAGATGTTCGCCCAACATTTTTTCCATCCAAATCATGTCATACCAACGGTTGAATTTATAACCTGATGAATGAAAAGTCCCAACCAACTGATACCCCAAGGCTTGGTGAAATCCCGAACTATGATTGGTCAAATAAGCATCCTCCACCGCCGTCGATGCAATGCAAGCATTGAGGTTTAGCACACCCATCTGACGCAGATAATGCTCCAACTGCTGGTAAAGCAAACGTCCAAGCCCCTTATGACGCTGCCTGTGATCCAAATAAATCGTCATTTCCGCTGACCAAGCATAAGCAGGTCTGACATGAAAAGGGGCTGCATAGGCATAGCCCACAATCTGCCCAGCCTCTTCTGCAACCAAATAAGGGTAAAACGATTGGATATCCTGCATTCGCGCTGCAAATTCCTCCTGGCTGGGTACCTCATAATCAAAAGTCACAGCCGTTTCTTCCACGTAATAACGGTAAATCTCCCGCAGCCTTGACACATCTTCTAAACGAGCCAAACGAATCGTAGGCGTCATCTCCTGTCCTCCTCAACTGTTTTGTCACAGTATAACGAGAAAAACAGGACCTGTCAAAAGAAAGCTGACAAGCCCTGTTATAGTATCATTTCTTGCTTAATTTCACCACGGCTTCAGTCCGTGCCGTATGAGGAAACATATCCACTGACTGAATATATTCCACTTGGTAAACCTTCGTCAAAGCCACCAAATCACGCGCCAAGGTTGCTGTATTACAAGACACATAAACCATCTTGGCTGGTTGGTAACGCAAAATCGTTTGAAGCAATTTCTCATCCAAGCCTGTACGCGGTGGGTCCACAATTAAGGCATCCGCACGATAGCCTTCTTGGTACCACTTGGGAATAATATCCTCCGCACGACCAGCTTCGTAGTAAGTATTGTCAAAGCCCATACGCTGAGCATTCTTCTTCGCATCAGCAATCGCTTCTGGAATAATATCCATGCCTCGAACACTCTTGACTTTATCAGCAAAGGCAAAACCAATCGTCCCCACACCACAATAAGCGTCAATAATATGGTCATTTTCAGAAACATCCAAGGCTGCCACAGCTTGCCCGTACAAGACCTGCGTTTGCTGGGGATTTAGCTGGTAAAAAGCTCGTGGTGACAATGAGAACTGATAATCCAAGACCTCTTCTTCAATCGTAGCACGTCCCAAAATGATTTCCGTCTTATCTCCGTAAATCTCACTTGATTTGGAACGGTTAAGATTGACCGCAATGCCTTGAATTTCCTCAAATTCCGCCGTCAAGGTCTTAATCACTGGCGCCAAGAAAAGTTCACGACTGGTCACAAAAATGAGCTGTACCTGATTCGTCGCCATTGCCTTACGAATCATCACCGTCCGCACACCTGCAGTTCGACGCTCATCGTAAATTGGAACTTGGTATTTTTCTAACAATGCCACCACACGATTGATAATGGCTTGCGTCAACTCATCCTGCACCAAACAATCTTTGATATTAACCAAACGATGACTTCCCTCTTGGAACAAGCCTGCTTTGACATTTCCTTTAAACGCACGCGTTTGAAATTGCAATTTAGCACGATAATGATAAGGAGTATCCATGCCTATCGTGTGACGAATGTCATAATTCTCATAACCCGCAGGTTTGAACTTTTTCAAGGCCTGCCTAATCAAATCATCCTTAAACTCCAACTGCTTGTCATACTGCAAATGCATGATCTGACAACCGCCACACGCATCATAAATAGGACACGGTGCTTGTACACGAAAAGGCGAGGTTTTGTTGATAGTCAAAAGCCTAGCCTGAGCAAAATTGCGTTTCACAGCCGTGATTTGACAAAAGACATCTTCACCTTTTAAAGCACCTGGCACAAAAACCAAGGTCTTTTTATAAAAACCAATACCTTCCCCGTTGATTCCCATACGCTTGATTTTCAAAGGAATTTTTTGCTTTACTTTCACATTCATTGTTGACTAAATGTAACTCCTGCTTTCTTCAATTTTTCTAAAGTGGCTTTTCCAAAAGTTGGCAAGGCAAAAGAGCCGTTTCCGTCAAAAGTTGAAAATTCTGAATCCCGTAAATACCATTTAAGGCTAATACACTAAGCTGCTTGGACGATAAAAAAGCAAGTGGTCCAAATCATCGTCACTATCAGCCACATTAGTGGTCACGTAAGCATTCAAATAAGCTTGAATGTAGGTCGATGCCGTCAGCAAAAGCGGTAAAATAGGGGAAAAAGCGAAGTAAAGACTCTCTTCTCAATTAGCTGAGCACTCCTCCCACGTTTCAACCTCCATGACACGACCTAACGGAAAGATATCTTGCTCACAAAAAGCGAGAAAATCCGTCACTTGCACACAAAAGCCCACTAATAATTGTGATGCATCGGCATGATAGCCGCCTAAAATGGCGGCTACCAAAAGTGATACTTGCATTCGCACATCTGCTGCATAGGATGTACAACTATTAACAAAAGCTTGCGCTTCATCATAGCGCGACATGAGGACATAAAGAGCCAGAATCTCATAACGACAAGTCAGACCATCTGCCCTATCCACCTGATAAATGGCTAAAAAGTGGTCCAAAGCCAACTTAACCGTCAAATAAGGGCGGCTTTTCTCATTGTCCCAAGTCCTGTCCGCCAGCGCTGACCAACTAGGAAAAAGACGCTCCTCTAACCGCTACAAATCATACAGGTCTTCCATCAAATCCCAACCTGATAAAAGGCCAGCGTCAACAGTCCCATCAAAAATGCATTCAGCAGATGCATTGGCATTTTCTTCATCAAACCAATCCAAAGAGCCTTCAGCCTCCTCAAAAACCTGACTTTGTCGATATTGGTCCAAATGGATTACCTTATCTTTTCCAACCATAGCTACCTCTTTTTAGAAAAATGCCTTTTCTTATCTCTATTCTACCATTTTTGCTATAATTAAAACTATGAAAATCACCAAAATTGAAAAGAAAAAACGCCTTTATTTGATTGAGATAGACGGTTCTAATAATCTTTATGTCACAGAAGATACCATCGTTCATTTTATGTTGAGCAAGGGCATGAGCCTAGATGACGCCTTACTAAAGGACATTCAAAGCTTTGCCCAATTTTCTTACGGCAAAAACCTCGCCCTCTACTACATTTCCTTTAAGCAACGCACTGTAAAAGAAGTCAAACAGTACCTTGAAAAACACGAGATTGACACACGTTATATTCCCGATATCCTTGACAATCTAATAGCAGAAAATTGGCTAAATGACCAGCAATATGTTGAAAACTATCTGGCTCAAAATCTCCATTCAGGCGACAAGGGACCTTATATCCTAAAACAAAAACTCATGCAAAAAGGGATTGATACACAAGTCATTGAACAGGGCTTAGCCCAACTTGACTTCTCAGAAGTGGCAGAAAAAACTGCCAAAAAACTGCTCAAAAAATACCAGAGCAAACTTTCTAGTAAGAGTCTAACAGACAAAATCATCCAAAACTTGATGAATAAAGGTTTTTCCTATGACGAAGCCAAAACCGCCTTTGAAAAACTTGATATCGACAAAGACGAAGAACAAGAGCAGGAGCTTCTCTATCAAGCCCTAGACAAACAACACCGCAAATTAAGCAAAAAATACGATGGCTATGACCTCAAACAACGCCTTATCCGACATCTCATGCGTAAAGGGTTTGCTTATGACGACATCCAAACAGCACTTCGAGATTATTTGTCGATTTAATGGCATTTCTAAGTGATTTTTTCAGAAAATTATGATAGACTATAACAGATAAGTTTAATTGTAGAAAGTTGGTAAGGCATGAAATTACCTAAGGAAGGCGACTTTATTACAATTCAAAGTTATAAGCATGATAAGAGTCTGCACCGTACATGGCGCGACACAATGGTACTAAAAACAACAGATACAGCCCTTATAGGAGTGAACGACCACACATTAGTGACAGAAAGTGATGGCAGACGCTGGGTGACACGCGAACCCGCTATCGTCTATTTTCATAAAAAATATTGGTTTAATATTATTGCTATGATAAGAGATAACGGAGTTTCCTACTACTGCAACCTTGCCAGTCCATACGTTCTGGACGAAGAAGCTCTAAAGTATATCGACTATGATTTAGATGTCAAGATTTTTGCCGATGGCGAAAAAAGACTGCTTGACGTTGATGAGTACGAGTTGCACAAGCAAGAAATGGGGTATTCACCAGACATTGATTTTATTTTAAAAGAAAATGTTAAGATACTCGTTGATTGGATAAATAACGGTAAAGGACCTTTTTCACAAGCTTATATTAACATTTGGTACAAACGTTATCTTGAACTAAAGAATCGTTAAAGTTGCAAGCATCCGAAAGGATGCTTTTACAGTATTAGTGGAGGTGTTCTATGGCATTTGAAGACACAAAGAAACGTCCTGTCAGTTTTGGAGTAGCAACCAGCATCCCATTTGAAATTATTGAAACACTCTGGGATTTATTGGACAATTATCTAAAAACCGTTGTTCAGCTAGACTCTATCCTATCCTTTCACTTAAAAAACAACCACAATAACATCGCAATCGAATACTTCAACAGTAATCAAAACCTTTCCATTACCTTTGATTACAATTTCCCCTTTGATGAGTTTTTCCCAAGTACTGTTTATATCATGGATCAAGCAGGAATGGAAACACTCCTCCTTCCATACGAATTAGATTAGCTATTAGTTTAATTCTTTATATTACCACAGTAAAAGTTCTATTTTATAGGACTTTTTTTATTAATCCCCACCCATCTAACTCTAACGGATGGTTTATTGTCACGTACCTTACGGAGCGTGACGGACTGAAAGTCACATAATAAAAAAGAAGATTGACTAACAACCTCCTCAACTCGTTTAAAACAATAGTCCGTACGGGATTCGAACCCGTGTTACCGCCGTGAAAAGGCGGTGTCTTAACCCCTTGACCAACGGACCATATTATTAAATGAATGGGCACAAGTGGACTCGAACCACCGACCTCACGCTTATCAGGCGTGCGCTCTAACCAGCTGAGCTATGCGCCCAATATAGCTAACAAATTATATCATAATTGTTATGCCGGCTACATGACTTGAACACGCGACCCTCTGATTACAAATCAGATGCTCTACCAACTGAGCTAAGCCGGCTACTTCTTATTAATGCGGGTTAAGGGACTTGAACCCCCACGCCGTTAAGCGCCAGATCCTAAATCTGGTGCGTCTGCCAATTCCGCCAAACCCGCATAGTATGATGACCCGTACTGGGCTCGAACCAGTGACCCATTGATTAAAAGTCAATTGCTCTACCAACTGAGCTAACGAGTCATACGGTCCCGACGGGAATCGAACCCGCGATCTTCGCCGTGACAGGGCGACGTGATAACCGCTACACCACGGGACCATAATCATAACACTATTGTTCTTATGATGGGAGTTAACGGGATCGAACCGCTGACCCTCTGCTTGTAAGGCAGATGCTCTCCCAGCTGAGCTAAACT
>NZ_JAAXMT010000010.1 GCF_012277075.1 Streptococcus alactolyticus | reverse complement strand
GACAATATCCTCCGTTAAGTTCTGATAGAATCTACTTAAATCGTGCAGTTCTTGATAGACTTCTTCTTGGATATAAGTTGGCTTACGATTCAGTACAAATTGAGATATCGCTAATGTTTCGGCATCGATTTTATCCATTTTACGGACACGCAAACTGTCTAATTGCTTTTTAGCTTCCAAAGGATTTAGCTGTGTATAAGCGTATCCATTTTCTTCAAGAAATGCTTGAAGACGACGCGAATAGACACCTCTTGCTTCAAAAATGATCTCGGGCTTTTGAACGGTTTTTAAATCATCTAATAGGCGAGTAAAACCGATAGTGTCATTTGGCATGGTGTATCCATGAATTTTTTCGCCATTGATGACAATAGCCACCTCTGAACTTGCCTTACTGACATCAATTCCAAATACTGTACGCATCATATTACCTCTTTGTCTTGAATGATTCCTTGTTTTAGTGATTTCATTTTCAATACTCGACATCTTGTGTCCTACATACTTTGATAACATTCTTCCTAAAACAGGTGTCTTGCCAGTTTTTGATACGACGTCTAGCGTCACAAGAGAACTCGACTTAACAAGACACCACTACTTTAACATAAAAGAAAAAGTAGAGAGTACTTTCTCCCGTCGAAGATTTTCTCACTACTAATCTTAGTATGTTTTTGATTGATAGAACTGATAGTAAGCGACTAATTGAAAATGAAATTCATGATGAATATTGAACTACTATTATATGAAAGAAAAGATATGACAAGAAAGAATTCGCCATTTACGACTAAAAAAACAACAATTAACGACTTAGGCGGTTATTTCTTCTCAAAGTAGGATATACTGAAATTATTCATGGCCATGACAATAACTAAAGAAACGGAGATGATCCAGATGGTAAAAACGTTAGAACAATTTGAAACATTGACCTCTGAACAGCTAGCAACTATTGAAGGTGGTGGTAAAGGGATTTGTAAACCCGTGTATACTGGAGCTAACGGATATTCATGCCGTTATAGTAATGGTGAATGGGGCTATGTGGTCACTAAAGGAAACTTTCAAGCGGCAACTGATGTAATTGCGACAGGGTGGGTATCCTCTCTAGGTGGTGCGTATGGCTATGCGACGAGTTGGAGAAGACGACCATGATGTTTTCTAAACGACGAAAAAGAAAGCGTAGTACTTTTTATCATCAGATAGAGCTCGTTTATAATAATCCTAGTTTGAAGATTAGCAAAGATCTTCGCAAAGCTCTTTTAGAGAGCGCTTTAGGACTTGAAAAAGGAGACCGAATAGCTTATTTAGCCTATCGATTATATCCATTTGTTTGTGATGAGATATTGAATCAAAAAGCTAATCGTAATGATGAGTTAATCGTTTTACAAAAATATTTAGAAAGAACTCGTTGGAAATACTACTGGGGTGTTGTTTTAAGCATGGCATTTGCTCGTCAGTAGCATCACCCTAGCCATTGCATGCAATGCTATCTACGATTATTAGCTAAGGTTACTTGTTTTATAATACATTGGTTATAAGCGTTAGTCTGAAGGTCTAGCGCTTCTTTATAGCATAGGATATTATTGCTGGTTTAGTTAAAAAGGCTTTACAAGTCCTTTTTTTTATGTTAAAATGTACTCTGTGTGAAATAATAGCAGGAGAGTATGAAGCTCGTCAACAGTTGGCTCTTCTACAGTTTTTCTTCAATAGAAAAGCTCCTAGAAGTCGGAAAAAGTAATCTTGGCTGTTTAGATGAAAGTCACCTGCACGAATCAGGATTCTCTAATTTGTTATTTCCTACAAAATTTTTATTTTATAGGAGGACATTTTTAATGTCACGTTATACTGGTCCATCATGGAAACAATCTCGTCGCCTTGGCTTGTCACTTACAGGTACAGGTAAAGAATTAGCACGTCGTAACTACGTGCCAGGTCAACACGGTCCAAACAACCGTAGCAAATTGTCTGAATACGGTTTGCAATTGGCTGAAAAACAAAAACTTCGTTTTACTTACGGTCTAGGTGAAAAACAATTCCGTAACTTGTTCGTACAAGCTACTAAAGTAAAAGGTGGAACTCTTGGTTTCAACTTCATGGTTCTTCTTGAACGTCGTCTTGACAACGTTGTTTACCGTTTAGGTCTTGCAACTACTCGTCGTCAAGCTCGTCAATTCGTTAACCACGGTCACATCCTTGTTGACGGTAAACGTGTTGATATCCCTTCATACCGCGTAACTCCAGGTCAAGTGATCTCAGTTCGTGAAAAATCAGCTAAAGTACCAGCTATCCTTGAAGCTGTTGAAGCTACTCTTGGACGTCCAGCATTCGTATCATTCGACGCTGAAAAACTTGAAGGAACACTTACTCGTCTTCCAGAACGTGATGAAATCAACCCAGAAATCAACGAAGCACTTATCGTTGAATTCTACAACAAAATGCTTTAATTTTAAAAGAAGTATTGAAAAAGCCCTTTGTTGGGCTTTTTTGTTTGCAGAAAAAAGCCGTCAGATAGTTATCTAACGGTTAATGTTACATTGGGAGTAATTTGAGCACGAGGTTGGTCATTTGACGTGGTGATTCTTTTTTTCCGTTGGCTATCCAGGCTTGACATAATCCGAAAAAGGCAGAAGCCAGATAAATACTGCTGTATTCTGCTTCGACTGGGGTTAATTTCTCACGTTTGAAACGGCGTTGGAAATCGGTGTTGATAAATAATCTCACCTTGTTCACAATAAAGGTTTGAAATTCTCGTGTTCCATTTGCTGAGATGAGGGCAGACAGTAATTGCTCCCGTTTTAGAAATTCAAAAATCTCCAGAAAAGCAGCCTCTTTATCCCCAACGTGTTTTTCAAAAATGTACTCAATTTGATTAAATAAGGTTTGCTGGCAGGAATCAATCAACTCAAATTTATCCTTATAATGAGTGTAAAAGCTAGAACGACTAATGCCAGCTTCTTTGGCCAACTTTGTTGTTGTGATGTCATCAAAACTTTTGGTCTTTAGCAGGGTAACCATGGCGTTTTGAATAGCCTTTTTAGTGTTTGCTCTTCGATTGTCAGTTGTCATAGTCCTACTTTTTGAACATTTTTAGAATATGTGTCAAAAAACTCCTCCGTTAAACTTGAAATAATCTCGTAGATAAGTATAATGTATTATATCACAAATTTGGACAATGTGTATAAAATAGGAGACAATATGTTAGAAGAATTAAAAGCTCTTATAAAGACACCAAGGCTTTGGGTAACCATGATCGGTGTTGCCCTCATACCTTCTCTTTATAACCTCTCTTTTTTAGGTTCTATGTGGAATCCTTATGGTCGATTAGATGACTTGCCTGTTGCGGTGGTCAATCACGATAAGCCTGCAACATTGAACGATAAGAAAATTGCTATTGGCGACAACATGGTGGACAGTATGTCCAAAAATAAAGCGTTGGATTACCATTTTGTTAGTGAGGAAAAAGCTGAAAAAGGATTACAAGATGGTGACTATTATATGGTCATTGATTTGCCAGAAGACCTTTCAGAAAAAGCATCAACACTCTTGACAGATGATCCAGAGCAATTAACTATTCCTTATCAAACAACTGCTGGGCGTAGTTTTGTCGCTTCCAAAATGTCAGAAACAGCTATGAGTAAGCTAAAAGCAACAGTTTCTGAAAACATTACAGAAACTTACACAAAAGCTGTTTTCAAGAGTATGAAAAGCTTGCAAGGTGGTTTGAAAGAAGCTAGCTCTGGTGGCGATAAGCTTCTATCAGGTAGCCAGAAATTGCAGGAAGGTAGTCAAACGATTACGGATAATTTGAATGTGGCTGCTTCTGGTAGTCAGGCTTTGGCTGACGGAGCATCAACGCTTTCAAGTGGTTTGACGACTTACACGAATGGTGTTGGTCAATTATCAGGCGGAATTGGTACTCTTTCAAGCGGCTTGAATACTTACACCAATGGTGTTAGTCAACTTTCAGGTGGAATCGGTAGCCTTTCAAGTGGTTTGAATACCTACACCAATGGTGTTAGCCAACTCTCAGGCGGAATTGATAGCTTATCAAGCGGCTTGAATACTTACACCAACGGTGTATCGCAATTAGCTTCAGGCACAACAAGCTTATCATCAGGTATCAATGCTTATGTTGATGGTGTCAACCAATTGTCAAGTGGTTTGAATGAATTAAATGGCAAATCACAAGACTTAACAAATGGTATTGCACAACTGCAATCAAACAGCAGCTCATACTTGCAACAATTGTTGTCAGGTGCAACTGAATTAAACAATGGTTTACAGAGTTTACAATCTCAAGTTAACGGCATATCTATCCCTGATGTGTTACAATTGCAATCTAGTCTAAGCTCACTAAGCCAACTTAGTCAGCAATTGTCAACAATGAGCAGCGCTATTTCATCTATCAATCGTTCTGATTTGGCAGCTGTTCAAGCAACGTCAGCTTATCAAAGTTTGAGTGCTGAACGCCAAGCAGAAATCGAAGCAGCTATTTCTAATAGTTCTGGTGCAGCAACTGCTAATCAGTTAACGTCACAAATTTCAGCAATTCAATCTCAATTGAGTTCGCTTCAATCCCTATCAAGTCAATTAGCAAATCTATCAACACTGTTGAATAACGTTTCAGCCTTGCAATCAGGAGTTGCTTTAGCAAGTGGTGGCAGTCAACAACTTGTCAATGGCTTGACAGACTTCAAGTCAGGTTTAGAAGCAGAAACAGGTATTCCTCAGTTAGTTGATGGTATTTCTCAATACACAGCAGCTGTTTCTCAATTGACAGATGGTGCTAATGCGATTGTCGCGAAAAACGATCAATTAACTGGCGGTGCGTCACAATTACAATCCGGTGCAGAACAATTAGCTTCTAACAATGATGCTTTAACAGGCGGTGCAGCGAAATTACAATCCGGTGCCGACCAATTAGTAGCAAATAACGGTCAAATCACTGGTGGTGCAGCGAAATTACAATCTGGAGCAGATCAACTAGTTGCTAACAATGGTCAAATCACTGGTGGTGTAGCAAAATTACAATCCGGCGCCGACCAATTAGTTGCTAACAACGGCAAATTGACAAGTGGTGTCGACCAATTGCAATCCGGCGCTGAACAATTAGCTTCTGGTGCTGGTCAATTGGCAGCAGGTAGTGAAACCTTGACAACTGGTTTAGGAACCTTGACAGACGGTATCTCAACCTTGTCTTCATCACTTTCTAAAGCAAGCAAACAATTGTCAGTTGTTTCTGTTAAGAATAAAAATGCTAAATTAGTTTCTGACCCTGTCACAACAAAACGCAAAGATATTGACACCGTTAAAAATAATGGTATTGGTATGGCACCATACATGATTGCCGTATCTCTAATGGTTGTGGCACTTTCAACCAACGTTATCTTCGCAAGCTCTCTATCAGGTCTTCCAGTTAAAAACCGTTGGGAATGGGCTAAACAAAAAATCTTTATCAATGGTTTGATTTCAACAGCTGGTTCATTGATTCTATATGGAGCTATTCAATTCCTTGGTTTTGAAGCCAATTACGAATGGCGTACCATCTTTGTTATTTTATTAGGTGGTTGGACGCTCATGGCTCTTGTAACGGCGCTTATCGGTTGGAACCGTCGTTATGGCTCATTTATTTCTTTGATTATTTTGGTTCTTCAATTAGGTTCTGCCGGTGGTTCTTACCCAATTGAATTGAGTCCAAAATTCTTCCAAGTTATTCACCCTTACTTACCGATGTCTTACATTGTAACTGCCTTGCGTGAAACCATTTCAATGACAGGCTCTATCGGTCAAGAAGTTGGTGTCTTAGTCGGTTTCTTAATCGCCTTCATGATTATGGGACTGATCATTTACAAACAACCAAAAGCAGAGGCCTAAGAGGGTTTACCTCTGCTTTTTTTGTGGGCAGATTATTTGAAAAATGTCAGAAAATTTTATACACTTAATGTATTCATTATGATTAGCGAATTGGGGAGATTATGTCACTTATCACACTTATTTTATCGGTTTTAGTTGCCTTAGAGCATTTTTACATCATGTATCTTGAAACCTTTGCGACACAATCAGATGCGACCAGCCGTGTCTTTAATATGTCAAAAGAAGAGTTGCAACGGACTTCAGTTACCAATCTTTTTAAAAACCAAGGGGTTTATAACGGAATGATTGGTGTTTTCTTGCTTTACGGTGTCTTTACAAGCAATACAACTGTAGTTACTATCTTTTTACTAAATGTCATCTTAGTAGCCCTTTACGGTAGCTTAACAGCTGACCGCAAGATTATCTTAAAACAAGGTGGTCCTGCTATTTTGGCATTATTGACGCTCTTATTTTAAGACAAAAAAAGCATCGCTTAAACGATGCTTTTTGCGTTTATTGAATGGTGATGTCACCGGCTTTGTTGTCAATAGTTAATGTATTTTGGCTAGATGTGTTTAAATCTGAAGCGATGTCTGCATCTCCTAAAAAGTAAGATGGATTAATCTTCAAATCTTTGTCTGCCAGTGTAATATCGACATCTTCAGCTGTTGAGGTGATGCTATTGTCCTCACCCTTGAAAGTCGCATGTTCAGCTGAGAAATCTCCCATGCGGAGTTTGAAAGAAGTATTAGTGATTTGACTATTGTCGCAATCAAGGTCACCAGTTGTAACGGTAAAATCAAACTGATTTAATTGGCTGTGCTCAATATCGACATCTCCAGCTGTCAATGTAACAGTTCCAGCATTGATGTGAGCATTATACATGGTCAAATCCCCAGCTTTGACATCTAATTTGGCATTATCAAGCGAAAGGTTGTTAATGTCTAAATCCCCTGCCTTGAGATTGGCTTGGAGGGAGGTGAGGTTGGTATTTTGCGGCACGGTGATGACAATGGTGTGTGAATTCTCAATGATACCTGATTTTGCTAGATTGATTAAATCTCTGAGACTAAAGAAATGGATCTCAGTATTTTCCCCTTGGCTCAAATGTCCTGTTTGTTTGACCGTTAATGTATCATCCTTAACCTCATAGTTGACAGAAGTTTTGCTATTGTCTGAGTAAGAAATAAAAGGTTTGTCCACGTTTTCCTTAGCAACTACCACATCAAAAGCAGAGCTATCGATAGTTACTTTGCTAAAGGTGTCAAGGCTTACTTTGTGATAACGAGTTGTGCTTAAAGTTTCTACATTTTTCTCTAAATCAGCTAGTCCACCAGTCTCAAATCCATATCCTGCAAGTGCTGCACCAATTAAGGTCGCTCCAATCCCAAATCCTAAAATAATCTTTGTCCACGATTTCATCATTTTCTCCCTTTATTTACTGTTTTTTGTGCCAAATGAACAATGCTGCGCCCAGCCATTCTAAAGACTACTCCCGCTGCTAAAATGGCTAATAATGACAAGCCAAGTGATAGTAAGCCTAAGCCAAAACCAAGTGCTGTTGCTGAGTAAGAAACACTGAGGTAAGACCAGCTGTCAAAGAGCATATAAAATCCTGAAATAATAAAAGCAACTGCAAGCGCAAGTACTGTTGCAATAAGAGCAACCCCCAAGGCTAAAATAGTAATGAGAACCCCAAAAATGAGAAGGGCAAGCGGTAGAGCAACAGGTGTTGCTAGTACAGCTAAACTAGCAATCCAAACCATTGTTCCCCATTTTTTAGGCGTTTCAGTAGCATCTGCATCAATGATTTTCTCATCAAGCAGACGGCTGATAATATCACGAGCAGCCTCTTTTGGAGTCCCTAATTCGGCAATCACTGCCTCCTCATTTTCTGGGCCAGCCTCGTCAAAATATTCCCTAAAATAGTCCATCGCCTCTTGGTAGTCATCCTTTGGCAATTTCCGTAAATACCGATCTAATTTAGCTAAATACTCAACTTTCGTCATCCTCTAATCTCCCTTCAATAATCTCGTCAACCTTTTCCTGATAAAGTTTCCACTCCGTTTTCAAAAAAGCCAATTGCTCCTTGCCACTGTCAGTAATGGCATAGTACTTGCGTTTACGTCCTTGATATTCTTGTTGATAAGTGCTTAAGTAACCCGCTTTTTCCAATTTTTTTAAAATCGGGTACAAAGTGGATTCTTTGATATTTGCCAGCTTTTTAATTGTGTGACTAATGGCATACCCATAAATCATTTAGACCTTCATTACTATTATTATCGAGAATACTTTTTGCTTCGATAATTTTTCTATCGACTCTTGGAGTTCATATTCAGAAATATCGCATGGCACTTCTAAATATATTGTTCCTTTACCGGTATTAGATTTAATGGTCAGTTTAGCAGGTTTTTCATTTTGTTTAACATCAAGTATAACTACATTCTTTTTTTTATCTTAGAAATAATCTTAATAATAATATCTTTCAAAATATCTACACATAGAGCTATTTCAAGATCATTTAAAAAATCATTATTAATCAACATTTCAATAAAAGAATTGAACGAAGCTTGAATCTGATCCCCCTTAAGGAAAGCAATCTCAATGTCATCACTTTTAAAGTGTTCTTGAATATCTAACTGTTCGTCAACTGTAAAAAGATCTGGAGCTTTAATTAGTATTCCCTTTGCCATAAGTATCCCTCCTTGAATTAATTAGGACTAATGTCTAATTATCAATATTAATACTCTATTCTTTCGGGCCTGAGAACACTTCGATATGGTTTCCTAGTATTTTTATATCTACTGGCAGTTTATCTGACTTATCTCCATCAACATCTGACTCTAATTCGACCTCTGAAGAAATCCTAATATTGCGTGCTTTGATATATTCGATATTATCGTTACCTAATAGATCCCCTTTTAACAAATCTGGGATAGTCGATAATTTAGAAATGATGGATGCATCTTTTAAAATCAAGATATTTCCATATCCATCTGTATTTTCATCAAATAGTTTTTTGTCTGCATAGTAATTAGATAGAAGAACTAAGACCTGACTAGCTTCCCCTTCATAATTGCCATTTTCGCTTTCAATACGAACATTAAATACATTGTCTTCCATAACGGACCTCATCGTATTGATTGCATATGCAAAGATACCATACTTTGTTTTATCTTCAATATCAACGTTATGAATAGCTTCTGGTAAAGATCCAACACTAAAGATATAGCCAAAATAATTTTGATTAGCCTTTCCAACATCAATGGTTTTAGTTAAATTGAAATCAAGTTCCTTAATCGCTTGATCAATATCTTGGTTGATTTCTAAAAGCTTTGTGATTAGATTACCTGTTCCACCAGGAATAATCCCAAGTTTTGGAATGTGATTTTTTTCAGCAATCCCTGAAATAACCTCATTTACAGTACCGTCTCCACCAAAAACAATCACTGCGTCATATTCTTCTTTAGAGGCTTTTTCGGCAAATTGAGTTGCATCTTTGGCTTTTTTCGTAATCCTAGTTTCAACATAATCAAAATACTCTTGAGCCTTATTCTCCAAGCTCTCTTTATAATCTAATGCTGTTTCTCCTCCAGAGGTTGGATTAATAATTATCATTACTTTTTTCATTGATATTTTCTCCTATGGACTACTAGTCTCTATCCTTTTTCAACGCTTACTTGTGATTATTAAATTAAATTTAAATCCCCATAGATTTTATCCCTAAATTCAATTAAAGAATAAAGTTTACCATCCTTCAAAACTTTTTCCATAACAGTACTCCCTCTTTGTTACTATAGTCAACTTTTGAAGAAGTTAATCGGTATCGTTTGATCTCTTTTGTAAGGAAAGGATTTCCTGAAGAAATAACTTTTTAGCTTCGTCCTCTGATGATGTTTCTAAATCGTCAATCATTATTTTTGCAACTTCTTTACGAGAGCTTGTTCCATATTCTTCTTTCAATTCATAATCAATTCTCTCCTCAAAATTGGTATAAGGATATTGACCAAGTAGTGTATTTATACGTTGATCAAATTCATAATCAATCCACCACTTCTCAAACAATTCTTTGAAAGCTTGCAAATCTGTTTCAGAATCCAATAGGATTAATGCATCCATAAAACCTGTTTTATATCCATTAATTTCTGAGCATAAACCAACGACCTCATCCTTATTAATTTTGGCCAATTCCTGACGCATCTCAAGCAAATCCTTATCTGCAAAGAGTCGTTCAAAGCCCTCAAGCTGTTTACTAAATTCGTCTAATTTAGTGTAATCCTGACGATTCAATGTTTCTCTAATATCCATAATTATCTCCTTTTTTGAATTTTAAACTCCTACTGAAAATAACACAGTATCCTGTGTATCATCTAGACTTCTTTAATTGGATGATACTTCATAAAGAAAAAATATGTAAGGGGTTACATATTCAATTATACATTTTATTTCCACTTTCGTCACTCTTACTTCTTAGGGCGTTTTTTTTTAACGTTTTAATTGGCCAAAAATCTTATGGTCATACCACCATAATCAAAGGTTTTATTGATGGATTATTCAATTGTCAGAATGGTCTGATAATAATAACCAATATATGTAGAGTATTTACAAAACTGTTCAAAAAACAACAAGAATCATATCAGAAATATACTTGTAAATATATGCAATCGATTGCAAAACGATTAACAGATTTCATTCTATTTTTTTGTAAGCGCGATCATTTTATTTGACTTATCATTTTTATTAACCTATACTATATATATATTAATCTTATGTTAATCTTATGATTGTTAAGATTAATATAAAAAATACTTTAGCTAAAATATAACTCTTTAGATTATTTGATTTTCCAAATAATCTAACTTTCCACAATTTAGAAAGGGGAAGAAATTATGCTTTGGGCTATTATCGTAGGAGGACTTATCGGTCTTATTGCAGGTGGAATCACTAAAAAGGGAGATTCCATGGGAATAATCGCTAATATCTTTGCAGGTTTAGTCGGTTCATCTGTTGGACAATCACTTTTCGGTGCATGGGGACCTCGTATAACTTCGTATAATGTATGCTATACGAGTTATTACGAGGTGGAATCACTAAAAAGGGAGATTCCATGGGAATAATCGCTAATATCTTGCAGGTTTAGTCGGTTCATCTGTTGGACAATCACTTTTCGGTGCATGGGGACCTCGTATAACTTCGTATAATGTATGCTATACGAGTTATTACGAGGTGGAATCACTAAAAAGGGAGATTCCATGGGAATAATCGCTAATATCTTGCAGGTTTAGTCGGTTCATCTGTTGGACAATCACTTTTCGGTGCATGGGGACCTAGTCTAGCTGGAATGGCATTAATTCCATCAATCTAGGAGCGGTTATTGTTGTTTCAGTAGTATCATTTTTCCTAAGGAAAATGATTGAACTTGAACCTTTCTTGACAGGAATAGATTCAAATTCTATTGATGAAAGGATTCAATATGTCAAAAAACAAAAAATATTTTACCTTATTTTATGTATTTTAATCTTGACGATTTTGATTCCTATTTTGCTAGATTATCATAAAGTCAGCGGCTTAGGACTGCATTTAGTTGGTTGGAATAAAAATTCCTTTTTAGAATTTTATCTTTCAAGATATATTTTCTGGGGTGCTCTAGTACTTTCAGCTGTAGTATTGTTTCTAATGCTTGTTACACTCTTTTATCCTAAACAATATTTAGAGATTCAGTTACCTGATGCCGATGGGAACCTAAAATTAAAAAATTCAGCTATTGAAGGATTTGTACGTTGTGTGGTTGCTAATCACAATTTTATAAAGGATCCTACTATTAAGGTAAACTGTCGTAAGAATAAATGTTTAGTTCATGTAGAAGGACAAATGCTTCCATCAGACAACATTATTAAACGAACTCAAATAATTAAAGATGAGATAGCTGATGGATTGAAACAGTTTTTTGGAATGAATCATCGTGTAAAACTGTATATTTCTGTAAAAGAATACAAGCCTAAACCACCACG
Source organism: Streptococcus alactolyticus (assembly GCF_012277075.1). Lineage (GTDB taxonomy): Bacteria > Bacillota > Bacilli > Lactobacillales > Streptococcaceae > Streptococcus > Streptococcus alactolyticus. Next base: position 123,691 of record NZ_JAAXMT010000010.1, on the reverse strand, counting down.
TAAAAAAACTGTTAGTCGTGTAGAGTAAGGAAGTAAAAAAATGGAATGGTTTAAAAAATACCAATATCTATTTCTTTCCGGATTGGCAGGTGCTATCTTAGCGTGCTTCATCCTATCCTATGGTTTTTTTAAGACTTTATTTGTCTTGATTTGCGCCACTCTAGGAGTTGGAATTGGATATTATATTCAACAGAAACAATTATTTAAATAGTAAAGGTGATTTATATGTCAAATGTAGAACAAAAAGTAAAAGAAGTAAAAGGCGAATTGACCTATGAAGATAAAGTCATTCAAAAAATTATTGGTCTTTCTTTAGAAAATGTTCCAGGTTTACTGGATATTGATGGCGGCTTTTTCTCAAAACTAACTGGAAAACTTATCAATACTGATAACGTTGCAAGCGGAGTCAATGTTGAAGTTGGTAAAAAGCAAGTTGCTGTGGATTTGAAAGTAGTTGTCGAATATCAAAAGAATGTTCCTGAATTATACAAGAAAATCAAAGAGATTGTTGTTTCAGAAATTTCTAATATGACTAATTTGGAAGTGGTTGAAGTTAATGTAGATGTTGTTGATATCAAGACTAAAGAGCAACATGAAGCAGACTCAGTAAGCCTGCAAGATCGAGCAACTGGAGTTGTTGAATCAACAAGTAAATTTACTTCCGATAAGTTTGAAAGCGCAAAAGAGGGATTGAGTGATGGCCTCTCGGCTGCAAAGGAAAAAGTTAAAGGAGTTGCCGAAGATACTAAAGAGACTGCTAAAGCAGAACCAAGAGTTCACTAAATTCTTTTATGCCTAAAAAAGTTTAAAAACGTTCATTTTCAATAATCTAATTTCCCAATGGAGGGTACACTATGTCAGTAGAAGAAAAACTTAATCAAGCTAAAGGTGCTATTAAAGAAGGTGTCGGAAAAGTAACTGATGATAAAAAAACCGAAAAAGAAGGAGCCGCTGAAAAAGGCGTTTCAAAAGTTAAAGAAGTTGCCAAAGATGCCAAAGAGGCTGTTGAAGGGGCTATCGAAGGCGTTAAAAATATGGTTAAAAAGGACGATAAATAGTTCTAAAATCAATTGATTTTTCACACAAAATCTTTAAAACTACTGTATGAAAAAGATAGGGGTGTCATATCCTACCTTTTTCTCTACCTTTTCATTCTCGAAAAATAAAATATTATTCAGAACATGATAATATCAAGGTTTATAGAGTTGTGAAAAAGATATTATTTAACATTTACTGAAGTTAAATAATGAAGACCCTAAAAATCTCTTGAAACGATTGTTTCAGGGATTTTTTATTTTGTATTAAAGACAAGACTTGCCTCATTTAGAGCCTATTAGTCATTTTTCTAGAATCATTTAATCCTTCTTATCCCTTTTCTGAAGCCTATTCCGAAGGGATTTTTATTTTATATATAAAATTTTTATATATAAGAGAAAGGAGCAGGTATGTATTTTCCAACTTCAGCAACTGTTATTGAATTTCTTGTTCTGGCTATTGTTGACAGAGAGGATTCTTATATATTGTTGAAGATAAATCTGGAAATTTGTCAATTATGACATTAACCGAGTATATTAATTACAGGAAAAGTATTAGATAAGATATATTGTTATTATTTAATCATGATTAAGTTGACTTGGCTCATTATGAACAGAAATCAATTAAGAAAAAGGTAGAGAAAAAGGTAGAGTTTAAATTGAAATACAGTGCAATATGTCGCATTCTGAATAAAGAAAAAAACGCTTAAAATCAGCGTTTTTCTTTTGTATTGATTCGTATTGAATCCTTATTTAACCTCAGTAAAGATTACGTGTTTACGCAATTTTGGTGAGTATTTTTTCAATTGAAGACGGTCTGGAGTGTTACGTTTGTTTTTTGAAGTAAGGTACAAGCGTTCACCAGATTCTTTGTGTTCAAGTGTGATATTTACGCGCATGGTATCTCCCTTCTATTATTTAGCTGCTTTAGCGATTTTACGTCCTTTGTAGTATCCTTTAAGTGATACACGGTGAGAACGTGAGTAATCTCCAGTAGTTTCGTCAAATTTTACTGATGGAGCAGTCAATTTGTAGTGTGTACGACGTTTGTTTTTCTTCGCTTTTGAAGTGTGACGTGCAGGTACTGCCATTTGTTATTTCCTCCGATAATTTTTTAGTTCTTGATTTTCAATCAACTTTAACATCATACCATATCTTTTTTGTAAAGTAAAGTTACTTGACAAAAAATTTAAAAATAGCCGAAGAAATCCTAAAAAAAGGTTGTGCTTCTTCTTTAGAACTTGTTTTTGTGATAAAATAGAAATGATTGAATCGCTACAATAGTAGAAAGGAATGAAAGGGCTAAATTTGAAAATTTGGTGCCAGTGTATCTTATTATGAAACTGCAAAAACCTAAAGGAACCCAAGATATTTTACCTAGCGAAAGCGCAAAGTGGCAATATGTCGAAGCTGTTGCGCGTGAAACATTCAAGAAATATCATTACAGCGAAATCCGCACACCGATATTTGAGCATTACGAGGTGATTAGCCGTTCAGTTGGTGATACAACTGATATTGTGACAAAAGAAATGTATGATTTCTACGATAAGGGTGACCGTCACATTACCTTGCGTCCAGAAGGTACGGCTCCTGTGGTGCGTTCATTTGTGGAAAATAAATTATTTGCGCCAGAAGTACAAAAACCTGTGAAAATGTACTATATTGGGTCAATGTTCCGCTACGAGCGTCCACAAGCTGGTCGTTTGCGTGAGTTCCACCAAATTGGTGTGGAATGCTTTGGCTCTGCTAATCCAGCTACAGATGTGGAAACCATTGCCATGGCTTACCAATTGTTCCAAACCCTAGGGATCAAAGATGTCACTCTTCATTTAAATACCCTAGGAAGTGCGGCTAGTCGTGCGGCTTATCGCCAAGCCTTGATTGATTACTTGACACCAATGCGTGATGAATTGTCAAAAGATAGCCAACGCCGTTTGGATGAAAATCCGCTTCGTGTCTTGGATTCGAAGGAAAAAGAGGACAAGCAAGCTGTTGAAAATGCGCCATCTATTTTAGATTACCTCGATGAAGAAAGCCAAGATCACTTTGATGCGGTTCGTGACATGCTTGAAGCCCTCCATATTCCTTACGTTATTGATACTAATATGGTGCGTGGCTTAGATTATTACAACCACACGATTTTTGAGTTTATCACAACCGTTGACAAATCTGATTTGACCATTTGTGCGGGTGGGCGTTACGATAGTCTTGTAGATTACTTTGACGGTCCAGAAACCCCTGGTTTTGGCTTTGGACTTGGTCTTGAACGTTTGCTTCTTATCTTGGAAAAACAAGGCATTGCATTACCGATTGAAAATGATTTGGACGTTTACATTGCTGTTTTGGGAGAAGGTGCAAATCTTAAAGCTTTAGAACTTGTTCAAGCCCTTCGTCATCAAGGTTTTGCAGCAGAACGTGATTACCTCGGACGTAAAATCAAAGCACAATTCAAGTCTGCGGATGCTTTCCATGCTAAAACCATCATCACTTTGGGAGAAAGTGAAGTGGAAGCAGGTCAAGTAACGGTCAAAAATAACCAAACCCGCGAAGAAGTGACCGCAATCTTTGAAGAAATTGAAACAAACTTTTCAGATATTTTCAGAAAACTAAGCTAATTGCTTTTTCAATGAAGAAAGCACGTGAAAAGGCTTAATTGGGAAAAGGCAAAAAAACTCTACCGCATGGGTGGGGTTTTTTCGTGCTTTTTGCTATAATAGGTGGGAATGAATAAATTAAAAAACGGAGAAAGATAGCAATGAAACGTACAATGTATGCGGGTCGTGTTCGTAGCGAACATATTGGCCAAGAAGTGACTCTTAAAGGTTGGGTCGGTCGTCGTCGTGATTTAGGTGGACTTATTTTCATCGATCTTCGTGACCGTGAAGGGATTATGCAATTGGTCATCAATCCTGAAACAGTTTCAAGCGACGTTATGGCAACAGCAGAAAGCCTTCGTAACGAATTCGTTATCGAGGTGACAGGAGAAGTTGCCTTACGCGAACAAGAAAATCCAAACTTGCCAACAGGTGCGGTTGAATTGAAAGTGTCAGCATTGACCATCCTAAACACTGCTAAAACAACACCATTTGAAATCAAAGATGATGTTGATGTGACAGATGACAATCGTTTGCGATACCGTTACTTGGATCTTCGCCGTCCAAAAATGCTTAACAACTTTAAATTGCGTGCGAAGGTGACACACTCTATCCGCAATTACTTGGACGACCTTGAATTTATTGACGTTGAAACACCGATGTTGACAAAATCAACGCCTGAAGGAGCGCGTGATTATTTGGTGCCAAGCCGTGTGAGCCAAGGTCATTTTTACGCTTTGCCACAAAGCCCACAAATCACAAAACAATTGTTGATGAATGCTGGTTTTGACCGTTACTACCAAATCGTAAAATGTTTCCGTGATGAAGATTTGCGTGGAGATCGTCAACCTGAGTTTACACAAGTGGATATGGAAACGTCATTCTTATCAGATAAAGATATCCAAGATATCACTGAAGGAATGATTGCCAAAGTTATGAAAGATACCAAAGGTATCGACGTAACTCTACCATTCCCACGTATGTCTTATGATGATGCCATGAACAATTATGGTTCAGACAAACCTGACACACGATTTGAAATGCTTTTACAGGACTTGACAGAACTTGTCAAGGATGTTGACTTCAAAGTATTTTCACAAGCACCAGTAGTCAAAGCTATCGTGGTTAAGGGAAATGCGGACAAGTATTCACGCAAACACATTGATAAATTAACAGAATTTGCAAAACAATTTGGTGCCAAAGGCCTTGCTTGGATCAAATTTACAGATGGAGCTATCAGTGGACCAGTTGCGAAATTCTTGACAAGTATTGAAAGCGAATTGACAGTACGTTTACAACTTGAAGAGAATGATTTGGTGCTCTTTGTTGCGGATACGCTTGAAGTGGCTAATAATACACTTGGTGCTCTTCGTATACGCATTGCCAAAGAACTTGACATGGTTGACACTTCACAATTCAATTTCCTTTGGATTGTTGATTGGCCAATGTTTGAATGGTCAGAAGAAGAAGGTCGCTATATGTCAGCTCACCACCCATTCACATTGCCAACGGAAGAATCAGCACATGAATTGGAAGGTGATTTGTCGAAAGTGCGTGCCGTTGCCTACGATATCGTGCTTAACGGTTACGAACTTGGTGGTGGTAGCTTGCGTATTAACCACAAAGACTTGCAAGAACGTATGTTTAAAGCACTTGGCTTTACAGCAGAAGAAGCCAATGACCAATTTGGTTTCTTGTTAGAAGCGATGAATTACGGTTTCCCACCACACGGTGGTTTGGCTATTGGTCTTGACCGTTTTGTAATGCTTCTTGCTGGCGAAGAAAATATTCGTGAAGTGATTGCCTTTCCTAAAAATAATAAAGCAGCAGACCCGATGACACAGGCACCGAGCCTTGTTTCAGACAAGCAATTAGACGAATTGGCTTTAGCTATTGAAAGTGATGATTAGAAAAACACCTATCAAGAAGAAAACAAAGTTTGTCGTTAGTCGGTGGGCAGAAAAATATGGCCTACTGAGAACCATGCAGAGTATTTCCAGAGAAAAGTATGCCGAAAAAATTTCGGCATCTATTCTTTATGGGATATTGTCTGCGATTGCGGTTAATTTCTTTTTTCAACCTGGGCATGTTTACTCTAGTGGTGCGACTGGCTTTGCACAGGTTTTATCTGCAATTGGTGAACGGTTGATTGGTTTTAAAATTCCAATTTCCTTGGCCTTTTATGGGATAAATCTCCCTTTGCTGATATTGGCTTGGTACAAAATCGGTCATAAATTTACCGTTTTTACCCTAATCACAGTAACCATGAGTTCTTTCTTTATCCAGATTGTTCCAGAAGTTACTTTGACAACAGACCCGCTCATTAATGCTATTTTTGGTGGGCTTGTGATGGGAGCTGGTATTGGTTTTGGACTTAGATCTCGTATCTCAAGTGGTGGAACGGACATTGTCAGCTTGACCATTCGGAAAAAAACGGGGCATGATGTGGGCAGCATCTCGCTCATTGTCAATGCCATTATCATGTTCTTTGCAGGCTTGTTATTTGGTTGGCAATATGCTCTGTACTCAATGGTGACGATTTTCGTTTCTAGTCGCGTTACCGATGCGATTTTCACGAAACAAAAGAAAATGCAGGCCATGATTGTGACTAGCAGACCCGAAAAAGTGATTACGATGATTCACACGAAATTACACCGCGGGGTAACTTCTATCAATGAAGCAGAAGGGACTTATAATCACGAAAAGAAAGCAGTTTTGCTTGCTATTATTACGCGTGAAGAATACAATGATTTTAAATATTTGATGAAAAAAGCTGACCCTAAAGCTTTTGTATCAATTGCTGAAAATGTCCATATTATTGGGCGTTTTGTGGACGATTGATTAGGATTTTGGAGGTGGGAAAATGTCATTTGAACGATTGGGACAACTCAAACGTCTCTTGTTGATTGCCGTTGGTGTAGCGATTTACACTTTCGGGTTTGTAAAATTTAACATGGCCAATGCCCTTGCTGAAGGTGGTGTTGCCGGTGTGACGCTGATTGTCCATGCTCTTTATGGCATTAACCCTGCTTATTCTTCCTTGATTTTGAACATCCCCTTGTTTATTTTGGGGGCTAGGATTTTGGGAAAACGTTCGCTTGCTTTGACCATTTACGGAACGGTTCTCTTGTCGTTTTTCATTTGGTTTTGGCAACGGGTTCCTATCCATGTCACCCTTGAAAATGATATGATGCTGGTTGCTGTTGTTGCGGGGCTATTTTCAGGTGCTGGAAGTGGTTTGGTGTTTCGTTACGGCGCTACAACTGGTGGGACAGATATCATTGGACGTATTGCTGAGGAAAAGTTAGGCTTAAAACTAGGGCAAACCTTACTCTTTATTGATGCCGTTGTTTTGACAGCTTCCCTCGTTTATATTGATTTACAACACATGCTCTACACTTTGGTTGCCAGTTTTGTTTATAGTCAAGTTTTGACAATTGTGCAAAATGGAGGCTACACTGTACGTGGTATGCTGATTATTACCCAAAAATCAGAAGAAGCTGCCTCAGCTATCCTCAATGAAATCAACCGTGGTGTGACTTTTCTAAATGGTCAAGGTGCTTATTCAGGCGAAGATAAAAACGTCTTGTACGTTGTTCTCAATCCAACAGAAGTCCGAGAAGTCAAGGCCATTATGGCAGAATTAGACCCCGATGCTTTCATCTCCATTATCGACGTTGACGAAGTTGTATCGTCAGACTTTAACATTAGACGGAAGAAATAAAACACGATTAGAAATGTACCTACGTTGTAGGATGATTTCTAATTTTTAACCAGCAAATGTAACCGATTACAAACAAAAAGAAAAGAGATTTAAAATGAAAAATAGTATTGATAGCATAGCACTGTACATTAAGGGGTATGAGTTTGGGCCAGGAGTTCCAAAAATCATTTTGACTTTGGCAAAGCCTATTTCAGCGGTGTCGACGGAGTCTTTGATTGTGGTCACTGCTGGTGAAAACCGTCAGGTGAGTCAGGTTTATATTTCAGATAATGAGGGACACTTGATTGGGCGTGGTGAGAGTGTTTATCTGACGATTGAGATGCCAGTCACTTTTGACCAGAAGCAGATGAAGAATGTTTCCAGCCCTTTCCTTTTCAATGGTGCGAATTATCATCATGAGTGGGTTCGTGACTACAAGGTGTCTATTAAGGGCTTGCTAGTTACTATGGGACATGAGATTGTAACTCTTGAGATTGAGGATTACAATGCTATTACTAACCTTTTATCACCAGATGTGGCTCCTTTCCAGTATCATAGCGAGTACTCAGGAACCTATACCAATCCTTTGACTAAGCAAGATGAAGCATTAAGGCTTCAGTGTGTGGCTTATGAACCTGAGACTGCAAAAACAGCAGAAAAACTGCCTTTGTTAATTTGGCTTCATGGGCAAGGTGAAGGTGGGTCAGATGTTGACATCACCTTGTTGGGCAATAAGGTTGTGGCACTGGCTCAACCAAAGATTCAAGCTCATTTTGAGGGTGAGGGCGGCACGGGAGCTTATATCTTAGCTCTCCAATGTCCGACTTACTGGATGGATGAAGGCGATGGAAAAAATGGTGTGGGAGCAGGTGTTTCTCGTTATACCGACATCGTTATGGACGCCATTCAAGATTTTGTATCCCGCAATCCTAAGGTTGACAAGAGTCGTCTGTATCTGACGGGTTGCTCTAATGGTGGTTACATGACCTTAAATCTTGCCATTCACAATCCTGATTATTTTGCGGCATTGATTCCGCAGGCTGCGGCTTATGCCTATCATTGCTACCAACGACAGTCTGATGGGACTTGTGCCCTTTCTACTGATAATGGCACCTTTATCCAGACCGACGAAGTCTATTTTGATGAAGCAAAATTAAATGCTATCAAAGATACTCCCATTTGGTTTATCCATGCAGCAGATGACACGATTGTTGCTCCTGAAAACTATTCTCTTCCCATTTACAAATCGCTGTTAGATAGCGGTGCGACTAATGCATGGTTTTCTTATTATGAAAGCGTGGAAGGATCAGACATCAAAGGGATGACTTATCCAGGACACTGGTCATGGTTGTATTTCTTCAATGACGAGGTGTTTGGTGTGCAATCCCTGGCTGATATTAAAAAGGCGACAGACCTTTCAGGATTTTCACCAAATAATGCGGACAAAGGTGGAAGGAGCCAAGCGAAGGTTAATGGCATATGTTATCACAACCTTTTTGACTGGTTAAATGTGCAGAAAAAACCGTTTTAAAGGCATCAAAAAAGCCGTGATAAACGGCTTTTTTTAGTTTTACATTTCGTCAGGTGCTTCAACTCCAAGAAGACGAAGGGCTTCTTTTAGAACGGTTGCCGTAGCGTAGCTGAGGGCTAGGCGGCTGTCACGTTCTGGGCTTTCATCAAGAATACGTGTGTGTGCGTAGTATTTGTTGAAGCTTTGTGCCAAGCTGATTGCAAATTTAGCAATGATAGAAGGTTCAAAGTTATCTGCGGCACGTTTGATAATACGAGGGAAGTCTTGAATGAGTTTAATGATTTCCCAGCTTTCAGCATCGTCAAGTTTGTAAACATCGTTGACAGATGGTGTAAAGTTAGCTTTACGAAGGATAGACTGGATACGCGCGTGAGCGTATTGAACGTAAGGGCCTGTTTCTCCTTCAAATGATACCATTGCGTCAAGGTCAAAGTCATATCCGTTTAGGCGGTCTGTTTTCAAATCGTAGAATTTAATAGCACCAACTCCAACGGCGTGGGCAACGGCTTCCTTGTTAGCAAGGTTAGGATTTTTGGCATTGATTTGGTCTTCAGCACGTTTGATTGCTTCTGCAATAGTTGGTTCAAGTAGGATAACGTTACCTTTACGTGTTGACAATTTTTTGCCTTCTTTGGTCACAAGTCCAAACGGTACGTGTGTAATGTCATCACTCCACTCAAATCCCATTTCGCTAAGAACGGCTTTCAATTGTTTGAAGTGAGCTGATTGTTCATTACCTACAACGTAAATGGCTTTGGCAAAATCGTACTCACGTTTGCGGTACAAGGCAGCCGCCAAGTCACGCGTAATGTAAAGCGTGGCACCGTCTGATTTTTTGATAAGCGCTGGGTGTTCGATACCGTATTTTTCAAGGTTAACCACTTGGGCACCTTGCGATTCTTCAAGCAAGCCTTTTTCTGTCAAGATGTCCACCACTTCGTCCATCTTATCGTTATAGAAGGCTTCTCCGTTATAACTATCAAAGGTAACCCCAAGTTCGTTGTAAAGGCGGTTAAATTCAACAAGGCTTTCGTCACGGAACCATTGCCAAAGAGCAGTAGCTTCTTCGTCGCCTGCCTCCAATTTACGGAACCATTCGCGTGCTTCTTCGTCTAACTCAGGTTGTGTTTCTGCCTCAGCATTGATGCGAACATAGAGTTTTAACAGCTCATCGATTGGATGAGCCTTGACGGCAGCTTCGTCACCCCATTTTTTGTAGGCAACAATCAACATTCCAAACTGTTTACCCCAGTCACCAAGGTGATTGATTTTAACAGCTTTATAACCGATTTTTTCAAAAATATTAGCCAAGCTATCGCCGATAACAGTTGAGCGAAGGTGCCCAATAGAGAAAGGTTTTGCGATGTTTGGGCTTGACATATCAATAGCAACGTTGCGTCCGTGTCCCAAGTCCTGGCTAGCGTAGTGGCTACCGTCTGCGATAACTTTTCCTAAAACATCTGCAGAGATGCTTTTTTTGTCAAGGAAGAAGTTGATGTATGGTCCAACCGCTTCAATTTTTTCAAATCCAGTCGCATCCAATTGCCCTGCAATATCAGCTGCAATCATTTGAGGAGCTTTGCGGAGGATTTTAGCGAGTGAAAAGGCAGGAAAAGCCAAATCTCCCATATCTGAATTTTTTGGAATTTCAAGCAGATTCACAACTTGTTCTTGGTCTAATTCTGGAACAATAGTGTGAATGCGTTCTGCAATAGTACGTTTTGTATCCATGATGTTCTCCTAAAGTCATTAGTTCATATTATTTTAACATAAAAATAAAAAATAAACGAGATGGAAGAAAAGAAAACGCTTGAAGTCTAAAAACTGGATAAAAATAGAGATAATACCTACAATTGTGATGAAAAAGTTCTTTTTTTTTGGTATAATTCTAAGGATAAATATACATAAAGGGAAACTTATATGAATAAAATAGAACGACAAAACCGTATTAAATACTTGATTCAGACGGGTCATATTGGCACGCAAGAAGAGATTAAAAATTTGTTGCAAAAAGAAGGTATTACTGTAACGCAGGCGACCTTGTCGCGTGATTTGCGTGAAATTGGGCTTTTGAAGCTCCGTGATGCGTCTGGAAAATTGTATTATAGCTTGGCTGAGGTGGTTGGAGCTACTTTTGATGCTGCGGTTCGCTCTTACATTTTAAAAGTTGCGCGTGCTGGTTTTATGCTGGTCCTTCATACCAATCTTGGGGAGGCTGACGTTTTAGCCAATTTGATTGATAACAGTGAGATTCCAGAAATTATCGGAACGGTGGCAGGTGCGGATACTTTGTTGGTTATTTGCAAAGACGAAGAAACGGCCAAAGCCTTTGAAAAAGATTTAGCGACGGGTGTATGAGTTCTTACGATAAAGCAGTAGAAAACCTCCTTCAAGCGATAAAACAGCATGATAGCGTGCGGTATTTTCAAAAAGCAGAGCAAAAAATTAAGGCTTTCCCAGAATTGGAGCAACAAGTCGATAAGATGAAGGCTTATCAGCAAGAAGCGGTGCTTTATCAGAAGATTGACAAACAGGTTGCCAAAGAAAAAGCTGGCGAACAAGCGGACCAGCTGCAAAAAGACTTGTCAGAACTGCCGATTGTCAAAGATTATCGGGACAAAATGCAAGATGCCAGTGATTTGGTACAATATATTACAAATAGCTTGGAAACAAAGATTAACGAGGAGTTAAGCAATGGCAAAAGATAAACTTTCCCCAGGCATGCAACAGTATTTGGATATCAAAAAAGATTATCCAGATGCTTTTTTACTTTTTCGCATGGGAGACTTTTACGAGTTATTTTACGAGGATGCCGTCAAGGCTGCACAGATTTTAGAGATTAGTTTGACTAGTCGCAATAAAAATGCGGATAATCCAATTCCTATGGCTGGTGTGCCTTACCATTCTGCCCAACAGTATATCGATGTTTTGGTTGAAATGGGGTATAAGGTTGCGATTGCTGAGCAGATGGAGGACCCAAAACAAGCGGTTGGCGTGGTCAAACGTGAAGTGGTGCAAGTTATCACGCCAGGGACGGCGGTTGATTCTTCTAAACCAGACAGCGCCAATAACTTTTTGGTGGCAATTGATTCAGACGGAAAAGCCCTTGGATTAGCCTACATGGACCTGTCAACAGGGGAATTTTTCTCGACGATTTTGTCTGATTTTTCAAGCCTTCGCAGTGAAATCCTCAATCTTAAGGCTCGTGAAATTGTGGTGGGCTATGATTTGTCTGAAACAGAGCAACACCATCTGGTGAAACAGTTGAATTTGCTCTTATCTTTTGAAAAAGACCGCTACGAAGACGTGCATTTGGTGGACCAAACCTTGACGGATTTGGAAATTTCTGCGGCAGAGAAATTATTGCAGTATGTTCATACGACACAAAAACGCGAACTCAGTCATCTGCAAAAGCTCGTCCACTACGACATCAAAGACTACTTGCAAATGTCTTATACGACAAAATCAAGCCTTGATTTGTTGGAAAATGCACGCACAGGCAAAAAACACGGCAGTCTTTACTGGCTCTTGGATGAAACCAAGACGGCGATGGGAATGCGTCTGTTGCGCCAGTGGATTGACCGTCCCTTGGTGAACCAAGAGCAGATTGACGAACGGCAAAATATTGTTCAAGTCTTTTTGGACCATTTCTTTGAGCGCAGTGATTTGACAGACAGCCTCAAAGGTGTTTATGATATTGAACGTTTAGCCAGTCGGGTGTCCTTTGGGAAAGCCAATCCCAAGGATTTGTTGCAGCTGGGTCAGACCTTGTCACAAGTTCCAAAAATCAAAGCTATTTTGGAATCCTTTGCCAGCCCTTACCTTGACAAGCTTGTCAAGGATATTGACACCCTACCAGAATTAGAATCCTTGATTCGCTCAGCGATTGACCCAGAAGCGCCTGCGGTTATTACAGATGGCAGTATTATTCGGACGGGATTTGATGAAACCTTGGACAAATACCGCAAAGTCATGCGTGAGGGAACCAGCTGGATTGCTGAAATTGAGGCCAAAGAACGAGCGGCAAGTGGCATCGCCAATCTAAAAATCGACTATAACAAAAAAGACGGTTACTATTTCCATGTGACCAATTCCAATCTGTCTTTGGTGCCTGATTATTTCTTCCGTAAAGCAACGCTGAAAAATTCAGAGCGTTTTGGAACGGCAGAATTAGCTAAAATCGAAGGGGAGATGTTGGAGGCGCGCGAGGAATCAGCAAACTTGGAATACGATATTTTCATGCGCGTGCGCGGGCAAGTTGAGCGTTACATCACACGTTTGCAGGATTTGGCAAAGGCCATTTCAACGGTTGATGTCTTGCAAAGTTTAGCCGTTGTCGCAGAAAATAACCATTATGTTCGTCCGCGTTTTAACCAGCAGAAAGAAATCTATATTGAAAAAGGGCGTCATGCGGTGGTTGAAAAAGTCATGGGGACCCAAGAATACATTCCAAATACCATTACATTTGATGAGCAAACGACGATTCAATTGATTACTGGTCCAAATATGAGTGGTAAATCCACTTATATGCGTCAGTTGGCTTTGACGGTTATCATGGCACAAATGGGGTCTTACGTTGCGGCGGAAGCAGTGAATCTGCCTGTTTTTGATGCGATTTTCACGCGAATTGGAGCCGCAGATGATTTGATTTCAGGGCAATCCACTTTCATGGTGGAAATGATGGAAGCCAACCAAGCCATCAAGCGAGCCAGCCAGCAATCCTTGATTTTGTTTGATGAATTGGGACGTGGGACAGCGACCTACGACGGTATGGCTCTAGCCCAATCTATTATCGAATACATTCACGACCACATCGGAGCAAAGACGATGTTTGCGACCCATTATCATGAATTGACAACTCTGTCAACAAACTTGACACAACTTGTCAATGTCCATGTTGCGACTCTTGAAAAAGATGGTGACGTGACTTTCCTTCACAAAATTGCAGAAGGACCTGCAGACAAGTCTTACGGCATTCATGTTGCTAAAATTGCGGGCTTACCAAAATCCTTGTTGCAACGTGCAGACAGCATTTTGACGCGCTTAGAATCTGGTGCTGCTAAGCTGCAGTTGCTGCCAGAAGTGGATTCTTCGGTGGTTGAAGAAACTCCAGTCAATAACGAAGAGCCTAAGGTAGAGCAGCTTAATTTGTTTGCAGATGACACGGCTAACCAAGAGGTCATTGAGGCTCTCAGAAAAGTTGATTTGATGAATTTGACGCCCATGCAGGCCATGAATGTTATTTATGAACTGAAGAATATGCTGTAAGCACAAGAGGTGATCTCAAAAGAGATGGCCTCTTTAGTTTGTGTTATAATAAGAATTAAACAAGCAAGAACGAAAGGAATAAAGGTGCTTGAAAAGCCCTACGAATCATATGAGTAAAATTATCGAGTTACCAGAAGTTTTGGCTAACCAGATTGCGGCGGGTGAAGTTATCGAGCGACCAGCCAGCGTTGTCAAGGAATTAGTGGAAAATGCGATTGATGCTGGGAGTAGTCAAATCACGATAGAGGTTGAGAAATCAGGCCTTAAGAAAATTCAAGTGACTGACAATGGGGAAGGGATCGCCCAAGAAGATGTTGCTCTTAGTTTACAACGTCATGCGACGAGTAAAATCAAAAGTCAAGCTGATCTTTTTCGCATTCGAACGCTAGGATTTCGCGGCGAAGCTCTACCGTCTATTGCGTCAATCAGTCATTTCACGCTAAAGACGGCAACGGCGGACGAAGATTACGGGACACTTTTGGTGGCTAAAGGTGGCGAAATTGAAAAGCAAGAACCCATTTCAACCCCTGTGGGTACGAAAATCACCGTTGAGGATCTGTTTTATAATACACCTGCTCGCCTCAAATACATGAAAAGCCTTCAATCAGAATTGGCACACATTGTGGATATGGTCAATCGTTTGAGTTTGGCTCATCCTGAGGTGGCTTTTAAATTGATAAATGACGGTCGTCAGATGACGACAACTGCTGGAACAGGGGATTTGCGTCAGGCGATTGCAGGCATTTACGGCCTCAATACAGCGAAGAAAATGATTGAGATTTCTAATGCTGACCTTGATTTTGAAGTGTCAGGATACATTAGTTTGCCTGAGTTGACACGTGCCAATCGGAATTACATTACCATTTTGATTAATGGCCGTTACATCAAAAATTTCTTGCTGAATCGTGCTATTTTGGATGGCTACGGTTCGAAATTGATGGTGGGGCGTTTCCCTATTGCGGTTATTGATATTCAAATTGACCCTTATTTAGCGGATGTCAATGTCCATCCCACAAAGCAGGAAGTTCGTATTTCTAAGGAAAAAGAGTTAATGGTTTTGATTAGTTCGGCTATTTCAGAGAGCTTGCGAGAGCAGGATTTGATTCCAGATGCGCTTGAAAATCTTGCCAAATCAAGCACACGCGGGTTAGCAAAACCTGAACAAACCACTCTTCCTTTAAAGCAAACGGATTTGTATTATGATAAGGAGCGTCAAGACTTTTTTGTCAAATCTGACACCGTCGAAGAGCAACCAAGACAGGTGTTTAATGACATTGACAAGGTTGTCAAGGAAGTTGACAAGCAATCGTCAGTGAAATACGCTCAACGTTTAACGCCAGAAACATCAGGTGATGAACACGATGCTTTGGATTTTGCCAATAAAGCTAAAATTACTAGGATGATTGAAACCCTTGATACGGAGGAGTCGTCAACCTTCCCAGAGTTGGACTATTTTGGGCAAATGCATGGAACTTATCTCTTTGCTCAGGGAACAGATGGCTTGTACATCATCGACCAACACGCTGCGCAAGAACGTGTGAAATACGAGTATTACCGCGAAAAAATCGGAGAGGTTGACAGTTCTTTACAGCAACTGCTCATGCCCTATCTTTTTGAATTTTCAGGGGCTGATTTCATTGCTTTACAAGAAAAAATGCCTTTGTTGCAGCAAGTCGGTATCCATTTGGAGCCGTATGGCAACAATACTTTTATCTTACGTGAGCATCCGATTTGGATGAAGGAGGAAGAAATTGAGTCGGCGGTTTATGAAATGTGCGACATGCTTTTATTGACTAATGATGTATCGGTGAAAAAGTACCGTGCTGAATTGGCTATTATGATGTCTTGCAAGCGTTCAATTAAAGCCAATCATATACTAGACGACTACTCGGCTCGGCATTTGTTGGTTCAATTGTCCCACTGTAAAAATCCCTACAATTGTCCGCATGGCCGTCCTGTCTTGGTGCATTTCACCAAAGTAGATATGGAAAAAATGTTCCGTCGGATTCAAGAAAATCATACTAGTTTAAGAGAGTTAGGAAAATATTGATATGTATGATTACATCAAAGGAAAATTAACCAAAATCACCGCCAAGTACATCGTTGTGGAGGCTGGCGGTTTGGGATACATCGTGAATGTGGCTAACCCTTACAGTTTTTCAAACTTAGTTAATCAAGAGGTGCAGATTTATGTGCATCAAGTTGTTCGTGAGGATGCTCAGTTGTTGTTTGGTTTTCATACTGAAGATGAAAAGTCCGTCTTTTTGAACTTGATTTCGGTATCAGGTATTGGACCAACGACGGCGCTAGCTATTATTGCCGTAGATGACAACGAAGGCTTGGTTCATGCGATTGACACGAGCGACATCAAGTACTTGATGAAATTCCCAAAAATCGGGAAAAAAACAGCACAACAGATGGTTTTGGATTTGGCAGGGAAGTTCGTCGATGTTCCTGTGGAAAATGGCAGAGTTGCTCAGGCAAAAACAGCAAGCAACGAGCCGCTTGAAGAAGCCATGGAAGCTCTTTTGGCATTGGGCTATAAAGCCACAGAACTCAAGAAAATCCGCCAGTTCTTTGAAGGTACCAATGAAACAGCAGAACAATACATCAAATCAAGTCTTAAGATGCTGATGAAGGGCTGATGTTTCATGTGAAACACAGTTAAAAAACGAATAAATAAGCAGGAGGTCATTATGAAAGCTGAACTGATTACTGTTGGAACAGAAATTTTAACAGGTCAAATTACCAACACCAATGCTCAATTTCTCTCAGAAGAATTTGCTAAATTGGGAATTGATGTCTTTTTTCAAACTACCGTAGGTGATAACGAAGAGCGTCTGTTGTCGGTTATTGATTTAGCCAGTCAAAGAAGCGACCTCATCGTTTTGTGTGGTGGCTTGGGACCAACGGAAGATGATTTAACCAAACAAACTTTGGCAAAATACCTCAAACGCGATTTGGTGATCAACGAAGAAGCCAATCAACGTTTGAATGACTATTTTGCAACGCGTCCCCAATTTGTTCGTACGGCCAACAATGACCGTCAAGCTCAGTTAATTGAGGGGGCAACGCCCTTGCAAAATATCACAGGTTTAGCTGTGGGTGGCTTGGTAACTGTTGATGGCGTTACTTACGTCGTGCTACCAGGTCCGCCAAGTGAATTAAAACCGATGGTCTTAAATGAATTGGTTCCTCTTTTGTCAGGACATAATGAACGCCTATATTCACGGGTTTTGCGTTTCTTTGGCATCGGGGAAAGCCAATTGGTAACCGTTCTGTCTGACTTGATTGACAATCAAACAGACCCAACCATTGCTCCTTATGCTAAAACAGGTGAGGTAACACTTCGTTTGTCAACAAAAGCAGCAGATGAGGCTGTCGCTAAGGTAAAATTAGACCAATTGGAACAAGCTATTTTGGCTAAATCAACCTTGGATAATGTCCCATTGAGTGAATTGCTTTACGGTTATGGTGATGATAATAGTTTGGCGCGTGTGGTCTTTCAATTGCTCAAAGAACACCATAAAACCATTACAGCAGCAGAAAGTTTGACCGCAGGGCTATTTCAATCCACTATCGCAGACTTTTCAGGTGCCTCTTCCGTCTTTAACGGCGGTTTTGTGACATACAGCATGGAAGAAAAATCAAAATTGTTGCACATTCCATTAGAAGATTTGCAAGAACATGGTGTGGTTAGTCACTTTACCGCTGAAAAAATGGCGGAACAATCACGTTTGTTGACAGGTGCAGATATCGGCATTGGTTTGACTGGCGTTGCTGGTCCAGATAGTTTGGAAGGACATCCAGCAGGAACCATTTTTATTGGCATTTCGACAAAAGACGATTGCCGTTCGATCTATCTTCATATAGGTGGTAAAAGTCGTTCAGATGTCCGTCATATCGCGACTTTGTACGCTTTTAACTTAGTACGTCAAGCTTTATTAGACATTTGATTTTTGGTATAATAAAGTCGTATTTCGAATAATCAGAAAGGGAATAATTTGGCAAAAAAAACAAAGAAAACAGAAGCTGTTACTAAAAAATTTGGTGACGAGCGTAAAAAAGCACTAGATGATGCTTTGAAAATGATTGAAAAAGATTTCGGGAAAGGCGCTGTGATGCGACTTGGCGAGCGTGCAGAACAAAAAGTTCAAGTGATGAGCTCAGGTAGTTTAGCTCTTGATATTGCACTTGGAGCTGGTGGCTATCCTAAAGGACGTATCATTGAAATCTATGGACCTGAATCTTCAGGTAAAACAACGGTCGCCCTTCATGCCGTTGCGCAAGCTCAAAAAGAAGGTGGTGTGGCAGCCTTTATCGATGCTGAACACGCTTTGGACCCATCTTATGCCGCAGCTCTTGGGGTTAATATTGATGAACTTTTGTTATCACAACCTGATTCAGGTGAACAAGGACTTGAGATTGCAGGGAAATTGATTGATTCTGGTGCCGTTGACCTTGTCGTTGTCGATTCAGTGGCAGCTTTGGTACCGCGTGCTGAAATTGATGGTGATATTGGTGATAACCACGTTGGTTTGCAAGCTCGTATGATGAGCCAAGCCATGCGTAAATTATCTGCTTCTATCAACAAAACAAAAACCATTGCTATTTTCATTAACCAGTTGCGTGAAAAAGTTGGTGTGATGTTTGGAAACCCTGAGACAACTCCTGGTGGACGTGCCTTGAAGTTTTATTCTTCTATTCGTCTAGATGTGCGTGGTAACACACAAATCAAGGGAACAGGTGACCAAAAAGATAGCAGCATCGGTAAAGAAACCAAGATCAAAGTCGTTAAAAACAAGGTGGCTCCACCCTTTAAAACAGCTGAAGTGGAAATCATGTACGGAGAAGGAATTTCACGCACGGGTGAATTGCTTAAAATCGCCAGTGATTTGAATATCATCAAGAAAGCTGGTGCTTGGTTCTCTTACAATGACGACAAAATTGGTCAAGGTTCAGAGAATGCGAAGAAATACTTGAGTGACCACCCTGAAATCTTCGATGAAATTGACCATAAAGTGCGCGTGCATTATGGTTTAATTGAAGATGCTGATGCTCCTGATGCTCCAGTTGCTAGCGACAACGAAGAGCCAACTCAAAAAGAACCATCAGACGAAGTGGTTCTTGACCTCGAAGATACGATCGAAATTGAAGAATAATAACAGTTTTTCGTTAGAAATCGGTCTTAGGTCCCATGTTTTCGTTCAGATTAGTGTGCTATAATACAACTATCATGGGATAGAAAGTGAGAGTACACATGATTAAAATTTATACAATTTCTAGTTGTACAAGCTGTAAGAAAGCGAAAGCTTGGCTAAACGCTCATCAGCTCCCTTATAAAGAACAGAATTTAGGAAAAGAACCGCTAACCCGAGAAGAAATTTTAGCTATATTAACAAAAACAGAAAATGGTATAGAGAGTATTGTTTCCTCTAAAAACCGCTATGCCAAAGCCTTGGATTGCAATTTAGATGAATTGAGCTTGAGTGAGGTTATTGACTTGATTCAAGAAAATCCACGTATCCTAAAAAGTCCGATTTTGATTGATGAAAAACGCCTTCAAGTTGGTTACAAGGAAGATGACATTCGTGCTTTTCTACCACGTTCTATTCGTAATGTAGAAAATACAGAAGCCCGTCTTCGTGCCGCACTATGATAGTGTTTTTCAAGGTCATATAACAGTGGGCTGATAGTTAGGATTAGCCAGCAACAGATTGATAAGAACACCTTAAACGTAGGCTTTGTGGGCTGATGTTTGAGGTGTTTTTGCATGGTGTGAAAAAAGGGTGATAAAGTTTACTGAAATAAAGTTAGATTCTTGTGAAATCCTTTTGAATAGGCTATAATAGTTGGTGATAGCTGTTTTAGAAAGAAGGTGTAAGTATGGGATTTACAGATGAAACTGTACGCTTCAATTTAGACGATAGAAACAAAAAAGAAATCAGCGAGACTTTGATAACAGTGTATCGTTCTCTCGATGAAAAGGGATACAATCCAATTAATCAGATTGTAGGTTACGTTTTGAGTGGGGACCCTGCTTATGTTCCTCGTTATAACAATGCTAGAAATCAGATGCGCAAATACGAACGTGATGAGATTGTTGAAGAACTTGTTCGATATTATCTCAAAGGAAATGGAATTGATTTAAAATGAGAATAATGGGACTAGATGTCGGTTCAAAAACAGTTGGTGTTGCCATTAGTGACCCACTTGGTTTTACCGCTCAAGGTGTCGAGATTATCAAAATCGATGAAGAAGCTGGCGAATTTGGCTTTGACCGATTAAGTCAGCTGGTTAAAGAATATAAAGTCGATAAATTTGTTGTTGGTCTGCCTAAAAATATGAACAATACCGAAGGTCCTCGTGTTGAGGTCAGTAAGTCATATGGTGACAAGATTGCGGATTTATTTGGTATCCCTGTGGATTACCAAGACGAACGCTTGACGACCGTACAGGCAGAGCGTATGTTGGTAGAACAAGCTGATGTGAGTCGAGGCAAACGTAAAAAAGTGATTGACAAATTGGCTGCGCAGCTTATTTTACAAAATTATTTGGATAGAATGTTTTAAAGGAGAAAGCCCATGGCACATAATCATGAACACGAACATGAAGTTATTACCTTAGTCGATGAGCACGGAAATGAAACCTTATTTGAAATTCTTTTGACCATCGATGGTCGTGAAGAATTTGGTAAGAATTACGTTCTTTTGGTTCCTGCTGGTGCTGAAGAAGATGAGCAAGGTGAAATTGAAATCCAAGCTTATTCTTTCACTGAAAATGAAGATGGAACAGAAGGCGACCTTCAACCAATCCCTGAAGACTCTGACGCTGAGTGGGATATGATTGAAGAAGTTTTCAATAGCTTCATTGATGAAGACTAATCATACTGGATGAAGCGATTCCTGATGAACTGCACGTAAGATGTGCGGTTCTTTTTTCTTGTTCAGAGATTTAGCCTATTTTCAATTATTTTAGCCATCCTTTAGCTTTTTATGGTATAATCATCAAATTGACTAATGTTTAGTTTCTGTTATACTTATTAAGGACGAAATTCAAGGAGAAAATAAGTGAATACATCAGAGGAAGTGAATTTAAATCAAAATGGCGTGCCGTCTTATAGTCGCTTGACACGTACGAGTGGTTTGACTCCTAAAAGGCAAGGTGCGGCTATCAGCACCAAGGTTCCTAGACGCCATAAGTTTTTTCTGCTAATCATCAGTATTATTGTGGGATGCTTATCCGTAGCCAATCCTTTACTTACGGACTGGGCCAATAGTTTGCAATCTCAAAATTTGTACGTTGGTTTCATGTTTACTAAAGGGCAGTTGCCGTTTACAGATATGTTTGCGACAGGTGGTTTTCTTTATTACACCCTGATTGCCTTAGCTTACTATCTAGGGTCAACCTTGTGGCTGGTTCCCCTTCAAGTGCTCATTTTTTATGTGTCAGGGATTTATTTTTACAAACTCATCCATTACTTCACGTCTAATCAACGATTTGCCGTGGGTATGAGTGGTGTTTTCTACTTGTTAAATGTAGCTCTTGGTTTTGGCGGTTTGTATCCTGTCCAATTTGCCATGCCGTTTGTCTTGGTGTCTTTATGGTTCTTGACGAAATACTTTGCAGGTCTGATTAAAGATGAAGCCTTTATTTTGTATGGCTTTGCAGGGTCAGCGTCAATGCTTTTAGACCCAAGAACCTTGGTTTTTTGGTTATTGTCTTTTATTGCGATTATTGTTTATAACTCAAGAAAAAAACATTTGGCGCGAGGCTTTTACCAATTACTGTGTATTATTTTTGGGATGATTATCATTTTGTACACTGTTGGTTACTTTGTGTTGAACTTGCAAATTTTATCGCCTTATATTTCACAAGCCATTGTTTACCCATTTACTTATTTTGCTACAGGTGACCATAATTTCTTTTTGACTTTGCTCTTCCAAGTGGACTTGCTGCTTTTTTCAGGCTTGTTGTTTGGCTTGCTTTCATTTAACAAAGTGCTTAAAGATAACAAAGACCGCATGGTCAAATACCTCATTTTCGTGGTATTTATCGGCTTTTTGCTGCTTGATTTGGTATCACAGACGTATGAGTTCTATCACTTGTTGGCAGCGATGCCTTTTGGCTTGATTTTGACTGCTGTGGCACTTGACGAGCGTTACAAACGCTATATGGTTCGTTCTTCACATCGCCGTCAAAAGTCTTCTCGAAACACTAAAGGTGCATTTGAGTTTTATGTGAAAACGTTCCTCTACCTTCCTGTTTTGGTTTTGATTGTTGGGATAGGACGTCCAATCGTGTCAAATATCATCACTTTTGGTGATAATAGCCAGCGTTCAACGATTGCTACTTATTTGGCATCAAATACTTCTGATGAAGATTCTATTTATGTTTGGGATGGTTCTTCTAAGATTTATTTAGAAAGTGGCTTACCAAGTAGTTCGCAATTTTCATCACCGCTTGTCAATACAGCAAAAGATGACAATCAAAAAGTGCTTGAAGATGAGTTGTTGCAAAACGTGGCGACTTATGTTATCGTTCATAAAAACGAGAAATTGCCTGAGGTGGTTCAAAAAGATTTAAAATCAAATTACGAAACCGTTTCGGTCAAAAAAGTATCTGACTTTACGATTTATCGTAAGAAGTAAAAAACAACTATAAATGACGATAAAATCAATATCTTGTGTTCTTCTAAAAGATTTGCCACAAGATATTGATTTTTTTAGAGTCAACGTGTTATAATAGACGGGCAAAGGAGTGTTCTTATGATTACATTGGAAAAGGAAATAATAACAGATCAACCGGCAATCAAAGTCATCAAACGTGATGGACGTTCTGTTAATTTTGAA
This sequence comes from Streptococcus alactolyticus, assembly GCF_012277075.1. Taxonomy (GTDB): domain Bacteria; phylum Bacillota; class Bacilli; order Lactobacillales; family Streptococcaceae; genus Streptococcus; species Streptococcus alactolyticus. The sequence goes on along the minus strand of NZ_JAAXMT010000010.1, from coordinate 100,709 downwards.
GCCGAAAAGATATACAATGCCTTACTAAAAGCAAGTAATAATGTGACTAAATTATCCCCACTCGTTGAGGCAAAATTAGAAACCATTTCAAATAACATCATTGCGGAAATTATAGACCGCTTTAAAGACGATGTTAAAATTTATGAAATTCAAAATATCGTTGAGCATGAGCTTTTGGCAGCTAATGAATATGCCATCGCACAAGAATACATCAATTACCGTACCAAGCGCGATTTTGCGCGTTCGCAAGCAACAGATATCAATTTTACCATTGATAAATTGTTGAACAAGGATCAAACCATTGTCAATGAAAACGCCAATAAAGATAGCGAAGTTTTCAACACACAACGTGATTTGACGGCTGGTATCGTTGGCAAATCAATTGGTCTTAAAATGTTGCCATCACACGTGGCTAATGCGCATCAAAAAGGGGACATTCATTACCACGACCTTGATTATAGCCCATATACCCCAATGACTAACTGCTGTTTAATTGACTTTAAAGGGATGTTGGCCAATGGCTTTAAGATTGGCAATGCTGAGGTAGAAAGTCCAAAATCAATTCAAACAGCGACAGCCCAAATTTCGCAAATCATCGCGAACGTAGCTTCTAGCCAATACGGTGGTTGTACGGCAGACCGCATTGATGAATTTTTGGCACCTTACGCTGAATTGAATTATAAAAAACACTTAAAAGACGCTCAAGATTGGGTAGCAGAAGACCTTCGTGAAGACTATGCTCGTACCAAAACGAAAAAAGACATTTATGATGCGATGCAAAGCCTTGAATATGAAATCAATACCTTGTTCACGTCAAATGGGCAAACACCGTTTACCTCACTTGGTTTTGGTCTTGGTACTAACTGGTTTGAACGTGAAATTCAAAAAGCCATTCTTGAAATCCGCATCAAAGGGCTTGGTAGCGAACACCGCACAGCCATTTTCCCTAAATTGATTTTCACGTTGAAGAGTGGTCTTAACCTAGAAGTCGGCACACCAAACTATGATATCAAGCAATTAGCCTTGGAATGTGCGACAAAACGGATGTATCCTGATGTCTTGTCTTATGACAAAATCATTGAATTGACAGGTTCATTTAAAGCGCCAATGGGTTGCCGTTCATTCTTGCAAGGGTGGAAAGACGAAAATGGCGTTGAAGTCAACTCAGGTCGTATGAATCTTGGGGTTGTGACGGTCAATCTTCCTCGTATTGCTATGGAATCAAATGGCGATATGAACAAATTCTGGGATATTTTCAATGAACGCATGGGTATTGCCAAAGATGCTTTGGTTTACCGAGTCGAACGCGTCAAAGAAGCAACGCCAGCCAATGCCCCTATTTTGTATCAATACGGTGCCTTTGGTCAACGTCTTGGCAAATACGACAATGTGGACGAACTTTTCCGTCATCGCCGTACAACAGTTTCACTTGGTTACATTGGTCTTTACGAAGTGGGTACCGTTTTCTATGGTCCTGAATGGGAAAGCAATGCTGAAGCTAAAGCCTTTACGGTTGATATCGTTCGCAAAATGAAACAATTCTGTGAAGAGTGGTCAGATGAGTTTGATTATCATTTCTCAGTATATTCAACACCATCTGAAAGCTTGACTGACCGTTTCTGCCGCTTGGATACAGAGAAATTTGGTCTTGTGAAAGACATTACCGATAAGGAATACTACACCAATTCTTTCCACTACGATGTGCGTAAGAACCCAACACCATTTGAAAAATTAGATTTTGAAAAAGCTTATCCAGAAGCTGGTGCAACTGGTGGTTTCATTCATTATTGTGAATACCCAGTGCTTCAACAAAATCCAAAAGCCTTGGAAGCTGTTTGGGATTATGCATATACACGTATTGGTTATCTTGGTACCAATACCCCAATCGACCGTTGTTACCAATGTGGTTTTGAAGGAGATTTCACGCCAACAGAACGCGGATTTGTCTGCCCAAACTGCGGTAATAGCGACCCTAAAACCGTTGATGTTGTCAAACGAACATGTGGTTACCTAGGAAATCCGCAAGCTCGCCCAATGGTTAATGGTCGCCACAAAGAAATTTCTGCTCGTGTTAAACACATGAATGGCTCTACTATTAAAAATCCTGGGGATTATAGCAAACACCGTGCTTAATTTTGGGAGTCGTCGTTGATTGATAAGATGAGAAGCTGAGACCATGCGTCCCTGCTTCTTTATTATTTTGGTGGGTCAGGTTAGAGGTCTGACTAGAAAGGATATTAGCAAATGGGAAAATACCAGTTAGATTATAAAGGGATGCAACAAGTGAAACGTTTTCATGAAAAACATTCAAATGTGAAAACTGACAAAAAAGCGCGTGTTAGTCAGTTGAAAGCGCAGTTTTTAGAAAAAGCTAAAAAGAAAAGTAAATAGAGGTACCGTTTATGCAATTACGAAGACCTGAATTATCAGATAAAGCAGCTGTTATTGACATGATGAAAGAATTTGAGGCAAGTCAATCTGCTCATGACGGCGGTTTTTGGTCTGTGGATAACTTTGTTTATGAGGACTGGATTGAAAGAAATCAATTAAGTGAAATGGGTATTGATGTGCCGTCAACGTTTGTTCCAGCGATTCAATTTGTTTCTTTTGATGATAACGGAAGGGCTCTAGGATTTTTGCATTTACGTTTACGTCTAAATGATAATCTCTTAAATAAGGGGGGACATATTGGGTATTCGATTCGTCCGTCAGAGCGTCATAAGGGATTGGCTAAGAAACAGCTTCATCTAGGTTTACTAGAAGCTAAAAAGAAAAACATCAAACAAGCTTTGGTGACTTGTCACACGGATAATATTGCCAGCCGAAAGGTGATTTTAGCAAATGGTGGTGTTTTAGAAGATGTCCGTGAGTCAACTGAGCGTTATTGGATCAATCTGGCTGAAGAATAACTTGTGGATAAGTCAAATAATTAGATTAGAAAGAAGGCTAGGATGGAAGAAGCAAATTGGAATACTCCCAAGCCTGGTGAATGGAAATCAGAAGAATTAAGCCAAGGGCGTATCATTGATTACAAAGCATTTAACTTTGTTGATGGAGAAGGTGTGCGGAATTCCTTGTATGTGTCGGGTTGTATGTTTCACTGCAAGGGGTGTTATAACGCAGCGACCTGGTCATTTCAAGCAGGAATGCCTTATACCAAGGAGCTAGAAGAGCAAATCATGGCGGATTTGGCACAACCTTATGTCCAAGGTTTAACGCTTTTGGGCGGTGAACCCTTCTTGAATACAGGGATTTTATTGCCCTTGATTAAGCGCGTGCGTCGTGAATTGCCAGAAAAAGACATTTGGTCTTGGACAGGGTACACTTGGGAAGAAATGATGCAAGAAACCTCAGATAAGCTGGAAATGCTGAGTTTGATTGACATTTTGGTGGATGGTCGCTTTGACATCACCAGGAAGAATTTGATGTTGCAATTTCGTGGGTCTTCAAATCAGCGTATTATCGATGTTCAGAAGTCTTTGAAAGCTGGCGAAGTGGTTATTTGGGATAAATTAAATGATGGCACGGAAAATTTTGAACAAGTTAGCCGCGATGATTTGATTTAAAAAGAGCAGTTCAAACGAGCTGCTTTTTTTGTGTTATCCACAAGACAATTCACGCCTTATGTTGTTTTATCAAGGGTTTTGAGAGTCGGATTTCACAATTATAAACAAGTTATCCCCAAAATATGAGCATGGTTATCCACAGGTTGTTCATAACTTGTGTGTAAAAGTGGATAAAAGAACAAAAAAGTATCCCTGACGATGCCAAAACACAGTTACTGCAAAAGTAACTTGAATTTGACCTTGTCAGAGATGGATTTGTGGATAACTATGCTTATTCTTCTTCTGGGTAAGTGAGGTTCCAATCTTGGCGGAGTTTGGTCATGATGTCCATGACATCTTTGGTGTAGTCAAGGTGCATGACATTTTCTTGACCAGAAACGGCTTTTTCCATATCAGCTACTTCGTAAGAAAGGGCAAGTGCCGTGCTGCCAGCTTCGATGACTTCTTGGTGCCCATCTTCAGTGTAGGTAATCACAGCCTTTTGACCGCGAGGGTATTCGTAAAGCTCGATGTAGCCTTTATCATAGGCGATGGTCCCACGTTTTGGTTGTTTCGCATGAAGGCTCAAGGTCAAGGTTGCCATTTCGCCTTGGTCATTTGTCAGCAAAATACCTGCCTGTTCGTCAACGCCTGTTGGGGCAAGTTTGACTTGAGAAGCAATTTGGTTGGGTGTTGAAGTCATAAACCAGCGAACAAATGAAAGAGCGTAAACACCGATATCAAGCAGAGCGCCACCAGCGAGGTTGCGATTGAAGAAACGGTTGGTCATGTCATATTCTTTGTAGCTACCAAAGTTCATTTGGATGATTTTCAATTCTCCAAGTTTTCCACTGGCAATGATTTCAGATAATTGACGGTAAATCGGCATGTGGAAAATAGTCATGGCTTCTGCCAGCACGACATGATTGTCCTCGGCAAGTTTAATGGCTTCGTTTAATTCGTCAGCGTTTAGAGTGATTGATTTTTCACACAAAACATGTTTGCCTTTGGCCAAAGCTTTGCGCAAGAAATTGATATGGGTATTGTGTGGTGTTGAGATGTAAATAATGTCAACTTCAGGGTCATCAAAAACGTCATCAATGTTTTGATAAACCTTGTCAATGCCATATTTTTCAGCGAAAGCGAGTCCTTTATCATAAGTACGATTAGCGACAGAATAAAGCTTTCGTTCTTGTTGTTCTAGGGCTTGTGCTAACTCATTAGCAATGACCCCTGTTCCTAAAGTTGCCCAATTGTAATGTTTTGTTGTCATAAAAGCCTCCTTAAAAATTAGTATAGCAAAAAAGCGCTATCATGTCTGCTATTATTATTTGAGTCAGGCGTTTTTAAATCTGCTATTATGTGCATTTTTTGATAAAATAGTTCTAATCAGAATAAAGGAGATTTGTTATGACTCGATATCAAGATGATTTTTATGATGCCGTCAACGGCGAATGGGAAAAAACAGCGGTCATCCCTGATGATAAGCCTCGCACAGGTGGTTTTTCAGACTTGTCAGATGAGATTGAAGACCTTATGTTAGAAAACACAGACAAGTGGCTTAGTGGCAAGGATGTGCCTGATGATAGTATTTTGCAAAACTTTGTGAAGTTGCACCGCATGGCTGCAGACTACGACAAACGTGAGGAAGTGGGCGTTGCACCCGTTCTTCCTTTAATCAAAGAATACCAAGATTTGGGTTCTTTTTCAGACTTTGCAGGTAAGATTGCGGAGTTTGAATTGGCTGGCAAACCAAACGCCTTTCCATTTGGTGTGGCACCTGATTTCATGAACGCTCAATTAAATGTTTTGTGGGCTGAGGCTCCTGAAACCATTTTGCCAGACACCACTTACTATGCAGAAGATAACGAAAAAGGGAAAGAATTACTGGCTATTTGGCGTCACATGCAAGAAGAATTGTTGGCAAAATTTGGTTTTTCAGCTGAAGAAATCAGCGATTTGTTGGACAAGGTGATTGCCTTAGATGCCAAACTAGCTAAGTACGTTTTGTCACGTGAAGAATCATCAGAATACGTCAAATTATACCACCCTTATGATTGGGCAGATTTTGTCAAACTTGCTCCAGAATTGCCTTTGGATGCGATTTTCACACGTATTTTGGGTGAGGTGCCTGACAAGGTTATTGTACCTGAGGAACGTTTTTGGACAGAGTTTGCGTCTGACTATTACTCAGAAGACAATTGGGATTTGTTAAAGGCTGATTTGGTGCTTTCAGCTGCAGGTAATTATAATGGCTATTTGACTGATGAGATTCGTGTGCTTTCAGGCACTTATGGTCGAGCCCTTTCAGGAACGCCACAAGCCATAGACAAGAAAAAAGCGGCTTATTATTTGGCTTCAGGACCTTACAACCAAGCTCTAGGATTGTGGTATGCAGGTCAAAAATTCTCACCAGAAGCCAAAGCCGATGTGGAACACAAAGTGGCTACCATGATTGATGTTTACAAAAAACGCTTGGCGTCAGCAGATTGGTTGGCTCAAGAAACGCGTGATAAGGCCATCGTCAAACTCAACACGATTACGCCACATATTGGTTACCCTGAAAAATTGCCTGAAACCTATACCAAGAAAATCATTGACGAATCATTGTCATTGGTTGAAAATGCTCAAAATCTTGCTAAGCTTTCAATCGCTCATAGTTGGAGCAAATGGAACAAGCCTGTTGACCGTAGCGAATGGCATATGCCAGCCCACATGGTCAATGCTTACTACGACCCACAACAAAACCAAATTGTCTTTCCAGCTGCTATTTTACAAGCACCATTTTACAGTTTGGAACAAAGTTCATCTGCCAACTATGGTGGTATCGGAGCAGTGATTGCCCACGAAATTTCTCACGCCTTTGATACCAACGGAGCTTCATTTGACGAAAATGGTAGCTTGAACAATTGGTGGCAAGAAGCAGATTACAAGGCTTTCACGGAACGTACGGATAAAATTGTTGAGCAGTTTGATGGTTTGGATTCTTACGGAGCGAAAGTCAACGGAAAATTGACGGTTTCTGAAAACGTGGCAGACCTTGGCGGTGTGGCTTGCGCACTTGAGGCAGCCAAACAAGATGACGATTTCTCTGCGCGTGATTTCTTTATCAATTTTGCAACCATTTGGCGCATGAAAGCTCGTCCAGAGTACATGCAAATGTTGGCAAGCATTGACGTTCACGCTCCTGGCAAGCTTCGTACTAACGTCACCTTAACTAACTTCGATGATTTCCATGAAGAATTTGATGTTAAAGCTGGCGACCCTATGTGGCGTGCTCCAGAAGACCGTGTGATTATTTGGTAATGGCTAACAAAAAAGCCTCGACATTAACTGTCGAGGTCTTTTATTTTTGGAAAAAGAGCGTTATTTTCCCAGCCTCTGCCTGCCAGCAGGAGAATTTGTGGGATAAATTGAATGAGGTAACGTGATTTCCCACCTTCAAAAATCATGAGGAAGGCTAAGCCGCCAAGTAAGGCCAGCAGCAAAAAATCATTGCTTTCAAATGAGAAGCGCGTAGCTTTGATCATACCGATAATCATGATTAACCAAATGATTTGCCTGATGAGAAAGGACAGCTGGTATTCCACCGTGTCTGAGCTAATCCAGAATCGCCGAACAGCTTTTAAAAAGGCATTGTTTTTGGTGTAGGAATAAAGAGGGGAAACGTAAGGCGTTTTTTCATCGTCAGGATTTTCAAAATACGTCCACCCCAAGCTGCCATCCATGAGTGTTGCTCCCAATTTCACCACCAAATGTGCCCCAAAAGTGACAGGTGTGTAGTCGTTTAAGCGACGCTTGATGTCTTTGATGATATTTTCCGTGGCAAACATCCCATTGTTGTAGTTGTCCCGTTCGCTTTCATCCACGTATTGTAACAATCCCGCTTTCATATCCGCTTGGTCTGTTCCTGAAAATGTCAGTCCCAAATCCACAAAGAGCAGGGCTGATTTGGCTAAGCCTTTACCTTTGAGCAGTTGAATTTCGGTTTGGTGGCTCTCTAAGTATTTGCCGCCAGCATAAATACTACCAAAGCTGACGAGAAAAAGGCTGAAAATGATAATTCCTTTCTTCCAGTAACGGTTTAGCCCAAGTATCATAAAAAGTGCAATGATTAAGACAAGCGCAGTCGGACGAATGAAATAAGTCACTCCTGTCACGATTCCCAAAAGAGTAGCGTTTTTTAGGAGTTGTGTCTTTTGGTTTGTTTGTAGCAAAGCAAGCGCCAAGGCAGTCTGCAAACACAGCAGCGGCAAAGCTAAAACGTCCGTGTACATGCTCATAAAAAAGGGCGAAAATAGAAACAGGAAGGTAAAGAAGAAAAAGCAACGATCAGCTATCTTCTGATTGCCATAGCGTTTGGCCGTGGCATAGATAATATAGGCTGAGGCATTCACATAAAGCATGTTTAACCCCATCATGCTCCACAGTCCATTTTCATGAAAAAGATTGAAAAACAGCCGTTCGTACAAGAACAAAAAGAGGTTGTTGGGGTTGCGCGTGATGTAGTTCACGGTTAAATCTTCGGCAAGGTAGTGAAAGGCTCCTGTGAAAACCACCGCCGCATCTCTTCGGATGAGTAATCTCGCCGAGAATAGCAGGAGTATTTGAAAAGCAATTGCCACGAGCATAACTGCCCTTTTATGTTGCGTGATGAACTTAAAAAGTGTCGAACCAAATGCTAGAATGGCTTTTCTAAACAGCCAAAAGCTAACTAGAATGATAATCAACCCAAGCGGAGAAGTCCATCCTAAAAATCCTACGGCAACTAAAAAAGCAAATGCAAAAATTCCCCGAATCGCATAACGCACGCTTAGGGAAAAGTATTTGTTGATGGTATCCATTAGTCCTGTTTTCCTCAATATGTAAAAATAGTCAGTATGACCATTATACCACAGCACAAGCCCTTTCAAATGGTGAGAAAAAGCCTATTCCCGAATGGAAATGCTGAAGCTGTCCGTGTCAATGCTAGCTTTTGCTCCAATCGTAATGGTAAAAAGCGGTTGGGTGTGGGCAAAGTCAAGATCATACATGACAGGAATGGTTTTCAAAATCGGGTGTTTGTCCAAGATGTAGATCAAGATATCTTGGGTCATTTGGCATTCTTTAGGAAATCGTCCGATAAGCACGGCTTTGGGCTGAGGGTAAGCCTGCAAAATTGCTGCCAAATTGCGCGTGAATTCGTAATAACCGTCTTCTTCGGATTGTTCCAAAAAAAGGACATAGTCTTCTACCTGTGGGGCATACGGTGTTCCGCGAAGAAGTCCAAAAGTAGATAAATTTCCACCAATAATGGTGCCAGAAGCTTTCCCTGCGTTGTAAATTTTCCATTCTGTTGGCATAAAATGACGTGGTTGTGTTGGGTCATACCAAGGGTCGCTTGACCACTCTTGACTTGGAACAAGGTCGTAAGCTGATTTTGTCGTGGCGTTTAACCAAGCCTTGCTCTGGTAATCTTGACCTTCTTTCATTTTAAAACTAGAATATGACGGTCCCATGTAAGTGAGGTTTCCAGTTTTAGCAAAAATAGCATTCAAAAAGGCTGTCGAATCCGAATAGCCACAGATGATTTTAGGGTGTTTGGCAATTAAGTCGTAGTCAAGATAGGGCAACAGTTCGTTAGAATTAAAACCACCAATCGTAGCCAGAATAGCATCAACAGAGTCATCAGCAAAAGCAGCGTGCAAATCAGCAACACGGCTCTTGATTGAAGAAGAATAGAGCATATCAGACTCTAAGTAATGTTCTGAAAATGATACACGAAATCCTAGATTTTCTAACGTTTCTTTGGCAGAAAGGTTGGCTTCAAATCCACCCAAGCGAGCAATTGAATCTGACGGACTGAGTACGCGAATGTGACTGTTAGGACTTAGTTTTTTCATAAAAACCTCCAAAGATTTTTAGTATTATAGCATAAATCCCGTATTTTACAAGGAAAATAGAATCGGTAAGATAAGTTCAGAATTTAAGAAATCTACTTGACGCCATTTAGATTTTAAGGTAGAATATTATTTGTTATGGCGGTATAGCCAAGTGGTAAGGCACGGCTCTGCAAAAGCTTGATCGTCGGTTCAAATCCGTCTACCGCCTTTTAAGACACGAAATAAAAAGTCCGATTTTGTTGGGCTTTTTATTTTTTTATACGTAATTGAGTTTATTGCTGTCTGTTCATCGACACAGGAAACATGAAGTCTATTTTGGAGATATTTCTCTTACTCAAAATCCAGTTTTATCCAGAATGAATATTTCGATGATGCCTCAATTGCATGCTCCACTAAAAGGAATATCAATTAAACAATCAGTAACTGCAATCGGTAGAATAAGGGGACTTTCTAATGGAGTACTACAACAGGAAGTTAATGAGATACTCCAAAAATTAGATATAAAAAAGAGGGAAAATAAAACTGGGGAAAAGCTCTCCGGTGGGTTAAAACGACTAACATCGTTTGCGATGGCTGTTATTTCTTCGCCTAAAATTATTTTATTGGATGAACTAACGAATGATGTTGATCCAATAAGAAGGCATAAACTATGGTCATATCTAAAAGAGCTAGCTTCTAAAGGGCATATAGTTGTTATAGTAACGCATAATATCTTAGAAGTTGAAAAGTATGCAGATAAGTACTACTTATTTGAAAATGGAAAAGTTAAAACATATGGAAATGTAAGGAAATTATCGGTTAGTTCAAAAAGTATCGTAAGATTTTTAGTTAAATCGAAGCGGACTTTAGAGGATTTTCCATTTGAATATGCGATCAATATAAATGGTGAAGTGGAGTGTCAATTGGATAATCAAAAGGTTTCTAAGCTATTTGAATGGATGGCAGATAGAATTGATAAGAAATTGATTTCGTATTACAGTGTGGCTACTGAAACTTTAAACGATAGTTATGGAGAGTTGGCTGAAAAGTAATCTACAACAATCATGAGTTTAATGACGTGGAGTTATATCAGGAATAAATCGCTAATCATTCTTTGTAGCATTGTTCAAGTCCTAATTTAATGACTCTGACAACACAGTTAATTTTGATGATTGGTTTACTATTTTCCCCATTCTTTTTCCAGCAAGAAGAATTCCGATGATCATTTTGAAGGTATATAGATTTTTGCCATTTGTTCCATCTGGCGATTTAATTAGGAATAGTGTTTTTGGAGATCAAGTTATTTCAGTTAGTCAGATTATCACGTTAGTTGTGTGGTTAATCATCTGTTTTTTGTTATCGTTAAAGTGTCTGAATAAAACGAATTAGACTAGTAATCCCACCCCCTAAATAAACGCTTGGTGATAGGATATTTGACTTGTCAAAAAAGGGTAGATGTGGTAAAATTAGCTTGTTGTATTATGCAACAAATACTCATTCTAGATGTATTGTGACTCTGTTGCTCATCACGAGTGGATTTGCAAGATGAAGTCTAGAAGAGGAAAAAAACATTATAAAAAGGAGAAACTACTCATGGCAGTAATTTCAATGAAACAACTTCTTGAGGCTGGTGTTCACTTCGGTCACCAAACTCGTCGCTGGAACCCTAAGATGGCTAAATACATCTTCACAGAACGTAACGGTATCCACGTTATCGACCTTCAACAAACTGTAAAAATGGCTGATGCAGCTTACGACTTCGTTCGTGATGCAGCTGCTAACGATGCTGTTATCTTGTTTGTTGGTACTAAAAAACAAGCTGCTGATGCTGTGAAAGAAGAAGCAGAACGTGCTGGTCAATACTACATCAACCACCGTTGGTTGGGTGGAACTCTTACAAACTGGGACACTATCCAAAAACGTATCGCTCGTTTGAAAGAAATCAAACGCATGGAAGAAGATGGAACTTTTGAAGTTCTTCCTAAGAAAGAAGTTGCTCTTCTTAACAAACAACGTGCTCGTCTTGAAAAATTCTTGGGTGGTATCGAAGATATGCCTCGTATCCCAGATGTAATGTACGTTGTTGACCCACATAAAGAACAAATCGCTGTTAAAGAAGCTAAAAAACTTGGTATCCCTGTTGTTGCAATGGTTGATACAAACGCTGATCCAGATGATATCGATGTTATCATCCCAGCAAACGATGACGCTATCCGTGCGGTTAAATTGATCACTTCTAAAATGGCAGATGCTATCATCGAAGGACGTCAAGGTGAAGATGCAGATGTTGATTTTGCATCAGAAGCACAAGCTGATTCAATCGAAGAAATCGTTGAAGTTGTAGAAGGAGACAACGACTAATTTTTTAGGCTTTAGATAGGCTTAAATAGGCTTTAAAACGGGGCAGAAAGCAAACCGCTCTGTCTCGTTTTTATTATGAAAACAAACTTCCTGGAGGACTTAAGAAATGGCAATTACTGCAGCTCAAGTAAAAGAATTGCGCGAAAAATCAGGTGCTGGTGTCATGGACGCCAAAAAAGCCCTTGTTGAAACTGATGGTGATATGGAAAAAGCAATTGAATTGCTTCGCGAAAAAGGGATGGCTAAAGCAGCTAAAAAAGCTGACCGCGTTGCTGCTGAAGGCTTGACTGGTATTTATGTTGACGGAAATGTTGCAGCAGTTGTTGAAGTTAACGCTGAAACAGACTTCGTTGCGAAAAACGCTCAATTCGTTGAATTAGTTGAAGCAACAGCTAAAGCTATCGCAGAACAAAAACCTGCTAACAATGAAGAAGCTCTTAAGGTGACTTTACCTTCAGGGGAAACTTTGGAGGCTGCTTATGTTAACGCAACAGCAACTATCGGAGAAAAAATTTCATTCCGTCGTTTTGCTATTGTTGAAAAAACTGATGACCAATACTTTGGTGCTTACCAACACAACGGTGGACGTATCGGTGTTATCACAGTTGTAGAAGGTGGCGATGATGCTCTTGCTAAACAAGTATCAATGCACGTTGCAGCGATGAAACCAACAGTTCTTTCATACGAAGAACTTGATCAAGAATTCATCCACGATGAATTGGCTCAAATGAACCACAAAATCGACCAAGACAACGAATCACGTGCAATGGTTAATAAGCCAGCTCTTCCACACTTGAAATTCGGTTCTAAATCACAATTGACTGATGAGGTAATCGCTCAAGCAGAAGAAGATATCAAAGCAGAACTTAAAGCAGAAGGCAAACCAGAAAAAATCTGGGATAAAATCATTCCAGGTAAAATGGACCGCTTCATGCTTGACAACACTAAAGTTGACCAACAATATACACTTCTTGCACAAGTTTACATCATGGACGACAGCAAAACTGTTGAACAATACCTTGATTCAGTAGGTGCTAAAGTGACAACTTTTGAACGCTTCGAAGTTGGGGAAGGTATCGAAAAATCAGCTAACGACTTCGAATCAGAAGTTGCAGCAACAATGGCAGCCGCTCTTAACAACTAAGAAACGGTGTCTAACTAAAAAGTCTGAGCTACTAGCTCAGACTTTTTTTATTTGGTAGAAAGTATTTTTCAAATAAGAAGTTAAGACGTTTAAAAGAACTTAGGTTGCCCCTAAGCTCTTTTGATTGATTTTTTAGCTGATTGTCCCTAGACCAAAGACGGTTAATGTCCCCATGATGATACCTGCGAGGATAACTCCAAGCATAACGGCAATAACACTTTGTTTGAAATTCCAGTCAAGGATTGAGGCTGCTAGAGTCCCTGTCCAAGCTCCTGTACCAGGAATTGGAATACCGACAAATAAAAGTAAAGCGATAAAGACCCCACGGTCGCCAGCAGCTGCTTCTAATTTTTGACCTCCGCTATGACCTTTCTTCAAGCACCATGTAAAGAAACCACCGATAACAGGTTTATCTGCTCCCCATTCAAGCACACGACGGGCAAAGAAAAAAATGATTGGCACAGGTATCATGTTACCAAAGACCCCGATAATAAGTGCTTGCCACATTGGGATACCAGTTGCGATAGCGTAAGGAACGGCACCACGCAATTCGATAAGAGGTACCATAGCAATTAGAAATGTAATGAGATAATTCATTTAGTCACTTATAACCTTTCGTTTGTTTCAGATTTTATTTTATCTTATATTAAAAACAAACACAACTAAAAATGAATAATTATAGCATGAAAATAATAGCCTGGAAAGTTTGCTAAGAGTTTCATGATATTTGGGGGCTTTTCATTTATAAAAGACCATAATTTTGATATAATAATAGTCAATTATAGTCAAAGACAGACCTTTGAGGTCTTTTGCTTGAAAGGAGGAGTCTAGTGGCTAAAAATACATCGGACTGTATTGAAGAATATATAAAGCAGCTATTAGCTCAATCAGGTATTGCTGAAATCAAACGCTCAAACTTGGCTGATACCTTTCAAGTCGTTCCTAGCCAAATTAACTATGTGATTAAGACACGTTTTACCGAAAGTCGTGGCTATACGGTTGAAAGTAAGCGAGGTGGGGGTGGCTATATTCGTATCGCGAGGGTGCGTTTTTCAGACCGTCATCAATTGTTTGGTAATCTGATGGCACATATTGGGGAGCGCATTAGTGAACAGGTCTTTACGGACTTGATTCAGCAGCTTTTTGAAGAAAAGATTATCAGCGAGCGTGAAGGGAATTTAATCTTGGCAACGGCTTCAGATGAGGTTCTCGGAGAAAACGCCCCAGAGATTAGAGCGCGGATGTTGCGCCGAATTTTACAAAGATTAGATAGAAAAGGATTTCATTTATGAGTGAGTACTCGTTAAAAATGCAGGAGGTTTTCAATGTCGCGCAGTATCAAGCAGCACGTTTTGAAAGCCCCTATTTAGAGAGTTGGCATGTGCTATTGGCCATGGTAGCTGTACATGATTCAGTAGCAGGTCTTACCTTTGCAGAATACCAAAGTCGTATTCCTTATGAAGAATACGAAGCAGCGGCTGTTTTGGCACTAAATAAGTCACCGTTGGAACGTGTTGAGCAGATGCGTTTTGTGGAACAATCAAAAGCGCTTAGCGATGTTCTTGACTTTGCACAAGAGATTAGTGTTGTGACGGACGACATTGAAGTTGGGACAGAGCACGTACTTTATGCCATGCTGTTAAACTTGGATTTGTTTGCGACACGTTTATTGGAAGTGGCTGGTTTCAAGCAGAAAGAAGACGGCGATTCGGTTCGTTTGATTGATTTGCGTAAGAGCTTGGCACGTCATGCGGGCTTTACCAAGGAAAATATCAAAGCCATTCATGAGCTTCGTAAACCGAAAAAAGCAAGCATGGGCGGTGCTTTTTCAGACATGATGAAACCGCAATCCACTGCAGGAGAACTGTCTGATTTTACGCGTGATTTGACGGAAATGGCACGTCAAGGAAAGCTTGAGCCCGTTATCGGACGTGACAAAGAAATTTCACGAATGGTGCAAGTGCTTAGCCGTAAAACTAAGAACAATCCTGTCTTGGTGGGAGAAGCTGGTGTTGGTAAGACAGCTTTGGCTTATGGTTTGGCGCAACGCATTGTCAATGGAGCGATTCCATATGAATTGCAAGATATGCGTGTCTTGGAATTGGACATGATGAGTGTGGTTGCTGGCACGCGTTTTCGTGGGGATTTTGAAGAGCGCATGAATCAAATCATTTCAGATATTGAAGAAGATGGTCATATTATCTTGTTTATTGATGAAGTGCACACGATTATGGGGTCAGGGTCAGGCATTGACAGCACCTTAGATGCGGCAAATATCCTAAAACCTGCCTTGGCGCGTGGTACCTTGCACATGGTGGGTGCAACAACACAAGAAGAATACCAAAAACACCTTGAAAAAGATGCTGCGCTTTCTCGTCGTTTTGCGAAAATCACGATTGAAGAGCCAAGTGTTGAAGATGCTTATCAGATTTTGTTGGGCTTGAAGAAATCTTATGAGGACTTCCATAATGTTACCATTTCAGATGCCGCTGTTTTGACAGCTGTTAAATCTGCTCACCGTTATTTGACCAGCAAAAACCTACCTGATTCTGCTATTGATTTGCTGGATGAAGCCAGTGCAACCGTGCAAAGTTTAGTTAAGAAAGAAGCGCCAGCGATGTTGACGCCTGCTGACCAAGCCATTTTAGATGGCGATTTTGCTTTAGCGACAAGCTTGCTCAAAAAGGCAGATACCAAGGTGAAACGTAAACCAACACCTGTCACAGAAGATGATATTATGGCGACTTTAAGCCGTTTGTCAGGTATTCCTGTGGAAAAAATGACCCAAGCCGACAGCAAGAAATACCTGACCCTTGAAAAAGAATTGCACAAGCGTGTTATTGGGCAAGACGCGGCCATTTCAGCAATTAGCCGTGCAATTCGCCGTAATCAAGCAGGTATTCGCACAGGCAAACGTCCAATTGGTTCCTTCATGTTCCTTGGTCCAACTGGTGTTGGTAAAACTGAATTGGCGAAAGCCCTTGCAGAATTGCTCTTTGATGACGAATCAGCTCTTATCCGCTTTGATATGTCGGAATACATGGAAAAATTTGCGGCGAGCCGTCTTAACGGTGCCCCTCCAGGCTATGTCGGCTATGAAGAAGGCGGCGAATTGACTGAGAAAGTTCGTAACAAACCGTATTCAGTGCTTTTGTTTGACGAGGTGGAAAAAGCTCACCCTGACATTTTCAATGTGCTTTTGCAAGTTTTGGATGACGGGGTTTTGACAGACAGTCGTGGTCGAAAAGTGGATTTCTCAAACACCATTATCATCATGACCTCAAACCTTGGTGCGACAGCTTTGCGCGATGAAAAGACTGTTGGTTTTGGAGTGCGTGATATGGCACATGATTACGAAGCCATGCAAAAACGCATCATGGAAGAGCTCAAAAAAACTTACCGTCCTGAATTTATCAACCGTATTGATGAAAAAGTGGTCTTCCATAGCTTGACGCAAGACAATATGCGTGAAGTTGTGAAAATCATGGTGAAACCATTGATTGCAACTCTGGCTGAAAAAGGTGTGACCTTGAAATTCCAACCATCAGCCCTTAAATATTTGGCTGAATTGGGTTATGACCCTGAAATGGGAGCACGTCCGCTCCGCCGAACCTTGCAAGACAAGGTGGAAGATAAGCTATCAGAACTCATCTTATCAGACGAATTAGCAAATGGTGATACTCTAAAAATCGGGGTTGCCAAAGGTCAGCTGAAATTTGATATTGTTTAGTCAAAAAAACTGCTAGGGCAAAGTACCTTAGCAGTTTTTGTATGTGAAGCAGTCAGCAGGCTGCTTTTTTGTTATCGTAGGCTGTCAAAGATTTCTTTGACTTCATCAATGGTTTCTGCGCGTGAAACGGCTCCGCGGATTTTGGCAGCGCCAGCGGTACCACGAAGGTAGTGTGGGGCTAAGCCACGAAATTCACGAACGGCGATGGTTTCGCCCTTGAGGTCAATCAAACGTTTGAGATGGTCTTCTGCGATATCCAATTTTTTGACAAATGGTAAATCAGGCAGTTCCTCACCTGTTTCAAAATAGTGATTGATTTGGGTGAAAATGTAAGGGTTATTCATCGCAGCACGTCCTACCATAACGGCATCAACACCGATTTCTTCAATCATGTATTTGGCATCGTGAACAGTGCGCACGTCACCGTTTCCGATAAATGGAATTTTGGTGATGGCTTTGGCAACACGAGCCAGCGTTTCGTGGTCGCAAGTACCTGTGTACATTTGTTCGCGCGTGCGTCCGTGCATGGCTAGAGCCGAAACACCAGCCGATTCTGCAGCGAGAGCATTTTCAACGGCTAAAGAGTTATCTGACCAACCTGTCCGCATTTTGACGGTTAGTGGAATATCAAGGACAGAAGTGACTTCTTTGATGATATGATAAATCTTATCAGGATCTTTGAGCCATTTTGCCCCTGCTTCATTTTTGACGACCTTATTAACAGGACAGCCCATATTGATGTCAACGATGTCTGCTTTTGTGTTTTCTTGAATAAACTCAGCAGCACGTTTTAAGCCATCTGCATCGCCACCAAATAATTGGATAGACATGGGATGCTCGTTTTCATCAATGTGCAGCATGTGAAGGGTTTTTTCGTTATTGTAGAGAAGACCTTTTTCAGAAATCATCTCCATGACAACTAAGCCAGCACCAAATTCTTTGGCAATAGTACGAAAAGCAGAGTTGGTCACCCCTGCCATGGGTGCTAAAACCGTACGGTGAGGAATGGTAACATCACCGATTTGGAATGAGGAACTGAGTTTAGTCATTGATAAGTCCCTCCAAATCCTCTTCGCTAAAGGTGTAAGTCTTGCCACAGAATTGACAAGTGATTTCAGCGCTGTGGTCTTCGTCTCTCATGGCTTGCAGTTCGTCTTTGCCAAGAGTGGCAAGTGCTGCTTCAAAACGTTCACGAGAGCAATCACAACTGAAGCTGATTTCTTCTTCAGAGAGGACTTTGTATTCGTCTTCGCCATAGATAGCTTTTAGAAGGGCTTCAATGTGGTCGTCAGATTCCAAGAGTTTTGAAATGGCTGGCATTTCTTGGATACGTTTTTCGTAGCGGTTGATTTCTTCTTCAGATGCACCTGGAAGAACTTGCAACATAAAGCCACCAGCAACTTCGACTTTGTCTTCGTCATTAAGAAGGACGTTAAGTCCAACGGCAGAAGGTGTTTGTTCAGATTCAGTCAAATAAAAGGCCAAATCTTCACCGATTTCTCCTGAAACAAGCGGTGTTGAAGAAGTATAAGGATTACCAGTGCCGTAGTCTGTGATAACCACGAATTGACCCGCACCCATAAAAGGCCCTACAACAACTTCGCCAGTCGCTGTTTTCTTGATGTCAACGCCTTTGTTTTGAATGTAGCCTTTAACGTGCCCTTTGGTATCAGCCACAGAAATAATGTGACCAAGTGAGCTATCACCAATGACTTTGACGGTTACTTTGCTGTCTCCTTTCTGATTGGCGGCTAGGATTTGATTGGCGATAAGCGTTCTACCTAGAGCAACTGTAGAGCTAGGAAGTGTTTGATGTTTTTCTTGAGCAGTTCTAACAGTCTCAGTGCTATCAAGCACATAAGCACGGAAAGAACCAGATTTTGAAATTGATTTTATAAGTTTATCCATAAGAATATTATAACACAAAGCAAAATTGATGGGCTAGTATTGTGAGCTGTAAAGCGTAATCATGCAGTGAAAAATAAACTAAAAAGCGAGGTTCTCCTCGCTTTTTAGTTTATTTTTCTTCTGTGACGTTTATTTTTTCGACTTCTTCTTGACTTTCTTTGCCTTCGTTAAGAAGGGCTTCGACGATTTTTTGGTCACGAATTTTAACAGAGTCGTTAATGGTTTCTGCGGATTTTACAACGGCTGCTTCGAGTTGAGCACGTTGTTTTCGACCGTTGTCGATAGCTGCGATAATACTGTTGTTTTGTTCGACGAGGCTCTCAGCAAGAGCTGTGACAGATTGGATAGAAACGGTTGGGCTTTGAGCAGTGCGTTCGAGCATAGGGATAGCTTCTTTGCTCGTTTCAGCAAGCATTTGAAGCGCAGCGTTATTAGCATTGACAATAGCATCAGCAGTCACGCCAGATTTGACGGATTGTTGCAAAATACCGAGCTGTGCAATTGATAATTTCATTGTCGGAATGGTGTTGCGACGGAGCATGCCAAGTTTTTGGCGCATATCTGATGAGACTTTGACCATGTTGCGCATTTGCGGTGTGGTTGTCCAAGCAACGTAAAGGCGACTGAGGTATTCAGTGTGCTGTTGTTCAAGCGTATTGATGACTTCGGTCATGCGAGCTAGCTCGTCAGATTTTACTTGGTAATCAGGCGTTGCGCTATCAAGTGTTGCAAGTTCATTTTGAAGAGTTTGCGCACGGTTGGCACTTTCTGTCTGAGAAGCTTCGATAAAGGCGATAACGCCAACCAAGTTTTCAATAGATTTGTTGTTGTCTTCAATTAGCATTTCTGCTGAGACGATGTTGCGAGCCAAGATTTCTTCTTGTTTGACAACAGCGGCAGCCATACCATCCATTTTTTGCTCGATATTTTGTGAATCAAAATAGAATTCTTGCAGGCTATTTTTGCTTTGCTTAAAGAGCTTTTGTAGGAAATTTGGTTTCTTTTCGAGCTCAGCAGGCTTAGCGTCTTTGTATTTGGCGATAAAGCCGTTTAACTCGCGGTTAGCGTTTTTGAGCAGGTCATCAACTTGTGGAATTTCAAGTTTTTTTTGCTCAGCCAAAATGCGGTTGACGGTTGTGTTAACTTCTTCAACAGCAGATGTTCCAAAATCAAGCAGAGCATTTTGGTCAGCAACAAAATTATCAACTAAAGCAGGAGCTTTGGCTGTGATTGCTGATTGTTGTTCAGGGGTCAGTTTGTCGTAAAAAGAGACTTGACCAGTTGCTGAAGTATCAGTTGCTACGATGATTTCGGTTGTTTTGTCTGTTTTTGTGATTGCATTATCTGCGATTTTATCAATGTCAAAGTTAAAAGTATCAGCCATAATACCCTCCCATTAAACTTATAAGTTTGTATCGTCGTCAGCCATCATGCGAAGACTGATATCGAAGTTTTTTAAGTCACTTTCATTCAGTTTTCGAAGCGTTTCATCGAGAGCCAAATCAAATTTTTCCATTGCGGTTTTCGCTTTTGCTAAACGCTCATCAGCATTGTAATAATTTTTCGGGGCTCTTTTGATTTTTAGATAGCCATCCAAAATATCGCGGAAGCGGTCCATATCAGCCTCGTGAAGTGCAGTGAGTTCTTCTTTGTTATCAGCATTTTCAATCTTCTTCAAGATAGTCAAATGGTCTTGCTGAATGTTATTGTAAAGATGAGCTAACTCTGGAGCGAGTTCTAGTAAATCAGCTTCTTCCTCAGAAATGTCAGGATTTACTGGTGAGACATCCAGTCGGTCTAGTTGGAATTTGATATCTTTTTCAACAGTTTCAGTTTTTTTGAGAACACGCTTGTAGATGTTTAAATCCATTTTGGCTTTGAGCTCACTAAGTTCAGACTTGATGTGACGTATTTGTGGCAATAGCTGGCGCGCATTGACAACGTATTGGGTGTAATTTTTTTCATCGAGATAACTGTCCAAAAGTTTGACTTGGCGGTCAGTAATACGAATGTTATCTTTTAAATCTTGCAAGCGTTGCTTAGTATTAACTTTTTCAAGACGTGATTGCTTGGTCGCAAAATAATAAATACCATATCCAATACCACCAACGATTGCAAGTGGGATAATGATTTCTAACAAGCTTTCAAGCAAAGCAATGAGAAGGATAACCCTGATAATAGCGATAATGAGGCCTCCTCCGTTTTTTCTAGGTCGAGACATATATTCAATCCATTTCTATCTAAGATTGATTTTATTTTATCGTAAAACGGTTAAGAATGACAAGTGATGACTGTAATTGTGGCAAAGATTTTATGGGTTAAAGTTCAGGGAAAAGTTTGGCTAGGATTTTTGGTGTAAGTGCTTGTCCTGGACCCTCGTGACAATAAGTGTGAAGGTAAATAGCAGGGTTGAAATTGAGTTCAATACAAGCACAGTTTGGCTCTTCTTTGCTTGCAGGAAGACTCTTATCAGGAATAATCAAATCAACTCCACACACCCAAGCACCAACAGCTCTAGCCATTTGCGCAGCTAATGTTTTATAATCGTCTGGCATAATGTCTGTCACATCAATGGAATCTCCACCTGTTGAAATGTTAGAGTTACGTCGCAAATCAACTCGGACTCTGTCAGCTGGAATATCATCAGGCGTGTAACCTTGTTGTTGGAGCATGAGCTTTTCAACATCGCCAAGGTCAATGATTTCAAGTGGAGAACGATGGTCACGTCCACGTAGTGGGTCTTGATTTTTCATCTCTACTAATTGAGCGATGGTGTGCTTGCCGTCTCCGACGACGTTAGCAGGAACACGCAGTAGCACAGCTTCACATTTGCCATCTAGGACGAAAAAGCGGTATTCCGTACCTGAAATGAATTCTTCAATAAGAACAGTATCATCTTCAGCGAAGGCGATATCCAAGGCTTTTTGATAAGCTGTTAGGTCGGCAGATTCCTTGAAAATAGAAATACCAAGTCCAAAGTTAGTTGATTTTGGTTTGACGACGATAGCTTTGTCTTTGATTTGTGAGAAATAGCGGAGCGCAGCAGCTTTATCAGCGAATTCTTCACCTTTTGGAACTGGGAAACCAGCTTTTGACAATAGTTTTTTAGTGACAACTTTATTTTCCATGATAAGTGGTGTGATGTAGCTGTCTTTGCCGGTCATGTTGGCATTTTTAACATATTCGACGTGGTCACCGTGCCAAAGTTTGATGAATTGGTCGTTTTCGTCGAGAATCTCTAAGTGAACACCTTTTTGGATGGCATCAAACATCAATAATTGTGTTGATAATTCCATGTTTTCATAGCCTTTGAGTGCGTAAGGGGCTTGCCAAGCATAATCGTGAAAGGCTTGACCTTGTTTTTGTCCAAAAGATTCTAATGATAGGGTGTCAATCTCTTCTAGCAAGCGTCCAGCGATAGTTTGTTCAGGATGCTCAATCTGATTTTTGATAGCATCGATAAGCCCTTGATAATAGTCAGATAATTCAAAGTAATCGACAATTCCTTGCATAGCTAAAAGGATGCTTTCGACGGGAGCATCTTCAGGCAATTTATCTAGAGGGTGGCTAAGTGCAATTTTGTCATTTAGCTTGCTAGCCTCTGTGATGTCTTGGTCAATAGCAGAGCTACTATCTAACCAAAGAAGCGCAAGAACAAAAAGGTGCACGGTATCAAGTGTCTCTTGAGTAATTCCACGGTTATCAAAAGGATTGAGGTCAAAAGTGCGCAGTTCAAGGTAAGTGACACCATTTGTCAGATAGTCACGAACATGCTTGCTGCCACGCAGGCGAACCGCAGAGTAAAATTCTTTTTCAGCAATCAACTTGCCAGAAGCTATGTAAGCCTCAATATCAGAAATGTATTTTTCCAAGCTTTCGTAAGAAACCTGAATGTCTTTATGATTAACATAACCTAAGTGACTGTTTCGGATAGAGCGAACGGGTTTGGCTAAAGTTTTACTAAAAAAGCCTTCTTCAGCTATTGGCGAAGCCCCATACAGATAAGTTAAAAGCCAACGAAAACGTAGGAAATTCTGAGCTAATTTAAGGTGAATATCATTCTTAAAATCAATAATAGACTGATAGCCGCTTTCTTTAAAAAGGCTTGCGACCAAATCTTTTCCAAGCTCCATGTTGAAGTGAATACCAGACATTGATTGCAGTGTTTTTCCATAAACGTCAGCCAAGTGTTTTCTGTAGTAGCACTCGTAGTCATCCTCTAGCTTGGCAATGTGAATGTCTGTTTCACATAGTTTTGGTGGTATTGATAAAGGCCAGAGGTATTCAGACTTATCGATGGAACGGCCAGCAACATCAGTCAGTGCTCCCAAAAAGCGGAGCGCTTCTTTTGTGGAATGAGCGATAGGCGTGATAAGTTCTAGCTGTGCTTCACTGTAGTCCGTCTGAATGTAAGGGTGAAAGGAGCGACTGCCTAGGAAAGCAGGGTGGTCAGTTTGTGCGATACGGTGGTCTTTTCCAATTCGAAGACTTTCTCTTTCTAACCCAAAAGTTGCTTGAAGAATAGGCAAAGTCGCTGGTGATTTTTCTAGTAAACCATTAAGTGACATGGTAATTCCTCGCTACTCTAATTACTATGATTATGATGTAAACGGTATACATTTTAATGTAAATTTATTCTATGGAAAAGCGTCTGAAAATGCAAAGATTTGCTATGAAAAAATTTTTGCTTTACCAAGAGTTGTTTGAATATTTTAACTATGAGAGAAAATATGTGAAAAAAAGCCGTTTTTTCAAAAAAAGTTCGGAAAAAATAAAATCTCAAGGTCAAATATTGAAAAAAACACAGAAAAGTCATATAATAAATTGTAAGACAAACTCGCAGGTGAGATTCCTGCCAAGTTGTAGAGAAAGGACGAAGATACGAATTTTAGCTTGGAGATGGAGACGACAGGCTGGATAAGTTAGTATCGTTTTTATTTGCTCGCTAGGTGATTTCGTATCAGTATCGAACAGAATATGACATCAGTAGTAGTTGTTGGTACCCAATGGGGTGATGAAGGTAAAGGTAAAATCACTGACTTCTTGTCACAAGATGCTGAAGTGATTGCACGTTATCAAGGTGGAGATAATGCAGGACACACTATCGTTATCGACGGTAAAAAATTCAAATTGCATTTGATTCCATCAGGTATTTTCTTCCCAGAGAAAATCTCAGTTATCGGAAATGGTGTAGTTGTTAATCCAAAATCATTGGTAACTGAATTGAAATACTTGCACGATGAAGGTATTAAGACAGATAGTCTTCGTATTTCAGACCGTGCACACGTTATTTTGCCATATCACATCAAACTTGACCGTTTGCAAGAATCTTCTAAAGGTGATAACAAAATTGGGACAACAAACAAAGGTATCGGCCCTGCTTACATGGATAAAGCAGCGCGTGTCGGTATTCGAATTGCTGACCTTTTGGACAAAGATATCTTTGCAGAACGTTTGCGCGTGAACTTGGAAGAAAAGAATCGTCTTTTCGAAAAAATGTACGAATGCGAACCAATCAAATTTGAAGATATCTTTGAAGAATATTATGAATATGGTCAACAAATCAAAGATTACGTTACAGATACATCAGTTATCTTGAATGATGCTCTTGACGCTGGTAAACGTGTTCTTTTCGAAGGTGCACAAGGTGTTATGCTTGATATCGACCAAGGAACTTACCCATTTGTTACTTCTTCAAACCCAGTTGCTGGTGGGGTAACAATCGGTTCAGGTGTTGGTCCAAGCAAGATCAATAAAGTTGTCGGTGTATGTAAAGCTTACACAAGCCGTGTTGGTGACGGTCCGTTCCCAACAGAACTTCTAGATGAAGTTGGAGATCGTATCCGTGAAATCGGTCACGAATATGGTACAACAACTGGACGTCCACGTCGTGTTGGTTGGTTTGACTCAGTTGTTATGCGTCACAGCCGCCGCGTATCAGGTATCACAAACTTGTCACTTAACTCAATCGACGTTCTTTCAGGACTTGATACTGTTAAAATCTGTGTGGCATACGACCTTGACGGTCAACGTATCGACCACTACCCAGCAAGTCTTGAACAATTGAAACGTTGTAAACCAATCTACGAAGAATTGCCAGGTTGGTCAGAAGACATCA
Organism: Streptococcus alactolyticus; assembly: GCF_012277075.1. GTDB lineage: Bacteria > Bacillota > Bacilli > Lactobacillales > Streptococcaceae > Streptococcus > Streptococcus alactolyticus. The sequence continues at coordinate 76,042 of NZ_JAAXMT010000010.1, read as the reverse complement.
CAGGTTGCCGTAGCCTAGATGAACTTCCCGAAAATGCTCGTGACTACGTTCGCCGTGTTGGTGAACTCGTTGGTGTTCGCATTTCAACATTCTCAGTTGGACCAGATCGAGATCAAACTAACATCCTTGAATCAGTTTGGGCAAATATTTAATTAAGTTGAAAAAAATCTTTATAAAAGCAAACCCTGCCAGAAGCTTTCTGGCGGGGTTTTGTGCTAAAATGAAGGTAAGAAATACCCTTATTTTTTAAATGGCATTTGCTTGAAAAAGAGTTGTAAATAACGTGAAAATTTTCACGGAAATTTAACAAATGTCATACTGAGATTACAATCGTCATTTTGTCTTAATCTGTTTTTGTTAACCTATTAATGTTGCCTGATTTAAAAAGGAGGAAAAATGGTTAAACGAATTTTATCAATTGCACTGGCTTATGTTGGTATTATTGTTGGTGCTGGACTTTCTTCGGGACAGGATTTGATGCAATATTTTGTCGGATTTGGTATCTGGGGAATGATTGGCGTTATTGTTTTAGGGATTTTGAATGCTATATTTGGACGTATTATCGTGACATTAGGAAGTTACTATCGTTCGAATGACCACTCAGAGGTGCTTTCAAAGATTGCCCATCCTTTTACCAATCGTGTATTAGACATTGCTTTGATTATTTCTTGTTATGTCATTGGATTTGTCATGATTGCTGGAGCGGGTTCTAACCTTAATCAACAATTTGGATTGCCCACTTGGTTAGGAGCTTTAATCTGTGTTCTCCTTGTGATTTTTGTAAGTTTCCTTGATTTTGAGAAAATTACTCAGATTATTGGGATTTTCACGCCGATTGTTATTATCATGGTATTGATCATTGCTGGTCATAGTCTGATTGGACATTCTTTTGACTTTGAACAGTTAAATATAGTAGCTAAGACTCTACCGACAAATATGCCAAATATTTGGGTGTCTGTTCTTAATTACTTCGCCATTTGTGTGATGACTGGGGTATCAATGGCTTTTGTCCTTGGTGGTTCAATTATTCGTATTGGCGTTGCTGAAAAAGGGGGAACACTTGGTGGTGCAATTGTCGGTCTGATTATTGCGATTACCTCACTTGTCTTGTTTGTCAATGTTGGAAAGATTGCTTCTGCAGATATTCCAATGTTAGTACTTGCCAATGAAATCCATCCTTGGTTTGCTTTTGCCTATTCCCTTGTCGTATTTGGGCTTATTTTCAACACAGCCTTTAGTCTTTACTATGCTTTAGCAAAACGCTTTTCTGAAAATAAAGGTGAAAGTCAGTTTAAACGTGACATGATTTTTTTTGTCGTAAGTGGTTATGCCTTGTCCTTCCTTGGTTTTAAACAACTGGTTTCTGTCATGTATCCAATCCTTGGTTACATTGGCTTGATTATGTTGGTTGTTTTGCTTCAAGCTTGGATTCGTGAAAAAGGTAATGTGCAGGACGAAAAACATCTTCGTCGCCGCATGATTTCCTTGATTTCTAAAAAATATGACGATGATAAGAAATTTACTAAGAAAGATAAAGTAGAATATCAACAACTAGGTGAAGAATCTGTCGTTGAAACAAAAGAAATTAAAAAAGATATTCATGACCACGTTGAGCAAGTGTTCGATTCGGAAAATGATGATTAATCAAGAATAAGAAAGCTAGAAATATTATTTTTCTAGCTTTTTTAAATGACTGGGATAATATTCATAAAAGTAGTTAAGAAAGCGCTAAAAATATGCTATACTGAAACTAAAAGGTGAAAAGGAAGTAAGCAATGGCAAGGTTTGTGAGTAGTTTTTCGGGTGTTCTGATTATTCTTATCATGGTATTAGTCGGTTATGTGCTAACCAAAAAAGGTTGGTTCGATGAAAAAGCGCCGAATCTCATTGCCAAGTTGGTAACACAAGTAGCATTACCATGCTATATGATTTCAACCATTGTTGGGCGTTTTACGGCAAAAGAGTTGCTTGAAATGCTGTCACAATTGCGTTTTCCAGCGCTTTCAATGGTGATTTTATTAGCTATTGCTGTAGCGGTAGCTCATTTATTCTTGATTGATAAAAAGCATCAGGGCTTATTTGTTTCTATGTTTTTTAATTCTAATACGATTTTTGTGGGACTTCCTATCAATCAAGCACTTTTTGGGGATAAAAGTATTCCTTATGTCTTGGTTTATTACATGTGTAACACGACGTTTTTCTGGACTATAGGGACTTATTTGATTCAAAGAGATGGTCGCAAAGAAGTCACGCTTGATTTGCGAGGAACCTTGAAGAAAATCTTCTCGCCACCACTTATGGGATTCATCATTGGGGTGATTTTGGTTCTTTTAAATATCAAACTCCCAGCTTTCTTATTGAGTGATTTCCAATATTTGGGCAATTTGACCATCCCTTTGTCGATGATTTTCATTGGGATTTCGGTGGCAAATGTAGGGCTGTCACGTTTGCGATTTACCAAAGACAATGTCTTGGTCTTAGTCGGGCGTTTCGTGATTGCTCCGCTTTTGATGTTAATCATTGTCAAACACACCCAAATGCCACAATTGATGAAACAAGTCTTTATCCTCCAATCAGCCATGCCCGTGATGACCAATGCTCCTGTCGTAGCCAAATTGTACGGTGCCGATGCGGATTATGCGGCTATTATGGTTACCGAATCCACCCTACTCACCTTGCTGGTTGTGCCTATTTTGATGTCTTTGGTTAGCTTGTTAGGCTAAAAACAAAAAGCCTAGCTAGGCTAGACTTTAAGGAGATTATGAAAAAGATACATCCTTCCAGAAACTGTCTGTTAGGATGATAGTCAGTTAGCGGTACTAACTGGAAAAGTTTTAGGAATGACTATAGTATAAAAGGATTGCCTTAAAGAAAATTTAAATGTTAGCATTTGCCAAGCTATCGTGCGTAAGAGGAGAGGAGATAGCTCAAGATGTGTTATAATAAAGCCATGGAAAACAAGAAAAAATTACTTTTAATTGACGGGTCATCGGTTGCCTACCGTGCTTTTTTTGCCTTATACAATCAGATTGACCGTTTTAAAAACCGAATAGGTTTGCATACCAATGCCATTTACGGCTTTCACCTCATGTTAAATCACTTGCTAGAGCGTGTGCAGCCAACGCACGTTTTGGTGGCTTTTGATGCGGGTAAGACCACTTTCCGTACGGAAATGTACGAAGATTACAAGGCTGGTCGTGCCAAGACGCCAGAAGAATTTCGTGAGCAGCTGCCTTACATTCGTGAGATGTTGACCGCCTTGGGCATTACTTTTTACGATTTGGTGAATTACGAGGCTGACGACATCATCGGAACTTTGGATAAATTAGCCGAAAACGAAGACGAGTACGATGTGACTATTGTCAGCGGGGACAAGGATTTGATTCAGCTGGCGGATAACAACACCACGGTTGAGATTTCCAAAAAAGGCGTGGCTGAATTTGAAGCCTTTACCCCAGCTTACCTCATGGAAAAAATGGGTATCACACCCAAACAATTCATTGATCTTAAGGCGTTGATGGGGGATAAATCGGACAACATCCCTGGCGTGACCAAAATCGGTGAAAAGACAGGTCTGAAACTGCTCTTAGAATACGGCAGTCTGGAAGGCATTTATGACAACATTGACGGCATGAAAAAGTCTAAGATGAAGGAAAACTTGATTAACGACAAAGAGCAAGCTTTCTTGTCTAAGACCTTGACGACCATTGATGTGACGGCTCCTATCACCATTGGTTTGGATGATATTGCCTACCAAGGACCTAATTTGGATAAATTGGTGCCTTTTTACGATGACATGGGCTTCAAGCAGTTTAAAGACAGCTTAGGTGCTCCTAAGAAGCAAGAAACATTTGACGTGGCTTATACAGAAGTGGACAGCTTGTGTGCGGATATGTTCACAGATGACCAATTTTTCTATTTTGAAATTTTGGGCGACAATTACCACGTTGAGCCTATCATTGGCTTTGCTTGGGGAAATGACAAGGCGATTTATGCGTCAACCAATCTTGGACTCCTCAAGGATGATTTGTTCCAAGCCGCTTTGGCTAAGCCAATCAAGACCTACGATTTCAAACGGAGCAAGGTCCTACTCAGTCATTTAGGCATTGATTTGCCAGCGCCAGCCTTTGACAGCCGTCTTGCCAAGTACCTCTTATCAACAGTTGAGGACAATGAATTGTCAACCATTGCTAGACTTTACACCAACCACGTTTTGGATAGTGATGAGGCCGTTTATGGCAAGGGCGTTAAGCGTGCTGTTCCTGAAAAAGCGGTGCTGCTCAGCCATTTAGCTCGTAAAATTATTGTTTTGAACGATTCAGAACAAGCCATGTTAGATAAATTGGCTGAGCACCAACAAGCCAGTTTGTTAGTTGACATGGAGCAACCTTTAGCAAATGTCTTGGCGAAAATGGAAATCGCAGGTATTTCCGTAAAAAAAGCGACCTTGCAAGATATGGAAGCAGCCAACCAAGCCGTTATTGACGAATTGACACAGGAAATCTATGACCTAGCAGGCATGGAATTCAACATCAACTCACCAAAACAATTGGGTGAATTGTTGTTTGACAAGATGCAGTTGCCAACTAGCTACACCAAGAAAACCAAGACAGGCTATTCAACGGCCATAGATGTTTTGGAACGTTTGGCCCCGATTTCTCCAATTGTGTCTAAAATTTTGGAATACCGCCAAATTGCCAAGCTCCAATCCACTTATATCGTTGGTTTGCAGGATTTCATTTTACAAGACGGCAAAATCCATACCCGCTATTTGCAAGATTTGACGCAGACAGGACGTCTATCAAGTGTGGACCCGAACTTGCAAAATATCCCTGTGCGTTTGGAACAAGGGCGCTTGATTCGAAAAGCTTTTGTGCCTGAAACAGAAGATGAGCTCTTGTTGAGTTCGGACTACTCGCAAATTGAATTGCGTGTGCTTGCCCACATTTCAAATGATGAGCATTTGATTGCGGCTTTCCGTGAGGGAGCAGATATCCACACCTCAACTGCCATGCGTGTCTTTGGCATTGACAAGCCAGAAGACGTGACGCCAAATGACCGTCGCAATGCTAAGGCAGTAAACTTTGGTATTGTCTATGGTATTTCAGACTATGGGCTTGCCAACAACTTAGGCATTCCGCGGAAATTGGCCAAGCAGTACATTGACACGTACTTTGAACGCTACCCAGGCATCAAGAATTACATGGAGCGCGTGGTGCGTGATGCCAAAGATAAAGGCTATGTGGAAACACTCTTCCACCGCCGCCGTGAGTTGCCAGATATCAATGCTCGCAACTTCAACGTCCGTCAATTTGCCGAACGTACCGCTATCAATTCGCCTATTCAAGGAAGTGCTGCCGATATTCTCAAAATTGCCATGATTAACCTTGATAAAGCCTTGGTTGAGGGACAATTCAAGACTAAAATGTTGCTGCAAGTGCACGATGAAATCATTCTTCAAGTGCCAAAAGATGAGCTTGAAACCGTTAAAAAATTGGTTAAAGAAACCATGGAATCTGCAATTGATTTGTCAGTACCACTTATTGCAGACGAAAATGTAGGGCAAACTTGGTACGAAGCTAAATAAAAGACATGAGATGGCAAGGTTTGTCATCTCATTTTTAGAAAGAAGTGTGTTATACTGAAGAAAAGACATTTTTAGGAGGTTTCTGCGATGACTACTTTCCAAAATCCGAGCCAAACCGTGATAGCGGACTATCTGAAAAATGCTAAAACCATTGCTGTGGTTGGGCTATCTCATCGTGAGGACAGTGCTGCTTACCGTGTTTCTAAGATCATGCAAGAAGCAGGCTACACCATTATTCCTGTCAATCCCAAATTAGCAGGACAGAAGGTTTTAAATGAAACAGCTTATGCTAGGTTGCAAGATGTTCCTGTTCACATTGATATTGTGGATGTTTTCAGACGCAGTGAATTTCTTCCAGAAGTCGCTAAAGATTTCCTAGAAACAGATGCCGATATTTTCTGGGCACAACTTGGTCTAGAAAGCCAAGAAGCTGCTGATCTGTTACAAGCTGCAGGCCGTGATAACATCGTCATGAATAAATGCATCAAGATTGAATATCAAAATTTATTATGAAAAAACTGAGAGTTCGCAGAAAGCGACTCTCAGTTTTTATGCTCTTTTTGCATTATATATAAAATGAATTTCAAGAATTTTTTGTCGATAAAGACAAAAATAAAACGAGCACCGCTTTCTTTCTTAGCTTTTAAACTGTGTTATAATGAATACAGCAAACGAGGAAGGAGGCTTTGCTATGGATATTCATACCCATCATCGTCCGTTAGATGCTTATGAAAATGTGATTGAGCATTTAAGGGGAAAACACATTCGTATCACGGAAACACGTAAAGCTATCATTGCTTATCTGATAAATAGCACCGAGCATCCTAGTGCCGATAAAATTTACAAAGATTTGTTGCCAGAACACCCAAGTTTGAGTTTGGCAACGGTTTATAATAATATAAAAGTTTTAGTCGATGAGGGATTTGTGACGGAATTAAAGGTCACAAACAATCCAACCACTTACTATGATTTTATGGGACACCAGCACATCAATATCATTTGCAAATGCTGCGGTGCCATCACTGATTTTATGGATGTGGATGCGATTGACATTGGAAAAGAAGCTTACGAGCAAACGGGCTACCAAATCACAAAAATACAGGTAACCGCCTACGGTCTTTGCCCCAAGTGTCAAGAAGATGTCAAGCAATCAGGACGCTCACCCCTTGCTCTTTATGAAGAATGAGGGACAATAAAAAAGCCTTTCAACCACTACTGGCTGAAAGGCTTTTTTTAGATTTCTTCTTGTTCAAGCAAGTTTTCGTAGAAGATAAGGTTTGCAGTTGTTCTGTATGGTAGCGTGTAGAAGCAAAGCAAACCAAAGGTAAGGGCGGTCAAAATATCCCAACCGATGAAGCTAAACTCAAGGCAGAAGAAACGCCATTTGTTACCATCCATCAAGGCTTGGCTTTTGGCAATCACTTGACGAGGTCCTCGGTAAGTACCGTTGTTGACTTCGTCGTAAAGCACGTATGTCGTCATACTATAAGCGTATTGCTTCATGATGGCAAAGAATGTTCCAATAAGAGCCATAGCGCAACCAACGAAAATGATAGCAGAACCAGCTAGGTTGTTGTCAACGCTAACGACCATACCAAGTGATAAAATCACACCACCAGCAATAGCAATCAAAGACCACAAGAAAATGAAGAACCATTTAACAATAGCTGTCACAAGAAATTTCCAAAAGAGTTCGTTTGAAAAGACAATCATATTGTCTGAAACGCTCACTTCGGTTCTTTTGGCACGTAGCACATCAAGCACCGCATAACTTGCTGACGCTAAAAATAGGGTCAATAAAATTTGAATAAGTGGTGGAAGTGAGGTTGCAAAATCCACAAATATGGTCACATCACCATAAGAAACGATGGTTTGACGGTAAGATAGGGAAATGGTTAAAATAGATAAAATGATAGTAACAATAAAGAGCTGGTATTTACCAGTCAGTGTTTTAAGAAACTCTCGCGCTTGTCGGCGTGTTTCTGAAGCAGTCATGTCAAAAAACCTCCTTTAATCGTGCTTTTTATTATAACATATTGTATTAGAAATAGCATATAATAAGAACTGCATGACAAACAGCTACTTTTTTGGTAGAATCGTAAAGGTTATTTTTACCATTATTTTGAGAATGTATTGACATTGCCCACAACTGTTTTTTGTGGTAGCTAGGAGAAAATATGACAGATTATCCCATTAAATATCGTTTAATTAAGAAAGAAAAACACACGGGAGCGCGTTTGGGTGAGATTATCACACCGCACGGCACTTTCCCGACACCAATGTTTATGCCTGTGGGAACGCAGGCTACTGTTAAGACTCAATCCCCAGAAGAACTCAAAGAAATGGGTTCTGGTATTATTTTGGCCAATACCTATCACCTTTGGTTGCGTCCAGGTGATGATTTGATTGCGCGTGCTGGCGGTCTGCACAAATTTATGAATTGGGACCAAGCCATCTTGACAGATAGTGGTGGTTTTCAGGTTTATTCATTAGCAGAAACGCGTAATATCACAGAAGAAGGGGTAACCTTTAAAAACCACCTCAACGGTGCTAAGATGTTCCTCTCTCCAGAAAAAGCCATTTCGATTCAGAATAATTTGGGTTCTGATATCATGATGAGTTTTGATGAATGCCCACAATTCTACCAACCTTATGATTACGTTAAAAAATCTATCGAGCGTACTAGCCGTTGGGCAGAACGTGGTTTGAAAGCACACCGCCGACCACATGACCAAGGCTTGTTTGGTATCGTGCAAGGGGCTGGATTTGAAGACCTTCGCCGCCAGTCAGCTCATGACTTAATTAGCATGGATTTTCCAGGATATTCTATCGGTGGTTTAGCTGTTGGGGAATCACACGCCGAAATGAACGCGGTTTTGGATTTCACGGTGCCTATTTTGCCTGAAAATAAACCACGTTACTTGATGGGTGTTGGAGCACCTGATAGCTTGATTGATGGGGTGATCCGAGGAATTGATATGTTTGACTGTGTCTTGCCAACGCGTATCGCTCGAAACGGTACCTGCATGACCAGCGAAGGACGTTTGGTGGTTAAAAACGCCCAATATGCCGAAGACTTTACACCGCTTGACCATGACTGTGATTGCTACACTTGCCGCAATTACACGCGTGCTTACATCCGTCATTTGCTAAAAGCTGATGAAACCTTTGGTTTGCGTTTGACAAGTTACCACAACCTTTACTTCCTTGTCAACTTGATGAAAAAAGTCCGTCAAGCCATTATGGATGACAATCTTTTGGAATTTCGTAAAGATTTCTTTGAACGCTACGGTTACAATCGAAGCGACCGTAATTTCTGAGACTTCACTCAACCTGTCAAGGTTGGGTCTTTTTGTGTTATAATGGTTTATAAATAAAGGAGGGGTGTACTATGAAGTTAACAGCACTTGGTTGTTGGGGAGCTTATCCACACGATGACGGTGGAACAACTTCTTATCTCGTTACTGGTGAAGATGGTTTTCAATTATTGATGGACTGCGGTAGTCGTGCCGTGACAGAACTGGAAAAAGAAATCAGCCCGATTGATTTGGATGCCGTGATTATTTCGCATTATCATCCTGACCACATCGCTGACTTGGGTGTGTTGCGCCACTATTTCCAATTGTATCCAAAACACCTTTGGACACCAAAAGTTTTGCCAATTTATGGACACAAGGAAGACTTGTATGAATTTGACAAATTAACTATGCTTGGCGTTTCAGAAGGTAGAGCTTATGATGTGACAGGTGTTGAACACATTGGTCCTTTTGATGTGACCTTTATCAAAACCGTTCACCCAGTTCCTTGCTACGCTTTTCGTATCGTTGAAAGAGCTACTGGTCAAGTCCTAGTCTTTACTGGTGATACGGGTTACTTTGATGGCTTGGATGCATTTGCCAAGGATGCAGACCTCTTTTTAGCGGATGTTTACCTTTATGAAGGCAATGAAAACCACCCAGCTCATTTGACAAGCAAGGAAGCTGGCGAAATTGCCCATAAAGCAGCCGTTAAATCCCTTGTTTTGACACATACCCCACCAATTCCACCAGAAGGCATTGATGCGACAAAACACTTGCAAGTGCTGAAAGAACAAACCCAACACTATGCCAAAGACGTTCCTGTTGATTTAGCCGTGCCGCACAAATCATGGCAATTAGGTGACTTGTAATGTCAGCATTTACGCAGGAAGAAAAGGCGTATTTTATGCGAGAAGCGCTCAAAGAAGCACAAAAGTCATTAGCCAAAGGTGAAATTCCTATCGGTTGCGTTATCGTCAAAGACGGTGAGATTATCGGTCGTGGGCACAATGCGCGTGAGGAGCAGCAAAAAGCTATTTTACACGCTGAAATCATGGCCATTAACGAAGCCAACGAAAAAGAGGGCAACTGGCGTTTACTGGATAGCACCTTGTTTGTCACCATTGAACCTTGCGTCATGTGCAGCGGTGCTATTGGATTAGCTCGCATTCCGCAGGTGATTTACGGAGCTACTAATCAAAAATTTGGCGGTGCTGGGAGCCTGTACGATATTTTGACCGATGTTCGCCTCAATCACCGAGTTGAGGTGGAAACAGGGATTCTAGAAGCTGAATGCGCGGGAATTATGCAAGATTTTTTCCGTCGTAATCGCGAAAAGAAAAAAGCCCAACAAAAACAGGCAAAAGCATAGTTCTGGCTTGCATCATTTCTTAATTATGATATAATACTTATCGGAGCAACATCTTCGCGTGAAGTGGGTCAGGGGAGGAATCCAGCAGCCCTAAGCGATTGTAGGTGTGTGCTCTTTTTTTATTTCTAAAAATAGGTGCCTAAATTTTTAGGACTTTTTATGTTGTTTTTTTACAGAAAAAACTTGATTTTTGTGTACTTTTTCTGAATGTTTTCTGAAAATAGCAAACGCTTTATTTATTTGATCTATTTTGTTAAAAATCATTGAAAAATAAAGGATAAAAGAGTAATATAGAAGAGAGATTGTATTCGAGGAGGATAAAAATGACACATATTACATTTGATTATTCAAAGCTTTTAGATCAATTTGTTGAACAAGAAGAAGTTGATTTTATGCAAGCTCAAGTAAGTGCCGCTGATGAGTACTTGCGCAAAGGAACAGGTCCTGGTTCTGACTTCCTTGGTTGGTTAGACCTTCCAGAAAACTACGACAAAGAAGAATTTGCTCGTATTCAAAAAGCTGCTGCTAAAATCCAATCAGACAGCGAAGTGCTTGTTGTTATCGGTATTGGTGGTTCATACCTTGGGGCGCGTGCCGTTATCGACTTTTTGAGTAATCATTTCTACAACTTACAAGCATCTGCAGACCGTAAAGGTCCACAAATCCTTTACGCAGGTAACTCAATTTCTTCAAGTTACTTAGCAGATCTTGTCGAATACGTGAAAGATAAAGATTTCTCAGTAAACGTTATTTCTAAATCAGGAACAACAACTGAACCAGCGATTGCTTTCCGTGTCTTCAAAGAACTTTTGATTGAAAAATACGGTCAAGAAGAAGCTAACAAACGTATCTATGCAACTACTGATAAAGCAAAAGGTGCTGTTAAAGTAGAAGCTGTTGCTAACGATTGGGAAACATTTGTTGTGCCAGATAATGTTGGTGGACGTTTCTCAGTATTGACACCAGTAGGTCTTCTTCCAATTGCTGCTGCAGGTATTGATATTGAAGCTCTTATGAATGGTGCTAACGCAGCGCGCAAAGATTTGTCATCTGACAAACTTTCAGAAAACATTGCTTACCAATACGCTGCTATCCGTAACATCCTTTACCGTAAAGGTTATGTAACTGAAATCTTGGCAAACTATGAACCATCACTGCAATACTTTGGTGAATGGTGGAAACAATTAGCAGGTGAATCAGAAGGTAAAAACCAAAAAGGTATCTACCCAACATCTGCAAACTTCTCAACAGACCTTCACTCACTTGGACAATTCATCCAAGAAGGTTACCGCAACATCTTTGAAACAGTTGTTCGTGTTGATAAACCACGTAAAAACGTTGTTATTCCTGAATTGTCAGAAGACCTTGATGGCCTTGGTTACCTTCAAGGTAAAGACGTTGATTTCGTAAACAAAAAAGCAACTGATGGTGTACTTCTTGCTCACACTGACGGTGGAGTACCTAACATGTTCTTGACACTTCCTCAACAAGATGAATTCACTCTTGGTTATACAATCTACTTCTTCGAGTTGGCTATTGGTCTTTCAGGTTACCTTAACGCTGTTAACCCATTCAACCAACCAGGTGTAGAAGCATACAAGAAAAACATGTTTGCTCTTCTTGGTAAACCAGGATTTGAAGATTTGTCAGCTGAATTGAACGCACGTCTTTAATTTATCATTAACATAGATAAAAAAGCTTCCGTAAGGGAGCTTTTTTGTGTGAAAAAATTCTCTGAAACCGATTGACAAAAATTATATATGTATATATAATGATTGTGGAAATTTTAAGGAAAATGGAGATTAGGCATGTCAAATAATGACCAAAATCAAATGTATGAGGTAATGATTCAAACAATCACTGCTGCTAGTCAGCTACCTTTTGTAAAAGTGAATCGAGAAGAGTTCCTAAGAAAGGAATTTGCTGGTAATAAGTACTTAGAGAATATTATAAAGGATGGTCCTCAAAGTGTTTTTACTAGTCAAGCTTTACGAAAAAGAGCTAAAAAAGTCATAAATAACGCTACTAATAAAACTTCAGTGGCTTCTTTTGTAACTGGGCTTCCATCTAATCCAGTTACTGCTTTGGCATCCGGAGGAGCAGATATTATTCAATATTTTGGTTTTGCTCTAAATTTGTCACAGCAAATAGCTTATTTATTTGGTGAAGATGATTTATTTGGCGGAGATTATAATCAATTACCAGAGGAAGCACGAATTCGTATTGTTGCTTATCTAGGTATTATGCTTGGGGCAAGTGGTTCATCTGCCCTAATTGCTAATATATCTAAAACAGCTGGGAAAACTCTTGGGAAGAAGGTAACACAACAAGCTTTAACCAAAACCGCGTGGTATCCGCTTGTTAAGAAAATAGGCAGTACCATAGGAGTTAAAATTACGAAACAAAGTGTTGGAAAATCAATTACTAAAGTAGTTCCAGTACTTGGTGGAGTGATTTCTGGGGGTCTAACTTATATGACATTTAAACCAATGGGAAATAAATTAGCCGATACATTTGTAGATTTATTGGACGGAAAAATTTTAGAAGATCTTTCGGGAATGAATGAGTATAGAGGAGACTTTAGACAAAAGATGGCTAAAGACGTAGAAGATATTGATGGAGAATTTACAGAATTAGCTGGTGAATAAAAGTTATTTTGTATTTTAATAATACCTAGTCACTCAGTTTTTTACTGAGTGATTTTTTTAATAAAATTTCTTTCCAAATTTTCTGAATATTTGTTATAATAATATACAATTAACTAATTTTGAATTGGAAGGAGTAGGGTGTTTGGCTTGGAAAGTCTTGGTATCAGGATTCTCCTAGGTCTTTAAAACGCTCTGGGTATCTTAAATATGACTGCACAAAAAATGACGGCGCAAGAGATTATTGCTTTTATTGGTAATGCGGAGAAAAAGACAAATGTGAAGGTGACTTTTGAGGGAGAGTTGGCAGCGGCTGTTCCAGAAAATGTTCTCAAGCTTGGCAATGTGCTTTTTGGGGATTGGAAAGATATTGAGCCACTTTTGGCTAATCTGACTGAAAACAAGGATTATGTGGTGGAACAAGATGGGCGTAATTCTGCGGTACCTTTGCTGGATAAACGTCATCTCAATGCTCGTATTGAGCCAGGTGCGATTATTCGTGACCAAGTAACCATTGAGGACAATGCGGTGGTGATGATGGGAGCTGTGATTAATATCGGTGCTGAAATCGGTGCTGGCACTATGATTGATATGGGTGCGGTTCTTGGTGGTCGCGCGATTGTTGGAAAAAATAGCCACATCGGTGCGGGTGCGGTCCTTGCAGGCGTGATTGAGCCAGCTTCAGCAGAACCTGTTCGTATCGGTGATAACGTTCTTGTGGGAGCGAATGCCGTTGTGATTGAAGGGGTTCAGGTTGGTAATGGTTCGGTCGTTGCAGCGGGAGCTATTGTTACAAAAGATGTTCCTGAAAATGTCGTGGTAGCAGGTGTCCCTGCTCGCATCATTAAAGAAATCGATGCGAAAACTCAACAAAAAACAGCCCTAGAAGACGCTCTACGTCATTTATAAAACCCATTTGGAGTTTGCGATATGACTTTAGATTTAGTGAAAATTCGTCGCGATTTGCATCAAATTCCAGAAATTGGTTTGGAAGAATTCAAAACACAAGCCTATCTTTTGGAGCGGATTGCAGAGATAACGGCTGGAAAAGACTTTGTAGAACAACACACTTGGCGTACAGGTATTCTTGTCTTTATCAAGGGATATGCCCCTGAAAAAACAATTGGTTGGCGTACAGATATTGACGCTTTGCCTGTTGTTGAAGAAACAGAGTTGCCGTTTGCGAGCCAGCACGAAGGGCGCATGCACGCTTGTGGACACGATATCCACATGACGGTTGCCCTTGGTCTGCTCAATGAATTGGTGCAAAAACAGCCTAAAAATAATGTTCTGTTTCTCTTCCAACCAGCCGAAGAAAACGAAGCAGGTGGCATGCTCATGTATCAGGACAATGCTTTTGGCGATTGGAAACCAGATGAATTTTATGGCTTGCATGTGCGACCTGATTTTAAGGTGGGTGATATTGGGACCAATACCTCAACCTTGTTTGCAGGGACTTGTGAAGTTTTGGTAACCTTTAAAGGCAAGGGCGGACACGCTGCTTTTCCTCACGAAGCTAACGATGCCTTGGTTGCTGCGTCTTACTTTGTGACGCAGGTGCAGACGATTGTGAGCCGCAATGTTGACCCTATTCAAGGTGGGGTGGTGACCTTTGGTTCTTTCCATTCAGGCACGACCAATAATGTCATTGCAGAAACCACGCAGCTGCATGGGACTATTCGAACGTTGACACAGGAGATGAGCCTGCACATTCAAAAACGCTTAACTGAAATTGCTCAAGGTGTTGCGGCCAGTTTTGGTATAGAAGTCGACGTGGAACTCAAACAAGGAGGCTATCTTCCTGTTGAAAATGACCCTGAATTGGCGCGTGAATTGATGGCTTTCTTTGAAGCTCAAGAAGCTGTCAATTTGATTGACTGTTTGCCAGCCATGACTGGTGAGGATTTTGGTTACCTTTTAAATCACATTCCTGGCGTTATGTTTTGGCTTGGGGTAGGTACACCTTATGCCCTTCACCATCCTAAAATGAGCCCAAATGAGGATGCCCTACCATTTGCCGTTCGTGAAATCTCAGGTTTCTTAAAAGAAAGAGCCAATTAGAAATAAAAAAGACGCAAAACCTTGTTTTTGCGTCTTTTGTTATGTTTTAAATGAAAAAACCACTGTGGGGAAAACAGTGGCCAAAAAGGGAAGGACATGATTTTTCAATCATGCCCAGGAGATTTATGAAAGGGGAATAATTCTAAAGAGACTATTCCCAGCGGTTTGGGAGAACCGCTATCTAGGATAACTCTTATTGTAGCGGGTAAACCTTAAAGAAACCTTAAAGCTATTAAAAATATTCTTTCCAAAAGCTAAAATAGTCGATTTTGTCATGCCTTTCCAAAGTTTTTGTTATTAGGAAAAAAGGTTTTATGGTATGATAATAGCATGGAAAAATTACACGTACGACAGCAGATTTTAGCAGCCTTAAAGGGGCAAGATCGGAAAGAAAAGCAGGTGAGAGATCTCCAGTTATTGGAAGATTTGACCGCCTCTAAGGCTTATCAAGACGCTAAGGTTATTGCGACTTATTTAGCTTTTGATTTTGAATACGATACGCAATTGCTGATCCGTCAGGCTGAGAAAGATGGTAAATGTATTCTTGTGCCTAAGACTTATCCACAGGGACGCATGGTCTTTTGTCCTTATGAAAAAGAGTCGCTGGTGCAGACTTCTTTTGGTCTGTGGGAACCGCTAAGTAGTGATGAGGCTGTGGACAAGTCAGAGATTGATTTGATTCATGTTCCTGGTGTTGCCTTTAACCGTGCGGGTTTTCGTATTGGTTACGGTGGGGGCTATTACGACCGTTATTTATCAGATTATCATGGACAGACGGTCAGCACCATTTACCATTTTCAAGAACAGGATTTTCACGAAGATACTTATGACATTGCAGTGAGGGAGGTTTTTAGTCGATGAGGGATGCCTTACAAAAAAGCCCAGTAACCATGATATTATTGGCCATGACGACTCTTGTCTTTTTAGCCATGCAGGTACTTTATTTGGGAAATGCCAGCACTGGAACAGCTGTTTTTAATTTTGGGGGAATGTACGGAGCTTACGTTGCCTACGACCCTAGCCAATTATGGCGCTTGGTCACTCCGATTTTTGTTCACATTGGTTGGCAGCATTTTATTTTTAATGCATTGACACTTTATTTTGTTGGACAATTGGCCGAGCAGATTTGGGGACATCATAAATTTCTGGCTTTGTATGTCTTATCTGGGATTGCTGGAAACGTCTTTACCCTTTTCTTCACGCCAAATGTGATTGCAGCAGGGGCTTCGACGTCTTTATTTGGCGTTTTTGCCGCGACCATGGTTGTTGGCTATTTTGGTAAAGACCCTTTTTTAAAGGAAGTTGGGCGTAATTACCAAATCTTGATTGCCATTAACTTATTGTTTAATCTGTTTAGTCCAAGTATTGGTATTGTCGGACATATTGGTGGTATTGTCGGAGGACTCTTGTGTGCCGTCTTTTTACCAACGCAGGTTGATGAAAAGTTATTTCAACCGTGGCAACGCTGGCTAGCTCTAGCAGCCTATATTATTCTAAATGGTTTACTTGTCTTTTTAGCCTTGTAAGGCGCTAAAAAGCCCCCTCAAGTTGAGCTTGAGGGGGCTGCTTTTTAGTCTTCTTTTGTTTGTTTAGGTGCTGTACCTTCTAATTCTTTCCCTAAATCAATCAAGTATTGTTTCATATTGTCTTTGACTTGAGGATGTTGAAGGGCATATTCGATAGATGTTTTCATAAAACCAAATTTGTTACCGACATCGTAGCGGCTGCCATTGAATTGACGAGCGAAAACACGTTGTGTTTTGTTAAGTGTATCGATAGCATCTGTCAATTGAATTTCGTTACCAGCTCCAGGTTCTTGTGTTTCAAGGATATTGAAGATTTCTGGAGTAAGGAGGTAGCGACCGATAATCGCTAAATCACTTGGTGCGTCTTCAGGGGCTGGTTTTTCAACAAAAGTTTCCACACTATAAAGTCCGTTGACACCTTCACCGTGAGGTGCAATAACACCGTAAGATGACACTTCATCATGAGGAACAGGCATCACAGCGATTGTTGAAGCGTGTGTTTGTTCGTAATCGTTGATGAGTTGTTTAGTCAATGGCACAGCTTTATCATCTGTGATATCCATCAAATCATCCCCGAGCATCACCACGAAAGGTTCGTTTCCAACGAATGCTTTGGCTTGAAGCACAGCATCTCCAAGTCCACGTGGGTGGCTTTGGCGGATGAAGTGCAAGTTGATTGCTGTGGTGTCGTTTACTAGTTTAAGAAGGTCTGTTTTTCCTTTTTGTTCTAGGTTGTACTCTAATTCAAAGTTTGAATCAAAGTGGTCTTCGATAGAACGTTTTTGTTTTCCAGTTACCACCAAAATATCTTCGATACCTGATTTCAAAGCTTCTTCAACGATAAATTGGATGGTTGGTTTGTCGACGATTGGTAACATTTCTTTGGCTAATGCTTTAGTAGCTGGCAAAAAACGTGTTCCAAGACCGGCAGCCGGAATGACAGCCTTTTTAACTTTTTTCATGTGAGAGTCTCCTTTTGTTTCAATTGAATGACTTATTAAAAATGTGAGTTTAGTGCCATTCGTCCTCTGAACGGAAGTCGCCAGACATCAAGGCAACGATACATTCTTTGACATCATAACCTTCGTAGATGACCTTGTAAATGGCACTGGTGATTGGCATATAGACATCTAGTTCTTTTGCCAATTCGTAAGCAACCTTGGTAGTTGATATCCCTTCGATAACCATTCCCATGTTTTTCTCGATATCAGCTAGTTTTTCGCCTTTTCCTAGGGCATTACCAGCGCGCCAGTTACGAGAATGAACAGAGGTTCCTGTTACGATGAGATCCCCCACACCAGAAAGTCCGATGTAGGTTAACGGGTTGGCACCCATTTTCACCCCTAAACGTGTGATTTCTGCTAGACCACGTGTGATAACAGCGGCCTTGGCATTGTCACCATAACCAAGTCCGTGCAAAATCCCAGCTCCAACGGCGATGATATTTTTCAAGGCACCTGCCGTTTCAACACCGATCACATCTGAATTGGTGTAAAGACGGAAATAGTTGTTGCTGAAGAGTTCTTGGACGTATTTGGCGGTTTCCATGTTCTTAGAAGCAGCTGTAATCAAAGTGATGTCACGAACAATGGTTTCTTCGGCATGGCTTGGTCCAGAAACCACCACGATGTCAGAACGTAGTTCTTTTGGAATCTCTTCCTCAATAACAGTTGATAGGCGTTCGTGTGTTCCAGGCTCAAGGCCTTTTGACGCGTGCATCACGACGACTTTATGGTCAAGCACCTCAGCGACTTGTTTTGCAACAAGACGCATGACTTTTGTGGGGACGACAAATAAGACAGCATCCGCGTCTTTTAGGGCTTCAGATAAATCAAGCGTTGCCTTGATGTTTTCTGAGAGATGTTTGTCTTTGAAGTAACGTATATTAGTATGTTCCGTGTTGATTTCATTGATTTGTTCGAGAACATTTCCCCAGAGACAAACGTCATGCCCATTATCGTTTAATACTTGGGCGAGAGCGGTTCCCCACGAACCGGGTCCTAAGACAGCAATTTTTTGTCTTACCATTTTTTCTCCTCTCTTAAACGAGCCAGATTACAACCTCCATTATATCACAAGAAAACCTTGTTTGTCTTCATTATTTGTAACGGCTTTCGAAAAATGAGGGGGCTTAAGTCTTGTTTGGAAAGGTTATCCGTCTGTCATGTGCTGGGAGTTATGGTATAATGGAAGGACTTTTAGAAATGACGAGGAAAGGAAGACAATTGTGATTGATTTAGAAGAGATTTTATCTAAAATGAATCCCAATCAAAAAATCAACTATGACCGTGTCATGCAACAAATGACCAAACAATGGCTGAAAGAAGAGGTGCGACCTCGCATTCTTGTTCACGTTTGTTGTGCGCCGTGTTCGACATATACCTTGGAGTACTTGACGCAGTATGCAGATTTGACGGTTTATTTTGCCAATTCCAATATTCATCCTAAGGTGGAATACCATCGCAGGGCCTACGTTGTTCAGCAATTTGTGTCGGATTTTAACGAAAGAACGGGCAATCAGGTACAATTTATCGAGGCACCTTATGAGCCCTCAGAGTATTTCCAAAAGGTGCGTGGTTTGGAAGAAGAGCCTGAGGGTGGCGACCGTTGCAAGGTTTGCTTTGATTACCGTTTGGATAAAACAGCTCAAATGGCTGTGGAGCTTGGTTTTGACTATTTTGCCAGTGCCTTGACCATTAGTCCGCATAAAAATTCGCAGCTCATCAATAGCGTGGGCATTGACGTGCAAAAAGTTTATGCTACTAAGTATTTGCCAAG
Organism: Streptococcus alactolyticus; assembly: GCF_012277075.1. Lineage (GTDB taxonomy): Bacteria > Bacillota > Bacilli > Lactobacillales > Streptococcaceae > Streptococcus > Streptococcus alactolyticus. The sequence continues at coordinate 56,777 of NZ_JAAXMT010000010.1, read as the reverse complement.
TGATTTCAAAAAAAATAATGGCTACCGTCGTTCGGTTGAAATGTGCGATGAGTATGATATCTACCGTCAATGCTACTGTGGCTGTGTTTTTGCGGCGAAGCAACAAGGCATTGATTTTGCTCAAATAACTAAGGACGCCAAAGTTTTCATGGAAGGAAAAGACGCCGAGAAAAGCTTTCCCCACATTCGTTTTACCTATGAAGGCAAGGAAATTTAGAAAGGAATAATAACATGAGTAAAGTGAGAGGGTTTGAGTTGGTTTCGTCATTTACGAATAGCAACTTATTGCCAAAACGAGAAACAGCCTATGCGGCGGGTTATGATTTGAAAGCAGCCGTGACAACAGAAATTGCCCCAGGTGAAATCAAGTTGGTGCCAACAGGTGTCAAGGCTTATATGCAGGCAGGTGAAGTGCTTTACCTCTATGACCGTTCGTCAAATCCACGTAAAAAAGGCTTGGTTTTGATTAACTCTGTTGGGGTCATTGACGGGGATTATTATGGCAATCCTGCTAATGAAGGTCACATTTTTGCCCAAATGCAAAATATCACTGATGAACCTGTTGTGGTTGAAGCTGGCGAACGCATTGTTCAAGGGGTGTTCATGCCTTTCTTGGTTGCTGACGGTGATGAAGCAGACGGCGTGCGTACAGGTGGTTTTGGGTCAACTGGGAAATAAGTTAGTCGTGTCAAAAGAGAAGGAGGGTGTGCCTTATCGCTAAGAAAAAAACAACGTTTATTTGTCAGGAGTGTGGCTATCACTCTCCAAAATATTTGGGGCGTTGTCCCAACTGTGGTGCTTGGACCTCATTTGTCGAAGAGGTAGAAGTCCAAGAGGTTAAAAATGCGCGTGTCAGTTTGACGGGTGAAAAGAGTAAACCGACCAAGCTAAAAGACGTGAGCTCGATTCATTATGCTAGAACCAAGACGGAGATGGAGGAGTTTAACCGTGTGCTTGGTGGTGGTGTCGTGCCAGGAAGTTTGGTGCTGATTGGTGGGGACCCTGGTATCGGAAAATCAACGCTTCTGTTGCAGGTGTCTATTCAATTGGCTGATAAGGGCACTGTGCTCTACGTTTCTGGGGAAGAATCTGCCGAGCAGATTAAATTGCGTTCGGAGCGTTTGGGCGATAGTGACAATGCCTTTTACCTCTACGCCGAAACCAATATGCAGGCTATTCGCGCACAGATTGAGCAGATTCAGCCTGATTTCTTGGTGATTGATTCCATTCAAACCATCATGAGTCCTGATATTTCGGGGGTGCAAGGCTCGGTGTCGCAGGTGCGTGAAGTAACAGCAGAACTCATGCAATTGGCTAAGACCAACAACATTGCCACCTTTATCGTGGGCCATGTGACTAAGGAAGGACAGCTGGCCGGTCCTCGTATGTTGGAGCATATGGTGGATACGGTTTTGTATTTTGAAGGGGAACGTCACCATACTTTCCGTATTTTGCGGGCTGTGAAAAACCGTTTTGGTTCCACCAATGAAATCGGCATTTTTGAAATGCAGTCAGGCGGTCTGGTTGAGGTACTCAATCCAAGCCAAGTTTTCCTCGAGGAACGCTTGGACGGAGCGACTGGTTCGGCTATCGTGGTCACCATGGAAGGCAGCCGTCCCATTTTGGCGGAAGTGCAAGCCTTGGTTACACCGACTGTTTTTGGCAATGCCAAACGCACGACAACAGGGCTTGATTTTAACCGTGTGAGCTTGATTATGGCGGTGCTGGAAAAACGTTGTGGTCTGCTTTTGCAAAATCAAGATGCCTATCTTAAATCAGCTGGTGGCGTCAAGTTGGACGAGCCTGCTATTGATTTGGCGGTCGCGGTTGCGATTGCCTCAAGTTACAAGGAACAACCAACCAATCCTCAAGAAGCCTTTATCGGTGAGATTGGCTTGACGGGTGAAATTCGCCGTGTCACACGCATCGAGCAACGGATCAATGAAGCCGCAAAACTCGGATTTACCAAGGTTTACGCTCCTAAAAATTCCCTTTCAGGAATTGACATTCCAGACACTATCCAAGTCATCGGCGTGACAACGGTCGGTGATGTGCTCAAAAAAGTCTTTGCATAGTTTGAAAAGCCAAGGTAATCGTCTTGGATTTTTCGTTTATGTAAAGCGTTTTAGGCGACAAGAGGGGCGAAAAATGATAAGATGAGAAAAACTTTAGACGTCATCAGACCAAGGAGGAATTTGGATGTCTTATTTTGATAATTTTTTGAAAACCAATCAAGCCTATGCGGATTTGCATGGAACGGAGCATTTGCCACAAAAACCGAAAACCCAGGTTGCGATTGTGACCTGTATGGATTCGCGTTTGCACGTGGCTCAAGCACTTGGTTTGGCGCTTGGTGATGCTCATATTTTGCGAAATGCAGGTGGGCGCGTGACGGATGATGTGATTCGTTCTTTGGTGATTTCTCAGCAACAATTGGGGACACGTGAAATTGTAGTTCTTCATCACACAGATTGTGGGGCACAAAGTTTTACAAATGAAGCTTTTGCAGCGCAGTTAGAGCGTGATTTAGGTGTGTCAGTTCATGGAAAAGATTTTCTGCCATTTTCTGATGTTGAAGAAAGTGTCCGTGAGGATGTTAGAAAGCTGCGCGAGTCGCCGTTGATTCCTGATGATATTGTGATTTCTGGTGCTGTTTATGATGTGAATACTGGTCGCATCAGTGAAGTAACACTCTAGGTGTTTGATTTTGAAAAAGGAGAGAAAATGAGATATATCAAATTTGGCGAGCGCCAAAAGGAAGTTTCAGAAGTTGTTTTGGGATTAATGCGCATTTCAGAAATGACGGTTGATCAAGTTGAAGACTTGATTGAGTCTGCTCTGGAGGTTGGAATTAATGCCTTTGATATTGCTGATTGTTATGGTCATGGAAAATGTGAACAGATTTTAGGAGAGGTGTTGAAACGTCGTCCTGACTTGCGTGAGAAGATGTGGATTCAATCAAAATGTGGTATCCGCATGGAAGAATTTACTTATTTTGATTTTTCAAAAGAGCATATTTTAGAAGCTGTGGATGGCATTTTAGAGCGTCTTAATGTTGATTACACTGATTCTTTGTTACTTCATCGTCCAGATGCGCTTATGGAGCCTGCAGAAATTGCGGAAGCTTTTGATTTGTTGAAGTCACAGGGAAAAGTTATCGATTTTGGTGTCTCCAATCAAAATCCGATGATGATGGCATTGATTCAAAAAGATGTTAACCAACCTTTGGTGGCTAATCAATTGCAACTGAGTGCAGCCTTTACCCCTAGTTTTGACGCTGGTTTTCATGTCAATATGAAACAAGAGGCTGGGATTGTTCGCGACAGCAGTATTTTTGAATATTGTCGCTTGCATGATGTGGTGATTCAAGCTTGGTCAGTACTTCAGTTTGATTATTTTGGCGGTGTTTTCTTGGGTTCTGAGAAATACCCTGAGTTAAATCACGTTTTAAACCGTTTGGCTGAAAAATATCATGTCAGCCCGTCAGCGGTTGCTATTGCTTGGGTGTTGCGATATCCAGCAAAAATGCAAGCTGTGATTGGAACAACCAAAAAAGCTCGTGTTGCTGAAGCAGCTAAGGCGGCAGAAATCCAGTTAACGCGAAAAGAATGGTATGAAATCTACTTGGCTGCGGGCAATGATTTGCCATAAAAATGCCTTTAGGGTTTTGAGTAAATTGGGAGAAGTTTATGCGAAAATTTGAAATCAGCCAAAAATTCTGGTCGCTAGCTGGCAAGTTTGACATCTTTGATGAGGATAGTCGTTTGGCTTATCAGGTTCAAGGTTCTTTTCTGAAACTATTTAAGGAATTTACTATTTTTGATGGACAAAGAAAGACTGTCAGTCATATTAAGCAGCAGTTTAGTTTTCCTTTCCAGAAATTTATGGTGACTTTTGCGGATGGTAAGGAAATCACGATTCAAAAACGTTTTTCACTGTTGAAAGCTAAGTATGATATTTCTGATTTTGGTTTAGAAGTAGCTGGGGATATTTGGAATATGACATTTAGCCTTCTTAACCAAGGACGTGAGGTGGCTAAGATTCATCAAGAATGGTTTAAATTTCCTTCAACTTATCGAGTGGAAATTGCTGATGATTCTTTGTCTGACCTTGTCATTTCTTTGGTTATTGCTATTGATTATATCAAGGAAAAAGAGTCAAGTGCAGCTAGTTCAGCATCAAGTTAAAGTTCAATTGTTCTAAATCTTGGATATAGGAAGGAATTCAGCTGATTTCAGCTGAATTTTTTGTTCCAAGACTCAAGATTGTGCTATAATAGGAATGATTGAAATGTAATAGGAGATGACAATGCCTAAGAAGATTCGTGTGCGTTACGCACCAAGTCCAACGGGACTTTTACACATCGGAAATGCGCGAACTGCGCTCTTTAATTACCTTTACGCTCGTCACCATGGTGGTGATTTTATTATCCGTATCGAAGATACTGACCGTAAACGCCATGTCGAAGACGGTGAACGTTCACAATTGGAAAACCTCAAATGGTTGGGAATGGATTGGGACGAAAGCCCAGAAACTCATGACAAATACCGCCAATCAGAACGTTTGGATATTTACCAAAAATACATCGACCAATTGTTGGCAGAAGGTAAAGCTTATAAATCATACGTTACAGAAGAAGAATTAGCTGCTGAACGTGAACGCCAAGAAGTTGCTGGTGAAACACCACGCTACATTAACGAATTTCTTGGTATGTCTGAGGATGAAAAAGCAGCCTACATTGCTGAACGTGAAGCAAAAGGCATCGTTCCAACGGTTCGCTTGGCTGTCAACGAATCAGGTATCTACAAATGGAATGATATCGTTAAAGGCGAGATTGAATTTGAAGGTGGCAACATCGGTGGTGACTGGGTTATCCAGAAAAAAGATGGTTATCCAACTTACAACTTTGCCGTTGTCATTGACGACCACTTAATGGAGATTTCACACGTTATCCGTGGAGATGACCACATTGCCAATACACCAAAACAATTGATGGTTTATGAAGCCCTTGGTTGGGAAGCACCTGAGTTTGGTCACATGACTTTGATTATCAACTCTGAAACAGGTAAAAAACTATCAAAACGTGACACCAACACGCTTCAATTTATCGAAGATTACCGCAAAAAAGGCTATATGCCAGAAGCTGTCTTTAACTTCATTGCTCTTCTTGGTTGGAACCCAGGTGGTGAGGATGAAATCTTCTCACGTGAAGAATTGATTAAACTCTTTGACGAACATCGGTTGAGCAAATCTCCAGCTGCCTTTGACCAAAAGAAAATGGATTGGATGAGCAACGAATACATCAAGAATGCTGATTTTGATACCATTTTTGCGATGGCAAAACCATTCTTGGAAAAAGCTGGTCGTTTGACAGACAAGGCTGAAAAATTAGTGGAACTTTACAAACCACAAATGAAATCTGTGGACGAAATCGTTCCATTGACAGACTTGTTCTTTGAAGATTTCCCAGAATTAACTGATGCTGAAAAAGAATTCATGGCTGGTGAAACTGTACCAACCGTTCTTGAAGCCTTCAAAGCAAAATTAGAAGCGATGAGTGATGAAGATTTCAAATCTGAAAACATCTTCCCACAAATCAAAGCCGTTCAAAAAGAAACAGGCATCAAAGGTAAAAACCTCTTCATGCCAATCCGTATCGCCGTTTCAGGTGAAATGCACGGTCCAGAACTTCCAGATACCATCTACCTTCTTGGTCGTGAAAAATCAATCGAACACATCGATAACATGCTTAAAAGCCTGTCATAATGAGTGACGAGGCAAAATGGGAAGGAGATTGGGGATGGGGCAATATCAGGAGTTATTGGCAGAATACCTTTTGAATAACCCTGATGAGCAGTCTGCTTGTGACAATCTTTTAAGTCAGGTAGCTACTGAAACAGATAGTGAATTGACGAATAGAAAGAACTTTAGAGGGCATTTTACAGCTTCTACATTTGTCGTATCAGAGCAAGATAACAGGGTTTTGATGCTTCACCATAATATTCTAAAGAGATACCTGCAACCAGGAGGTCACATTGAACCTTCTGACCAAAATCCTCTAATGGCTGCCAAAAGAGAGTTGGTTGAAGAAACTCAGATTGATGCGGAAAACTTAGTCTATAAATGTGTAAATCCGCTCAATCCGCTTGTTCCATTCCACATCTCTATTCATAAAATTCCAGAAAATACATTAAAAAATGAAAAAAGTCATTACCACTATGATTGCCAATACCTATTTTTATCGAGCAAGGATACTCAGGTTATCATAGATGAGAAAGAGTCTAGTTCATTTGAGTGGATTGAATGGGATGCTTTTAAACAGATGACAGGCTATCAGAAAATAGCCCAAAAAATTGAGGATTTAAGATTGCAGAGTCATTAAATGACCTAACCTATCACAATTTGTGGTAGGTTATTTTTTATGCCAGAATACTTGCTCTGTATTTCTTGTATAAAATAAGATGATTTTTGTATATATACCGTATAACACTTATAAAAGATAAAAAACGGGATATTTTTTGAAAAAATATTCAAATTTCTATTGACAATATGATTTTACATGTGTATAATTATGCACATAAAATTAATAAAGACGAAAACTATAAGAAAAGAGAGAAGTTCTATGGAAAAAGAAAAAGTGATTTTAGCCTACTCAGGCGGTTTGGATACATCAGTTGCGATTACTTGGCTTAAAAAAGATTATGATGTGATTGCGGTTTGTATGGATGTTGGTGAGGGCAAAGACCTTGACTTTATTCATGATAAGGCACTTAAGGTCGGAGCGATTGAGTCTTATGTCCTTGATGTTAAGGATGAGTTTGCTGAGGAGTATGTTCTCCCAGCCTTGCAAGCTCATGCTTACTACGAGCAAAAATACCCTTTGGTATCAGCCCTTAGCCGTCCAGTTATTTCTAAAAAATTGGTGGAAATCGCCCACGAAACGGGCGCAACAACTATTGCCCACGGTTGTACAGGTAAGGGAAATGACCAAGTGCGTTTTGAAGTGGCCATTGCTGCGCTGGACCCAAGTCTAAAAGTGATTGCGCCAGTGCGTGAGTGGAAATGGTCACGTGAGGAAGAAATTGAGTACGCTAAAGCAAACGGCGTTCCAGTTCCAGCTGACCTTGACAATCCTTATTCTGTTGACCAAAACCTTTGGGGTCGTGCCAATGAATGCGGTGTTCTTGAAAATCCTTGGAATCAAGCTCCAGAAGACGCCTTTGGCATTACAACGTCACCAGAAGAAGCACCTGACACACCAGAATTTGTGGATATTGAATTTAAAGCAGGAAAACCCGTTGCCCTAAACGGCGAAGCCATGAAATTGACAGACCTTATCCAAGCATTGAACACGATTGCTGGAAAACACGGTGTTGGACGTATTGACCACGTGGAAAACCGTTTGGTTGGTATCAAATCGCGTGAAATCTACGAATGTCCTGGAGCTATCACACTTTTGACTGCCCACAAAGAAATCGAAGATTTGACCTTGGTGCGTGAAGTATCACATTTCAAACCCATTCTTGAAAATGAATTGTCAAATTTGATTTACAATGCCCTTTGGTTTAGCCCAGCAACCCAAGCCATTATTGCCTACATCAAAGAAACGCAAAAAGTGGTAAATGGTATTGCGAAAGTGAAATTATACAAAGGCCACGCCCAAGTGGTGGCACGTCAATCACCAAATTCACTTTACGATGAAAACTTGGCAACTTATACATCAGCCGATAGCTTTGACCAAGACGCAGCCGTAGGTTTCATCAAACTTTGGGGACTACCCACCCAAGTCAATTCACAAGTCAACAACCAATAAGACAAGAAAATTGGTGGGATACTGTTTAGGCTTAGGAGACAACAAGCTTATCCATCAAGCTTCAGATAAAAAGGGACAGGGAGCCCTATCTGAACCTCTTTTCTTATAACTTTCATTCGCAAGTGCCAACAGAGAGTGGCATCGAACTTAAATAAGGCCATCCAGCGAGATGCCTTTAAGCCCAGCACCCCGTGAGGTGAAATAGCTAGAGCAATCTAGCTTTTTTAATAACAATACCAACACGAAATCGTGATTGCTTTTAGGAAAAGGAAACGATTATGAATAAGAATGACAATCATAAATTATGGGGCGGGCGTTTTGAGGCTGGTCTTGAAAAATGGGTTGAGGAATTTGGAGCATCCATTTCTTTTGACCAAAAAATGGCAGAATTTGATTTGAAAGGGTCAATTGCCCATGTGACTATGCTGGGTGAAACAGGTATTATCACTAAAGACGAGGCTGATCAAATCAAGGCAGGTTTGGAAGAACTTTTAGCAGAATACAAGGCAGGCCAGATAACTTTTGACGTGTCAAATGAGGATATCCACATGAATATGGAAAGCCTTTTGACTGCTAAAATTGGTCCTGTGGCGGGTAAATTGCACACGGCACGTTCGCGTAATGACCAAGTGGCAACGGATATGCACCTGTATTTGAAGGCAAAATTGGATGAGGTGATTGGTAAGTTGGCTCATTTGCGGGAAACCTTGGTGGATTTGGCACAAGAGCACGTTTACACCATCATGCCAGGTTATACCCACCTGCAACACGCTCAGCCTATTTCATTTGGGCATCACTTGATGGCTTATTATAATATGTTCACGCGTGACAGCGAACGTTTTGTGTTTAACGTGAAACATACAGACCTCTCTCCTCTTGGTGCGGCAGCCTTGGCGGGAACGACTTTCCCTATTGACCGTAACATGACAGCGGATTTGATGGGATTTGCCAAACCTTATAGCAATTCCTTGGACGCTGTATCTGACCGTGATTTTATCTTGGAATTTTTGGCCAATAGTTCGATGTTGATGATGCACATGAGCCGTATGTGTGAAGAAATCATCAACTGGTGTTCAAATGAATTTCAGTTTATCATCCTATCAGATACGTTTTCAACAGGGTCATCTATTATGCCGCAAAAGAAAAACCCTGATATGGCCGAGTTGATTCGTGGAAAATCAGGGCGTGTTTATGGCAATTTGATTGGGTTATTGACCGTGATGAAATCTTTGCCGCTGGCTTACAATAAAGACTTGCAAGAGGACAAGGAGGGTATGTTTGATACGGTGGAAACCATTACGGTGGCCATTGATATTTTGGCAGGAATGCTCAAAACCATGACGATTAATAAAGAGCACATGGCTGAGTCAACAGAGAAAGATTTTTCAAATGCAACAGAGTTAGCCGATTATCTAGCTAGCAAGGGTCTACCGTTCCGTCAAGCCCACGAAATCGTCGGCAAGTTAGTCTTGGAATGCACCAAGGCAGGTTGTTATTTGCAAGATGTGCCGCTGGAGCGTTACCAAACTATTTCTGACTTGATTGAGGCGGATATTTACGATACGTTGGCTTCTCACACGGCTGTCAAACGCCGTCATTCGCTTGGTGGTACAGGCTTTGACCAAGTACAGTGGCAAATTGACCAAGCCAAACAATGCTTAGCTCAGCAAAAAGATTAGGTGAAATAAACGTCTAACAGAAGATATTGAGCCCACAACCATTAGAGGTTGGGGCTTTTTGAATTTTTATGGTATAATAGACATAATTTAGAATGGAGTCGTACGTTGAAGAAAACCTATCGTGTTAAAAGTGACAAAGATTTTCAGACTATTTTCAGTCAAGGCACTAGTGTTGCCAACCGAAAATTTGTCGTTTATTATTTCAAAAAAAATCAAAGCCACTATCGGGCAGGGCTTTCTGTAAGCAAAAAACTTGGAAATGCTGTGACACGAAACAGTATCAAGCGAAAAATTCGACACGTCCTTTTGGAATTCTCACCTCATTTGCAGCCTTACGACTTTGTGATTATTGCGCGTAAAGGTGTCGAGGAGCTAGACTACCATGAAGTGAAAAAGAATTTACTCCATGTTTTAAAAATTGCTAATCTATATCAGGAAGGTCTAACTAGTGAAAAGAAACTTTAAATTATTAGGACTTAGCGGTCTTAGTTTATTACTTCTAACGGCTTGTGGTACTGGAGAAGTGACAGCCTCATCAACAAATGGATGGGACCAGATTGTTTATTTCTTTGCCAAAGCCATTCAGTGGCTATCCATTAACGGTCGTATCGGTGTTGGGATTGTGCTCTTCACCATTGTTATCCGAACCCTCATGATGCCGCTTTACAATATTCAAATCAAATCTGGTCAAAAAATGCAAGACTTGCAACCAGAGTTGAGAGAATTGCAAAAGCGTTACCCAGGTCGTGACACAGATAGCCGTATGAAATTGGCTGAGGAAAGCCAAGCTCTTTACAGAAAATACGGTGTCAATCCTTATGCAACCATGATTCCTTTGTTGGTACAATTGCCGATTTTGATGGCCTTGTATCAAGCTTTGACTCGCGTTTCTTTCTTGAAGACAGGGACTTTCTTGTGGATTGAATTGTCACAACCAGACCCTTACTTCATCTTGCCGTTGGCAGCTGCTTTGTTTACTTTCTTGTCATCTTGGTTGACCAATAAGGCTGCGCGTGAGCAAAACATGGCCATGACTGTGATGACTTATGTCATGCCTGTCTTGATTTTCTTTATGAGTTTCCGATTGGCTTCAGGGGTTGTGCTTTACTGGTCTGTATCCTATGCTTTCCAAGTTTTCCAAATCCTTTTGTTAAATAACCCATTTAAAATTATTGCAAAACGTTTGGAAGAAGAGCAAGCAGAAAGAGAACGTGCTGCTAGAATTCGCCGAGCTAAAAAGAAAGCTCAAAGAAGAAAAAGGTAGGAGAGGAAAGTATGGTATTATTCACAGGTCGAACTGTTGAAGAAGCAATCGAAAAAGGGCTAAACGAGATGCAACTAACCCGCTTGAAAGCTCATATTAAAGTCGTTTCTCGTGAAAAACATGGTTTTTTAGGATTTGGTAAAAAACCAGCTCAAGTTGATATTGAAGGCATTAATGAAGTAACGGCTCATAGGGCAGACCAAAAGGCTGTCAGAGGCGTTCCTGATACCATCAATCAACAAAACACCCCCGTTTCTTCTCAACTTGAGGACACACTGGAATTGCGCAAAATTTCAGGAATCATCAAGCAAATGGAAGAACGTGGCGAAAAGATTGATGATGAAGTTAAGGAAAACATCGTCAAACACAAAAAATCGACCCAAAGAATTCTTGAAGAAGCTGGTCATACAGCGGTTTTAGAGGCCTTGGAAAAGGCTGATACTCCAGAAAATACAGCTGACACCCAAGAAGTTTCAGCAAGCCCCGAAATTACTGTTTCTGAACCAACTCCAGAAACACCAAAAGAAGAGCCTGTTTCATCGACTGACAACCGTGCTGAATTGAGCAATGATATCGAAAAAGCGGCTGAAGAAGTAGCTGCCTATGTCGAAAAAATCATTTATGAAATGGATATCGAAGCAACGCTTGAAACCAGCCACAACCGCCGCCAAATCAATTTGCAAATTGAAACACCAGAGGCAGGACGTGTAATTGGCTATCACGGTAAAGTCTTGAAATCATTGCAATTGTTGTCACAAAACTTCTTGCATGACCGTTATTCAAAGAATTTTTCAGTGATTTTAAATGTGCATGATTACATGGAACACCGCACGGAAACCTTGATTGAATTTACCCGAAAAGCAGCTAATCGCGTGCTTGAAACAGGTAAAGATTATGTCATGGATCCCATGAGCAATAGTGAGCGAAAAATCGTCCACAAAACTATCACCAGCATTGAAGGCGTGGATAGTTATTCAGAAGGTAATGACCCAGATCGCTACGTGGTTGTGACAGCTGTTTAATAAATTTACAGAGCCGTTAAGGCTCTTTTTTTTGTCGGTTAGTTGCTATTTTTCACCGCTTACCGTAAGATGGCTATTTTGTTGGGACTTTTTTGCTATAATAGCTGTAAAAGAGGGGAAGGTTATGTTGATTAGAACGAAGAAGCTTACGAAAACATTTGGAGACCAATTGGTGATTGATCATTTGGATTTGGAAGTTGAAGAGGGAATGTTAATAGCCTATATTGGCACAAATGGTGCTGGTAAATCTACGACAATGCGGATGTTGACGGGTCTTTTGGCACCGACCTCTGGTGAAATTGAATTAGCGCCAGATTTAAAAATCGGAATGGTCTTTCAAGAGAGTGTCTTGGATGCGGAATTAACTGTTTTGGATAATTTGAGAAGTCGTTTGGCGCTTTACCGTAACCGTGATAAGGATTGGATGGATAAACTGATTCGTTTGACGAGGATCGATGCTTTTCTTAATCAGACATATGGTACTTTGTCAGGTGGGCAACGACGTCGCGTTGATATTGTTCGTGCACTTTTAAATAAGCCTAATTTGCTTTTCTTGGATGAGCCGACAACCGGGCTTGATATACAGACACGAGAAGCTATTTGGCAATTATTACGCCAGTTGCAAGCGGAAGAAAAATTAACAATCTTTTTGACAACGCATTATCTTGAAGAAGCTGAAAATGCGGATATGGCTTATATCATTGACCATGGCAAGGTTTTGGCAAAAGGGTCAGCCAAGGAATTGAAAGAAACTTATACACAGCCCCATTTATTAATCAAAACACAACAAGTGAAAGCTTTTCAGGATACCGATTATTATCTACAAGCGGATGATTGTTTGAAAATTGAGGTTAACAGTGTATCAGAAGCTCTAACGATTTTGTCGGACAAGCGAGCCGTGATTGAGGATTTTGATTACAAAAAGGCTAATATTAACGATGTCTTTTTAAGCATTACGGGAAGGGATATGGCGTAAATGGTTGCGATGACAAAACGAAATTTGAAACTTTATTTTTCCAATAAAATGAGTGTTTTTTCTCGATGTTGGGAGCTTTGATTGCTTTTGGTTTATACATTATTTTCTTGCAAAAAAATATGCAGGATTCTTGGTCTGGAACCTCACATTTGGAAGAAGTTTTAGATAATTGGGTGATTGGTGGTACCTTGGCGATAACGAGCATTACGACAACTTGGACAGGAATTGTTCGCTTAGTTCATGACCGAGAAAATCACAAGCTAGAAGATTTTTTATTGACTGATATGTCACGTTTTAAAGTCTATCTGGGTTATTTAATGTCAGCGAGTATCATTGGTTTTACCATGCAAGCATTTATGTTTGTCGTGATGAAACTCTATTTTCATTGGCAATATAAGATTAGCCTTTCTGCCTCACATTTACCACAAATACTTGGTATAATGGTTTTAGGGTCATTACTCGGAGCAAGTCTTGCTTTGTTGATTTTACAATTCGTCAAATCGATAGAATCTAGTGAGGCTTTATCAACTATTGTTGGGACAGTTTCAGGGTTTCTCGTGGGCGTTTATATGCCACTTGGAGCACTACCGAATATTGCACAAATTGTGGTTAAAATAACGCCAGCAGCCTACGTCGCTGCGGCTTATCGTCAGGTATTGATTAACCAAGACTATCTTGGAAAATCAGAAAAAGCGTACTTAGGCATTGGGTTAAAATTAAAAGAATTAACGACGGTCAATCAAGAATTGCTAATCATCAGTGGTGTGCTGGTTATTAACCTTAGCGTTCTAGCAATGATGTTAATCGTCAAAGAAAAACGTCCAGTGATTAGTGGATAAGTAGAAAATGAGGGGGAGAGTTGTGCACTATCAATTCGAGGAAAATAAGCAGTTACCAAAAGATGTTATTGAAGTCTTAGTTAAAAGCTGTCAGTTTGACAATTCCGTACAAAAAGTTCTGGATTATCTTGCCCAATTTGAGCAAACAGATCCGGCAGTTTTGCCGATAAAAACGGTAGAGTGTATTGAAATGTTGCATGTGGCAGATTTGATTCTCGTTGATGTTGATGGCTCTACCCTTATTTTGGAAACGACGCAGGGACGATTGCTGACTAACGACCGATTGTATAAATTTCGCAATCGCTTAGCAAATCCAGATTTTGTACAGGTTTCTAAGCATGCTTTGATTAATATCAATCATTTGCAAGCACTTGAGAATAGCTTTTCAGGCAATATGTTAGCGATATTGACAGGAAAAATCAAAGCAGATGTTAGTCGGCGTTATTTGTCAGAGTTGGAAAACTTGGGATTGTGAGGTGACATTGATGAAATGTTTAACGACTGGGGTATTGATGGAAATACTAAAGTCATTACTGATGAGGAAGGTGGTTTATTTTATTCTTTAACTGATAACTATGCTATCCTAAAGACATATGCTACTGACAGTGGTGAATAAATATTCAATCAACACTTCTCATTGAGGTGAGTTATTTAATTTCAGACCTCTTCAAACGCCTTGAAAAGCTGCATTGGGGATTTGATTTGTTAAAAAAGAGCGGTAAGTGTCTAGAGTTTTGAGAATTAATAAAATAAATCTATAAGTCAAGAGAGCAATGAAAATTGTTCTCTTTTTCTGTACTAAAAAGAAAGGATACAAACATGACTTCTAATGAACTACATTCGCGTGAAATACTCATTGAATTTTTGATGTTTGAGTTAAAAATTTCACGTAAAGAAAGTCAAAGTCAACTTGCTGAATTAGAAAAATTTGGTCTTATTGAAATAAAACCAAATGGTCAGCTTTATTTTAAAATGGTATAGATTTATGGTTTTTAATGCAATAACTGTAGAACAGTATGAAACGTCTGAACGATATTTTAAACTTCCAAAACTTTTATTTGAAAGTCCTCGTTATGAAGATATGCGATTAGATTCAAAAGTATCTTATTCAATCTTAAAAGATAGACTAAGCCTTTCCCTAAGAAATAATTGGGTTGATGAAGAGGGACGAATTTATCTAGTTTATTCAAATACAAGTTTGATGAAAATTCTTAAAGTATCAAAGTCAACTTTGTTAAGGATAAAAAAACAATTAGCTGAATACGATTTAATTAAGGAAGTTCAACAGTCAACTAGTAGTAAAGGAAACCTTGCTAATCGTATTTATCTTGGAAACTTGATTGTTGATGATTTTGACGCTAACGATGATGAATTACCCGGGGTGTCAAATTTAGACCAGGGTGGTGTCAAATTTAGACTAGGGGGTGTCAAATTTAGACCAGGGGGGTGTCAAAATAATACGGGGGTGGTGTCAAATTCAGCCCCTAATGAGACTGAATATAACGAGACTAATTATAGTGATCATATTAGTTCTAGAAAGACTGAGAAAAATTCTAATGAATTTTCACAGTCAACTGAAACTAATCAGTCATTATCACAAAATCAATCAACTCCATTCGTTGAACCAAAGTATTATTCTCTCTTGCAAATAATTGCTGATAAATACAATGACCAGATGTTTGGTTTCCCAGATGTCCTAACAATGACTCATAACCAGAAAATGAAAATCGGACAATATTTAGCAAGTGGCTATGTAACAAGTGCTGAAGTATTAAACATGATTGAACGTATTCCAAAGGATAGTGCATCACCATTAGCCTATTTGCTGAAATCACTAGAAAACTTAAAACAAGAACGACTGTATGAGCAAAAAGAAATTGCACATCGAAATGCAAAGGCTTATCATGAACTGCGTTTGCAAGGAGGAAACTATGTTTAGCATTGTGTTTGTTATTATTAGCTTTATTGTTCTTGCGGGCATTACCTTACTAACAATTGAAATTCACAATGCCCCACTTATGGCTGATGATGAGATGACTATATTACCGTCAAAGGATAAACAGTGATACTACAAGGAGAACTCAAAATGTCAGTCTTGACCTAAGCAGGTCTTAAAACTGCTTGTGCCCTTTGACAATTAAACACCAACACCGATCTGATCAGCAAGCCTATGGAATAACAATGAATAAGGAAGACGGTGTAACAGCCTTTTAAAAGGGAAGGCACGTCCTGGCTTAACTCCTGTTTAGGAGTTGTGAGTATTACTCATGCGTTTAAATTTGCGGATAGAATTTATTTCTACATAAGCAGCAGAAAGGAGTTTGCTATACCAAACTTACAAAAAGTATTTGATAGACCAGAAATGACTCTATCAGACTTACGTCTTCTTGGACAACAAGGTGAAGCTATTCTTTACCTTGTTGACGGAAGGCAAGCCATTGTCAGACCAAAGTTTGCAGTAGTGCAAGAAAAACGAATGGTTAATGGCAATTGGCAAGTTGTTAGTGAAGAGATTCTCCGTTTTCACGAGATCTACTCAGCAATTCTAACCGTCAAGCGAAAACACTTTATCATTGCTGAGAGAATTAATCGAAACGGAGATAATCTTCTTGTGTTAACAGGAGTTGGCTATCATCGCCAACGAAATGAATAAAGGAGGAAACCAATGAAAAAGATTAAAGCAGTCGCTTTATTTTCAACAGCTATTTTAGCAACGGCTTCAACAGGAGTTTAGCAAATGGATATTAAATCAGATGTATTAGCAATTATTGATGATCTTTTTATGGAAGACGTTTCAGACATGATGGATGAAGATTTGTTTGACGCAGGCGTCCTTGATAGTATGGGAACTGTCGAATTGATTGTTGAATTGGAAAGTCATTTTGATATTGATATTCCAACACTTCTTCATGATTGACAAACAAGGTCTTCTTTTCGATGACATGGAAGATTTGACACCTGCTCAAAAACCATTTGCTAAAAAACGTGAAGACTTCACTGACTGCGGTGATATGACAAGCCTTCTTAACGTTATTAAAACAGTTAAACCAACAATCTTGGTTGGTACATCAACTGATGCTGGTGCCTTCACTAAAGAAGTTGTTGAAGCAATGTGTGAAAACACTGAACGTCCAGTTATCTTCCCAATTTCAAACCCAACTAAGAAATTAGAAGCAACTGCTGAGCAAGTTATAGAATGGTCAGACGGTAAAGCCTTCGTTGCTACTGGTGTGCCTTCAGATACAGTAAGCTACAAAGGCGTTGATTATCAAATCGGTCAAGCAAACAATGTTCTAATCTATCCAGGTCTTGGTCTTGGTATGTTGGCTTCTGAAGCATCACTTCTTACAGATGAAATGATTGGTGCTGCAGCTCACTCACTTAGTGGTCTTGTAGATCCAGGTCAACCAGGAGCACCTGTTCTTCCTCCATTCCAATACGTTGCTGAAGTTTCTATCAAAGTTGCGGAAGCTGTTGCCAAAAAAGCTCAAGAACAAGGTTTGGCTCAAGCTGAAGAAAAAGACATGGCTAAAGCTGTTCGTGACCTTAAATGGTATCCAAAATATTAATGAAGGAGGATAACCATTCGTATGAAAAAATTCTCGAACGTTAAAATTGCGGGTGTTTCCGCTCCACTTTATAAGGCTCTGGTTATCATTTTAGCTGTTGTTATTGCTATGGGGAAACTACCGCTCAATATGGTTGGAATTACTTTCATGTTGGTCGTTTTAGGACATCTTTTCTACTTCCTTGGTGAACGATTACCATTTTGGAATACTTACCTTGGTGGTGGGTCAGTCTTTACCTTGCTGTTAGCCGCAATCTTAGCTTCAACAGGATTGATTCCAAGATCAGTTGTTTCAGCCACTTCTAGTTTCATGAGTGATTGGGGTTTTCTAGATTTTTATATTGCAGCGCTTATTTGTGGCTCAATTCTAGGGATGAACCGCAAACTTTTGGTGAAAGCCTCTGCTAAATTCATTCCTGTCGCTCTTTTATCAATGGTTATCGGTTTCTTTGCCACTGGTGCTGTTGGGGCTTTGCTCGGTCAAGGCTTTGGACATTCTGTCATGTACATTTCATTTGCCCAAATGGCAGGAGGAATGGGTGCAGGAATCGTGCCATTATCCAAAATCTATGCGGCTGGATTGCACACAGATGCCTCATCAATCTTGTCACAATTAGCCCCAGCAACCACGCTAGGAAATATTTTTGCCATTATCGGTGCCATTGTGTTGGCGCGTGGATTTGCTAACACCAAATTCAATGGGCACGGTGTGCTCATCCCTGTTGACAAAGACGATTTGAAAAAATCTGAAGCTCCGCTTGACCCTACAAAAATCGGTGTCGGAATGATGTTTGCCTTTGCCCTTTTCCTTATCGGCGTTATCTTAAATGCCTTTATTCCAAAAGTGCACAGCTATGCCTTTATGATTATCATTGTCTTTGTTCTCAAAGCGCTTGATATTGTACCAAAACCATTAGAAGAAGCAGTGGTTATGTTTAATCGTGTGATTATGACTAACTTGACACACGCTGTTTTGGCAGGTATTGGGCTTTCAATGATTGATTTGAGTTCATTAGCGCAAGCCATGACATGGCAATTTGTCCTTATCGGTTTAACATCTGTTGTGTCAATGGGACTTGCTAGCTGGATTTTGGGACAGGTTCTCGGTATGTATCCAGTCGAAACAGCTATCGGTGCTGGGATGATTAACAATTCCATGGGTGGCACAGGAAATATCGCTGTGCTTTCTGCGGCGGACCGCATGGAAATGATTGCCTTTGCCCAAATGGCAAACCGACTTGGCGGTGCAATCGTCCTCATCCTTGGAGGAATCCTAATCCAATTTTTACATTAATTCAACACTTTACTCCTTAAAATGTATTGAATACCCTTTAAAATTTGTGTTTACTCTGAAAAAATAGACAATATTATTACACAGACCCCCCTAGCTTGCTCACCACAGGCTAGGGGGTTATTTTTATGATAAATATTTATTTTCTTTTTGTGATTTTAGCCAAAGTGTAATAGCTAGTGCAAGTAGATAGAGTAGGATAAAGATAATAAGAGTACTTATGTATGATTTGGTTGCTGAGTATGTGACAGCAAGCAGCATTGGACCTGCTAGCGCAGCCATTCCCCAAGCTGTTAAAATATAACCGTGCATGGTTGCTAGCTCTTTAGCACCGAAAATATCGCTAAGATATGGTGGAATGAGTGAGAAGCCAGCTCCGTAGCAAGTCATGAGCACAGCCATGGCAATGGTGAACAATGCTGGCGCGTGAAGGAATATGAGCGATACAGTCATGAGTATATTAACAACAAATAAAATAAGGAAGGTCAGCGGACGACCGATATAGTCTGACAAGCTAGCCCAGAGCAATCTTCCAAAGCCATTGAAAATTCCCATAAGCCCAACGATAATGGCAGCTTGGTTGGCAGTCATGCCAGCTATATCTTGTGCCATAGGTGAGACAACAGAGATTAAGGCAAGCCCACAAGAAATGTTGATGAAGAGAATTAGCCAGAGCAGGTAAAATTCAACTGTTTTTAAGGCTTTTTTAGCTCCAATACCTTGACTTAATTGCTTATGACTGTCGTCAGTATCCTGTTCACTGTAGGATGGAAATTTGAGAAACTGTGAGACGATAAGCATGACCAGAAAATAAGCTCCCCCTAACAGGTAAAAGGTGTTGATAACATCATATTTGGTGATTAAAAAATGCGCAATTGGACCGGTTAAAAGAGAGGCAAAGCCAAATCCCATTATAGCTAGCCCAGTTGCCAGCCCTCGTTTATCAGGAAACCACTTGATAATCATTGATACGGGTGTGACATAGCCCGTACCCAGCCCGATACCGCCAAGGACACCATAACCAAGATAAAGCAGAAAGATACTATGCTGGGCAATAGCAAAGCCTGTCAGGATGTTTCCAGAAGCATATAAGATAGCAGAAATGGTACCAGTAACACGAGGTCCAAATTTTTCCACAACTTGCCCCATAAATGCAGCCGACATGCCCAAACAGAAAATGGCAAGCGAAAAAGCAAAGGCAATCGCTGATTGATTCCAGCTAGTCTCAGCAATAATAGGATTACGATAAACACTCCAAGCGTAGGTAGAGCCTAGCATTAAATGCAAGATAACACCACAACTTGCGATGACATAACGATTGTTGGTAGACATCACTTCTCCTTTTTACGAATATTAAGACACAATGTTTTAAATAATGTTAGGATATTATTATATCTTATTTTTTATTATAAGTAAAATAGTATTTTTGTTGTATAAAAAACGAACGATAAAAAAGAGGCAGCTAAGAATGTTCAGAGTTTTATAATTTGGTCAAATAAAGCTATCCACATGTGCAAAAGTCAAAACCTTTTTAAAAACGTCCTTATCCACAGAACGACTAAGGGTCAGATTATCAAGTAAAGATTCTTTAAAAATATGTGGTTTTTGAGGAATCAAGGCAAAAATAGTTTGCAAACTTTCTAGCAACGTATCTTTGTAATGATGATTATCAATCACAATATCACCGTCATAGCAGGTCAATTCTCCTGTTAATACTCGGATTAATGTTGATTTTCCAGCACCCGAGCCTCCCACAATAGCAACTTTTTCTCCTTTCTTAATCGTAATATTAGGATAGGTGATGCTATTGCCATTTTCAAAAGTGACACACAAATCGTGAATAACCAATTCTTAATTAAAATTAGTTATGGCATCGAGATTCTCAATACTTACTTTTTTAGGGTATTTTTCTAGCAATTTAAAGGTCGCTTTAAAGGTAACAATGTTATAAGCAGCTCCCCTAGTGTAGTTGAATAGGCAACTGGTTAGATTGGCAATTGAGAAAATAACCCCCGTAGTGATTTCCCCCTTAATGACTAGATAACCAGTAACCATAAAAATAATTACTTGTGCCACAACACTTGACATCAATGAAAGAGAATTAGCCGTACTAGAGCTTCTTGCCAACTTAACCTTGGATTTTACCACTGTGAAAAAGTCTGCTAAAATGCGATTTTTAAAGTAAGCAGTTTGATTATTGTGGAAAAAATGTCAAAACCACTTAAATAATCACTTGTACGATTTAAAGCAACAGTCAAATCAGATGAAACAGCCTCCGTTTCTTGTGCAATATTATTTTCAAAAATTTTAGGAAGAAAGTAAACTAAAGCAGTCATTAAAATACTAACCGCAAGTAGTAGCCAATGAAAATAAATGATAGCAAAAGCGTTAAATAGCACAGTTATAATACTTTCAATGGCGCTGTATAACTGATTAAAACCGTTATCTTTTAATAAATTCATGTCATTAATTAACCATGAATTGTATTCGTCCTTGCTATGATGAGAGTTACCTGCATATGAATCGCTCTTTGTCAACTGTAATAGGTGTCAAAGTTAAACTCTAGCGAGAACAAATGATGTTCTCGATTTTTTGATGTTTAAAGCGAGGTAAATGCGTTTTTTAAAGTTGTCAAAGTTCCTGTAACCAAAAGTGTTTCGTTTAATATCTTTGATGAGTTTGTTAGTAGCTTCAGGTTTGACGTTAGAATAAGGGAGTAGCATTAGTGATGTATTTCTGATAACGGATAAAGGTTGTAGTAATTTTTAAGTTGCGGTACGTGTTTGAAAAATCTTTTTAAATACTCTTTAGATATTAGAGTTTCTCTGAAAGTCCTTGAATAAAAAGCATTGGGCGATAATTTTCGACTATCCTTTTGAATGAGTTTCCAGTAATATTTTAGAACACGGTATTCAAGAGATTTTTTCACGCCCATAAATAGTCACTTACTGCATTCTATGAAGTTAGATAAAAGTCACACTATGATAATAAGATATATTGACTTAGCTCAGTAAAATATTTGTTGCACTTAATAATTTGATTTTTATTTAGAATCATTATAAATAGTAGTTTTTTTGGAACTATTATAATATAATAAAAGTAAGAAAGAGGTGAATAGAATGTCAAACTTCAAAAAATTACTTACAACTCTAACTATTGCACTATGTGCATTGGTTATTAATTTTATTCTTCATAAACCAGATTTGGCCTACATTCTAGTGGCTATTGCCGGCGGTATTATGTCTTTATCAATGCTTATTGATATGATTAAGACTTTAAAATCTGGTCAGTACGGTGTTGATATTCTAGCTATTTCAGCTATTATTGCTACCTTACTTGTTGGTGATTATTGGGCTAGTCTTATGATTCTCATCATGCTTACAGGTGGGGAAAGTCTTGAAGATTATGCCAGTAAACAGGCCAGTCGTGAATTACGAAGTCTTCTTGATAATAGTCCCAAAATTGCACATCGCTTGATTGGACACGAGTTGGAAGATGTTCCTGTTGAAGCTTTAAAAATTGGTGATGTAGTCGTCGTTAGACCTGATGAGATGGTGCCAGTAGATGGACGTATTTTACGTGGAGAATCTGATTTTAATGAAGCCTCACTGACTGGTGAATCTAAACCAATTGAAAAGAAGGTTGGAGATAATATTTTATCTGGTTCTATGAATGGTTCAAATTCTATCCAATTTGAAGTTACTTCACTGGCTGAAGATAGTCAATACCAACAATTGGTGAGATTGGTAAAAGAGTCAACTTCAAATCCTGCACCATTTGTTAGACTTGCTGATCGCTATTCAATTCCTTTTACAGTCATTGCTTATGTAATCGGTGGATTTGCTTGGTTTGTCTCAAAAGATCCAGTGCGTTTTGCTCAAGTCCTTGTTGTAGCTTCGCCATGTCCCCTAATATTAGCAGCTCCTGTAGCACTGGTTGCTGGCATGAGTCAAGCATCAAAGAACGGGATTATTATTAGAACAGGGACAACCCTAGAAAAGTTGTCTGGTGCAAAATCTGTAGCTTTTGATAAGACGGGTACTATTACACAAGGAAACCTAGCTGTCAATCAAATCATCGCAGTTGAAGGGACCACGGAAGAAGAACTCATTCAGCTTGCAGCAAGTCTTGAACAAAATTCATCACATATCTTAGCACGTTCACTAGTACAATACGCTAAAAGTAAAGGTATTACATTTTTACCTGTCACATCAGCAACTGAAGTAACGGCTCAAGGTATCATAGGAAAGATTTCAGGTAATGAAGTTTCAGCAGGCAAACCGAGCCTTATCAAAAACTTTAGTTCTGAAAATCTTTCAAAAGAAACTAGCATTTATGTTGGTAAAAACGGTCATCTACTCGGATATATTACTTTTAAGGACTCCGTTCGACCTGAAGCCAAGGAAACAATGCAAAAACTCCAACAAATGGATGTTAAAAACCTAGTTATGCTCACTGGAGATAAATATTCAGTCGCTAAGGAAATAGCAGAGCAGGTTGGTATTAATAAAGTCTTCGCAGATTGCTTACCGCAGGATAAAATTAAGCACTTAAAAGATATTGAAGTCCAAAATGGACCAGTTTTAATGGTGGGAGATGGTGTAAATGATGCCCCAGCCCTTGTAACCGCAGATGTCGGAATTGCTATGGGTGCTCATGGATCAACAGCAGCAAGTGAGAACGCAGATGTTGTCATCATGAAAGATGATTTGAGTAAGGTTGCACAAGTTATTGCTATTGCAAAACACACCATGAAAAT
This sequence comes from Streptococcus alactolyticus, assembly GCF_012277075.1. Lineage (GTDB taxonomy): Bacteria > Bacillota > Bacilli > Lactobacillales > Streptococcaceae > Streptococcus > Streptococcus alactolyticus. The sequence goes on along the minus strand of NZ_JAAXMT010000010.1, from coordinate 33,566 downwards.
CGCTAAACAATCTGTTTTAATTGGTTTATTTGTTTGTTTAGTGCTGATGGTCATTGCAGCAACAGGTGTCATCCCAACTTTATTAGGAGCTATGCTTCAAGAAGTTGTTGATACTGTTTCAATTCTCTCAGCATTACGAGCACGTAAAAATGTGTGATATAATTGCTTGAGATTCAATCTGTCAATTAAATTAGACATAAAAATCTATGTTAGATTAGATGATACACTACCAAGTTAGAAAAATAATAAGTTGAAAAGTATTGCTTTCATCAGATAATAACTAATGATGCCATATAGTGTATAAAATAAAAATATAGCCTATTTTAAGAAAAGGGATGAAGTTGGATTGTATTCAAAAGTATTTTTTATCATAGTTTGATTTTTGAAAGTTGGTATTATAAAAACACTTCTAATTGTTAGATTCTATATTGACAATTAGGAGTGTCTTTCAAACTAGGGTAATCTTGTTATGATAATCATTAATCATAATATTTATCAATTATAGTATGTTAACTTTTATAATAATATTCGAGCTAAATTTGACATTGAAGTTAATATGTAGCAGTAACTTTTCAAATTGTAATGTTAAGATAAAAGATGAAAGCTAGAATGGATAAGAATAACGAGGTCTAATATGCATAGACTAGTTGCTAATAGTTTCTCCATGGTGATCATATGTTCTGAAGAAGTTTTTTGTGGTAGAAGATGACTTGAAGACCTATTTTTTAGATATTTAATTCCTACTACAAGTGTAGTAATAAGAGCTATAAGTATAATTGTTATAACCAATAAATTTGACCTGATATAATTAAGTTGTAACACCTGTGTATAGTTTGGTAAAATACATACATAATCCAAGGAGATGTTACAATGACAAATAATCGTTACGAGCCTGAGCTCAAACAAAAGGTTCTTCGCCTCTATCTGGAAGAGGGACGAACCAAGAAAAGCCTGACCGAAGAATATAATCTTGGACAAGGCACGCTGACATACTGGTTACAGCAATACCGCAAAGAATGCGATAACAGCCCAACAAAACGGGAAGAATCTGATTCATACGAAGTTGCAAAAAAGCTACGCAAAGAAATTGAAGAACTCAAAAAGGAAAATGATTTTTAAAAAAAAGCGGCAGCATTCTTTGCGAAGGAAATCGATTAGCTCAGTACCAGTTCATCCAGAAATATCAACAGACATTTGGGGTCAGATGGCTTCTTAGAAGAATGAACATCTGTCCAAATGCTTACTATAATTATCTTAAAAACAAAAAACATGAATACTATCAAAATCAACGTTTAAGCGTTGGTTATCTCCGAGAAGCGAAGGAACAAACGATATTTAAATCACGCAAAATTTTTCAACGTGCTGGGAAATTTACTTCTCTTGACCGCCAAAAATTTAAGTATTAAAAACTTTAAAATTTTTTGGATTTTAAGGCTTTTTTAAGTTGTTTTTGTTTGCATTTTTCTGACAATTTTGTTATAATATCATTGTAGAAAATCAAAAAAAGGAGCAGAAGCGGGTAACTTCTACTCCACCGATTAAGACAAATCTACACTTTGCTTAATCAGTCTGAAGTTATTGTAACACAAAAAAAGCCAATAAAGTCAAGACTGAAGCAAGGAAACCTTTGTTTCGGTATTTTTTTTTGAAAAAATTCAACAGAGAAATCTCTTGATTTATAGGCTTGATGATTATTCTCAAAAAAATAGACACAAACAAAAGAGCGGTACAGCTTGACAGGATGCCATTCTTGTTATAAAATAATAAGGTATGTTTAGTAACTGATCAAAAATAGCCGGCTAAACGAATACGAAAATCTATGAGGAGGTAATCACTGTGAAACGTACTTATCAACCAAGTAAAATTCGTCGTCAACGTAAGCATGGCTTCCGTCACCGTATGTCGACTAAAAACGGTCGTCGTGTCCTAGCTGCACGTCGTCGTAAAGGACGTAAAGTTTTATCTGCTTAATTGATAGAATAAACCATACCATCAGTGCTCGAGACTGATGGTATTTTCGTTTGCTTGAAAGTGCAGCTCTTTTGTGAACCTAGTGTCAGGATACCTTTTCGTGAAGTATGTTATAATAAAAACGAGAAAAAAGAGGAATAGACTAATACATGATAACGATTTTTGATACACACACGCATTTAAACGCTGACGATTTTGTTGGGCGTGAAGATGAAGAATTGGCGCTAGCTAAGGAAATGGGCGTCACTCGGCACAATGTGGTTGGTTTTGATGCACCAACGATTAAACGTGCCCTTGATTTGGCTGAAAAATACCCTGAAGTTTATGCTACAATTGGTTGGCATCCGACAGAAGCTGGGTCTTACAATCAAGAAGTGGAGGATATGATTGTCGCCCACTTGTCACATCCAAAAGTGATTGGTCTAGGTGAGATTGGATTGGATTATTATTGGATGGAAGACCCGAAAGATGTTCAGATTGAGATTTTCAAGCGTCAGATTCAATTATCAAAAGACCATGATTTGCCTTTCATCGTCCACACCCGCGATGCCCTAGAAGACACCTATCAAGTTATCAAAGAGGCAGGTGTTGGCCCTCGTGGTGGGATTATTCATTCTTTTTCAGGGTCTTTGGAAATGGCAGAGCGTTTTATCGAGCTTGGTATGATGATTTCATTTTCAGGGGTTGTCACTTTTAAAAAAGCCCTTGATGTGCAAGAAGCTGCGCAAAAATTGCCGTTGGATAAGATTTTGGTGGAAACAGATGCCCCATACCTTGCCCCTGTTCCAAAACGTGGACGTGAAAACCGCACGGCTTATACTCGCTATGTTGTAGATAAAATCGCAGAACTCCGTGGCTTGAGTGTGGAAGAAGTGGCACAAGCGACAACAGAAAATGCAAAGAGGTTGTTTGATTGTGACTGAGAAAATTAAAATTCAAGAAGTGGTTGTGGTTGAAGGCAAGGACGACACAGCCAATTTGCGTCGTTTCTACGATGTGGACACCTACGAAACACGAGGTTCTGCTATCAATGATGACGACCTTGAGCGTATTGACAAATTAAATGATCTTCGTGGGGTTATTGTCTTTACCGACCCAGATTACAACGGCGAACGCATTCGTAAAATCATCATGAATGCCATCCCAAATGTGAAACACGCCTTTTTAAATCGTGATGAGGCGGCTCCCAAGTCAAAAACAAAAGGGCGCTCGCTCGGTGTCGAACACGCCAGTTTTGATGATTTGCAAAAGGCTTTGTCAGGTGTGTTGGGGCATTTTGATGACGATGACCAGTTTGACATCACGAAAACAGACTTAATGCGCTTGGGGCTTTTAATGGGAGCAGATAGCCGTAAACGTCGCGAATATTTGGGCGAAAAGCTTCGTATTGGTTATAGCAACGGCAAACAACTTCTCAAACGCTTAGAGCTCTTTGACATTACTTTGGCCGAAGTAGAAGAAACGATGGCAACATATGAGGGCTGACTTTTTAAGAGTCTTCTGTGTTCTATACTAAGATTGATAGAAACGAAAGGAAAGAAAAGTCCCCACGTTTTGGTTGGGGAATATTGATTATGAGAATTGCAGATTATAGCGTGACGCGTGCTATTCTTGAGCGTCATGGGTTTACCTTTAAAAAATCATTTGGACAGAACTTTTTGACAGATACCAATATTCTTCAAAAGATTGTAGATACAGCGGAGATTGACAAGGGTGTCAACGTGATTGAAATTGGTCCTGGTATCGGTGCTTTGACGGAATTTTTGGCGGAAAATGCTGCTGAAGTCATGGCTTTTGAAATTGACGACCGTTTGATTCCGATTTTGGCGGATACGCTCCGCGATTTTGACAACGTCAAAGTCATCAACGGAGACATTTTGAAAGCTGATTTGCAAAGCCATATCAAATCATTTGCAAATCCCGATTTGCCTATCAAGGTGGTCGCAAATCTGCCTTACTACATCACCACACCTATCTTGATGCATTTGATTGAGTCAAAAATCCCATTTGCGGAATTTGTCGTGATGATGCAAAAAGAAGTGGCAGACCGTATTTCAGCTGAGCCAAATATCAAGGCTTATGGGTCATTGTCAATCGCGGTGCAATATTACATGACAGCCAAGGTGGCTTTCATCGTGCCTCGCACGGTCTTTGTGCCTGCACCGAACGTGGATTCAGCTATTTTGAAAATGACACGCCGTGAGCAACCTCTTGTTCAAGTGAAAGATGAAGATTTCTTCTTCCGCATTGCTAAAATCAGCTTTGTTCACCGCCGCAAGACCCTTTGGAATAATTTGACTAGCCATTTTGGAAAAGCTGAGGAAACCAAGGCTAAATTGGAACAAGCGCTTGACATGGCAGATATCAAACCGTCTGTTCGTGGCGAAGCCCTTTCTATTGCGGATTTTGCTAGATTGGCAGACGCTTTAAAAGAAGCTGGTTTGTAAGTTTTAAGACGACTAAAAACAAGACTCAACTGCGTTTGGGTCTTGTTTTTTTGAATCTAAGAAAGGCCTGCTTCAAACGTGTCAGAATGGGCTTCGACGCTGATTTTTTGCAGGGTTAAGGGATGTGTAAAACTGAGTTTGTGGGCGTGCAGCATGAGGCGGTCATCGGACACATGGCTGTACAAAGGGTCCCCAATAATGGGATAATGATGCGCTGACAAATGCACTCGAATTTGGTGCGTTCGCCCTGTTTTTAAGCGGCAGCGAACCAGACTTCCCTTTGAAAAAACTTTTAAACGGTCCACGATAGTAATGGCGCGCTGGCCATTTTTAGGGTCGACTACTCGTTTGCGGCGGTCATGACGGTGGCGCCCAATCTTATCTTGAAAAACTTGGTGTTTTGGCTCAAAAGTCCCCTGAACCAAGGACCAATATTCACGAGAAATGTCCTTGTTTTCCAACAAACGGTTTAAAATAGGCAGGATAAAAGGGTTTTTGGCAAATAAAATAGCTCCGCTGGTTTCCTTGTCCAAACGGTGCACCACGTAGCAGGTTTGCCCTACATAAGCCGAAACATGGTTAAGCAGAGCCATTTCTGTTGGTTCATTACCGTGTGTTTTCATGCCTTCGGGCTTGTTGACGATGATAATGTGTTCGTCTTGATACAGGCAATCCACCAATTTAGCTTGTCCCAAGGGAATGTCTTTTTGCGAATAATCTTCCTCATCAAAGGTCAGCTGGATGCTGTCGCCTGTTTGCACCAAACTTTGCCAATTAATGGTTTCTCCGTTGATGAGCAGGTGTTTTTTGGTGCGCAAAAAATGCCGAATTTTCCGAGGAATCAGCAGGTGCTCTTCTAAGAGTTCCTTGACCGTGCAGTCTGGGTAGGGATTGGTAAATGTGTAAGATGTAGTCATAACTCTATTATACCAAAAAAAAACGCACCTCAACGAGATGCGCTAAAGCCCTATTTGCTTTCATTTTCTTTGAGCCAAGCATGGTATTTTTCCACCAAGTTGACCGCCATTTGGCTTGCTACTGCGACAGAATAAGCTTCTGTTCCTTCGGTTTCGCTTTCAGAAACTTCAATCTTTGTTTCATCGTAGATGGTTTTTAGACTTTCAGGAGAAAGTGTTTTTTTAAATGCTTCAAATTCTTTGTTCATGATAAGCAATTCCTTTCTAATATCTTTGTCTGACCAGATATCTCTACCCTACCATTTTATCATAAAACCTTAAAAATAGAATGAAAACGTTATAACAAATGACATCCTTTTCATTTCTGACGATTTTAAGGGAAATTGCTATAATGGAATTATGACACATTTAAAAAGAATTAAAGAAAGCTTTCTGTCCTTTGTTAGGCGCTTGACAGGAAGGGAATCTTCTCAGGAAGAGGACCGTAATTTTGAAGAGTGGCTCAACGAGGAAGAAAGTCCTGAAGACGTTACTGACCATTCTCAAGAAGGAGAGGCTGCACCACGCTATCAGCGAAGCCGTGCGCACCAAGATAAAATCAAGCATTATCCCGCTTGGGTGCAAAAAATCCTGCGGTTTGTACCCTCTCCTCAGAATCCCATCCGCCGTTTTTGGCGCCGTTACCATATTGGTAAAATACTGCTGATTTTGGCGGGGATAGCGACCTTGGCGATTGGTTCTTACCTTTATTTGGTTGCTAAATCAACCAACGTTTCTGATTTGCAAGATGCCTTGAAGGCTACCACTGTCATCTACGATAAAAATGATGAGCAAATTGGCTCGCTGTCGGGACAAAAAGGAACTTATGTGGACCTTGACAATATCAGCGATTACATGAAAGAAGCGGTTATTGCCACGGAGGATAGAACCTTTTACCAAAATAGCGGTATCAATTACTCGCGTTTCTTGTTGGCAGTCTTTACGTTTGGGCGTTTTGGTGGTGGTTCGACCATTACGCAACAATTGGCGAAAAATGCTTACCTGAGCCAAGAACAGACCGTCACGCGTAAAGCCAAGGAATTTTTCCTAGCGCTAGAGTTGACCAAAAAATACAGCAAAGACGACATCTTGACCATGTATTTGAACAATGCGTATTTTGGTAATTCGGTTTGGGGTGTTGAAGATGCCAGTCAAAAATACTTTGGTACTGACGCTGAGAATTTGACCTTGGAGCAATCGGCTATTTTGGCTGGAATGTTGAAGGGGCCTGAGATTTACAACCCATATTACTCAGTGGAGAATGCAACCAACCGAAGGAATACGGTCTTGCAGGCCATGGTTCACGCTGGTAAAATCACGCAAGAACAAGCTGATGAGGCCTCACAAGTGGATATTGCCAGTGAGTTGCACGATACTTATACAGGAACTTCTGATAGTTATCAGTACCCGTCTTACTTTGATGCGGTTATTCAAGAAGCAGAGCAAAAATACAATCTGTCAGAAAATGATATTGTCAACAATGGCTATAAAATCTATACGGAGTTAGACCAAAATTATCAAGACAATATGCAGGCTGTTTTTGACGACACGAGTTATTTCCCAACGTCAAGTTATGATGGTCAAAGCGCTCAAGGAGCCAGCGTCGCAATGGATCCCGCAACTGGTGCTGTGCGTAGTTTAGTTGGGCGTGTGAGCTCAAGTTCGGCTTCCTTTAGAAGTTTCAACTACGCGACCCAAGCCTCACGTAGCCCAGGATCAACCATTAAACCGTTGGTGGTTTACACTCCAGCCGTCGCGGCGGGCTATTCGATTACGACGGAATTGCCAAATACCGTGCAAGATTACGATGGCTATGATCCTGGAAACTATGGTGGCGTTGAAACAGCTGATGTTCCTATGTATCAAGCCTTGGCTAATTCTTACAATATTCCAGCTGTTTATTTGCTCAATAAAATCGGTATCAGCAAGGGTATTACTTACGGTGAGAAATTCGGTCTGAACATGAAGAAGGTCAAGGAAGAACTGGGTATCGCGCTGGGTGGCGGTGTCACAACCAACCCGCTTGAAATGGCCCAGGCCTATTCAACCTTTGCCAATGACGGTATCATGCCAACGGCTCATTTGATTTCACGTATTGAAAATGCCAGCGGTGAAGTCATTGCACAGTTTAAACAAGACCAAAAACGCGTGATTAGCCAAACTGTTGCGGACAAGATGACCAGCATGATGTTAGGAACCTTTTCAAATGGTTCTGCTATCAATGCCAATGCTTATGGTTATACCATGGCAGGAAAAACAGGTACGGTTGAAACAAGCTTCAATGACAATTTGACGAGCGACCAGTGGGTGATTGGTTACACGCCTGATGTGGTGATTGCCCAGTGGCTAGGCTATGATTCGACGGACGAAAATCACTACCTGACAGATGCCAGCTCGGGAACAGCCTCAACGATTTTCAGTGCTGTTGCCAATCGCATCTTGCCATACACCGCAGGTACTGCCTTTACTGTTGAAAATGCTTATAGTCAAAACGGTTACGACTTGATTTATAGTGCCAACGCGTCTGACACTGACACTAGCCCATCATCTAGCTCAGATAACTTTTTGGATAAGGTTCAAGAATCAGCACAAACCGCCAAGGAAAAGATAGGTCAAGCCGTTCAAGACGTTTGGGACAATGTTTCCAACTGGTTTAATAGACGAACGAATTAAAACTTGATAAAATGATAAAAAGATGATAGGATGATATTGGAGGCATTATGGCACAGAAAAAAGCAAGTTTAGCTTGTACAGAGTGTGGGAGCCGTAACTACTCTATCGGAGTGAGCAGCAACCCTAAACCTGTACGTTTAGAAGTCAATAAATATTGTAAACATTGTAAGAAATACACGTTACACAAAGAAACACGTTAATATTAAGGCGATTACGTAACGAGTGTGAAGGAGGAGCGATCCGTGGGATTTATTAAGGGAGTTTTTGCGGTTTTAAGAGATACAACATGGCCAGATCGTAGACAACGTTGGAGAGATTTTATTTCTGTATTAGAGTATACAGCGTTTTTTACACTTGCGATTTATATCTTTGATAAACTACTCTCGTTGGGAGTAACGGACTTATTGAACCGTTTTTAGGTAGAATAACAAAAAGTGGTGGGACTTCCCATCACTTTTTTTGTGGTTTCCCCGAGTCCATCATTGACAGAGAACGCCTTTTTATTCTATAATGAAAGAAAAAACGAAGCAAAGAGCCCTCAGGGCTTTTTATAGTGGAGGAAAAGATGCTAGATTCATTTGATAAAGGCTGGTTTGTGCTACAAACTTACTCTGGGTATGAAAATAAAGTGAAAGAAACCCTTTTGCAACGTGCCCAAACCTACAATATGTTGGACAATATTTTGCGCGTGGAAATCCCAACGCAAACTGTCAATGTTGAGAAAAACGGGAAAGTCAAAGAAGTTGAAGAAAACCGTTTCCCTGGTTATGTCTTGGTTGAGATGGTTATGACAGACGAAGCTTGGTTTGTTGTGCGTAACACACCAAACGTTACAGGATTTGTTGGGTCACACGGTAACCGTTCAAAACCAACACCGCTCTTGGAAGAAGAAATCCGCTCAATTCTCATCTCAATGGGTCAAACGGTTGATGTGATTGATACCAACATTAAAGAAGGTGACGTGGTTCAAATCATTGATGGTGCCTTTATGGGACAAGAAGGTCGCGTCGTTGAAATTGAAAACAACAAAGTGAAATTGATGATTAATATGTTTGGAACAGAAACACAAGCAGAATTGGAACTTTACCAAATCGCTGAACTGTAAACAAGCGTCATGATTAAGCTAGGGTGAATGCTCTAGCTTTTTTGTTGGTCGGTGGCTAAAAATGATATCGGCATTGTGTGCTTTTGCCAATCATTTGATATACTGTACATAGTTATATACAAGAATAAAGGAGTCTGTAAATGTCTGTTGGTTTAGTATTAGAAGGTGGGGGAATGCGTGGGCTTTACACGGCTGGCGTTCTCGATGCATTTTTAGATGCTGGTATCAAGGTTGACGGGATAGTCGCGGTATCAGCTGGGGCACTTTTTGGGGTGAATTTTTTATCTAAGCAAAAGGGCAGAGCTCTCCGTTACAATCAAAAATACGCTTCTTATCCTAACTACATGGGCCTTCGTTCTTGGTTACGAACGGGCAATGTGGTCAACAAAGAATTTGCTTATTACAAGGTTCCCATGGAATTAGATGTTTTTGATGAGGAAACCTTTGAGCAATCTGGTGTTCCTTTTTACGTCACTGTCACCAATCTTGAAACAGGTAAGGCAGAATACCACAAGATTGACAATGTGTTTGAGCAAATGGAGTTGTTTCGTGCCAGTTCGGCCTTGCCAGTAGCCTCAAAAATTGTTGAGTGGCAGGGCAAACATTACCTTGATGGTGGCTTGTCAGACAGCATTCCTGTTGATTTTGCCAAAAGCCTTGGCTTTGATAAACTCATCGTGGTCTTGACACGTCCGCTTGATTACCGCAAAAAAGCGTCTAGTGGTCGCCTTTACAAGTTGCTTTATAGGCATTACCCTAACTTTGTCGAAGTGGCTTCCAAACGTTACCAATACTATAATGACACGCTGGAGCACATTATTGATTTGGAGCAGAAGGGGCAAGTTTTTGCGATTAGACCAAGCCAACCATTAGAGATTGGACGTCTGGAAACCAACCCTGACAAGTTTGAAGAGATTTATCAGATTGGCTTGAAACAAGCCAAAGCAGATATGGCGAGCTTACAAGCTTATTTATCGAAGGCATGAAGTCCCCAGTGATTTCGCCTTTTTTCTTTGTTATTTTCATGGTATAATAGAAGCTATACTATGAACATGGAGAAATGACATGGCAACTTACAATCACAAAGAAATTGAGAAAAAATGGCAGGCTCATTGGGCTGACAATCATACGTTCAAAACAGGAACAGACGCTGATAAACCAAACTTTTACGCGTTGGATATGTTTCCTTACCCGTCAGGTGCAGGGCTTCACGTTGGACACCCAGAAGGCTACACAGCAACTGATATTTTGAGTCGTTTCAAACGTGCACAAGGCTATAACGTGCTTCACCCAATGGGATGGGACGCTTTTGGACTTCCTGCTGAGCAATACGCGATGGATACAGGAAATGACCCAGCTGAATTTACAGCGCAAAACATCGCTAACTTCAAACGCCAAATCAATGCACTTGGTTTCTCATACGACTGGGACCGTGAAGTAAATACCACTGACCCTAGCTACTACAAATGGACACAGTGGATTTTCACAAAATTGTATGAAAAAGGCTTGGCATACGAAGCTGAAGTGCCTGTTAACTGGGTTGAAGAATTGGGAACAGCCATCGCCAACGAAGAAGTGCTTCCTGACGGTACTTCTGAACGTGGAGGGTACCCAGTTGTCCGCAAACCAATGCGTCAATGGATGCTTAAAATCACAGCTTATGCAGAGCGCTTGCTAGAAGATTTGGAAGACCTTGACTGGCCTGAATCAATCAAAGATATGCAACGCAACTGGATTGGTAAATCAACAGGTGCCAATGTGACCTTCAAAGTGAAGGACACAGACCAAGATTTCACAGTCTTTACCACTCGTCCTGATACTCTTTTTGGTGCGACTTATGCTGTTTTAGCACCTGAACACCCATTGGTTGATGCTATTACAACGCCTGAACAAGCACAAGCTGTGGCAGATTACAAACACCAAGCAAGCCTCAAATCTGACCTTGCGCGTACAGACCTTGCTAAAGAAAAAACAGGTGTTTGGACAGGTAGCTATGCGATCAATCCTGTCAATGGTCGTGAAATGCCAATTTGGATTGCAGATTATGTGCTTGTGAGCTATGGAACTGGTGCTATCATGGCTGTTCCTGCCCACGACACACGCGACTGGGAATTCGCTAAACAATTCAATCTAGATATTATCCCAGTACTTGAAGGCGGCAATGTTGAAGAAGAAGCTTACACAGAAGACGGTATTCACATCAATTCTGGCTTCCTAGACGGTCTTGACAAAGCGCAAGCCATTGACAAAATGGTCGAATGGCTCGAAGCTGAAGGAGTGGGAAATAAAAAAGTCACTTACCGTTTACGCGACTGGCTCTTTTCACGCCAACGCTACTGGGGTGAACCAATTCCAATCGTTCACTGGGAAGATGGCACAACCACTGCCCTTCCAGAAGACCAACTTCCTCTGGTCTTGCCAGTAACTAAGGACATTAAACCTTCAGGAACAGGGGAGTCACCACTAGCTAACTTGACAGATTGGTTAGAAGTTACTCGTGAAGACGGTGTTAAAGGGCGCCGTGAAACCAATACCATGCCACAATGGGCAGGTTCAAGCTGGTACTTCCTACGCTACATCGACCCGCATAACGACGAAAAACTAGCTGACGAAGAATTATTGAAACAATGGTTGCCAGTTGATATTTACATCGGTGGTGCCGAACACGCCGTGCTTCACTTGCTTTACGCTCGCTTCTGGCACAAATTCCTTTATGATTTAGGCGTTGTTCCAACCAAAGAACCGTTCCAAAAACTCTTTAACCAAGGGATGATTTTGGGAACAAGCTACCGCGACCACCGTGGAGCCCTTGTACCAACAGACAAGGTTGAAAAACGCGATGGGTTATTCTTCAACATCGAAACTGGCGAAGAATTGGAACAAGCACCAGCTAAAATGTCTAAATCATTGAAAAACGTTGTCAACCCTGACGACGTAGTTGAACGCTATGGTGCCGACACATTGCGCGTGTATGAAATGTTTATGGGACCATTGGACGCTTCTATCGCTTGGTCTGAAGAAGGTCTTGAAGGCTCACGTAAGTTCCTTGACCGCGTTTACCGCCTGTTGACAACCAAAGATATCGTTGCTGACAATAACGGTACTTTAGACAAGGTTTACAATGAAACCGTTAAAGCCGTTACAGAACAGCTCGAAGCCATGAAATTCAACACAGCGATTGCACAATTGATGGTCTTTGTAAACAGCGCCAACAAAGAAGACAAACTCTTTGTAGATTACGCCAAAGGCTTCATTCAATTGTTGGCTCCATTTGCCCCACACCTTGCTGAAGAATTGTGGCAAAACGTGACCCAATCAGGTGAAAGCATTTCATACGTGGCATGGCCAACATGGGATGAATCAAAACTTGTTGAAAACGACGTTGAAATTGTCATCCAAATCAAAGGAAAAGTACGAGCTAAATTGGTCGTACCAAAAGACGCAAGTCGCGAAGAACTCGAAAAACTCGCCCTTTCCAATGACAAGATTCAAGCTGAAATCGCAGGCAAAGATATCGTCAAAGTTATTGCTGTCCCTAACAAACTTGTCAACATCGTTGTCAAATAAAGTAAAATAACCTTTAACCTCCTGATTTTTGTCAGGAGGTTTTATGTTTCATTTATCGACAAGCGAGCTATGTTTTAATACCGATGCTAAATAAAATAACAGTGTTATAATATGTCACTCTGTTGAAGCAGTAAGGTATATTAATGCTCAGGGGACTTGAGCCTAGCTCGAGCCCCTTTTTTAGTACCTTATAGATATTATACAACATCACATAGGTTAAAAACTAAACAGCATAAACTGTTGCAACGTGACCTGCATATTGAGATTGGTGAGCTATTGCTAGTTTTGCAGAACCTGGATAAGTAGCATGCCAGCTGCTTTCCCAACCAGTTGTTTTGCATTTCCATTGATAACCAAATCCACCGACAATATTTGTTTTTTCATTAGTAAGTAAGCTTTTTCATCATAATTTCCTCCTGCTAGTTAGGGTAAGACATACCATGTGACACTTAAATGTTTCTATAAGGTGAATAAAGTTTTACTAGTAATTATTTACTTTCTCGCTTATCGCTTATTATGATATACCCGTGGTGCTAGTTAAATTTAAGACACGAAAAAAGCCCAAATGGACTATACTGTAAGTGACAACTAAACAGGAGGTAGTCCAAATGAGCCATTTACAGTATACCGCTAAATCTCATCATTTACAATGGGATATGAAGCCATTAAAACAATTTTGTACTCTTATTTATCGTCAATACAGTCCCAAGTTATTGCGTGAACGCCACAATATCAAACTTTGTAAAACAAAAGATAGTTCTATTTAGTTCTCTTATTTTTACAAGTAGAGTTAGGTATTCGGTCTCAGCGTAAGTTTTACCGTATGTGTCAGTTATTTATTGGTAGTAGTGGATTAGAACGTACGCGATTTTATCGTCGTGCAAAATATTTGCTTCCTCTATTTAAACTAATCAGACAAGCGCTAACAAAACGAATACCTAAAGATGAGCTTGTTATTGTAGATAGCTTTCCACTTCCTGTTTGTCTTCCAGTTAGAAATTTTAAAACTAGGATTTTTCGGGACGAACAGGCTGATATTTCCTTTAATTCAGCTAAACAAATGTGGTTTTATGGTTTCAAGGTGCATATGTTGGTAACCTTATCAGGTTACGTTGTGAACTACCTCGTGACACCTGCATCAACCCATGATAGTAAAGTCTGTGAGGAATTACCAGAAGATACCAATTTTCCTATTATTTTAGCGGATTTAGGCTATACTAGCCAATCATTGAAGCAACGATTAGCACAAAAAGGATACCAGCTTTGGACACCGTTACGTCAAAACATAAGCGAAGCTAAACATCATGATAATTGGAAATTAATGGCTAAACGACGAACTATTGAAACGAGATTTTCGGTACTCTGTACAGAATTTGATATTCAAAGCCCCCTTGTTCGTAGCTTATGCGGACTGGAACTGTGGTTAGAAAGTATTATTTGGGTTTATAATTTGAGATTTTTCAACTAGCACCACGGGTAGCTATTATATTTACTATATCGATTTTAGTACAACTATTTTCAGATACATTGATTCTCTATAGATTTAAAAAATAAAATCTGAAATTCAATGGAAGGGATATTTAGACTAATATCAAGAATTGTGATTTTTTTTACTGCACTATAAAAGCGAACAACATTGGTTAGAACTCCCACTTGTTCGCTTTTATTTATGGTTAGTTAAAAATTGGGTAAAGTTTACATTTTAGGTAAAGATTATGCAGTAACAACAATAAAGTGAAATTATTCTGTGTCGGTTGTTTCTGAATCATTATCGTTAAATTTATCTATAGTATCTTGATATATTTGTTTAAATGTTTCGTATTGAAGCTCACTTTTAGAGTTTTCTTTTATGATTTGGTCTACCGAGGTATTATTTATATCTGCCATTATAATAAAACCCAAAATAAGACTTCTCATTTCTTATTTTATTATAAAATCGCAACAAATTGATTTTAGAACAAGCAAAAAGCCCTAAACAAAGGGCTTTTTCTTATGATGTTTAATCCTCCCTATAGGGCTCGAACCTATGACCCATGGATTAAGAGTCCACTGCTCTACCAACTGAGCTAAGGAAGGACGATAAGCTGTATTGGCACCGTGATTCACGATTTGTATTGAACCCGCAATTACACTAGCAGGTGGGCAACTCTCTCTAACTTAGCTGCTTCCGCGTGTGACGGCTTGCATACTGTTAGAAGACTACTGTTTCCCTAAATACAAATATTCAGTCGGTCAACACATTGATGTGAATTCGCATGCCACAGCATAACCTATGTTTATATAATAGCACTTTTTGAAAATTTTTCAAGAGATAACCTGCTTTTTTCTCCAGAGTGTTTAAATACCTTACCGAGAAAGCTTATCAATACGCTCTTTGTTAGCAGCCAGTGCTCGCTCGTATTTACCTGTTTGATTGGGGTCAAAATAGTTTTTTCCGAACAATTTATCGGGTAAGTACTGTTGGTTGACCCATTTTTCGGGGTAGTTATGAGGGTACTTGTAGTCTTGGGCATTTCCTAATTCTTTGCTGCTAGCGTAATGCCCGTCCCGCAAATGGCGTGGAATAGGCAAGGTGCCGTTTTGGTGCAAGTCAGCAATGGCTTGGTCAATCGCGACCATGGCAGAATTGGATTTTGGTGATAGGGCTAAATCAATCACCACATTGGCAATCAAGATGCGGGCTTCAGGAAAGCCAATTTTTTGAGCAGCTTCAAGGGCTGTAACGGTGTGTATCTGGGCATCGGGATTTGCCAATCCGATATCTTCATAAGCAATGACGGTCAACCGTCTGGCTAAGCTTGGCAAATCTCCAGCTTCAATCAGACGTGCGGCATAATGAAGGCTGGCGTTGACATCAGAGCCACGGATGGATTTTTGTAGGGCGGACAAGACATCGTAGTGCCCATCTCCGTCTTTATCCATGGTAATATAGCTGCGCTGCAAGCTATTTTCAACGGTGCCAAGACTAATGTGACGGCTATTTTGGTTGTCTGGTTTGGTTGACATGACTGCCAAATCAAGCGAGTTAAAAGCAGAACGTAGGTCACCATTTGTTGCTGTCGCAATAAAATCAATGGCGTCTTCATCCATCACCACGTCAACCTCAAAACCACGTTCCTTGTTTGTCAGTGCGATTTGAAGAGCTTGCTTGATGTCTTCTGTGGATAAGGGCTCCAATTCAAAAATCTGAACGCGTGAGCGAATGGCAGGTGTGACAGAAAAGAATGGATTTTCCGTTGTCGCTCCAATCATAATAATGTTACCATTTTCAAGCAAGGGCAAGAGAAAATCTTGCTTGGTTTTGTCAAGACGGTGGATTTCGTCAAGCAACAGCACCAAACCACCAGAAAATTTAGCTTCCTCGGCGATTTCTTGCAGGCGTTTTTTGGTGTCTGTCGTGGCATTAAAAGTCCGAAAAGCGTATTTGGTTGTGCCTGCGATAGCACTAGCAATTGAGGTCTTCCCAATGCCAGGAGGACCGTAAAGAATCATCGATGATAGCCGATTGGCTTCAACCATACGGCGAATAATTTTTCCTTCCCCAACCAGATGTTTTTGCCCGATCACCTGGTCAATCGTCTTGGGGCGCATACGCAAAGCGAGATTATTTGGCATGACGAATTTCCCCCTAGTGTTGTATTTATATGTTATTTCCTTTTAAGTATGATAAAATAATTGTAACACAAAAGAAGATTGGAAGAAATTTTTAATGGCTAAATTCGGCTTTTTATCAGTATTAGAAGAAGAAATGGATAAGCACTTCACCTTTGATTACGCAATTGATTGGAACAAGAAGAATCATGTTGTCGAAGTGACTTTTATTTTAGAAGCGCAAAATCAATCAGCTGTGGAAACCATTGATGACCAAGGGGAAATCAGCAACGAAGATATTGTTTTTGAAGATTATGTGCTTTTTTACAACCAAGCCAAATCAAGGGTTGATGAAGACGATTACCTAGTGACCCTCCCGTTTGACGCTAAAAAAGGCTTCTCTCGTGAATTCCTAGCTTATTTTGCCCAAACCCTAAACGACGTGGCAACCAAGGGCTTAGACGACTTGATGGACTTCTTGGCAGACGAGGAAAGCACCGATTTTGCTTTAGAGTGGGACGCAGAAAGTTTTGACAAAGGCAAAGCAGACCTAACAGAAACAACCTTCTTTGCTTATCCTAGGTATTAGGATGGTTGGGAGTTTCTAGTGGCAAAACGCGGTAAAAATATCAATATCTTTCTGATGGACGGAGAGGTTACAGGAAAAATAAAATGCACTCTTTCTAATTGGACAGGGGTTATTTATAAAGTACCTCGTATCAAATTAGGCGATTTGAAAATGCGTGAAGATATGAAGCAAAGTGGCATTTATTTTTTGTTTGGGCAAGATGATGAAACCCAAAAAGAAATTGCCTACATTGGTCAATCGACAACACGTAAAAATGGCGAGGGTGTTTTATTTCGTATTCAAGAACACACTCATGATAGTCATGCAGCTTATTTTAACAATGCTATTATTTTGACAACACAAAATAATTCTTTTGGGCCAACAGATATCTCTTATTTGGAAAATCGTTTCACCCAATTGGCAAAAGAAGCAGACCGTTACCTTATCAAAAATAGTAATGAACCCAATCCTGGTAACGTCACAGAAGAAAAACAGTCTGAGCTAGATGAAGTTGTGGATAACACCTTGACGATTATAGGAACCTTGGGCTATCGCTTATTTGTTCCAATGGTCAATAAAAGAGAGCCTGAGGAGCCAAGTCAGGATTCACTTTATCTTTATTTGAAAAGAAGAACTAAAAAATCTAATCAGACGATTACAGCGACCTGCGAACAAACTTCAGAAGGCTTTGTTGTTTTAAAAGGCAGTCAAATCGATCTTATCAATGCCCCGTCTTTGCCTGATAGTTTAAGGGAAAAACGTGATGAGTTACTACGCTTGGGACTTATTAAAGACGGTATATTACAGGAAGATCAACTGTTTTCAAGTCCGTCTTATGCGGCAGTTTTTGTTCTTGGAATGGCTGCCAATGGTCGAACGGAATGGAAAAATGATAAAGGGATTACCCTAAAAGAATTGGAAGAAGGAGCCTAACAACCATGGACAAATGGCAAGAATTGACCGTTGAGGTCTTGAGAGAAGCTGAAGAAGCGGCTTCAAATATTTTAATTGAATTGGGGAGTCAAGGAGTCGCGATAGATGATAGCGCCGACTATCTTGGACGTGTTGGCAAGTACGGCGAAGTATTTCCAGAAGTCAAACAAGTGGATACTGTGAAAATCACGGCTTATTATCCCGAGCATGTGGATATCGATGCTGTGGAAAAAGAAGTGGCGCAACGTTTGTCGGCCTTGAGTGATTTTGGGGTGAATGCGGGCGACATTCACTATGACACGCAGGAACTAGCTGAGCAAGATTGGGCAGAAAATTGGAAAAAATACTACGAACCAACGCGTATCAGCCATGATTTGACTATTGTGCCAAGTTGGACAGATCACGAAGCCAAAACGGGTGAGAAAATCATTCGTCTTGACCCTGGGATGGCGTTTGGAACGGGGACTCACCCAACCACTAAGATGAGCCTTTTTGCATTGGAGCAAGTCCTTCGAGGGGGCGAAACGGTGCTTGATGTGGGGACAGGCTCAGGCGTGTTATCAATCGCTAGCTCATTGCTTGGCGCAAAGTCTATCTATGCTTATGACCTTGATGAAGTAGCGGTGCGCGTGGCGCAAGAAAATATCGATTTGAATGCTGGGACAGAAAATATCCACGTGGCGACAGGAAACCTTTTGCAAGGCGTAGACATTCAGGCAGACGTTATTGTGGCAAATATCCTCGCTGATATTTTGATCAATATGACAGAAGATGCCTACCGTCTTGTCAAAGATGAGGGTTACTTGATTATGTCTGGTATCATTTCTGAGAAATGGGAAATGGTACGTGAATCTGCTGAAAAAGCAGGCTTCTTCCTTGAAACCCATATGATTCAAGGCGAATGGAATGCTTGTGTTTTCAAAAAAACAGATGATATTTCAGGAGTGATAGGAGGGTAAATGC
This sequence comes from Streptococcus alactolyticus, assembly GCF_012277075.1. GTDB lineage: Bacteria > Bacillota > Bacilli > Lactobacillales > Streptococcaceae > Streptococcus > Streptococcus alactolyticus. The sequence continues at coordinate 14,792 of NZ_JAAXMT010000010.1, read as the reverse complement.
AACAGTATTTTGTAGCAGGCAAGGCACAAGATGAGGTGACTATCACTGATAAAGACACGATGAAACATATGTTTCAAGTTATGCGTCTCGCTGATGGTGACGAAGTTGTCCTTGTTTTTGATGACCACATCAAACGTTTAGCCAAAGTTCTTGATAGCAGTAGCCACCGTTTCCAAATCCTTGAAACTCTTGATAGCGATGTGGAATTGCCAGTTGATGTGACCATTGCCGTAGGATTCCCAAAAGGCGATAAATTGGAATTTCTTGCCCAAAAAACCACCGAACTTGGGGCAAACCAACTTTGGGCATTTCCAGCCGACTGGTCTGTGGTCAAGTGGGATGGCAAAAAATTAGCGAAAAAAGGCGATAAATTAGCTAAAATCACGCTTGGAGCTGCCGAGCAGAGCAAACGCAATCGTGTCCCAGAAGTCACATTATTTGAGAAAAAAGCCGATTTTCTAGCGGGGTTGTCATCATTTGATAAGGTCTTTATTGCTTACGAAGAATCAGCGAAAGAAGGCGAAACAGCAGCCTTGGCGCGTGAATTGTCACGCATGACAGCAGGAGAAAAACTGCTCTTTATCTTCGGACCAGAAGGCGGCATTTCACCCGAGGAAATCGCAGCCTTTGAAGCACATGGTGGCCAAACAATTGGTTTAGGCCCACGCATCATGCGAGCAGAAACCGCCCCACTCTATGCCCTCAGCAGCATCAGCTATGCCTTGGAATTGCAAAAGAGTAATTAGTTATATATAGAAATCCCCCTAGAACAGTCTTGTTCTAGGGGGATTGTTAGTTAAATTAAGATGGATGCATTAATATTCTTTTCTAGTATTAAGGAAAGTAAAGTGGAGTTGTTTACCAAGCAAATGCATTTGTTGGTGATTTTAGAGCTGTAATCCAAGACTTATCTAAAAATCTACAAAGTGTAACAGAAAGGCCAGACATGTCTAAACTTGTGATTAGATGACCAGTTTTTATAAAAGAAATATTGAGTCTCTCTATATCTAATAACTGGAGAATGTCATCTGCTAAAACAAGTTCTTCTAATTTGGAAGCTCCCCCTAAATTATTGATTAAAAGGATAAATTCTTGTCCTTCTGTCCACTTGAATTTCATTTTGATCTTATTAATGAGTTCAACAGCGAGTACTTCAGAGGATTCAAAAGATCTCATGCGATAACCAGGTTCCTCATGAATACCAATTCCATAAGAGATATATTGGCTTGGTAAATCAAAAATAGGTTCTTCATCTTTGAGAAGTGTAGCAAATTTTGTAGCAACCCCCAATGTAGCAATAGATGTTGATAGACTGAAAGCTATTTTTTCCAATTCATCCAGACTAGCTCCATTTTTGGCGGCTTGCCCTAATATTTTATGGAGTAAAATTGTTCCTGCAACCCCACGATGACGAATTTGAAAATTACTTTTCTCAACTGAAATGTCATCGTGAGAAATGGTATACTTGACTAAAATTCCTTCTTCTCTAGCTTGGTGAATTGTCTCAGAGAATTCTTTAATATCGGCCTCAAAATTTTTTATAATGATAAAAACACCTTTGCCATTATTAAGAAAACGTATAGTTTCTAGAATGTCATGAGTACGAGGGGGGATAAAAATAGGACCACTAATAGCAGCGGTTAACATTCCATCTCCAACGTATCCAAAATGAGCTGGTTCATGACACTTCCACCGCCTGATAAAATTGGTATAGTGTTTGGATCATGTTGATTATAATAAATAGTAGGTAGTTGTTTAAGTTGTGAGAGATGAGGGTATATGCGTGTAATAGCATTGATGTTTTGTTGAACGGTTGAATGGATTGAATTAATGATATGAACCATAAAGATACCTAGTTTTCTATATTTTTTTTGATAAGTTGTATTAGTAGTAGTGCTTGTTTTTGATAATCTTGGTTAGATAAAGTTAACGACTGTTTTATAGTACCAGCTATAGCTTGACTATGGTAATTAATAAATAGTTTATATTCTGTTTCAGAATCAAATGGTTGAGAATGATATTCTTTGACAATTTTAATAACAAGCTGTTGGCAATAAGTTTGGAAATATGAAGAGAAATCATTTTGATTAACAACCTTAAATAATTGTATATAAAAGTGTTTATTAATACTGAAATAATGTAATAATTCTTGTAGAAGCTGATAACCAGAAATGTATTCTAGATTGTCTGTAACCTGTTCTCTTAATTCTATTTGGAAGATCCACTCTAGTAATTCGTATTTATCTAAAAATTTATCTAAAAAATACCCGTGGTGCTAGTTAAATTTAAGATACGAAAAAAGCCCAAATGGACTATACTGTAAGTGACAACTAAACAGGAGGTAGTCCAAATGAGCCATTTACAGTATACCGCTAAATCTCATCTTAGAAATTTTAAAACTAGGATTTTTCGGGACGAACAGGCTGATATTTCCTTTAATTCAACTAAACAAATGTGGTTTTATGGTTTCAAGGTGCATATGTTGGTAAGCTTATCAGGTTACGTTGTGAACTACCTCGTGACACCTGCACCAACCCATGATAGTAAAGCCTGTGAGGAATTACTAGAAGATACCAATTTTACTATTATTTTAGCGGATTTAGGCTATATTAGCCAATCATTGAAGCAACGATTAGCACAAAAATGATACCAGCTTTGGACACCGTTACGTCAAAACATGAGCGAAGCTAAACATCATGATAATTGGAAATTAATGGCTAAACGACGAACTATTGAAACGAGATTTTCGGTACTCTGTACAGAATTTGATATTCAAAGCCCCCTTGTTCGTAGCTTATGCGGACTGGAACTGTGGTTAGAAAGTATTATTGGGTTTATAATTTGAGATTTTTCAACTAGCACCACGGGTAAAGCAATCGAAATATGAGTGAAAGCGAATGATTGTCATATCAGTAGTGTCAGTTATTGACTGTGTAGATGAGGTATCTCGCTAAAAAATGCCGATAGTTTATGTGCAGTGGCTTTTTTTAAAAAGATACTAAGAGTCACTTGCTTCATTAAAATAAAGAAAGGACGGGATTTGAACCCGCGTGTGAACTGTGTCCACTTGCCAGATTTCGAGTCTGGTGCCGTACCAAGCTGGGTCACCTTTCCAAAGGAAATTTCACTTGTTTTACGGCTATTGAGCAGGTGAAACAAGAAATGCGGAAGAAGGGATTTGAACCCTCACGCCTAGATTAGGCACATGCGCCTGAAGCATGCGTGTCTGCCGTTCCACCACTTCCGCGAAAAGACAAGGCCATTATACGCCTTTTCTTTTCAAAAAACAATGGCAAAATCTTTTTTGGCCAGTTTACTGAATAAAGTTCTGTTTTTTGCTATAATGAATTTATCAATTGAAAAAAGGAAAGATAGTTGCAAGGTAGAATTATCAAATCATTAGCGGGCTTTTACTATGTGGAGTCCGATGGAGTGATTTATCAGACACGTGCGCGTGGTAATTTTAGAAAAAAAGGTCAAACACCTTATGTTGGTGATTTTGTTGATTTTTCAGCAGATGAGCAGTCAGAAGGCTATATTTTAGCTATTCATGAGCGAAAAAACAGTTTGGTTCGTCCGCCAATTGTGAATGTTGACCAAGCAGTGGTCATTATGTCTGCAAAAGAGCCTGATTTTAATGCCAATCTTTTAGACCGCTTTTTGGTCTTGCTAGAACACAAGGCGATTGAGCCGATCGTTTACATTTCCAAGATGGATTTGCTGGACAATGTTGAGGAGATGGCAAGCATCCAGAAGCAGTACCAAGAGATTAGGTATGCGTTTTGCACCACTTTAGACGAATTGCTACCGCTTTTGACAGATAAAGTGACCGTTTTCATGGGACAAACAGGTGTTGGAAAATCAACCTTACTCAATAAAATTGCCCCCGAACTCCAATTGGAAACAGGTGAAATCTCAGATAGCCTTGGACGTGGACGCCACACGACTCGCGCTGTCAGTTTATACACTGTCAATGGTGGTAAAATTGCGGACACCCCAGGATTTTCATCGTTAGATTACGACATTCAAACGGTCGAAGATTTAAATGAAGCTTTTCCTGAATTAAGGCGCCTGAGCCATTTCTGTAAATTCCGTTCGTGCACCCATACGCACGAGCCAGAATGCGCGGTCAAGGAAGCTCTAAAAAATGGGGAACTTTGGCAATCACGCTATGATAATTACCTCCAGTTTCTCAGTGAAATTGAAAACCGTCGTGAAACATATAAAAAAGTGATTAAAAGAAAGTAGGTTCTTATGTCAACAAATAAAATCGCACCCTCTATTTTAGCTGCTGATTATGCTAATTTTGCATCAGAACTCAAACGCATTGAAGAAACCAGTGCAGAGTACGTTCATATTGATATTATGGACGGTCAATTTGTGCCAAATATCAGTTTTGGTGCAGATGTTGTGGCAAGTATGCGTAAACACAGTAAATTGTTTTTTGATTGCCATTTGATGGTGGTTAATCCTGAACGTTATGTAGATGCTTTTGCCCAAGCTGGTGCAGATATCATGACTATTCATGCTGAAGCAACGTTGCATATTCATGGGGCTTTACAAAAAATCAAGGCAGCTGGTATGAAAGCTGGTGTGGTCATCAACCCAGGAACACCTATTTCAGCGATTGAATCGGTTTTGAGTTTGGTTGACCAGGTGCTTATCATGACTGTCAATCCAGGTTTTGGAGGGCAAGCCTTTATTCCTGAAATGCTTGACAAGGTCGCTCAAATTGCTCGCATTCGTGATGAAAAAGGCTATGATTTTGACATCGAAGTTGACGGTGGGGTTGACAACAAAACCATCAAAGCTTGCTATGAAGCAGGTGCCAATATCTTTGTGGCAGGGTCATACCTCTTTAAAGCCAGTGACCTTGTTGCTCAAGTGGAAACCTTGCGTGTCGCTTTAGATGACTAAGATAGCAGTCTTTGCTGGTGGGCATTTGACGTCTTTTCCGAGAGATTTTGCCGTCTTTGTTGGTGTGGACCGTGGGAGTTTGGCTATTTTGCGAAATGACTTGCCTTTGGATTTGGCGGTGGGAGATTTTGATTCTGTCACGGCAGCTGAACGGCAGTTGATTCAAGAAAAGGCGAAAATGGTCATCACGGCAGTTCCTGAAAAAGATGATACAGATACAGAGCTAGCTCTAAAGGTGATTTTTGCCAAATACCCACAAGCCCAAGTCAGTCTTTTTGGAGCTTTTGGTGGGCGCATAGACCATACTTTGGCTAATTTGTTTCTGCCTAGTGACCCTGATTTAGCTCCATTTATGCATCGGATTCGTTTACAAGATGAGCAAAATGTGGTGCAATTTTACCCCGCGGGTGTTTGTCAGGTGTTTCCAGAAAAAGGAATGCCTTACGTTTCTTTCATGGCTGAGGGAGATGCTCCGTTAACCATTGAAGGAGCCAAATACAATTTGGATGCCAATCATTTCTTCACCAAAAAAGTCTACGCCAGTAATGCCTTTATCGGTCAGCCCATCACCGTGACACTAGAGTCAGGTTATCTTATCGTTATTCACAGTAAGGATAGGTAGATGTTAATTATTCTGTTATTATTAGGACTTCTTAATCTTGCCTTGTTGGTTTATGTGTTGACCAAAGTGGGACGTTTAAACGAAGAAGTTGCTCAAAAATTAGATGATAATGCTGATAATTTGTCAGACCAAGTGTCTTATCAGCTGGATTCGGCACAAAAAGACACTGTTTTGGCTTTGAACACTCAGCTCAATCGTCTGCAAAATGATTTGTACACGCAGTTAAATGATATTCGTGACGTCCTTCATCAAAGTTTGACGGATAGTCGTGACCGCTCGGACCGCCGTTTAGAGCTTATCAATAGCAACTTGACCCAGTCTGTCAAAGAAATGCAAGAATCCAATGAAAAACGTCTGGAAGAAATGCGTCAAACGGTTGAAGAAAAATTGGAGCAAACCTTGCAAAATCGCTTAAAAGCGTCATTTGAAACGGTTTCTAAGCAGTTGGAATCTGTCAATCAAGGTCTAGGTGAGATGAAAAATGTCGCCCAAGACGTTGGAACCTTGAACAAAGTGTTGTCAAATACCAAAACACGTGGGATTTTGGGGGAATTGCAGTTGGGACAAATCATTGAGGACATCATGACCCCAAACCAATATGAGCGCGAATTTTCAACGGTTTCAGGTTCAAAAGAACGTGTCGAATATGCGATTAAATTACCAGGGGCTGGGGACGGTAGCTATGTTTACTTGCCGATTGACTCAAAATTTCCTTTGGAAGATTATTACCGCCTAGAAGATGCTTACGAAAGCGGGGATAAAGAACAAATTGAGCAGCACCGCAAATCCTTGTTAAATAGCATCAAGCGTTTCGCCAAGGATATCAATAACAAATACCTTAACCCGCCTGAAACCACTAATTTCGGCATTATGTTTTTACCAACAGAGGGCTTGTATTCAGAAGTGGTGCGCAATGCCGCCTTTTTTGACAGCCTAAGACGAGATGAAAATATCGTTGTGGCTGGTCCGACAACCTTGTCAGCTTTGCTAAATTCATTGTCAGTTGGTTTCAAGACACTTAATATTCAAAAAAATGCCGATGATATCAGCAAGATTTTAGGCAATGTCAAGGTAGAGTTTGGTAAATTTGGTCAAATGTTGGCGAAAGCTCAAAAACAAATCAATACCGCTAATCATACGTTGGACAGCCTGATTTCCACACGAACCAATGCCATTATACGTGCTTTAAATACCGTTGAAACCTATCAAGACCAAGCAACCGCACGTTTGCTGGACCTCCCACCATTAGAAGACGAGGAAAATCATGAAAATTAATCAAATGAAAAAAGACGAGCTCTTTGAAGGGTTTTATTTAATAAAATCAGCAGAACTCCGCAAAACAAGGGCAGGCAAAGATTACCTTGCCTTTATTTTTCAAGATGATACGGGTGAAATCTCGGGTAATTTATGGGATGCCCAGCCTTATAATGTCGAAGAATTTGTCGCTGGAAAAGTGGTTCACATGAAAGGTAGACGCGAAGTGTATAACGGCACCCCACAAGTCAATCAGATTACCTTGCGTAACACGCGTGAAGGCGAGCCAAATAACCCAACTGATTTTCGTGAAAAACCACCTGTCAATCCCTCAGACGTGAGAGAGTACTTGGAGCAGATGATTTTTAAAATCGAAAATGCAGTGTGGCAGCGTGTTGTTCGTGCTCTCTATCGCAAATACGACAAGGCTTTCTTCAGTTATCCAGCAGCTAAAACCAATCACCATGCCTTTGAATCTGGCCTAGCCTATCACACGGCGACCATGGTGCGTTTGGCCGACGCTATCGGTGATGTTTACCCACAACTGAACAAGAGTTTGTTGTATGCAGGGATTATGCTTCATGATTTAGGCAAAGTCATTGAATTGACAGGGCTTGACAACACCGAATACACCGTGCGCGGTAACTTAATCGGACACATTTCCCTCATTGATGAAGAAATTACCAAGGTTTTGATGGAATTAAATATCGATGACACCAAAGAAGAAGTCATTCTCTTGCGTCATGTGGTACTTAGTCACCATGGTTTGTTAGAATACGGTAGTCCCGTTCGTCCACGAGTCATGGAAGCCGAAATCATTCACATGATTGATAATATTGACGCTGAAATGATGATGATGACCACCGCTTTAAGCCGTGTTGACAACGGCGAAATGACAAGCCGAATTTTTGCCATGGATAATCGCTCATTTTATAAGCCTAACTTAAAATAAGTGATAAAAAACGGACTTTTTACGAAAAAAAGTTCGTTTTTTCGGTTTCTTATGATATAATGACAAAAAATAGACTAAAAATGGAGAAATTATGAAATTACGACGTAGTGAACGCATGGTTGTCATCTCCAACTACCTGATAAACAACCCGCATCAATTGACCAGCTTAAACACGTTTGCTGAGAAATACGAGGCTGCTAAATCGTCTATTTCTGAAGATATTGCGATTATTAAAAAAGCTTTTGAAGAATCAGGTCTTGGAGATATCGAAACAGTTACTGGAGCTAGTGGAGGTGTGATTTTTACACCTGGCATCTCTGACACAGAAGCAAGAGAAGTGGTCGAAGATTTGTGCCAACGCCTTTCAGAAAGTAGCCGTATTTTGCCTGGGGGCTATATTTATTTGTCAGATTTGTTGAGCACTCCCAAGATATTGCAAAATGTTGGTCGTATAATTGCAAACGCATTCAAAGGTAAGCAGATTGATGCTGTTATGACCGTTGCTACAAAAGGCGTTCCTTTGGCAAATGCTGTTGCAAATGTTTTGAATGTGCCTTTTGTCATTGTGCGTCGCGACCTCAAAATCACAGAAGGTTCAACCGTATCTGTCAATTATGCGAGTGGCTCAAGTGACCGCATTGAAAAAATGTTTCTGTCAAAACGAAGCTTAAAACCTAATAGCCGTGTCTTAATCGTGGATGATTTCCTAAAAGGTGGGGGAACCATTACAGGTATGGTCAGCCTTTTGAAAGAGTTTGACAGCACGCTGGTCGGAGTTGCTGTCTTTTCAGAAAATGCTCAAGAAAAACGCGAGCAGATGACTTACAAATCATTGCTGAAAGTATCCGAAATTGATGTCAAAAATAACCACGTCAAAGTTGAAATCGGTAATATCTTTGATAACGAATAAAGGGCTTGCCCTTTTTTGTTTTATCAAGCTAGAGAACACATAACAGTTGACTTTGTCAGGATAATGTGGTAATATAATCGTCGGTACTTTTTACTTTTGGTCTCTCCAGAGTGTACAGAGACGTGCTGACAAATGTTGCAAAGTACACATATCCTACTAAAAGCTGTCACCAAGTTTTTAGTTAACCAAAATAAAAATCTTACAGGAGAAAAGTAGATGCCTACAATCAACCAGTTGGTACGTAAACCACGTAAATCTAAAGTTGTAAAATCTAATTCACCAGCGTTAAACGTTGGCTACAACAGCCACAAAAAAGTTCAAACAAACGTACATGCTCCACAAAAACGTGGTGTTGCAACACGTGTTGGAACTATGACACCTAAAAAACCTAACTCAGCCCTTCGTAAATTCGCTCGTGTACGCTTGAGCAACCTTATCGAAGTTACTGCTTACATCCCAGGTATCGGACACAACCTTCAAGAACACAGTGTTGTTCTTATCCGTGGTGGACGTGTAAAAGACCTTCCAGGGGTACGTTACCATATCGTTCGTGGTGCACTTGATACTGCAGGTGTAGCTGACCGTAAACAAAGCCGTTCTAAATACGGTGCTAAACGTCCTAAAGGATAATAGAAGGGAGATAAGGAAGAATGAGTCGTAAAAATAGAGCGCCTAAACGCGAAGTATTACCAGATCCATTATATAATTCACAACTTGTAACACGTCTTATCAACCGTGTTATGCTTGACGGAAAACGCGGTACAGCTGCATCAATCGTTTATGATGCATTTGACCAAGTTAAAGAAGCTACTGGCAACGATGCATTGGAAGTATTCGAAACAGCTATGGAAAACATCATGCCTGTTCTTGAAGTACGTGCTCGTCGTGTTGGTGGTTCTAACTACCAAGTCCCAGTTGAAGTTCGTCCAGAACGTCGTACAACTCTAGGACTTCGTTGGTTGGTAACTGCATCTCGTGCTCGTGGTGAACACACTATGAAAGATCGTCTTGCAAAAGAAATCATGGATGCAGCTAACAACACTGGTGCTTCAGTTAAAAAACGTGAAGATACACACCGTATGGCAGAAGCAAACCGTGCCTTCGCACACTTCCGCTGGTAATCTTTTCAAGATAAGATTTTCTTATCTGTTTTACATATTAAGAGATTCCTTATTATTGGGCTTTTAATATTAAAAATAGCATAAAAAATAATTAGAACGGGTAGGTTTTGCCTATCCGTTCTAAAAGTATGCTATAATAGAATAGTAAACTAAATTTTTATATAGGAGAATAAAATGGCTCGCGAATTTTCACTAGAAAAAACTCGTAACATTGGTATCATGGCTCACGTTGATGCTGGTAAAACAACAACAACAGAGCGTATTCTTTACTATACTGGTAAAATCCACAAAATTGGTGAAACACACGAAGGTGCTTCACAAATGGACTGGATGGAACAAGAACAAGAACGTGGTATCACAATTACTTCAGCTGCGACAACAGCACAATGGAACGGACACCGTGTTAACATCATTGACACACCAGGACACGTGGACTTCACTATCGAAGTACAACGTTCACTTCGTGTTCTTGACGGTGCGGTAACCGTTCTTGACTCACAATCAGGTGTAGAACCTCAAACTGAAACAGTTTGGCGTCAAGCTACTGAATACGGAGTTCCTCGTATCGTATTTGCCAACAAAATGGATAAAATCGGTGCTGATTTCCTTTACTCAGTAAGCACACTTCATGATCGTCTTCAAGCAAATGCTCACCCAATTCAATTGCCAATCGGTGCAGAAGATGACTTCCGTGGTATTATTGACTTGATCAAAATGAAAGCGGAAATCTACACTAACGACCTTGGTACTGATATCCTTGAAGAAGATATCCCAGCTGAATACGTTGATCAAGCAAACGAATACCGTGAAAAATTGGTTGAAGCCGTTGCTGAAACTGATGAAGACTTGATGATGAAATACCTTGAAGGTGAAGAAATCACAAACGACGAGTTGAAAGCTGCTATCCGTAAAGCAACTATCAACGTTGAATTCTTCCCAGTACTTTGTGGTTCAGCCTTCAAAAACAAAGGGGTTCAATTGATGTTGGATGCGGTTATTGATTACCTTCCAAGCCCACTTGATATCCCAGCTATCAAAGGTGTTAACCCAGATACAGGTGAAGAAGAAGAACGTCCAGCTTCTGATGACGAACCATTTGCGGCTCTTGCCTTCAAGATCATGACTGACCCATTCGTAGGTCGTTTGACATTCTTCCGTGTTTACTCAGGTGTATTGAACAGCGGTTCATACGTGTTGAATACTTCAAAAGGTAAACGCGAACGTATCGGACGTATCCTTCAAATGCACGCTAACAGCCGTCACGAAATTGAAACAGTTTACTCAGGTGATATCGCTGCCGCTGTTGGTTTGAAAGACACTACAACTGGTGACTCATTGACAGATGAAAAAGCTAAAATTATCCTTGAATCAATCGACGTTCCAGAACCAGTTATCCAATTGATGGTTGAGCCTAAATCTAAAGCTGACCAAGATAAAATGGGTATCGCCCTTCAAAAACTTGCTGAAGAAGACCCAACTTTCCGTGTTGAAACAAACGTTGAAACTGGTGAAACAGTTATCTCTGGTATGGGTGAGCTTCACCTTGACGTCCTTGTTGACCGTATGAAACGTGAATTCAAAGTTGAAGCAAACGTTGGTGCGCCTCAAGTTTCTTACCGTGAAACATTCCGCAAACCAACACAAGCACGTGGATTCTTCAAACGCCAATCAGGTGGTAAAGGTCAATTCGGTGACGTTTGGATTGAATTCACACCAAACGAAGAAGGTAAAGGTTTCGAATTCGAAAACGCTATTGTCGGTGGTGTGGTTCCACGTGAATTCATCCCTGCAGTAGAAAAAGGACTTCAAGAATCTATGGCAAACGGTGTTCTTGCTGGTTACCCAATGGTTGACGTTAAAGCTAAATTGTATGATGGTTCATACCACGATGTCGACTCATCTGAAACTGCCTTCAAGATCGCTGCATCACTTGCACTTAAAGAAGCTGCTAAGACTGCAGAACCAGTTATTCTTGAACCAATGATGCTTGTTACTATTACAGCACCTGAAGAAAACCTTGGTGATGTTATGGGACACGTAACAGCTCGTCGTGGACGTGTTGACGGTATGGAAGCACACGGTAACAGCCAAATCGTTCGTGCCTTCGTTCCATTGGCAGAAATGTTTGGTTACGCAACAGTTCTTCGTTCTGCAACTCAAGGACGTGGAACATTCATGATGGTATTTGACCACTATGAAGATGTACCAAAATCTGTTCAAGAAGAAATCATTAAGAAAAATTCTGGTGAATAATTGAATATTAAAGGGAATGCTTTCATAGCATTCCTTTTTTGCTCTGAAATATTTGCAATTTTGGCGAAATAATTATATAATACTAACGTTGAAGGATTAATTTTGCTTGTATAAGTTAATCTTTTCACAATTGTCTAAAAGGGTAACCTTTTAAAATAAATTTTCTTGATTTTCATAAGGAGGAAATCACTAATGGTAGTTAAAGTTGGTATTAACGGTTTCGGCCGTATCGGTCGTCTTGCATTCCGTCGTATCCAAAACGTTGAAGGTGTTGAAGTAGCTCGTATTAACGACCTTACTGACCCAGCAATGCTTGCACACTTGTTGAAATATGATACAACTCAAGGTCGTTTCGCTGGTTCAGTTGTTGTTAAAGATGGTGGATTCGAAGTTAACGGTCAATTCGTTAAAGTTTCTGCAGAACGTGATCCAGAACAAATCGACTGGGCTAACGATGGTGTAGAAATCGTTCTTGAAGCAACTGGTTTCTTTGCTACTAAAGCTGCAGCTGAAAAACACTTGCACGAAGGCGGAGCTAAAAAAGTTGTTATCACTGCTCCTGGTGGATCAGATGTTAAAACTGTTGTATTTAACACTAACCACGAAATCCTTGATGGTACTGAAACAGTTATCTCAGCTGGTTCATGTACAACAAACTGTCTTGCACCAATGGCAGACGCTATGAACAAAGCATTCGGTCTTAAAGTTGGTACAATGACTACAGTTCACGCTTACACTGGTGACCAAATGACTCTTGACGCTCCACACCCTAAAGGTGACTTCCGTCGTGCTCGTGCAGCTGCTGAAAACATCGTTCCTAACTCAACTGGTGCTGCTAAAGCAATCGGTCTTGTTATCCCAGAATTGAACGGCAAACTTCAAGGTCACGCACAACGTGTACCAGTTCCAACTGGATCACTTACTGAACTTGTTTCAGTTCTTGACAAAAAAGTAACTGTTGAAGAAGTAAACGCTGCTATGCAAGCTGCTGCAACTGAATCATTCGGTTACAACACTGACCCAATCGTTTCACGCGATATCGTTGATATCTCTTACGGTTCATTGTTTGACGCAACTCAAACAGAAGTAACTGAAGCTGCTGATGGTACTCAATTGGTTAAAACAGTTTCATGGTACGACAACGAAATGTCTTACACTTCACAACTTGTTCGTACTCTTGAATACTTCGCAAAAATTGCTAAATAATTAATTGATTAGCATCTGAGAGGGGATTTTCTCCTCTCTTTTTTTGTTTCTGTGTAGAATTGAGCTAAGATACTGTCTGATTTGAATATCAAGAGATGGTAAAATATAGTGATTTTGCTATCTCTTTTATTTTTTTTGTGATATAATTATCATGTATCAAAAATAATAAGGAGTCCTATGAAATGGCTAAATTAACTGTTAAAGACGTTGATTTGAAAGGCAAAAAAGTTCTTGTTCGTGTTGACTTTAATGTTCCTTTGAAAGATGGCGTTATTACTAACGACAACCGTATTACTGCGGCTCTTCCAACAATCAAATACATTATTGAACATGGTGGTCGTGCTATTCTTTTCTCTCACCTTGGACGTGTTAAAGAAGAAGCAGACAAAGCTGGTAAATCATTAGCTCCAGTTGCTAAAGACTTGTCAGAAAAACTTGGTCAAGAAGTTGTTTTCCCAGGTGTAACACGTGGTGCTAAACTTGAAGAAGCAATCAACAACCTTAAAGACGGTGACGTTCTTCTTGTTGAAAACACTCGTTTTGAAGATGTTGACGGCAAAAAAGAATCTAAAAACGATCCTGAACTTGGTAAATACTGGGCATCACTTGGTGATGGCATCTTCGTAAACGATGCATTTGGTACTGCTCACCGTGCACACGCATCTAACGTAGGTATCTCTGCTAACGTTGATAAAGCTGTTGCAGGATTCTTGTTGGAAAACGAAATTGCTTACATCAAAGAAGCTGTTGAAAACCCAGTTCGTCCATTCATCGCTATCCTTGGTGGTTCTAAAGTTTCAGATAAAATCGGTGTTATCGAAAACTTGTTGAAGAAAGCTGATAAAGTCCTTATCGGTGGTGGTATGACTTACACATTCTTCAAAGCACAAGGTATCGAAATCGGTAACTCACTTGTTGAAGAAGATAAACTTGACGTTGCTAAAGAACTTTTGGAAAAAGCAAACGGTAAATTGATCTTGCCAGTTGACTCAAAAGAAGCAAATGCTTTTGCTGACTACACTGAAGTGAAAGACACTGAAGGTGAAGCAGTAGATCCTGGTTTCCTTGGTCTTGATATCGGTCCTAAATCTATCGCTAAATTCGATAAAGAATTGACTGGTGCTAAAACAGTTGTTTGGAACGGACCTATGGGTGTGTTTGAAAACCCTGACTTCCAAGCTGGTACAATCGGTGTGATGGACGCTATCGTTAAACAACCTGGTGTTAAATCAATCATCGGTGGTGGTGACTCAGCTGCTGCAGCTATCAACCTTGGACGTGCAGACAAATTCTCATGGATTTCTACAGGTGGTGGTGCATCTATGGAACTTCTTGAAGGTAAAGAACTTCCAGGATTGGCTGCTCTTACTGACAAATAAGACTTCTTATGCAGAAGTTAGGAGAGAACTTTTGGGTTCTCTCTTTTTCTACCATTTGTCAACCATATCAACGATTTCTAGAAGAAATCATTATCGGAAGCTACTTAATTCAACCAGTAGAGAAGTTATTTCTTTGATTTAACAGAGAAAAAGTGCACAACTAAATAACACCTTAGCT
>NZ_JAAXMT010000009.1 GCF_012277075.1 Streptococcus alactolyticus | reverse complement strand
CATTTCTGATTTTAAGATACCAAAGAAGGATTCCATCATGTCATTATCTGGGCTATTGCCTTTACGGGACATGAATGGACGAATTCCCTTTTGATTAAGAAATTCATGATAACATTCGATGGAATAGCAAATTCTGTGACATCTGTATAACATTTTTCATAGGGCTTTGAAGCTTCAAACTGACATTGGATGAGATTATCGGCTTTCTTACCAACTTCACCCTTGTAAGATGAATAGTGACGTTTGCGGCGAATGCGTGCCGTTCCATTCATGAGTTTCATTAAGCGTTGCACTTTTTTGTGGTTGACCAAAAAGCCTTGGTTTCTTAGTTCCAAAGTGATACGACGATAGCCATAATTAGCTTTATGCTCATCATAAATCGTCTTGATTTTAGCTCTAAGAGCTTTGTTCTTGTCAAGCTTATTTTGCTGTTTCAAGTGGTAATAGTAAGTTGAACGAGCTAAACATGAACACTCTAAAAGGATATCTAATCTAAATCCTCCTCTAACCATTTCTCTAATTGTCGCTGTTGTTCGCGCATTTTTGCTTCGTCCCTCAAGCGAGCTTCTCTCAACTTTTTTAGAAATGCCACCTCGGTCCGTAGACGCTCATTTTCCTCTCTAAGTCGTTCTAACTCTGTCATTTCTTCCCAAGTTTTCTCCGCTTTAGGTCCCATTTTAGAAGATCTCCCTCTTGTTTTCTCAACAATAGCATACCCATTTTTCTTATATTGTACTAGCCAATTGGAAAGAGTTCCTATGTTAGGAAGAGTATAATCGAGAGAAAAG
>NZ_JAAXMT010000008.1 GCF_012277075.1 Streptococcus alactolyticus | reverse complement strand
TCAACCTCAACTGTCATCCGTATGCTCAATGAGTTTCAGTTTAAAACCAACTTGAATCACCTGCCTACTGTCATGAGCTGGGATGAGTATAGTTTTAAGAAAGGGAAAATGAGCTTTATCGCTCAGGATTTTGATAACAAGAATATCATCGCTATCTTAGATGGACGAACACAGGCAGTCGTCCGCAACCATTTCCTGCGTTATCACAGAAAGGTCCGTGAACGTGTACAATTCATCACTATGGATATGTATAGTCCTTACTAACAGCTGGCCAAACAGCTTTTTCCGCATGCTCAAATCGTTCTCGACCGTTTTCCCCTCGCTTTCTCATTTTTTAAGCTCGGGCTAAAATAGTCCACTGGACTAGTTTACTCCAACATCTTAGTCGTTCTATGAACCGTGTTCGTATCCAAATCATGAACCGATTTGACCGTAAATCAATAGAATATCGAGCTCTTAAACGCTACTGGAAACTGATACAGCAGGATAGTCGCAAGATGAATAACAAGCGATTTTACCGTCCAACCTTTAGAGAACATCTAACAAATAAAGAAATTCGAGATCGACTCATCAGCTATTCAGAAGAATTGAAATGTCATTACGACCTTTACCAGCTCTTACTGTTCCACTTTCAGGAGAAAAACACTGATCACTTCTTTGAGCTCATTGAAGACAATATCATGCTCGTGCATCCAATCTTTCGGACGGTTTTTCGAACCTTCCGAAAGGATAAGAAGAAAGTCATCAACGCCATTACTTTACCTTACTCTAATGGCAAACTCGAAGCTACTAACAATCTGATCAAGGTTATCAAGCGGAATGCCTATGGCTTTAGGAACTTTGAAAACTTTAAAAAACGCATTTTCATCGCTTTGAACGTCAAAAAAGAGAAAACCAATTTGGTTCTCTCTAGATGTTAGCTAGCATCAACCCACTACAGTTGACAATGAGCCACTTTTGGGGTGCAGTTCATGGGGATTTCTGCTACTTTTTGGTATGTCTATATATTGTCCAAATACTCGATAAAGTCTGGTAGGTCTTCCAAATCTTTGAGGAGGACTTCTTTGTCAAGTGTATGGTCTTCTGTAAAAATATAAGCCTTATCAACGAGGTATCGAATTTGCGTAAAATGGTTACTTGAGATGATAAAGGTCTTGCCAATCGTTTGAAGTCGTTGAATCAGCTCTGTAATGAGTTTGCGATATTTAGGGGACAAGCCGTTAAAGGGTTCGTCAAAAATAATCACGTCTGGGTTCATGACTAGGACACTCGCGATAGCGACTAGTTTCTTTTCACCACCTGAGAGGTGATAGGGCACGCGCTCCTTGAGGTGGTTAATACCCAGCAATTCTAGGCTATCCATGACACGTTGCTTGACTTCGTCTTCTGATAAATCTAGGTTACGCAAGCCAAAAGCTACCTCGTCATAGACGGTCATGTTAAACAGTTGAATGTCGGGATTTTGGAAAACAAAGCCAAAATGGCGATAAAAATTGCCGACTTTTTGATTATCATTTAAGAAATCAGCATCAATCTTATCGCCTTCAAAGAAATATTCTCCGTCCTCAAAAGGGCACAATCCGACTATCAACTTCAATAAAGTGGATTTCCCTGAACCGTTGGGTCCCATGATACAGACCGTTTCTCCCTTAGAAATGTCGAGGTTAATATCATGAATCCCAATACTATTTGTATAATGATAATTTCCGTTTTCTATTTTAATCATCAGCGACTCCTACTTTAGATAAAATATAAGACAATCAAGGCAACTAATTCGACTAAAACACCGAAATCATAGCGGTTAAAAGGGAGGCGTCTATCCAAAGAATACCCCTTTGAATCACGGGTATAACCTCTTAGCACCATAGCTTGGTAGGTTTCGGTTGTGCGTTCTTTTGAGGACAAATACAATTGTCCTAATAAGGCCCCTAAAACTTGGCGGCTCACGTGTTGCCCCAAGGTCCGCAAACGAATACTGTATAATAATTCCTCTAAAAACATTCCTAGCATATAAATGTATTTTATCGTGATGTCAATGACTAGGATGATAATCGTAGGCAGATGCCATTGACGAAGCGCTAAAATAAACTGCTGCCACGAGGTAATGGTGAGGAAGATGGAAATATTCACTAAAATCAATCCAACGCGTATCAAAAATAGGGTCATATCGTTTTGGCTAATCACAATACTTGGGAGTAAAACAATGGCAGATACGATAAGCAAACGAAACAATTTTTTGATAATGTTAATGATAACTGAACCTGGCAAAACGCTCAATTTGATAAACAACAACAGTCCTACTATCCAAAGATAGGTTAAGCTGGTTCCTTTTAAAATCATGATAGTGTAGGTAATTAAAGATAGTAGGCGTATCCAAGGGGATTTTTTGGAAGAGTAAGAAACGTTGGTATTTGTTAAAAAATTAAGCAGGCGAATAACACCCCTGATGTTGATCTGAATGTAATTGCGATGGGGGTCCGTCTTGATGTTATCGTGATTTTCTGCGGTTAACCAAGTAGGTAAAGTTAGATTAGTCTCTCTCTTTTCCATTCAGACTTCCTAATACTTTCCCGATTAAAACAAAGATAATAATGGCAGTAATAGCACTCAAAATATATCCTAGTGGGAGATTGGTGCCTGGAACTGTGTAGTCACTAAACAAACTTTGATAGTCCAATCCTTTAGCCATCCCCTGTGGTAATTGGCTTGCTACACCTTCTGATTTTAATTTATCTAGCATTTCAGATTTTGACCATTCGCCAAAGGCTGTTCCTTGAGCTAATAATCCAATCGGGCTCAAAACCACTAGAGCTCCTAAAAGGTAATACAAGGGTTTAAAGGATGTTTTGGCATTTTCTGACTGAATAGCGGCATTTTCGTAGAGTTCATTTGGAGTAACGCGTTTAACAAAGCGGTAAATGACGTAAGTAAAGAAGGCTTCGATTGGTCCTGCAAACAAGAGGTGCGTCAAGGTCATGGCAGGAACTGTGATTGATAGTGGGTAAGGATTGTAAAGGGCTTGACCACTAGCCGTATGGAAAAGAACAGGTTGCAAGCCTAGTTCTACCCCAACTAGCAAGGCAGATACATTGATACCAATATAAGAACCAAGGATAACCCCAAGGTCACTGTGATGGCGTTTGGCAAAGAAACGGTAAATAGCATAGCCAACAAAAGGCATCACGCAGGCCATGTTAAACACATTGGCGCCAAGAGCGATAATCCCGCCATCTGCAAATAAGAAACTCTGCAAAATCAAGGCAACCGTTATGGACAGACAGGCAGCGTACGGTCCAATCAAAATGGCCAGCAAAGTTCCTCCAACAGCGTGTGCCGTTGTACCACCAGGAACAGGCACATTAAACATCATAATCAAAAAGGAAAGGGACGAGGCAATCCCTAACATGGGTGCGAGTTCTGATTTTTCGCTTAATTCAACCTTGACTTTTCGCACAGAATAGCCAACAACAGCGAGCGCTCCTGCAGCCAAAACCGCACACGTTTCTGGACTTAAGTAATTATATGGTATATCCATACGATATACTCTCTTTCTTTTAATTCACTAAATCAATTCATTAAATTATTTTACTAAATATTCTTTAACTTTATTGCCCAAAGTCAATCGAAGTCCTACGACTACCGCAGCATAGCCGATAACGAGATTTAAGACAATATAACAAGCAGCTTCTATCACACGATTGGACGCCAAGAGTTGCACAATGCCGACTGAAAACGATGAAAAAGTCGATAAACTACCACAAAAACCTGTCACGATAGCTTTGTTGGTAAAAGGATTGGTCACGTGTTTGATAAATAATCCTGTAAAGCAGCCGATAATCAGGCAGGCTAGTATATTGACACAAAGAACAGCAAAGGAAGACCCCCAGCTAGCAGGTGTGAGATTTCCAACTAAAACACGAAGACCACCACCAAAAAAGGCACCACTTGCAATTGCACTGTATTTTTCACTATTTTTCATGTTCCCCTCCTAAATGATTCCATAAAGCCATCGGCCTACATAAACACAGAAGATACAAATCAGAACAGAGGCTAACCAGTAGAGCCAAGCGATGCCTTTAGTATTTGCCAAGACCATCTTGTAGTGTTCCAGCGAGTAAGTTGAAAAGGTCGTCAAACCACCACAGAAACCGCCGATGAGAAAGACATTTGCCCTATGGGACAAGGCATGATTGGCAGCCATACCAACCAAGACACCAGCAAGCACAGAGCCAATCACATTGGCCCAAAGCGTTCCCCAAGGGATTTTATTGCCTTTGACATTGAGATTATCACTTAAGATTGAACGCAAAAAGGCACCAAGGATAGCCCCTAAGCCTCCTAAAATAACATCTAAAAACATCATTTTCACCTATCGAATGTGAACATCCGGCTTTCTAAGATTGATTGGAGAGAAGATTTTGATTTCTTCGCGGTAAAAATTGGTAAATAACCACATGAGGCGACGATTTTCGTGGTAATTTGGTCCAAGCACACGCAAGACCACACCTGAATCAATTTGAGTAACACCATATCGACAATCCGTATCAATACTAGCTAGGACTTCTCTGAATTGGTCCACGTGTTTTTGCGTCAAAAGCGGGTCAATAATGGTCACGGAATTGTAATTTTTGTATCCTTCGAAAAAGCCAATCTCACCCATATCATCTTCTAGCGGGTCACAGACAAGAAAGTCATTCAACAACAAGCGGTCGTTTTGTTTGATGGTCATTTTCAAACCTGCAAAACGGTATTGAAAAGGTGATTCATCTAGTTTGAAAACTTTTTGAGTCCTGTACATAGCTTCAACTAATTCATCAATACTATGTATCGTCATACCTTCAAATTCTAACGGAAATTTTATCCTTACTTGAAAGCTGTTCTCTTGACGGCTCTTTTTAGAACATAAGACATACATATCCTTCGTTCCTTCCATTAGCTCATATGAATAGCCTCTAGGTGCTGACAAGTTGAGTTTTTTTCTTAGAGCAGTCGGAGCTTTAACTTCTTTATTATTTTTAGAAAATACCGAATCAAACTTTGAGATGACCATCACCAATCCTCCTTTGACTCATCATATACCATTATTTTTGAGATTAGAATATTTTTTTTGAGATGATAGTCTCTTTCCTTTTCGTTTCCCTCTAATAAATCGAATTAAACGTTCCTTATGTTGAACAGTTTCTACAAATATATACCTTACATCTTCTACATTAAATTTTAATACCCCATTACGTGTTTGTGGTATGCTATTCGTATAAATTTTATTGATTTCCTCAGCACGAATATCTTCTTCCTCAACCAACATTAAAGGGAGTTCTCCCGGATTTAATTGCGGAATATATCTCCACTCATGTTCATCTTGAAAATTCTTTGTTATTTCTATAACATTATTATCTTTATCCCTACGTTTCATCTTACCTACATAGGGTTTAATCATCCGAATATACTCAAAAATGAAATTGGTTAAGACTTCATTAATACCTGCAGCAGTATTTACCTGATTTAATAATAAATGCATAGCATTTACCAGCTCTTCTACATGAGCAGAGTTCTCATTAAGATAATGAATTGGTTGTATTCCCTTCCTAATTCCAAATTCCAAATTCCTTATGAAAGGCTATTGAAAACTTACCATATCCCTGATCGATTGATGACACCGAATTTCCTTCCGCATGATAACTTATCTGGTGTAAGGGAATATCACAAAAACATGTCATGGGAATATACCATTCTGTTAAATCCTTAAAGTTAGATTTTAAGTTTAGATAACTGATGTCCTCAGGATAATACCTCGGACAAATGGCCATATTAAGTATGGCTTTTTCCAAATAAGAGTACTCTCTCATAAAATTAAATAATGCATTTGCTGTAATCTTTGATCGAGTAACTTCAAAATCATCTAGTTCCTCTTTGGCTTGATAATTTATTATTTCTGTCATTCTTCTCCTTATTGTCACCTGTTGAACTGAAACAATCTCAGAATATATCTATCTTTTCTTATTCTTAGAAAAATTCCCCAATTTAGATTTTATAGCATTTGCACAAATCTCAGTTAATGGTTCTCCTATCGCTTCTCTATAATTGAATCCAAGAAGTTGCATCGTTTTTAAAGTATCTTTGTTCAATAATTCTGCTATCTGTCGAAACGATGCTGACTGTTCTTCTGTGACATTTCCAAAAGAGCTGAATAAAGAAATAATTCGAATAAGGGTATTATGGAGATATTCTATATCCTCATCCTTAATAGTGACCTTTTCATATTCTTCTTTATAGATTTGTGCAATCCGGAGAGCCTCAGCCCTTTCAATAATTAACTCATTAACAATGTCATCGTAAGCACTTCTAAGTTTATCTGCTTCACGCTCAGTTTTCATTGATTGGATTTTACTATTTATTTTAGCTGTTGTTCCTTTGACAGCTAATATACCTAGTTCAATTCCAGCATTGACTACTGATTCTGTAAAATAAGGCTCCATATTCCTACCCCATCTCCTTCACTTTACTCTCAATAAATTCAATATCATCATCCGAAAGTCCATATTTTCGATAGAGCTGTGCGTCTAACTCAGCGATTGATTGTGACCAATCAATGTCCGAGTTGGATGTAAAATCTTGTAGAGGAACATTTTTCCAAGTTGATGCTGTTTCATTATGTTGTGTTATCTTCATTGTCCCTAACATAACTCTTGTAAATTTTGTTTTAAGGTATTTCAAAAGATTTTCTGCTTCCTTATAACTTTCAAAAGCACCAAAGGAGATAAAAGTTTGTGTGTGCCCAATATGAGGAGCAGCAACAATTGGAGAGGAAAGTACCTCACCAAGAATCCCACTACCATTAGAACCTGGGAGAATTACTTTATATTTTTCTAAATTTGGATGAGCTGTCACATAATCTTTCTGAATATATTTAAATATTCTATCATTACCTTCACGTCCATAAATTTGAATATCTAAATCAGACTGTCTCGTATTAAAAAATATTTCAGGAAGGCGAGAAAATATGTTTGTGAGCATGTATGTTCTAGTCTGCGGACTAACAACTCTTTGTTCAAACTCTGGATAATCACTGTATACTCTTTCTGTTAACTTATAGC
This sequence comes from Streptococcus alactolyticus, assembly GCF_012277075.1. GTDB lineage: Bacteria > Bacillota > Bacilli > Lactobacillales > Streptococcaceae > Streptococcus > Streptococcus alactolyticus. Next base: position 134,591 of record NZ_JAAXMT010000008.1, on the reverse strand, counting down.
TATTAAATCCAAACATGACTTCATTAATAGATTTAAAATTACTTGTAACTACTTTATCAAGTATTTCATTTAGTTCTTCATATGCAGTAAAAGTTTTAATAGAACCAAATGTTTCATCACTATTCCTATAAGTTACAGCCACACCACCCTTAATATCTGTATTAGGAAAAATTTCTGAGCTACTTTGAGTATAAAACACCACTTTTAAATGCTCATCATTAAGCATTTTTTCATTCCAAAACTTTGGTGTCTGACCAGCATTAAATAAGAATCTAGCTGGATGAATCATTACAACCTTTGATGAAAGTTCTGCAGCTAAATCTAAAAATTTATGATAAATAGGTTCCGGTCTTTTACCAACCGCTTCTTCCTGATACGGAGGATTTCCTATCACTACATCAAATTTCACGTTCTTAAAGACCTCCTCTACCATTTCTTTTCCTTTTTTGATATCTACTTTTAGTGTATCGGTCAAATTTTCAATGTAGGTGACATTGGTTTTGTACTTCCGATAGCCTGTCAGTGTACGTTCGGTAATGGTTTTTGCCATTGGCGTTTTGGCAATAGCATAGATGTTGTTCGCTAAAATATCCTGATAAACTTGGTCAGCTTCAAAATGGTTGTCATCATTTTCTGCCACTCTTTGATAATACAAGCTAATGGCACTATGAAGAGGGTAGAGACCTGTCTTTGAGTTGATATCTAAGATTTTCGTATCTCGTTGATAGATTGATGGGGTCACTTCATTAGACACCCAGTGAAGATTTGACGTCGCACCATCTGTCACCGACTCAAAGTTATCATCATAGAAGTTCAACCCACCGACAGACTTAGATAGTTGGAGATTGACCACGCGCCATGGTGTCAGTACCGTTTCCTTATCAGGGTTTTTAAAGGTACCAAACAGCTCTGCAATCTGCTCCGCACGCTCGATGAAGTCCAGATCATCAAAGGATTTGGCACGCTGACGAATGATACGACCTGCTTCGATAAAGACCTCAGCATCATAATACTTGGTAATCTCACTAAACATTCCCTTTGTGAAACCTTTTGGCATGAACTCTTTCCACGATTCATCATCCACCTGCTTGATAAAGTCTTGAATGGTGATATCTTTTGATAAATCGACCGCCATACCGTAAATCATCATCGGAATACGGATAGAAACCCCACGTAAGATAGAAATCATATTTTTCCGCTGTTTCTTCGCTTCTTTTTGTTTTTCGATAACCTCTAGATCTTCTGCTGTTCGTTTAGCTTTTGGTTTCTTTTTAGCTTTTTCAGCTTGCTCATGCTCTTCAGTTGTCAATCCATTTTCATTAATTACAACTTTCTTAGGCGTTTTTTGACTCTGTGTCTTACCAACGATAGCATTTAGTTTGGTAAACATGCTTGCATCATCAGCGGTTAAAGTTAAAAGATTGTCATTATATAGACTGTCATCTTCGAAACCTGACCGCACTGCCTTTTCAGCATAAACTTTCTTGAGCTGTGTCAGCATTCTATCCACATCGTAGGTCTTCATTCCATTGTCTGAAGCCCCTAAGATTGGCATAAAGTTTAGAAGACGAGCCATAGCTTGCTTTTGTGCTTGCGTATTTTTCTTCCCTACACCTGAGTTAATCTGGACACTCTCCGCCATGACCGTCAAGGCTCTATCAGGGGCAAAATCAAAAACATAACAATTTGTCTTCATTCCCAATTTCTCATGAGAAAAAGGCGTCTGGGCACGGAAAGCAGCTTGTAGGTAGTTCATGGCACTATTGGTATTAGACAAGAAGAGAACAGCTGTCCACTCTGGGATATTGACGCCTGTTGTCAGCTTACGAACAGTCAGGGTAATGGTTTTTGTCTGCGAAGGGTCTTTACCAATAGCAGAACGAACTTTCTCTATGTCCGCATCGTTAGCAATTCCATCATCGCTACTTGCTCCTCGAACAACATTAACAATTTTATATTCTTTCCCGAAAATAGGGTGTTCTTTAAGCAAGTCCTCAAAAGCATTAGCTTCCTTAACACCTGGCATAAGCCAAAGCGTATGACGCAACTCTTCACGATAAGACTTCGTTGAAAAAGGGTAGTTCGTACGACTATCTGGATGTGTGATATTATCTAAGAATTGGCGAACCTCTTGCTTATAAACAAGTTTACCATCCTCAGCCACACGGAAAAATTCTCTAAAGTTAAACGACTTACTCTCATCAGAAAAACGTTCCTTATGCTTCATTTCAAAAGTGTACATCGATACTTTTGGCAAAGTTTCATAAGGATTTGGCTCACTTGGACGTTCTAATTCCCACTTCTTCTTAGCCTGTTGTTCCATGACATAGTCCCAAGTATAAACTTGCTCCTCGTCAAATTGATCCAAAAGATTGAAAGGTGTCCCAGATAGTTCAAGTATCTTTGTATGCTCTTTGACCAATTCTTTCATAACAGTGTCACTGAGCTCGGTTTGCGTTCCCTCGTGCGCCTCATCAATGATAATCAAATCCCAATCCACATCTGCAAAATCTTTCAGATTGGTTTGTCCGCCATTATACCGAAGCAATTGGATTGAAGCAAAATACACAAAAGGTTTTTCTCCTCGCTTCAGGTTTTCAAGCGTTTCTCCTTGATTGACTGAGCCATAATCATACCCATCGGCGCTCATCTTCATTTTCTTGAAATCATCAAACCAAGAATCCGCCACAACAGGACGATGAGTCATGATGAGCACTCTTTGAAAGGCTTCATTCTTGACCAATTGCAAGGACGTCAAGGTTTTACCAAAACGCATTTTAGCATTCCAGAGCATTCGGTCTTTTTTCTTAAAGACTTTTTGAGTCTGCTCGACCGCTGCCTCTTGTTCTGGACGAAGGGTGATAACTGGTTCTTCAATAAATGATTCTTTAGCAGTAATATTTAGATAATTTCTACCTTCTTTAACAGCTTTAATAGCAGCCTTAGCTGTCTCTAAATCCGTCTTGAACCACTCTGTTCCTTCCAGTTGTTCAGCCTGTTTAATCCCCGAACGCTTCAAGACATTATGCACATCATAATCATGAAACCAGGACTTGGTCGCCTTTTTGTAAGCAAGCTCTACCCAACCAAGCGTGTAAGGAAGACCAGATGTTTTCATGTATTGATTAATACGTTTTGGGGCAACAGTACGTAAAAAGTCACTATTTGGCGACCAATCTGTCTCAATATCATCCGAAGAAACGCTACCCTCACCAATTTTTTGAGTCCCTTCGAAGGCATTAAATAGTCCACTTTCATTGTTAACTGTTTGAATATAGATAAACTTCCGCTCAGCCGTAGTGTACATTTCTTGTGCTCTCGGTTCTAAAAACTGACCAATTGCACTGGCTTTAATATCCGGTTCAATATAGGTCAGCATGACCCAAGCTAGTATGTCAAAGACTTGTTTTAGTGATTTTAAGGCATTTTCTTTTGTCGCATCTTCTGGATTAAGGACATGGGCAGAATTATTCCCCTTTCCCTTGATATCATAAAAGTGATCGACAATTATTTTATTGGGAATAAAGTCTCTTATCTCTCTTAGTACGTCATTAAAGGTGGCGCGCTCACTAATATCTAAATATTCTCTATCGGCAACCAACCTCGCTGTATTCTCAGCAACTTTTCTCACCTTAGTCAGCGTGCCTTCATAGTCCCCATGTGTATAGTTTTCTTCAGCCATGTTTATGGTTCTAAAAAGCTCGGCTGTATCTATATCAATTGCCAAAAATTCAAAATTTGAAATCATAGCCTAATCTCCTAGTAAATACACTTTTTGAATGGTTATCTCTTTTATCACATCTGCTTTTTTAACAGATTCATTCTCAATAATAAATTCATCATCTATATCAAAAAAACTCAGTTGTCCTTCCACGACTGTCCGATTGTCTTCTACTTCTTTACCCAAAAGTTCTGAAAGTGCAAAAGGGATTTTTCTTACCAAACTTGGATGACCTTTGACCAGTTGCCACTCATTGAACCTGATAGGCTCCCCTGTAACTGGATGCTGCTGAGTCAAGGTATTTCCTCTCACAATATTTTTATGAATAAGATAGTGTGCTGATTGATAGATATCATTTTTGCTATTTAGTCTAGTTCCAAAAGCTTGCTCATACCAGTCTAAATAACAAAGAAACATCCGTGAACGTGCCACTTCCAAATTATCTTCTAAAAACTCTATGCCATATATGGACGAGAGAGCAATCAAAGACTTTGTTTTCCAATTTCGTTTGTCATACTGTCTGACCACAGCCTCTAGCTTTCTCTCTAAAATAGCTTGCAAAAAATTGCCATCGCCTGCAGATGGCTCTAAAAAGGTCTTATATACACTTTCACAAGCTTCTTTCACTCCAGGAGTATCCAGCATTTTCTGAACCATCCAAGCAGGTGTAAAGACTTCTCCATGTTTTTGAACACGTTGTTTTGATTTAATTAAGCTCTCTTCCAAAACCTACTCCTTGAAAACGATTATATCTCCACCTATTATACCATTTTCTAACTTTATCTCGAATTATTTATCAAGGGTTCTGAGGATTCTCCCCAGATATTAAAAACATCAGGAAAATTGTCGGTTCGACCTTTCCTGATGTTTTATTTTTTTCGATAGTGTGTATACACTATCTGAGCTCGCAAAGACCTAAAATTATGTTTTTGTATCAATTCTAAATTCCCCGTGCCAGACACGGTGGCTGACATTGTCAGACAATCATTTTTTAGAAGGACATAAGAAAACTGCAGATAAATTCCTGCGGTTTCATTTACTTATTTAATGTTTAGTAGACTTCTTTTTCAGGTTAACTGAGAGTCCCTTTTCCAATTCATCCAATAATTGAGTTATAAACTGACCAAGTTCTATAAAATTCTGTTGTGAAATATTTCCAACCTGAGTTGACAACTTGGCAATCATATTAATTGATCTGCCAATCTGAATGAATCGCTCTGTTAGTTGCTCATACTCTGGAAAATTAATCGTCCATGATTCAATCTCTTGGTTAAATAATTTCTTTCTGGCAAAAGCGGAAAAGTTTGACTCTTTTTCATTAGCCATTAATGCTAACAATCTTTTATTCTCATCCTCAGTCAAAAAGACTTGCTTCACGATATTTTTAATTCTATTTTTCATTCATCCACTTTTGATAGTAACCTCGCCTTTTTCGTTTTATGGTATTTAAGGAACGATTTTTCATATTTTTCAATCATTTGAACACTGTAAGTCATAGCTCGTAATGCTTGAAGATCCTGAGATTGCTCAGCTATCCTTGCTAACTGATTGATATTATTTTTAATTCGCCTCAAAGAAAATATCAAGTCTTCAAATGAAGTTTCATCAAATACCACAACAATAGGGAATTTCTTAAATAACATTTTCCTAGCATAGTTAGAAAAATTCCTTAAACCTGTATAACTGATAAGGTAGTTTAGCGTTTGATTCTGCGATTTTGTGATATAGAATTTTTTCAGAACTGTTCGATAACGCTCAACCACGATAAATTCTCCTTATGTATTTTCTGCCTGAGACACATCGTATTCCCTCAAATATTCTACAAGTTCCTGATAATCTTGCAACAGCCCTTCTTCTAAATTTGGGAAGTCATTTTCTCTACTCTGGATAATAATTTCTAATTGATTGACAATTTCTCTAATTTAGAAACTATAATCCAGGGTTTCTTCCTCATACTCTGCTTTTAACCCTTGATACCGTTGTAACTCTTCTTCTGATTTAAAACCAGCGACTAGCATATTCTCCAATTGATAATAAATTGTCATTCTACTCTTCTCCCTTTTGGTAAAACTTTCTAGCATTTTCATGAGCAATTACCTTGCTTCCAATAATCGCTCATCTTTTAGGCGCTCCATAGAGCTCATTAAATAGGCTAATGGTGACTCTACATCATTAGGAATACGACCTATCATTCCCAAGACTTCATCAGAAGTCATATAGCCTTCGCTTAAAAACTGTCCAATCGCCATTTTTTGCTTATGCGTTAGGGTGTAATTATAGGGGTAAATAAAACGATCGTTATATCTATCCGCAATCACTTGCAAAAGAGAATGATACTCTGGTTTGAGATAAGTTGTTGACTGATCTTCTGTCTCTCTAGAACTATTATCTAGTATATTCTTATTCTCTTTCTGATTCTTGTTCTTAATCTGTTGCGTTACTTGACCGTTACTTTCCGTTACAGGTAACGTTTCTGTAACGTTACATTCTATTGATAAACTATCTTGCCCACTTACTAGAGCTTTTTGCTTTTGACGATGACGAGCCACTCTTTCTCTGGTTTGCCGACGAATTTTCTCAAGACCATCAATGTTCTGATGTTTTTCCCATTTAGGAATTGTGACTGCTCCATCCACAAAAGCAATCATTCCAAATTGTTCAAATGTTTTCAGAGCCAGCTTCACAGTCGTTGACTTTCTCCTAAAGACTGTAGTTAACATCTCTTCTGTATAAAAGACCTTATCTCCTAGAGCTAAGACTCCACTGTAATTCTGTTTACCTGCTAAAACGAGTAGTTTAAACCAGATGACAATTAAAGTATCTCCTTCGGGCATTGACTCAATCAACTGTATTTTTTCATCATCAAAGATATCTGTAGTAATCTTAATCCATTGTACTTCACTCATACGTGTACCTCCTATCTTTCATATTGCTTTAGCCATCTAGTGACAGCTCGTTTATCGTACAGAGTTATCCCATCAATGACCATTGTAGGCATTCCTTCTCGTGTCCATTTTTGAAGGGTTGTCGTTGATACATCAAGCCACCTAGAAAGAGCGGCCATCTGAACCATAGGTTTGTATAGTTCTTTATCTTCTAGCGCTCTTTCAATAGCTGTAGAGACCATTTCATCATAATGTGCCCTTAACTGTTTTTCCAAAACTTTGGGAAGTTGAACAACTAAAGTCGCTTCTTCAGACATATTATTACCTCGTTTCCGTTTCTCAATTAAATAAACTCCGAAATTTGTATATTTTATTATACATTTTAAATTATAAATACTTTTTGTATCCTTGTCAAGTGGTATTATACTTTTTGTATTAAATGTGTTAAAATATCAACTAGGAGGTAACTATGACTAATAATATAGCTAAACTTATCGAAGAAAGTGGCAAAAAAATAAAAGTTATCAGCGAGGCACTAGATATATCCTATCCAACATTATCTAGCTACAATCAAGGAATCCGAAAACCTAAAAAAGAGAATGCTCAAAAGTTAGCGGATTATTTTGGTGTCTCAGTGGCATACATCCTTGGAATTGACGAAGAAAGGTACGCTCCATCAAATTTAAAAATCGTCACTGATAGTTTCAAGACATCTGAAATTACTTCTGTAACACCTTTTAAAAGCGATATGGAGAAGCTTAAGAAAGGAATCGAACTAGGAGAGATTCATTTGTCTATGCCCTTAAATGAAGGCTTCTCAGACGATTTTAGGCGCATTTTAGCGCGCTACTTGATCAATCATGAGGAAGAATTCATGAAAACTTTCACTAAACACATGAATAGTTTAAAACGAGAGTCAGAAATTTGGCAAACCTGGATTCAGACTGAAGAATACCGAATTAGACAAGAAGACCGACACAAAAAATAAACGAACAGTTTCTCAATTACATAAGCTCCGAAAACTTAGAAACGGAGAACTGTTATGTCTGTACACAAGTACCAATCTACAAAGGAGTCACCTATTTTGTTAAAGTTTACCTTGGTCTAAACGACTACGGTAAGAAAAAATATTATACTAAATGAAGATTCAAGACGCGCAAAGCTGCCAAAGCTCATGAAACTGCTGTTAATCATCAGTTGAATAGTGGAACTTTTGTCCATATTACTGCTCAAACAACTTACACTTACCAAGAGCTTTATCAAAGCTGGTATGAAGCTTATAAAGATACTGTTGAAGCAACTACTGCAGCCAAAACTGCCGACCTCTATCGCCTACATATTCTTCCTGTCTTTGGAGAAAAGAAAATTTCAAAAATCAGTCCTTTAGATTGTCAAACCTTCATCACTGACAAAGCCAAGACATTCAAAAACATGAAGCAAATCAAATCTTATACTTCTAAAATATTTGAATTTGCCATTAATATGAATTATATTGAACGAAATCCTATGAGCAAGGTTATTATGCCTAAACTCAAAAAAACTGTCAGTGAGAACTATTGGACAGTTAACGAGTTGCATCATTTTTTGACAATCATTTTAGAAAATGAACCTTATAAACATTATGCACTATTTCGATTACTAGCATACAGTGGGTTACGAAAAGGAGAGCTCTACGCCCTTAAATGAGAAGATTTTGATTCTGAGAATCAACTATTAACAGTTAGCAAAAGTTTAGGAAGAATAGATGGCCATGCCATTGAAAAAGGAACTAAAAATACATTCTCTGTGCGCTCTATCTATCTTGATGATGAAACCTGTTCTATCCTCAACAAACGGAAACAGGAAACTAGCAGAGAAAAGTGGCAATTATCAGTACAGCCTCTTTCTCTCGACAAAGAATTTATGTTTACATACTACAACCGAGATGGTGAGATAGAACCCTTACACGCTGACTATATCAACAATATTCTAAAACGTATTATACGTAAGCATAATCTTAAAAAGATTAGCCCACATGGGTTTAGACACACTCACGCAACCTTGATGATTGAAATGGGAATTGACCCAGTCAATACTGCTAAACGCTTAGGCCATGCAAGCAGCCAGATGACTTTAGACACTTATAGCCATGCTACAAAAGCTGGTGAAAAACAGTCAATTACAAAATTTGCAGAGTATCTTAATAAGTCTAAATGAACTAGATTTATTGCTCAGCCTCATATTGACCAAAAACCAAGTCTCGAAAGATTACCAAAAGGATTACCAAAGCACTTTTTTCATCAAAAAAGCACCTTGCGAAAACTTCGCAAAGTGCTCTGAAACGTTGATATAACTGAATATTAACGTTTTGAGAATTGTGATGCCTTGCGGGCTTTTTTAAGACCTGGTTTTAAAAACTTTTGTTTGAATTAATTTCAAAAGCTACTAAAATCAACGTTTTCATGGGTTTTCAGAACTCAAAACTTCATCTAATTTCAACTAATTTCATCTGAATGGTGTGAATTTTACCCCAAAAATCACTGAATTGAGCTAATTTATACCGAAAAAGTTCACAACATTTAAATTATTCGGAAATGAATCAAAAATTAGATTTTAATCCGTTATGATGCCTACATAGCATTTGTAAGTTACCTCGCTCAGTTTTTCCACCTTTACTCCATGGCATAATATGGTCTCCAGCCATTTCTTTATAAGTCCAAATATGGGTCATGTGATCATACTGTTTGTCGGTAATACATACAGGGCAATTAGAGCTATTAGATTTTTTAGTTTCATTTGTCTGTTCTTTATATTTAGACTTCTTATCTGTTTCTGTAAATGCTCGAATTGATAGCAATTTTATCAATTCGGTTTTTTCTTTACTAAGTAAATATTCATAAATGCCTGATTTCTTTGAAACATCACTATCCTCATATAATTCAGATAGCCTTTGTTCTATATCAGAGGGATTGTAGGAATTATGGTTCTGTTGCAAATTTTTAAATCTACTATCAAATAAGGTAGAATAATAGAAAAAGATAGCAGGAGGAATGACGATGAATCATTTTAAAGGAAAGCAATTTCAGCAGGATGTGATTATTGTAGCCGTGGGCTACTATCTTCGTTATAACCTTAGCTATCGTGAAGTTCAAGAAATCTTATATGATCGTGGCATTAACGTTTCTCATACGACGATTTATCGTTGGGTGCAAGAATATGGCAAACTACTCTATCAAATTTGGAAAAAGAAAAATAAAAAATCCTTTTATTCATGGAAAATGGATGAAACGTACATCAAAATTAAAGGAAAATGGCATTATTTGTATCGAGCCATCGATGCAGATGGTTTAACCTTGGATATTTGGTTACGTAAAAAACGCGACACACAAGCAGCCTATGCTTTTCCTAAGCGGTTAGTGAAGCAGTTTGATGAACCGAAGGTTGTAGTCACAGATAAAGCCCCCTCTATTACAAGTGCCTTTAAGAAACTAAAAGAATACGGCTTTTATCAAGGGACAGAACATCGTACCATTAAATACCTGAATAATTTGATTGAACAAGACCATCGTCCAGTAAAGAGACGCAATAAATTCTATCGAAGTTTACGCACTGCCTCACCCACGATTAAAGGCATGGAAGCCATTCGAGGATTATATAAGAAAACCCGAAAAGAAGGCACTCTCTTCGGGTTTTCGGTCTGTACTGAAATCAAGGTATTAATGGGAATACCAGCCTAAGATATTTGGAGTTCAGAGAGGGCGCGTTTGATTTTCAAACTTCGCAACAGAACCCTTTAGGAAATTGAGTGAAGGTCAAGAGATTTTCGGTCTCTTGAAGAGAATGGGTCATCCTGGGATAACGTTTCTGCCACTTGTCAATAAAAGTTTGAATCATTTCTTTACCTTCTTGAGTAGTACTGGCGTGATGAATTTTTTTGAAATCACTGGCTACTTCTTGACGATCAGAAATACGAACTTTTCCCATAATGTTTCGATTAATGTGCACTAGGCAACGTTGAAATTTTGCCTGAGGGTAATTTCTTTCGCAGGTATTTTGAATAGCAGTCATGCCATCGGCAACAATGAGTTGGACGTCAGTTAAGCCCCGAGAAACAAGACTACCTAGCAACTCTGACCATGCAATATCTGATTCCTGTGGGGCAATAAGATAGTCCAAAATTTCTTTCTCACCAGAAGAAGTAATTCCTAAGGCAATGTGTACTGCTTCTTTTTGAACAGCATCACGTCTTAACGGAATATACGTCGCGTCTAGAAATAGACAAACATATTGCGAATGAAAAATAGGACGAGAATGAAAAGCAGTCACTTGTTCGTCCACCATTTTGGTGATGTTAGAAATAGTAGTTGGACTATAATGTGAGCCATACATTTTTTCAATTAAATCAGCAATTTCTCTAGTGGTAATGCCTTTTTCATAGAGCTGAATGATGGTTGTTTCTAAACTATCAATACGATGAGTGTATGGAGGAATCAACGATTGATGAAACTCTCCTTTTCTGTCCCTAGGGACACGGACATTGATTTGACCAAACTGTGTGTCTAGTCGTCTGGTGTAATCGCCATTGTGATAGTTTCCGTTATTAAAGCGCACATAAGGATCATATCCTAAAATAGCAGTAAGTTCGCTTTCTAAAAGAGAATTCATTGTACTTTCAAGTTGATTGCGAAAAACTTCTGTTAAATTGGTATTTTCTAGTAGTGCTTGAGCGATTTCTTTGTTAAACTGATTCATAGGTAAGACCTCCGTTTGATTTGGTTTAGTCGCTTTAATCATACGAATAAGGTCTTCCTTTTTCAATACCCTAATTTACACAAACTATTTTACGCTCTCAAAAGTTAAACACCATGTTACCTTGATTATACCAAAACTCAAGTGTCTTCTAAAGAGGAAAAATTCCATCAAAAATAAGGCTATTTTTCAGTCATTTTTCGAGCAATAATATTTTCTCCTCCAGCTAGATTTAAAATATTCCCTGTTAAATATTCAGCACTATCTTGACAGAGAAAGTAAATCGTCTGCGCCACATCTTCACCCGTGGCTTTTCTTTTAGAGTTGGCATTTTCAAAAGCACTTGAGATAGTGTCGGTTCTTTTTACTTTGTTGAGTTTTTCAGTTTTTTCAACGGATTTTTCCTGTTCAGCTTCTTCAGGGGCCTTTTCCTTTTTGACTTCTTCAAGAAATTTTTCTTTTCTAGTACCTTCAATGAATTTTTCTTTTTTTGCCTGTTCACTTAATTGTTCCTTTTCAGCTTCTTCAATGCTTGCTTCTTTCCACTGGGCTTTAATATCTCCGGGGCAAACCATATTTACTGTAATATTAAATTCTTTTTCTTCCACTGCTAGAGTTCTAACGGCAGCTGCCACCCCTGTTTTTGCTGCACTGTATGCTCCTCTTTGAGGCCAACCAGTCACTCGTTCAATTTGATCGTAACCTAACGTAACAATCCGTCCCCAGTTTTGCCTTTCCATATGTGGAAGAATTGCCTTCATTAAATAGAAGAAACTATTTAAATTAGTATTCATCATGTGCAGCCATTGATCCGTGGTACAGTCTTTTAATTTAATTTCTTCATGAATAAATGGACCAGCATTTAAAATTAGAATATCTAACTGACCAAAATCTTGATAAATTTTTTCAGTCATGTTCACTACTTCCTCTTCCCTTCCAATATCTCCTGGATAAAGGCGGACAGTGGTGGAAAAAGAAGTCATTAATTCTTGCTGAAATTCTTGGGCTATTTTTTGATTATGGTGATAATTTAAGGCAAGTTGATACCCAGCTTTCGCAAAAATAAGGGCTATTTGTCTCCCAATTCCTCTTGTTCCTCCTGTAATAAAGACAACTTTATTAATCAACTTCCCTACCTCCTCACTTAATGGCCATCATAAACTCTGAACGTAACGCAGGATTGTCCCGATAGACACCCCGGCTTACTAGGGTAAAAGTTTTCGCTTCTTCTTTTTTTGCCCCGCGACTTGAAACGCATAAATGTTTCGCTTCAATCGCCACCATTACACCACGTGATTCTAAAACTGACTCAATAGCATCGGCAATTTGATTGGTCAATCTTTCTTGCACTTGAAAACGTCTGGCGTAACCTTCTACTACTCGAGCAATTTTAGATAATCCTGTTACTTTTTTATTAGGAATGTAAGCCACATGAGCCACTCCAAAAAAAGGAGCAAAATGGTGTTCACACATGGAATAAAATTCTATATCTTTCACAATAATCGGATCATTTTGGGTAATATCAAAGGTTTTTTCTAAATGAGAAGCTGGGTCTTCCCTGTAACCTGTCGTATATTCTAGAAAAGCTTTGACTACTCTAAACGGTGTTTTATCTAAATCAGGATTTTTTTCGTCTTGTCCACACAAGGTCATTAAGGTTTTTAAGGCGTTCTCTATTTCATGAACATCTTCTAGTTTTTCTTGAAATTGGGAAGAATTTTTATTTAAGTTGGGAAAATTACTTTCTAATAAATTTTCTTCGCTATAGCGGTCTTCATTATAATCTTCATTCATCGTCATTCCTCCTGCTATCTTTTTCTATTATTCTACCTTATTTGATAGTAGATTTAAAACTTTGCAACAGAACCGAAAATATAGTAATTCTTTTTTTCATTTGTATCTCCTCAAATATAATTATACTCTATACATTATCTATTGTACCACTAAACAAAAAAAACAGCCCCTATAATCTACTCTTAAGATTATAAGGGCTGTTTTTATAGCGTTTATTAGGGGTTATTATATAATTATAGACCCTAAACAAACATTTTCTGTAAGAAGCCTTTTTTCTGTTCCTTAAGCAACTCTAATTTACGTTGATGAAGAGCGATAGTCTCGTCTAGCTGTTTGAAGAATGAACCTATTTTTTGTTGTTCTTCCAATGTAGGAACATTAATAATTAAATCTAGCATTGACTTTTTAGAAATATTTTTCATACTCCCACTAGTTCCTGTAGCAAGATCACGTATTTTTTTTATGTTAGCTGCTATATTTATAGATTGTATTAACCATTCGGGACTAAAATTTCCAGCAACTTGACCTTGCCATAATCTATCTGGCAGAAAAATATTATCTATACTTTCTCTAACTAATCCAGAAGCACCAACTAATTCTGGTGTATTCATACGACTGATAATAATTGAATTTTTTATTAATGGTGTTTTAGCCCTAGCAACTTCCTCTGAAACAATTGATTTTACTTCAAGTAAATCAATATTTCCCATTTTTATTGCTGATGTTTTTAATATAAAATAGCCTGTATCATAATCACTAGAATTTACACTTACGCCAGCTTTTAAATTTACTAGCATTTCCCTGATCTGATATAATTAAGTTGTAACACCTGTGTATAGTTTGGTAAAATACATACATAATCCAAGGAGATGTTACAATGACAAACAATCGTTACGAGCCTGAGCTCAAACAAAAGGTTCTTCGCCTCTATCTGGAAGAGGGACGAACCAAGAAAAGCCTGACCGAAGAATATAATCTTGGACAAGGCACACTGACATACTGGTTACAGCAATACCGCAAAGAATGTGATAACAGCTCAACAAAACGGGAAGAATCTGATTCATACGAAGTTGCAAAAAAGCTACGCAAAGAAATTGAAGAACTCAAAAAGGAAAATGATTTTTTAAAAAAAGCGGCAGCATTCTTTGCGAAGGAAATCGATTAGCTCAGTACCAGTTCATCTAGAAATATCAACAGACATTTGGGGTCAGATGGCTTCTTAGAAGAATGAACATCTGTCCAAATGCTTACTATAATTATCTTAAAAACAAAAAACATGCTTATCGTCAGGAAAAGGCAGAGATTCAACGTAAAATTGTTGAAATCTACCACCGCGAAAATGGAGTTCCTGGATACCGAATGATGAACGATTATCTTAAGGGTATCGGAAGCATTCGTTCAGATCTGACAATACATCATTTTATCACTTCGTTCTTGTATTACAATGTGATAGCTTGCAGTATTTATGGTTTTATATAGTCTATTTTGTTGTGAGGATTGTAACCGAATAGGACGCAATTCTTATTACAAAATCAATGACAAAGGGCGATTAAGGAATAAGCGCTGGGGCATTTTATCTTTGAGGAAGTTCTTGATGGATCAGAAAAATGTATCACAAATTTAAACAAAGACTCACTCATTTAAGAGACGCTACTAGCATGAAATTTTGTTGTTGCGATAAGCAACTTCTGATACACGATTTTTAGCCATTACATCACTCGTTTTTAGAGTGATGTGTAAGTGCGCATTGCACTCTTTTTTTACGAAACAGCCTTCCGAATAATCAAAAAGAGCTAAGGGAAATTTTCAGGGAAACTTTTGATTTTCGAGCAAAAAAAGACACCCAAGATAAAAATCTTGAATGTCTTGAAATGTTGATGTAATCGAGTTGATTAACGTTTTGAGAATTGTGAAGCTTTACGAGCTTTCTTAAGACCTGGTTTGAACAACTTTTGTTTGACTAAATTTCAAAAGTCTTTAATATCAAGCATTTCTACGCTTTTCTGAAAGTGTTATTTCAATCAATTTCAACTAATTTTATCTGAATGGTGTGAATTTTACCCCAAAATTACAAAGAATTGAGCTGATAAATACTAAAAGTTCACACCATTAGTTAAATTATTTTTTGTTACGTACGTTTTTCTTAGATGATAGACCTCCTAATTTATTTCTTATAGCATTTGAACAAACCCCCGTTAGAGGTTCTCCTATTGCCTCCTTGTAATTAAATCCCAATAATTGCATAGTCTTTAAAGTATCCTTGTTCAGTAAAGCAACTAATTGTTTCATTGAATCTTCTTTCCCATCTTCAACACTAGTAAATGAAGATAGCAGAGAAATAACCCGTTCTAAAGTATTGTGCAAATACTCAATATCTTTATCATCAATATGTACTTTTTCATATTCTTCTTTATATGCCTGAGCAATTCTGATTGCCTGTTCTCGTTCCGAAAGCAACTCATTTACAATTTCATCATAAGTATTTCGTAATTTATCGGCGTTACGTTCTTCCTTTAATGATTGAATTTTACTGTTCACTAGTGTTGTTTGAAAAGGCAACACTTTTCTGTACAATTTTTATAAAGTGTTTTTCTAAGCGATGAGTCGAATAGCCATTGGTGTTTGGTAATTGAGACTGCCATGAATCCGATGATAGTTCCACCAATGGACATAATCTCTCGTTTTGGCAGCTAATTCCTCAAGCGTACGGAAACTTTCTTGGTTAATAAATTCGATTTTAAAAGCACAGTAAGTACTTTCTGCTACAGCGTTATCGTAAGGACAGCCAGCTTGGCTTAACGAGCGAGTAATATCAAAAGCTTCAAGCATCTCATCAATCAGCTGATTATCAAATTCCTTGCCACGATCTGAGTGAAATAGATTTACTTTCGTCAGAGCGTAAGGAATACTCTGGATGGCTTGCTTAACCAGTTCTGCTGTCTTATGCCAACCAACTGACAATCCTATAATTTCACGATTATAGAGGTCGATAATGAAGCAAACATAAGCCCAGCGGTTCTTGACACGAACATAGGTAAGATCGGTAACGATGGCCTCTAAGGGATTCTTGGCATCAAACTGACGGTCGAGGTGGTTGGGGATTGGTGCCTCATTTTTTCCCTTGGAATAAGGTTTAAAAGCAGCTTCTTGATAGAGAGACACTAGATTTAGTCGTTTCATCACGCGGCGAATACGACGGCGTGATACCGTGACCCCTTCTTGCTCCAGCTTTTGCTTGATTTTTCTAGCTCCATAGCGCTTCTGATTCTCTAAAAAAATCTTCTCAACGGACGCTTCAAGCTCTGACTCAGCAACAAGGTCAGCTGCCTTATAGTAGTAGCTAGACCGAGGTATTCCTAGCAGGCGACACATAGCTGAAACACTGTATTTATCCTTGTTAGCAGTGATTACTTCCCTTTTTGTGCCATAATCACCGCTGCTTGCTTTAGGATGTCTACCTGCATTTCCAATTCTTTGTTTCGTTTTCTAAGGGCAATCAGTTCACGTTGTTCATCTGTCAGATTATCAACCGACTTAAACGATCCAGTCGTTCTTGCTTGTTTTACCCACTTATCAAAAGTAGATGGGGTTAAGTCATATTCTTGAATGAGTTCACTGCGTTTTCTTCCTGCTTGGTGAAGATCAACAATTTGTTGCTTAAAATCATCCGTAAAGTGACGACGTGGTTTTCTAGACATAATTTTCTCCTTTATTGGTTCAAGTGTAGAACACTTTATAAATTCTGTCTAGTTTAGTGTAACCTATTCACTCTTTATCCTTAATATCTAGATTAAAATCTTCCACAGAATAATGTTTCGCATTAGAATATTTTTTATAAATATGATTTAAATTTAATTCAACCATTGATTAACTCCTCTTATCAGATAAATTTAGTAAGCATTTTGGAAGATTAATCTCTCTAATTTTCCCTTATTTAACCGCACCATTACTCATTCCAGAAATAATTGATTTTTGGAAGAATAGATAGACAATAGTGATAGAGACTAGACCAACAAAGTAACCTGCAAAGCTTGGTCCAAAGTCTGTTGAGTAAGTTCCTTGGAAATTGTATTGGAACAGTGGCAAAGTCCAGGCTTTATCATTATCATTTAACATAAGTAACGGAAGCATGAAGTCATTCCAAATCCACAAACCATTCAAAATAATAGCGGTTGCATGCATTGGTTTCATCATTGGGAACATGATAGAAAAGTAAGTCTTAACTTTACCAGCACCATCAATAGAGGCTGCTTCATCCAGACTAACTGGGATAGACAATTTAATATAACCTACATAAAGGAACAAGGTCTGAGGAATCGCAAAAGTGATATACAGAATGATTAGACCTAGTGTATTGTGCAAACCCATCTGTCCCATTTGTTGAGTTACTGGAATCATAAGAACTTGGAAAGGAATGAAAATCCCAATGATCATCAAGCCATAAAGAATTGAGAAAATCATTTTCTTACTCATATTACGCGCGATAGAGAAGGCTGCCATGGGTACAAAAATGATAATCAATAACAAAGAAACAATTGTAATGAGTAGGGAATTTCCATAGAATACAGTAATCCCTTCTTTGAATAATTTAGCAAAATTATCCAGGGTCAAAGGATTTGGTAAAGAAAAGAAATGCTGGGTAATCTGTTGATTATCTTTAAAAGAGTTAACCAAGGTCAGATACATGGGAATAAAAATTAATATCGCACCAATCCCTAATAAGAGAGTGTTGGGGATTTTCTCTAGAAATTTTTTCATATGTCGCTCCTAAATTTCAAACTTCTTAGATATCTTCATTTGAATGATTGAAAGAATAACAATGATTACAAAGAGAATGATTGCAATCGCTGAACCATAACCATAAGCCATTTTCTTAAAGGCTGCATCATAAATAAAGAGCCCAAGAGAGTAAGTCTTATCATTTGGTCCACCAGCTGTCAGTACCAAAATATTATCAAAGGCAGTAATACCATTTTTTAGAGCTGTGATAAAGACGATTGACAAACTTGGAAGGATAAAAGGAATTTCAATATTCCAAAAAGTGCTCCATTTACTTGCCCCATCAACTTCGGCTGCTTCAATAATTTCTTGAGGAATACTTTGAAGACCAGCTAAGAAAATAACAACTGGCATAGCCACCCATTGCCATAGAGCTACAAAACAAACGGCTAAAACTGTGGTCTTTTCATTCATCAAAAGGTTTTCTTGTAAAAATGGGATGTGTAAACTATGTCCTAGGCCCACAATACCATAGTTAAAGATTTTAGAAAAAATCATACCAATGGTAACCGTAGATAAAACCGCTGGGAAGAAGAAGGTTGCTCTAAAGAAAGATTGTCCTCTAAATTTGTGATTTAGAGCTCTAGCAATCAAAATCCCAAATACAATAGAACCAGCTATAATAATAAATGTAAATAGAACCGTGAAACTAATACTTTTAAGAAATTTAGGATCTTGGAAGGCTTGGATATAATTTCTTAAACCGATAAATTCATAGTCTCCTGGAATACCGCTAGACCAGTTCGTAAAAGAATATAAGAAACCTTTCAAAACTGGGTAAAAAAAGAAAATTAACTGTAACAATAAGGGAACTATGACAAATAAGTAAGGCCAGTATTTAGACCAAACCTGATTAAAGGGGCGTTTTTTCTCACTCATACTATCTCTCCTTATCTTTTTCTTTCATTGGATTGAAGAAAGCATTCAATTGTTGAGCTAATTGATTAGTATCACCACTACGTTCATAGTTAGAGGTTAAAGAATCAAATTCATCAGCACTATCCCAGTCTTTGTGTAACCAGTCAAAGCGTTGATCTGTAAAGGCATATTTTGTAATACCTTGAGTTGCTGCAAATTTTTTATTTTCTTTAACTCCCTTAATCGTCGTTGGAGAACCATCAACATCATAGTATTTTTGGAAAACTTCAGGGCGAGTAAGGTATTCTAAAAATCGTTTAGCTTCTTTCTTGTGAGGAGATTTGGCTGAGATAGAGTAAGCCAAGTCTGCTGAGCCAGCGATTTTTTCTTGTCCTGGCTGTTCACCTGGAAAAGCAAAACTCTTAATCTCAAACTTAGGGTTTTGTTGATTAATAGCTGGCAAAGCCCAAATCCCTTGTGGTAATATCAAAGCTTGCTCGGTATCAAAAGCTGTAATAGCATCATTATAAGACGCACCAGAAGCATTCGGCTGACCATTTTCTCTGATTAAATCCAGATAGTTTAATGTTTCTTTAAAAATTTTATCTTGTGGATTAATACTTGATAATGATGAATATCTAAGATAGTCTTGTGCTTTTTTACTACTACCACCATTTCCTAATACCCATGCAATTTGGCCGTAGCCCTTCAATGTCCAAGAATCAGCAGATGACAGAGATAAAGCGAATGGCACCTCTCCTTTAGCTTTGATTGTTTTAATTAAGTCTTTAAACTCTGCATACGTTGTTGGTTCTTTTAGTCCCAACTCTTTAAATTTTGTTGCATTGTAGAAGAAACCATAACCATTTACATTCAAAGGAATAGTATACTCTTTTCCATCAATAGCATAACTATCAGCAGTTCCCGGTTTAAGACGTTTCATGAAAGATTCATTGGACAAGTCTTCAAATAGACCTTTTTTAGCCCACATTTTAAATTCAGTATTAATAGGGAATAAGTGAACAATATCTGGAGTTTTATTAACAAAGACACGTGATTTTAACATTTCACCTGGATTAGGAACATTAGTAAATTTTACCTTTATATCCTTATTGTCTTTCTCAAAGTCATTGATAATACTCTGTAGTACATCTTTTGTCTCAGGCTTTTGCGAGAATACTTCAATCGTGGTCACTTTTTGTGATTCTTGTTGTGAACAAGCAACTAAAAATGTACTTGCTAGCGCTAAAATTCCAAATCCCAAAAGTAATTTTTTTACCTTCATAAGGTTACATCCTTTCCAGAACTTAAATATCAAAGCTTGCTTCTTTATTACCATCTAGGTAAGTTACTCTAGAAGTCTTATGAACTAGGTCAACGCTTAATCTACAAGCGACATCGTCTTTTTTCCAACTTAGTTCCAAAATATTATTTTGTGAACCATCTACTGAAAATTCACCATCAAAGGCAGCATAAGTATTTCTAAATTGGATTAATTTTACTAAGCGCTTAACTACAGAACTTTCAGCAGCTTGTGAAATCTCTGCTTCATCAAAATTGTGACGATTTATTTCACGACCTTCACCTGTTTTTTCCACAGCCTCATTATCATTTTTTCCTGCTAACAATCCCACATAGTAAATCTGAGGAATACCAGGAGCAAAGAGTTGTAAGGCTCTAGCAGCCAGATAAGTGTCATCATCCTCCCCAAATAAAGAATAGATAGTAGAGCGAATTTGATGAACATCAAATCCATCTGCATCTTTATGCTCCTCTGAAAGGATCAAACTCAAATTAGCTCCACGTTCAAGTGACAAATCAACTAATTCACGCGCTTCTTTACTATCGATAAGACCATCTAAATCAGGTTTAACCGGTAAACCATCATGACAATCTAACATCGTAAACTGCTTATGTGGTCTAGTTTGGAGATAGTGCGCTAGTGCTTCTCCATTTTCTCTACTCAAAGCTTCAAAAATTCGATAAGGTAAAATAAAATCATAAATCCAGCAACCATGCTCAGCTAGTCGGTATTGAATAGAATAATGCGAATGTACCTCTGGTAACAACTCAATCTCATAAGACTCCGCAACAGCCATAATCCAGTCTAAAAATTCATAAATATCCGGTTCAACAAAGAAACAAGATGTTCCTAATTTCTTCAACACGTAGCCCACCGCATCCAAGCGAACAATCTTAATCCCATTTTCATGGAAATGTTTAAAAATATCTATAAATAATTGCTTAACCTGCTCCGAATGCACATCTAAGTCAATCTGCTCTGAAGGTGTCGTTTTTCCAAAAGTAGTCCAAACCTTTTCAACCTCACCCGTCTTTTCAATCACAAATTCAGAATAAGGTTGTTCACGACGAAGAAACATTTGATCAATATCAGATTGAACAGGTTGACCATCCTTCCAGATTTTTTCAAGTGTTAAGAAATAATCAGCATACTGAGAATCACGCCCATTTTTCAAAAAATCTTGGAAATAAGGGGACTGTTGTGAAATATGATTCACCATGATATCAAGTAACAAATCATAATCTTCAGCTAAATCCTTAATATCTGACCAATCTCCAAACTTAGGATCAATTTCAAAATAAGTTAGTGGAGCAAACCCTCTATCACCAGAAGATGGATAAGGCGGTAAGATATGAATGCCCCCTTCAAAGACCTTTGGAAAATAGGTATCCAAATGATGTTTCAACGCCTTTAAATCACCGCCCAATGAATCTGGATAAGTAATCAGCTGTACCTTATTTTTAACCATTTAAAGCATCCTCCAATGACTCTAATTTCGGTAGATCTACTACCGCTCCCACATATCTTAATTTATAAGCAGATGTACGACTACCATCATCAACAGCATCCTCTATCTTATGCCCCTTACATAAACTAGTGTAAAAACCTGACCAAAAGGCATCACCAGCACCAGTCGCATCAACCACCTTCGTAGCTAGACTAGCTTTCTTAAGTCGTTGATCTTTAGTAGCAACAACTAAGCCATCCTTACCTAGAGTCATCACAACTAATTTGGCACCTAAATCCAAGAATTTTTGCAACTGATTATCGACTGTGTCGGGACCAAAAATACGCTCAGCATCATCTTCAGATGGTTTGATGATATCAATATCTTTCAACAACTGTTTAATATAAGCAATACCGTCATGTCCTTCTTCCCAGATATCTGGATGATAATTAGGATCAAATGAAACCAAGATACCTTCTTGCTTAGCCTGTTGAATCATCTTTTCAATAGTTGCACGAGAATGTGGTTGAGAAATAGGCCAAGATGAAAAATGAAGAATTTTACTGTTGGAAACCAAGTTTTTCAACTCATCTGTGTAGTCTATTTGAAAATCTGCCCCACGATAAAAAATCGGTAGCGGAGTTCCTTGAGTCTTATTCACCAAAACCATACTCGTTGAGGCATTTTTTTCTTGAATTAGGCCATCTTTAAGACCTCTTTCGTCGATTGTTTTCTTGAGAAAATCGCCTAGTCTATCACGACCAACAGCAGCTACTAAAGCTGAGCGTCCCCCTAAAGCTTTGATATTCATAGCAATATTGGCTGGAGATCCTCCAAAAAATGGATGGTAAGCACCGTCAAGCTCAATCATATCAATCAAAACCTCTCCAACAGTCAAAACATCTATATCATGAGTATTTAATGGAAGTTTTTTGTCTAATGTTTTCATAATATCCTTCTTTATTATCAATCGGTTGACAATTTATTTTAAAAAATTAATGAATAACTTGATCTAATTGGTAAACTACACAGTCTGTATCTGTTAATTCTCGATTCTCAAAAGTCAATTTAAGATTTCCCACCGGAAAAATACGGCTACTAAAAGTTACTTGACCACCTTGTAAAAAGATTTCAACAGATGATGAATCTAAGAACACCCTAACTTCGATAGTGTCTTCAATCTCTAAATTGGTTCGTCTTACTTGACCATTTCGAATGAGAGCTACCTTATTGTTATTATGATCAAAATCCAAAGATAGCTCTAAATCTTCTTGATCTGTAATCTTGATGCTTTGATGGTTACCTGTTTTTCCCATCTTTAGCAACACCTCAGCCTGGTGGGTATCAAGAGAAACTTCTTTTGAATTTAGGTGTTCCTGAATATGAGTAATTTCTTCTAGTCTCAGATTCTCAAGTTCTGCTACAGGACTTTGCCAAATCTTACCATCAGGACCAATACTTAGTTCTCTTGGTAATGTCAGCATTCCTGACCAACCATCAGCCTCCTCATAAAAGGGAGTCTCCCACATATCCAACCACGCTACAGCAATCCGTCTATGCTTATCATCTTCAAAAGTTTGCAAGGCATAAAAATCATGACCATGATCCATTTCATAAAATTGACCTGCCTGAAGATGATGCTCATCTTTGTCATAGCTGCCAATCATATAGCCTGTTTGGAAAATATTAGCAAATCTATCTCCTGATTGCTTCAATCCCATAGGGGAAAAACTCAAAACATACTGATCATCAAGAGGAAAGAAATCCGGACATTCCCACATGAACCCTAGTGGTTTAGTATCATTTAGAACCCCTACATATTCCCAGTCAAGTAGGTTATCAGATTGATACAAGATGACTCTCCCATGCTCATCAGGAGTTGCATTCCCTAAAATCATATAGAAAGTGTCATCTTCTTTCCACACTTTTGGATCTCGAAAATGATGAGCTGAATCACTTGGAGGTGCAGCAATTACTGGATTACCTTGGTATTTTTCAAAGTGAACCCCATCGCTACTAATAGCGATATTTTGATTTTCTGTAAAAATATCTGGCTCGTTTTCTCCAATGGTATAAACATGCCCTGTATAAATCAGATAAAGCTTATCCTCGTGTACAATAGCACTTCCTGAAAAGCAACCATTTTTATCATAGTCATTGCCAGGCTCTAAAGCAATCGGACAACGTTCCCAGTGCACCAGATCCTTACTCTTAACATGCCCCCAGTGCATAGGTCCCCACTTAGCACTATAAGGATGATGTTGAAAGAACACATGATATTCTCCCTTGAAGTAAACCAAGCCATTGGGGTCATTAAGCCAACCGGACTCTGCACTAATATGATAATGGGGCTTAAAGCGTCGCTCTATTTTGTTAGCCTCTTGCTCCACAAATTGATTTGGATCTTGTTTCATATCACTCCTCCATTTTCCGAGTGTTGCAAAGAAAGTTTTTGATAACGCTTTCTTTTGACTATATTCTACTGCTAATCTACCAAATTGTCAACCGGTTGACAAAATATTTTTTGAGATTTTCACCTCCTTAATACTCTTTACTAAATTAACTCAAATGAACCGGTAAAATAATTTCCATCTCATCTTCTGATAGTTCTTCACCATCGATTAATTTTTCCAAAGTGGTAATTAAAACCTTTGATAAATCCTCAATTGGCTGAACTACTGTAACGAAATCAGGATAAAGTCCTCGAATCAGCCTTGTTCCATCATAACCCACAATATCTATATCTTTTTGACTATGATTGCAGATATCTCTAATCATTAAAGCAGTCACATCATCAGTCGCAAAGATACCCTCTATCTCATTAGATGCTAAAAAAGTTTCTAGTCTCTGACGTTTTTCCCTAAAATCTAAATCAAAATCTAACTCAAAATACAAAGTAGACATACCTGCTTCTTTCATAGCAAGCTCATATCCACATTTACGATTTAAAGAGCTTGGTGATTGTTCGAACTGTGGAGAATGTACGTGAAAAACTTGACGATACCCCTTATCCAATAAATAACGCGTTGCCATCTTAGCCCCATTTAGGTTATCACTTTGGATAGTCGGAATTTTTTCTGAAACATTCCAATCAAAAGAAACGACAGGAGCAGTCATATCCTTATACAAATCAATATGTTGATTATTTCCGCACACAATAATGCCATCGACTTGATTACTAAGAAGCATCTTGAGATAGGCAATTTCCTTTTCACGATTATTATTAGTATTACAAAGCAATACCTTATATCCTAATTTAGATAGAGTTGTCTCCAAACAATAAATTAATTCACCAAAGAAAGGATTGGCAGTCGTAGGAAACAAAAGGCCGATAAGATGTGTTTTAGAACCAAACAAAGATCTAGCAACTTCATTTGGATAATAATTCAACTCCTCCATAGCATCAAAAACTTTGCGCTTAGTTTTCTCACTCAAAGATCCTCTGTTATTTAATACACGCGATACAGTTGTTTTAGAAACACCCGCCAGATGAGCTACATCCTCCAGTTTTGGTTTTGACATAAAAATCCCCCCAGAATATACATTATTTTTTAAATAGTTTCACTCATTATTGTAATCCTAATATAATTGGCTCTATAATTTCTGTAGTGGGTAATGCCACTTTTGAGATTATAGGGCTTTTTTGAGTAAAAAAAGTCCCATAAGACTTATAATAAGAAGCGACAAAACAACTCATTAGAAAGTGACTTATGGAACAGATTAATAATACCACAGATCTCATCGGAATTAAAGACAATAATATTACCATTCAAAAGGCTCTTGATTGTGGCAGCCACCGTGAAATCTACGCTAAACTAGATTATACTGCCCCTTTATGCCCCCATTGTCAAGGGACTATGATCAAGTACGACTTTCAAAAGCCTTCTAAAATCCCTATCCCAGACACTGCCTTTATGCCTACGGTACTCCTACTCAAAAAGAGGCGCTTCCAGTGCAAAGCCTGTAAACGGGTGACTGTCTCTGAAACCCCACTAGTTAAGAAAAATCATCAAATCTCTGAGCCCATTTGGAAAAAAATTACCGAGTCCCATACCAAAAGTATGACCAATTCTGCTATCGCTGATTTAGTTCATGTTTCTGTCTCAACCGTGCAAAGAAAACTAGTCCAGTTCACTTTCAAAGAGAACTATAACAGCTTACCAGAG
This sequence comes from Streptococcus alactolyticus, assembly GCF_012277075.1. Lineage (GTDB taxonomy): Bacteria > Bacillota > Bacilli > Lactobacillales > Streptococcaceae > Streptococcus > Streptococcus alactolyticus. Next base: position 108,910 of record NZ_JAAXMT010000008.1, on the reverse strand, counting down.
GTCTTGTCTTGGGACGAATTTTCAAGAAACAAAGGAAAACTGGCCTTCATTGCCCAAGATTATCAGACTAGAAAAATCATCACAATCTTGGAAAATAATCGCCAAACGACGATCAAAAACTATTTCTACCAATACTCTAGGCAAGCTAGAGAGGCCGTCAAAGTCGTTACTTGCGATATGTCCGGAGCTTACATCCCCATCATTAAACAACTCTTTCCAAATGAAAAAATCGTCCTCGATCGCTTCCACATTATCCAGCACCTTAATCGGGCCATGATGGCCACTAGAATCGCTATCATGAAACAGTTTGATAAGCACGAGCTGCCCTATCGGATTATGAAGAATCACTGGAGAATCTTACATAAGGACAGTCGTAGACTATCTCAAAAACAGTTTTATTCTAGAACTCTTAGGGAAACAAGAACACCTAAAGAAATCATCGAAAAAGCTTTGACTTTCTCAAATGATTTCAAAGACCACTATAAGCTCTATCAACTTCTCCTATATCATTTTCAAGAAAAGCATGACGACCACTTTTTTTCCCTCATTCAAGAACATAAAAAGTTTGTCAATCCAGCGTTTATGAAGGTTTTCCAGACCTTCATCAGATACAAAGACCACATCACCAATGCTTTAGAATTACCGTTTTCTAACGCTAGACTTGAAGCCACTAACAAACTCATTAAAGACATCAAACGACAAGCATTTGGTTTTCGAAATTTCGACAACTTCAAAACAAAAATACTTATCACTTTGAACATCAAGAAAGAGAGGACCAAAGTCCTCTCTCGCATGTAATTATAAGTCAACCCACTACAGTTGACAAAGAGCCTGAAACCAAGGCTTTTTACTATTGCGATTTATCAAAAGGTTCTAGGCTTTTACGAGCAGAGAAACTGAATAGGTTACACTAAACTAGACAGAATTTATAAAGTGTTCTACACTTGAACCAATAAAGGAGAAAATTATGTCTAGAAAACCACGTCGTCACTTTACGGATGATTTTAAGCAACAAATTGTTGATCTTCACCAAGCAGGAAGAAAACGCAGTGAACTCATTCAAGAATATGACTTAACCCCATCTACTTTTGATAAGTGGGTAAAACAAGCAAGAACGACTGGATCGTTTAAGTCGGTTGATAATCTGACAGATGAACAACGTGAACTGATTGCCCTTAGAAAACGAAACAAAGAATTGGAAATGCAGGTAGACATCCTAAAGCAAGCAGCGGTGATTATGGCACAAAAAGGGAAGTAATCACTGCTAACAAGGATAAATACAGTGTTTCAGCTATGTGTCGCCTGCTAGGAATACCTCGGTCTAGCTACTACTATAAGGCAGCTGACCTTGTTGCTGAGTCAGAGCTTGAAGCGTCCGTTGAGAAGATTTTTTTAGAGAATCAGAAGCGCTATGGAGCTAGAAAAATCAAGCAAAAGCTGGAGCAAGAAGGGGTCACGGTATCACGCCGTCGTATTCGCCGCGTGATGAAACGACTAAATCTAGTGTCTCTCTATCAAGAAGCTGCTTTTAAACCTTATTCCAAGGGAAAAAATGAGGCACCAATCCCCAACCACCTCGACCGTCAGTTTGATGCCAAGAATCCCTTAGAGGCCATCGTTACCGATCTTACCTATGTTCGTGTCAAGAACCGCTGGGCTTATGTTTGCTTCATTATCGACCTCTATAATCGTGAAATTATAGGATTGTCAGTTGGTTGGCATAAGACAGCAGAACTGGTTAAGCAAGCCATCCAGAGTATTCCTTACGCTCTGACGAAAGTAAATCTATTTCACTCAGATCGTGGCAAGGAATTTGATAATCAGCTGATTGATGAGATGCTTGAAGCTTTTGATATTACTCGCTCGTTAAGCCAAGCTGGCTGTCCTTACGATAACGCTGTAGCAGAAAGTACTTACTGTGCTTTTAAAATCGAATTTATTAACCAAGAAAGTTTCCGTACGCTTGAGGAATTAGCTGCCAAAACGAGAGATTATGTCCATTGGTGGAACTATCATCGGATTCATGGCAGTCTCAATTACCAAACACCAATGGCTATTCGACTCATCGCTTAGAAAAACACTTTATAAAAATTGTACAGAAAAGTGTTGCCTTTTCACAATCCTCTTTTCCGATTTTTATCACAATATTTGGTGGGAATCCTATAAAGTAGGTCAAACAACATCTACCACAAAACCACCTTCACAAGCTACTATTGACGGTACAGAAATTGTCTTTAGAAAACATATCCTACCCTTGCTTGGAAATTATTCTATTGATTTTCTCAATCAAAATAAACAAGTTGTTTTGAACCTATTGACCCAAAAAGCAGAAGAATATGCCAACTTCAAAGTCATCAGAAGCTATGTTAACTCTATTTTTGATTGGGCTGAGGAATTAGAATATATCGAAACTAATCGTCTCTCTAGAACCATTAGCCGTATTAAGGCAACTAAAAAAATCAAACTACAAGAGGCTAAAAATGATGAAGATTTGTATCTGTCACAATCAGAACTACAAGCATGGTTCACAGCTTTTGAAGAAGATTTAGAAAACGACAAACTTCTATTCAAAGATTATGTGTTATTCTATACAACTTTTTTCTTAGGAGATAGAAAATCTGAAAGCTACGCCTTACAATGGAAGCACATTAACCTAAAGAAACAAGAAATTCAGTTAGTGAAAGCCTTGGATAAGTATAAAAATCCAAAATCAACTAAGGGTAATAAAAAGACAACTTTCCATATTCCTATTGAGCTAGCTGATTTACTCCGTGCTTGGAAAAAGCAACAAAAATTGGAATTAGCAAAATTCAATATTATTCAATCTGATGAACAGTATGTCTTTACTTATATTGACACAAAAGGAAACGTTAATAGTCTCTTACATGCTGATTATCTTAATAATAAGATGAAGTCAGTCGAACGCCGTCATAAGGAACTAATACACGCTACACCTCATAAATTACGTCATACAGGGGCAACTCTTGCCAAACAATCTGGCACATCACTAGAAGCCATTTCAGAGGCTTTAACGCATAGCGACACATTTACAACTAAGACCTATGTCAATACTTCAAATGTCATACCAATGGCTGTTGGTGAAATCGCCTACCGTAACCTTAAAAAGTAATGGTGTGAATTTGGTGTGAAAAGTGGTGTGAATTTTGCTAAAAATTACTAAAAAAACACTCCATGGTGTGAACCATGAAGTGCTGTAAAGTCTGTATTGTAGCTGGTTCTTAACGTTTTGAGAACTGGCTAGCTTTACGAGCTTTCTTAAGACCTGGTTTGGAAAGTATGGATTTCAGTTGGACTAAAAACAGCGTAATATCAAGGATTTTCTGAACAATATCTACTTTTTAATTTCATAAAATCTGAATCAATATTTTTAAAATAGGGGAATAGTTTAGGTCTCTAAGCATTAAAATAATACACCTAACTTTGGTCACCGTTTTTTAGTTATTCACTCTTTTTTCGGATAGTGTTTTTAAAGTTATGATGTAAAATGCCGCAATTAAAATACTATACATCATAATCGGAGGATAGAGAATTAGGGATAGAATCAATCCCACTCCTTTAATTATTAGGTCAGGTATCAATAACTTCCTATATTGTGCGGTAGCTTCAAGTAATTCTTTCTGATCTATATTGGGTTTATCAATTACTTTATGTAAAAACCAGTTTGCTACCGTTGAAACAATAACGATCAGTCCATAAAAGAGCTGTGCCGTATGATTCATGAAATGACTACTAACTATTCCAGTAGCATAAGGCATAAATGAAACAAAAAATAAAAGATACAAATTCTTTCAAATTCCTCCCTTTTCAACTTGGCTAACTTGACCTGCATTACCTAGGTCGCTTTGCTTTAAATTATACTTTTTTCTTAAACATTTGATACGAGTAGGTATTTCTTGTGAGTAATTTTCATCAAAAAATTTCATAGATAAGTCCTATATATAATCATGGTAAAGTAGTAAAAATAGTTGTTATCCTAGTTGATTAAAAAAGTCTTTGATTTCCTCATCTTTTATAAAATAATATATAATTTTCCCCTCTCTTCTAGTGCCCAAGATGTTTTGATTGGCTAGTTTACGAAGATGGTGGGATGCAGATGCCATACTGAGATCTAGTAAAAAGGCTATATCACAGACACAGAGTTCTTCAACAGCAAGGAGATAAAAGATGATATTTATCTGTTTACTATCGGTAAACTTTGATAAAATGCGAAGTGATTTTTGGACTTTTTCCTTTTCAAGGTAGTTCGTTGCGGTTGTAACATTTTGTTGATTTATAACATTCACTTGGCAGATACTATCTTTTTTCATAATATTTTCTCCTAGCTTAACAAAGTCCATAGCATGTCAAAAACGTTGTTTTCAATCAGGATATATATCCCCAGTCCTAAATAAACACTGGCAATAAACCATCTGCTATATTTTTCCAAAATTTCTCCAACAGAAGGGACTTGTGCCAATTTTTGGGCAGAAAAAACCAAGAGATAAATCATGACTAGAAAAGTAAGTAAAGTTACTATCAAATTCGTTAAATTTAAGGTAGTGAAATATGGGACAAAAACACCAATATTGTCAGCACCACAACTTGCAAAAGTAATCATAGCAACTAGAAAAATTAGGTTTTTATTATCTTTGCGCAAACCATCTTTTGCAATAGCTTCTCCATCAGAATCTCCTAAAAGCAAAACTTTGAGGCCTAGGAAAATTGGAATCAAACCGAGCAAACCTAAAATCTCTTTACTAGGAATATAATTTAAGACAAATGCAAAAAGCAAACTTAGGAATATTAGACTAACAGAGCCTAGAAATTGTCCTAAATAGATGTTAATGATGTCCTTTCTGCTTTTTCTTTTGGCAAAAAATAACATTAGGATAATAAGTAAGTCTACGGCTGTCCCAGAATACAGGATTATTGAAGTAACAACATTTTGAATCATAAAACACCTCATTCAAATATATTTTTGAATGTATTCTAACATTAAGCTTTGTAGATGTCAACTTAAAATCCACCAATTAATAATTGCATGTCAATATTTGTATTGTGAAACTAGTTTCAGAAATATATAGTCTTAAAGTATGTCCACTGCCAATGGTTTTTTCAATATTTAAGAGGAGATTTATAATGGTTCATTTCTATAAATTTATAAACGAGTTATATATTTTGTTTAACCAATTATTAACTATTTTTATCAATAATCACTTCATTAATTTGTACTTTTTAATTTTGATTTATTTTTCGTGCATATTTTATATGAATTTAATTCTAATACATTTTAAATAAAAAATACGCAATTTTAATTGGCACTGACCCCCGTAAATGAGAATTAAATAAAAACACCTCCAAGTTGGATTTGGTACAATATAATCAAATGCTCATGGAGGTGGCTTTTTATGGTTAAAAAACGTGTGGAGACGGTGGTATTATTGTCAAGAAAATAGAATAACAAGCTATAAAACTGTCGAAATAGGTGGCTTTTAGGATTTTAACAGAAATCAGTTCTATAATAAATTAAAAATCGTGTTGGTAGAAAAATCGTCTACTTCTACCAACACGATTTTACAAAGAGCCATTACTTACATCTCTTTTTCTCCTGTAAAACTATTGTATCTTGATACTTTAAGGAGTTTCCATCATTCAATCTGTTAACCGTTATTTTTTGGATCTAAACGTAATAACATAGCATTAATGGCGACGATGACTGTTGACACAGACATTAGGATTGCTCCTAATGCAGGGCTTAATGTGATACCAATAGGAGCCAAAATTCCTGCAGCTAGAGGGATAGCTATAAAGTTATAACCAGCTCCCCAAAATAGGTTTTGTTTCATTTTACGAGTTGTTTTGTGTGCTAAATCAATGAATGATCCAATATCTCCTGGATCGGATTGAGTCAATATGACATCAGCTGAATCCAACGCAACTTGAGTTCCAGCACCTATAGCTATACCAACATCTGCTAAGGCAAGAGAAGGAGCATCATTTACACCATCACCTACCATGATAACTTTCTTTCCTTCATCTTTAAGTGTTTTAACTAACTCATATTTGTCTTGTGGAGATTGATTTGATCTATATTCAATCCCTAAATCTACTGCCGCGCCTTGAGCCGCTTTTTCATTATCACCTGTTGCCATAATTGGTCGAATATTGTTCTTTTTAAGAGCTTTAATTAACTCTTTACTCGTTGGTTTTAATTCGTCCCCTAAAGCTACAGCACCAATGGCATCATCATTTTCTACTAAGACACTAAGAGTTGCTCCTTTTGGAGTATCCATATCAAGATTACGTCCATAGGCTTTTTGACTGATTAATTGGTAACGGTGCCCACCTGCTTTACCCTCTACTCCAGAACCGGAAATCACATCAATCGAATCAAAAGATGCTGGACGTATATTTTGCTGCTCGGCGAAACTTATAATTGATTGAGCAATTGGGTGGCTAGATCCTCCTTCAATACCTGCCAATAAGGCAATGATTTCCTCTTTTGTATATTTGTCATTAAGAAGTTTTACATCTAATACTTTAAATTCACCAGTTGTTAAAGTACCCGTTTTATCTAAAATAATCACATCTGCATCTTGAGCTATTTCTAAGGCTTGGCGGTCTTTTACTAGTAAGCCACGGCTAGCTCCTAAGCTTGTGCTACGGGCGGTTACCAATGGAATAGCCAGACCCAATGCGTGCGGACAAGCAATAACTAATGTAGTAATAGTAAATATAACTGCCGTTGGGATATCTCTAATAATCATCCACACTACAAAAGCAATTAGCGCGACAATAACAGCAATATAGAAGAGCCACCCTGCAACCTTTTGAGCAATATTTTCTGCTCTGGAAGGCTGACTTTGAGCTTGGCTGATTAAATTCTGAACTTGAGAGATGAAGGATTGATCACCTGTCTCATTAACTTTAATATAAAGAACCCCTTCTCCATTTGTTGAGCCTCCGATTACTTCATCGCCAGGGCCTTTTTTTACTGCTTTTGACTCCCCAGTTAGAAGAGCTTCATTTAAACGTGATTCGCCACGCTCGATAATCCCGTCTGCTGGCACATTTTCTCCGGCTTGAACACGAATTAAATCACCTACCTTTAAGTCAGCAACTGGTCGTGTTTCAATTGAATCGTCTTCTAATACAACGTGAGCATCTTTCGGCACTAACTTAGCCAATGCTGCTTGTGCGTCTCCTGCTTCTCCAATAGCTTTCATCTCAATCCAGTGACCTAATAGCATGATTAATAGTAATGAAGCAAATTCAAAGAAAAAGTCCATCACGTGTTCACCCGTTACGTAGGTAATGATCACAGCATAAATACTGTATAAATATGAAACACTTATACCTAAAGAAACGAGTGCCATCATTCCAGGTTTTTTTTGTTTAAATTCGTCAACTGCACCTTGATAGAATGGACGTCCGCCATAAATAATTAATATAGTAGATAAAATAGCTACTACAATATCAGAATATGGAAAAGTAAACTGGAATGGTAGTTTAAATCCATGCAAAGGGGAAAAGAACATAATAATGATTCCTAGTGGCAATGACTTTAAGAAAAGTTCCTTAAAGCTTCCGTGATGATGGTGGGCATGCCCACTGTGCCCGCTGTGATTATGCCCACTGTGCCCGCTGTGATTATGCCCACTGTGCCCGCTGTGATCATGCCCACTGTGCCCGCTGTGATTATGGGACGAATATTTGTTGTCATTATTCATTTTAAATTCCTCCTTATGCTTAATGATGATGTAAATGACATTCGCATTGTTCTTCTGGACAATTGCAATCCACTTCTTCTACTGCGAAAGATTTTTTCATCTCTAATATTTTTTCTAGTCGATCTATATCATCGAAGCTTAAAACATGATCTTCAATGATGCTTCCGATTACATTTCCGACATTCTTATTGCAAATACGTTTAAAAATATCTTCTGCATAATTCCTTACGGCTTCTTTCTCTTCAATATTGGCAGTGTAAATAAACTTTCTACCTTCTTTCTCTGTATTTAGTACGCCTTTTTCAACTAATCGACCTAAGATCGTTTTGATAGTGGATTGTGTCCAGTCCATTTTTTCTTGCAATACGGAAATGACTTTTTTACTAGTTACTCGATCATTTGCCCAAACTACACGCATGACTTCCCATTCTGCATCTGTGATATAAGTATTAAATTCTATTGTGCTCATTCTCCTTCCTCCTAGTTGTCTACAGATGTAAACGAATATCTTTAAAAGAAGTTTACCATTGTAAACGAATTATGTCAAGTCTTTTTATTAAATTCTCACTTTTTGGGGTCAGTCCCTTAAAACATGCTATTTTTATCATTGATAAATATTAATAGCTAACTTTCCGAAAAACAACTATTTTTTATACAAAAAAGACATCCAAGAGAAAATTCTTGAATGTCTGTAAACGTTGATAGTATCGTATTGATTAACGTTTTGAGAATTGTGATGCTTTACGAGCTTTCTTCAAGCCTGGTTTTTTACGTTCAACCATACGTGCGTCACGTGTAAGAAGACCTGCACGTTTAAGTGAAGAACGGAAATCTGGGTCAACTTGAAGAAGAGCGCGTGCAATACCATGACGGATAGCGCCTGATTGACCTGCGTAACCACCACCTACAACGTTAACGAAAACGTCGTATGAACCTTCAGTTGATGTTACTGCAAATGGTTGGTTGATAACAAGACGAAGGTCAGCATGTGGGATGTATTCTTCTACATCTTTTTTGTTAACTGTGATTTTACCAGTACCTGGAACTAAACGTACGCGTGCAACAGCGTTTTTACGACGACCAGTACCTGTGTATTGTGCTTGTGCCATTTAATAGATGCTCCTTTCTCTCTTAGATAAGTCCTTTGATATCAAGTACTTCTGGTTTTTGTGCAGCATGTGTGTGCTCGTTACCAACGAAGACTTTCAATTTCATACCTTGTGCACGTCCAAGAGTGTTGTGTGGAAGCATGCCTTTAACTGATTTTTCAATCAAGCGAACAGCGTTTTTAGAGCGAAGTTCACCTGCTGAGATTTGTTTCAATCCACCTGGGTACATTGAGTGAGTGTAGTAGATTTTATCAGTTGCTTTTTTTCCAGTTAATTTAACTTTTTCAGCATTGATAACAATCACAAAGTCACCTGTATCAGTGTGTGGTGTAAATGTTGGTTTGTTTTTTCCGCGAAGTACGCTAGCAACTACTGCAGAAAGACGTCCAAGAGGTACATCTGTTGCGTCAACAACGTACCATTTACGTTCAACTTGGCCTGGTTTGGCCATGAATGTTGTTTTGTTCATGAGTTCTCCTATACGAATTCGTTTTTGTTTACAAAGTGTGGGTGTTCCGAATCCACGAGTTATTTGAAAGGTTCCGGGGCCTTACAAATGGGGTAAACAATACCATCTATTATAATAACAGAAAAGATAGTAGTTAGTCAAGCATTACCTACTATCTTTTTTTATGTTTTGTATTTCTTGATAGCTTGATTTAACGGTATTTTCGGGTATTTTCCGCTAAATGAACCAAGTGTCTTAGAAAATCATGTGTTTTAGCTTGATAGCCGTATTTTTGCCCTAAATCATAAATGTAGCCATTGATATAATCCACTTCTGTTTGGCGCCCTTTACTCATGTCTTGATACATGGATGAGTAATGCAGTGGGCTTGTCACCTTGCTTACATAATGGATGGTTTGCCATTCTTCGTCACGACTGCCCAAGGGTTTTATGCCCGCTAAATCAGCAACATCGTAAGCTTCGTCAATCAGCTGACGACCTAGCTTTTCAGCCCCTTCGTAATCAATAAACTGCCCCATCCGAATTTCAAATAGCGTACAAATCGTATTGATGACTGAATTAAAGACTACTTTGGTGTAAAGTGTCCCTAAAAAGTTATCCGTGAGATGAGGGGTCAAATTGGAAGTTTCAAAATCAGCAACAATCTGTTTTTGGACAGCATCAAGATTGCCTGATTGGGCAGCTAGATTCACCGAACCCGATCCTGCTTTTCCGATGAAGTCAACATCACCCGCCCCTTTTAAGACTGTTCCAATCAAACAAGTTCCTGCCAAGACTTTTTCTGGTACAAAATAACGATTCAAGGCTTCAATGTGCCCCACACCATTCATTCCTGTGAAAACGTGCTGTTCTTCACGGAAAATATGTTGGCTACGCTCGAGCAAGGTTGCTAAGTGCATTTGCTTATCAAAAACCAGCAAAACATCAGGTTTACCTTTATACTCTTCAGGTCGCTGAAGGGGTATCGGCACCAAGTGCCTGTCTTTGCCATCGCGAGATTGGTAGACCCCACCTTGCTCTATCACGGTCTTTATATGCTCTTCCCAAGTGTCAATAAAATCCACCTGCGCTCCAAGATGCTCTTTAAGCAACAACCCAAAACGCAAACCCATAGCGCCACTTCCTAATACGGCATAAGTTAACTGCATAAAACTCACTCCCTTAATGCCCTACATTATATCACGTTTGTCAAACCAAAAGGGACCTAGCAGTTATACAAAATACTTATGGCTAACTATAACTTTTGAAAGGGCAGCAAAAACTTAGGACAAATCATTCAAAAATTGCTTGAGCTGGTCTAATTGGCTGTCATTCCAAGGGCGAAGTTTAGGCGTTGACAAATCAATCTGCTGTGACATTTTCCTCAAATTAGAGCCGATCTCGGCAACCCGCTGCTCCAACTCACGCGCCGACACGCGCAAGGCACCTTGTGAGAAAATCGTCCACTGCTCATTTAAATCGCTGGTTGCTACTTCCACCAAATGACGTGGTGTGTTTAATTCTGCTGCGGTGCGTTCAATATAAGCGTCAGCCGTTTCATCTTCTTCTGTAAAAATCACTTGGATTTTGTACTGGTCATAACGTTGGCGAACACCAGGGACGTATTGGGCATCAAACACGCAAATAATATCAATATGCTCAAAATGGGCATAGTTGTTAAGCCTGCGTAACAAGAGCGTTCTGGCAGCATCAAGCTGATTCTTTTTGAATAATTGACGTGTTTCTTGCCAAAAAGCAATCATATTGTAACCATCAACCAAAAGGATTTTTTGCTTCATTTTGTTTCCTTCCTAGAGGTTTTTGAGGGTTTAGCCTAATTTATGACGGAAAACCTCGTACATCAAAATCGCAGCTGCTACGCTGGCGTTTAGGCTCTGAACGTGTCCGTTCATAGGAATGGTTATCATTTCATCGACTTGCTTTTTGATATTTGGTGAAATGCCTTTTCCTTCGTTACCAATAATCAAGGCTAATTTCCCTGCGGTATTCCACTTATGGCTAGGGGTGCCGTTCATGTCCGTTCCAAACACCCAAAAACCTTGCTCTTTTAGTTTGTCTAGGGTTTGGCTGAGGTTGGTCACGCGGGCAACAGGAACATGTTCCACAGCACCTGTTGACGTTTTAGCCACAACAGGCGTCACTCCGACCGCACGGTGTTTGGGGATAATCACCCCTGCCACATTGGTTGCGTCAGCCGTTCGCAAAATAGACCCAAAATTATGAGGGTCATTTAAACCGTCCAAAATCAAGATAAGAGGATTATCCTCTTGATTGGCTTTATCTAAAATGGCATCCAAATCAGCATAAGAAAAAGCGGATACTCGCAAGACAAAGCCTTGGTGAACGGCGTGGTTAGTCATGTCATTCAAAGTTTTTTTAGGCACCCATGAAATAGACACTTTCTTGTCGGCAGCCAATTGTTTCATGCTTTCTACGTTTTTGCCGTGCAAGTCATCTTGAATGTAGAGTTTATTTCCAGTATTGGCGGCCAAGCTTTCTGTAACAGCGTGCACACCATAAACAATATCAGTCATGTCATTAAGTTCTTTTTTCTTCATAGGACTATTATAACACGAAAGCCAGTCCTCATACGAGAACTGGCTCAGTTTATTTAGTAGCTTACTTGTCATCTGCTGATATCGCAGCAAGAAGGTTTTTGATTTGGGTTTCTAATTGGTTTACAACATCATCAGAAACAACGAGTTTGTTATCTCCCCAAGCTTCTGGGTTAATTGGAACACCTGTGAAAGGTTCCACCACGCGTGTTCTAAGCCAATTCAACAAAGGGATGAGTTGTTCAAAGACATCTTCTGGAGATTGTCCGTTAGCCACACAAGAAGCTGTGACAAATTTATCTTGCAAGGCCGATGGTCCACGCAAGTCAGACAAATCCAAAGAACGGCTCAACCAATCCAAAGCATTTTTCAAGCTTCCTGGAATAGCATGGTTATAAGCTGGCGTGAAAATCCAAAGGGCATCTGCTGCCATCACTTGATCGCGAATAGCTTAGATTTCTGGTAAGACTGGGATTTCTAAATCTTGGTTCATTAAAGGTAAATCAACACTAAGATATGAAACGTCCACGTGTTTTGGCAATAGACTTTCTACTTTTTTCGCTAATTGTTCATTAAACGATCCTTTACGTAGTGATCCAACGATAAAGACAAGTTTAACCATAATGTGACTCCTTTTCTTTCGTTTTTTAGCAGTCTATCGCATCAATTTACAAAGTCAAAGACAAAAATCATTATTTGTCGAGTAAAATACTTTCCAAACCGCTGGTCATGGCAAGCTGAATCATAGCAGCTACTTCTTCAACCGAACATTCATCAGGCTTGGTCAATTGCCATTTAATCGTGGCTAAGGTGTTTGCCGCAAATAAGGTCTCAAAGTAATGAAGCCGATACTGTGGCACATGAGGGTACTTGTGCGAAAAAATATCCAAAATAACCTTTTCAATCGTGGCTTGCATTTCCCTGTCAGGATGGTATTTGGGAAAATCCAGCGAAAAATCACTTTGAGCAAGTCTTTTTGCTTGGGTAAATTGTCAAAATAACGCACCACAAGTGTCAAATCTAAATTTCCCGTTTCCAAGGATTCTTTCAGTTCCTGCCCATACTGAGTGAGGTAGTCCTCGCAAATGCACTGAACCAACTCCTCTTTTGACTGGTAAAACAAACAAAAAGTTGTTCGATTGATATTGGCCAGAGTTGTGATATCCGTTATTCTGATTTTGGAGTAGGGCTTTTCTAGCAACAAGTCCAGCATAACGGTCTTGATTTTTTGGTCTGTAAATTCTGATAACACCCGATTTTTCATCGTCACCTCATTAGTCAAAAGACACAAAGAAAGATTAGCCTCGCTTTGACTGACCAAGACTAATCTTTTATCTCAATTCTCGTTTTCAATTGTTTGAATGCACCAATCAATGAGCTCTTCCAGACGCTCAATTTGGTCTGTCATGTGCAGATAGCCCATCACGGCTTCAAAACCTGTTGACATCCGATAAGTCACAACGTCCGCATTTTTTGCTTTGGTGTGACTGTTGGTGTTGCGACCGCGTTTGTAGATATCTTCTTCTTTTTCGGTCAATAGCTGCGCTTCTAGCATCAGATTGATAAGGTAAGCTTGGGCTTTGGCAGACACGTACTTAGTTGCCTTGCGGTGCAATTGATTGGGTTTGGTTAAGCCTTGAAAAATCAAGTGCTTGCGAATGTACATGGAATAAACCGCATCGCCTTCAAAAGCTAGGGCAATACCGTTGATGAGATTGACATCTACCTTAGTCACGTGTCCACCTCACCCCATCTTTGGTATCTAGCAGTTTGATACCTTGTGCGGCCAATTGGTCACGAATGGCATCGGCAGTCGCAAAATCTCTGTTGGCACGCGCTTCTTGGCGTTTTTCAATCAAGGCTTCGATATCCGCATCCAAGACTTCTTCTTCAAAGACAATACCAAAGACAGCCAGCATAGCCGCAAAAGTATCCTTAACCGCTTGGTCATAATTGCCTGAGTTAATCCATTTTGCCATGTCAAAGACAACAGTGATACCATTTGCGGTGTTGAAATCATCGTCCATAGCCGCTTCAAAATCAGCCTTGAAAGCCGCCAATTCAGCTGAATCAACTGCTTGACCTAGAGGCAAGGTATACGTATTTTTCAAATATTTCAAATTGACAGAAGCGTCATGCACGGCTTTTTCTGTGAAATTGATAGGTTTGCGGTATTGTTGGGTGGCAAGGAAGAAACGCAACACTTGCCCGTCCACTGTTTTCAACATATCGTGGACTGTCACAAAATTACCCAGCGATTTTGACATTTTTTCATTGTCCACATTGACAAAACCGTTGTGCATCCAGTAGTTTGCAAAGGTCTTGCCAGTCTTGGCTTCTGATTGGGCAATTTCATTGGTATGGTGCGGAAATTCCAAATCGGCTCCCCCACCATGAATATCAATGGTATCGCCAAGAAGGGTTGTCGCCATAACCGAGCATTCAATATGCCAACCAGGACGCCCCTCACCCCAAGGACTTTGCCAAGACACGTCGCCAGGTTTGGCTGCCTTCCAAAGCGCAAAATCCAACGGATTTTCCTTAATATCGCCTTCGCCGTCCACACGACCACTGGCCCCCACTTCCAAATCAGCTAGGGTTTTGTTGGCCAGTTTAGCATAATTATGGCTTTTGGCTACACGGAAATACACGTCGCCACCAACCTCATAGGCAAATCCCTTATCTATCAAAACACTGACAAAATCAATAATCTCGTCCATGTAATCAATAACACGTGGATTTTTAGTAGCAGGCTTGACGCCTAGTTGTTTCACATCTTCCAAGAAAGCAGCGATGAATTTGTCTGAAAAAGCCTTGGTATCCATACCAGCTTCAGCCGCACCTTTGATGATTTTATCATCCACATCCGTGAAATTAGAAATGTAGTTGACCTTGTAGCCACGGTATTCAAAATAGCGGCGAATAGTATCAAAAGCCACCACGCTACGTGCATTTCCAATGTGAATGTAATTGTAAACCGTTGGTCCGCAGACGTACATATTAACCGTATTTTCGGTTATGGGCACAAATTCACGCAAACTTCGAGTCATTGTATCATAAATCTTAATTGTCATCTTTTTTCTCCACTTGTCGTTTGGTCTAAAGTTTTGACGAATGCAAGCTTTGATAACGGGCTTCTTCCAACTTAGACGTGTAGTATTCGCGATTTTCTTCCATATCGTGAATAATCGTTTCGTCTTTTTTCCCGTGAACACGCACCACTTTTGCTGGCACCCCAACAACGGTCACATCTGCTGGCACATCTGAAACCACAACAGCAGCCGCACCGACTTTCGCATTTTTTCCGATTTCTATAGGACCAATCACTTGGGCGTGGGCGGACACTAGGGCTCCCTCACGCACGGTTGGGTGGCGTTTACCAACGTCTTTTCCCGTACCACCAAGGGTAACACCATGGTACAGCATAACACCTTTTTCAACAATGGCCGTTTCCCCAACGACAAGCCCTGAACCATGGTCAATAAAAACGCCCTCAGCAATTTCAGCACCAGGATGAATTTCAATTTGCGTCCAAAAACGCCAAAACTGACTGTGCATCCGCGCCAACAATTTAAAGCCGTGTTGCCACAAAAAATGGGATAAGCGATGGGCCGCTAAAGCTTTTATACCAGGATACGTTAAGATAATTTCCAGAGAGTTACGAGCTGCTGGATCATTCTTCTTAACGATTTCAATTGTTTCTTTCCACCAACCCATAGACACTCTCCTTTACTCATCAATTTCTGACCAATTCACTAAAATTTGTTGTTCGTCAAACGGATTGATCACCACACCAACCGTTTCGTCAATATCGTTTTCACCATGTCCTGGCTGGTAAATTTCCGCTAAATTCCAAACCAAAATGCTGCCCTGTGCTTTACGGAAAGGCAAACCAAACTCATCGTGGTTATACCATTTTGCAAAACTTTGCAGGTTTGAAAAGGCAGGCACGTAGCTTTCCCCGTCAGGTGTTGACATGGTTGGGAACATACGGTCAAAGCTTTCGTCATCACGTGGATGCACAAAAGCTGGCACCAGATAGAACTTATCAAGCACATCCGCAGCGAGATTGTCATCCCCCATGAGCTTGTTTAAAATCGTGGTGTAAGCATTTAAAAATTGAATGAATTCGCTGCTCTTGAAAATGGTTGAATTGCCAAAATCACCTGATTTTTTCAAGTTAAAGACAATACCGTACAAGCCTTTTTCAATTACTTCTCTTAAAATGTCAATGGTTAGGCGTTCCACCCACTCTTGTTCTCTAGCACTGGCTTGGTCTTGTTTAAAAGTTTCTAGATCCTCTTGATCTGTAAAGACTGGAGTGACTTTTTGCCCTTCTACCTCAACGGCATAAGGCTCTTTGCTCGCCAATACTGGAGTATTGTGTAAAGCATTGACTAAAGCAACGCTATCTAAAAAGTTATCTGGTGCGTTGACAAAAGCACGCAAACGCAAGTCCAGTTCATTTTGATTTGTCATATTTCTATCCAAAATGGATTATCCACGACCTCTTTGTCAGAGAGCTTGGATAAAGCCACTATTCCTTCTTTTTTAGTCTGTTTCTTTTGGTGTACGCTCAACACGTTTTGGGCGTGGCAAGAGGGCTTTCATCGAAGCATCCACACGTCCTTTGTCGTCAACTTTGATGACTTTGACGTCAACTTCTTCACCGACTTCTAGGACATCTGCCACATTTGCCGTGCGAGTCCATGAGATTTCTGAAATGTGAACAAGGGCATCTGTCTTGTCAAAGAGGTTGACAAAGGCGCCGAATTTTTCAATACGAACCACCTTGCCACGGTAAACTTCACCGACCTTGGCTTCACGCACCAAACCAGCAATAATCTCTTTGGCACGGTCAATAGCTGCTTGGTCTGAAGAGAAGATCGATACATTTCCATCTTCGTCAATGTCAATCTTAACACCTGTTTCTTCGATGATTTTATCAATAGTTTCGCCACCTTTACCGATAACCACCTTGATTTTATCCACATCAATCTTAATGGTATCAATTTTTGGTGCAGTTGGTGCTAATTGAGCACGTGGTTCTGGAATAGTTGCCTCAATCAAGTCAAGGATTTCAAAACGCGCTTTTTTCGCTTGAGCAAGGGCCTCTTGCAAGATTTGTGGGGTAATGCCTTCAATCTTGATATCCATTTGAAGGGCCGTAATCCCTTCGCGAGTTCCCGCCACTTTAAAGTCCATGTCACCAAAGTGGTCCTCAAGACCTTGAATGTCCGTCAAAATAGTGTAGTTGCTACCGTCAGAAATCAAACCCATGGCAATCCCTGCAACAGGAGCTTTGATTGGCACACCACCTGCCATAAGCGCCAAGGTTCCCGCACAAATTGATGCTTGTGATGATGACCCATTTGATTCCAAGACTTCGGCAACAAGGCGAATCGCGTATGGGAATTCTTCTAAGCTAGGAAGAACTTGGGCAAGCGCACGTTCGCCAAGTGCACCGTGACCAATTTCACGACGGCCTGGAGCCCCATAACGTCCCGTTTCACCCACCGAATATTGTGGGAAATTGTAGTGGTGCAAGAAGCGTTTTTTGTATTCTGGGTCAAGACCATCTACAATTTGAGTTTCTCCCATTGGAGCAAGGGTCAAGACAGACAAAGCTTGGGTTTGCCCACGAGTGAAAAGCCCTGAACCATGCACTTTTGGCAAGAAATCAATTTCAGCATCCAAAGGACGAATTTCATCCACACGACGACCGTCAGGACGAATTTTATCTTCGGTAATCAAGCGGCGGACTTCAGCGTGTTCCATTTGTTCAAGGATTTCAGCCACGTCACGCATGATGGTTTCAAAGTTTTCATCCTCAGCGTAGCGTTCTTCATAAACGGCTCTGACTTCTTCTTTGACAGCTTCTGTTGCGGCTTCACGCGCTTTTTTCTCTTCCACTTGCACCGCTTTTTGCAAGTCAGTATTGTAGGCAGCAATAATTTCAACTTGCAAGTCAGCGTCCACTTGCAACAATTCCACCTCAGCTTTTTCTTTACCAACTGCTGCCACGATTTCTTCTTGGAAGGCAATCAATTCACGTACAGCTTCGTGTCCTTTAAGAAGGGCTTCCAACATGATATCTTCTGACAATTCTTTGGCGCCTGATTCTACCATGTTGATGGCATCTTTGGTCCCTGCAACAGTCAATTCCAGAAGAGAAAGCTCTTTTTGTTCGGCTGTTGGATTGATGATAAAGTCACCGTCGATATAAGCCACTTGCACGCCAGCGATTGGGCCATTAAATGGGATGTCTGAGATAGACAAGGCAAGCGAGCTGCCAAACATGGCTGCCATTGGAGCGCTAGCATTTTCATCGTAAGACAAAACGGTGTTAATCACTTGGACTTCGTTCCGAAAACCTTCTGCAAACATAGGACGAATAGGACGGTCGATCAAGCGGGCCGTTAAAGTGGCATCTGTTGTCGGACGCCCTTCGCGTTTGTTGAAACCACCTGGAAATTTCCCAGCAGCGTACATTTTTTCTTCGTAGTTAACTTGAAGTGGGAAGAAATCCCCCATAGACATCTTCTTAGACATGACCGCAGCGCTAAGAACGGTTGATTCACCATAGCGTACCACAACGGCACCGTTGGCTTGTTTGGCTACTTGTCCAATTTCAACTACAAGGGGTTTCCCCGCAAAAGTCGTTTGAAAAGTTTGTTTTGACATGATTATTCCTCATAAAACCTTTATTTTGATACGCCCGTTTTCTACAAAAACCAACCTGTAAAAGCCAACAATCTTACAAACTCGTCTTTGCATAAAACTACGTATCCCTATTATTTTATCATAATTAAACAGAAATTTCAGACTCTTATCGTCAATTTTTCAAAAAGAGGCTAGGATAGCGCTACCCCAACCTCTTATAGTGTTTATCTAAATAACAAATCCACAACAGCAATAACAATAATAGCCCCTAAAACCGAAGGTAAGATTGCCATGCCTGCTAGAGAAGGTCCCCAGTAACCAAATAAGGTTTGACCAACATAAGAACCAACCAAACCAGCAAAAATGCGGTAGATACAACCCATGGATTCCCCTCTATTTGTAATGCTACCAGCAATCATACCAATCAAGGCACCAACTATCAATGACCCAATCATCTTTTTGTGACCAACCTTTCTTAAAAACAGTTTCTAACATATCTTTACCCATTGTATCATAAAAGCCTCCCAAAAAAACATGGGAGGCTTCATTTATAGACGGCTTTAAACAACCGACATTAGAACATGTCAATCAAAAGTTGTTTCAATTCTGAGATGTATGGTTGACGTGGGTTAGCTGGTGTACATTGGTCATCATAAGCCAAGCTTGCCAAACGATCTACTGCAGCGTCAAAGGCTTCTTTGGTTACGCCGTTTGCAGAAAGTGATGGCTCAACATCAACAGCACGCATCAACTGGTCAATACGTTGGCAAAGTGCTTCTACCAATTCAGCATCGTCTTTACCTTCTAGACCGATGTAACGAGCAATGTTTGCGTAGTCTTGTTGTGCACGGTACTCTTCGTAACGTGGGTAAACAGAGCGTTTCACATTACCAGTTACCCCGTTGTAGCGGATAACATGTTGCATTGCGATAGAGATAGCTAGACCGTGTGGAAGGCCGAACTCACCACCTGTTTTGTGAGCAAGTGAGTGATTGATACCTAGGAAGGCATTACCAAACGCCATACCTGCAATCGCTGCTGCGTAGTGCATGTTTTCTTTCGCTTTTTCACCACGAAGCGTTGGGTTCTTAGGATCGTAGTTATAAGCATCTTCAAGGTTTTCCATAATCAATTTGATTGCTTCAAGTGACCATGGACGTGTGAAGTCAGAAGCCATAACAGATACGTAAGATTCAAGGGCGTGTGACAACGCATCAAGACCTGACCAAGCTGCTGTACGTTTTGGCACAGTCATAACGAATTCTGGGTCAACAATGGCAACTTGTGGTACCAATTCATAGTCAGCAAGTGGGTATTTCACGTGAGTGTAATCATCTGTGATAACAGCAAATGGTGTGATTTCAGCACCTGTACCTGAAGTTGTTGGGATACAGAATAGACGTGTTGCTGTTTGGTGTTTGAATTTCACGATACGTTTACGGATATCGATGAATTTTTGTTGCAATTCTAGGAAGAATTCGCTCACTGCATCGTAGCTATCAAGGAATTCAGCACCACGGTCAAGAGATACTTCGTAAATCAAGCGGGCAATTTTAGAAGCGTCAATGGCAGATCCACCACCGATAGCAATAACAGTATCTGGTTTGAATTCGCGCATTTGTTTTGCAATTTCAATAGTTTGACCAAGTGTTGGGTCTGGTTTGATTGTTCCGTAAAGTGATGTTTCTACTTTTTCATCACGAAGTGCCAATTGGGCATAAACAGTATCAACGAAACCAAATTGAACCATTCCTGGGTCAGCAACGATCAACGCGCGTTTCATTGGCTCATACTCATCTTGCAAGTATGAAATAGCATTCTTTTCATAGTAAGTTTTTTCTGGTAAGCGAATCCATTGTGGACGGTTACGACGTTTAGCAACCGTTTTAATATTGAGGAGATCGCCAGTTGAAAGGTTGTGTGACAATGAATTTTTCCCCCATGATCCTGTTCCTAATGTCAAGCTAGCTTTAAGTGCGTCAGTGTAAACATCACCGATACCACCAACTGAGTCTGGTTGGTTAACCAATACACGTGAAGCTTTCACAGCGTCTCCATAGACAGCTACAAATGGATCTGCTTGAGAACCGATTTGGATGCCAACGTTGTGCCCAGCACCCTGATAGTCAAGAAGAGCTGATACAATTTCGATACCTTCTTCGCGTGTTTCTGCTTTGTAAACTGAAAGAAGTGGAGAAAGTTTTTCTGATGATAGCTTTTCACCTATGTTAGCTTTGTCAAGTTCGAACAAGAGAACATCTTTGCCTTCTGGAAGAGCCACACCTGCTTTTTCACAAATCCAAGTTGCAGGCATTCCGGCAACTGGTCCGTTTACACCGTGGTTAGCGTTAAAGACGAAGTCTTCAATTTTCTTGTAGTCTGATTTAGGAACAAGGTATGCCCCTTTTTCTTGCATTTTTTGCATCCATGTATCGTAGATGTCTGCAGCAACAACCGCTGAGTTTTCAGTAGCACAAATCATACCATTGTCAAAACGTTTAGACATCAACAAATCTTCAACCGCACGGTCAATATCAGCAGTTGAATCAACGTAAACAGCACCGTTACCTGCACCTACACCCATTGATGGGTTTCCTGATTTAAGGGCTGCATTAACCATACCAGGTCCACCAGTAGCCAAGATTGACGCAATGTTTTTGTTTTGGATAAGAGCTGATGTGTTCGCAAGTGATGGTGTTTCAATCCATTGAACAATGTTTTCAGGAGCCCCTGCTTTAACGGCTGCATCGTATAAAATTTTTGCCGCATGAGCTGAACATTTTTGAGCTTGTGGGTGGAAGGCAAACACGATAGCGTTACGTGTTTTCAAAGCCACCAAAATTTTGAACATTGTTGTTGATGTTGGGTTAGTTGTTGGAACAATCCCTGCCAAAACACCTAGAGGAGCTGCAATTTGGATGCTGCCTGCAACCTTGTCTTCCCCAATGATACCAACTGTTTTTTCATTTTTGATACGTTCGTAAACGTACTCAGTTGCAAAGTGGTTTTTGGTATCTTTATCTTCAACAACACCACGACCAGTTTCTTCGTGTGCTTCTTTTGCAAGTTCCAAAGATGCTTCTGAACCTGCAAGTGCCATCGCTGCTACAATTTTGTCAACTTGTTCTTGTGAGTAAGTCGCATAAATACGTTCAGCTTCAAGCGCTTTTTCAACTAAAGAACCTGTGTATTGTTGTGCCAATTCTTCAGCGCTCAACTCATTTGTCTTTACTTCTGCATTGTTTGTTTCAGCCATTAAAAGCCTCCTTTATAATACCTTAAAAATTAATATTGTTATCGAAGAAAAATCTTACGATATAATTCCGTAACTTAGAGTCAAAACAGGACAACACTTAAAACTGATCAAGAGGTCTAAGTGGCGTTCAGCCGATCATCAAGTAAAAGGAATCATCACCAACACTTTGTGTTATTGTGATATTCTTCACTAATTATATTAACGTTTTTTAAATAAAATGTCAAGCTGTTTTTTGTAAGCTTTTTCATTTTTATTTTTATAGTCTTGTAAAGGGATACATTTTCCCAAGTAAACTAATATACTTTTAATGTTTTATTCTTAAAAAAGCACAGAAAAAAACCTGCCAAAAGCATAGGCTCTTGACAGGCTTTGGACAGTCGTTTGTGATTAGCGACGAAGTCCAAGTGATGCGATCAATTCGCGGTAACGGTTAACGTCTGTACGGCGAAGGTATGCCAAAAGGTTACGACGGTGACCGATTTTTTTCATCAATCCACGGTAAGTAGCGTGGTCTTTTTTGTGTTGTTTAATGTGCTCGTTAAGGTGGTTGATTTCCCAAGTAAGAACAGCTACTTGAACTTCAACTGAACCTGTGTCACCTTCGTGACGTGCGTATTGAGCGATAATTTCATTTTTTTTCTCTTTTGAGATTGCCATATCTTTTCTCCTTTATAATGCTTCATCCGAGTCATAGGGTTTGGCGTTTCCTATAACCAAGAAAAAGTTACTTGTCTTACGACACCGATTATTGTAGCAGATAATGACTGATTTTGTCAAAGATTTTTTCTCTATCTCTCAAAAATACCTGCTCTTTTTTTACGAATTAACACACACCGTTTTGCGTGAAAAGTAAGCTTTTAAAGCTAAAATCAAACTAATCACCAAGCTAATCACACCATAAATGATAAAGGCAAAGGTTGGGTGTGGGTTAATTTTTGAAAAGAGGTTTAAGGTAATGGCCGCACTGGCTCCTCCAAAGTTACAAAAGAGCAAAATCAAGGTTGTGGCATCACCAATGAGCTGAGCAGGCATTTTATTAGAAACAACGTTAAAGACGGTTGTCACAATGATACTATACAAGAAGCCTGATAACATAGCACCTAGTAGCATAATCCAAAGGTTTTGAGCAAAACCAAGCATAAACAAACCAAGGGCAAATGGAATAAGCGACACGGTAATCAAGTGTCTGTTGAAATAAGACAACAAGCTCTTAAAGAGGAAACCTGACAAAATCCCCATGAGCATCATACCACTTAAAATCATACTGGCTTGGCTAGGACTTCCTAGGTGCAATTGGTCGATAATAACTGGAATACGAAGGCTATTGGCACTATTGATGTTAATCACAAAACCAGCGAGCAACGACAATCCGACAATAAAGAAAATGTCATCTTTGGTGAATTTGGCTGAAGAACGTTCTTGAACCACTTTTTCCGTTATGCGTTTTTTGGGAGAAAAAAGAAGGTAAAAGAACAAAACAGGCAAAGCAAATAGGTAGATGATAAAAGCCCAAGACCAATCAATCGGAACCAAGAAACCAACGATTCCTGTTAAAAAGGCACTTCCCAAAACTTCAAAAGACCCACGCAAACCAAGCATTTGGGCGCGTTCGTGTCCCTCATAGGTTTCGCTGATGATACTAATGGCACGAGAGTTAATCAAGCCAATCCCAATTCCCAACAAGATACGTGATACCACCACAAGGCTGTAATCTTGACGAACGACAGGCAAACTACCACCAAAAGCAATTAAAAGCAAACCAATGATAACACTCACACGTTCAGACAAGACACGATTTAAAAAAGGATTTAAAATCAAAATGCCCATGATTGTAAATGAGGTAATCGAAAAAAGAAACTCAACTTGGCTTGTCGCATAGCCTTGTTGTTGATAAGTCGCGATCATTTGCGGTAATGCTGTCGAGGTTGAGAAGGTCGAAACGAGCATCAGAGATAAAGATAATAAGCTCAATTTCTCTAAAAAGGTTTTCATAATAACTCCTTACTTGTTTTTTTGGCTAAAACAAGTATAATCAATGTTGACACATAAAAATAGGACTTTTGTCACATGAGGAGGGTTACGTGTCGCTAGAAGCGCTTACCAAAGAATACCAGTTAAAGTCGATTTTTCCAGAACACTATTTTGATAAATTACACGTTTTTAGGCTACCTGCTGGGGAAGCCATTTGCCACCAAGGGGAAGAGTTGACGGCTCTTTCTTATTTTGTGGAAGGCAAAGTCAAAATTGTCCGTCGTTTGTTTAACGGCAAGGAGCACATTTTAGACATCAAAGACAAGCCAACCTTGCTTGGGGATATTGAGTTATTGACTAATCAGCCTGTGGTATCATCAGTGATTACACTTGAGGACTCGGTGGTGGTCCAACTTCCCTTGGCGGGCATTCGCGAGGAATTGCTGGCAGATAATACCTTGCTATTAAACCTCAGCAAGGGCTTGGCGCAATCGCTTTACGACCAAAATATCCGTGCTTCGACCAACCTAAATTACACCTTGAAAGAACGCTTAGCCACACATATTTTAGCGGTGGAGGACAAGGGCTTATTTACCTTAGAATTAAAGAGTCTGGCGGATTCGTTTAGTGTTAGCTACCGCCATTTGCTGCGCGTGATTCATGAGCTGATTGATTTGGGCATTATCGAAAAAGAAAAACCCTACTACCGCATCAAAGATATGAGCCAGTTAATCGCCCTCAAAATCACGAATTAAGCCTTTAGCTTTCTGCTTGCCTTGTTTTGTGCTATAGTGTTATTAGAGAATGAAAAGAGGAGGAATTATGTCTGCTATTAAAAAATTAGTCAAACCGAGTCATTTAATCAATATGGATGATATCATTCGTGAGGGAAATCCAACCCTTCGTGCCGTTGCGCAAGACGTAACTTTCCCATTGTCTGACGAGGAAATCATCCTAGGCGAAAAAATGCTACAATTCTTGAAAAATTCACAAGACCCTGTAACGGCTGAAAAAATGGGTTTGCGTGGTGGTGTTGGTTTAGCCGCTCCACAATTGGACATTTCAAAACGCATTATTGCTGTTCTTGTGCCAAATCCTGAGGACAAAGACGGCAACCCACCAGAAGAAGCTTACAGCTTGCAAGAGGTTATGTACAACCCTCGCGTTGTAGCACATTCTGTGCAAGATGCTGCGCTTGCTGATGGTGAAGGCTGCTTGTCTGTTGACCGTGTTGTCGAAGGCTATGTTGTCCGTCATGCACGCGTTACTGTGGAATATTTTGACAAGAACGGTGAAAAATACCGCGTTAAATTAAAAGGGTACAATTCAATCGTTGTGCAACACGAAATCGACCACACAAACGGTATCATGTTCTACGACCACATTGACCCTAAAAATCCATTTGCCGTTAAAGAAGGCATGCTCATTATTGACTAATAAGCATCGAAAAAACGACTTTGCCCCTCATGGGCAAGGCCGTTTTTTCATTGACATTTTAATCTAAAGCTGCTAATAAAGCCGCTGCTTGCTTGTCAAGATCAACTAACACTTCGGCTGTTGGAACAAATACACCATCTGCCCAAGCTGAATCGTTGATATGTGACATGGTGATGTTATCAACAAATTGGGTACGGATAAATGGAAGCAAGGCGCGGTAGCTTTCTGCCACTTGTTCGTGGCCGCCGTTTGCTACGATGGAAACGGTTGTGACTTTTTCGTTGATTGCTGATGGTCCACGTGGGTCAGATAAGTCTAACGCACGAGATAGCCAGTCCAAAAGATTTTTAACAGAACCTGGAATAGCAAAGTTATAAACAGAAGAAAAGATCCAAATCGCATCTGCGTCTAAAACAGCTTGACGAGCATCTTGGACTGCTTTTGGCAAATGAGCCTCTAAATCTTGTGAAAAGACTGGAACTTGTGACCAATCAAGGTATCTAACTTCTGCTTTGCCTGTCAAGGCTTTTTTGGCGTTCTCAGCCAATTGTTCATTGAAAGATCCTTTGCGCAATGAACCAACAATAAATAATACTTTTTTCATACGTTTTCTCCTTAATACAAGCGATAACTCGTTTATCACTACATAGTAATTTCCATAGGCTTATTGTATGCTTTATTTTGGCTTTTGTAAATGATTATGCTCACGCGGTTTGAATTTTTTGAGCAAGCGAATGAGTTCAAGCTGTTCTTGAGGGGTGAGAACGGCAAAGGTTTCCTCGATTTTGGTGATGTGGTGCGGCAGGGCACGATCAATGACTTGGCGTCCTTCCTCTGTCAGCGTGACTAAATAAGCACGTTTGTCATTAGGGCAAGTGGTGCGCGTGACCCAGCCTTTTTTCTCCATATTTCTGATGACAACAGTCATATTGCCCGAAGTCGCCAAAATGCTTTCCAACAGCTCTCCGATTTTCATAGGCCCCTTGCTATAAAGCACATCCAGCACGCTAAATTGGGTCGGGGTGAGGCCGTCGGCTTTAAAGGTTTCTGACACCGTGGTATCAATGGTCCGAAAAGCCTTACGCATGACGACCATGGCTTTCACAGCTTGATTTGTTAATTCAGACATCTTTTCTCCTTGCTTTTACGAAAAAACGAACAAAATGCCTTTGCTCGTTTTTAGGGACGCTTAACATCTATAAAAAGTCATCAAATAAACTTAACTGGTTATCTTCTGGCATGTTGCCAAGAATGCCCATTTCGTCCATTTTATCAACCAATGTAGCAGACACGCCACCACGTTTTCTGAGTTCCATTTTTGAGAGGAATTCGCCTTCTTCACGCGCCTTGACAATTTGTTTAGCAACGTTTTCACCCAATCCATCCATGGCAATAAATGGTGGTATCAAGGTGTTGCCGTCAATGATAAACTCAGTTGCATTGCTACGGTAAAGGTCTAATTGACCAAAGGTGTAGCCACGCTCAAGCATTTCATTGACCAATTCCAAGGTGGTGTATAGGTCGATTTCCACGTTAGAGGCTTCGTTGGCCTTGCGTTTGGCAGCAATATCCTCCATGCGTTCTTTCACCACATCAAGACCTGCACTCATGGTTTTAAGCTCAAAAGCCTTGGCACGAATTGAAAAGTAGGCACAGTAATAATACAAAGGATAATGTACCTTGAAATAAGCCACGCG
Source organism: Streptococcus alactolyticus (assembly GCF_012277075.1). Lineage (GTDB taxonomy): Bacteria > Bacillota > Bacilli > Lactobacillales > Streptococcaceae > Streptococcus > Streptococcus alactolyticus. The sequence continues at coordinate 82,024 of NZ_JAAXMT010000008.1, read as the reverse complement.
GAGCGCCATCAACACATAAGCCGCTGCATGGGCTTTAGGGAACATGTACTTGATTTTTCCACAAGACTCAATGTACCAGTCAGGCACATGATTGTCACGCATGGCAGTGATATAGCCATTGCGCTCTTCGTCTGAAATTTTCAGCCACATGCCCTTACGCACGCGCTCCATAATGGTAAAGGCCATTTTTGGCTCCAAACCTGCGTGCATGAGGTAAACCATGATATCGTCACGACATCCGATAACGGTTTTTAGAGTCGCAATGCCCTCTTTAATCAAATCTTGGGCATTTCCCAACCAAACATCAGTACCGTGTGAAAGCCCTGATAACTGGAGCAATTCCGCAAAAGTGGTCGGATGGGTTTCTTCGACCATGCCTCGAACAAAGTTAGTCCCAAACTCTGGAATTCCCAGCATACCTGTCGGCGTTCCAATTTGTTCTGGTGTGACACCAAGCACCTCTGTACCAGAAAAGAGGGCCATGACATCGGGATCATCTGCTGGAATGTCTTTGGGATCAATGCCTGACAAGTCCTGTAATTTTCGAATCATGGTCGGATCATCATGACCGAGAATATCGAGTTTCAAGACGTTTTCATCGATATCATGGAAGTTAAAGTGCGTGGTCTGCCATTCCGCTGACAAATCATCGGCTGGGTATTGAACAGGGGTAAAATCGTAAACATCCATGTAGTTTGGAATAACGACGATCCCTCCTGGGTGCTGTCCTGTCGTCCGTTTGACACCAGCTGCGCCTTGTGCCAAGCGTTCCACCTCAGCTTCAGGGTAGAATTTACCATAATCACGCTCATAGCCTTTGACAAATCCGTAAGCCGTCCTATCCGCAACAGTACCAACGGTTCCTGCACGAAAGGCATATTGTTCCCCAAAAATATCACGCACATCCAAGTGAGCAGATGGCTGGTCGTCCCCTGAGAAGTTCAAATCAATATCGGGTACCTTGTCCCCATCAAAACCAAGGAAGGTTTCAAAAGGAATGTCGTGGCCATCTTTTTTGTAACGAGTGCCGCATTCTGGGCAATCTTTATCTGGCAAATCATAGCCAGACCCCACGGAACCATCTGTGATGAATTCTGAGTGTTGGCAATTTGGGCAGACATAGTGCGGAGGCATAGGATTAACCTCGGTAATCCCAATCATGGTCGCCACAAAACTTGACCCAACAGACCCACGCGAACCTACCAAGTACCCACGCTCATTGGAACGGATAACCAGCATCTGTGACGCCAAGTAAATCACGGCAAAGCCATTCCCCAAAATAGACGTCAGTTCTTTTTCAATCCGCAAATCAATGATATCGGGCAATGGGTTGCCGTAAATTTCAAAGGCTTTTTGGTAGGTCATCTCCGCCACGCGCTCTTCGGCTTTATCAAGGAAAGGCGTGTACAAATCTTTTTTGACCACTTCAATCTCTTCAAAACGGTCTGCAAAAGCATTGGTATTGGTTACGACGATATCATAAGCCAACTCCTCACCCAAAAAGGCAAACTCATCCAGCATTTCATTGGTGGTGCGGAAATGAGCCTTAGGCAGTGGAGCAGGCTTGGCATCTTCACCACGACCGATAGGACGGTTAATCATGGCCCCTTGCCCTAAGCTTCGGACAATAATTTCACGGTAAATCTCATCCTCAGGCTCGATATAGTGCACATTTCCTGTCGCTAAAACGGGCTTATTCAAACGGCGGCCTACCTCGATCAAATCCCGAATGACCTGATGAATGCCTTCTTCGTCCTTAATGGTGCCATGAGCCAGCAAAGGAGCATAAATAGCTGGCGGCATCACTTCGATAAAATCATAGTATTGTGCCACCTTGACCGCTGCATCAACCCCCGATGACAAGACCGCATCAAAGACTTCTCCTTCCGAACAAGCCGTTCCTACAAGCAAGCCCTCGCGGTGAGCATCTAAAACTGTTCTTGGAATACGCGCCACACCTTCAAAATATTTCACATTTGACAAACTGACCAGCTTGAACATATTTTTCAAACCTGTTTGGTTTTGCACGTAAATAGTGGCGTGCTTGACACGGGCTTTTTTGTAAGAATCCTCAGCAACCAGCTTGGTGTTTAAATCCATCATATTGGTCAAACCGTGCTTCTCACGGGCTTCCTTCAAGAAAATAAAGAGCAGGCGACCCGTAGCTTCCGCATCGTAATTGGCCATGTGGTGATGCTCAAGCGATACTTGGAAACGCTTGGTCAATGGTCCCAAACCATGGCGTTTGTACTCTGGATAAAGATTGCGGGCGAATTCCAGCGTGTCAATGACAGGCTGGGTAATCGTTGGCATACCGTGACGCTCATAGTTCGCATTCATAAAACCAACGTCAAAGGTGGCATTGTGAGCAACGAGAATGGTATCTTTGCAGAAATCTTGGAACATCTGCAAGACTTGTTCAATTGGTTTAGCATTGCGGACATGATTATCCGTAATCCCTGTCAACTCAGTTGTAAAGGCAGATAAATGGTGCCCTGGATTGATAAATTCATCAAATTGCTCGACGATATTACCCTTGTACATCTTAGACGCCGCAATCTGAATCAAATCGTTATTGACCGCAGAAAGTCCTGTGGTTTCCACGTCAAACACGACATAAGTCGCTTCGTTTAGGTCCAAATCAGCAGGATTGTAAGCAATTGGTACCTTGTCCTCAACGATATTGGCTTCCAAGCCAAAAATCGCCTTAATTCCATTTTTTCTAGCCCTATGATAACCATGCGGGAAACTTTGCACATTGCCGTGGTCGGTAATGGCAACAGCCTTATGCCCCCATTTCGCAGCAGTATCAATCAATTCTTCCACGGTTGGCAAGGCATCCATGGTGGACATATTGGTATGAGCGTGAAATTCCACTCGTTTTTGACCTTCTGGCATGAGGTCCTTGCGCTCATGGTGCACAATTTCTTTGACATCTTGCACATTCATGGTCAAGGCATGGGTGAAGCGGTTGTTTTCCACATTTCCACGCACACGCAACCAAGCACCTTTGGCAATCATATCGTATTTTTTTAATTCATCATCGTCTTTAGCCCATTTTTGCAAGGCAAAGCTAGAGGTGTAGTCTGTCATTTTGAAATTGATGATGTGGCGGCCTGTTCGTGTGGTCTTTTTCTCCACATCAAACACCATTCCCTCAAAAACGATACGATTTTCTTCCGTGGTCACTTCGACCATTGGCGTGATTTCAGCCTTTTCAAATCCTGCTTGACGCTGTTTAGCACGTTCTCTAAAGTCAGGGGCTGGTTTTGGTGCTTCTTCAACTGGCGGCATGGTTGCTTCTAATGATTTCACGGCTTCACGGTTGTCCTGCACCGCTTTTTCCACTATAGCCTCACGATTAGAAGTAAAATCCTCCGTCAAGGCTTGCGTCATTACCTCATCCGAATGAATATCAAAAGCCACCCGACCAAAGCCAAAGGCTTCAAATTGACGCGTGAGATTGGGCAGATGATTTTTGCGAAAATGCTCATTGTTGACAAAAGCTGGCGCTTCAATCACCACTTTTTGCCCATCATAAGCCACTTTTAATTTGCTAAAAGACGCTTTAAAACTCGCACTGTCACAAGGTGCGTGTTCAAAAGCCTCCTCATAATAAGCTTGCAATAAGGGTTGTGAAAAATCAACCGTTTCTGCTTGAATGTCAAAGGTCGCCTTAATATCGGCTTGTTTGAAGGTCTGAACCAAACGATAAGACAGTTCACGGTAGATTTCAATAGGCAAAATTTCTGCAAATGAAAAATGGAATTCCCAAAGGCGAGAAACAGAATGCACCTTGACCTCACGAATATCGGCAGATGAAAAAGCAGGCGATTGTCGCATTTCAAGCGGCATCTCAATTTGCTCCATCAATTTCTTAAACAATTCTGACATCATGCGTAAACGACCTCAATTCCAAAAACTAACTAGCCACAAGGACTGAATAAAAGAGGAAACACGTGTCATGTTTCCCTTTGTCAAAAGCGTATTTTTTTCATTTTACCATAAAATAGGACTTTTTTCGATATTAAGCTGCCCCTTTTGGGTAAAGACAAAACAATCTGAACCCAAGGTCCAGATTGTTAAGGATTATTGTTCTTTGGTTAAAATATCAAGGGTTTCAATGAGGTTTTCTACATTGACTTCAATAGTGTCACCAGTTGCCTTGATTTTCACTTCGACGATACCATCTTCAGCTTTTTTACCAACAGTGACACGGATTGGCAAACCAATAAGGTCGCTATCTGAGAATTTAGAACCAACGCGTTCATTACGGTCGTCAACTAAGACTTCGTAACCTTTAGCAACCAAATCTGCTTCAACTTTAGCTGTCAATGCTTGAGCAGCTTCGTCTTTCACATTGACAGTGATGACGTGCACATCAAATGGTGCCAATTCTTTAGGGAAGTTAATACCCCACGCAAAGCGGTAAGCACCTTTTGGTGTTTTCGTCACAAAGAGGCGAGCGTGTTGTTCAATCACAGCTGACAAGATACGGCTAACTCCGATACCGTAGCAGCCCATAATAATTGGCACAGCACGACCATTTTGGTCAAGAATCGTTGCACCCATGCTTTCAGAATAACGCGTTCCCAATTTGAAAATGTGACCAATTTCAATACCACGCGCAAATTTAAGCGTTCCTTTACCGTCTGGTGAGATTTCACCTTCTTTGACTTCGCGAATATCAACGTATTCTGCCTCAAAATCACGACCTGGGTTGACACCTGTTAAGTGGTAACCATCTTCACTTGCCCCAACAACTGCATTTGCCACATCTTGAACATTGCGGTCAGCCACGATACGCACATTTTCTGGCAATTGAACAGGTCCAAGTGAACCAAAGTTTGCTCCAAAGACTTTAACAGCGTCCTCTTCGCTAGCTGGGTCAAGGAAATCAGCCCCAAGATAGTTTTTCAATTTCACTTCGTTGACTTGGTCATTACCAACCAAAAGCGCCACTACAGGCTCATTATAAGCGATGAATAGAAGGGTTTTAATGGTTTGGCTTTCTGGCACGTTTAAGAAAGCAGCCACTTCGTCAATGGTTTTGCAATTTGGTGTTTCCACACGTTGAACGTCTTCTTGAGCAACCACTTTTGTTTTTGGTTTGTATTCGTTGCTTGCCATTTCCAAGTTAGCAGCGTAAGTTGACTCTGTTGAGTAAGCAATCGTATCTTCACCTGATACCAACCATGACGCCAATTCTTTCTTGATATCTTCTAAAACATCTTCAGGAATTTCGTCCATTGAGGCAATAGACTTGTCAAGAACTACCCAACGGTCAAGGTCTGTACGGTCTGGTGTAATCGCCATAAATTCTTGAGAATCTTTACCACCCATGGCACCACCGTCACCAATAATACCTTTGAAATCAAGACCCGCGCGCGTGAAAATAGCTTCATAAGCTTTGCGGTATTCTTCGTAAGTCACATCCAAACCATCGTAATCCGCATGGAAACTGTAACCATCTTTCATGATAAATTCACGCGTACGAAGCAAACCATTACGAGGGCGTTTTTCATCACGGTATTTTGATTGGATTTGGTAGAGATTTAACGGCAATTGTTTGTAAGATTTAACCGCATCACGCACCAAGCTAGTGAAGGTTTCTTCATGTGTTGGACCAAGGATAAAGTCAGATTTGTCACGGTTTTTCAATTTATAAAGGTCTTCACCGTAAGTTTCGTAACGACCTGATTCACGCCACAAATCAGCGGTTAAAAGCGCTGGTGCTAACATTTCAACGGCACCGATTTTTTCAAATTCTTCGCGCATAATGGCTTTGAATTTCTCAATCGTACGGTTCGCTAAAGGAAGGTAGGCATAGATACCAGCTGATACTTGGCGAACGTATCCAGCACGAACCATCAAAGCATGGCTAATAACTTGGGCATCACTTGGCATTTCGCGAAGTGTAGGGATAAGCATTTGTGATTGTTTCATAACACGATAATGGCGATTTTCATGAAAATAAGCAAGCTTTTCATCTAACCTTAGCTTACTTATCCTCTTGTTCATGGCAAAATCGCCTAAATTCCTTTCCAAAATAATTATAGTAACGAATTGTAGTCAGCTGCCTTTAGAAAAAGACACGCATGATATCATTCCATGTGACCGCAATCATCAAAACAAACAAGATGGCAACTCCTGCCAAGGTAATATACGTTTCTGTTTCTTGTTTTAGCGGTTTTCCTCTAACCATTTCAATCAGATTCATCAAAATTTTACCACCATCCAAAGCTGGGATAGGGATCAAATTGGCAATACCTAAATTCATTGACAAGGTCGCTAACAAATAAACAACAGAGATTAAACCGTTTGATGCGGCTTGGCTAGACGCTTCGTAGATAGCAACTGGACCACCTAGCTTGTCTAAGCTAAATTGGGAAATCAGGCTTCTCAAGGCACTTAAAATCATTGTCACACTTTGGCCAGCGAGTTTAAAGCCACCTGTCACCTTGTCCCAAAAACCTGTTTTTAGACCAGGGGAAACGCCGATGAAATAACTGCCATTGTTCTTTTTCGGACGAACAGCCACATTTTCAACCGAACCTGATGTGGTCTTGACAGTCACGTCAATGGTATCACCCTCTGACAAATGGTCGGTCGCTTTTGAAACGGCATCAGACAAGCCATCCCAATTTGAAACCTCGTAATTGGCGATTTTTAAAATACGGTCACCACTTTTAACACCAGCTTCCTGCATGGCACCATCTGGCGTCACTTGAATCACGTTAGACGCTGTGTTTGGAACCCCACCTTGCATAAAGACAAGGACGATAAAAGCAATTGTTCCTAAAATAAAGTTGTTTAGAGGCCCTGCAAAGTTAGTGATTAAACGTCCCCAAACAGTCGCATTTTGATACTGAACATCAAGGGGAGCGATACGAATTTCCGTACCATCCTCTTCCACGATGGTTGCATCATGATCAACGGCGTAAGTTTTGGTTTCGTCCAATACCAAACCAGTGATTTCAAGTTTGTCTTCCAAATCATACGATGTCACATTCATTGGAAGAGCAGTGCGGTCCAATTGTTTTTGCGATAAATTGATACGCGTCACCACACCGTCTGCGTTTAGCGTGAGGCTGGCAGGCGTTCCTGTTTTAATGTCAGTTGTATCCTCACCCCAGCCTGCCATTCGCACATAACCACCTAAAGGCAGGATACGAATGGTATAAGCGGTACCTTCTTTGTCAATATGCGAGAAAATCCTAGGACCCATTCCGATTGAAAATTCTCTAACCAAGATACCAGATTTTTTGGCAAAATAGAGATGCCCAAATTCGTGAACCACCACTAAAATACCAAAAACAATAATAAAGGTTAAAATTCCGAGCATTTGACTCCTTTCCATACGGCAGGAAAAATGATAGAATTCCTATTCTTCTAACAGAACAGGAATTATCAATACCCTATTAAATCGTGTTTAAAATAGACCAAAAAGGTGCATAATTGGGAAAACAAAAATCATTGAATCAAAGCGGTCCAAAATACCACCATGCCCAGGAATCAATCTTCCAGAGTCTTTCACCCCAAAATGACGTTTGATGGCACTTTCCACCAAGTCACCAAATTGCCCAAAAACACTAAATAAAGCAACGTAAAGCAGCATCGCCAACAAATGATGCGGCGCATAAACGGCTTTATCAACCAGCATAAAGACAAGTGATACCACCATCGCACAAACCACACCGCCTAAACTACCTTCGATGGTTTTATTAGGCGATACTTTTGGCAAGAGCTTACGCGTACCAAAACGGCGACCAATCATGTAAGCGCCAATATCCGTCGCCCACACAATAAAGAGGGCAAACAAGACTTTATCCAGACCGCTCATTCGAGCAGCAACAAGATTTTGGAAACCAATACCAACGTAAAGGCTTGAGGCAATCGGATAAGCCGCGTCCTCAAACGAATAGTCATCGCTGTTGATAACCGTTCCTGCTAACAATAAGAAAACCAAAATCCCATAAACTGAGAAACTCGAATCAATCGGCAATGATGGGAAATAGTGGTCCAAAGGCACCGTCAAAACAAAAGCACCCAGCATGGCTAAAGCCCCTTCAAGTGAGAAGAATTCTAGCCCCTTCATGCGTAACATCTCAGCGACACCAATCATCGCTAACAGACCTACAAAAACCTGAAAAGATAAGCCGCCCCACAGTAGAAAAGGCAGAAAAATAACTAAGGCAATTGCCCCCCAAATGACACGTTGTTTCATGTTAGCCCTTTCTATATTCCACCAAAACGACGCTGACGCTCGTTATACGATTCAATAGCTTTCACCAATTCGTCCCCTTTAAAATCAGGCCACAAAACAGGTGTGAAGTAAAACTCACTGTAAGCCGATTGCCAAGGCAAGAAATTGCTCAGACGCAACTCGCCACTTGTTCTGATAATCAAGTCTGGGTCACGATACAAATATGGTAAATGATTGGTCATCAAGTGATTGGCAATCACTTCTTCTGTGATATCATCAGGACTGATATTAGCCTCCAATACTTCTTGCGCAATCATTTTCACCGCTTCTGTGATTTCTGCACGACCACCATAATTCAAGGCAAAATTTAAAATCAAGCCTGAGTTGTGTTTGGTTGTTTCGCAAGCACGATTCAAAGCATCTAAAGTAGCTTCTGGAAGTCGCTTGGTATCCCCAATCACTTGCACCCGAACGTTATTGGCATTCAATTCTGGGACGTATTTATCAAAGAATTCCACAGGTAAATTCATGATGAAGGACACTTCGCTTTCAGGACGTGACCAATTTTCAGTTGAAAAAGCATAAACGGTTAAAATCTTAACACCTAGCTGTGACGCTTTTATTGTGACTTCTTGAAGGGCATCCATTCCCGCTTTGTGCCCCATCACACGAGGCTGCATGCGTTTTTTTGCCCAACGACCATTACCATCCATGATAATCCCGATATGGTTGGGAATCTTATCTAGATGAGGCGTTTTTTCTTTTCTTCTAAAATTAAACATAAAAATTCCTTACCAAGTATATGCTCGTTATATTTTATCATAAAACGCGTATTTTTTCTCTACTTATTACCCAGTTTTACATAGTTTTTACCCACAATCCTCAGGCCAAAAGAAAAAATCAGATGGTTTTTCCATCTGAATTGATTTTTAGTCTTCGCTTTTAACCGCTGTATCAGAATCAGAATCTGCTTCAATAGCTTGATCTTCTTCAACTGGTGTTTCCACTTCTTCGATAACAGTTGTTTCAATGGTATCTTGAGCTGCTTTGTTTACAACACGTTTCAAAGCGCTTAATTCAAAAGTCAAATAAATACCATCAACGTCCAAGACCATTTTTTTGTTATCTGTATCCACTTCGTCAATGATACCGTAAAGACCACCGATTGTAACGATTTCATCACCTTTATTTAAAGCATTAAGCTGATCTTGACGTTCTTGAGCTTGTTTGCGTTGTGAACGTTGCATAAACCAAAGCAACCCAATCATCACAACCAACATAATAATTGTTCCCATATCTATCCTCCAAAATTATAAGGTCAAATTTTACTATACCAAAATTACCTACCCAACGCAAGAATTGACCGTAAAAATGTCCGAAATCAAGGCGTTTTTCATCCTTTTTCTAGCATCAGAAGAAAGCACCAAGTTTAGACTTGATGCCTTAACATTTTATCTGTCGTTATAGCCATTTGGATGGCTTGAATGCCATGCCCAGGCTGAAGCGATGATTTTTTCAATATCATCAAATTGTGGTTTCCAACCAAGGATTTCACGCGCTTTTTCTGATGACGCTACCAAAGTATCTGGGTCACCAGGACGACGCCCTGCCAATTCTGCTGGGATTTCCTTTCCTGTCACCTTACGAGCTGCTTCAAGCATTTGCAAGTTTGAAAAACCTGTTGATGAACCAAGGTTAAAAGCAGTTGATGGATTGCCCTCACGCAAGTATTTGACTGCTAAAAGGTGAGCATCCGCCAAATCAAATGGATGAACGTAATCACGAACATTCGTTCCATCTGGAGTGTTGTAATCATTTCCAAAAATCATGATTTTGTCACGCACACCTTGCGCCACTTGTAAAATGATTGGTAACAAGTGGGTTTCAGGTCCATGATCTTCGCCGATAGACCCATCAGGTTTCGCACCCGCAACGTTGAAATAACGAAGAGGCACAAACTTAATACCATAAGCTTGGTCAGACCATTTCATAATGGTTTCCATCATTAACTTACTTTCGCCGTAAGGATTGATTGGGCGTTGAGGCGTTGTTTCCTTGATTGGAATTTCATCTGGGATCCCGTACGTTGCTGCTGTTGATGAGAAAACAATGTATTTAATACCAAATTCATTCATCACTTCAAGCAATTTAATCATGCCAGCAGTGTTGTTATCAAAGTATTTCAATGGTTTTTCCATTGATTCTGCAACCAATGAATAAGCTGCAAAGTGAATGACAGCATCCACATCAGGATTTTCTGTGAAAACCTTACGCATGAAATCTTGATCAGCAAGATCTCCTTGATAGAATTTTGCGTCAGGATGAACCGCTGCACGATGTCCTGTCACCAAACTATCGACAACAACAACTTTTTCTTCACCTTTTTCAATTAAACGATCAACCATGTGAGAGCCGATGTAGCCAGCTCCACCAAGCACTAAAATTGACATTTATTTCTCCTATTCTAACCCAATGCCATTTACAAAACGCATAAAGGCTTTTTGACCTTTTTCATCACGTTTGTAAACACCGGCATCTTCTAGAACACGAACAAAAACGTGTCCAACTTCTTCTTGTACAATATTATGCACTGTATCAGCCGTAATATCCGTACGTTTTTTAATCTCATCTGCCCAATCTTTATGATAGTCAGCGATTTCATTATACTGGTTCAAAAGATATTTTTCAACTTCTAGCAGTTCATCTTTCAGACGTGGCGGTAAAATAGCTAACCCCATAACTTCGATAAGTCCAATATTTTCCTTTTTAATGTGTTGCACATCAGCATGTGGATGATAAACACCGTCTGGAAATTCAGCTGTCGTGTGATTGTCTCGAAGAACGATATCCAGTTCAAATTGACCATCACGTTTGCGTGCAATTGGAGTAACTGTGTGATGTGGTGTGTCGCCTGTATAAGCTAATACATCAACACTTTCGTCAGAATAATCGTACCATGCCAAACGAATTTTTTCAGCCAACTCAACCAAGCGTGCCTTGTTTTGACTACGTAAACGAAGCACTGACATTGGCCATTTGACAATACCTGCTGTCACATCAGAATAACCTTTAAAATGAAATTCATTGTCCAGCTCGGCTATTTCCATTGGAAAGACATGACGACCACCTTGATAGTGATTGTGTGTCATCGTATAACTTCGTATAATGTATGCTATACGATGCTGTCACATCAGAATAACCTTTAAAATGAAATTCATTGTCCAGCTCGGCTATTTCCATTGGAAAGACATGACGACCACCTTGGTAGTGATTGTGTGTCAAGATCGACCCACCGACGATTGGCAAGTCTGAATTTGACCCAGCAAAGTAACCTGGGAAAATATCGACAATATCAAGTAACTGCGCAAAAGTATTTTTACTGATAACCATCGGCACATGCTCAGTATTTAGGATAATGCAATGTTCATTAAAATAGGCATATGGTGAGTATTGGAAGCCCCATTTTTCATCGCCAAGATTCAAGCGAATGATGCGGTGATTAGCACGCGCTGGGTGATTAATTCGACCTTGATAGCCTTCATTTTCCATACATAACTGACATTTTGGATAAGAAGACGCCTTGGTTAACTTAGCAGCAGCAATTGCTTTAGGGTCTTTTTCAGGTTTTGATAAATTAATCGTAATCTGAATATCACCGTATTGTGACGGCGTCGTAAAGGCAATATTTTTGGCAATAGCAGCGATTTTAATGTAGTCATTACGTTTGCTTAGGTCATAAAAATCTGCGACAGCTTGTTGAGGAGATTTAGCATAAGTGTCCCAGAAACGACGATTCACCTGACTCGGGATTGGTGTGATGAAGTTCATCAATTCAGCACCCAAGCAATCTTTTTCTGCCATTAATTCGCCGACTTTGCCATTTTTTACAGCTAAGTCAACCAACTCTTCTTTGAGAGCAATTAAATCTGTTTCTTGCGTTTCTTGCTCTGCTCCATCCTCACCCACAAGGGCTAGGACACGGTTACGCAAGTAAAACATATCATCTTCTGTATAGTCGCTTGCTTCAATTACCTTAGCGACAAAAGTATCTAAAAGTTTCATTTTATCTCTCTAATCTTAATTATTTTCTAGATAAGACACGTGAACCACCAGCGATTTCAGCAATGTAGAAAGCTGGCGCATAACCAACTGTTTCAGTGTAAACTTGCCCAACGTTTTTAGTAAATTCATCAACTTTATCTTTAGCAACAATAGCAATACCGCAGCCACCGAATCCCGCTCCTGTCATACGAGCTCCGAGAACTCCTTCTTGTTGCCAAGCAGTGTGAGCAAGGGTATCAAGTTCGATACCTGTTACCTCATAATCATGCTCAAGTGAGACATGTGAGGCATTCACCAAACGACCAAATTTTTCAAGTTCACCAGCCATCAAAGCTTCTTTGGCTTGAAGGGTACGTTGATTTTCCCAGACAGCATGGCGGGCACGTTTGAGACGATTTTCATCTTTAATAAGATAGCTATATTCGTCAAAACTTTGCAAATCAAGTTCACCCAATGTCTTGATATCAAGCACTTGGTTAAGTTCTTCTACTGCTTTTTCACATTCTGCACGACGTTCGTTATATTTTGAATCAGCAAGCTCACGACGTTTATTAGTATTCATGATGACAATGACATTGTCACCAAGATCAAGTGGAACAAGTTCATATTCTAATGTATTTGTATCAAGGTAGATAGCTTGTTTGTCAGCACCCATACCGATGGCAAATTGGTCCATGATACCAGAATTTACTCCGATAAATTTATTTTCTGTTTGTTTACCAATTTTTACTAAGTCTAAACGTTCAACTTCAAGGTCAAATAATTCTTCGGCTACGATACCGACCAAAAGTTCTAGTGAGGCTGATGATGACAAGCCAGAACCATTTGGAATATTACCGTTGACGTAAAGTTCAAAACCACTATCAATTTTGTGACCAGCTTCTTGCAAGAATTTAATGACACCTTTTGGATAATTTGTCCAGCTATCTTTCTTATCAAAAGTAAGATTATCAAGTGACACTTCAATAATACCTAAATCATCAAAGTTAGCTGAATAAAAACGTAAAACTTTATCATCACGTTTACGAGCTGCCCCGTATGTTCCAAGAGTGATAGCTGCAGGGAATACGTGACCACCGTTGTAGTCAGTGTGTTCACCAATTAGATTAATACGACCTGGTGAGAAAAATGTAGCATCGGCTTCTGTTCCAAAAACATTAATAAAAGCTTGATTAAGTTCTTTCGTATTCATGAGGGTCTCCTTTTTTTATTGCTTTATTATGATTACGGTTTCATTTTACTGTCTTAGTTAAAACATGTCAATTATATTTACTAAAGTTTTACTTAAAAGCTTTATTTTTCCTAATGATGTGATATAATACTATCAAGAAAGAAGGGATGACCTATGGCTACATTAAAAGATATCGCAAAGCTAGCAAATGTTTCATCAGCGACCGTCTCACGTGTCCTTAATAAAGATAAAACCCTCTCAGTTGGTGAAGAGACACGTCACCGTATTTTGACAGTTGCTGAAGAATTAGGTTACGAAAAACACAAACGCAACACAAACATCACACAAGAACGTCAAAAGATTGCCATTGTCCAATGGTATAGTGAACAAGAAGAGTTAAACGACCTTTACTATTACAGCATTCGTATTGGTCTTGAAAAACGTGCTCAAGAACTGGGTTATGACGTTGTACGCTATTTTAACAATGATATTCTAACGATTTCAGAAAGTGTTAGCGGGATTATCGCTATTGGTAAATTTTCAGACCAACAAATTCACAGTCTAGAAAATCATTCAAAAAACCTAGTTTTCGTTGATAGTGATACTTTAAATGCTGGTCACCCTTGCGTCACTACGGATTTTGATAACGCCGTTGTCAAAGTTCTCGATTATTTCATGAAAAAAGGATTTACTAAAATCGGGATGATTGCTGGGGAAGAACGTACAACTGATCAAAAAGAACTCATTGTCGACCAACGTTTCCGTACCTTTAAAAACTATGCTTACGAAAATAATCTCTATAACCCTGACTATGTCTTTGTAGGAGATTTTTCTGCCCCATCAGGATACGCTTTGATGAAAGAAGCTATCGAAAAATTGGGCGACGACCTTCCACAAGCTTTCTTTGTTGCAAATGACACTCTAGCCATAGGTGCCCTTCGTGCGCTTCAAGAAGCTAATATTGCTGTTCCTGACCGCGTCAGCCTCATTTCTTTCAATGACACACCTCTAACGAAGCAGGTCTTTCCTGCTCTATCCAGTATCACAGTCTATACTGAAGAAATGGGACGCACAGCTGTTGATATCTTAAATCGCCAACTTATCAAACGCCACACCGTCCCAACAATGACAAGACTAGCTACCAACTTGACTTTACGTGATAGCACAAAATAAATCTAAAAACAGCTCCTAATTAGGAGCTGTTTTTTACTACCCAACTTTTACGCAGAAAGCATCCCATGGTTGGAGTTCATGATTTTCAAAATCTATTAACTCTGAGGTGTTACTGATGATAGTTTCTTGATAAGAAAGAGTTGTTTCAAAGGCTTGGACTTGATTTGATAAGTTTGCGACTACTAAATAAGTTTCATCTGCTGTTTTTCTAAGATAAGCAAAAACCTTATCTTCTGTATCCAAAAGTTCAAAATCCGCATCAATCAACCAATCGTTTTCTTTGCGAAGTTTGATGAGTTTTTGGTAAGTGTAGAAAATGGAATCTGGATTGTCTAGAGCTGCTTGTACATTAATTTCTGTGTAATTGGGATTAACTGGTAACCAAGTTTTATCAGCTGTTGAAAATCCTGCATTCTTGCCATTATCCCATTGCATCGGTGTTCTAGCATTGTCACGTCCAATCATGCGAATGCTATCCATGACTTCTTCTGGTGTCTTATCATTTTCAAGGGCTTCTTTGGCAAAATTTAGTGACTCGATATCATCAATTTCTCCCAAATCTTTGAAAGGATAGTTAGTCATGCCGATTTCTTCTCCTTGGTAGATGTAAGGCGTTCCTCGCATCAAGTGTAAGGAAATGGCTAGCGCCTTGGCTGATTTTTCACGATAATCGTCAGTGTCACCCCAGATAGAAAGCACGCGCGGCAAATCATGATTGTCCCAGAAAAGGGAATTCCAGCCTTGACCAAGTTCCAGTTCTGTCTGCCATTTGTTGAAAATAGCTTTGAGAGCAGGAACATTTAGCTCTTTTTCGTATTCCCATTTTGAAGCGTTTGGCTTGTGTTGAAGACCGATATGCTCAAATTGAAAGACCATGGACAATTCTTTCTCAGCTGGCGATGAATACTTCTTAGCAATTTCCGGAGTTGCTCCCCAAGTTTCACCAACCGTTAACAAATCTTTTCCGGCTAAAGTTTTTTGGTGCATTTCTTTAAGGTAGTCGTGCAATTTTGGACCATTATTTGAGATTAAGCGGTCAGGAATCTTCCCAATCATGTCAATCACGTCCATACGAAAACCAGAAATACCTTTGTCAATCCAGCGATTCATCATATCATAAACAGACTGGCGTAACAGCGGATTTTCCCAATTCAAATCAGGTTGTTTCTTGCTGAAAAAGTGCAAATAATATTGCCCAGTTTTGCGATCATATTCCCAAGCAGAGCCACCAAAAATAGAATCGAGCTCATTAGGTTTATTACGCCAAATGTAAAAATCACGATACTTACTATCAGGATTTTCATGCGCTTCAACAAACCAAGCGTGCTCATCTGACGTGTGATTAACCACTAAGTCCATAATGATGCGGATACCACGCGCTTTTGCCTCTTCTAGCAATTCTTCCATATCAGACATATCGCCAAAAATATCAGCAATCGCCTCATAATTTGAAATGTCATAGCCATTATCATCCATTGGAGACTGGTAAACTGGAGAGAGCCAGATCGCTGTAATTCCGAGCTTTTGCAGGTAATCAAGCTTACTGATAATTCCTTTTAAATCACCAACTCCATCACCGTTTGAGTCCTTAAAAGATTTTGGATAAATTTGATAAATCGTTGCTTTGTGCCACCAATGTTTTTCCATAACGCACCTCATTTTAGAATTCTTTGTCTCTATTTTAGCTTTTTCTTTTGTTTCACGCAATCGTTTGCATTACTCAAACCTAGATGCAGAGAAAAGCAAGGATAATCCCTTGCTTTTAGCTTTATAGAAAGGTAATTTCTTGACCGTTTTCTGTGATATGATAAGTCAAATCTTTTAGATTAATCTTTGCTTGTGCGACAACACTACTGCCTTGATTACGGCGTGTAATAAGAATTGTGTGACTATCAAGTTCATCAACTTCAATACTGCCATCCAGGTCAAAAGCAGCCGATTGATTACGGAAAGTAAATAATTTTAGCAAAGCTTGAACAACTGGACGTTTGACTTCTTCTGCAATTTCGCTACTGCTATAATAATGACGATTAATATTGCGACCTTCTTTTGTTTTTTCTAACAATTCAAGATCATTTTTACCAGCTAAAAAGCCAACATAATACACTTGTGGAATGCCTGGCGCGAAAGCTTGAATCAAACGAGCTAAGAAATATTTCTTGTCATCATCCCCAAGCGCAGAATAGTAAGTTGAATTGATTTGGTAGATATCAAGATTATTATACTCGGCTGTTGAATATTTTCGGTTGACGTTGGCACCTACTTTATAAAGTTCATTTGACGTGTAATCAATTTCCTCATCCGTCAAGATATCTTTGACATCAACAACTCCAATACCATCGTGCGTATCAAGTGTCGTAAATTGTTTCATTGGAGACATTTTAAGCCATTTCGCCAAACGATTAACATTTCCGCTGTAAAGGCTATAAAGAACCACCATCGGAAGGGCAAAATCATAAACATAGTAATCGTGCTCAGCGATTTTAAACTGAATCGAATAATGCTCGTGAATTTCTGGAAGTAACTCTGTACCAGATTCCGCAGCAATGCTACGGACTTTATCAAGCAATTCCCAGATTTCTGGTTCTACAAAGAAATCATTAGTATCTAATTTTTTAACTGCATAAGCAAAAGCATCTAATCGAATAAGGTCGCAACCATTTTCAGCTAAATGCGCGATGGTCTTTCGAATGAAATCCATGGTCACGTCTTTTGTCACATCAAGGTCAATCTGCTCTTCACCAAATGTGTTCCAGAGATGCTCAACTGAACCGTCCGCAAAGTGAATTTCTTGTTTTGGTGCGCGGTCTTTACGCTTGTAAATCAAATCCACATCAGCTTGTGTCGGACGATTTTCTGGCCAAAATTTATCCCAGTTAAGAAACATATCCTTGTAAGCACTAGCTTCGTGCTTTTCTTGATAATCTTTGTAATATTTTGATTGACGAGAAATATGGTTAATCATGAAATCAAACATGAGATAATACTTCTCACCCAATGCCTTCACGTCATCCCAATCCCCAAATGCAGCATCAACCTCATCATAATCGACTGGCGCAAAACCACGGTCACCTGTTGACGGGAAAAATGGCAAAAGATGAACCCCGCCGACAGCTTCTCCAAAATACTTGCCAAGATTTTCATTTAATTCTTTCAAATTCTTTCCCAGACTATCTGAGTAAGTAATAAGCATTGTTTTATTTTGTATTGTCATAGTTACTCCTTTACCCTTTTGGATTTTAGCACCCAGCAAAAGTTGAACTCGGGCTACGGGCTGGGTGAAAAAGATGAGCCTCCTTGTGTCTTAATGACACTGCGTCGACTCCTTATTTCACTGCGCCGTTGCTCATTCCTGAAATGATATGTTTTTGGAAAATGAGGTAAACGATTGTGATAGTAATAATACCAACGACGTATGATGCAAAGCTTGGTCCGTAGTCGCTGAGGTATTGTCCTGTGTAGTTGTATTGAAAAAGTGGCAATGACCAAGAGTCTGATGATTTATTCAGCATCAAGAGTGGAAGCATGAAGTCATTCCAAAACCAAAGTGCATTGATAATCAAAGTTGTAGCGTGCATTGGTTTTAACATTGGAAAGACGATTTTGCGATAAGTTGTGAATTTATCAGCACCATCAATCTCAGCTGCTTCATCCAAACTGTCAGGAACACTTAACTTGATGTATCCGACATACAAGAATAAGGTTTGTGGTACAGCATATGTTAAGTACAAGATAATCAAACCCAAAATATTAGTCAAGCCAAGTCGACTCATCATTACTGTGATTGGAATCATGATAACTTGAAATGGCACAAAAATTCCCAAAATCAACAAACTGTACATGATATTGAAAGCACGTTTTTTGCTCATATTACGAGCAATTGAATAAGCAGCCGCAGGAATAAATAAAGTCACCAAAATCACTGATACAACGGTGATAATCGTTGAATTTAAGAAATAATGTCCGATGCCATCAGCAAGCAAGCGTGTGTAGTTGCTTAGAGTGACAGGATTTGGAAAAGCAAAGAAATGTTGCATGATATCCTTAGTTGTCTTAAATGAACTAAAGACAGTTGCTAATAAAGGAATCAAAATCAGAATTGAACCCGCAATTAAGAGCACATATTTCCAAAAAGTATTATAACGTTCTTCTTTTTTCATCTCTCACTCACTCCTATACTTCAAAACGACTTGATAATTTAAGTTGCAACACTGAAACAAGAACAATGATGGCAAAAAGAATCAAGGCAATTGCGTTAGCATAACCGTATTGGTTACTTGAAAAGGCATAATTGTAAACCAAAAGTCCGATTGATGTTGTTGAATTACTTGGTCCACCACCAGTCAAAGCAAAGATTTGGTCAAAAGCTGTTAAGCCACCTTTTAGTGCCATGATAAAGACCATAGAAATACTTGGTAACAGATATGGTAATTCAATGTTCCAGAACGTTTGTTTGCTGTTTGCGCCATCGATTGCGGCCGCTTCTGTAATCTCACTTGGAATGGTTTGAAGACCAGATAGGAAGAGAATAATCGGCATGGCAACACCTTGCCACAACATAACAAAGATTGCTGCAAAAACAGCACCGCCAGTTGTTCCTAAAAGACTTGTTTTCAAAAATTCAATGTTCAAAGCTTCACCGATAGCAGGCAAACCATAGTTAAAAACCTGTTTAAAAATCAAAGACACTGTCAACCCTGACAAAACAGCTGGGAAAAAGAACCAAGCTCTAAAGAACGTTTGACCTTTGATTTTAGCATTCAAAGCACGCGCCACCCAGATACCAATCACAATTTCACCGATAATTAACGCAATGGTCAAAATCAAAGTAAAGCCAAGAGCTTTAAAGAATTTGGTATCCGTTAGCAAGATTTTATAATTGTTGACACCAACAAAATCAAAATTGTAAGTCAATCCAGTCCAGTTTGTAAAACTGTAGAAAGCACCTTGAATCATTGGGAAATAGAAGAAAATTGCTTGTAAAATCAAGGGAACAATCAAGAACACCCAGCCCCAATATTTATTTAAAAATTTTCGCATTCTAGTTTCCTCCTACTTCGTCACATCGGCTTTCATCGGATTGAAAAAGACATTTAATTCATCTGTATATTGCTTAGCATCTTTGCTCATCAAATAATTGGTTGTCAAACTAAAGAAGTCTTCTTCGCTTGTCCAATTTTCACCAAGCCAAACATAGTGCTTATCTGTAAAAGCTAATTGATAAAGCGGAGCAAGGGGAGAGTTCTCGTCTTCAACCACACCATTTACAGATACTGGTGAGCCATCGACGTCATAATATTTTTGCATTGCTTTAGCTGAAGCCATATAAGAAATGAATGCTTCACATTCTTTTTTATGCTTAGTTGATGATGAGATAGATAAGGCCAAATCACCTGCACCGACAGTTACTTCCTGACCAGCTTTTTCACCAGGAAATGCAAATGTTGATACTTCAAAATCTGGATTTTGTTGCTCGATGGCAGCTAAAGCCCATGAACCACCAGGCATCATCAAGGCTTTTCCAGTTGCAAACGCCACTACAGAATCATTGTAAGAAGCACCTTGCCAGTTAGTTTGTTGATTACCCTTATCAGCAAGCAAATATAGACGCGTTAGCACCCCTTTAACCTCACTATCTGAAGTTGAAATAGAATTAACAGGAGAAAAACGAAGATAATCATTTGCCTTATCACCACTGCCAGTCACACTGATATAGGCTAATTGGTGATAACCATTTAAAGTCCAACCTTCACTGCCAGCGAGCGCAAATGGTGTTTCACCGTCAGTTTTAATTTGTTTAACAAGTGTTTCAAATTCATCCCACGTTTCTGGAACTTTGAGGCCTAATTCTTCAAATTTTGTCTTGTTAAAATAAATCCCTGAAACGTTGGCTGATAGCGGGACGCTATAAATTTTGCCGTTGACAGCATAATTTTTTTCGTAATGATTTTTGATGTTTTCAAGGTATGATTTTCCAGTCATATTCTCAAAGTAACCTGCTTTTGCCCACTCTTTAAAATCAACGTTCTGAGGGTAAATGTTAATGACATCTGGAGCATCGCCTGCAAGCATACGTGTTTTTAGGACGGTACCAGCACTTGGCACACTGGTCATTTTAACATGGATCTTTGGATTTTCTTTTTCAAAATCCTTAATGATTTCTTTTAGCGTATCAACCATTTCTGTTTTTTGGTTGAAATATTCGATAGTTACCTTGCCATCATTAGAGGAATCACTGTTTTTTGAACAAGCTGTCAATGTCAAAGCAGCTGCCGCTGTCAACATTGCCACTCCAGTCACTATTAATCGTTTAGGCCATTTCATGGAAAACCTCCTTATTGTTTCACGAAATAGTATTGTTTACTGAGGTAATCACCTTGTGGGAGAATCGTTGTGAGGCCCGCATACATGAGCTCTGCCCCTGAGAAGACTTGATCTATCCCTTGTAGTTGGTAAGTTGCCTCTTCTTCCAATCCTTTCAACTTAAGTGTTGTTTCAATGATTTCAATGGTTGAAAGTGTGCGAACATAAGTGACAACTACCTTATCTTCATAAACAAATTGAACCGCTGCTTCATTTGACCCTTCTTCTGGATTAATCAAGCGATATTGCTTACCAAATTGAATCACTGGACGAATGTCTTTGTAGTGAGCAACTTGAGCAGTAATTACATCTTTTTCAGCTTGTGGCAAGCTAGTCAAATCAAGTTCATAGCCAAGATTTCCCATCATGGCAACATTACCGCGAGTTTCAATCGGTGTTGTGCGTCCCATTTGGTGATTAGGACTTGCTGATACGTGAGAGCCCATTGAAATGGTTGGGTGAAGGTAACTCGAGCCGTATTGAATTGGCAAACGTGAAATGGCATCAGTATTGTCACTAGCCCAAACTTGTGGGAAATAGCGCAGCATACCAAGGTCATTTCGACCACCGCCACCTGAGCAAGATTCAAAGAGAATGTTACTATGCTTTTCTGTCAAATAAGACACCAAATCATACAAACCTAGCATGTAAGCATGAGATTGCATTTGGGTCGCAAGATAAGTATCACCATTTCCGATATTTGTGATGTTACGGTTATAATCCCATTTAACATAATCAATAGTATTTTCTGTTAAAATCTTATCAATAGCTGCCTTGATGTAGGCTATGACATCAGGATTTGCAAGGTTGAGCACCAATTGATTACGAGAATAAGTATGACCACGACCTTCAGCTTGAATAGCCCAATCTGGATGCGCACGATAAAGGTCACTATCAACAGAAATCATTTCTGGTTCAAACCACAAACCAAATTTCAAACCTTTGGCATGCACTTCAGCAATCAAGTCATTCAGAGGTCCACCGAGTTTTTCTTCGTTGACAACCCAGTCACCAAGCGCACGATTATCATCAAATCGATTACCAAACCAACCGTCATCAAGAACAAAAAGCTCGATACCAAGTTTGCTTGCTTCGTCAGCTAAATCAAGCAATTTTTCTTTTTTGAAATTAAAATAAGTCGCTTCCCAATTGTTAATGAGAATTGGACGTTCAGCATGTGCAAATTGTTTTGGCATGATGTGATCTTGAATGAACAATTGACTTTCTTGAGTAAGTTTTCCAAGACCTTGATTTGAAAAGGTCATCAAAGCCACTGGTGTTTCAAAGCTATCGCCAGCTGATAGTTGCCAAGCAAAATTATCATCGTTGATTCCGATACCTAAACGAACTTCGTTCAATTGATTTTTTTGGACAAAAGCTTGGAAATTACCGCTGTAAAGCAGTTGAAGAGCTAAAGCCTGACCAGCATCTTCTGTTGCTGTATGCTCACATAAAATCATGGCAGGTGTATGGGAATGACCTGAAGCACCGCGATTTGAAGCAACTGTGAAAATACCTTGTTCAACTTTTTGACGACGAACCGTTTTTTCACGTGCATAAGCACCTTGCAATGTCACCACATCATAAGCAGAAGCTGGCACATCAAGCATGGTTGACAAAGCACGATTGATAACAACTGCTTTATCTGATAAATTTCGAACCTCAGCATGAGTTGAAATAGTGCTGCAATCAGCATAAGCAGTGTAGTAAAGTTTTAATTCTAGCGCAGCGACTTTGTCTTCAAGTGTCAAAACTAAAGTTTCGGCATCTTCTGTTGAATGTGGATTAGGTAATCCTGTTGCTTCTTTTGCACCATGTAAAATCTCACTAGATGTTAACTTAAATTGTGTCAATTCGTTATTAGCGTGTGCTATTTTTAGAGATGGTTGTCGGAAATCTCCGAATCCATGAACACCAAAAACTTGGCGTTGTGTATCATAACTAAAGGTGCGGTTATCTGGAGTTGGATTTCCTGAAAAAGCGTGGTCCTTCTCCAAAATAGCGTTTGAGCCGTGATATTTGGCGATTTTGCCTCCAATATGACGAAGAAGCAAATCCCCTTCTTTATTTTCGATAATCATTGACATCTCTTTACTTTGAATGTAAAAAAGATTCCCTTCGATGCGAATTCCCATGATAATTCCTCCCTTTGTTTACTAAAATTTTACTATCATTTATTTACCTCTTGAATGGTATCATGTTGGGCAAATATGGTAAAATGTTGTTTATAAAGGAGTTGATACTTTGAATATTCTAAATACCTACAACGAATTTGGCACGAATAATTTTGACCTGAACGTCGACCATTATGGTGCTGAGATTTGTGATAAAAACTACTCTTTTGGACCTACTGTTAGGGATAACTACGTCCTTCATTTCATTGTTGATGGCAAGGGAACTTTCAAAATTGATGGCACAACGACCGAACTTAAAACAGGTGATATGTTCATTTTGCCAAAAGAAAAAGTGACCTTCTACCAAGCTGATAGCAAGCACCCTTGGACTTATCTTTGGGTTGGATTTAGTGGCTCAAAAGCTGAAAGCATCTTAAATAAAACACAACTTCTTGAACACTATTTTTGTCATTCAACGCTCAACTCTAAAATCCTCGATCAGCTAGTCAAATTAACACAATTCCGTGATCAAAAACTCGATGACATTACAGAGCTTCAGCTGATTGCTGAACTTTACAAATTGCTAGCGTTTCTAATAGAAGAATTTCCAAGCAAAGCAATGTCTGATAGCAGTATTTTGATTCAAAATTACATCAAGCAAGCTAAAAAAATCATTCACACACAATATGGAAAACCATTAAAAATTAGTGATATTGCCAAAAAGCTCAATCTAAATCGCTCCTACTTGTACAAGATATTCAAGGAAGAAACAGGTTATTCTCTCAAGGATTATCTCATCCAAATCCGCATGGAAAAAAGTGCTGATTTGCTTACCAGCACGACTTTTCACATCTCAGAAATCGCAAACGCTGTAGGCTTTCCAGACGCTCTTGCCTTCAGCAAGGCTTTCAAAAAACATTTCGGACAAAGTCCAAGCAATTACCGAAAAGCGCTGAAAAAATAAAATAAAAAACTCCCCCAAGAACTAAATTCTTGGGGGAGAAATGTTTTAATCAACTTTCACTAGTCGGACGTTATCGATATTTAGCCATTTGTTGGCTGATGATTTGACGTAAACGCCAACTTCACATTGTCCGTTTGTAATTTGAATGTTGTCAATGGTATAGGTTTTCCAAGTACTTGAGTCTTTGAGAGAGATTTTTTGTTCACTGCCACCATAATTTTTAATATAAAGTTCTGCAGTTTCAAGACTTGTATCACCCATAGCATCGATGCTTAATTTGTAAGTACCTGAGCTGAGATTTCCTACTGTTTGATAGATAGAACTTTCATATGCTTTGTCTGACCAGAAGCTGAGTTTATAACGCGTATTATCATAAACTTCGGTCTTAATCCCAGAAATTTGGCCATTTTTCCAAACATTCCAAGATGATGGACTTTCGGTATAACCATCCCATTCAAAGCTATTGTTTTGAAGGAGATTTGTTAGATTAGAGTAATTAAAGGCTTTGATGCCACGTAAAGCATTTCCTTGGAAATCGAAGACAGCTTGATTTTCCCATTCGTTACCTGTCATATCTGAAACGCCAAGATGTGACATACCCACTTGCGTAGCTCACAAGACGTTACCGTTGTACCAGAGTGGTTCCTAATAGAAGAAACCAAGTCCATTGTTATTTTTGACATCCTTAATCTTATCAACTAAATCTGTCAAAAATTCGTACTAACCATCTTGGCTAGCTTTGTAACCAGCTGCTGCTTCTTCTGTTGCTGTGACAGCATTTGTCTTTTGGTCAAGATTGTCAAGAGTATTGGCATAAGCTGTTTCAACCACAACAACTTTTTTAATGTTTGAGAAATAGTACCAGGTACTTCTTTTGGTATCTTGATGGTGATGTCACGAAGTACACAGAATTTATAAACATTGACAGTGATAAAGGCTGCTAGGATACCTTTTACTCGTGGTGCTAGTTCATTTCATTTGGTAAGTAACTTTATTTTATGATGAAAACCCAAAAAAGCCCTCCGTCGTTAGACGTAAGGCTTTTTGGGTTGTATTCTAGAAGAGTTCTGTTTTGGATAGCGTTAAATTAGCGAATAGCTTTTTCTGTTTCAGGGTCGAAGAAATGTCCTTTGGCAACGTTGAAGGTTAATTCAACAGCTTGACCTGGTTCGAAAACGTCACGCGCATCGGTACGTGCTACCAATTCAACACCACCTGAACGAACGTAAAGCATGGTTTCTGAACCAAGCAACTCTGATACGGTCACTTCAGCTGAAAGCGTTGCGCCAGGGTAAGTTTCACGTGCCAATGGGTTATTTGATACGTCTTCTGGACGAATACCAAAGATAACGCGTTTGCCATTGTATCCTTTGGTTTCAAGCAATTTCTTTTGGCCTTCTGGCAATTTCACAGTGAAGCCACCATCGCTCACTAGCGTATCACCGTCAACAGTTGCTTCAAAGAAGTTCATGGCTGGGCTTCCGATAAAGCCAGCGACAAATTTATTAGCTGGACGGTTGTAGAGTTCTTGTGGGGTTCCGATTTGTTCCACGCGTCCAATAGTTCCTGAACCGTCAGGGTTTTTCGTTGAACTCATGATAACGATGCGGTCAGCCAGTGTCATGGCTTCGGTTTGGTCGTGGGTAACGTAGATAGTTGTTGCCCCGATACGGCGGTGAATTTTAGCGATTTCAGCACGCATTGACACACGCAATTTCGCATCCAAGTTTGACAAAGGCTCATCCATCAAGAATACTTTGGCGTCACGGACAATTGCACGTCCCATGGCAACACGTTGGCGTTGGCCACCTGACAAGTCAGCTGGTTTACGTTGAAGAAACTCGGTCAAACCAAGGATTTGAGCAGCTTCACGAACACGTTTGTCAATATCGTCTTTTTTGTATTTTCTTAATTTCAGACCAAAGGCCATGTTATCATAAACGCTCATGTGTGGGTAAAGGGCGTAGTTTTGGAAAACCATGGCAATATCACGATCTTTTGGTGCTTTGTCATTGACCACTTCGCCGTCAATTTTAAGTTCACCTTCTGTGATGTCCTCAAGACCTGCAACCATACGAAGCGTTGTTGACTTCCCGCAACCTGAAGGTCCTACGAAGACGATAAATTCTTTATCTTTAATGTCAAGGTTGAAGTCCTCAACAGCATAGTGGCTTGCATTTGGGTATTTTTTGTAAATGTGGTTAAGATTTAATTCGACCATTTTGTTACTCCTTTGAACGATGTGCTTTTATTATAGCAAAGGCAGCGTTTACAAAATAGAGACAAAATGCCCAAGTTTTTTTGTGCAAGATGACCAAAATTAAGACATCTTGACCAACAAATAAGACAAGGTCAAATCATTTAAGTTTTTCACATTCAAACCAGAAGCTAAGCGAAATTTTTCCAACTTATACTGAAGGGAGTTGCGGTGAATGTACAGGTGTTGAGCTGTTTTAGCTAAATTCCCCTGCTCTTGCCACAACATCATGATGACATCACGCATATCTTTGCTACTGTCAATACACTCCAACAGCGTGCGTTTAATCGTAGGAACATCTGAAGCATGCGCAAGGTTTAAGAGGAGCAATTCTGAAAAAGTACTGGTTCTCTCATTGCCACCATACAATTTGACACTTGAAAAAAGCCGCATCTCCTCCTCAAAATAAATCTGAGCATCTTCCTTTTTCACACAATTCCAGCAATTGCCAAAGAAAACGGTCAGCTTGGTTCCAAAATCACTCTCCAAAGTCGGCAACACATCTTGAATGACATCCTCAACCACCATTGGCTGTTCTTGATTGAGCAAGAGCAAGCTACGATTTTCCGACAAGGTCACCACCGTAATGAGATTAGGCAATAGCGCCTTAAAAAACGTGAACAACTCTTTGGGAAGGGCATAAGGATGCTCGATGTAAATCATCTGTAGTCGTTTGTAGGTTGTTGGAGGATTGCCCTTTTTTTGCACCAAATACCGATACCAAGAATGGTTGGTGTGACTATTATCTGAAATGGCCACCTGCTTAAACTGCAGCAAGGCTTTTTCACGCTCACTGAGTTGGGCAATGGGAAGGTACCACTTTTGACCATTTTCCTCTAAAACAATCCACTCCTCACCAGACGTGTCCTCTTTGTCACGACGAGCTTCAGGGAACCATTTCTCTATTGACATATCTCTCCAATCATTTTAAATACAGACATTACTAGCGCGATTTGGTGTCTAGTAGGATAGTCACAGGGCCGTCATTGACTAGACTTACCTGCATATCAGCACCAAATTGCCCTGTTTCAACTGGGACAAATTGGGATAGGGCAGCATTAAACGCTTGATAATACTTCTCTGCCATCTCAGGCTCTGCAGCACCTGAAAAAGCTGGGCGATTGCCTTTTTTGGTTTCTGCAAACAGCGTAAACTGAGAAACAGACAAAATCTTGCCCTTGATATCTTGGACTGACAAGTTCATCTTACCATTATCATCTGAAAAAATACGCATATTGACGATTTTACGCACCGCATAATCCAAATCTTCCTGCTGGTCATCTGGTCCCACGCCAACCAATAATAGAAGTCCTTGGTCTATCGCACCAACAGTAGCCTCATCGATGCTTACGGCTGCACGCTTGACACGTTGCATCACAATTTTCATTTTAATTACCTTTCTTAGACGAAAGACCCCCAATAGTGAACAAAACTACTGGGAGTCTGTGCTTTATTTAACAGAAAACATCACCCATTTGTTCGCTTAACAGAATAAACATCGGGAATGATTTTGATTTTATCAACCACGCTTGTCAGAGCTGTTAGATTAGGAATAGCAAAGCTAATATGGATATTAGCAAACTTCATATCCTTAGTTGGTTGGGCATTGACGGTTGATACGTTTTTTGTCGCATTTGACACGACTTGTAGCACGTCATTGAGCAATCCTGAACGGTTCAAGCCGTAAATATCAATTTCCGCCAAGTAGTCATTGCTTGAATTAGCATCGTCCCACTCCACTTCAATTAAACGTTCTTCATAGCCCTCTTGGCTCTTGATATTATGGCAATCAGCACGGTGAATGGCAACCCCGCGACCTTTTGTAATGTAGCCTTCGATAGGATCACCTGGTACAGGATTACAACATTTTGCGATACGCATCAGCAAACCTGACGCCCCTTGAATAATCACGCCATTTTCACTGCGAACCTTCAAAACATCGCGGTTTTCAGTCTTGACTTCGCCGCCTTTCATCAATTCTTCGGCTTCGGCTTTGGCTCTCGCACGCTCTTCCTCACGACGTTCTTTTTCAGTCAGGCGATTAAAGACAGCAACGGCGCTGATTTCGCCAAATCCAACAGCTGCATACAAGGCTTCCTCACTGCGCACACTAAAACGTGGCAAAATCGCTTCGATATGCTTTTTATCTAGATATTTATTAGCAACGTAACCATGGTCTTGAAAATAATCCACCAACAACTCACGACCTTTATTGGCCGAGAGTTCCTTGTCTTGGTTTTTCAAAAATTGACGAATACGATTGCGAGCTTTGTTGGTCTTAACAATCTTAATCCAGTCACGGCTAGGCCCAAATGAATTTTGATTGGTGACAATTTCAACGACATCACCTGTTTTTAATTTAGCCGTCAAGGGAACCATGCGTCCATTAACCTTGGCACCAACTGCCTTTTCACCTACTTGTGTGTGGATAGCGTAGGCAAAATCAATCGGACCAGAATCTTTTGGCAATTCTTGCACGGCACCTGTCGGTGTAAAGACGTAAATGCGCTCTGAGAAAATATCTTCCTTAACAGAATCCACAAAGTCAATGGCATCACCGTTTGAAGCGTCTTGCAATTCCACAAGCTCTTTAATCCAGCTCATGCCGACCGCTTGTTCTTGCTTGTCAACCTTGCCTTTGATTCCTTTTTTATAAGCCCAGTGAGCAGCTACACCATATTCGGCGACTTGGTGCATTTCCTTGGTTCTAATTTGGATTTCAATGGGACCTTTTGGACCATAAACAGTGGTATGGATTGATTGATAACCATTTGCCTTTGGAGCCGCAATGTAGTCTTTGAAACGTCCTGGCATTGGGCGCCACAATTCGTGAATGTAACCCACCATGGCATAAACATCGCTTGGTGTTTCCATAATGCAACGAATGGCAATCAGATCATAAATCTGATCAAAGCGTTTCTTTTTGTCACGCATCTTGCGGTAAATTGAGTAAATGTGTTTTGGACGTCCATAAACATCGCCGTAAAGCCCTTGTTCTTGCGTGTAGTCCTTGATTTTCTTGACAATCTCGTCAACCAAGGCTTCTCTTTCACGACGTTTTTCCTTCATCATGTGAGAAATCTTGTAAAACTCGACTTCATTAAGGTAACGAAAAGACAAATCTTCCAATTCCCACTTGATACGGCTAATCCCTAAACGGTGTGCCAAAGGTGCGTAAATTTCCATGGTTTCACGCGAAATACGTTCCTGCTTATCCTTACGTAAGTGTTTCAACGTACGCATATTGTGTAGCCTGTCTGCCAATTTGACCAAGATAACGCGAATATCTTTTGACATCGCCATCAGCATTTTACGATGGTTCTCTGCCAATTGTTCTTCGTGTGATTTGTATTCAACCTTACCAAGCTTGGTCACTCCATCCACGATATCACGCACATCGCGTCCAAATTCTTTTTCAATGTCTTCCAAAGTCAACTCGGTATCTTCTACCACATCGTGCAAGAAACCACAAGCCACTGTTACCGCATCTAAATGAAGTTCCGCTAAAATGCCCGCTACTTGGATCGGGTGAATGATATAAGGCTCACCAGATTGTCTGACTTGGTAAAAATGAGCTTTAGTAGCATAATCCAACGCCTTTTGGACCATTTGAACATCAGATTCGCTCATGTACTGAGCTGTCAGCTCAACGACTTCTTCTCCTGTTAAATTTACATTTTTTGCCATAATGACCTCTTCTTACGCATACAGATTGTTGATATTGTCTATTATTTTAACATTAAATACCCTAAAATACCAACTCATCTGCCGTAAAAATCACGGCATCTCTAGCATTAATTATGGGTCAAAACAATATCAACAGAAAATTCGTCGTAGCGGTGTTTACTGATAGAATATTCAAAAGCCACACCTGTATTTAAATAACCTGTTTGAACCGCAACTGCCACAGGATCGCCGCTTTCCAAATCCAAATAATGTGCTTCCGTATCTGTTGCACGGCGAACCGTAATCGTACGGTGACCTGATTGGATTTTCAAACCTAAATCATTCTCAATGTAATCATAAATCGAATGCTCAACTTGCTCTAAGCGCAATCCTGTAATCAAATCGATAGGCATATAAGTTTCTTCGATGACAGTAGGCTTATCATTCACAAAACGCACGCGATTGATTTTGTAAACAAAGCTGGTTTCTTTGATTTTCAATTTATCAGCAATTTCAGGTGTTGCTTTCACCACTGAAAAATCCAAAACTCGACTAGTAATCATTTTATCAGGATAAAAAGCTGTCATCCCCATCATCTGAATATCCATCAGCATTTTTTCCATCTTTTCAACTGGTAAATCCATGACAAAAGTCCCAGCCCCACGACGTTTGTAAATCAAACCTTCCGCCACCAAAATATCCAGAGCTTTTTTAACCGTCATTTTACTCACATTGTAGTACTCACAAAAATCACGTTCAAAAGGCAACTGCTCATTTGGCTTATAAAACCCTTCTAAAATTTTCTTTCGGACATCGTTTGCAATAAGATTGTATTTTTCCATAATTTTCCCTTCTTTCAAGCCTTGACACGTCGTTGACAAGTTTGCCAACTTAACTTGACAAACTTGTCAACCCATCAGATGTTAGATGCTAATATAACTAACTTTTTCTCGTTGACACAAGTAAAACATCTTGTCACAGGTTGTTGACAAGATAACAGAAAAGAAATCCATACGGATTTCCTGTTTTATTATAAAAAGTAGAACAAACCAAAGATGCGTATTAGTCTTCGTTAGGATGGCTCACAATCATCTCTAATTTCCCATCAAATGACCATTCTTTCACGTCATTTGGCAAGATAAAGTGATCACCTTTTTTCAGATCATAGACACGACCATCAACAGTCAATTGTCCCTGACCAGACAAGACACTAAGCAACAAATAAGGAACAGTTTGCGTGAAATCGACCAAGCCTGTAACTTCCCAACGGTAAACAGAAAAGAATTTGTTTGATACCAACAAGGTTGATTCCAAATGGTCAACTGCCATCGTTGCTGGCGTGCTGTTTGCTGGTTTCCCAATAGTTAACACATCAATTGACTTATCAATGTGAAGCTTTCTTAAATTGCCTTGGGCGTCACGACGATTAAAATCGTAAACACGATAAGTTGTATCACTGGATTGTTGTGTTTCTAAAATCAAGATTCCCTTACCAATCGCGTGCATCGTCCCACTTGGAACATAGAAGAAATCACCAGCCTTAACAGGGATTTTTGTTAACAAATCATCCCAGCGACCTTCTTCAATCCATTGGCGTAACTCTTCTTTTGACTTGGCATTATGACCGTATATAATCTCAGCTCCTTCATCTGCTGCAATGATATACCAGCATTCTGTTTTACCAAGTTCGCCTTCGTGAGCTAAAGCAAAAGCGTCATCAGGGTGAACCTGAACACTAAGCCAGTCATTAGCATCCAAAATCTTAATTAACAAAGGAAAAACTTCTGATTTTGGGTGGCCAAAAAGCTCTTTGTGCTCGCGATACAATTGATCTAAGCCTTCGCCTTCGTAAATGCCATTTTTGATAACCGAAACCCCATTTGGGTGAGCTGAGATTGCCCAATACTCACCCGTTGTTTCAGTTGGAATATCATAACCAAAGGCCTCACGAAGCTTCGTGCCTCCCCAAATTTTATCATGCATTTGCGATTTTAAAAATAACGGTTCTGACATAAATGCCTGCCTCCTCCAAGTCCATTCCTTACTGTACGTTTTATTTTAATAAGCTCCTAATGTATAGACCAATATTCCAATAATACCTTTATTATAACGCAGAATCCTCTTGTTTGTCTAGCATTCTTAAGAATGGATACCAAATAAATCCTACAAGTATAAAATCGACAATTTGGAGAAGTCCTCCTGCTAGCGAATTGGTTGCAATTATACCACTAAAGAATATTGGGACAGTCCAAGGTACAGACACACCTGTTGGAGCAGGTACGATCCCAATGGCCATAACAAAATAATTAAATGCTGTAACAATGATTGGAGCAATGACCCAAGGAATAAGAATCGTTGCATTTAGTACAATTGGTAAACCAAAGATAACAGGCTCGTTAACATTGAATATTCCTGCACCTAACGCTAAACGACCAACATCACGATATTGTTTCTTTCGCAAGAAGAATGCCATAATAATGACAGCTGCCAAAGTCATACCTGAGCCACCTAAACCAACTGTAAATACCTCCATGAGAGGTTTTGTAATAATATGAGGAAGATGCTCACCTGCTTTGTAGGCTTCCAAGTTTTCGAACATTAGAGTATTCCAAACGGGATCCATTACCGAATTTACAAGAATTTGTCCATGAAGTCCGAAAAACCATAAGAATTGAATAAAGAAGATAGCAAGCAACGTTGCCCAAATACTACTTCCCAAACCAACTAACGGAACTTGAATAATATTATAAATAACATCATGAAGATTGGTATTTAAACCAACTGTCACAATAGCATTGATAGCGGTAAAAATAGATAAAGTTAATATAGCTGGAATCAATGCGGCAAATGATTTAGCAACTGCAGGTGGAACGCTATCAGGCATTTTTATTTGCCAACCTTTTCGGCTAGTTCTACTATAAATCTCAGCTGCTATAAAAGATACAATCATTCCAAGAAACATCCCTTTAGCACCAAGTCGATCAAGACTTAAAACACTCAAAATCGTTTCACCACTATCGCTTGTGACAAAAAATGGTGTCAATATAAGGAAACTTGCAAATGAAATAGCACCCCCAAAAATACCTTCCACATCATAAGATTTTGATAAATAATAACCAATACCAAAAGTAACAAAGACGGTCATAATAGACATGGTTGCACTTTGACCACTACCTAACAGTTCGTTAAAAAGCGCTTTCATTTAGCCGTTTAAAAAAGGAAGATTACAAATAACCACAACAATCGAGCCAAACATGGTTAAAGGAAACGCCAATATAAAAGCATCTCTTAAAATTGATAGATATCGATTTGATGCTAATTTGTTTGCTACAGGTAAGAGCTTGTCGCTAATACTATCCAGAAATTTGTTCATAACTACGCCTCTTTCTTCTAATTTTATCTTTACAGTGTAAGTATAAAATATTCCTGATTAAAAGTATAGTATTTTTAAATATGAATATTGTTTTTTGTATTTGAAAAGTATATAATTTTATTGAAAATAAAATGAGGTGAAGCTTATGGTAACTTACACATTTCCAAATCATTTTTGGTGGGGTGCTGCTACATCAGGACCTCAAAGCGAAGGACGTTTCAATAAAAAACACGCTAATATGTTTGACTATTGGTATGAAATTGAACCTGAGGTATTTTATAACCATGTAGGACCTGATACAGCCTCAAACTTTTATAATAGCTAAAAAGAAGATATTGCTTTAATGAAAAAAGTTGGGCTTAATAGTGTTCGTACCTCTATTCAATGGACCCGTCTAATCGATGACCTTGAAACAAATACCGTTAATCAAGAGGCACTAGAATTCTATAATAATGTCATCGACTGCTTCATCGAAAATGGCATTCGTCCCATTATGAATTTGCATCACTTCGATCTACCTGTTGAGCTTTATCACAGATATGGAGGGTGGGAAGCACGCCATGTCGTAGATCTTTATGTTGGCTTTGCAGAACAAGCGTTTAAGGCTTTTGGCAATCGCGTTAAAGATTGGACAACACACAATGAACCAATGGTTGTTGTTGACGGAGAATACCTTTATCAATTTCATTACCCTAAATTAGTTGATGGTAAAAAAGCAGTTCAAGTTGCATATAACTTAAATATTGCTTCTGCAAAAGCTATCGCTAAATTTAAAGAGCTTGGTTTAGATAAAGACGGTGGACGAATTGGTACAATTTTAAATTTAACACCTACTTACTCTGCCTCTAATTCCAAAGAAGATTTAGCCGCAGCACACTTTGCTGAACTTTGGAACAACAAAATGTTCCTTGAACCTGCTATCAATGGAGAATTTCCAAAAGAACTCGAAGAGATTCTAACAAATGATGGGGTTATTTGGCAAACAGAACTTGGAGATTCTGACATCCTTAAAACAAATACTATGGACTTTTTAGGAGTTAATTTTTATCACCCCAATCGTGTAAAAGCACCTGATATTGCGCCGAATTCTGTAGGCGATTGGTTACCAAACCGTTACTACGATGAATACAACATGCCTGGTCGTCGTATGAATATTGATAAAGGATGGGAAATTTATCCAGAAGCTATTTACGACATCGCTATCAATATTCGAGATAATTATAAGAACATTCCTTGGTTTGTTTCTGAAAATGGGATGGGGGTTTCTCATGAGGGACGTTTCATGGACGAAAATGGGCAAATTCAGGATGACTATCGTATTGACTTTATCAAAGAACATCTTGCTTGTCTTCACCGAGGAATCAAGGAAGGTTCAAATTGTTTTGGATATCACCTTTGGACACCAATTGATTGTTGGTCTTGGGTGAATGCTTATCGTAATCGCTATGGATTTATATCAAATAATATTCATACACAAGTCAAAACAATTAAAAAATCTGGTGAGTGGTTCAAACAAGTTACTGTTGACAACGGATTTAATGAGTAGTCAATATCCCTAAAGGTTTACAGCGCATCTGATCCTTTAGGGGTATTTTAAAATCTATAGTTCCCCTCTTCCTTGTCTATCTCAGTCCTTTATGTTACATTTTTAGGTAGACTATTGAAAGGTACATTGCGATGTTAGATCAAAAGAGACAATCACTCTTATATGTTGTTTATATTAGTTTAAGTGGCAATACCAAGAGCTTTGCCAAGCGTTTTAGGGAGCATTTGCTGAGTCAGTATGACTTACAGACAGAAGAAATCAATGTTAAAGACCTTAATCATGATACTTTCCCTATTACAGAACCTTTTGTCGCCATTTTGCCAACTTATTTAGAGGGAGGAAACGGCATTGATACAGGCGATGTGGAAATTTTAACCAATCCTTTGGGGGATTTCATCGTTGCACACGGCAATGATAAGCACTGCATTGGTATTATTGGCTCTGGAAACCGCAATTTCAACGAGCAGTATTGCCTGACAGCCAACCAATACGCCAAACGTTTTGGTTTCCCAATGTTAGGTGATTTTGAATTACGTGGGACCGGTGCAGATGTGGAACGTCTTGCCAAAATTACCATGAAGCGATTAGCCCAAGTCAGCCAAGCCCATTAGCCAAATCTTCTACCAAACGGAAAAGTCATGGTATAATGGTAATGAGCTTATTTTATAAGCTGATTAGATATTATTGGAGATCATTATGCAAACAACAGTTGATTACATTACAAAACTCACGAATATTCCATCACCTACTGGCTACACTAGCCACATCATGAATTACCTCATTGCTGAATTGGAAAGTTTTGGTTACGTTCCAACTCGTACCAATAAAGGGGGTGTCATGGTTAGCATGACAGGAAAAGACGATAACAAACACCGCATCGTGACCGCTCACCTTGATACACTTGGTGCCATGGTTCGTGCCATCAAACCAGACGGTCGCCTAAAAATGGATCTTATCGGTGGCTTTGTTTACAATGCGATCGAAGGGGAAAACTGTATTGTCCATGTGGCTAAAAACGGCAAACAAATCAGCGGAACCATTCTCATGCACCAAACATCTGTCCACGTTTACAAAGATGCTGGTACAGCCGAACGCAACCAAGCCAATATGGAAATCCGTTTGGATGAGAAAGTCACTTCTGAAGCAGAAACACGCGCTTTGGGCATTGAAGTCGGTGATTTCATCTCATTTGACCCTCGTGTGGTTGTCACAGAATCAGGTTTCATCAAATCACGTCACTTAGATGATAAAGTTTCAGCAGCCATTCTCATCAAACTGCTTAAAACCTACAAGGAAGAAAATATCGCCTTACCATACACAACCCACTTCTATTTCTCAGCATTTGAAGAATTAGGACACGGTGCCAACTCAAGTATCCCAGCTGAAACTGTTGAATACCTTGCCGTTGACATGGGAGCCATAGGAGATGATCAACAAACAGACGAATACAGTGTATCAATCTGTGTCAAAGATGCTTCAGGACCTTACCATTACGAATTGCGTCAACACTTGGTCCATTTGGCTGAAGAAAATAAAATTCCTTATAAATTGGATATTTACCCATACTACGGCAGTGACGCTTCAGCAGCTCTTCGCGCAGGCGCTGAGGTCAAACACGCTCTATTTGGTGCAGGTATCGAATCAAGCCACTCATACGAACGTACGCACATCGATTCTGTTCAAGCAACCGAACGCCTCGTTGATGCTTACCTAAAAAGCCCAATTATTGATTAACATAGTAAAAAGGAAGATGGCAACATCTTCCTTTTATTTTTGCTCATTAAAACTCAATATCAACCGCAATACCAAAGTGGTCGCTCACAATTGGTGAAGCACCGCCGTCAAATACAACCACAGACGACAAGACATCAATATCTTTACTTGTAAAGACGTGATCAACTTTTAGAGACTGCTTATTCCCTTCCCAACCGTCGATATCTTCGATGATGGTGTGATCACCTTGAATGACTTTTGCTACCTTGTGGCTATCTTGCAACTCAAGCGGGCTCTTTAAAACCATGTCATAACCAGCAGTATCTGTCGGGTTATTAAAATCTCCCATGAGCACCATTGGTTTTGGATAATCACTCAAAGCGGTTTCCAGCTTGTTCCATTCTTCTTCGAAGCCTTTGCCAAACCAAGACATATGCAAACTAACAACTGTAATAGGCTTTCCATCGGCTTTGGTTTCACCAACAAGGACACGTCGTGTGTGATAATCCGTTTCATCGTCCACATCAGACACTAAAACATCTTTGACTTTCAGTGGCTCTTTTGACAAGATAACAACACCCTCATTGTATTTGTCATAACCGATATGATTATAAGCCCAAGACCAGTAATAATGTCTGCCTTGGCTCTTAAGATAATTGACTAATTGTAGGGCATAATTGTCACGATGGAGTTCTGGACTACCTGGTAATTCCTCATACCCTTCAATCTCTTTGGTTAATAAACCACGAATATCTTGATTGATTTCTTGCAAACAAATCACATCATAATCTTCAATGTAAATGTGCTCCGCCAAATCGAATAATTTCTTTAATGAATTTGCCTCTAACCAAGAATGCGTATTAAGCGTTAAAAATTTAGCCATGTCTTTCTCCCCAAAAATCAAAGGAGAGTCCTCGATTCTTATCTTAGACTCTCTTTGCTTATTAGATATTCTAATCTTATAATTCTACTTTAGCAACCACTGTGTTGGCTTTTTGTTTACCAACTTTTGTCAAGGTTACTGATTTGATTTCAGCAGTATTTGTAAAGGCAACGATAACAGTTGTTTCACGTCCTGCAGATTCGATAGCTGCTAGGTCTGCTACTACAAGAAGATCGCCAGCTTTCACACGTTGACCTTCAGCCACTTTAACAGAGAATGGCACACCGTTAAGGGCTACTGTATCCAAACCAATGTGAACAAGCACTTCAAGTCCGTTATCTGTCAACAAACCAAAGGCGTGTTTTGTTGGGAAGACACTTGTCACGATACCTGATACAGGAGAGAAGATGTTACCATTTTCAGGTTCCACGATGAAACCATCACCCATCATTTTACCTGCAAAGACAGGGTCTTTAACGTCTGTGATTGGTCGTACTTCACCATCAACGACAGATTCAACCATTTCAACAGCACCTTTATAAGATACTTGAGTAACGTCGTGACCTTCTACTTCTGAAAAATCAATTTTTGGAACTTCAGCACCTGAGTCTAGGAAGTCTTGGATATCAGATTTCAAGATATCAGCTTTTGGTCCGTAAACCGCTTGAACACCATTACCTTTGATAATCAAGCCCATCGCACCAGCTTTTTTCCAAGTTTCTTCGTCACCTACTTTAGCAATATCTTTAACAGTTACACGAAGACGCGTCATACAAGCATCTACATCTTCAATGTTTTCACGTCCACCAAGAAGGTTGATGATTTGGATAACTTGAGTATCTGCGTGACCGATAGTGCCACCGTTTGATGAATCACCTGATGCTGCTGCATCTTCAGAATCCATATCGTCGTAGTTACCGTTACGACCTGGAGTTGCGTAGTTAAATTTCTTAATCATGAAGTCTGCGATGAAGTACATCAACACACCTGACAAGATTGAGCAAATAACAAAGTTGAATAAGTCGCCACCAAGTCCTGCTTTAATAGCCATCGGTGTACGTGTTAGCAATTCGATATTACCGAATGAGTGAAGACGTAGGTTTACCAAGTCAGCCAATGCAAATGTCAAACCTTGTACCACTGCATACACAACGTAAAGTGGCATCGCAACGAACATGAACATGTACTCGATTGGCTCAGTTACACCTGTTAGGAAAGTTGCTGCTGCTGTTGAGATAAACATAGCAGAGTATTTTTTCTTCTTGTCTGGGTCAACATTACGGTACATTGCATAAGCAACCCCCATCAAAGTACCAGTTGCACCAATCATTTGTCCAACTTTGAAACGAGCTGGAACAACTGTTGCAAGAAGGTTTTGGTATTCTGTTACATTAGAACCTTTAAGGTTGATAAGGTCAGTTACCCATGCTAACCAAAGTGGGTCTTGTCCAAATACTTCTGCACCTTTTTGAGCACCTGTAAGGATAACGTAAGTACCACCAAGAGAAGTGTAGTTCATTGGGATTGTAATCATGTGGTGCAAACCAAATGGTAGAAGCAAACGCTCTAACGTACCATACAAGAATGGCGCCAAGAATGGAGCAGAATCTTGTGATGATGCAATCCATGTACCAAATCCATTGATACCTGATTGGATGATGGGCCAAACAACAGCCATGATCAAACCAACGATTGTTGCACGGAAGATAACGACAAATGGAACAAAACGTTTTCCGTTAAAGAATGACAAAACATCTGGCAATTTACGGTAGTTGTAGTATTTGTTGTAAGCTGTTGCCCCTACAAAACCTGAGATGATTCCGACAAAGACACCCATGTTAAGAGCAGGTTGTCCAAGAATGTTAACGAAATAGTCAGAAACAAGCATTGGTGAACCAAGAACGTTGTGAACCACACTTGTTCCATCTTCAATCATATCAAGGGTAACACCATAAACGTGACCTGTGATAAGATTGATCAAAATAAATGCAATACCAGCTGCGAACGCACCACCTGCACGCTCCTTAGCCCAGCTACCCCCGATAGCTAATGCAAAGAGAATGTGAAGGTTATTAATAATTCCCCAACCAATTTGGGCAATAACGTTACCAACAGTTGCTAAGATAGCTGAGTCGGCATTGATCAGAGAAAGTGAGTTTCCGATACTAACCATCAACCCTGCTGCTGGCATAACAGCAATAACAACCATCAAGCATTTACCGAACTTTTGCCAAAATTCAAAGCTGGTTAACTTTTGAAATGCTTTCTTCATGTAATAACTCCTTAAACCTTTTTGCTAATAAACCAATTACTTTTTGACTTAAAAAAATAATGCCATCTATTTTTCCATTTAAAAAGAGATTGATTTGCGCTTAAAGCTACGCAAACGTTTGCGTTGCTTTGATGATTTTATTATAGCACGTATTTTCATTTTGTAAAGCGTTTTCTGAATTTTTTTAAAAAAAGCTTTTTAGAACTTGAAAACAGTTACAACTTTGCGCTTATCCTCTTTTAAGACAACCAAAAAAGCAAGGATATTTCGACCTTATTTGCTTAATTAAAAATATATTAAAACACCACTAGATAACTAGTGATGCCTGTCAAATAATAATAAGGCCTACTAGAAACACTCTAGTCGAGAACCTTAGACCTTACAAATCATTTCTCTTGTCATACCTGCTACTGCATTAATTTAAAAATCGATCCATAATGCACCGAACCACCACCATGGTATTTATCTTAGGTATGACCTGCTAGTTTGAGCAAGTCAAGCGTCAAACTCTTTTACAAGTAATGATCTTTCATCTCTCCCTAGGAAAACCTAGTCCCCCTAACAATCGTTTTTTAGCATCGCCAAATCAAACAATTGTTGCATAAGTACTATCAGTAAATACTTATAAGAATACTATACCATAAAAAAAGTGAAATTTACAGAATTTTCAAATATGAAAATAAATTTTTTATTCTCACATCTGATAATCAGATGTTTTTAGTCATTTCTCGGTTATTCGGTTATAATGGTAAGAAAAGGAGGTTTTTGAGATGCGTTTTAAAGGATTGCTTTTGGCTTTTTTGCTACTTACTTTTCGTATTTGGCCATTTTAAAGAAATAATTATCAAAATCTGAGTGCAAAGGCTCAGATTTTTTCTATCAATCCAAAGGCTACAAGACGCTCAGTCAGCAAATCAGCCAAGGTCGGATTGCCCACTTTTTTAACCATATCAATATAATCTTTGATAGGTGTCACACTTACCAAAGAGCCATTGAGATAATCAAGTACTTGTCGCAAAAAGGTCAAGACGCTCAAGGCAAACATATCTTGATAAGTCAGCAAAGCTTCCAATTTTTCCATAAAATAAGGAATGTGATGCAACTCACGCCGCTCAATTAAGGCAAACATGATATTTAAAAAGATCAACTCAGCTGTCTTTCTGTGCTGAGGCAAGGTTTGGTAAAAGCTGTCCCGCTCAGCAAAGGCTTTACCCAGAAAAATCAAATCCTTACTAGACAAGATAGACATGGTATTGCCAAACAAGTAGAGTTCGTATTCTGTCCACTCCTCGATGCCATAGAGATAATCTGTCAAAAAAGCCTTGTCTGCTTCTGAAATCGCATAAACTGGGTCA
This sequence comes from Streptococcus alactolyticus, assembly GCF_012277075.1. Classification (GTDB taxonomy): domain Bacteria; phylum Bacillota; class Bacilli; order Lactobacillales; family Streptococcaceae; genus Streptococcus; species Streptococcus alactolyticus. The sequence continues at coordinate 40,906 of NZ_JAAXMT010000008.1, read as the reverse complement.
AGCGACTGAATAGCACTCGCCACATCGATGGCATTCAAACGCGTGTAAACATCGGTATCTGCCACATCATGTATCAAAGCTTTTAAACCATCAACATCACCTGTCAATTGAAGCATTGCAATTTGCTTGCCTTTAGAAAAGAAGGGGCTCTCTTGGTAATGGTTAAGAGCGTGGCCAAATTCTGCTAAACTCATGTGAATGCCAGACAGCGCAACCAACAACTTATCTGCCGCAATCATGGTCTGCCCATTTTCAAATTTAGAGAGTTGGGAAAGGGATAATTGTTGGTTAGCAACGTCTTTTAATTTCAAACCACGCGCTAAGCGTAATTCCCGATACAATTCCCCAATCTGCAGGAATTCTTTATCATCCAATACCCTCACCTCCATCTGTAAACCTTATCATGTGTCATATTTGTCCTATTATATCAAATTTTAAGGGAAAAACTAAAAAAAAGAAGCTAAGAGAAACCTCTTAACTTCTTTATCGAGTAAAATCTGACTAGAGTGGATAATTAGAAGCCACCCATCATTGATGGATCCATACCTGGAGCAGGTTGTGCTGGAGCAGCAGGTTCCGGTTTGTTAGCCACGACAGCTTCTGTCGTCAAAATCAAACTAGCAACAGAGGCAGCGTTTTGAAGAGCTGAACGTGTTACTTTCACTGGGTCGATGATACCAGCTTCAACCATATCTACCCATTCACCGTTAGCAGCGTTGAAACCTGTACCAAGTGATTCATTTTTCAAACGTTCAATGACAACTGAACCTTCGTAACCAGCGTTTGTTGCAATTTGACGAACAGGTTCTTCCAAGGCACGAAGTACGATGTTACGTCCTGTTGCTTCGTCACCTTCCAATTCAAGTTCTGCAACTTTTGAAATGACATTAACAAGTGCTGTACCACCACCAGCAACGATACCTTCTTCAACGGCAGCACGTGTCGCGTTAAGGGCATCTTCAATACGCAATTTCATTTCTTTCAATTCTGTTTCTGTTGCAGCGCCGACTTTAATTACGGCAACACCACCTGCTAATTTAGCAAGACGTTCTTGCAATTTTTCACGGTCAAATTCAGATGTTGTTGCAGCCAATTGTGATTTAATTACATTGACACGGTCAGCAATAGCAGCGCTATCACCAGCACCTTCCACTATAACTGTACTGTCTTTATCAACGGTTACTCTAGCGGCTTGTCCAAGAGCAGTCATGTTTGCGTCTTTCAACTCAAGACCAAGATCTTCAGTAATCACTGTACCACCTGTCAAGATAGCAATATCTTCAAGCATGGCTTTACGACGATCACCAAAGCCTGGTGCTTTAACCGCTACGACATTAAAGGTACCACGGATTTTGTTAAGAACAAGTGTTGGAAGAGCTTCACCATCGATATCATCGGCAATAATAAGAAGCGGACGGCTTGTTTTCAAGACTTCTTCAAGCAATGGCAAGATGTCTTGAATATTTGAGATTTTCTTATCGGTAATCAAGATATAAGGGTTGTCAAGTTCAGCAACCATTTTTTCATTGTCAGTTACCATATATTGTGACAAGTAACCACGGTCAAATTGCATCCCTTCAACCACGTCAAGTTCTGTTTCCATACCACGTGATTCTTCGATTGTGATAACACCGTCATTACCAACTTTTTCCATAGCTTCTGAGATGTATTCACCAACTTTTTCAGAACGTGATGATACGGCAGCAACTTGGGCAATTGCTTCCTTGTTAGCAACTGGTTGTGCAATTGATTTCAAAGCATCGACAGCTACTGAAACCGCAGATTCGATACCGCGACGAATACCAATTGGATTTGCTCCTGCAGTCACGTTTTTAAGACCTTCACGCACGATAGCTTGTGTTAAAACAGTCGCAGTTGTTGTACCATCACCAGCGATATCATTTGTTTTAGAGGCAACTTCTGATACCAATTTAGCACCCATATTTTCAAAATGGTCTTCTAATTCGATTTCTTTGGCGATTGTCACACCATCATTCGTGATCAATGGTGAACCAAATGATTTTTCAAGTACCACATTGCGTCCTTTAGGACCTAAGGTTACTTTCACCGTATCTGCTAAAATATCAACCCCGCGTACCATACTTTCACGCGCATCTGATGAAAATTTAATATCTTTAACCATAATATATCCCTCTTTTAACTTTAATAGATTAACGTACCACTGACGTTTTTATTAAGCTAATACCGCTAAAATTTCTGCTTCACGAACAATCATGACTTTGTCGTCACCATCTTTGACTTCAATTCCAGAACCATGTTCAATAAGAACCTTGTCACCGGCAGCAACACTTGGTGCTACCAATTCACCAGTCAACGTACGGCTACCTTCACCGACAGACACAACAGTCGCTACTTGTGTTCTTTCTTTACTTACTCCAGCTAGGACAAGACCACCAACGGTTTGTTCTTTTTCTTCTTCGACTTTTAAAACAACACGATCTCCTAATGGTTTTAACATGCCTTTTGCCTCCAAATTTCTTATTTATCCTGAGAAATAGAAACCTAAATCTCAAATTAGCACTCTACACTCTTTAGTGCTAACTCATTACAAGAACTATTTTAGCACTTAGTCAGAAATAGTCAAGAAAAAAACTCAATTTCTAAAAAATAAGTCAAGCAGTTATTTGAGCATTGAAAAAGTTCCTAGCTGGGAGATTATCAGCATTAGGAACTTTTTCAATATTATGTCAAGGGGAAAAATAAACTACTTTTGATAGTATCGTGAATTTCACGCGCAATACGTCTACGTTCTCTATCCTCAGTAATTTTTTCAGATACTGCAACATATTCTTTTAATCGTGTATTCGCCTGTGACGCCATTAACAGCTCCTTTTCAATCTTATGATTTTCAGTGACAGAATAAACAATATAAGTTACCAATGAAATGATAAAAACAATAATATTTAACGAAACCAAGCAATTTTTTATAAAAAGAATGGCTAAACGTGTACTTGAAGGAAAAACATCAATATAGACATCTAATTCAGGAGTACGGACTAATAATGATAGAACATCGTAATTTGACAATAAAAGAGCGCCAAAGTTTGCTAAAATAAAGAATAGCCATGATCTCTTCTCACGAAAAGTATAAAAATCTGTATACGAAAAAAAGATATCCATGAAAACTAATAAAATCAAACCATTATAGGAAAACTGTAATGCTACAAATGTAGCTAAAAGTAAAAAAACCTCTAAAATAGCAAACCAATCACGAACTACTGTCTCTTTTTTTAACTTCTGATTTCTAGCATATATGACAAATAAAAGTATTGCAAAAAAAAAGATTAGACAAGCAAAAAATTTGTTCAGGTGAACCGGGAATAATACTAATCTTTTCTAATAAAGAGCGACTCAAACCATTATTGATAATATATTTAGTCGCTGCTAAATAAACCGAACTATAAAATAAAACAGCTAAAAAATTAATGATAATCAGAATAAATTTAGCCAAATCAATATTTCTTAGACTTTTCATCACTGCCATCCTGTTAAGTCAAAATTACATACAGTCTCACTAGTCATAAATTCAACAGGAATAATAATCTCCTTATCCACTGACCTTTATTTAAGTAAAGAATATCCTGTCTGTATAGCTCTTTTCCCCATGGTCAAAGGGGATTGGGCTACTGTTGCTTGAATTGAATTTGTTGTAGCTAATAGGTTCTTCATATCAGGGGAACTATCAACACCGTAGATTTTTATTGGAGTGCCTATATGTTTATTTTCAATTGCTGCTAGAGCACCGATAGCTACTTGATCATTAAGTGCCATTACTGTATCAAATTCCATACCTGAAGTAATTACAGATTCTACTTGCGGCATAGCAATTTCTGTTTGTCCTAAACAATCTCTTCGTTCAATCACTTGATAAGCGTCATTTCCTTCTATTGTATCTAAAAATCCATTGATACGTTCCACGGCAGATACCGCATCATTGTGCTCTAGTAACAAAATCTTAGCGTTAGATTTTATCTGCATTAAATTTTGAGCACATAGAACACCAGCTTGATAATTATCTGATACAATGATCGTATCTACTGAAGAATCGTCTGATAATTGACTATCTACAACAACGATTTTAATACCGGCTTTTTTAGCATCCTTTAAAGCTTTTATCAATTTTGGACTATTAGCGCTAACAGGATTGATAATAATGATATCAACTTCTTTTTGGATAAATGAGTCAATTTGTTGTTTTTGTTTATCTACATCTAGAGCGGGATCTCTAGTGTACAAAATATCATTATTCTCTTTAACAACCTTTTCAATTTCGTTGTTTAATACCTTATAAAAATCATTATTCATCGTCATATAGGTGGCACCAATTTTGATGCGACTCGAATTTGAGGGAAATATTTTATAATTTAAATAAGAGCCAATTACTATCAAAAAACCAAAGATGGCGCTCACTAAAATACCTAAATTTTTTTGTTTTTTCATTCTATACCTTTTCAATAATCTCTGAAAAACCAATAATTATTTTATCTTAATTATAACATTTTTAAATTGTATATACAATTCAGTCAAAAAGTATAGCTAGCACTTAAACTTCAACTATCATCCAACAAAAAACAGCCCAAGTCAAAAACTTGAACTGTTTCATATTAAAACGGGAGTTCCTCTTCTTCTAGTACGAGGTCGGCTAGGTTGTTTGGGGTGTTGTTTTCTCGCATGGCACGTTTGGTGCGGCTTTCTAATAACTGGAAAGAATGACATAGGACTTCGGTCACGTACTGCGTCTGTCCATTTTTATCGTATTTGCGTGTGCGAAGTTCGCCATCGACTGATATGAGGCTACCTTTTCCCGCGTAAGACGTTAGGGTTTCTGCCAAACGTCCCCAAACCACAAGGGAAATAAAATCCGCATCACGTTCCCCATTTTGCGATTTAAATCGTCTATTAACTGCCAAAGTCACGCGTGTGACTGATTTATCGTTTGGTGTTGTCACCAGCTCTGGTTGTACAGTCAGGCGACCAATCATAATAACTTTATTGTACATAAGCTTCCTCCTATCTTATTATTCGAAAAACAAGAGAAAAAAGAGCTGGAAACTCCAACTCCTTTCATTACTATTGAGCTTTCCAGTGTTTTTCTGGATCAAAGGCTTCGCCAACCACTGCTGTATCATCCAATTCAATGATCCCACGTTTTTGTGGCGCATTTGGAAGAGCCAATTCACGAGGTGAGCACATCATCCCAAAACTCTTTTCACCGCGAAGGGCACCTGGGAAAATCAAACTACCGTTTGGCATCATTGCACCTGGAAGAGCAACAATAGTTTTTAAGCCAACTGCTGCATTTGGCGCTCCTGCAACAATTTGAACGGTTTTATCATCTGAGATTTGCACTTGGCAAATATTCAAGTGGTCACTGTCTGAATGAGCAGCCATTTCTTTGATTTGACCAACGACAAATTTTGGTGATGGGTCATTTTCCAATTGCTCGCTGAAGTCTTCTTTTGTCAATTCAGCGTTAAGGGTTGCCACATCTTGGTCAGACAAGGTCACTTGACCCTTACCACTAATCGCAATCAAGCTTGACACATCAAAAATATTCCAAGCAACTGTTTCACCATTTTTTTCAAGAAATACGCGTGATACCTTGCCTTTGCGTTCGTAATCAAGCTTAGCACCCTTACTATCTTTGACAATCACCATAAGGACATCACCGACGTGTTCTTTGTTGTACGTAAAAATCATTTTCTCTCCTATTTCAATTCAGCTAAAAAGCTGTTAATTTCTGCTCTGGTTTTGCGTAATTTGTTGACTAAACGCCCGATTTCTTTGCCATTTTCGGTCACTACAAAACTTGGAATACCAAAAATATCCCAGCGTTGTGCGACTTCCATAAATTCGTCACGATCAACACGGACAAAGGTAAATTCAGGATTTTCAGTTTCAATCTCTGGCATGACAGGATAGATAAATTGGCAATCTGGGCACCAATTTGCCGTAAAAAAGAAAACCACTTTACCAGGTTTTTCCAAATAAGTCGCCATTTCTTCATAAGACGCTGGACTAATCATTTTTTCTCCTCCACATAGCTAATGTCACCCCTTTGGTGAACAAATCGAAAAGTACGACCATCTGTCAGGACAACACCACCTGTCGTTGTTGTTTTGTCAGACTCAAAATGATTCACATAAAGAACCAAAATAGAACCAAGCTGACTAAAACAATCACGCACTTCTCTTTTAACTCTTTCTTGCCGTTTCTTTTCCTGTTGCTTGCTTAACATTGTGCTAAAGGCGATAAGACCAGTCACTCCCACCACACTAGAGCCCAAAAGGAAACTGCTTTTTTTACTTATCATACGCTTTATTTTACCATTTTTATGCTAAAATAGAAAATATAGAATCGAGGTTTTTATGTCAGAATTATTTTCTAAAATAAAAGAAGTTACAGAACTTGATGGTATTGCAGGCTATGAGTACAACGTTCGAGACTTTTTACGTTCGAAAATCACGCCACTAGTTGATAACGTGCAAACAGATGGTCTGGGCGGTATTTTTGGAATCAAAAACTCTGATGCCAAAGAGGCTCCACGTATCATGGTGGCCTCTCACATGGACGAAGTCGGTTTTATGGTGAGCGACATCAAAGCAGATGGGACAATGCGTGCCGTGGGTATCGGCGGCTGGAACCCTTTGGTTTTGAGTTCGCAACGTTTTACCCTTTACACTCGTGAAGGTCGTGCCATTCCAGTTGTATCTGGTTCTGTTCCACCACATTTTCTTCGTGGGGCAAATGGCTCTGCATCACTTCCAAAAATCGATGACATTATTTTTGATGCTGGATTTGCAGACAAGGCAGAAGCAGAAAGCTTTGGTGTCCTTCCTGGTGATATCATTGTACCAAAATCAGAAACCGTCCTTACGGCTAACCAAAAAAATGTGATTTCTAAAGCTTGGGATAATCGCTTTGGTATTTTAATGGTGACTGAATTGCTCGAAAGCCTTAAAGGAAAACGCTTGGACAACACCCTTATCGCTGGGGCAAATGTTCAAGAAGAAGTTGGGCTGCGTGGGGCACACGTGTCAACAACCAAATTCAAACCTGAACTCTTCTTTGCCGTTGATTGTTCACCTGCGGGAGATATTTATGGCAACCAAGGTACAATTGGCGACGGAACCCTTTTCCGTTTCTACGACCCAGGCCACATCATGCTAAAAAATATGCGTGATTTCCTTTTGACAACTGCCGAAGAAGCTGGTATCAAATACCAATATTATCCTTCTAAAGGGGGAACAGACGCTGGTGCTGCCCACCTTCAAAATGAGGGTATCCCATCAACAACTATCGGTGTTTGTGCCCGTTACATTCACTCACACCAAACCCTTTACGCTATGGATGACTTCTTACAAGCCCAAGCCTTCTTACAAGCCATTGTTAACAAATTAGACCGCTCAACTGTTGATTTAATCAAAAATTATTAGAGAGGAATGAAGGAAGCATGAAAATTGGATTTATCGGAGTTGGTAAAATGGCCTCTGCCATTATCAACGGACTCAAGACAACATCGCATGACATTATCATTTCAGGGTCATCACTAGCTCGCTCACGCGAAATAGCTGAGCAGCTAAATGTAACGGCAGCACCATCACACCAAGAACTCATTGACCAAGTGGATTTGGTTGTCCTTGGTATCAAGCCACAAATGTTTGAACCTGTTCTTTCCGAACTTCATTTTCATCAACCTATTCTATCAATGGCTGCAGGTGTCACCTTGGAGCGTCTTGGCAAATTAACAAGCCCTGAACTGCCCTTGATTCGCATCATGCCAAATATCAACGCACAAATTTTAAAAAGTACAACGGCTATTTGCATCAATGAACACGTTTCTGAAGAACTGTTCACAAGCGCTAAAGAAATCACGGACAGTTTTGGTACAACGTTTGACATACCAGAAAAAGATTTCGACACCTTTACAGCCCTTGCTGGTTCTAGTCCAGCCTACATTTACCTATTTATCGAAGCGCTCGCCAAAGCGGGTGTCAAATACGGTATTCCAAAGGGCAAATCATTAGAAATTGTCACACAAACGGTCCTAGCCAGCGCTGAAAATTTGCTGCAAGGGGCTGATAGCCCACACGATTTGATTGATAAAATCTCAAGTCCTGGTGGTACAACTATCGCAGGATTGCTTGACCTTGAAAAAACAGGTTTAACAGCTAGCGTCATCTCTAGCATTGATGCCACAATTGATAAAGCCAAAAACTTATAATAGTCAAAAAGCTGAGCGAAAGCCCAGCTTTTTTTATAACAATAACATGAAAAGCACACCCAAAGCATTGTTAATAAAATGAACAGCTATCGTGTACTCGAGCTTTTGCGTACGGTGATAAATGAGAGCGAGAACCAACCCCATACCGCCATAAATAATCCAACTTCCAAGGTCAGTCGGCATGTGCAACAAGCCAAACAAGAAAGAACTTAACAAAACACCAAGGTAAGAATTGTTAAAGACCTTTCCTAAAATCAGCCCTCGCATGACCGTTTCTTCCACAATCGGTGCAGTAATCACCGTCAACGTAATTAGCAATATTGGCGACATACCAACTTGCTCAATCGCTGCTTGATTGCCTGTATTGGCGTCAAGGCCTTTTTCCAAAACCAAAATGACACCACCAATATATTTGACAACCGTCAAGGCCGTAAAGCCAATAAGAATGATTTTCCAAGCCTGCCAGGTTTTTAAATCCTCCAACTGTTTCAAAAAACCAACACGCCTAGCAACGTAAATCGTAAAAATTGACACCACCAGCAAAGCCAAAGTAATTCCCAAAGTTTGGTTGAATGGTTGGTTAGCTCTAATAAAAACCGTTGGCAATTGTTCTAAAAAAATCAGAGTAAAAGCCAAGAAAAAATAACCCACGGCCGTTACAAATCGTTTCATTTCATCATCTCTCCTAACATCCTGTTTCGTACTATTGTAAACAAAATCCAGCCCAAAAACAATCCAAACAACTGCAAAAAAGCTGACCCAAATGGGCCAGCTTTAATGGTCTTATCATATTTAATAATTGATAACTTCGTTAGTTGCGTTTTTAAAACGCTCAACATCACGCGCAATCACGAGTTCCTCATCTGTTGGGATGACCATAACTTTCACGCGTGCTTGATCCGTTGAAATCACGCCATAAGCACCTGGTACATTCTTAGCAGGATCAATATCCACACCAAACCAAGTCATGCCAGCAATAATATCCTCACGCACGACATCTGAATTTTCACCAATACCAGCCGTAAAGATAACTGCATCTGCGCCATTTAACACAGCAAAGTACTGCGCAATGTATTTTCGCAAACGGTCGATATACATATCATAAGCTAACTCGCAATTAGCATCTCCAGCTTCTTTGCCAGCAAGAATATCACGCATATCACTTGATTTTTCAGAGACACCAAGAAGCCCTGACTGACGGTTTAGCACTGTTCGAATGTCGTCAGACGTATTGAGTTCAGGATCTGAATCCATTAAGAAAGCAATCACACCAGGATCAATACTTCCTGAACGTGTCCCCATCATGGTACCACCAAGTGGTGTCAAGCCCATTGACGTATCAACCGATTGACCACCCTTAACCGCAGTAACTGAAACCCCATTACCAATGTGGCAAGTAATCAATTTCAACTCTTCCAATGGTTTTCCAAGGACTTTGGCAGCTTCTTGGGCGACGTATTGATGACTAGTCCCGTGTGCTCCATATTTACGTACCTTGTATTCTTTGTAGTAGCGGTTCGCAATTGGGTAGCGATAAGCGACTTTTGGCATTGATGTGTGAAAAGCCGTATCAAAAACAACGACACTGGTAATATCTGGCAAAAGCTCTTTAAAGGCTTTGATACCAAGGACTGCTCCAGGGTTGTGTAGAGGAGCCAAAGTTGACAACCCTTCCACTTTTTGAATGACATCATCCGTCACCAATGCAGACTCTTTAAAATATTCGCCACCAGCCACAACACGATGTCCGACACCGTCAATTTCGTCATAGCCTGTGATAATAGCCATCAAAATCAAATTATCCAACAAAATTTTAACAGCTGCCGTATGGTCTGGAATATCTCTTGTTTCTGAATGAGTTTTCCCTTTGAATTTAACCGTAGAAATCCCACAAGAAAGACCAATACGCTCAATTAACCCTTTTGCAATAACCTCTTCTTCTGGCATATTGTATAATTGCCATTTTAGACTTGAGCTTCCTGCATTGATAGAAATCGTTTTTGCCATAACTTTACCTCTAAAGCGCTTTCTTAATATAACTCATTCTATCATATTTTTTTAGAAAAGCCTATTGTCTTTTTTCCAATTTTGAAATTCTTTTACAAAATCTTCCAAAACAGCTTGTTCTTTCAAATCTACCAAGGGGTAAACAAAAGTTTCAACTGGATGAGTGGATTGTTTTTTGAAAACAAAGATGGACTTGGTGCTGGCTGCACTACCAAATAAGGTTTCAGGCAAGGTAATGACCGCAATCACATCTGCATAGCCTTTTAACCACTCTTTCAGCAAATCACTCTGTGGACTTGTCAACAAATCAGACGGTGCTAAAAAGATAGCCAAACCATCTTTTTTCAGGTATTTCAAAGATTGCTCCATTAACAAATGGTGAGCGTAGGTGTGTTCTTTGTTGCTAGCCACTTGGTAACGTTTAGCAATGGCATCATTAGGATAAAAACCGACTGGTAAATCACTAATAATCACATCACTTTCTTTTAAAATTTGTGGGCGTACAGCATCCTCTTGGATAAACTGAGCAGATGAGCCCATCACTTCAGCGATACTAGCAGATAAATCAATCAATAAATCATCCACTTCAATACCAAGATAGTTCAGGGTTTTGGAACTGTTTGTTAATAAAGTTTCAGCCAAATTTCCCGTTCCACTACCGATTTCTAACACATCAACCGTATCAGGGGCTGTTAAGCTTTCTACTAAAAAGAGTAAGATAAAGCCCACGCTATCTGGTGTGAATTGGTGATTGGCTTGTAATTGCTCGGTTTGAGCTGCCTTAATGAAAATAAATTGAAAGGCTCTACGCCACTCTTCCTGACTTAATTGCAATTGACGTAGTTTGTCATTATTTGCAGCTACTTCCTCACTTGCACCTTCTTCTCCAAGATAAAACGAGTTTTGTTCAATCAGGGCATCGTAAAGATGTGTTTTCAACTCATTTTCAATCAATTGGATATTTTCTAAAATTAAATCGTAGGCTTGTTCGATTTTTTCAAAATTCATAGTTTCCTCCGCACGTTTTATCATATCAAAAAATAAGAAAAATGGGAAGAAGTCACCTTTTTCAAAAAAAGTCACTAATCATTTTCATCATTTCTGTGAAATTGGGATTGAAATTCTTGCTGATTGGCTAAGGTGACGGTGATATGAATATGCTGACCTTGAATGTGATATTGAGCCTTGCCTTTGTCAAAATGCATTTGTCCTGAATGTTCCTTGGCAAACTTATCCACTACTTTTGCCATCAGATAAGCCTGACTTGAGGCTCGCTGCGCTTGGTGTTTTTGCTCAACTGCTACCACGCGCCCCAAATAAAACTGCAAAACCAAGGCAAATACAGCTACCATGAGCAAAGAATACAGCAAAATACCAGCCTTAACCTTCCGTCTTAAAAGTGTAAACAAATTCTCTCTCCATACGATTTTTGAAGCCAAGTTTGATCGTTACTTGCTGACCGTCTTGTGATATGCTCGATGATTGCAAGCCAAAAAGCATGGGTTGGTAACCACGACCAGAAGCGTTTGTTTTGCGAAAATCATGGCTGTTAGATTGACCAAAAGCTAGGTGCTGATTGGCTTTAGTGACATACAGTTTATTAGATGCTACTCTGTCTAATTGGCTCCCCTCTAGTTCCGAGCGTAATTGCTGGGAAAATAAAAGCCACTCTTCTTCCTGATTGTTGGATAGGTAGTGGATATTGGCTTTGACCGAACGTGCTAAACCGTCATAAACCAAGACCGTTCCTGCGATAACCAGCAACGCCACCAAGCATTCTAAAAGGGTGAATGCTTTTAGTCTAGTCTTTTTTAATGTGTAATATCCGTTTTTTTCCTTCATAAACTAAAAGCTCACCTTCTTGTTCTACAATGCTGACCTCGACCCCATTGATTGCCAAATGACCTTGTTCTGTTTGAATCGCCATTGTTGCCACATTTAATACTTCTTGTTGGTGCAGGCTTGCTTGCATCTGTTGCCTGCTTTTGGTGACTTCTCCCAAAACAAGACTGGTAATGGTCGCCATTAAGCCCAAGGCAACTAAACTCTCAAGGAGTATGTAGGCGGCTACTCTCTGTTTTTTTATATTTACCACTCCCTAAATACAATTGATAATAAATCTCTTTGTCTTGTAATTGAAAAACAACCTTGCCCAAAGATGAATTGCCCCCTTCCTTGCTCAATACAATCTGCTTGGTATCTCCCACTTTTACCTGACGTGGAAGGCTCACCTTAGACACGCCATTTGAAATCGCATCTTCTGAAATAGTCAAAGTCATTGCTCTTTGGTTAACGTTGGCTAGCGTTTGCGTATCGCGATAAAGATTTTCAAACGATAAAAAGAACAAGGTTTCTTCCACACTTTGAAAAATACCGTTTAGCGAACCCGACAAACTCATGACCATAAAACACGTTATGCCCAAAGTCACCAAGGATTCCAAAATGGTAAAAGCTGGAACACCTTCATTGCTTAGTTTTGCGATAGGTTTCGGCTTGATCACCTGTAATATAACCCGCTTTAACAAGTTGTTCAATGCTTGGTTTCTCACCTTCTTTGAGTTCATAAAGCGATAGCTGACTTTCTACCACCTTGACCACTGCCTTGTTACCTTTTTCACGCACCGCATCTTTTTGATTGCTTAAATTTGGTACAAAAAGCAACATCAAAACGCTAATAATAAGCAAAACAATTAACATTTCCACCAGAGTGAATCCACGAACAGTCTTTCTACGCCATTTAGCTAATCTATTTTTCATTAAAAATACCCTCCCATATTTTGATACATTGGCAACAACATCGCTACGTAAATCAAGACAATCACCAAAGCCACAAAGATAAAGACTAGCGGTTGAATCAACTGGGTTGCTTGGTTCATTTTGCCAAAGAAACGTTGCCAGGTTTCCTCGGCGTAAATGTCTAATTCACTGCCTAATTTTGATTTGATTTCACCGTACTCAATCATCAGTCCTAGTTCTGTCAGAAAAAAAGGATAATCCAATACTTTTTGATGAAAGGCTTGTCCTGACAGTAAAGCTTCTTGCATATCTTGCCCAATTTCTTGAAACAAGCGTGATTTTTGTTGCTGCATAATCGCCACAATGTCAATTAACTCAACACCTTGACCGATGAGGTTGCCCCATTCCCGTGCGTAATAAGCCGTCAAATACAACCGAATGGTATTTCCAATAAAAGGAAGGCGACTGAGTTGACTGTACACCCGAATGCGAGGCAAGCGTTTTTGGTAAAGATAAAGCGCAAGAACCACGAGCGTAATCATCACAGTTCCCACTAAAAACAGCAGGGGAAAATGCTGAATCAACTGAGTGGCTAGATTGCTACCTTCCAGTTGTGGCAATAAATAATGATTTAGCCCCACCATAATCAACACAAGGAAGCCAAGTAACATGACAGGGTAGGTCATAACCTCGAGCAATTTCTTTCTCACGGCACCCATGCTAGTTAGATAGGCATCAATTTTTACAAGGCTCCTTTGACTATTGCCGTGAATATCCGCCAAAGCCATCTGCGTTACAATCGTATCAGAGAAACCTAGCTGGGACATCATGAGCGATAGATTACCTCCAGCCAATAAGCTATTTTGCATCACATCGATATAATCAGCCTCCAGCAGCTGACTACGTCTTAGAAAGGACAGAATTTCCGACAAATGAAAGCCACTATGAAACAAATTATTAAATAACTGAATGAGTTTTCGTTGTTTGCTAAAGGGTAATTTTTTCAATGGCCGCTTGTTCTTTGGAAAGATGTCCTTGTGCAACCAACTGGTCCATTTTTTGATTCCAGTTGCTTGGCTGGTGCTCTTTAAATCCATCTTTTGCAACATCTATCACACCTCCTCCCCCAATTAACCGTTGGTAAACCACTGCGTGCAGACTATTCTCCAACTCTTGCTGACTGATACCTAATTCCAATAAACGCGCATAAACACCTGAAATGCTTTTAGCATGAATGGTCGAAAATACCACAGCTCCTGTTAAACTGGCCCTAATAACCGCGTGTGCCGTATCGCTATCACGAATTTCTCCGATAATGAGAATATCTGGTCGATGCCGCAAGGACAATTTGATCAGCTCATCGTAAGTCATGCCTATTTCATCGTTTAATTGCAGCTGCAACATATTATCCTGCTGAATTTCCACAGGATCTTCGATGGTAATGATTTGTTTATCTGGAAATTTTTCCTGAACCAACTGATACATCAGCGTGGTTTTTCCACTACCAACTGGACCTGAAAAGAGATAAAGTCCCCTACCATTGACAACAGATAAAGCTTCCTCTAGCCCATCAAACCAATAATGGAGAGATTTTTGACCATAATAAAGCAAACGAATTACCAAACTCTCTCGACCGCGGTAGTCCCCGACACTTGATAAACGTAGCGAGATTTGCTCATCTTCTGCAAAGGTGTAGTCGCACGAACCTAGTTGGCTACGACGCTTTTCCCCAACGTCCATGCCTGCGACAAATTTAAAATGGCTAATCAGGTTAGTCATTTTGTCAGCATCAAAGCAATCTATCAATTCCTTGTCATTGCCTAGCCGATAATAGACTTCATAGCGGTTTTGCCTAGGTAGGATATAAATATCTTGAGCAGCTTTAGCGACCGCATTTGCTATGATAGCTTTTGCTAAATCTTGAATCATAAAAACCTCCTCATCTCATTATTCGAAAAAAGAAAGGTATCATGGCCATTTAGCCAAAAACAAAAAAAAATAGCTAAGCTACCTTCTTCGCTTATATAAAGAGTAAGCATTGCCTACTCCATTAAATACATTTAGTAAGACAATGCCTCTTTTGATAACTCACGACCATCTTCGAGTATAACAATGGAATGGTACTGTTGCAAGTAGCTGCCACACATCTCACACCAGCGTTGGTCCTCTTGGTTCCAAAAAGCTGCTTGAAAATTGTCATGGCATTTACAACTTGGTAAAGATGATTTGAGTGTTTGGCATTCTTGTTGGTAAAAAGCACGTGCTTCTTCAAAATCATCAAAGCATTTTGTTTCTATGATGTCTTCCTGCCAATTTTCCAATGACCACCAGGGTTCCCAGTCGCCATATATTTTTACAACTTGATACATTTACCTCACTTCCTTTTAAGATTTATTATATAAAAATTAACGCTATTTTAAAAAATTTTTGCTTATTTATCATGATTACAAAAAAAGAGAGAACGAATCGTTCTCTCTTTTGGGTTTTATTCAGCACTTGTGATGATTTCTTCTTCCACCACAACATCTACTTCTTCAGTAGGTTCAAACTCATTAACAGCTTGTGGTTCGATATTGCGGTAACGTGCCATACCTGTACCAGCTGGGATAATCTTACCGATGATAACATTTTCTTTAAGACCAAGAAGATGATCTTTCTTACCACGTATAGCGGCATCTGTAAGAACACGAGTTGTTTCTTGGAATGATGCTGCTGACAAGAATGAATTTGTTTCAAGGGAAGCTTTGGTAATACCCATCAAGACTGGACGTGATGTCGCAGGAATACCACCAGCAATAACGATGTCTTTGTTGGCATCTGTAAAGTCTGAGATGTCCATCAAAGTACCTGGAAGCAATTCTGTATCACCTGGATCCATGATACGAACTTTACGAAGCATTTGGCGAACCATTACTTCGACGTGTTTGTCACCGATTTCTACCCCTTGGCTACGGTAAACTTTTTGTACCTCAGCAAGAAGGTAAGTTTCAACTGACAAGGTGTCACGAACTTCAAGCAAGCGTTTTGGTTGGATAGAACCTTCAGTCAATGGGGCACCACGGTGTACTTCGTCACCGACAGCTACTTTCATGCGAGCTGTAAATGGTACCACGTATTCACCTGTACCTGTTTTACCTTGTACAAAGACTTTCTTCGTACGTGTTGCGGCATCTTCTTCGATGTCAACAACAGTACCCTTAACTTCTGTGATGACCGCTTCCCCTTTAGGATTACGGGCTTCAAAGATTTCTTGGATACGAGGAAGACCTTGTGTGATGTCGGTATTTGACGCTACACCACCCGTGTGGAAGGTACGCATGGTCAACTGTGTACCAGGTTCACCGATAGATTGAGCGGCGATTGTACCAACAGCTTCACCAACTTCAACGGCATCGCCTGTCGCAAGGTTGATACCATAACAGTGGCGGCAAACACCGTGGCGAGTATTACATGTAAATACTGAACGGATGGTTACTTCTTCAACACCAGCTTTAACAATAGTAGCAGCCAAGTCTTCTGTGATTAAAACATCAGGACCAACAATGACTTCGCCTGTTTCTGGGTGTTTAACAGATTTCTTAGTGTAACGACCAACAAGACGTTCTTCAAGTGTTTCTGTCACTTCTTTTCCGTCTGTAATGGCGCTGATTACAAGACCACGGTCAGTTCCACAGTCGTCTTCACGAATGATAACGTCTTGGGCAACGTCAACCAAACGACGTGTCAAGTATCCAGAGTCAGCAGTCTTAAGGGCTGTATCAGTCATACCTTTACGCGCACCGTGAGTTGAGAAGAACATTTCCAAAACAGACAAACCTTCACGGAAGTTAGATAGGATAGGCAATTCCATGATACGTCCGTTCGGAGCGGCCATCAAACCACGCATACCGGCAAGTTGTGAGAAGTTAGAGATATTACCACGGGCTCCTGAGTCCATCATCATAACGATTGGGTTCTTAGGATCTTGTGTTTCAATCAGACGTTGTTCCAACTCTTCTTTTGCTTCACGCCAAGTTGTCGTAACCGCAACATAACGTTCATCGTCAGTGATAAGACCACGACGGAAGGCTTTGTTAATTTGTTCAACTTTCGCGTGAGCGGCATTGATGATTTCTTGTTTGTTATCAATAACTGGGATATCGGCAATACCCACTGTCAAACCAGCAAGGGTTGAGTGGTAGTAACCGAGGTCTTTCAAACGGTCAAGGAAAGCAGATGTTTCTGTTGTACGGAAACGTTTGAAGATTTCAGCAATGATATTTCCAAGATTTTTCTTCTTGAATGGAATGTTTGTTTCAAGGTTATCAATGACAGACTGGATTTCTTGACCTGGTGCCAAAAAGTATTTATCTGGTGTTTTTTCAGTCAAGTTAGCGTTGTTTGGCTCTTGAAGGTATGGTAGATCATCAGGCATGATAGCGTTGAAGAGGATTTTACCAACTGTTGTCACCATGATTTTATGTCTTTGTTCATCTGTCCATGGTTTGTTTGGCATACTATCAACAGCGATACCAACACGTGAATGCAAGTGAACATAACCATTGCGGTAAGCCATAATCGCTTCGTCACGGTCTTTAAAGACCATACCTTCCCCTTCACGACCTGGATCTTCCATTGTCAAATAGTAGTTACCAAGAACCATATCTTGAGATGGGGTTACGACTGGTTTACCATCTTTAGGGTTAAGGATGTGTTCTGCGGCCAACATAAGAAGACGTGCTTCTGCTTGCGCTTCTTCTGAAAGCGGCACGTGGATGGCCATTTGGTCACCGTCAAAGTCGGCATTGTAGGCCTCACAAACAAGTGGGTGAAGACGAAGGGCTTTACCATCGATAAGGACTGGTTCAAATGCTTGAATACCCAAACGGTGAAGAGTCGGTGCGCGGTTAAGAAGTACTGGGTGTTCTTTAATGACTTCTTCAAGAATATCCCAAATGCGTTCGTCACCACGTTCAACCATACGTTTAGCAGCTTTTACGTTACCAGCGTAGTCACGCGCTACAATTTCACGCATAACAAATGGTTTGAACAATTCGATAGCCATTTCACGTGGCACACCACATTGGTACATTTTAAGTGTTGGACCTACGGCGATAACAGAACGACCTGAGAAGTCAACACGTTTACCAAGCAAGTTTTGACGGAAACGACCTTGTTTACCTTTAAGCATGTGGCTCAAAGATTTCAATGGACGGCTACCAGGACCTGTGATTGGACGACCACGACGACCATTGTCGATAAGGGCATCAACCGCTTCTTGCAACATACGTTTTTCGTTTTGCACGATGATACCAGGGGCATTCAATTCAAGCAAACGAGCCAAACGGTTGTTACGGTTAATTACACGACGGTAAAGGTCATTCAAGTCTGATGCCGCAAAACGTCCACCATCCAATTGAACCATTGGACGCAGATCTGGTGGAATAACTGGCAAGATGTTAAGTACCATCCATTCTGGTTTGTTACCAGATTTGTAGAAGGCATCTAACACATCCAAACGACGAACAGCTTTGATACGTTTTTGACCAGTAGCCGTTTTCAATTCTTCTTTTAATTCAGCGATTTCAGATTTTAAATCAACGCGTTTAAGAAGGTCTTGGATGGCTTCAGCACCCATTTTCGCAACAAATGAGCCTTGTCCATATTCTTGTAATTTTTCACGGTATTCGCGCTCAGTCAAAAGTGATTTTGGTTCAAGCGGTGTATCTTTTGGATCAATAACAACGTAAGCTGCGAAGTAGATAACTTCTTCAAGAGCACGTGGGCTCATGTCCAATGTAAGCCCCATACGTGATGGAATACCTTTGAAATACCAGATGTGAGAAACGGGTGCTTTCAATTCGATGTGTCCCATACGTTCACGACGAACTTTAGCACGTGTTACTTCAACACCACAGCGGTCACAAATAATCCCTTTGTAACGAATACGTTTGTATTTACCACAAGCACATTCCCAGTCTTTTGTTGGACCAAAGATAACTTCGTCAAAAAGTCCTTCACGTTCGGGTTTGAGCGTACGATAATTGATTGTTTCAGGTTTTTTAACTTCACCATAAGACCATGAGCGGACTTTGCTTGGTGAGGCTAATGTGATTTGCATACTTTTAAAACGATTTACGTCAACCACTAGATTTACCTTTCTTTATGTTCTTTGAAAATAGCCAAGCTACTTTCTTAAATGCGACAACTTACAAAGAAAACTTCATAAGCTTTTTATCTCTGTTTTAGCACACCATCAATACTATGGAAAGCTAAGAAAGCTTCCCATAGCCTGACTGGCTTTATTTTTCTTCAGATTCTTCTTTGATAGATGCTTCTGCTTTTTCGGTTTCTTGTTTTTGACGTGCTTTTTCAAGGTCATCAACGTGCATGACATCATCATCTTCACCTTCGTCAAGATCACGGAGTTCTACTTCGTTGTCATCTTCGTCAAGCACACGCATATCAAGACCAAGAGATTGCAATTCTTTGACAAGAACTCGGAATGATTCTGGCACACCTGGTTTTGGAATTGGCTTACCTTTAGTGATGGCTTCATAAGCTTTAAGACGTCCGGTCACGTCATCAGACTTGTAAGTCAAGATTTCTTGAAGAACATTTGATGCACCATAGGCTTCCAATGCCCAAACCTCCATCTCACCAAAACGTTGTCCACCAAATTGTGCTTTACCTCCAAGAGGTTGTTGGGTAACGAGTGAGTAAGGACCTACTGAACGAGCGTGAAGTTTATCATCAACCATGTGGTGAAGTTTGATCATGTACATGATACCCACAGACACACGGTTATCAAATGGTTCACCTGTACGTCCGTCATAAAGAACGGTTTTAGCATCGCTGTCCATACCAGCTTCACGAACGGTATCCCAAAGGTCGTCAGAAGTTGCCCCATCGAAAACTGGAGTCGCAATGTGAATACCAAGGTTACGCGCAGCCATACCAAGGTGAAGTTCCATAACTTGTCCGATGTTCATACGAGATGGCACCCCAAGTGGGTTCAACATGATATCAACTGGTGTTCCGTCTGGAAGGTAAGGCATGTCTTCAACTGGAACGATACGAGAAACAACCCCTTTGTTTCCGTGACGACCGGCCATTTTATCTCCAACTTTGATTTTACGTTTTTGAGCGATGTAAACACGAACCAACATGTTAACACCTGATTGTAATTCATCACCGTTAGCACGTGTAAAGATTTTAACGTCACGAACAACACCATCACCACCGTGTGGCACACGAAGTGACGTATCACGCACTTCACGTGATTTATCACCAAAGATAGCATGAAGAAGGCGTTCTTCAGCAGAAAGATCTTTCTCACCTTTAGGTGTCACTTTACCAACAAGGATATCCCCTTCTTTAACCTCAGCACCGATACGGATAATACCCATTTCGTCAAGGTCTTTCAAAGCTTCTTCACCGACGTTTGGAATTTCACGAGTGATTTCTTCAGGGCCAAGCTTTGTATCACGTGTTTCTGATTCAAATTCTTCCAAGTGAACAGATGTGTAAACATCTTCTTTAACCAGACGTTCACTCATGATAACCGCATCCTCGAAGTTATACCCTTCCCAAGTCATGTAAGCGACAATTGGGTTTTGACCAAGAGCCATTTCACCTTTTTCCATTGAAGGACCGTCAGCGATAAAGTCACCTTTTTCAACGATATCTCCAACTTTAACAAGGGTACGTTGGTTGTAGGCTGTGCCTGAGTTTGAACGACGGAATTTTGTAATGTGGTAAACATCAAGTGAACCATCTTCACGACGCACTTCTACTTTTTCAGCGTCTGAGAAGACAACGCGTCCATCGTGTTTTGCGATAACGGCAGCGCCTGAATCGTGGGCTGCTTGGTATTCCATACCTGTACCAACATATGGTGCATGTGGGTCAATCAACGGAACGGCTTGACGCTGCATGTTGGCACCCATGAGGGCACGGTTTGAGTCATCGTTTTCAAGGAAAGGAATACATGCTGTCGCAACGGCAACTACCTGTTTAGGAGAAACGTCTACGAAATCAACAACGCTTGCTGGGAACTCTTGGTTATTACCTTGGTGACGTCCCATAACGATGTCTTCAGCAAATGTACCGTCTTCGTTTAGTTTTGAGTTTGCTTGTGCAACAGTGTACTCATCTTCTTCATCGGCAGTCAACCAAACGATTTCGTTTGTGACAACACCTGTCGCACGGTCAACTTTACGATACGGTGTTTGGATGAAACCATATTTGTTCAAGTGTCCGTAAGTTGACAAGTTGTTGATCAAACCGATGTTAGGTCCTTCAGGGGTTTCAATCGGACACATACGACCATAGTGAGTGTAATGCACGTCACGAACTTCGTAACCTGCACGGTCACGTGTCAAACCACCAGGTCCTAAGGCAGACAAACGACGTTTGTGTGACAACTCAGAAAGTGGGTTGTGTTGGTCCATGAACTGTGACAACTGTGAAGAACCGAAGAATTCTTTAACCGCAGCTGTTACAGGACGGATGTTGATGATTTGTTGTGGTGTCAAGACTTCGTTATCTTGAACAGACATACGTTCGCGAACGTTACGTTCCATACGAGCAAGACCAATACGGAATTGGTTAGCTAACAACTCACCAACGGCACGGATACGACGGTTACCAAGGTGGTCGATATCATCCACTTTACCAAGACCTTCTGCAAGGTTCAAGAAGTATGACATTTCTGCCAAGATATCCGCTGGTGTAAGGGCACGCACTTTATCATCAGGGTTTGCGTTACCAACGATTGTTACCACGCGGTCTGGGTCAATTGGTGACACCACTTTGAATTTTTGAAGCACAACTGGCTCAGTAACAACAGCGTAATCGTTTGGTGTGTAAACGAATTTGTTAAGGTCACCGTCCAATTGGTCAGCGATAGAATCAATCACATCGCGGGTCATAACAGTTCCTGCTTCAACAAGGATTTCCCCTGTTTCAGCATCAACCAAATTTTCAGCGATTGTTTGATTCAACAAACGTGTTTTAAGGTTTAATTTTTTATTGATTTTGTAACGACCAACAGCTGCCAAGTCGTAACGACGTGGGTCAAAGAAACGAGCTACAAGCAAGCTACGCGAGCTGTCAGCAGTTTTTGGTTCACCTGGACGAAGGCGTTCGTAAATTTCTTTGAGGGCTTCGTCTGTACGTGAATCCGCTGGGTTTTTGTGAATGTCTTTTTCGATGGTGTTGCGGACAAGTTCGCTATCACCAAAGATATCCATGATTTCATCATCACCTGAGAAACCAAGGGCACGCACAAGTGTTGTAAATGGAATTTTACGCGTACGGTCAATACGAGTGTAAGCAATGTCTTTTGAATCTGTTTCTAATTCAAGCCAAGCACCACGGTTAGGAATAACCGTTGAACCGTATCCAACCTTACCATTTTTATCCACTTTGTCATTGAAATAAACACCAGGAGAACGAACCAACTGAGAAACGATGATACGTTCACCACCATTGATGATAAAGGTTCCCATTTCAGTCATGATTGGGAAATCACCAAAGAAAACTTCTTGGGTTTTAATTTCGCCTGTTTCTTTGTTAATCAAACGGAAAGTGACAAAAATTGGTGCTGAATAAGAGGCATCGTGGATACGAGCTTCCTCAAGCGTATACTTAGGCTCTTTTAACTCGTAACCAACAAATTCAAGTTCCATAGTATCTGTAAAGTTACTAATTGGAAGCACATCTTCAAAAACTTCTCTTAATCCATTATCCAAGAAGTCTTTAAAAGAATCTGTCTGAATTTCGATCAAGTTTGGTAAATCAAGAACTTCCTTAATTCTTGAAAAGCTACGACGTGTACGGTGTTTCCCGTACTGAACTTCATGTCCTGCCAAAGTGTATTACTCCTTCATTAAAATACAGAGGTCAATCGACGCTTGACGGCTTTGTTTTGTTTGTTTAATAACCACACAAAACCCTAGCATTGACCCAACTAGCTCTAGAATACGTTGCCGTATTCTGCCAAAGTTGTCCTTAATGTGAATTTTTAGAATCTTTAAATATAGGTTACAAATGCTGTATTCTTCCAAAATTAAGCACAAAAAGAGCAGCTAAATCTAACACCATTAAGAGTGATTTAACTGCTGCAAACCTTAGTTGGACAATATTTCAACTAAGGTAGACGACAAATAGTTGATACTATTATACCTTATTTTTGATTTTTTTGCAAGTGATATGTTAGTTGCTACTTGTTGTGGTAATAGAAGAATTATGCAGCAAACTATCCCAAGCTTTGGTGTAGTCGCTGTCGGTACCACCGATGGCAAATTTATAAGTCATATTACCTGCTCCATTTTTCGCCCAATAGCTTGTCGTGGTTTCGCCATTAACCAAGAGTGGACGTCCATTAACCGTTACAGTTCCTGGCTGCAATCCTGTCGCTTTTAGGACGGTTGATTTGATAACGCTAGAAGATAGGGAGTACTTGTCATTGACCCCTATTGCGCTCGAATCGGCATTGTAAATGGCATTGACCAGATAAGCCATGTATTGCGCATTGTACTTGTAACCCGTGCGGGAATCCATAGACGTGTTGTCATCATTTCCTGCCCAACCACCTAAAGTGATTTTTGGCGTTGACAACATGAGCCAAACATCGGTGTAGTTGTCTGTCGTTCCCGTTTTTCCTGTCCAATCAGCACTTGCTGCCGTTTGATTCAAGTCTTTCAAATCATTGTAAAATTCTGTCGTAGCCCCACCTGTGACCACTTCTTTCAACAATTGATTCAAAATGCTTGCCGTCGCTTCTGAGAAGACACGAACAGGATTGGCCTTGTGTTGGTAAATAACCTGACCTTTATTGTCAGTGATGCTATCAACCAAGTACCCTTTGAGGTAAACACCACCATTTGAAATCATCTGGTAGGCATTGACTTGCTGAAGAACAGTTGTTTCAATACCACCACCCAGCGGTAAACTTTCAATATTGTAATTGTCGATATCGTATCCCATTTTATTCATGTAAGATTCCACATCAACATTATTGTTTAACAACATTTGGTAAGTCCAATAAGCTGGGATATTCCAAGACGTGTTCAAAGCTTCTTGCAAGGTAATCATTTCTGTTCCGACATCATTACCGTGCATAATGGCTTGACCACTTGAAAATGACGTAGGATAGTTTGACAACATGCTGGCACTACCCAAAAGGCCTTGATCAATGGCAATACCATAAGCGATAATTGGCTTGATACTTGATCCTGGTGAGCGAGCGGTGTCAAAGGCGTGGTTATTTTGGTTTGTTGTGTAATTCCTTCCTCCGACAAATCCTAAGATAGCTCCCGTATCATTAGCCATCAAGACATTACCAACTTCGACCATTTTAGCATTATCTTGGTCAAGCGTACTGCCGTACTGTGCCACAGTATTTTGCATGGCATCATAAATCGACTTGTTAATCGTCGTCTTAACCGTGTACCCACCTTGTTGCAAGGTTTCTAGAGCTAATTCTTTGTACGATTCTTTAGTAGTATCGTTTTTAAGCTCTTGGTCAGAAACCCCATTTTGCTTAATCAAGTAGTTATACATGATGTCTTTAGCTTCACTGAGAACCGCATAGTAAAGGAAGTCGTGCTCATTGGTTGTGGCTGATTCTGACGGAATGAAGTCTTGGCTCACATCATAAGCCTTGTACTCTTCGTACTCGGATTCCGTTAGGTAGCCCGCACGGTACATATTGTAAAGAACATCTTGTTGACGAGATAAGCCGTAAGCTAAATTGTCCTTGTCTTTTAATTGCCCTGTTGCTGTATAAGGTGAATAGACAATCGGACTTTGTGGCAAACCAGCTAGAAAGGCTGCCTGAGGCACCGTCAAATCTTTAGCCGACACGCCAAAGATACCCCTTGCTGCCTCTTCAATCCCAGCAATATTTTCACCTTTATTATTGCGACCAAATGGCGACACATTTAAATAATCCGTCAAAATCTCATCTTTGTTGAGGTAACGTTCCAAAGCCAAAGCGTAAATAATCTCACGCGACTTGCGTTTAAAGGTCGGATCATCTCCCAGCACCTGTTGTTTAATCAATTGCTGCGTAAGAGTCGAGCCACCGCTGGTTTCGCCCAACCCCAAAACAGATGCCAAGGTTGCCCGAAAAACAGCTTTAGGCACTACCCCATCATGGTTTTCAAAATTTTCATCCTCAGTCGCAATGATGGCTTTCTTGACATTATCAGAAATAGCACTACTCTCAACAGGAGTCCGCAACAAATCCGTGTCAATACTTGCAATCGAGCTACCATTAGAATAAGTCATCTCAGACACCCGACTCAAGGATGTTACTTGTTGAACCAAGGTATCCTTATCAGGTACCTTAACCGAGTCAATCTGACTAGCCAGATAACCAAAGGCAATCCCTATGCCCAACATACCAAATAAAATAATAATAATATAAAAAAAGTCAGCTAATAGTTTGAAGGTTCTTAAAATGACAGAGCCCAACTCTAACAAACCAAACGACTGACGTGGTTTTTTTCTCTTTTTCTTAAACATTCAAATACCTCATTATTCATTATACCAAACTTTGATAAAGCTTGCATAGAGGGATAATATTTTGATATAATAGCCTGTAAACTATACTATTTTCAACGAAGGAGAACGCTCATGAATATATTCGAAGAATTAAAAGAACGTGGCTTAGTTTTTCAAACAACTGATGAAGAAGCCCTTGTCAAAGCATTAACAGAAGGGCAAGTATCCTATTATACTGGTTATGACCCAACTGCTGACAGCTTGCACCTTGGACACTTGGTGGCTATCCTCACGTCACGCCGTCTTCAATTAGCAGGGCACAAACCTTACGCTCTTGTTGGTGGGGCAACTGGCTTGATTGGTGACCCATCATTTAAAGACGTTGAACGTAGCCTCCAAACCAAAGAAACCGTTGACAGTTGGGTGGTTAAAATTCAAAATCAATTATCTCGCTTCCTTGATTTTGACAATGGTGACAACAAAGCAGTCATGGTCAACAACTACGATTGGTTTGGGCAAATCAGCTTCATCGACTTCTTGCGTGATGTCGGAAAATACTTTACAGTCAACGCCATGATGAGCAAAGAATCTGTAAAAAAACGTATTGAAACAGGGATTTCTTACACAGAATTTGCTTACCAAATCATGCAAGGCTACGATTTCTACGAATTAAACGACAAATACAACGTAACACTCCAAATCGGTGGGTCAGACCAATGGGGTAATATGACAGCTGGTACAGAATTATTGCGTCGTAAAGCTGATAAAACTGGTCATGTGATGACTGTTCCACTTATCACCGACTCAACTGGTAAAAAATTCGGAAAATCAGAAGGTAACGCCGTTTGGCTTGATGCTGACAAAACATCACCATACGAAATGTACCAATTCTGGCTCAACGTCATGGACGATGATGCTGTTCGTTTCTTGAAAATTTTCACTTTCCTTTCATTGGAAGAAATTGCGGACATTGAAAAAGAATTTAACGCTGCTCGTCACGAACGTTTGGCCCAAAAAATCTTGGCGCGCGAAATGGTAACCTTGGTTCACGGCGAAGAAGCTTACAAAGAAGCCTTGAATATCACAGAACAACTATTTGTAGGAAACATCAAAAACCTTTCAGCAAAAGAATTGAAACAAGGGCTTAACAACGTGCCAAACTACGCTGTTCAAGCTGACGACAATCTTAATATTGTTGAGATTTTAGTGGCAGCAAAGATTTCACCTTCAAAACGCCAAGCACGCGAAGACGTTCAAAACGGAGCCATTTACCTCAATGGTGAACGCATCCAAGATTTGAACTACACGCTTTCAGAAACCGATAAAATCGACGATGAATTAACTGTTATCCGTCGTGGTAAGAAAAAATACTTCGTACTGGACTTTAGATAACCATACGCTAACATAGAACTCTTGAAACGTTGATATTATAGGATTTATGGAAAAACCTATCTCCTTACATTTTTACTTATTTCTATCAAAAGTCCACAAAAAGGGGAGTAAATTTTTACGAGTTCAGCAGGCAAGAAACTAGCACCCAAAAGGTGCTTTTTTTAGTTTGTCCGTGGTATAATATAATTGTTCTTGATAAACTTCCTTTATACTTTTAAAAGTTCGTTCATGGCTAACACTTTCTATTGGTTACCCCACTATTGGGGTAGCTTTTCTTTTTGCTCATAGGTCGTTATATAGGCGCGTGAATTGTTCCAAAGAAAAGCCCTAACAGTTCACCCCATCATAAATAGCCATAATATTATTACCATAAGCGTGTACATCGCTTCTTTTTTTAGTCATGTACTCGCTCAATCTGTTTTGTCTCGTCTTTAGTTTCTTGTCTGTGTTTGTCCATGCCATTGTTCACGCGCTTACAGTTGTATATAGCCATATAAAGCCAATGTTAGCAAAGGTTAGCAAAATAGAAAAGGTAGGTTTTTCAAGGTTTTACAACCGTACTAAAAAATACGCTTGTTACTACATTTCACTACATTAGTAGGCTTTTATACTCACCCAACTATTCTAGTTGTTAAGTTTTGTTAAGTTTTTACCGTGTATTTAAGCTTTTATACTCACATTTTCCAACAAATCTAACACCATAAAAGACAGTTATATACTCACGCAACTATTCAAAATATAAAACGTTTAATAATTTTATTTTTATCCCATGCTATTTTTATATCTGTCTTCTTATTGTAGCGCTGTCATAACCGTGATATAATAATTACGGCGCAAGCCAAAATAAATATAGAAAATGGTATAATATTAGTAACGGATTTCATATTTTACGAGGGCTTTTGCGTGAGCGTGGTTTTTTCGGGTCTGTAGGTTCGTCCTATGGGCTTTTTTTGTGTCGTCTAAAAGCTGAATAGATAGATAGTTAACTGGTAAATAAAATACAATCAAAATAAGACCTTTCAAGGTTATATGACACCCCCTAAAAATCTAAAAAAATGGCGCGTGATACAAGCGAACACCTTGCAGCGGCTCTCCTTGGCACAAAACAGGGGGCGGGGGTCAATTAAAACAGCAAGGCAATATAATTATACCCCCAACAATTAAAACAGCGCTGTGGGGATTTTAGGAGGGTTCTCGGGCGTGCTAGAAAAATCAAAAAGGGAAAACCGCACACAAAATAGGGCAGCGTTGTTATATCCGAACAATAGCAAGCCCCGTTTAAAATCAATGGGGTATTTCCGAATAATAAACAAGGGAAGCGCGTGCTTACTGTATTCCTACTGTTTTCTACTGTATCCAAACAAACAGAAAAAGCCTACTGATAATCAGTAAGCTTCTTGTCTGTGTTAACGCTTGATACTATGATAACAGTTTTTGAATTAGTCTTCTTTGTTTAAACTTGTATCATAGTATTCTAACCCTTGATACTCGTTAGCAATATCTAAAGACTTAAATAAATCAATCGCTTCATTATCCAACATCTCAAGCGTTCCCATTGCTGTTTCACTATCTGCAATCAAAGGTTCATCACTTAGCAAACGCTCAGCATAATCTAACAACTCACTCTCATACAATGCAACCTTATCAACCAATTCTTCAAACGTTGCTTGTTCCTTTAGTTGTTCTTTTCGTTCGTTAACATACTTGTCAACAGTACCATCGCAAGCAATCTCACGCGCTTCGTTGTCGCTGTCTTCTACTTCTTTCATCAGTTCGTTATCTTGTGCCATCTCGTTTTCTTCCTCTTCTTCCTCAATTGACTTTGGTTGATAATGTAGTTCTTTATCTTCTAACATCATCAAGAAGCTTTCTAAACAATTGAAAACACTAAAAGCAATCGCTTCATATTCTTCTTGTTTCTCTTCAGGGAGGTAGCTCTTATAGTCTTTTGTCTGTAGTAGTTCAGATAGCTCGCAAGTTTCTTCTACCCATGTTTTGAGTTCTGTTAGGGTCATTGGTGCTGTTGTTTTGTTTGTGTTAGTCATATTAGTTTACCTCCTCATAAATAACCATGATATTATCGCCGTAAGCTTGTACATTGCTCACTTTCTTATCAGCCATGTACTCGTTAATTCTGTTTTCTAATTCTTCATTAGTTTCTAGCCTAGTCCTTGGTATGCCATTGTAATGCCCGTCGGGAAGTACCCCATGTTTGAATAGTTTAATTTTCATCTGTTTTTGTCCTTTCTGTTTTATAACGTGTTGCTAATTCGCCAAATAGCACTCCCAACGCTTTCTAAGCCGTCTTGGATCCTTTTAGCATTCTCACTCTGACGGTCTAAGCGCTCAACATCTTTGTAGCTTTCGTAAAGTGTCGCCGATAGCTTACAAATTTCTATGGCTGTTTGTTCATCAAGTTGGTATCTTTCCTTGATTGTCAGAACTGTATCAACTAGCATGTACACAAAAACCATGCTATTGTTATAAGTCGTTTTCATATCTTGTTTTTCCATTTGCTTACTTTCCTTTCTTAGTATCTGTTGGGATTGCAAAACCACAATCAAACACCCATTTATATCCACGTCTTACCAATTCTTGATAGGTAAAATCGTCATCACCATTTTTGGCGCTTACGGCAAAAACAATTCTGTTAATATAATCATAGCCTTGTTGACCGTTTGGCAATTCTAGGCGGTAGGTTTGGTTGTCTGGTAGTGATTGATAATTAATTTTTGTCATTTTTGGATTTCCTTTCTTGATTTTTACTCCAAAATACCCCCCAATTTACACCATTGAAAATTTTTACTCCACCACCTAAACCCTTGATACATAAGGATTTGACCGTATTTGTGGCGTAAAAGAGCAAAAATTTCCGTCCGCTATATTATATATATGTATATGGTATATTGCTATATACTAAAATATTTTATTTTTATATAGAATTTTATTTATATTTACTCTATAAATATGCCTAACTCCTTGATATATAAGGGGTTAAGGTATGGAGTGGTTTTTTTAAAATATCGTTTTCATGGAGTAAAAGAGGTATTTTTTGGAGTGAAAATAGTCTTTTATGGAGTAAAAATTTAATGCTTTTTGATAAATCCGCTTGTTCTGCGCTTACCAAAATACACAGCCCTCTGATATTCCCAACCGTCAAGGCTGTTCATATAAATTTTGATTTTCTTCTTGATTTTGGAAGCTGGCTCGCGCTCATCTTCAAATATCTCATAGATAACATCATTGATGTTCAAACGGTCACGCGCTACCGTTCCCACCCATTCAGTCCCCGCCTGTCGGTCGTCATTGGTCTTGTAGGCTGTGCCTGTTTCTTCTAAATCAGTATAATACTGTTTGCGATAGTATTTTATGGTGGTAACGTCAAAAAAATCTTCTGGGATTTTGATAGACAAATACCACTCCAATTTTTCAATAATATCATCTTGATATTTGTATTTCGCACGTTCTCTAGCTATTAGTTTGCCCTCTTCGCTAGTATCATCATAATAAAGTTTGCTGTTAATCTCATAGGCTTTATAGTAGTTGCCCCAGATATTCAATAAGTCCTGTGGGCTTATCTGGTTAACTTGCTTGTCCGTCTTTGGTAATACCTCAACACCTAAAAAGCGCCTATCGCCTGTAAAGTCCCTTAAATGCCCTGTATCGTTTGTTGTCCGTGTGAAAACAAAATCAACGGGTATAATCTCTGTTGATTTTCCGTATGGTCGTCTGATTCTGATTTCTCTCATGGTTATAATCTGCTTTAATTCGTTCGGTTTGATTTTATTAGTGGCGACTAACTCATCATCATTTACCGCCCATAATTCAACCATTTTCAAAAGGTCGTCCTTTTCGGTGTAAGAACTAATTTCACCGTAAAAACCTTTAAAAATCTCACGTAAGAATGTTGTTTTACCTGTTCCCTGCTTACCAACCAAGTCAAGACAATAGTCAAACTGTATCCCTGCATGATAAACCCTTGCAATCGCTCCACGGAACATTAAATCAAAAACAATTCGGTTATATTGGTTATCTTCGATATTGATATACTTTTGAATAACCTCAAACGGGTCTACTGGTTCGGCGGTTGCTTTGGCTTTCTCTAAAAATATCTTGATAGGGTTATAGCTCTTGTTTAAAGCAATGATTTTTACAACGTTGGCTATGTCATTTTCTTTATACTCCAAGCCCCAGCATTCGGACAAATAAGCCCACAACTGCCTAATAGTATCATCAGACAACAGCCCATGTTTGATAGTGATATAGTCGGATAACTGTTGATTTCGGGTAACCTCTACATTTTTTGTCGCTTCATTGTATTTAAACAGCTTATTTAACTTAATATCCTCCCCACGGAACAATAATAAGAGGTTGTTTCGGTTTTTGATGATTTTCCCGTTCTCATCTCGTTTTAGTCGTCTACTGTTGATACTCGTAACATTGGTTTTATGGTCTGGCACTTTTTCGTCAAGCTGATTTAAAAAGTCGCTCATTCAGTTCCTCCTTGAAAATCGTATTAATGGTGTTTAGAAAGCAGATATTAAGGTTATTGCTTTTGGTTAAGCTAGCATACAACTGTGTTATTTGCTCGTATGAATAGCCGTTTAGATAAAATAACTTAACAAAGGCTATGATTTCTTCTTTGCTAGATAATCCGTAAGCTATCCAATCAAACACAAGTCCCATGATAGGCAATGGGCTTCCTGCTCTCTGCCTACTTAGGTATTCATGTTCTAACTCGCCTAACACGTCCGCCAACTTGTTTCCCACGCTTGCTGTTTGGTAGTCTCTAGCAACTTGCCAACCGTCCTCTAAATAGCTTTCTAGGTCGTCTGTGGCGGTTACAGTTACCGTGATACCTTTATAGCTAAATGGCACTAGATAAAAGTCTGGTGGTTGGTAGTAGGTCATCATGACGTGCTTACCTTTGGCAAGGGTTCGCGTTTGGTTGTCCTTTAGAAAATTAAATAAAGGTAAGACCTGCTTATTAATTTGTAAGTTAATGAATTGATACATACTAACGCCCCTTTCTCCGTTTCTTTTTCAACTTTTTCAGTCTCTTTCTCTCTTTTTGTTGTTCCAATGTAGGACGGCGGTCTTTGTAACGCTTCTCATTGTGATAATGTCCGCTACCTTGTGCGGGGTGTGTGTTATATCTGCCCATTATCCAACTCCTCTAACATTCCGATGATCTGCGGTAGTTTTTGGCTTATCACTCGTAAGACTGCTTGGCTAGTGTTCAAATTACCATCAACCAATGCGACTTCCGTCAACGTCTGTAGGTCGTTTAGTTCGGGTATGATATCATCAATCATTTTTCTACTCCTAAAAACAATAAAACGTCATCAATTTTGTAGAATACGGTGCGCGTGCCTTCGATTGGGGGAATGTATCGCTTTAATCCTGCCTGTTCCCAACGTTGCAACGTGTTAAAGCTAACAGACAAGTCTGCTAGTAGTTCATCTTGTGCGATTAGCCCCAATGTTTTAGGTTTCGGCTTGGTATAGGACTTTAGAAAACTAGATACCAGTTTAAGCACTTCCATTTTTAGGCTTTCTTCGCTTTC
Source organism: Streptococcus alactolyticus (assembly GCF_012277075.1). Taxonomy (GTDB): domain Bacteria; phylum Bacillota; class Bacilli; order Lactobacillales; family Streptococcaceae; genus Streptococcus; species Streptococcus alactolyticus. Next base: position 8,468 of record NZ_JAAXMT010000008.1, on the reverse strand, counting down.
TTTACTTAATCCAAACATACTTTATCCCCTTATTCCAAAAGTTCTTTTATAAGCTCCCTAGCTTTTTCAGGTTTTGAATTGGCTAGGGCTGTCACTCGTTTTTGCTCCTCGCTTATTTGATTTATAAGAGAGGTAACCCCCTCTAATAACTCCGCCTGTGTTGTTGCAATAAATACCCCGTTAATCCCTCGATTTCGTAACCCTGTTATGGGTATGCTGTATTTAATGGCTAACCGCCTTAGAATGTCACGCGCTCCCCTTTCGGTTATTGGTAACCCTCTGATTATCTCTCTTGTGGTCTTTGCGTTTTCTTTACCAAGTCCCAACCGCCTTAATAATTGTTTTTCGTTCTTTGATAAGCTCATAAAAGCACCTCCCTATTCTCTAATGTTTCCACCTTGTCGCCTAGCTTAATAAGTTGCTCCTGAATTGTGTCGCTGTTGTCTTTTAACATTCTAATAACGTCTATTGTGTTTTCTAGTGTATTAGAAATAATAATAAGATTTTTTGCTAGTTGTTCCGTGGTTAATGCTGTAGCTTCCTCAAAAGTAAGGTTTGATAGGTTGTAACGTGTTTTCTCTAAATTCTTTTGAATGTCTTGAAAGTTGATAACATTGTCTGTCATGGCAACAATTCTCCTTTATCTAGCTTGGCAATCTGATTTTCAACCCATGCTTTCCTATCTTCTCGCCGTTCCAAGTGTTTAAATTCTTCTAATTCGTCAACCGTTGCGCGTGCCTTGATAAGGTCAGCTATTTTATTCAACTCTTTGTCTGTCATTGTCTGCCTCCTCCTCAAAGTTGATTAGTTTAAAAGCTATGTCATCAATTTCAGCACTCAATTTTTGCATTTGTGTGTAGATATTTGAAAGCACCTTTGTAGCCATGTATGCCGTGGTGGTGATATCTGCTTTATTGTTTAAAACTGTCACTGCCTCGCTGGCGTGTTGTATCATTTCCAATCTTGGAAGTAAGTCACTTAGTGCAAAGCCAAGTTTTTCAAGTTCATCTTTTTTCATGTTATGCCTCCTTAGTTGTAATATCGTCCCTGTGATTGAATATAAGCCCCGTAGCGCTCTTGGATATGGCTATCTGCCTTAATTTCCTGTGTCTGCTTTTTTTCCTCTTTTGTTGGTGGCTCATACGTTAACAGTAGAAAAATAACAATCGGGACAATAATTATAATAAGAATGTCCGCCCATATAGGGAAAATAGGCTCTTGGTATATCATGCCTCAACCTCTTCTTTCTTGCTTTTTGCAGGTAACCTGTTAACGGCTCGCCAAACAATGTCATTTGTAATTTCATAACCTAGAGCGTTCCATGCTTGCTCAAAAGTATCGGCGCTCCCTTTGCCTAAATTCATATAACCAATTATCACGTTAGCAACAATCACATCGGCTGTATATTCGTCATATTGTGCCGTGAAAAACGATTTTGCCTTTGCTTTGCTCTCTTGTCGCTTTCTGAATGTTGCTAACTGTTCTTCGGTGTATTCTTCCTCGTCAATTGAAAAAATAGCCATGTTATTTCCTTTCTTCTTTGGTTTTTTCTTGTTGCCCTTTAATGCTGTTTACTATACATACCAATTTTTTTGTAGTTTTAAGAGTTCTCGCTCTCTGTCTGGGAAAAATGTTTAAAGTCTGCTATAATATAAATATAAAACCTTTTCAATAATGGCTTGCCTGTCTATTTATTTGAAATGGTTATTGTGTTTCATTTTCTGGGACTTGGGTTGTGGTTAATCAAGTCCCTTTTTTTTATACTCTCACGCGCCTAATCTTTCGGTGGTACTAATATCACCATTGGATTATGTAAAGATTGCACCTTTTTGCTTCGTTTAGTTTCTGAGTTCTGTTTTTTTCGTACTATCGCCTAAAAAAATATCATCTAATTTTACATTGTAAAGAGTAGCTAAATCTCTTAAAAGTTCAAAAGGTATATTCGTACTGTTTTTTTCGTACTTTGAAATGGTTTGAAAATTCTTGTTAACTTTTTTAGCCACCTCTCTCAATGTATAGCCTGCGTTGATTCTGCAAGCTTTTAACGTCCATTGTTGCATTACTTTACGTCTCCTTTCAAAAAAATAACAAATCAATAGTACTATTTTATCCGTACTGAGTCAAGTATTTTTGTAAAAAAGTTTCATTTTTTTAGTACTTAGTGCTATAATGTTCCTGTGAAATAATTTCAGGAGGTATAAATAATCATGTCAAAAAATAGCCCCCAAGATATAAAAAATAGGGAGATATTCTCCCAAAATCTCAACAGAATTATGAAAAACAAAGGTGTTAGACAAATAGATTTACATAACAATCTAGGTATCCCCAAAAGCACTATAACAGGATATGTTAAAGGTTATTCAATGCCAACGTTTGGCAATATCCAAAAAATAGCCGATTATCTCAACGTCAAAAAATCAGACCTTGACCCTCGTTTTTCTGCCAATAGTTCCGCACTTAAAAACGACACCGAACCAATACCAGTAGAGGATTTAAAAAACAGGTTCATGACGTTTGACGGTAAACCGCTAACAGAAGATGACTTGGAAGCAATCCAAACCATTATAGAAGTATATCTAGGAAAACAAGGCGGTAACTAAATGGAAGAATTGGAAAAACTAGCTAGCCAATACGGGTATAAAGTTCTATTTTTTTCGCCTGAATTTTGGGGACGTGCTGGGGTGATAGACCATGTTAAAAAAATAATATTTGTTAACGCTATGGCAGACCCAATAACCATTAAAAAGGTCATCTACCACGAGTTAGGGCATAAAGACCATAACCCCGCCAATTATGACCGATTGCGTGAAAAATACGAATTACAAGCCAACAAATCCATGTTACAAAATCTTGTAGCGGAAGAATTAAAAAACATTGAATTGCAAGACTTTAATATTTTACAATTTTGTCAAAAGTATCAGCTAAAAGAAAGCTATTATATGGATATGCTATATTCTATGTTAACCTAACCCACGCGCCATCATTCGCCTATATTTTGGCTTACAGTAGCGCTCAATTTTGAGCTATTTCTATACTATGATTTTCTATGATTTCTGACCTGCCTAGATATTACATAGGTCAACCGTTTTGTTACGTCATATACTAGGATTTTCCAGTATTTCATTCCAACATTTTCCAACAATTCATATAAACCTAAAACCTTTTCAATAATGGCTTGCCTGCTGTAGAAAGGTTTATCATGAACATCAAAGAAGTTATTAAAAAAAACGGTACAAAAGTGTACCGCTCAAATGTTTATTTGGGAGTAGATAGCATTACAGGAAAGAAAGTTAAAACGACTATAACAGGGCGAACGAAAAAAGAAGTTAAAGCTAAAGCCCAGCAAGCCCAAAACGATTTTAAAGCTAACGGGTCAACCGTATTCAAGAGGGTAAAGGTCACCACATATAAGGAACTCGCTGCCTTGTGGTTAGAAAATTATCAAATGACAGTTAAACCCCAAACACTCGTAAGCACGCGCCAGTTTTTGAAAAACCATATTTTGCCCGTGTTTGGTGATATGCAGCTAGACAAGATACATATAGCACACGTACAAAGTTGGGTAAACAAGCTAGCTTTCAAGATTGTTAATTATGGGGTGGCTGCCTCAATAAACAAGCGTATTTTACAGTATGGGGTTAGTATGCAATTGATACCGTTCAACCCTGCGCGTGAAGTTATTCTACCTAGACCACAAAAGGCAGGCGCTAACCGTATCAAATTCATAGATAAGGAAGACTTGAAAACATTCCTAGACTACATGGAACGACTAGCACCAACCGCCTATAATTATTACTATGATAGTGTACTGTATAATCTGTTACTTGCTACTGGGTGCCGATATGGGGAGGCTGTAGCTCTTGAATGGTCTGATATTGATTTTAATAGTGCAACTATCAGCATTACCAAGACTTATAACAGAATTGTAAAACAGGTTGGCACCCCTAAAAGTAAAGCAGGTATCAGAACTATCAGCATAGATAACAAAACTATTCTCATGCTCAAGCAGTACAGGAACAGACAACGTCAAGCATTTATGGAGATTGGTTCGCCTGCTCCTGCCTTGGTATTCTCTACAACGGTATCACAATACCCAAATAGTGACGCTAGAACCAAGTCACTTAGACACCGTTGCAAGGAAGCGGGTATCCCACAATTTACCTTTCACGCTTTTAGACACACGCACGCTAGTTTGTTGCTTAATGCTGGTATTAGCTATAAAGAATTGCAGCACCGTCTAGGACACGCAACGTTAGCCATGACCATGGACACGTACAGTCACTTATCAAAAGAGAAAGAAAAAGAGGCGGTACTGTATTATGAAAAAGCTCTCCAAAATTTGTGAAAGTCCACAAAAAGGGGAGTAAATTCAAAACAATAGACCTAAAAACACCCCTCAAACGTTGATAGTATAGGATTTTAGATAGCAAATAAGAAAAAATACTTCGTCTTGACTTACTAATTTATCCTGACTCTAAGAAGACCGTTTGGTCTTCTTTTTTGTGGCTGCCCTTTTTGAGTGAGGTCAAAATACACTCTTTCACATTTATTTGTTATAATAGTCTTTAATATGTTAAAAGGATTATTATATGGCTATTATTGAAAAAGCTCCCGCGAAGATTAATTTAGGATTGGACATTGTCGGGCGTCGCTCTGACGGCTATCACGACTTGTCTATGATTATGGTCAGCGTGGATTTAAACGACTACATCACAGTATCTGAAATAGATGACAATGCCATTATCGTTGAATCGAACAATCATAAAATGCCACTCAACGATAAAAACGATGTGTTTAAGGCTGCCAAACTCATTCGTGAAGCCTACCACATCTCCTCTGGCGTCAAGATTGAATTGCAAAAATCTATCCCGATTTGTGCAGGTTTGGGAGGCGGGTCAACCGACGCCGCTGCTACGATTCGTGCCCTCAACCAATTATGGCAACTCCACTTATCCAAACAAGAAATGGTCGCAATCGGACTTGAAATCGGTACAGACGTGCCGTATTGTCTAGAGGCGGGGTGTGCTTTTGTGTCTGGAAAAGGGGAAATCGTTGAACACCTCGACCACCACCCTTCAGCTTGGGTAGTCTTGGTCAAACCTGATTTTGGCATCTCCACTCGAACCATTTTTCCTGAAATCGATTGCCAAACCATCTCAAGAGTTGATATTGCTTCTTTAAAAGAAGCCATCTTGACAGGCAATTACAAGCAAATGATTGCAAACATGGGCAATTCCCTCGAGGACATTACCATCAAACGCAAACCATTTATCCAAAAAATCAAACAACGAATGCTCAGTTGTGGAGCCGACGTCGCCTTGATGTCGGGCAGCGGACCAACTGTATTTGCCTTGTGCCAATCAGAAAAGAAAGCCAATCGTATCGTGAACAGCATGCGTGGATTTTGTAACGAAGTTTACAAGGTGCGGATGTTGTAGTGTAAAGGGTCAACTCATTGATTCTTTTTTTCTTTTTTGATATAATTAACTGGTTAATTATTATTGCAGCAGACGAAAGGGTGTGAAAAAATGCCAATCGCAAACCAAGTTGACCATTTGGTTAATCAAATCTTGTTAAAAGCAGAAAACCAACACGAATTGTTATTTGGGTCTTGCCAAAGTAACGTGTCCCTTACCAATACGCAGGAGCACATTTTGATGCTATTGTCACAGGAACGCCTGACCAATTCAGAATTGGCAAAACGCTTAAATATCAGCCAGGCGGCTATTACAAAGGCCACAAAATACCTTGTCACAAAAGGCTTATTGGCTAGCGTTAAAAACAAGGAGGACGCTAGAGTCACTTATTTTGAATTAACCGATAATGCCAAACCCATTGCTCAAGAACATATGCACCATCATGACAGCACTATTGCTGTTTATGAAAAACTGCTCGGGCAATTTTCTGAAAATGAGCAAGCTGTGATTACCCGCTTTTTAGACATCTTTTTAGTCGAATTGGAAAGGGAAGCATGAGATACATTACTGTAGAAGATTTATCGTTTCAATATGACAGTGAACCTGTTTTAGAAGGCATTCATTACCACTTAGACAGCGGCGAATTTGTCACCTTGACAGGAGAAAATGGTGCTGCCAAATCAACCTTGGTTAAAGCAACTTTGGGCATTTTATCTCCTAAAAGCGGTCGTGTGACCATTTCAAAGAAAAACAAGGACGGAAAAAAACTACGCATTGCCTACTTGCCGCAACAAATTGCCAGTTTTAATGCTGGTTTTCCTTCGACCGTCTATGAATTTGTATCATCTGGCCGTTACCCACGAAACGGTTGGTTCCGCCGTTTAACCCAGCACGACGCCGAACACATCAAAACTAGCTTAGAATCTGTTGGTATGTGGGAAAACCGCCACAAACGCATTGGTAGCCTCTCAGGTGGTCAAAAACAACGCATTATCATTGCTCGTATGTTTGCTTCAGACCCTGATATTTTCGTCTTTGATGAGCCCACAACAGGTATGGACGCAGGAACAACCGAACGCTTTTACGAACTGATGCACCACAGTGCCCACCAACACGGAAAGGCTGTTTTGATGATTACCCACGACCCCGAAGAACTCAAAAAATACGCTGACCGCAACATCCACTTGATACGCAACCAAGAAACCAGCTGGCGTTGCTTTAACGTTCACGATAACGGTGGGAAGGAGCAAGTCTAATGGCCGAAATTTTATCTTATGATTTTATGCAGCGAGCCATTCTAGCTGTCATTGCAATTAGTGTTTTCGCCCCTATTTTAGGCATCTTCCTTATCTTACGACACCAAAGCTTAATGAGCGATACCTTAAGCCACGTATCCTTAGCAGGAGTTGCCTTGGGAATTTTACTAGGAGTTTCAACCACCTGGTCAACCGTCATTGTGGTCACCATTGCAGCTGTTATTTTAGAATACCTGCAGACCGTTTACAAGCACTATATGGAAATCTCCACCGCGATTTTGATGTCGCTCGGTTTGGCTATCGCACTCATTGTCACAAGTAAATCAGACAATGGAAATGTCAATTTGGAACAGTACTTGTTTGGTTCGATTATCACTATCAATTCAGGACAGGTTATCGCACTCTTTGCCATTGCCATCTTAGTCCTCATTTTGACAGTTCTGTTCATTCGCCCAATGTACATTTTAACCTTTGACGAAGAAACAGCTTTTGTAGATGGCCTACCTGTGCGCCTCATGTCAGTCTTGTTTAACATTGTCACTGGAATTGCCATCGCCTTGACCATCCCAGCTGCTGGGGCACTTTTGGTGTCAACCATCATGGTTCTCCCAGCAAGTATCGCGATGCGCCTAGGGAAAAACTTCAAATCCGTTATCTTCATCAGCATTATCATCGGCTTTATTGGCATGATAACAGGGATTATGGCCTCATATTATTGGGAAACACCCGCTAGTGCAACTATCACCATTATCTTTGTCGCTATCTTCCTCCTCGTCAATATCTCTAACCTCATCCAACACCGCCTCAATTTCAGATAAAAAAGCAGTGAACTGATCTGACCCCAAAAAGTTGGACAAGTGATTATTGAAAGGATTTAGTCCTGTATTGTACAGGGCTGAGTCCTTTTAGTTTTACTTGAATACGTTTGTTATTGTAATAATCTAGGTAATCTATAATGGCTTGTTTAAGTTCATCTAGCGATTTGAATGTCTTCTCAAAGCCATAAAACATTTCTGATTTTAAGATACCAAAGAAGGATTCCATCATGTCATTATCTGGGTTATTGCCTTTACGGGACATGAATGGACGAATTCCCTTTTGATTAAGAAATTCATGATAACATCGCTGGAATAGCAAATTCTGTGACATCTGTATAACATTTTTCATAGGGCTTTGAAGCTTCAAACTGACATTGGATGAGATTATCGGCTTTCTTACCAACTTCACCCTTGTAAGATGAATAGTGACGTTTGCGGCGAATGCGTGCCGTTACATTCATGAGTTTCATTAAGCGTTGCACTTTTTTGTGGTTGACCAAAAAGCCTTGGTTTCTTAGTTCCAAAGTGATACGACGATAGCCATAATTAGCTTTATGCTCATCATAAATCGTCTTGATTTTAGCTTTAAGAGCTTTGTTCTTGTCAAGCTTATTTTGCTGTTTCAAGTGGTAATAGTAAGTTGAACGAGCTAAACCTGAAAACTCTAAAAGGATATCTAATCTAAATCCTCCTCTAACCATTTCTCTAATTGTCGCTGTTGTTCGCGCATTTTTGCTTCGTCCCTCAAGCGAGCTTCTCTCAACTTTTTTAGAAATGCCACCTCGGTCCGTAGATGCTCATTTTCCTCTCTAAGTCGTTCTAACTCTGTCATTTCTTCCCAAGTTTTCTCCGCTTTAGGTCCCATTTTAGAAGATCTCCCTCTTGTTTTCTCAACAATAGCATACCCATTTTTCTTATATTGTACTAGCCAATTGGAAAGAGTTCCTATGTTAGGAAGAGTATAATCGAGAGAAAAG
>NZ_JAAXMT010000007.1 GCF_012277075.1 Streptococcus alactolyticus | reverse complement strand
TCAACCTCAACTGTCATCCGTATGCTCAATGAGTTTCAGTTTAAAACCAACTTGAATCACCTGCCTACTGTCATGAGCTGGGATGAGTATAGTTTTAAGAAAGGGAAAATGAGCTTTATCGCTCAGGATTTTGATAACAAGAATATCATCGCTATCTTAGATGGACGAACACAGGCAGTCGTCCGCAACCATTTCCTGCGTTATCACAGAAAGGTCCGTGAACGTGTACAATTCATCACTATGGATATGTATAGTCCTTACTAACAGCTGGCCAAACAGCTTTTTCCGCATGCTCAAATCGTTCTCGACCGTTTTCCCCTCGCTTTCTCATTTTTTAAGCTCGGGCTAAAATAGTCCACTGGACTAGTTTACTCCAACATCTTAGTCGTTCTATGAACCGTGTTCGTATCCAAATCATGAACCGATTTGACCGTAAATCAATAGAATATCGAGCTCTTAAACGCTACTGGAAACTGATACAGCAGGATAGTCGCAAGATGAATAACAAGCGATTTTACCGTCCAACCTTTAGAGAACATCTAACAAATAAAGAAATTCGAGATCGACTCATCAGCTATTCAGAAGAATTGAAATGTCATTACGACCTTTACCAGCTCTTACTGTTCCACTTTCAGGAGAAAAACACTGATCACTTCTTTGAGCTCATTGAAGACAATATCATGCTCGTGCATCCAATCTTTCGGACGGTTTTTCGAACCTTCCGAAAGGATAAGAAGAAAGTCATCAACGCCATTACTTTACCTTACTCTAATGGCAAACTCGAAGCTACTAACAATCTGATCAAGGTTATCAAGCGGAATGCCTATGGCTTTAGGAACTTTGAAAACTTTAAAAAACGCATTCTCATCGCTTTGAACGTCAAAAAAGAGAAAACCAATTTGGTTCTCTCTAGATGTTAGCTGGCATCAACCCACTACAGTTGACAATGAGCCCTAAATAACAGAATATAATGGGGAAAGAAATAAAAAAATAGTGGAAAATCTAATAGGATTTTCCACTATTAATTACTATACCGGCGGCCGGGGTCGAACCGGCACGTCCTTGCGGACACTGGATTTTGAGTCCAGCGCGTCTGCCAATTCCGCCACGCCGGCTAGTATAACTGGGGTAGCTGGATTCGAACCAACGCATGAGGGAGTCAAAGTCCCTTGCCTTACCGCTTGGCTATACCCCAATAATAAGAAGGCGAATGATGGGAATCGAACCCACGCATGCCAGAGCCACAATCTGGTGTGTTAACCACTTCACCACATTCGCCATATCCTTAACACGGGCAGTAGGAATTGAACCCACACTGAAGGTTTTGGAGACCTTAGTTCTACCTTTAAACTATGCCCGTAATATGGAAGGGGAGGGATTCGAACCCCCGAACCCGAAGGAGCGGATTTACAGTCCGCCGCGTTTAGCCTCTTCGCTACCCTTCCAGATTAATATATAATAATGGCGCGAGACGGAATCGAACCGCCGACACATGGAGCTTCAATCCATTGCTCTACCAACTGAGCTACCGAGCCTTCTATTGCGGGAGCAGGATTTGAACCTACGACCTTCGGGTTATGAGCCCGACGAGCTACCGAGCTGCTCCATCCCGCGACAACAATATAAAGGAGGATGTGGGATTCGAACCCACGCACGCTTTTACACGCCTGACGGTTTTCAAGACCGTTCCCTTCAGCCAGACTTGGGTAATCCTCCATATAAGTATAGTCCGTACGGGATTCGAACCCGTGTTACCGCCGTGAAAAGGC
>NZ_JAAXMT010000006.1 GCF_012277075.1 Streptococcus alactolyticus | reverse complement strand
CCTGCTCGAGTTGTAGCTCTCGCAGTCAAGCTCCCTTATACCTTTACACTCTGCGAATGATTTCCAACCATTCTGAGGGAACCTTTGGGCGCCTCCGTTACCTTTTAGGAGGCGACCGCCCCAGTCAAACTGCCCGTCAGACACTGTCTCCGATAGGGATAACCTATCTGGGTTAGAATAGCCATAACACAAGGGTAGTATCCCAACAACGCCTCCACCGAGACTAGCGTCCCGATTTCATAGGCTCCTACCTATCCTGTACATGTGGTACAGATATTCAATATCAAACTGCAGTAAAGCTCCATGGGGTCTTTCCGTCCTGTCGCGGGTAACCTGCATCTTCACAGGTACTAAAATTTCACCGAGTCTCTCGTTGAGACAGTGCCCAAATCATTACGCCTTTCGTGCGGGTCGGAACTTACCCGACAAGGAATTTCGCTACCTTAGGACCGTTATAGTTACGGCCGCCGTTTACTGGGGCTTCAATTCACACCTTCGCTATTGCTAAGCGCTCCTCTTAACCTTCCAGCACCGGGCAGGCGTCACCCCCTATACATCATCTTACGATTTAGCAGAGAGCTGTGTTTTTGATAAACAGTTGCTTGGGCCTATTCACTGCGGCTGACTTAAAGTCAGCACCCCTTCTCCCGAAGTTACGGGGTCATTTTGCCGAGTTCCTTAACGAGAGTTCTCTCGCTCACCTGAGGCTACTCGCCTCGACTACCTGTGTCGGTTTGCGGTACGGGTAGAGTATAATTAACGCTAGAAGCTTTTCTTGGCAGTGTGACATCACTAACTTCGCTACTAAACTTCGCTCCCCATCACAGCTCAATGTTACAGATACAAGCATTTGACTCATATCACACCTCACTGCTTAGACGTGCACTTCCAATCGCACGCTTTAGTTAGCCTACTGCGTCCCTCCATCACTATATACTCTAGTACAGGAATATCAACCTGTTGGCCATCGGATACACCTTTCGGTCTCTCCTTAGGTCCCGACTAACCCAGGGCGGACGAGCCTTCCCCTGGAAACCTTAGTCTTACGGTGGACAGGATTCTCACCTGTCTTTCGCTACTCATACCGGCATTCTCACTTCTATGCGTTCCAGCACTCCTCACGGTACACCTTCATCACACATAGAACGCTCTCCTACCATACCTAAAAGGTATCCACAGCTTCGGTAATATGTTTTAGCCCCGGTACATTTTCGGCGCAGGGTCACTCGACTAGTGAGCTATTACGCACTCTTTGAATGAATAGCTGCTTCTAAGCTAACATCCTAGTTGTCTGTGCAACCCCACATCCTTTTCCACTTAACATATATTTTGGGACCTTAGCTGGTGGTCTGGGCTGTTTCCCTTTCGACTACGGATCTTAGCACTCGCAGTCTGACTGCCGATTATATCTCATTGGCATTCGGAGTTTATCTGATATTGGTAATCCGGGATGGACCCCTCAATCAAACAGTGCTCTACCTCCAAGAGACTTAACATCGACGCTAGCCCTAAAGCTATTTCGGAGAGAACCAGCTATCTCCAAGTTCGTTTGGAATTTCTCCGCTACCCACAAGTCATCCAAGCACTTTTCAACGTGCCCTGGTTCGGGCCTCCAGTGAGTTTTACCTCACCTTCACCCTGCTCATGGGTAGGTCACATGGTTTCGGGTCTACAACATGATACTAAATCGCCCTATTAAGACTCGGTTTCCCTACGGCTCCGTCTCTTCAACTTAACCTCGCATCATATCGTAACTCGCCGGTTCATTCTACAAAAGGCACGCTCTCACCCATTAACGGGCTCGAACTTGTTGTAGGCACACGGTTTCAGGTTCTATTTCACTCCCCTCCCGGGGTGCTTTTCACCTTTCCCTCACGGTACTGGTTCACTATCGGTCACTAGAGAGTATTTAGGGTTAGGAGATGGTCCTCCCAGATTCCGACGAGATTTCTCGTGTCTCGCCGTACTCAGGATACTGCTAGGGTTAAAGACTATTTCGAATACGAGGCTGTTACTCTCTTTGGCTTACCTTCCCAGGTAATTCTTCTATAATCTTGTCGTCCCACAACGCAGTCCTACAACCCCGATGTGTAAACACATCGGTTTGCCCTCCTGCCTCTTCGCTCGCCGCTACTAAGGCAATCGCGTTTGCTTTCTCTTCCTGCAGCTACTTAGATGTTTCAGTTCACTGCGTCTTCCTCTACATTACCTTAACAGTAATGAGTGACAACCATTAGTTGCCGGGTTCCCCCATTCGGACATCTCTGGATCAATGCTTACTTACAGCTCCCCAAAGCATTTCGTCGTTAGTCACGTCCTTCATCGGCTTCTAGTGCCAAGGCATCCACCGTGCGCCCTTATTAACTTAACCTTATTTTGGTCTTATTGACCTTAAACTCATTAAATCACAGCGTTTCGGTTTATTTCTTGTTACTTTCTACAATTATTTCTAATTGTGGAATTTGATATAGATATTCAATTTTCAATGGACAATCTTTGAATCTTTCGATTCAATGGAGCCTAGCGGGATCGAACCGCTGACCTCCTGCGTGCAAAGCAGGCGCTCTCCCAGCTGAGCTAAGGCCCCACAAGACCTCTCAAAACTAAACAATACGCCAAACGTGCTTCCGTTTTTCCTTAGAAAGGAGGTGATCCAGCCGCACCTTCCGATACGGCTACCTTGTTACGACTTCACCCCAATCATCTATCCCACCTTAGGCGGCTGGCTCCTTACGGTTACCTCACCGACTTCGGGTGTTACAAACTCTCGTGGTGTGACGGGCGGTGTGTACAAGGCCCGGGAACGTATTCACCGCGGCGTGCTGATCCGCGATTACTAGCGATTCCGACTTCATGTAGGCGAGTTGCAGCCTACAATCCGAACTGAGATTGGCTTTAAGAGATTTGCTTGCCGTCACCGACTTGCGACTCGTTGTACCAACCATTGTAGCACGTGTGTAGCCCAGGTCATAAGGGGCATGATGATTTGACGTCATCCCCACCTTCCTCCGGTTTATTACCGGCAGTCTCGCTAGAGTGCCCAACTGAATGATGGCAACTAACAATAAGGGTTGCGCTCGTTGCGGGACTTAACCCAACATCTCACGACACGAGCTGACGACAACCATGCACCACCTGTCACCAGTGTTCCGAAGAAAAACTCTATCTCTAGAGCGGTCACTGGGATGTCAAGACCTGGTAAGGTTCTTCGCGTTGCTTCGAATTAAACCACATGCTCCACCGCTTGTGCGGGCCCCCGTCAATTCCTTTGAGTTTCAACCTTGCGGTCGTACTCCCCAGGCGGAGTGCTTAATGCGTTAGCTGCGGCACTAAGCCCCGGAAAGGGCCTAACACCTAGCACTCATCGTTTACGGCGTGGACTACCAGGGTATCTAATCCTGTTTGCTCCCCACGCTTTCGAGCCTCAGCGTCAGTTACAGACCAGAGAGCCGCTTTCGCCACCGGTGTTCCTCCATATATCTACGCATTTCACCGCTACACATGGAATTCCACTCTCCCCTTCTGCACTCAAGTTTAACAGTTTCCAAAGCGAACAATGGTTAAGCCACTGCCTTTAACTTCAGACTTATTAAACCGCCTGCGCTCGCTTTACGCCCAATAAATCCGGACAACGCTCGGGACCTACGTATTACCGCGGCTGCTGGCACGTAGTTAGCCGTCCCTTTCTGGTAAGTTACCGTCACTGTGTGAACTTTCCACTCTCACACACATTCTTCTCTTACAACAGAGCTTTACGATCCGAAAACCTTCTTCACTCACGCGGCGTTGCTCGGTCAGGGTTGCCCCCATTGCCGAAGATTCCCTACTGCTGCCTCCCGTAGGAGTCTGGGCCGTGTCTCAGTCCCAGTGTGGCCGATCACCCTCTCAGGTCGGCTATGTATCGTCGCCTAGGTAGGCCGTTACCCTACCTACTAGCTAATACAACGCAGGTCCATCTCGTAGTGATGCAATTGCATCTTTCAAGCTTCTAACATGTGTCAAAAGCTATTATGCGGTATTAGCTATCGTTTCCAATAGTTATCCCCCGCTACAAGGCAGGTTACCTACGCGTTACTCACCCGTTCGCAACTCATCCAAAAGAAGCAAGCTCCTTTCTTCAGCGTTCTACTTGCATGTATTAGGCACGCCGCCAGCGTTCGTCCTGAGCCAGGATCAAACTCTCATTTAATCTTGTTCTCATTCTGTCACTGACAGATTTATCTGCTTTACAGGTCGATTTCTCAACCCGCACGTTTGGTTCGTCTTGTTCAGTTTTCAAAGGTCTTTATCTCTCTCGAGACAACTATTATATTTTATCCAATCTCTTTCGCTTTGTCAACAACTTTTTTAAGTTTTTTCAAAAGCTTTTTTGAAACCTGATAGCTGTTGTCCTCTCATCAGACAACTATAACAGTTTACCATCTCTTGGATCTCTTGTCAATAACTTTTTTAAAGTTTTTTCAAAACCTTTAAGTTATCAACCGTCCCTCGTTGACAGCTTATTCAGTATACTAATTACTAAATCTATTGTCAATGGAATTTGAGATTTTTTTGAAAAAAATAGTAAATCGATAAAATCTCTTTCGCTTTGTCAACAACTTTTTTAAGTTTTTTCAAAAGCTTTTTTGAAACCTGATAGCTGTTGTCCTCTCATCAGACAACTATAACAGTTTACCATCTCTTGGATCTCTTGTCAATAACTTTTTTAAAGTTTTTTCAAAACCTTTAAGTTATCAACCGTCCCTCGTTGACAGCTTATTCAGTATACTAAATACTAAATCTATTGTCAAGGGAATTTGAGATTTTTTTGAAAAAAATAGTAAATCGATAGAATGATATTCACGGCTGAATCGACCGAAGCTGTTATTTTATCAGTTAGAGGTGAGTAAGGGGCCATTTTAGCCCATATGAGTACGATATATCCCTATATTGGTTTTTTCCATTACTTGCTTAATAGGGCTTCTGTCGGCCTTAAATTAGCTTCTTAAGCATTTCTTCGAGGAAACAATACTACTTGATATAGAGAACTATTTTTTTAACTTATTGATGTGAAAATCTACTTAACAGAAAATTACTATTATTTCATGGATTTCTTATGGCGTATCAGGTGAATAACACATTTTAAACATTTCTTTATACAAAGTTGTATGACTTATCAACCATTAACATTGCTATTAATAGTTTGAGGAGATTTAGCTAACTTTTAGACAATTATCAATTAGAATCTCCATCATTTCCTGATATATCGAAAAAGATGATTCACAATACTAAATCAACGTCAAATGAGCTATTTAAACTATTTCTATGAATTACAACACAATTTTCCTATTAACGTGATTAAACGCCCATATAAAGGGTTTGATAGCCTTAAATAGAACCTAAGTATATTATAGCTTTAAAACGACATATAAGCCCGTCTATATGCTAGAGAGCCCTATTGAGCTTCTTACATTTATTAAATCGTAAGTAATATACAAAAACACCTGCTTGCGAAATATTTCTAAGCTAGAGATATTTCGTAAACAAGTGTTCCTATATGACAATATGATGAGTGTTCCCGCTAGGAAAAATCCTAGCGGTAGACCAGAGCTAGACTAAGAATGCGAACATTCCATCATCATAACACTCAACAAAATTGATAAAAATTATACTAACTCAATGATAGCCATTGGAGCAGCGTCACCACGGCGTGGTTCAGTTTTTAGAATACGAGTGTATCCACCGTTGCGTTCTGCGTAACGAGGTGCAATATCATCGAAAAGTTTTTGAAGCGCAGTTTGTGAAGTGTATGTTTCAGTTGCTTCGTCAAAGTTTTCAGATGCAATTTCATTACGAACAAAAGCAGCAGCTTGACGGCGAGCATGAAGATCACCACGTTTACCTAAAGTAATCATCTTTTCTACTGTTTTTCGGATTTCTTTAGCGCGAGCTTCAGTTGTTACAATAGATTCGTTGATCAAAAGATCAGTTGTCAAATCACGAAGCATTGCTTTACGTTGTGAACTAGTACGTCCTAATTTACGGTAAGCCATTTTTTCCTCCTATATTATTTTATTATTTATCGTTTTTAAGTCCAAGTCCAAGATCAGCAAGTTTAACCTTAACTTCTTCAAGGCTTTTACGACCTAGATTGCGGACTTTCATCATTTCAGGTTCGGTTTTTTCAGTTAAATCAAACACAGTATTGATACCTGCACGTTTTAGACAGTTGTATGAACGAACTGACAAATCAAGTTCTTCAATAGTGCGATCTAAGACTTTTTCATCGTTAACTTTTTCTACTTCCTTCATGACATCTGTATTTTTAGCTACTTCTGTCAAGTCAGTAAATAGATTTAAGTGTTCGATTAAAACACGTGCAGAAAGACCTAGTGCGTCTTCAGGAATGATTGTTCCGTTTGTCATGATTTCAATAGTCAATTTATCAAAACCATCATTGCTACCTACACGAGCTGGTTCTACTTGATAATTAACTTTTTTCACCGGTGTATAGATAGAATCTACAGCAAGAGTGCCCACCGGAGCATCATCTTTTTTGTTACCTTCAGCTGGAACATAACCACGTTTTTTAGCTACTGTCATAGTTGCTTTCAAACTATGTCCTTCAGCGATGGTGAAAAGATAATGATCAGAATTGACAATTTCAACGTCACTGTCTGTTAAGATATCCCCTGCAGTTACTTCTGCCGGACCTTCAACATCGAGTTCAATGATTTTTTCATCATCGACATAAGATTTTACTGCAAGTCCCTTAATATTAAGGATGATTTGCATAACATCTTCGCGTACACCTGGAATAGTGTCAAATTCGTGGAGTACTCCATCAATTTTGATTGATGTTACTGCCGCACCTGGGAGTGAAGACAAGAGTACACGACGAAGAGAATTACCTAGAGTTGTCCCATAACCACGTTCAAGTGGTTCAATAACAAATCTACCGTAATCTTTATTTTCATCAATTTTTGTTATTATTGGTTTTTCAAACTCAATCATTTATTATACTCCCTCGAAACGAATCTTGTGTACTATTAACAATTATGATTACACACGACGACGTTTTGGAGGACGAGCACCATTGTGTGGCACAGGAGTAACGTCACGGATTGAAGTCACTTCAAGACCAGCAGCGGCAAGAGCACGAATAGCAGACTCACGACCTGAACCAGGACCTTTTACAGTAACTTCAACGGTTTTAAGACCATGTTCTTGTGCAGATTTAGCAGCAGCTTCTGCAGCCATTTGTGCAGCGAATGGAGTAGATTTACGAGAACCTTTAAATCCAAGAGCACCAGCTGATGACCATGCAATTGCGTTACCATGCACATCTGTAATCATAACAATAGTGTTATTAAATGTAGCGTGAATATGAGCAACACCAGATTCGATGTTCTTTTTCACACGACGTTTACGTGTTGGTTTAGCCAATTTTTTTACCTCCTATTTTATTTTTTCTTACCTGCAATCGCAACAGCTTTACCTTTACGAGTGCGAGCGTTATTTTTAGTGTTTTGTCCACGGACAGGAAGTCCACGACGGTGACGGATTCCACGATATGAACCGATTTCCATCAAACGTTTGATGTTCAAGTTTACTTCACGACGAAGGTCACCTTCAACTTTAATTGCATCAACTTCACGACGGATAGCATCTTCTTGATCTGATGTTAAATCTTTAACACGGATGTCTTCTGAAACACCAGCTGCAGCTAAGATTTTCTTAGAAGTCGCAAGTCCGATACCATACACATAAGTAAGTGAAATTACTACACGTTTTTCATTTGGAATATCAACTCCAGCAATACGAGCCATTTTTTCTCCTTTCTATATTATCCTTGACGTTGTTTGTGTTTTGGATTTGATGGACAAATTACCATAACACGACCGTTACGACGAATAACTTTACAGTATTCGCAAATTGGTTTGACTGATGGTCTTACCTTCATTTTTTTATCCCTCCAATTATTTCGATTATTTAAAGCGGTATGTGATACGGCCACGAGTTAAGTCGTAAGGACTCATTTCAACAGTAACACGATCACCTACCAAGATACGGATATAGTTCTTACGGATTTTTCCTGATACAGTTGCCAAGATTTGGTGTCCATTTTCTAACTCAACAGTAAACATAGCATTAGGCATCGTCTCAACAACTTTACCTTCGATTTCAATCACATCTTCTTTTGCCACGCAAAAGCCCCCCTCTAAATTTCGATTTGATGTCCTCTGGATACAGAGGTAACAATTATAAGTCAGACTAACCTATTATAGCATCAAATTAATGCTTACGCAAGTATTAAAATCTCATTATTTTAATTTTGCTACAACATCTGCAATGTCAGCAAAAACAGCATCAATATCTTGGTTACCTTGAATATCGTAAACAAGACCTGATTGACGATAATGTGAAAGAATTGGTGCTCCTTGAGCGATATTAACATCAAGACGGCGTTTTACAGTTTCAGGTTTGTCATCTTCGCGTTGGTAGAAATCATCTTCATTGTAATCACCAACTGGTGGATTGAATACTTTGTGGAATGTTTCTCCTGTTTTGCGGTTAATGATACGACCACTCAAACGTTCAACAAGTGAATCTGGGTTAACATCGATGTTAATCACACCATCTAATGTCAAATTCAAGTTGTTAAGAGTTTCGTCCAAAGCATGTGCTTGTTCGATAGTACGTGGGTAACCATCAAGCAAGAAACCTTTTTCTGCAATATCAGCTTGTGCTAAGCGTTCTTTAACAATACCGTTTGTCACTTCATCAGGAACCAATTCACCTTTATCGATGAATGATTTTGCCAATACACCCATTTCGGTTTTGTTTGCCATTGCTGCACGGAACATATCTCCAGTAGAAATATGTACTAAACCAAATTTTTCAACAATTTTGGCTGCTTGAGTCCCTTTACCAGCACCTGGCAAGCCCATAATCAAAAGATTCATAATCGTCTCCTTATTTTGTTATTAAATAAATCTAACTGCTATCAGGTTAGATTTATTTAATAACAAAATAGAAGGTTGACAAAGTCAACCTATATTCTATTCTGCTATATTCATGAAACCAACATACTTTCTCTTTAAGAGATAACCTTCAAGTTGTTTCATTCCTTCAATTCCTGTTGAGATCAAGATCAACAAACTTGTTCCCCCTAAAGCAATGCTGCTAGACAAATCCATCATTTGTTGAGCAACAATTGGTGTTAGAGAAATGAATGCTAGAAAAACAGATCCAACAGTGGCTAATTTCTTCAATAATGAAGACAAATAATCTTCCGTTTCGCGTCCAGGTCGAACACTAGGAATATAAGACGCTCCCTTTTGCAAGTTCTCGGCTGTTTTTTCGGGATTGACTTGCACAAAAGTATAGAAGAAAGAGAATAGGATAATTAGCACTGCATAAACAACCATTCCTGTTGGGGTTTGGTAGTTTAATAGTTTTTCAAGGTTCGTTAGCCAAGGAATATCTCGACCATTTGAAATCAACGGGATAATCGTACTTGGAATAGTTGTAATCGAGCTCGCAAAGATAACGGGAATAACGCCAGCTGGATTAATTTTTAAAGGAAGGTACGAACTTGTTGGAGCTCCCTTTTCAAGTTTTGTATATTGAATTGGAATTTTATATTCTGCTTGTTGAACAAATGTGGTAAAGAAAACAATAACCAACACTGCTAAGATCAACAAAGCAACAAAGATGTATGAAGACATTAAATCACTTGAACGAACGTTCACGAAGAAGTCTTCATAAATCGTTGAGATTGCACTTGGAATTGATGAGATAATACCCGCGAAGATAATCATTGATACACCATTCCCAAAACCTTTATCCGTGATTTGCTCACCCAACCAAGTAACAATCATGCTACCTGTTGTTAAAAGAGCGCCAATCAAAAGATAGGTTTTGACATTTGGGGTAGAAACCAATGCTATGCTTGATAAGGTATTAAATCCTGCGGTAATCCCAATAGATTGAACAAATGCTAAAGCAAGAGAAATGTAGCGCGTTGCCTGATTTAACTTACGACGCCCTACTTCACCTTGCTTACTCCATTCGACAAACTTAGGTAGAATGTCCATTTGTAGAAGTTGAACAATGATGGATGCTGTGATATAAGGGCTGACCCCCATTGAAAATACAGAGAAGTTACTCATAGCATTCCCTGAAACAAGGTTCAACATGTTCAAAAAGGGAAGTTCTCCTAATTGCCCTAGGCTTTTCGCATTAATTCCAGGAACTGTAATATGTGTTCCAACACGGAAAACGAAAATAATAAAAAGTGTAAAGAAAATCTTATTTCTAACATTTTTTACTTTTAGCGCATCCTTAAGTAGCTTAAAGAACATTCTATGTCCCCCTCAATTAGATGACTTCGACTGAACCACCTTTAGCTGTGATCGCTGCTTCAGCAGATTTAGAGAATTTAGCTGCTTTAACAGTCAATTTTTTAGTCAATTCACCGTTACCAAGGACTTTAACACCTGATTTTTCAGCACGAACGATTCCAGCTTCTTTAAGAACAACTGGAGTTACTTCTGTACCATCTTCAAAAACATTAAGTTGATCAAGGTTTACAAGTGCGTATTCTTTTGCGTTAACGTTTGAAAAACCACGTTTTGGCATACGACGGAACAATGGTGTTTGTCCACCTTCAAAACCAAGACGTACTTTTCCACCGCTACGTGCTTTTTGACCTTTTTGACCACGTCCGGCAGTTTTACCATTACCAGATGATGTACCACGACCTACACGATTACGTACTTTACGTGAACCTTCTGCTGGTTTAAGTTCATGAAGTTTCATTATTTAATTTCTCCTTTATTTGTAAAATGCTAGCGCCCCTATAGGGGGAAAGGACTCCCTATAGAAACTCGCCTATACCATTATCTAGTTTAAGCCGCAAGAGTTTCCTCTGCGACTTAAACGAACACTCATATTGATGTTAATTATTTAACATCTTCAACAGTTACTAAATGTGAAACCGCAGTAATCATTCCACGGATAGCTGGAGTGTCTTCTTTGACAACTGAGCTATTCAATTTACCAAGTCCAAGTGCGGCAACTGTTTTACGTTGAGCAGGGATGCGTCCGATTGGAGACTTAGTCAAAGTAATTTTAATTTGAGCCATGATGATCTCCTTTCTTAAGCTAAATCAGAAACTGAAACACCGCGAAGAGCAGCGACATCTTCAGCACGTTTAAGTTGTTTCAAACCTTCAACAGTTGCACGAACGATGTTGATTGGAGTGTTTGAACCAAGTGATTTAGATGTAACATCCGCTACACCAGCCAATTCGATGACGGCACGAACAGCACCACCAGCGGCAACCCCCGCACCTTCAACAGCAGGTTTCAATAATACTTTTGCTCCACCAAATTCTGAACGAACTTCGTGAGGAATAGTTGTACCAACCATTGGTACTTCGATCATGTTCTTTTTAGCGCTTTCGACAGCTTTACGGATAGCTTCTGGTACTTCTTGAGCTTTACCAGTACCAAAACCTACACGACCATTACGGTCACCAACAACTACAAGAGCAGCAAAGCGAAGACGACGTCCACCTTTTACAACTTTTGTAACACGGTTGATGGCAACAACGCGCTCTTCAAGTTCAACTGCATTATCTTTAAATGCCATTATTAAGTGTCCTCCCTATTAGAATTTCAATCCGTTTTCACGAGCTGAGTCAGCCAAAGCTTTAACACGTCCGTGATAGAGATATCCACCGCGGTCAAACACCACTTCAGAAATACCTTTAGCTACTGCGCGTTCAGCAACAAGTCTACCGACAACAATGGCTTGTTCTGTTTTAGTTCCTTTTGAAACTTCTTTATCAAGAGTTGATGCACTTGCGAGCGTTACACCCGCTACGTCATCAATTACTTGAGCGTAGATGCCTGTATTAGAACGGAAAACGTTCAAACGTGGGCGATCAGCAGTTCCAGAGAGTTTACCGCGAACGCGACGATGGCGTTTTTGACGGATTTTATTTTTATCTGGTTTCGAAATCACAATTTTCACCTCTTAATTTTTTAAATGATGTCAAAATGACACGTTATAAATACTAGAATAGGAATTTTGCAAGAAGAACTCTCGCAAAAACTCCCATAATCTATTATTTACCAGTTTTACCTTCTTTACGACGAACGTATTCACCAACGTAACGGATACCTTTACCTTTATAAGGTTCTGGAGCACGAAGGCTACGGATGTAAGCTGCTGTTTGACCAACAACTTCTTTGTTGATACCGTTAACGACGATGTTAGTTGCAGATGGTACTTCAAATGAAATGCCTTCTGGAGCTTCTACTTCGTCTTGGTGAGATTTACCGACAGAAAGTACAAGTTTTGAACCTTGAAGTTGTGCACGGTATCCAACCCCACGCATTTCAAGTTCTTTTTTGAAACCTTCAGAAACACCAACAACCATGTTGTTCAAGTTAGCACGAGTTGTACCATGAATTGTTTTCATTTCTTTTGAGTCATTTGGACGGTGAAGTGAAACTTCATTGCCTTCAACTTTGATTTCAATATTTTTGTTAAACTCACGAGTGAGTTCGCCTTTAGGTCCTTTAACAGTTACTACATTGTTATTGTTAGTAACTTCTACACCAGCAGGCAAGTTGATAACTTTATTACCAATACGTGACATAGTTTTATATTCTCCTGTTAAATTGTCAAGCCGCTTAATGCGACGAGTTTTCACGGGGCGACTACTATATGCTTAGTAGTCCATTTGTTAGTAAGAAATGTGTTGTACTTATCTTACCAAACGTAAGCAATAACTTCTCCACCAACGTTCTTTTGACGTGCTTCTTTGTCAGTCAAAAGACCTTCTGATGTAGAGATAATTGCAATTCCAAGTCCGTTAAGAACTTTAGGAACATCTTCACGTTTTGCGTAAACACGAAGACCTGGTTTAGAAACACGTTTCAAGTTAGTGATAACGCGTTCTCCGTTTTGTCCATATTTAAGGAAAACACGGATGATTCCTTGTTTGTCATCTTCGATGATTTCAACGTTTTTCACGAAACCTTCGCGTTTAAGAATTTCAGCAATTCCTTTTTTAATGTTTGAAGCAGGTACTTCCAACACTTCATGTTTTGCTTGGTTAGCATTACGGATGCGTGTTAGAAAATCTGCAATTGGGTCAGTCATAACCATTTTTATATTCTCCTCTTACTAGTAGTTTGAATTACTCACTTGCTAGTTAATGTCATGGGAAAGCAACAGTCATTGCCTTCCTATTCTTATCTCATCGACTTACCAAGAAGCTTTGGTAACCCCTGGGATTTGTCCTTTGTAAGCTAACTCACGGAAGCAAACACGGCAAAGTTTGAATTTGCGGTAAACTGAATGTGGACGGCCACAACGTTCGCAACGAGTGTAAGCTTGCGTAGAGAATTTCGCAGGGCGATGATTCTTAGCAATCATAGATTTTTTAGCCAATTAATTTACCTCCAAAATTATTTTGCGAAAGGCATTCCAAGGCCTTTAAGCAATTCACGACCTTCTTCGTCAGTGTTAGCTGTAGTTACGATAACAATATCAAGACCACGTACTTTATCAACATCATCAAAGTTGATTTCTGGGAAGATCAATTGTTCTTTCACACCAAGTGTGTAGTTACCACGTCCGTCAAAAGATTTTGTTGGAACACCGTGGAAGTCACGCACACGTGGAAGTGAAACAGTAACCAATTTATCTAAGAATTCGTACATACGTTCACCACGAAGGGTAACTTTTGCACCGATCGCTACACCTTCACGAAGACGGAAGCCAGCGATTGATTTCTTAGCTTTAGTAATCAATGGTTTTTGACCTGAAATAAGTGCCAATTCAGCAGCAGCTTTTTCAAGGTTTTTAGCGTTATTTACAGCATCACCAACACCCATGTTAAGAACGATTTTCTCAACTTTTGGGACAGCCATAACTGAAGAATAGTTAAATTTTTCAGTCAAAGCAGGAACAACTTCGTTAGTGTATTTTTCTTTTAAGCGATTTGCCATTATATACTTTTCTCCTTTCCTTCGTGATTAATCAAGCACTTCGCCTGATTTTTTGTTGTAACGAACTTTTTTGCCGTCAACAACTTTGTAACCAACACGTCCTGCTACACCATTTTTGTCAAGAACTTGAACATTAGACACATGGATTGGTGCTTCTTTTTCCACGATAGCACCTTGAGGGTTTTCGTTGTTTGGTTTTTGATGTTTTTTAACGATAGCAACACCTTCAACAACAACTTTGTTGACTTTAGGAAGGGCTTTAAGAACTACAGCTTCAACGCCTTTGTCCTTACCAGCAATAACGCGAACTTTATCGCCTTTTTTTACAAACATTTGGTTTTTCTCCTATTATTTCTTACGCCCTAATGGGCACCCTGCAAAAGCAGGGGACTTAGTTTGTGTTATGTATGAATTAAAGTACTTCTGGTGCAAGTGACACGATCTTCATAAAGCCACCTTCACGCAATTCACGTGCAACAGGGCCGAAGATACGAGTTCCACGAGGTGTTTTGTCTTCGCGGATGATTACTGCAGCATTGTCATCAAATTTGATGTATGAACCGTCTGGACGGCGCGCACCTGATTTAGTACGAACAACTACGGCTTTAACAACATCACCTTTTTTAACAGCGCCACCAGGAGTAGCTTGTTTTACAGAAGCAACGATTACGTCACCGATGTTAGCGAATTTACGTCCTGAACCACCAAGAACTTTGATAGTCAAGATCTCACGAGCACCGCTATTATCAGCAACTTTCAAGCGAGTTTCTTGTTGAATCATTTCAAATTTCTCCTTTTAGTTTGATTAGATAATAACAGCTTCTTCCACAACTTCTACAAGACGGAAACGTTTTGTAGCTGAAAGTGGACGAGTTTCCATGATACGAACGATATCGCCTTCTTTAGCAACGTTGTTTTCATCATGTGCTTTGTATTTTTTAGAATAGTTGATACGTTTACCATAGACTGGGTGGTTACGTTTTGTTTCAACTATAACAGTGATTGTTTTATCCATTTTGTCAGATACAACACGTCCAACAAGTGTTTTACGTTGATTACGTTCCATTATTAGAATTTCTCCTTTCCCAATCTATTATTTCTTTTCTGATTGCACAGTTTTAACACGTGCAATTTGTTTTTTAACTTCGTTCAAACGAGCAGTTTGATCAAGTTGACCTGCTGCAGCTTGGAAACGAAGGTCGAAAAGTTCTTTCTTAAGTTCGTTTTCTTTCTTAGCAAGTTCTTCTTGAGAAAGACCACGAAGCTCTTTAACAAAATCTTTAATTTCTTGAAGTTTCATGTTTTCTCCTTATTCTGCTTCACGTTTCACGAATTTCGTTTTAACTGGTAATTTGTGGCTTGCAAGACGAAGCGCTTCGCGTGCAACTTCTTCAGAAACACCTGCGATTTCGAACATCACTTTCCCACGTTTAACTGGTGCTACCCAACCTTCTGGAGCCCCTTTACCAGAACCCATACGTACACCGATAGCTTTAGCAGTGTATGATTTGTGTGGGAAGATTTTAATCCAAACTTTACCACCACGCTTCATGTAACGAGTCATTGCAATACGGGCAGCTTCGATTTGGCGGTTTGTAATCCAGTGGCTAGTTGTTGCTTGAAGACCGTATTCACCAAATGCAACTTCTTTACCACCTTTAGCTTCACCGCGCATTTTTCCACGGAATTCACGACGGTGTTTAACACGTTTAGGTACTAACATTTGTTATTTGCCTCCTTTAGTGTTTTTACGAGCTGGAAGAACTTCACCACGGTAGATCCAAACTTTAACACCAAGTTTACCGTAAGTAGTATCAGCTTCTTCCCAAGCATAATCGATATCAGCACGAAGTGTGTGAAGTGGAACTGTTCCTTCTGAGTAACCTTCGCTACGAGCGATATCCGCACCGTTCAAACGACCAGATACTTGAGTTTTGATTCCTTTAGCACCTGCACGCATTGTACGTTGGATAGCTTGTTTTTGAGCACGACGGAAAGCAACACGTTGTTCAAGTTGACGTGCGATGTTTTCACCAACAAGGTGTGCGTCCAAATCAGGTTGTTTGATTTCAACGATGTTGATGTGAACTTGTTTTCCAGTCAATTTGTTAAGTTTAGCGCGAAGCGCATCAACATTAGCTCCACCTTTACCGATAACCATACCTGGTTTTGCAGTGTGAAGTGAAACAATTACTTTATTTACAGCACGTTCAATTTCAATACGAGAAACTGAAGCATCTGCCAATTCTTTTTGGATGAATGAGCGGATTGCAAGATCTTCATGAAGGTAATCCGCGTATTCTTTTTCAGCATACCATTTCGCATCCCAGTCACGGATGATTCCGACACGCATACCAATTGGATGTACTTTTTGACCCACGATTTTACCTCCTTATTTTTCTGACACAACTACTGTAACGTGAGTTGTGCGTTTGTTGATTGGTGAAGCTGAACCTTTAGCACGTGGACGGAAACGTTTCATTGTTGGTCCTTCGTTTGCGAAAGTTTCAGATACTACCAAGTTAGCTTTTTCCAAACCAAAGTTGTTTTCTGCGTTAGCGATAGCAGAGTTAAGAACTTTTTCAACTACACGAGCTGCTTTGTTTGGAGTGAATTTCAAGATTGCGATTGCGTCAGCAACATTCTTACCACGGATAAGATCAAGTACAAGACGTGTTTTACGAGGTGAAACACGGACTGTACGAGCCATTGCTTTAGCTGAAGTAATTTCTGCCATTGTGTCCTCCTCCTAATTAACGACGTGTTTTCTTATCGTCAGCTGCGTGACCTTTGTAAGTACGAGTTGGTGCGAATTCACCAAGTTTGTGACCTACCATGTCTTCTTGGATGTAAACTGGTACGTGTTTACGTCCATCATAAACTGCGATTGTATAACCGATGAAACTTGGGAAGATCGTTGAACGACGTGACCAAGTTTTAATTACTTTTTTCTTTTCGTCATTTGCTTGAGCTTCAACTTTTTTCATCAAATGCTCATCGACGAAAGGTCCTTTTTTAAGACTACGTCCCATTTTGTAGTTTTCTCCTTTAAAATGTAGTACCACAGCGGCCTGTGTGCAAAAATTGCACACTACCGAGCTGGCGGATGATTATTATAAACTAAGCGACTAAACGATTATTTGTCGTTACGACGACGAACGATAAGTTTGTCAGATTTCGCTTTTTTGTTACGAGTTTTAAGACCAAGCGCAGGTTTACCCCAAGGAGTAGATGGCGCTTTACGTCCAACTGGTGCTTTACCTTCACCACCACCGTGTGGGTGATCATTAGGGTTCATTACAGAACCACGAACTGTAGGACGGATACCCATCCAACGGCTACGACCAGCTTTACCAAGGTTTACAAGTGATTGTTGTTCGTTACCAACTGTACCGATTGTTGCACGGCAAGTACCAAGAATCATACGAACTTCGCCTGATTGAAGACGAACAAGAACGTATTTACCTTCTTGACCAAGAACTTGTGCAGATGCACCAGCAGCACGAATCAATTCAGCACCTTTACCTGGTTGAAGTTCGATGTTGTGAATAACTGTACCAACAGGGATGTTAGCAAGTGGAAGAGCATTACCAACTTTGATATCTGCATCCGGACCTGAAACGATACGTTGACCAACTTCAAGACCTTTTGGTGCAAGGATGTAAGCTTTCACACCGTCAGTGTAGTGTACAAGAGCGATGTTAGCTGTACGGTTTGGATCATACTCGATAGTTTTAACAACTGCTTCAACACCGTCTTTGTTACGTTTGAAGTCAATTAAACGGTAGTGACGTTTGTGACCGCCACCTTGGTGACGTACAGTGATGCGACCGTTGTTGTTACGACCAGCTTTGTTTTTAAGTGAAACAAGCAATGATTTCTCAGGAGTGCTTGTAGTGATTTCAGCAAAATCCAAAGAAGTCATATTACGACGACCATTTGTCGTTGGTTTATAAGCTTTAATACCCACGTTATTTCCTCCTTAGATTATTCAGCTTCAGCTGCAAACAACTCGATTGCTTTAGAATCAGCTGTAAGAGTGATGATAGCTTTTTTAGTTTTTGAAGTGAAACCAGTGTAACGACCAACACGTTTTTGTTTTGGTTTTACAGTTACAGTATTCACGTTTGCAACTTTAACTCCGTCAAAAGCAGCTTCAACAGCTTGTTTAATCAAAAGTTTGTGCGCACGAGAGTCAACTTCAAATGTATATTTACCTGCTTCGAGGTCGTACATAGATTTTTCAGTGATTACTGGCTTTTTGATTACGTCGTACAAATTCATTATGCAAGAACCTCCTCGATTTTAGAGATTGCTTCTTTAGTAACAAGAAGTTTGTCGCTGTTTACGATATCAAGAACACTTGCAGTTGTTGCAGTTGCAACTTTAACGTTTGGAAGGTTACGTGCAGAAAGTGCTGCAAATTCATTACCTTCTTCAAGGATTACAAGTACTTTTGAATCAACATTAAGTGCTGAAAGTACATTTGCAAATTCAGCTGTTTTTGGAGCTGCAAATGAAAGGCTTTCTACAGCTACAAATTTGTCTTCAGCTACTTTTGCTGAGTAAACTGATTTCAAAGCAAGGCGACGAACTTTTTGTGGAAGTTTGTAGCCGTATGAACGTGGAGTTGGTCCAAAGACAACACCACCACCACGCCATTGTGGTGAACGAATAGAACCTTGACGAGCACGTCCAGTTCCTTTTTGACGCCATGGTTTACGACCACCACCAGATACTGCTGAACGGTTTTTAACCGCGTGAGTACCTTGACGAAGGCTAGCACGTTGACTGATGATAACGTCAAATACTACTGATTCGTTTGGTTCGATACCGAAAATAGCATCATTCAATTCAACTGAGCTAACTTCTTTCCCAGTTTGGTCAAATAGTTTTACGTTTGCCATTTAACTGTTTTCTCCTTTCTTATTATTTAGCAGCCTTAACTGCTGATTTGATAGTGATAAGAGATTTCTTAGCACCTGGTACGTTACCTTTAATCAAAATAACGTTTTTCTCTGGGATAACTTGTACAATTTCAAGGTTTTGGATTGTTACACGGTTACCACCCATACGTCCTGCCAAGTGTTTGTTTTTGAAAACACGGTTAGGCGCAACAGGTCCCATTGAACCTGGACGACGGTGATAACGAGAACCGTGAGCCATAGGTCCGCGAGATTGACCGTGGCGTTTGATAACACCTTGGAAACCTTTACCTTTTGATGTACCAGTTACATCAACAACATCTCCAGCTGAGAAAGTGTCAACTGTAATTTCTTGACCTACTTCTAAACCTTCAATGTTTTTGAATTCACGAATGAAGCGCTTAGGAGCAGTGTTAGCTTTTGCTACATGGCCTTTGGCAGGTTTGTTACTCAATACTTCACGTTTGTCATCAAAACCAACTTGAACAGCTTCATAACCGTCTGTTTCAACAGTTTTAACTTGAAGAACAACGTTTGGAGTTGCTTCAATGACTGTTACTGGGATGAATTCACCAGATTCAGTGAAGATTTGAGTCATTCCCACTTTTTTCCCTAAGATTCCTTTTGTCATGAGAGAATATTCCTTTACTTTATTATTTTAAAAAGTTTTTAACGAGCGTTTTTTATGCTCAATAACGAAATCCTTATTAAAGTTTGATTTCTACGTTAACGCCACTTGGAAGATCTAATTTCATCAAAGCGTCAACTGTTTTTTGAGTTGGGTTGATGATGTCGATCAAGCGTTTGTGAGTACGCATTTCAAATTGTTCGCGTGAATCTTTGTATTTGTGAGTCGCACGAATAATTGTGTACAAGCTACGTTCTGTTGGAAGTGGAACTGGTCCAGCTACTGTAGCACCTGTACGTGTTGCAGTTTCAACAATTTTTTCTGCCGCTGTATCAAGTGTACGATGTTCGTATGCTTTCAAACGGATACGGATTTTCTTATTTGCCATCTTTTTCTCCTTCTCGTCTATTTAAGATAATAGGCTAGCTCCTCAAGAAAACCAACACCTCTTTGCGTGGCAATGCAACCGAGCGTGTCGCAACCTCTTGTATCATAGCTAAAGTTACTGTTTTACAGCACCAGTATATGATAGCAAATTTGAACAGAGTTCGCAAGGGTTTTGCTCTATTTTTTAAAGAATTCGTTTTCAGTTTATCTATCATAAAAAGCAAGAAGCTACTGCTCTTGCTTTTTCATAGATTATTAGGTTGCTGGAGCTGGCTCCAGTGTTTTTAGGTGCCTATGATATAGGAATTTTAATAAGAACCAACGGAAGATATTGTCCGCCAATGTGGCTAACCAAACCCCTTGTAAACCTAAATTAAAGGTGATACCAAGAACGTATCCCAAAACGATACGGATGAGCCACATCCCAATAGTTGTTGCACAAAATGGTAGGCGAGCATTTCCTAAACCTTGCCAAGTCGCTGTGTAAATCAAAGTACCAGCCGTGGCAGGTCCACCAATAAAGGAATAGAAAAGAACTGTGGCACTAGCTTGAAGGGCAACTGAATCGGTCGTAAAGAGTTGGGACAATTCGGTGTGGAAATACCTCGTATAACTTCGTATAATGTATGCTATACGAGTTATTACGTAGAAAAGAACTGTGGCACTAGCGTGAAGGGCAACTGAATCGGTCGTAAAGAGTTGCGACAATTCGGTGTGGAAATACCTCGTATAACTTCGTATAATGTATGCTATACGAGTTATTACGTAGAAAAGAACTGTGGCACTAGCGTGAAGGGCAACTGAATCGGTCGTAAAGAGTTGCGACAATTCGGTGTGGAAATACCAAAAAAAAGACCGATAGCAAACATTGGCAAGACTGATATGACGTAGGACATTCTCACCAGACGACGAATGGCTTGCGGATTTCTCTGACCTAAACAACGCGCCACAAGAATAACCGTCGCCGTTGCCACACCAAAACCTGGCATAAAGTTAAATTGGATTAAGGTTTCACCAATGGCATTACCTGCGACAACCTTAGTTCCGAATTTAACAATAATGGCTATGATAACCACATCTCCTGCTCGCATCATCAGGCGTTCACCTGCAGCTGGAAGAGCAAGTTTGATTAAATCATCACTCAAACGCCACCTCATGTGCTTAACCATGCGTTTTATCGGCAAGTAATAAGCTAAAATACCTACTGAAATAAAACGTGCTAAAACAGTTGAGCAAGCGACCCCAGCCACGCCCCAATGGCAAATAAAAACAGCTACTGCTGAGAACAGAGCGTTTAGAATATTTGCAACCAAACTGACGTACATCGGCAAACGAGGCTTACCTGTTGACCTTAAAATAGCACCAAAAGTTGTAATCAAGCCGAGGCTAATAATCAAACCACCGACCAGTGCTAGATAAAGCCCACCTGTTTGGGTAACCGCCGTCGCTGTCCCTAATAATTGAAGCATCTGCTTGCCAAGTGTCACGGAGATAAGACCAAGAAACAGGCTCAGCACGATGGTAATTAAGAGAGCATCTGATTGATATTGTACGGTTTTTTGAGCATTCTTCTCACCAATACTCTTGGCGACTAGACTAGAAATCGCAGCTCCAAGAGCGATAAAAACGGCTTGATAAATCGTAATAATATTATTCGCAACAGAAACTCCCGAAACAGCTACTAGACCCACTTGAGCCACTAGATAATTATCCACGACTCCCATGAGCATCTGCAAGAGATTTTCCATCATAGACGGAAAAGCTAATCGAATAATTTCTTTTGATTGTTTCATAATGTGACATTATAGCACAAATAAAAGCCGAGGACAAATCTCGGCTCTTAGAAACTATATCCCTAAAATGCTTTCAACAATGGCTTGCATGCCGTCTGTTGAAACAACGGTATCATGACGAACAGGTAATTTATCAAGGCTTTTAACGGCTTTTGGAATAGCCACTCCTGATAATTTTTCCAAGTCATTAACCGCTGCAAAATCATCTGCTGCAGCTTGCTCTCTGACGGCATCAACCACAACTCGTGGGAATTTATAAGGGCTGGCTGTTGAGGCAATGACCGTTGGAGTTGTGTCTTTCGTACGGTAAAGGTATTTGTGATAAACTGCTGAAGCAACCGCTGTATGTGGGTCTTCAATATAATGTGATGTTTCGTACACGCGTTTGATTTCGGCTGATGTTTCTGCCTCAGTTGCGTAATCTGCTGCAAACAAATCTAAAATAGTATGGTCCACCTCAGGAAGGGTGTACTCACCGTCTGCCACTAATTCTTCCATTAAAGTTTTGGTTTTAGCAGCATCATTTCCTAACAAATGGAAAATCAAACGTTCCAAGTTAGATGACACCAAGATATCCATTGATGGGCTGGTTGTCACTTTGAAATCACGTTTTTTGTCGTAAGTTCCAGTTACAAAGAAGTCTGTCAATACCTTGTTTTCATTTGACGCACAAATCAACTTACCAATTGGAACACCGATTTGACTAGCATAATAAGCTGCTAGGATATTCCCGAAATTACCTGTTGGAACGGTAACATTAATCTTATCTCCAACGCGAATGTGACCATTTTTCACCAATTGAGCGTAGGCATAAACATAGTATACAATTTGTGGCACCAAGCGACCGATATTCATTGAGTTGGCTGATGAGAATTGCAGATTTTGATCGGCCAATTTTTGGCGTAGGGCATCGTCGTTGAACATCTGTTTAACAGCCGTTTGAGCATCATCAAAATTACCTGTAATGGCAACGACATGAGTGTTGTCGCCAGTTTGAGTCGTCATTTGCAATTCTTGAATCTTGCTGACCCCATCTTTTGGATAGAAAACAATAATCTCAGTTCCTGGAACGTCCGCAAATCCAGCCATAGCAGCTTTTCCAGTATCCCCTGAAGTCGCTGTCAAAATCACAATTTTACGATCTGCCCCTTGTTTTTTTACAGAAGTCGTCAAAAGGTGAGGCAGGATTGACAAAGCCATGTCTTTAAAGGCGATAGTTGCCCCGTGGAAAAGCTCTAGATTGTATTGCCCTTCTAATGATACCAATGGTGCAATAGCTGGTGTGTCAAATTTGGCATCGTAAGCTGAAGCAATGCAGTGGTCCAACTCTTCTTCTGTGAAATCATCCAAGAAAGCTGACAAGACTAATTTGGCAACTTCTTGGTAAGAGGCATCTTTTAACGTATCAAAATCCAAGTTAACAGATGGCATGGTAACAGGGGTAAACAAACCACCGTCACTTGCTAGTCCTTGTAAAATTGCTTGACTAGCAGTTACTTTATTATTTTCATCGCGCGTTGATTGGTAAATTAACGTCATCACAAACTCCTTATCTTAAATAGAGACTATATGTCCATTCTATCATAATTATCAGAAAATTTATACAAATTTTACCATAATTGTAAAAAGGGGACGACTTTTTTGGCTCGCCCCCTCAACATATTTTTACTATTTTACTTACCAGTCCAACGTGAATCTACACCAGCAATTGAAATCCAAACGCTTGCCAAAACGTTATAGAATAAAGCAGCCACTAACTTCCCTCCTTCCTACTCACGTTTAATCCATTGGTATTATAACGCTAGCCATTCAATCTGTAAAGGGCTTTCATAAACTTTTTTGAGATTTTTTTATGAGTCGGCTTTCCACTAAAAAAAGTCAATGATGCAACTGTTACTCAGTCGGATCGTTGACTTAAATACTTTATTCTTTGGCAGGGCCTTTAGCAGATTTATTGATAGCTTTTTGAATGGTTTTAACGTAAAGGTCTGCACCTGTTGAATCGCTGTCGCTGTAATGGACGCCGTCTGTTCCCTTCCAGATATCTGGGTGAGTTGAGGCAGCCTTATACCAATCCGCAATAGTCACATAAGGATAGGTATCTGGCAAGGTCAATTCGTAATCACGAACTTCTTTGACTTGCGTTTCATTATTAGCATTGTAAGGCGTAACGATAATCAAACGGTAGCCATTTGGCAAAGCGTCAATAAAACGTTGCAAATCTTCGCGATAATTATCTAAGGAATTAACACCGACAGCAAGAACCGTTGTTTTGGACAAGGTACCACTGTCAATAGCATTTTTGTAAATATCAAAAGCTTCGTTGAAATTACGACTAACAGCGGCATCAAGTTGAGCATCAGGCAACAAACTTGAAAAGGCGCTGCTTGAACGAAGGGCAACAGAGTCACCAATAATAGTCACATCACTGAGCGCAGCAGCATCACCAGCGGTCAGGGTATGAGTCCTAGTCACATTACTTTGCTCTTGATTTAAGGAATTGACCAACAAGCTGGATTCAAAATTCCCCATGCTTGGGGCCATCAGAACCGTTACAAGGGTCACAAGGCCAAGTGCTGCCGTTCCTCCATAAATCCATTTCTTATAAGGCGTCAAATCAAACTCTACTCCCAATAAGCTTGGTGATTTTCCAGCAATAAAAGGCTCAAGGAGATAGTAAGACAAGGTTGACAAGACAATGGAGAAGAACACAGTCAACAGAACTGCCAAGAAATGAGGCATCAATTGGGTAAAGATCACATAAAATGGCCAGTGGAAGAGGTAAATCCCGTAACTAATATCTGATAAATAGTTAATCACCACGGGCTCTTTTGCATTTGGCAACTGGTCATTTAAAACACGCGCCCCGTAAATCATAACAACAGCAAACAAACTAGCTAGTAAGAAACCAAACCAATAAGTGATGCGATGGTTGAAATTCAAAGTCAATCCCAAAACCATTAGCAAGGCAAAGCTGGTTGCCATGGTGATGATACTGCGTTTTGTCGTCCACAAACGGACATTTTTCTTAAATCGGACAGTGGTTTCTCTGACCCCAGTCATAGTTGCTACCATTGCTCCTAGGAAGAATGGGAAACTATGCGATAGCGATGAAAAGTAGATGGTTGACACATTGTCCACGAAAAAGACTCGGATAAACATTGATAGGAAGCTTCCCAAAAAGAAAAGTCCCGAAATTCCAAAAATCATGCTACGGAATTGGGCTAAACTGTGTCGGCGACGTCCTAAGAACCAAATCAACCAACCCCAAATCAAGTAGAAATGCATCTCAATCGCCAAACTCCACGTTTGTAGGAAAAGGTGGGGAACAAATTGCGATTCGTAATTACCACCGGTCATGATTTCATAAAAATTGGTGGTAAATCCCAGTGCCGCTGCGATTTGTGTGCCTATATTGGCAACATAATCTCGGCGCACCAAGTAAGTAAATGGGATAACCATCAGAACCATCAATACCAAAGGAGGCACAATCCGATAGAATCGCCTCCTATAAAAACCAAGAAGGTCTATCTTTCTGTGCTTAGAATACTCATCAATTAACAAAGCAGTGATTAAGTAGCCTGAAAAGGTGAAGAAGACATCAACACCAACAAAGCCTCCTGGAAAGATTGTTTTATAGAAATGATAGAGCAAGACTAACAAAAGCCCTGTTACCCTAACCATTGAAAACCATTTTATTCTCATTTTTGAAAAATCCCCTGTTTAAAGGTTCCTGTATAGACTTTACCATTTTGGGCCTTCAAGGTTCCTTGTCCGTTTGGTTGACCATCTTTAAATTCGCCGCTATAACTCCATCCTGATTTAGCGGTATAGGTACCTTCGCCATCAAAAATACCATTGACAAAGTGCCCTTTATAAACATCCCCATTTTGATAAGTCAACTGTCCCTGACCATTCATGCGATGATTGACTACATAGCCTGTATAGGTTATTTTGCCATTATCGTAAACCAAGGTTGTCTTGGAACTTTTTGACACCGAAAAAACGGATAGGCCACAAATAACAAGAAATAGGACAACAATTATCTCTATACGGCCTCTACTTATATTTATTTTTTTCATGTTCACACAACTTCTAAAACTTTAAACGATTGTCTAAAAAATTTCTTTTACTATTATAACAAAAAAATAGACGCTTAACGCATGATATCTCTTTTAAATGTTTCGTTTCTGGTTAAGCCAACCGAATTCTAACACTAAAAAAGGAAGAAACTTAACGAAGTAAGCTTCTTCCTAGGAGATTATGAAAAAGAAAAGTTTTAGGAATGTCTACAGTATAGAAAGATTAGCTTAAAATTAACTTAACATTAACTTTAATTTTCCTTAAACGGGTAACCTAGGTGTTCGTAAGCCTTGGCAGTCGCCACGCGCCCTGTCCGCGTTCGCATGATAAAACCTTTTTGAATCAAATAAGGCTCGTACATATCCTCCACCGTATCGCGTTCCTCAGCAATATTGACAGACAAGGTGCCCAGTCCCACTGGACCTCCATTATACAGTTCAATCATCGTCCGCAAGATTTTTTGGTCAATGTAATCAAGCCCTTCAGCATCGACATCCAACATTGTCAAAGCCTTGTCGGTGATATCTTTTGTAATCACACCATCTCCCATGATTTGAGCGTAGTCCCTCACACGTTTTAACAGACGGTTAGCAATACGTGGTGTGCCACGGCTGCGTCTGGCTAATTCTTGTGCTGCTTCATAAACAATGCTCATCTCAAAAATATCTGCCGTCCGCTCAATGATTTCCGTCAAATCATCCACATCATAGTATTCCATGTGTCCTGTAATACCAAAGCGCGCTCGCAAAGGGTTTGATAGCATACCTGCTCGAGTGGTTGCACCAATTAAGGTAAACGGTGGCAATTCCAGATGCACACTACGGCTAGTTTCACCAGCACCAATCATGATGTCAATGTAAAAATCTTCCATAGCACTGTAAAGCACTTCTTCGACAGCCATAGGCATTCGATGAATTTCATCAATAAAAAGCACGTCACCTGGTTCTAAATCATTTAAGATGGCCACCAAATCTCCCGCTTTTTCAATAGCTGGCCCTGAGGTTTGTTTCAAATTCACGCCTAATTCGTTGGCGATGACAAAAGCCATGGTAGTCTTACCAAGACCTGGCGGTCCAAACAACAAAACGTGGTCCAAAGACTCATCTCGCAATTTTGCTGCTTCGATAAAAATGCGTAATTGATTTTTGACCTTATCTTGACCAATGTATTCTTGCAAATATTGGGGACGCAAGGTTCGCTCTACGAACTCCTCATCACCCATCACGTCATTATCTAAAATTCTACTCATATCATTATTATACCAAAACTAAAAAGGTCAGGGAATTTTTTGAATAAGAGCTTATAAACCCCACCAA
Organism: Streptococcus alactolyticus; assembly: GCF_012277075.1. Taxonomy (GTDB): domain Bacteria; phylum Bacillota; class Bacilli; order Lactobacillales; family Streptococcaceae; genus Streptococcus; species Streptococcus alactolyticus. Next base: position 21,356 of record NZ_JAAXMT010000006.1, on the reverse strand, counting down.
CCTGTTAGCAGAAAAAAGAAAACCATTGATTTCATCTCTTTCCATCCTTTCCAAATGATTACATTTAGTTTACTGGATTTTTCAGAAAAACAACAGGACATATATGTCCTGTTCTGCAAAAAAAATCCCTAGAAAAAATCTAGGGATAGTTTTGGGTATCCTTTTGCCATTCCGTGACCAACTGCTCTTCTAGATGGGTATCTCCTATCAAACTGGCAAATGAAATGGCTTTGGTATAAGATTCTTGTGCAGTAGCCAAATCATTTTTGAAATGCAGCTGATATTTCCACTCTACCAAGCTTAAAATGGGGCGTTTTTGAAAATCGTGAATCGCCGTCATGATGTCACTACTTTTTGACATGATAGCCTCCACAAAAGTGTCCTTTTGAAAACGAAAAGCCAAGTCAACGTTATTTAGCAAAACATTATTCAAAATCAGTGCCGTTTCAGGGTCAGCAATGTCTTGGTCCAACAAGCGTTCCATCAAAGTCTTATACAAATCCAAACTGTAAATGCCTTCTAAAACGGGAGCTGAGGCCAAACAAGCCAAGTACAAATCAATCACAATCAGGTCATTTAAGGAAAAAACCTGCTTTTTTAGAACTTGGTCAAAATACTCGTGCAAAATGCCCTCTCCAAAATTAACATCATCGCTGAAGTGCACATCTATCTTAGACTGCAAGCAATCCATCATCAAGCGTTCTTCTTCTGGAATGACTTCGTAATACTGCTCCGCAATTTCATCAAAATAATGGCTCTTTTTTTGCAGGCGTTCTTGGTCCCCATAAGTCGGTGTTCTCAGCAGCAAATACTTTAATTCCTTGTATCTAGCTGGAAGTTCAAAGGTCTTGCCATCGGTTAGCTCACCAATGCTCACTCCCAAAATCTGCGCGATATAGGTTACCTTGTTTAGTGTTGGAATGGACTGCCCTGTTTCAACCCGATACAACTGCCGAATAGACAATTCCGTTTCATCGCCACAAAAAGCCTCACGTGAAATCCCACGCTCTTCTCTTAACTGGCGCACCTTTTCCCCAAATGCTTTCATAATCAATCTCCTTAAATCCCCTAAAACTAACGATCTCTCCGATAGAAAAAGAAAGACAGGATAATACTCTCCCAACTAGTTATCCTGCCTTCTTAGAAAAATAGTGTTCGATAATGGTTGTATTTAAATCATCAAGTTGATAAATCTTAGTCCCCTAAACCAATACGTTCAAAGATTTCATCAACACGTTTTGTGTAATAAGCTGGGTTAAACAACTCATCGATTTCATCTTGTGTCAAACGTGATGTCACTTCTTCATCAGCTTCAAGAAGTGGTTTGAAATCGACTTGGTTATCCCAAGAATAAGCTGTCTTAGGTTGAACAAGGTCATAAGCTTGCTCACGCGTCATGCCTTTTTCGATCAGTTTAAGCATCACACGTTGGCTGAAGATAAGACCAAATGTAGAACCCATGTTGCGAAGCATATTTTCTGGGAAAACGGTCAAGTTTTTCACGATATTGCCAAAACGGTTTAGCATGTAATCAATCAAAATCGTTGTATCTGGTGTGATGATACGTTCTGCTGATGAGTGTGAGATATCACGTTCATGCCAAAGAGCAACGTTTTCGTAAGCTGTTACCATGTGTCCACGAATCACACGCGCAAGACCAGTCATGTTTTCTGAACCGATTGGGTTGCGTTTGTGTGGCATTGCTGAGCTACCTTTTTGGCCTTTAGCAAAGTATTCTTCAACTTCACGTTGTTCAGATTTTTGCAAACCACGGATTTCAGTTGCCATGCGTTCAATTGATGTTGCGATGCTAGCAAGAACAGCAAAGTATTCAGCGTGAAGGTCACGTGGAAGAACTTGTGTTGAGATCTCTTGAGCACGGATGCCTAATTTATCGCACACATAAGCTTCAACAAATGGTGGGATGTTAGCAAAGTTACCAACGGCACCTGAAATTTTACCAGCTTCGACACCTGCGGCAGCATGTTCGAAACGTTCGATGTTACGTTTCATTTCACTGTACCAAGTTGCTAATTTCAAACCAAAAGTAGTTGGCTCAGCATGGACACCGTGAGTACGTCCCATCATGATAGTAAACTTGTGTTCTTTTGCTTTGTTGGCAATGATTTCAAGGAAATTGTTCAAATCTTTGCGAATAATGTCGTTGGCTTGTTTGTAAAGGTAACCGTAAGCTGTATCAACGACGTCAGTTGATGTCAAACCGTAGTGAACCCATTTGCGTTCTTCGCCAAGTGTTTCAGAAACGGCACGCGTGAAAGCCACCACATCGTGACGTGTTTCTTGTTCAATTTCAAGAATACGGTCAATGTCAAAGTCCGCATTTTCACGGATTTTAGCCACATCTTCTTTAGGAATTTCACCTAATTCTGCCCATGCTTCATCGGCTAAGATTTCCACTTCAAGCCAAGCACGGTATTTATTTTCTTCACTCCAAATTGCCGCCATTTCAGGGCGTGAATAACGATCGATCATGTTTAAGATATTAAGGGCGTTAAGCGAATACGATTAACACCCTAACTCCTTTCCTTTTTTTAGTTATATCAATAAAACAACTAACACAATTAATTAAAATCTTCCTTACCAATTTCAACAGATGGATAGTGAGGTAAAGTTGTTAAATCTGTATCGAGTGGTAAATCATAAACAGCAAGATAATCATTGGGGTACTTATTTGTCAGTTCTGCCATTTTTTCAGAAATACGAGACTTATCAGAAGAAGCAAAAACGACTTCAACGATAGCTTTCTTAGTATTATCAATATAAGCATGAACAATGATTTTCAGCATATTTCCTCCGATTAACACTTTAAAAATCCATTCCTTCTCCCATTTCCGCAATGGTATCTGGTTCATCACTAAACAAAGTAATGTGTCCCATTTTACGGTTATGTTTTGCCTCTAGTTTACCATAAAGGTGGAGGTGCGCGCTAGGGTTTTCTTGCATATAAGCCTGCGCTTTTTCCATGTGTTGTCCGAGGACATTTAGCATAACGGCAGGTTGGTGCAGGTGAATATCAGGCAGGGGCAAGCCAAGAATGCCCAAAATATGCGTATCAAATTGTGAGAAATCACAAGCTTCGATAGAATAGTGTCCTGAATTGTGTGGGCGTGGCGCAATTTCATTGACGATAATATCATCAGCTGTCGCAAACATTTCCACACAAAGCGTACCAGCTAGGTCTAGCTTTTTCGCAATTTGAACGGCCATGGTTTGTGCTTTTTTGGCTAATTCGTCTGAAATACGGGCTGGGACGATGGTTTTTGAAAGAATGTTATTGCGGTGAATGTTTTCTTGAACTGGGAATACTGTGATATCTTGACCATTTCCTGAAACAATGACTGAAATTTCAAGGTCAAAATCCACAAATTCTTCCAAAACACATTCACAAGAATTTGCCAGTTGGTTGGCTTTTTCTAAGTCAGCAGCAGAGGTAATGACCACTTGACCGTGCCCATCATAGCCGCCTGTTGCCGTTTTTAAAACGTGGGTCTTGCTAAAATCAAGGTTCTCAATATCAAGGCTTGATGTAACCACTTTATAAGGTGCCACTTGTACGCCAGCTTTTTTAGCCAAAAAGTTTTTCTCAAAAATACGGTTTTGCGAAATGCGTAACAAGTCTGTCCCTTGAGGCAATTGATGGTCTTTGACAACGGCATCCAAGCCATCTGCGTCAACATTTTCAAACTCATAGGTCAAGACATCGCAACGTTCTGCTAATTCGCGCAAGGCTTCCACATCATCATAATCCGCCACAATCATGTCACTCACGCGCGACGCTGGGCAATCTGCTGTTGGATCCAAAGTAACCACTTTGTGCCCCATATAAATAGCTGAGATAGCCATCATTTGCCCCAATTGACCTCCGCCAATAATCCCAATCATTTTTGCTTTAGTCGAGCTCATCTGTTGATTCCTCTGCTACCTTGCCTTGTTCTAAAGCAAAGTTTTCTAATTTTTCTGCTAATGTCGCATCTTCAATTGCCAAAATACGAAGAGCTGTCAAAGCCGCATTGGTTGCTCCTGCTTCACCAATTGCCATGGTTGCAACAGGCACGCCACCAGGCATTTGAACGATTGAATAAAGAGAGTCAAGTCCGCTAAGAGCTCGTGATTTGACTGGCACACCGATAACAGGAAGTGTCGTCTTAGCGGCAACCATACCAGGTAAATGCGCAGCTCCACCCGCACCAGCAATAATGACCTTGATGCCACGACCTTTGGCTTCTTCAGCGTGTTTGAACATCAAATCTGGCGTACGGTGAGCAGACACGACTTTCTTTTCATATGCCACACCAAATTGGTCAAGTACTTCTGCTGTTTTTTTCATGGTAGCCCAATCTGATTTGCTTCCCATGATTACTGAAATTAATGGTTTCATGATTTTCCTTCCAATTGATTGATATCTTCAACATCAAGAACGCGATAACCTAATGTTTTGAGTTTTTGAGCAAAACGCCCGCTACCAGCTATTTTTCGGCCTGAAAAACTACCGTCGTAAACTTGATTGACCCCACATGAAGGGCTACGTGATTGCAAAATGGCTAAATCAACTTTTTTGCCAGAAATAGCTGCCAAAGAACGCTCGATTCCTTTTTCAAAAAGAGCATCGTAACGTTGACCTGTCGCATCCACAACATGACCCGCGGCTAATTCGACTGGCGGTCTAGGCACAGGCAAGCCAGCGAGCACCTCAGGGCAAACGGCAATTACTTCTTTATCAGCCACATAATCCACAAGAGCTTGATTGTAATTGTGACCACCGTTGTATTTACAACGTTCACCCAAGAGGCAGGCGCTCACTAACACACATCGAGTTTTAGCGTCCAATGGCCTTACTTCCAATGTCATGTCGGTAGAAAAGACCGCTGGTATCTTGTTTTGATAATTGAGCGTAGATGGTGTCTTTTGCTGTTTTCACATCTTCTTTTGTTGTGACTAGCATATAGACACGGCCACCATTTGACAAAAGAGCTCCGTCTTTGGCAAATGCTGCACCTGCATAATAAGTGATAATATCGCCACTTGTTTTTTCAGGTAAGCGAACGCCTTTTTCATAAGCTAATGGGTAACCTTCTGAAGCAACAACCACGCCCAAGGTTACACCCTCATCTGTCCAAGTCAACTCTGCCTTTTTCCCATCTAAAATATCCGTGATATTTTGAGCAAAATCAGAGGTCAAACGTGGCAAGATAACCTGAGTTTCAGGGTCACCAAAACGAGAGTTAAACTCGATGACCTTTGGACCATCTGCTGTCAAAATCAAACCAGCGTACAGCACACCAAGGTAAGGACGACCTTCTGCAATCATGCCGTTAAGGACCGGTTTAACAATGGTTTCAACAGCCGTATCCACAACACTCTGAGGCAAATGAGGGACTGGTGCATAAGCTCCCATACCGCCTGTGTTTGGACCTTTGTCACCATCAAATGCACGTTTGTGGTCTTGAGCCGTTGGCATAATGTAAAAAGTATCCCCATTCACGAAAGCAAACAATGAAAATTCTTCGCCGTCAAGGAATTCTTCAATAACCACACGCGCACCAGAATCACCAAATTTATTGTCCAACAACATATCTTGAGCTGCTTCGATAGCTTGCTCAACTGTTTCTGCCACCACAACGCCTTTTCCAAGCGCTAAACCATCTGCTTTGACAACGATTGGAGCACCTTGTTCTTCGATGTAGCGTTTTGCTTCTTCAAAATCTGAAAACGTGCGATAAGCTGCTGTTGGAACCTTATATTTAGCCATGATTGATTTGGCAAAATCTTTAGACCACTCAAGCTCCGCTGCTGCTTTACTTGGACCAAAGGCTTTCAGACCAGCTGCATTGAAATCATCCACAATCCCGGCTGCTAAAGCATCATCAGGTCCGATGAAAGTCCAATCAATGCCATTCTCCTTTGCAAATGCAATCAGTTCAGAATGTTCGGAAATGCCGATATTTACCAATTCAAGTCCGTCAAGCGTCATGCTATCATTTCCAGGAGCAACAAAAACCTGACTAACTTGAGGAGATTCTAACAATTTCTTAGCAATAGCGTGTTCACGCCCGCCTGATCCAACAACTAAAAGTTTCATAAGTTACTATACCTCAATACAAACCATTAACAGAGCCTAAGCTCCAGAATCAAAACTTTCGTCAAACACTACACGTTTTAACGAATTATACAAAAATATTATACCATATTTGTTCGGAAATTATAACAATTCATGTAACAACTTTATAACATTTTCCTTTTGGCAACCATTCAGACCACAACCAAAAATCCCAATCTGGGGGATTGGGATTTGCTTGGTCATGAAAAAAGTTTTTTTAGGAGTGTCTTTAGTATAGTTGGGGTGACTTAATGAAAACTAAAAAAAGCCTTTCAGAAAACTTAAAAACCTCAACCCTGAGGTTGAGGCTATTATTGTTACTATGTTATTTAAATAAAAGGGAGGTAGTTATATGATCTTAGTGACGGAAGTGACGGACACCTGTAAAGATCATAGTAAGTCCGTATTTATCAGCCATATCAATTGATTCTTGGTCACGAACAGAACCACCAGGTTGGATAATGGCTTTAACACCAGCGGCAGCAATTTCTTCCACGTTGTCTGCAAATGGGAAGAAAGCGTCACTAGCAAGTACCGCACCGTCAAAGCGGTCTTTAGCTTGGTCAAGAGCGATACGAACAGATGCCACACGGTTGGTTTGACCAGGACCAACACCAAGCGTCATGTGGTCATTTGTCACGATAATACCATTTGATTTGACATACTTGATCGCTTTCCAAGCAAATTCAAGGGCTGTTTGTTCTTGTTCGCTTGGTTGACGTTTTGTCACGACTTTCCAGTCAGCTGGATTTTCTTTGATAACGTCTTGGTTTTGCACCAAAAGGCCACCTACAACACCAGTGTATTCTTTTTCCACTTCGCTCGCTTCTTGCGCTTCAAATGGCAATTGAAGAATACGCAAGTTTTTCTTCTTCGTTGTCAAGATTTCAAGCGCTTCTTCTGAATAGCTTGGTGCGATGATAATTTCAAGGAAAATAGCGTGCATTTTCTTAGCTGTTGCTGCGTCCACTTCACGGTTAAGCACGACAATACCACCAAAGATTGACACTGGGTCTGATTCGTAAGCATAATCCCAAGCTGTTTCAATGTCGTCTGCTTGCCCAATACCACATGGGTTCATATGTTTAAGCGCCACAACAGTTGGACGGTCTTTGAAATCACGGATAATGCGGATAGCCGCATCAGCATCACGGATATTGTTAAATGACAATTCTTTACCGTTCAATTGTTTCGCTGACGCAATTGAATAAGCCGTAGGCAAGGCATTTTGATAGAAATCAGCGTCTTGTTGAGGATTTTCCCCGTAACGCATTGGTTGTTTCAAGTCATAAGTCAAAGTGAGTTTTTCAGGTTTTTCTTCACCCACTTGTTTAGTAAAGTAATCCGCAATCAAAGCATCGTAAGCTGCTGTGTGACGGAAGACTTTAGCTGCCAAACGTTTACGTGTTTCCACACTTGTTTCACCAGTAGCTTTCAATTCATCTAACACAACAGCGTAGTCTGCTGGGTCAACAAGAACGGTCACGCTGGCATGGTTTTTCGCTGCTGAACGAAGCATTGACGGACCACCGATGTCAATGTTTTCAACGGCATCTGCGTAAGTCACGTCTGATTTCAGAATCGTTTCTTTAAATGGGTAAAGGTTTACCACAACAAGGTCAATCAGCTCAATGTGATTTTTCTTAGCTGCTTCAAGGTGGCTGTCAAGGTCACGACGAGCCAAAAGACCACCGTGAATGTTTGGGTGAAGGGTCTTCACACGTCCATCCATCATTTCAGGAAAACCAGTCACATCGTCAATTGCGATCGTGTCAACACCTGCTTTATCAAGTGCTACTTTTGTTCCCCCAGTTGAGATGATATCCCAACCTAATTGTTTCAATTCTTGGGCAAATTCTACAATACCCGCTTTATCAGAAACACTAATCAGTGCACGTTTTGTCATTTTTTCTCCTTTTAAAACGAATTTTCGTTTATCCTTATTTTCTCTCAACACCCAAACTCTCCAAAACTTCTGGATAGAGTTGGTATTCATGGTCATGAATGCGAGCTTCAAAACTGTCAATGGTATCATCAGCTAGACGTGGCACACGGACTTGCTTGATGATTTGTCCTGTGTCAACACCACTATCAACCCAGTGAATGGTCACACCTGACTGGCTGACACCAGCTTCCCAAGCATCCTCAATGCCATGAGCCCCTGGAAATTCAGGCAAATAAGCTGGATGAATGTTGATGATACGTCCCTCGTAAGCTTTTAGCAAAGTTGGGTCAACAATTTTCATGTAGCCTGCCAAGCACACCAAATCAATGTCATATTGCTCCAGCAAGGCAACAATAGCATCTTCGTAAGCAGCTTTATTGTCAAATTCCTTTAATTCAAAAGCATGGGCAGGCACACCAAGCTTTTCAGCACGCTCTAAAACATAAGCATCTCGGTGGTCTGAAAAGACAAAGGCAACGGGAAATTGCTCTGCAATAACTTGAAAATTTGACCCGTTACCACTCGCAAAAACGGCGATCTTTTTCATTATTTAATCACCACACTTGCATCTGCTTTTTTGACAATACGACCAAGTTCATAAACAGGTTCATCGAACAATTCTTTCACGCGCTCAACCTTGTCAGGACTAACTGCCAACATCAAACCAATCCCCATGTTGAAGATTTCAAACATTTCATCGTGTTTGAGCTCTCCGTATTTTTCAAGGGCTTTGAAGATAGGAAGAACAGGCACTTTATCCTCTTCAATTTCAGCAGCCAAGTCATCTGAGAACATACGTGGCACATTTTCGATGAAACCACCACCTGTGATGTGGGCAATACCGTTTACCAATTCTTCTTTGATAAGGGGTAGTACCGCTTTAACATAGATACGAGTTGGTTCAAGAAGCACTTCTTTCAACGGTTTGCCTTCAAGTTCTGGAAGCACTTCATCACCTGTATAATCAGCAAAGACACGACGCACAAGTGAGTAACCGTTTGAGTGGATACCGCTTGAAGCAAGTCCAAGAAGAACATCACCTTCAGATACTTTTGAACCGTCGATAATTTGTGATTTTTCCGCAACACCTACGGCAAAACCAGCCAAGTCATAGTCGTCTTCACCGTACATACCAGGCATTTCAGCGGTTTCACCACCAATAAGTGCTGCACCAGATTGCACACAACCTTCCGCAACACCCGCAACCACTTGTTCCAATTTAGCTGGTTCGTTTTTACCAGTCGCAATGTAATCTAGAAAGTAAAGTGGCTCTGCACCCGCTGCGATGATGTCGTTGACACACATGGCAACACAGTCTTGACCAATCGTATCGTGTTTGTCGTATTTGATGGCAAGCATGAGTTTTGTTCCCACACCGTCCGTTCCTGAAATCAAGACAGGTTCTTTCACACCAGTTTTAGACAGGTCAAACATCCCACCAAAACCACCAAGAGCGCCCATAACGCCCGCACGTTCTGTACGTGCAACGTGTTTTTTGATACGAGCAACAACTTCATAACCCGCTTCAACATCAACACCAGATTGAGCGTAAGCATTTTTTGTCATAAATAAATTCTCCTTTTTGGGAAATAGCTGAGCTATTATAAAACTAATTCTCTAAAAGCCTTATTTTTCCAAATAAAAGCTGGTTTTTTCCTCTAAACTCTTGAGGTAAGGTTCTTCATAATCGTACAGTGGTGTTGGGTATTTGCCGTCAAAGTAAGCAACACAAAGACCACCATTTGGAGCATCTGTGTCAATACCGATAGACTCAATCAAGCCATCAATCGACAAGTAAGTCAAACTGTCCGCACCAATAATCTCACAAACTTCTTCTTTCGTATGGTTAGCTGAAATCAACTCACGACGATTTTGAATGTCAATACCGTAGAAACATGGGTATTTCAATTCAGGGCTACCAATAGCCACGTGAACTTCTGTGGCACCAGCTTCACGCAAGAGATTCACGATACGACGAGAAGTGGTTCCACGCACGATAGAATCGTCAACCATCACCACGCGCTTGCCTTTAACAACCCCTGAAACCGCCGAAAGTTTCATACGAACCCCTTCTTCACGCAATTCCTGTGTCGGTTGGATAAAGGTACGTTGAGTGTATTGATTTTTGACCAATCCCATTTCATTTGGAAGGCCTGATTCTTCCGCAAATCCCATAGCTGCTGAAAGCGATGAATTAGGCACCCCAACTACGATATCTGCTTCGTGTTGGAATTCTTGTGCCAAACGTTTCCCCATATTCTTACGAGCAGTGTGGACATTGACACCGTAGATATCACTATCTGGACGTGCAAAATACACGTATTCCATTGAACAAATAGCTAATTGCGTATCTGTTGTGTAAGTGTCGTACTGGATACCGTTGTCATCGATAATCACGATTTCACCTGGCTTCACATCACGAACCCATTTGGCACCGATAACTTCAAAGGCACATGTTTCACTTGAAACTACCCAAGCTCCATTTTTCATTTGACCGATTGACAAAGGACGGAAACCATTTGGGTCAAGCGCTGCAATCAATTTATCTTCTGTCATCAAAAGGTAAGCAAAACCACCTTTTACAGTATTGAGGGCTTCTTTGACTTTTCCTATAAATTCAGGATTGTGACTACGGCGAATCAAGTGCATCAAGATTTCAGTATCTGATGAGGCGTTAAAGATAGCACCTTGGTCCTCCAACTCTTTTTTCAATGACAAAGCATTTGTCAAATTCCCATTGTGGCACAAACCAAATTGCTCGTCAGTGAAGTTGTAAAGAAACGGTTGGATATTATTGATAGAAGCTGAACCTGCTGTCGCGTAACGCACGTGACCAATAGCAGCGGTCCCTGTTAATTTTTCCAAATCAGCAGGATTTTTAAACACTTCTGAAAGAAGACCTGTATCACGGTGTTGAAGCAACTTACCGTTATCATTTGTGACGATACCAGCCCCTTCTTGACCGCGGTGTTGGAGGCTATGAAGGCCAAAGTAAGCAACATGAGCTGCTTGAGGGTGGCCCCAAATGCCAAAAACGCCACATTCTTCATTAAGAGATTTTACTTCATATGTCATTATTTTTTTACCTAGATTCTTGTTAATAAGAAATTTTCTTGATTAGTTGACAAGATAAGGCACCCTTGTACCTTATCTTGTCCTCTTGTTGTTTATTTAGCAAGGTCTAACCTTTTGTAAAATACTCAACGGCGCTACGGAATAAGTGTTGGTCCTTGTTTCCTGGAATATTTTGGAAAAGACCATCTTCGTAACGTTCTGAGTGTCCCATTTTACCAATGATTTGACCATTTTTACTTGTAATACCTTCAATAGCGTTGACAGAACCATTTGGATTGTATTTAGAATCCATGCTTGGTTGACCGTTGAAATCAACGTATTGGCTAAAGATTTGACCGTTATCACGGAGTTCTTCAAATTCAGCAGCATTGACAACGAATTTCCCTTCACCGTGTGATACTGGAATAGCGTGGATATCTCCCACTTCAACACCAGCAAGCCATGGTGAATTTGTGTTGGCGATACGTGTTTCAACCATTTTCGCCATGTGTTGGTTAGCATCGTTGTAGAACAAGGTTGGACTTGTTTCTGTGGCATCTTCAAAGTTACCGTATGGAAGCAATCCTGATTTAACCAAGGCTTGGAATCCATTACAGATACCAATGATAAGCCCACCTTTTTCGATAAAACTGTCAATAGCCGCACGAACTTTTTGGTTCAACAAGATGTTCACGATGAATTTTGCAGAACCGTCTGGCTCGTCCGCTGCTGAGAAACCACCTGCAAAGAAGATGATGTTTGCTTTTGCGATATTGTCAACCATCGTATCAACAGAAGCTTCAATAGCTGCTTCGTCAAGCGTTACAAACGGAACCAAGTTCACTTTGGCACCTGCTTGTTCAAAGGCCTTAGCCGAATCGTACTCTGAGTTTGTTCCTGGGAAAACAGGGATGTAAACCAATGGTTCAGCCACTTTTTCGCTGGCTTTGATAACGGCATCTGAAGCCACAGCTGGCACATCTTCGATAACTTGGCTTTGCTCAAATTCTGTTGGATAAACCTCTTCAAGCGTACCTTCAAAGGCTGCTAACAAGATTTCTCCAGAAAGGGCAACGCCGTTGACTGTCAACGTAAAGTCAGCACTTGTCTTACCAATTTTCACAGCGTCAGCAATTTCTTCAGCAGATGTAAAGATAAAGCCACCGAGTTGAGCTGTCAAGCTTGTGTCAAGATCAGCTAATTCAACTGTCGCACCGATGTGATTTCCAAATGTAGCCAAAGCCAAGCTTTCCATCACACCACCGTATTTAACAGCAGATGCTGATGTGATATGGTGTGCTTTTTGAATCGCTTCAAACCTTGTAAAGTTTGACTTAATCAAATCAAAATCAATATCTTGTGAAATAGCTTGACCAGGAAGGTAATAAACGTACTCACCAGCTGCCTTAAATTCTGGCGAAAGCACTTTGCGACTATCTGCCGTTGTCACACCAAAGGCAACCAATGTTGGCGGTACTGTTAATTCTTCAAATGTCCCTGACATTGAGTCCTTACCACCAATTGATGGCAAGCTAAGTTGTAACTGTGCTTCGATAGAACCAAGAAGGGCTGAAACAGGTTGACCAAAGCGGTCAGCTTGTTTGTCCATACGTTGGAAGTATTCTTGGTAAGAGAAACGTGCTTTAGACCAGTTTGCACCTGTCGCCACCAAACGTGCTGTCGCTTCGATAACGGCATAGGCAGCACCGTGATACGGTGACCATTCTGCAATGTAAGGGTTGAAACCTTGTGCCATGACAGAAGCTGTTGTTGTCACACCATTTTGAACAGGTAATTTTTGAACAGAACTTTCTGTTGGTGTGATTTGATAACGACCACCGATTGGGTGGTTAACGGTTGAGCGACCAACTGAGCTATCAAAAATAGTTTGAAGCCCTTTTTGGCTGGCATGGTTAAGGTCTGAAAGAACTGTTACAGTATCAGCTTCCAAGGTTTCAGCTGAAGTTGTGCGTTGTTCTGGCACATCAACTTGGCTATCAACCACGTTAGCATCGACAACTACGCGCACACCGTTTGTATCAAGGAAACGGCGCTCGATATCTACAATCGTTTGCCCATTCCATGTCATAACAAGATTTGGTTTTTCAGTCACAGTTGCCACTACAACCGCATCGATATTTTCCTTATGACAAGCAGCAACAAAAGCATCGATGTCTTTTGGACGCACCACAACGGCCATACGTTCTTGCGATTCTGAAATGGCAATTTCTGTTCCGTTAAGCCCTTGGTATTTCAATGGCACTTTGTTCAAGTCAATTTCAAGACCATCAGCCAATTCACCAATCGCAACACAGACACCACCAGCACCAAAGTCATTTGATTTCTTGATAAGGCGTGTCACATCGCCATTACGGAAAAGACGTTGGATTTTACGTTCTTCAATGGCATTCCCTTTTTGAACTTCAGCACCAGCTGTTTCAACAGATTCAACGGTTTGAACCTTAGAAGAACCTGTCGCACCACCGACACCATCACGCCCTGTTTTACCACCAAGAAGGATAACCACGTCACCTGCTTCTGGTTTTTCACGCACCACATTTTCCTTAGGTGCTGCACCGACAACCGCACCAAGTTCCATGCGTTTGGCTACAAATCCAGGGTGGAAATATTCTTTAACATAAGTCGTTGCAAGGCCAATTTGGTTACCGTATGATGAATAACCATGAGCCGCTGTTTTTGAAATCACTTGTTGAGGCAATTTCCCAACGCGTGTGTCAGCAATTGACATGGTAATATCACCAGCACCTGAGATACGCATGGCTTGGTAAACATAAGAACGCCCTGACAATGGATCACGGATAGCCCCACCGATACAAGTCGCAGCGCCACCAAACGGTTCAATTTCAGTTGGGTGGTTATGAGTTTCATTTTTGAACATCAACAACCATGGTTCTTTGACACCATCAACGTCCACTTCAATCTCGACAGAGCAAGCGTTGATTTCGTCAGATACTTCCATGTCGTCCAAACGGCCATTGGCACGCTCATAGCGTCCAAAAATAGTCGCCATGTCCATAAGCGTTTGTGGTTTTTCAGAACGCCCCAATTCATCGCGCATCGCAAGGTATTTATCATAAGTTGCTTGCAATTGCTCTTGGAATTTAGAAGCTGAAAAATCAAGGTGTTTTAGTTCGGTTTCAAAAGTAGTGTGACGGCAGTGGTCTGACCAATAAGTATCCAAAACTTTCAATTCTGTTTCAGTTGGCACACGTCCAATTGATTTGAAGTAATCTTGGATAAAGACAAGGTCATCCACTTCCATTGCCAAGCCTTGCTCTGCCTTATATTTAGCAAAATCAGCTGCTGTATAAGTCTTGAAAAAGTCAAGGTTCGGAATAGTTTTATCAGATTCTGAGAATGCTTGTGGAGCAATTCCTGTCGTGATATCTTTGAAGCGAGAATCTACTGGATTCAACAAATAATGCTTAACAGCTTCCAATTCAGACGCTTCGATATCTTTATTTACCAAGTAAAGTTGAGCGGTATTAACCGTTACATCGTTGCCACTACCCAATAAAAGCAAGGCTTCTTGAGATGACGCCGCACGTTGGTCAAATTGGCCTGGAAGTGATTCAATCGCAAAGAAAGCATAGTCTGACAAGGCCGCAACCACATCACTTTCTGCCAAAATATTATCCGTTACTGGTTCAGAAAAAATATGCTTTTCTGCACGCGCAAAAAGCGCTTCGTCTAGCTGAAAAACATCATACACTTGAATGATGCGTAAATCAGTCAAACTGTTTAACTGAAGATTGTGCTTAAGCTCTTTGATAAGTGCTTGCGCTTTAACGTTAAAATGTGATTTTTTCTCAACAAAAATGCGTTTATCCATTCCCTATCCTTTTAAGAATTTTCTTTCTAGTAGCTTACCAGTACACCGTACCGAGCTTTTTTATCCAAGTCCTTGCAATTTTTCAAGAACCACTTCGTAAACATCTGTTAGGTTACCCAAGTCACGACGGAAAACATCTTTATCCATATGGTGACCTTCCGCATCCCAAAGACGGCAGTTATCAGGTGAAAATTCGTCCGCAAGGATGATATGACCATCCTTATCCTTACCAAATTCCAATTTAAAATCAATCAATTGAAGTCCAATTTGGTTGAACCAATCTTTCAACAATTCGTTGATACGACGTGTTTCAGCCTTGATGTAAGCAATACCCTCATCACTTGCAATACCAAGGAATTTCACGTGTTCATCGTTGATGAATGGGTCGTCCAAGTCATCGTTTTTATAGTAAAATTCAACAATCGGTGTTTCTAGCTGAATGCCTTCTTCCACACCAAATCGTTTTGAAAATGATCCTGCAGTCACATTACGCAAAACAACTTCAAGCGGAATAATATCAACTTTTTTGTTCAATTGTTCGTTTTCTGACAATTGTTTAACAAAGTGGGTTGCAATACCTGCTTCATTTAATTTCGTGAAAATTAAAGACGAAATCTGGTTGTTAAGCACCCCTTTCCCTTTGATGGTTTCCTTACGAGCACCATTAAGCATGGTTGCTTGATCTTTATAAACTGAAATAATCACATCTTCATCATCTGAAGTTGTGTAGATATCTTTGGCTTTTCCCGTATAAATCAGTTTTCTTGACATTTATTTGTTCGCCTTTCACCTTTATTCAAATAGATTTTAACATACGATGTCATTTTTTTCAACATTTAACAGACTTTTTGAGAATTCAAAAACAAAAACGTTCACCTTACGCGAACGTTTCTTTCTAATTTATCCGATT
Organism: Streptococcus alactolyticus; assembly: GCF_012277075.1. GTDB lineage: Bacteria > Bacillota > Bacilli > Lactobacillales > Streptococcaceae > Streptococcus > Streptococcus alactolyticus. Next base: position 5,476 of record NZ_JAAXMT010000006.1, on the reverse strand, counting down.
ATTTAAATAATCTGTCAATTCACCAAGAGAGGCCAAATCTTCCACATCTTCATCGGGAATACTGAGTTGAAAAGCTTCTTCCAAATCAATAATAAGTTCCACTAACTCGATAGAATCAAGCCCCAGGTCTTTTTGAATATCCATTGAAGTGGTTAAGGTTAGGTCTGGATTTTTCACTTGTCCTCGAACCACTTCTGCCATTTTATTAAAAATCATTTCTCTTGTCATATGCTTTAATCCTCAACAGTAAAAGCATCGACCAGCTGCTCAACAACTTTTGTTTCTAGCATGGTGCGTACTTGTTTGATGGTGTAGAAAACAGCTTGGGCATCACTTGAACCGTGGCATTTAACCACAGGAGCTTTCAAACCAAAGAGAACCGCACCGCCTGCACGCGTATAATCCATCGTATCTTTCAATTGGTACAAGCTATTTTTCAATAAAAGGGCACCTAATTTTGCTCTGAAACCACCTGATTGAATAGATGATTTCAAGCTACCCATGATGTTAAGAGCTGTTCCTTCCATGGTTTTAAGCACAGCGTTTCCCGTGAAACCATCGGTCACCACAACGTCAGCTACGCCATTCATCAAATCACGCGCTTCCACATTGCCAACAAAATGCAAGCTTTTATCTTCTTCTAACAAGGCATAAGTGTCCTTATGAAGTGGGTCACCCTTAGTCGCTTCCGTACCGTTATTGAGCAAGCCTACACGCGGATTGGCAATGCCACGCACATTTTTAGCATAAAAAGAACCAAGCGTTGCATACTGATGCAAATGTTTTGGCGTATTCTCCGCATTTGCTCCCAAATCCAACATATCATAGCCCTTGCCATCAGTCGTTGGTAGCGTAGACATCAAACCTGGACGATCAACGCCTTTAATGCGACCAATCACAAACAAACCAGCCGCTAAAAGCGCCCCTGTATTTCCCGCAGAAATCACGGCATCTGCTTTCGTGTCTTTAACTGCCTGAGCAGCCAGTACCATGCTCGCTTTTTTCTTACGGCGAATGGCTTTGACAGGCTCATCATCTGAATTAATCTTTTCTTCCGTATGCACGATTGTCACACGTTCAGTTGCTTTCAAATATTGTTTTATCTTGCTTTCATCACCATAAAGTTGCACTTCAATATCTGAAAATTCAGCGAGAGCTTGATTCACTCCTTCGACAATAGCTTTAGGGGCGTTATCACCACCCATAGCATCAATTGCAATTGTTTTCATGTCATTTCCTCACAAAATATAATCACCCCATTATAACACGATTTAGCATTTTTTTCAGTTTTATAAAAACAACAAGGGATTTTCAGAAAAAAATAAAAAACTGTCGGCAATCCTTGAAAACAAGGTACCACCAACAACTTTTAGGTCATAATATCTCCCCACGTTCCCAAATCATCGATAAATTGCTTACTTTTCAAATGTAAACCCACATAAGTCTGATACAGGTCATCAATGAACAAACGCAATTTTTGCTTCATCTCAGGTTTAATGGAAATGGTTCTTAAATCATCAAAATGAATAGCTTGAAAACGGTCCACCAAATAAAGCATATTGGGGTCGAGGTGGCTACGATGATTATCTTTGTGGTAATGCTCTGGGCAAAGCAAGCCCGAATACCGATGCGAAAAATCAAAAGGCAAACCCACACGATGACAAAAAATACATTCATGAAAATTAAGGCGTACACCAAATCGCTCTAAAATCTGAATTTCAAAGATATTGGTCAAAATAGCGTAATCAAGACCTTCTTCCATTAAAGAAAGAGTCTTTTGTAAAAAGGCAAATAAAGGAGCATCTGCCACATGGTCGCTCAAAGCCGCATCTGTCAAAGCTGTGACATAGGACGCATAAGACAGTTTAAACAAATCTGCGTTGATGGCCTTAAAGGTTTCCACTTCCTTATAATCCTCGATGAAAGACAAGCCCTCATCATTCAATTTTAAAATGAATTTTGCAATGGTCAAAGGCTGGAGAACCGCTGCTAACTTAGACTTGCTAGCATGTCTGACAAAAAACATATACTTGCCATCCGTTTCGGTAAAGAGTTTGACCAGCTTGTCATCCTCACGATAATTGCGGTTGTAGAGAACAAGCCCATAAGTTTCCTTAGTTTGCATGTTCTTCCATAAATTCTTTCAAGCGCTCCATCGCAGTTGTGATGGTTTCCATGCTAGCAGCATAAGACAAACGAAGGTAACCTTCACCGTATTTTCCAAAAGCAACCCCTGGGATAAAGGCAACAGCTTTTTCACGAGCAAAATCCTGACAAAATTTAAACGAATCTTGCTCATAACCCTCTGGAATTTTAGCAAAAATGTAGAATGCCCCATCAGGTTTGATAATCTTAAAGCCAAGTGCAGACATCTTGTCTATAATGTAATCACGACGTTTCACGTACTCAGCTTTCATTGGTAGCGCATCGTCCTTGCCGGCAGAAAGAGCTTCAATAGCTGCAAATTGTGCCATCGTTGTCGCAGCTGTCACCAAATATTGGTGACTCTTAATCAATTGTGCCGTAAAAACAGCAGGTGCAAAAATCAAACCAATTCGCCAACCTGTCATGGCGTGCGATTTTGACAAGCCATTGATTAAAATGGTTTGTTCTGGCAAATATTCTGCAATTGAAACGTGTGGCTCATCCGTGTAGGTCAATTCTGAGTACACCTCATCTGAAATAACAAAAACATCGTATTTTCTAAGAACATCCGCCAAAGCCTTAATTTGCTCACGCGAATACGTCACACCAGTTGGATTGGTTGGATAATTAAGCAAAACAGCCTTGAGCGAATCTCCTTGCTCTAAAATAGCTTGTTCCAATACCTCTGGCGTCAACACAAAGTCATTCCCTGTTGTATCAATCTCCACAATATCAGCCCCAACAAGATTGACAATTGGTTCGTATCCAGGATAAGCTGGTGCTGGCAAAAGAACCGTATCCCCAGGCTCTAAAATAGCAGTCAAAGTCGCAGACAAGGCTTCCGTTGCCCCGATAGTCACCAAGATTTCATTATCTGGATTATAGGTCAAATGGTACTTGTCTTTAACAAAATCAGCCGCAGCTTGACGCAGAGCCACCAAACCAGCCATTCCCGTATAATGGGATTGGTTGGCATCAATAGCCGCCTTAGCAGCCTCTTTAACATGCTCAGGCGTTGTAAAATCTGGTTCCCCCAGAGTCAACTTCATAATCCCTGGCACATCCGAAATGGATTGGTCAAACTGACGAATCAAAGATACTTCGATTTTATCTAAATACTTATTAAAACGATTAGTCAAGCCCATAACAATCTCCCTTTATGTTTAATTATATCTATTATACATAAAATTCTAATAAAAGCCAGAACCTTTCAGACTAGACCAACATAAAAAGAGAGAACCAAAGTGTTCTCTCCACATTTCGACTTATTTTGCCGTGTCCATTCCAAATAAAGGCGATAACGGACGTTTTTCATGAATACGAGTAATAGCTTCACCAATTAATTCAGCAATTGAAATTTGCTCAATCTTATCAATTAAACGTTCTTCTGGAAGGTAAATCGTGTCTAAAACAACGAGTTTTTCAATCGCTGATTTTTCGATATTTTCAAGTGCAGGACCAGATAAGACAGGGTGAGTACATGACGCATACACAGCAGTCGCACCCGCTTCAGCAAGTGCATCAGCCGCATGACAAATGGTACCCGCAGTATCAATCATGTCATCAATCAAGATACATTTCTTACCTTTAACGTTACCAATGATATTCATCACTTCACTTGTGTTCATTTTAGTGACACTACGACGTTTATCAATAATAGCAATTGGTGTTTGGAGGAATTGTGCCAACTTACGAGCTCGTGTCACACCACCATGGTCAGGACTAACAACAACGACATCTTCACCAACTAAACCATGACGGTCAAAGTAATCCGCAATAAGAGGTGCACCCATCAAGTGATCCACTGGAATATCAAAGAAACCTTGGATCTGAGCAGCGTGCAAATCAACCGTCAACAAACGATCAACTCCTGCTACTTCAAGCATATCTGCAACCAATTTAGACGTAATTGGTTCACGTGATCTTGCTTTGCGGTCTTGACGTGCGTAGCCATAATAAGGCATGACAACACTGATGGTTTCAGCACTAGCTCGTTTCAATGCGTCAACCATAATCAAGATTTCCATCAAATTGTCATTAACAGGTGAACTTGTTGATTGTAAAATAAAGACATGACGCCCACGAATTGACTCTTCGATATTAACTTGAATCTCACCATCAGAAAACTGACGAACTGATGATTTTCCAAGCTCAATTCCCATAGCCGAAGCCACTTTTTCTGCCAATTCCTTGTTTGACGATAATGCAAACAGTTTTAAATCAGAATAAGACATGATTTCCTCCAAAGTTTTTATCCTCTAATATTTTACCGTTTTTCTCTCTATTTTTCAACAAATAAAAGAAGGGATTACCTTGCCTTTAAAAAGGAAGCAGCAAAAACATACTAAGATTAGTAGTGAGAAAATCTCCGACGGGAGATAGTACTCTCTACTTTTTCTTTTATGTTAAAGTAGTGGTGTCTTGTTAGGTCGAGTTCTCTTTTGACGCTAGACGTCGTATCAAAAACTGGCAAGACACCTGTTTTAGGAAGAATGTTATCAAAGTATGTGGGACACAAGATGTCGAGTATTGAAAATGAAATCACTAAAACAAGGAATCATTCAAGACAAAGAGGTAATATGATGCGTACAGTATTTGGAATTGATGTCAGTAAGGCAAGTTCAGAGGTGGCTATTGTCATCAATGGCGAGAAAATTCATGGATACACCATGCCAAATGACACTATCGGTTTTACTCGCCTATTAGATGATTTAAAAACCGTTCAAAAGCCCGAGATCATTTTTGAAGCAACAGGTGTCTATTCGCGTCGTCTTCAAGCATTTCTTGAAGAAAATGGATACGCTTATACACAGCTAAATCCTTTGGAAGCGAAAAAGCAATTAGACAGTTTGCGTGTCCGTAAAACGGATAAAATCGATGCCGAAACATTAGCGATATCTCAATTTGTACTGAATCGTAAGCCAACTTATATCCAAGAAGAAGTCTATCAAGAACTGCGCGATTTAAGTAGATTCTATCAGAACTTAACGGAGGATATTGTCCGCACTAAGAATCGATTGCACAAGGTCTTACAAGTTACCTTTCCTGAGATGGAAAATATCTTATCAACGCCAACTAGAGAGCAATACTGGAACTTGGTCATGACGTTTCCTTACAAGGACTTCGTGCTTGAGTTAAGTAAAGATGAGCTCTTAGAAGGTATTCGGCAATCTACTTCAAAACACATTTCCGACAAACGCGTGGCTTACTTAGCACAAAAGCTTGCAGCACTAGCCAATCAGTCTTATTGTACCGTCAAGAAAAACTCTCCAATACTTGAAGAAGTTCGTTACTATGCCAAAGAACTACTCAGACTTTCTGAACAAAGACA
>NZ_JAAXMT010000005.1 GCF_012277075.1 Streptococcus alactolyticus | reverse complement strand
AGCTCATTTTCCCTTTCTTAAAACTATACTCATCCCAGCTCATGACAGTAGGCAGGTGATTCAAGTTGGTTTTAAACTGAAACTCATTGAGCATACGGATGACAGTTGAGGTTGACACCGATAGCTCCTCAGCTATTTTTGTCATGGAGGTCTTTTCGATGAGTTTTTGAGCGATTTTTTGATTGAGGATCGTCGGGATTTGATGATTCTTCTTGACGAGAGAAGTCTCAGCGACTTGCATCTTTCGACAGTTTGAACAGCGAAAGCGACGCTTCTTAAGAAAGATTCGACACTTGAAGCCGACACAGTCCAGATAAGGGATTTTAGAGGCTTTCTGGAAGTCGTATTTAGTCATCTTTCCCCTACAATGCGAACAACCAGGTGCATCGTAATCAAGAGAAGCTATAATTTCCTTGTGTGTTTGACAGTCTACAATATCGTTGATTGTGATATTTTGGTCTTTCATTCCGAGTAGTTTTGTGATAGTATTGAAGTGTTCCATATGATTCTTTCTAATGAGTAGTTTCGTCGCTTTTCATTATAAGTCATATGGGGCTTTTTTTCTATGCACGAAAAGGCTCCATAACTTCTGACTGGGTGTTACCCACTACAGAAATTATAGAGCCGAAAAAGCCATGTCAGGTTATGCTGATGTGGCTTTGTTTTTTATGTTCGTGGAATTTGTGATATAATACACAGACGTAAGGAGGATTTTGTATGTCTGGACATAACAAATGGAGCAAAATCAAAAACAAAAAAGGCGAAGCAGATGCTAAACGAGGGGCTGTTTTTAATAAATTGTCCCGTGAAATTTTTGTAACAGCTAAAGCTGGTGGGGACGATCCAGCCATGAATGCCAGCCTTCGCATGGTATTAGACAAGGCGCGTGCGGCGAATATGCCAAAAGATAACATCAATCGTGCCATTAAAAAGGCAACTGATGTTGGGGACACAACAAACTATGACGAGATTACTTATGAGGGCTATGGTCCTGGCGGTGTAGCGATTTTAGTACACACGTTAACAGACAACAAAAAACGTACGGATGCCAACCTACATACTATTTTTACCCGCAATGGAGGTAATATGGGCTCAACAGGTTCAGTGGCTTATATGTTTGACCGCAAGGGGCATTTGGTGATCGAACGTGAAGGCTTAGATCTCAGTGAAGATGATATGCTGGGAATGATTTTAGAAGCTGGGGCTGATGATCTGAAAACAACAGATGACGTGTTTGAAATTTTGACAGAACCCAAAGCTTTTCCTGAAGTGAAAGAAGCCTTGCAAGCTCAAAACCTTACCTTTGCCCACGCCCAATTGAGCATGATTCCGCAAAACTATGTCAGTCTTGATGAAGAACAAGCAGCTATCTTGGAAAAACTCGTTGATAAATTAGAAGACGATGACGATGTTCAAGACGTTTACACCAACATGGCAGAGGATTAAGACAATAGCATAATACTCACCCCACACAAAAACTCCCTACCCACCAAGCTTTGCGCTTGTGGATAAGGAGTTTTTTCTTGTTATTTCACGAACATGGCATCGCCAAAACTAAAGAAACGGTAGTGTTGGTCAATGGCGTGTTGATAGGCTTCAAGCACAAATTCACGTCCTGCAAAGGCAGATACGAGCATTACGAGGGTTGATTTTGGCAAGTGGAAGTTGGTTGAAAAGGCATCAACAACCTTAAAGTCATAACCAGGTTTGATGAAAATGTTGGTCCAACCGCTATCTGCTTTAATCTCACCGTTAAATTTGGAACCGATGGTTTCAAGGGTGCGGATAGAAGTTGTTCCGACGGCTACCACGCGACCGCCAGCAGCCTTGACGTCGCGCAAGGTTTGAGCGGCTTCTTCAGAAAGGGTGTAAAATTCAGAATGCATTTCGTGTTCGTCAATATTATCCACAGAAACAGGGCGGAAAGTTCCCAAACCAACGTGGAGCGTTAGGTAAACCAATTTGACGCCTTTGGCCTCAATTTTTTCCAACAAATCTTGCGTAAAATGCAGTCCAGCTGTTGGTGCAGCTGCAGAGCCATTTTCCTTAGCATAGACAGTTTGGTAGCGCTCAGGGTCATCTAGCTTTTCATGGATATAAGGTGGCAAGGGCATTTCACCAAGACTTTCGAGCACTTCAAGGAAAATCCCATCGTAGTCAAATTCTACAATGCGTCCGCCATGGTCCAACTCTTCCTTGACCGTAGCAGTCAAACGCCCATCACCAAAGGACACTTTAGCCCCCACGCGCAAGCGTTTGGCAGGTTTAGCCAGCACTTCCCACTGGTCGCCTTGTGTATTTTTCAAAAGCAATAATTCCACGTGACCGTGCGTGTCAGGTTTTTCACCGTACAAGCGAGCAGGCAAAACACGTGTGTTGTTCATCACGAGGGCATCGCCAGGGTTCAATTCGTCCAAAATGTGGTCAAAATGCGTGTCTACCATGTCATGGGTTTTACGGTCAATAACCAACAATTTAGAGCTATCACGTTTTTCAAGAGGGGTTTGTGCAATCAATTCCTCAGGCAAATCAAAATCAAAATCTTTGATGTTCATGTTATTATCCTTAATTCTTATAGTTTATCAATTCTACATTATAACACGCAAATGCCTTGCCGTCATCTCACACTTCTCTATACTAGCTATAAAAAAGAGAATATCTCTCTTTTATTGTAACCATTCTAAAAAAGTGCTATAATAAAAGCGAAGTTTATTTAGAATTATTATAAATATTTTTTATGATAAGGGACTTGATGTAAGCAGTCATCGTACCATAAACACGGGGGAGGTGATGAAATTGGCTATTAAGAATTATGCGAAGTCGATTGTCTATGGTGGGATGGATGGGATTGTAACCACGTTTGCCGTAGTAGCTGGTGCTGTCGGGGGTAACTTAGGAGTTGAATCTATCTTGATTTTAGGTTTTTCTAATCTCTTGGCAGATGGTTTCTCTATGGCAGCTGGGGATTATTTGAGTTCGACAACAGAAGAGTCTAACATCAAAGATAAGTCTATCAAGAATGCCTTAGCAACCTTTGCTTCTTTCATCATTTTTGGCTTGATTCCTTTATTATCTTACATTTTCATGGGAGTATCGACGGTCTTTAAAGCCCATACCTTCTTGTTGGCCTGCTTGTTTGTATCTTTTGCCCTCTTTTTGTTAGGTTTGGTTAAAGGCTTAATTGCAGGTGAAAACAAGGCAAAAGAAATCTTCAGAACCTTGTTTATCGGTCTGGTGGCAGCTCTTTTTGCTTACTATGTCGGAGAAGTGCTTGGTCATATCGCAGGTACTATCTAGATTTTAAAAAGAAAATATCGAAGTTTGAGAGTTTGGCTCTCAGACTTTTTTTGTTTCAAAAATTTTCTTGACAAAGATTGGTATATACCATATAATAAAAATAGATAAACGGTCTATACCAAACAAGGAGGCGTTACAATGAGAATCATTCGTGTACAAAATCAAATAGAAGGCGGTCAAGTGGCATTCTCACTCTTAAAAGATGAAATGGCTAAAGGTGCTAAGACATTGGGCTTGGCAACAGGTAGCACGCCACTTGCTTTTTACGATGAGATCAGAAAGAGTGATCTTGATTTTTCAGACATGACCAGTGTCAATTTGGATGAGTATGTGGGCTTGGCAGCTGATAATGACCAAAGTTACCATTACTTCATGCAGGAAAATCTTTTCCGGGCCAAATCCTTTAAAGAAAGTTTCCTTCCAAACGGGTTGGCAAGTGATTTACAAGAAGAAACACGTCGTTATGATCAAGTGATTGCAGAACACCCTATCGATTTTCAAATTTTAGGGATTGGTCACAATGGGCATATTGGTTTTAATGAACCTGGAACGTCATTTGATGTGACGACACATGTTGTTAATTTGGCAGAAGATACAATTAAAGTAAATAGCCGTTTCTTTGATAGCATTGACGATGTGCCAAAACAAGCCATTTCAATGGGAATTCAATCCATCATGCAATCTAAAATGATTGTCTTAATGGCTTATGGTCAAGGCAAAGCTGATGCTATTAAACAAATGATCGAAGGACCTGTGACAGAAGACTTACCAGCCAGCGTTCTTCAAAAACACCCTAACGTAGTGGTTATTGTGGACGAAGCTGCTGCCAGCGCATTGGATTAAGTTTATTTTTGGCAAGATCTTGCTTGAGTCATGATACAATAGTCCTATGCGTTTAGATAAATTATTAGGACAGGCGGGCTTTGGCTCGCGAAATCAGGTGAAAAAATTGATCCGTAGCCGTCAGGTTTATGTGGACGGGCGTTTGGCTGAGTCGGATAATCTCAATGTCGAACCAAGTCTACAAGCCATTACGGTATCAGGTAAATCCGTGACCGCGTCATCTGAGAAGTATTTTCTCCTTCATAAGCCAACAGGAGTCGTTTCTGCGGTGTCGGATAAGGAACATCAGACGGTAATTGATTTGATAAAGCAAGGGGACCGCGTTTCTGGGCTTTATCCTGTTGGGCGTTTGGACCGCGACACAGAAGGCCTTCTCTTGATAACCAATAATGGTCCCTTGGGCTATCGCCTCCTGCACCCCAAGCATCATGTTACAAAGACTTATTATGTTGAAGTGAATGCCCTATTGGCGGAGGATGCTCCTGACTTTTTTGCAAATAGGGTAACTTTTGCGGACGGTACGGTTTGTAAGCCTGCTAGGCTTGAACTGATCATGACGAGTTCAGATAAAAGTTCGGCCTACATTACCATTTCCGAAGGTAAATTTCACCAAATTAAAAAGATGTTTTTGGCTTACGGTGTGAAGGTGATTTACCTGAAACGCCTAACTTTTGGCGATTTTCAATTAGGTGATTTGCCCAAGGGTCGCTACCGTGAATTGACAGTATCAGAAAAAGAAATCTTGAAAACCTATTTGGATTAGCCTCCAATGGTTTTCAGGATTTTTTCGAATAAAGCGGTAGGAGGTGTGTTTATGTTATCAGCACTCGATGAAAAGGGGCAATTGGTGTCGGTATTGGACGGCATTCCAGACAAACAAGCCTTTAGGTACCCTGCCTGTTATGCTGCTTTGCATTTGAAAAATGGCATGGTTTTGCGCCCGCATTTTGCCCATGTGTCTTTGGAGCAATGCGACTTTTACCATGAAAATGAAAGTAGCGAACACCTGCAGTTGAAAGCAGCTCTCTACCGTGCTATTACGCGAACAGATGACGTCGTGGTAGAGCAAGTTCTGCCAGAGTTACAACAAGTAGCAGATGTCATGGTTAATGGTCATTTGGCCTTGGAAGTGCAATGTTCTCGCTTGTCGCAGAAGCGTTTGTTTGATCGCACGCGGGCTTATCAAGAGCACGGTTTTCAAGTGCTTTGGCTCTTGGGTAAAAAGTTGTGGTTGGGTGAACGCTTGTCTTCTTTGCAGCGGCACTTTTTGTATTTTTCACAAAACATGGGGTTTCATTTGTGGGAGCTGGATGCCACACAGGAAGTTATTCGGTTGCACTATTTGATTTATGAAGATTGGCATGGCAAGTTGCATTATAAGACTAGGACATGTGCGTTTTCAGATGATGTGATGGCTTTTTTGCGTTTGCCCTACCAAAGACAAGCCTTATCTTGTTACAGCGTCGAGCAAGACCCGCAGTTACTGACCTATATTCAAAGGCAATTGCTGGCGCGTCAGAGCAAATGGCTGCAAAGGCAGGAACAGGCCTATTTGAAAGGAACTAATTTGTTGAGCCTGCCCTTGTCTGCTTATTACCCCCAGGTTCGCCCCTTAACAGCGAAAGAAGGTTTTTGCCAGATTAGGCAGGATTTATCTGTCTTTTATGAGCAATTTAGCCGTTATTACCAAAATCAGTCGGAAAAAGAACGTCAATGGCTTTATCCACCAGCCTATTATGATAAAATGGTAGGTAAAGAGCAAAAAGGAGAATAAGATGTCAGATAATCGTCGTCATATTGATGAAAAATACCAATGGGATTTGCGTACCGTGTTTGCGACTGATGAAGCTTGGGAGCGAGAATTGGCAGCTATCGCGTCAGACTTGGATGAAGCCAAAAAATGTAAGGGACACTTGGTTGAATCTAGCCAAAATTTGCTAAGCATCACGGAGCAATATTTGGACTTGTCGCGCCGTTTGGAGAAGGTTTATGTGTATGCGTCAATGAAAAATGACCAAGACACAACAGTTGCAAAATACCAAGAATACCAAGCTAAAGCCACAGCCCTTTATGCCAAATTTAGCGAAGTTTTTGCCTTTTATGAGCCTGAGTTGTTGCAGTTGTCGCAGGCAACTTTTGCGGATTTTGTGGCAGAAACGCCAGCCTTATCAGCTTACGCGCATTTCTTCGAGCAATTGTTTAAACGTCAACCACACGTCCTATCACAAGCTGAGGAGGAATTGTTGGCTGGCGCTCAAGAAATTTTTGGGGCTGCGGGTGAAACCTTTGGTATTTTGGATAATGCCGATATGGTTTTCCCTATCGTTTCAGATGATGAAGGCAATCAAGTGCAGTTGACCCACGGCAATTTTATCAGTTTGTTGGAGTCTAAAAATCGTGAAGTTCGCAAAGAAGCTTACCAAGCCATGTATGCAACCTACGAACAATTCCAGCACACTTACGCGAAAACCTTGCAGACCAATGTCAAAGTGCACAACTATGATGCACGCGTTCACCATTTCCAATCAGCTCGTGAGGCAGCTCTTGCGGCTAATGATATTCCAGAATCGGTATATGATACCTTGGTGGAAACGGTCAATGATTACTTGCCACTGTTACACCGTTATGTCGCCTTGCGCAAAAAAATCCTCAAATTAGATGATTTGAAAATGTATGACTTGCATACGCCTCTTTCTGAAATGGACATGAGTTTTACTTATGAGGAGGCTTTGAAGAAGGCTGAGGAGGTTTTGGCTGTTTTTGGTGAAGATTACGCTGCGCGTGTACACCGTGCCTTCACGGAACGTTGGATTGATGTGCATGTTAATAAAGGCAAACGCTCAGGGGCTTATTCAGGTGGGTCTTATGACACCAATGCCTTCATGCTTTTGAACTGGCAAGACACCTTGGACAATCTCTTTACCCTCGTTCACGAAACAGGGCACAGTTTACATTCGACTTTCACACGCGAAAACCAACCTTATGTTTATGGGGATTACAGCATTTTCTTGGCGGAAATTGCATCAACAACCAATGAAAATATCCTGACAGAAACCTTGTTAAAAGAAGTGACAGACGACAAGGCACGTTTTGCCATTTTGAATCATTATTTGGATGGTTTTAAGGGCACTATTTTCCGTCAAACGCAGTTCGCTGAATTTGAGGACAGCATTCATAAGGCAGATCAAGCAGGTGACGTCTTGACAAGTGACTACCTCAACCAACTCTATGCGGAATTAAACGAGAAATACTATGGCCTTAGCAAAGAGGACAATCCTGAAATCCAATACGAATGGGCACGGATTCCGCATTTTTACTACAATTACTACGTTTACCAATACGCAACAGGTTTTGCGGCAGCAAGCTATTTAGCAGATAAAGTGGTGCATGGCACTCAGGCAGACATTGACCGTTATCTTGACTATCTCAAGGAAGGTAGTTCTGATTATCCACTGAATGTGATTGCTAAAGCAGGTGTGGACATGACCAGTCGTGATTACCTTGATGCTGCCTTCAAGATTTTTGAAAAACGTTTGAATGAATTGGAAGCCTTGGTTGAAAAAGGGGCACATCTCTAAAAAGAGTTATGAGGTTGGCTTAGGCTAACCTCGTTTTGTGTTATAATAAAAGCAATTTGTGAAGAGATTGGATAATGAACGTGACAGCATTGATTTGGGATTTTGACGGCACCTTGGTGGATTCTTACGAGGCAATTGGTGAAGCTTTGCAGGCGACTTATGCCCATTATGGCTTGGATTTTGATGAAGAATGGGTGATGGCATTTATCATCAAAGAATCCGTCAAGGCCCTGCTCTATCAAGTGGCAAAAGAGCACCATATGGATTTTGCGGCCTTGTCAGCTTTTTTCAAAAAAGAGCAGGAGGCGCGTGACGATAAGATTAAATCTATGCCACATTTGGTGGAGGTTTTGGCTGCTACTAAGGCAAAAGGAATCAACCATTTTGTCTATACGCATAAGGGCATTACGGTAAATGATGTCTTGGAACGTTTTGGGGTCCGTCAATACATCATCGAAGTGGTGACTTCTGCCAATGGCTTTGCTAGAAAACCTAGTCCAGAAGTCATTGATTATGGGATAGACAAGTACCATTTGGATAAGGCAAGAACTTATTATGTTGGCGACCGTCGTTTAGACGTTGAGGCTGCAGAAAACGTAGGCATTCCATCTCTTAACCTTGGGCAACCGTTTTTAGCCAATAACCAGCATATCGAGGATTTATCAGATATTATCCGTTTGTTTGAAGTATAAAAATCGAGGTAAATCTATTCACATCGGCCGCGTTTTGCTATATAATAACAGTTATGGTTAAATCATATTCAAAAACAGCAAATCACAATATGCGCCGTCCTGTGGTGAAAGAGGACGTTGTGCGTTATATGCGCAATCAACAAAAGCCAAATGAGGGCTATCTCGCAGAACTGGCCGATTTTGCACATCGCGAAAATATTCCTATTATTCAGCACGAAGTTGTGGCTTATTTCCGTTTTTTGATGCAGACCTTGCAGCCCAAAAATATTTTGGAAATCGGAACGGCTATCGGTTTTTCAACGCTTTTGATGGCTGAAAATGCGCCAGGCGCTAAGATTACGACGTTGGACCGTAATCCTGAGATGATTGCCTTTGCTAAGGACAATTTTGCCAAATACGACAAACGTCATCAAATCACCTTGGTTGAGGGCGATGCCGTAGATACCTTGTCAAGCATTGAGGGAGAATTTGACTTTGTCTTTATGGATTCTGCCAAGTCAAAATACATTGTCTTTTTACCAGAAGTTTTGGAACACTTGAAAGTCGGTGGGGTTGTTGTCTTTGATGATGTGTTCCAAGGCGGTGACATTGTTAAGCCAATTGAAGAGGTTCGCCGTGGACAACGTACTATTTACCGCGGCTTGCAGCGTTTGTTTGACGCAACATTGGACAATCCAGATTTGACGGCTACGCTTGTCCCACTGAGCGATGGCTTGTTGATGATTCGCAAAAATGCAGAAGATGTCACGCTATAGATTAAGCAAGATTTAAGATATTATGATATACTGATAGAGTTAACGACAAATTAAGGAGTTTAGTAATGGCTAATAATGAAAATTCAGGGTTCAAGAAAGTGATTCAAAGCACAGCTTTCAAAGGGATTTCAATTGCGGTAGCGTCAGCGTTAATCGGTGCTGGTATTACTTACCTTGCAACAAATAATAACTCAGAAAATAAAGCATTGGTTACTATGAAAGGCGATACTATTACTGTATCTGATTTTTACAATGCTGCAAAAGATAGCTCGTCTTCAAAACAAACTATGTTGAACTTGATTTTGTCACGCGTGTTCGAAGAACAATACGGTGATAAAGTATCAAGTGAAGATGTGGATAAAGCTTACGACAAAACAGCAGAGTCATACGGTTCATCATTCTCCAGTGCATTGGCTAATGCTGGTTTGACTGCCGACACTTACAAACAACAAATCCGCACATCAATGCTTGTGGAATATGCTGTTAAACAAGCGGCTAAGAAAGAATTGACTACTAAAAACTACGAAGAAGCTTACAAAGACTACCAACCAGACACAACAGCTGTTGTGATTGCTTTGGATGATGAAGAAAAAGCTAATTCTGTTCATGACCAAGCAACAGCTGACGGTGCTGATTTTGATACTATCGCAAAAGATAACACAACTGCGAAGAAAACAGAATACACATTCAATTCAGCAAGCACTGATTTGCCAGAAAGCGTTATGGAAGCTGCCTTTAACCAAGACGAAGGTTCTGTTTCTGATGTAATTAAAGTTATGGATACCTCAACTTATTCATACAAATACTACATCGTTAAAACAACTAAGAAAACAGAAAAAGATTCAAACTGGAAGACTTATAAGAAAGAGTTGAAGAAAATCATTATGGCACAATACCAAAATGATACAAACTTCCAAAACCAAGTGATTGCAGATACACTTGAAAAAGCTAACGTTAAGATTAAAGACAACAGCTTTGCAAGCATCTTATCACAATATGCTACAAGCTCATCATCAAGCTCTTCTAAATCATCAAGCTCATCAGACAGTTCTTCAGAGTCTAGCTCATCTGAATCTGAATCAAGTTCATCTGAAGCAACATCAGCAAGCGAAGAAGCGTCAACAACTGAGTCAAGCTCTAATGAGTAACAAACTTGACCAGACGTTAAAATTACAGTACAATTAAGGGGATTGAGAATCGTTTTATCTTTCGGATACAGAAAAGTGGTGGCTGCTGCGAACCATGGAAGAGGGTAAATCGTGCTACTCGATTGCCGTTAGGTTATCAAGTCTGAATTGTCTTGAGATAGCCTACTAAACAATTAAAAACGTAAATGAAGAATGACAAGTTCATTGAATAGAGGTGGTACCGCGGCTAGTGTCGCCCTCTGGATATGGCTTGTCGTTTTTTTGTGAGCATGTGCAAACGTCACATGCCATCAAATAGAGATAAAGGATACACGTAATGAAACAATTAACTAGTGCACAAGTGCGTCAAATGTGGTTGGATTTTTGGAAATCAAAAGGTCACTCAGTAGAACCATCAGCTAACTTGGTTCCTGTTAATGACCCAACCTTGTTATGGATTAACTCAGGTGTGGCAACACTGAAAAAATACTTTGACGGTACAGTTGTCCCAGAAAACCCACGTATTACCAATGCCCAAAAAGCTATTCGTACAAATGATATTGAAAATGTTGGTAAGACAGCCCGTCACCATACGATGTTTGAAATGTTGGGGAATTTCTCTGTGGGGGATTACTTCCGTGATGAAGCCATCACTTGGGGATTTGAATTGTTGACAAGTCCTGAGTGGTTTGATTTCCCACAAGACAAACTTTACATGACTTACTACCCAGATGATAAAGACACTTACAATCGTTGGATTTCTCTTGGTGTTGAGCCAAGTCACTTGATTCCGATTGAAGATAACTTCTGGGAGATTGGTGCTGGACCTTCAGGACCAGATACCGAAATCTTCTTTGACCGTGGGGAAGACTTTGACCCTGACCACCTTGGTATCAAATTATTGGCTGAAGACATTGAAAACGACCGCTACATCGAAATTTGGAACATCGTTTTGTCACAATTCAACGCTGATCCTGCTGTTCCGCGTTCAGAATACAAGGAATTGCCGCATAAAAACATTGATACGGGTGCTGGTTTGGAACGTTTGGTTGCAGTTATGCAAGGGGCTAAAACAAACTTTGAAACAGACCTCTTTATGCCAATCATTCGTGACATTGAAAAATTATCTGGTAAAACCTACGATCCAGATGGCGACAACATGAGCTTCAAAGTCATTGCTGACCATATCCGTTCGCTTTCATTTGCCATCGGTGATGGTGCTCTTCCTGGTAACGAAGGCCGTGGTTACGTGCTTCGTCGCTTGCTTCGTCGTGCTGTTATGCATGGTCGTCGCTTGGGCATCAACAAACCATTCTTGTACCAATTGGTTCCAACCGTTGGTCAAATCATGGAATCTTATTACCCAGAAATCCTTGAAAAACAAGATTTCATTGAAAAAATCGTTAAACACGAAGAAGAAACCTTTGCTCGTACCATTGATGCTGGTTCAAATATGCTAGATGGATTGTTGGCTGAATTGAAAGCAGAAGGCAAAGATACCGTTGACGGAAAAGACATCTTCAAATTGTATGATACTTACGGTTTCCCAGTTGAATTGACAGAAGAATTGGCAGAGGACCAAGGTTTCAAGATTGACCATGCTGGTTTTGAAGCTGCCATGAAAGAACAACAAGAACGTGCTCGTGCTAGCGTGGTTAAAGGTGGTTCAATGGCTATGCAAAACGAAACCCTTTCAAGCATTACAGAACCTTCTGTCTTTAGTTATGAAGACGAAGTGCTTGATGCGAGCTTGTCTGTTATCATTGCGGACAACGAACGTACAGAAGCGGTTTCTGAAGGTCAAGCCCTTCTTGTCTTTGACCAAACACCGTTCTACGCTGAAATGGGTGGACAAGTAGCTGACCACGGGGTTATTAAAAATGATAAAGGCGACATTGTGGCGCGTGTGACGGATGTGCAAAAAGCACCAAACGGTCAACCTCTTCATACGGTTGATGTTTTGGCAAGCTTGTCTGTTGGCACAACTTACACGCTTGAAATCGACAGCAAACGCCGTCACCGTGTGATTAAAAACCACACAGCTACTCACTTGCTTCACGCAGCCCTTCACAATATCATCGGCGACCATGCTACCCAAGCAGGTTCATTGAATGAAGAAAGCTTCTTGCGTTTTGACTTCACTCACTTTGAAGCCGTAACGCCTGAAGAATTGCGTCGTATCGAAGAAGAAGTTAACCAACAAATTTGGAATGCTATTCCTGTTAAAACCATTGAAACAAATATTGATACGGCTAAATCAATGGGTGCTATGGCTCTATTTGGTGAAAAATACGGTAAAAATGTTCGTGTGGTAACCATCGGTGATTACTCAATCGAGCTTTGCGGTGGAACACACGTGTCAAACACTTCTGAAATTGGTATCTTCAAGATTGTGAAAGAAGAAGGAATTGGTTCAGGAACACGTCGTATTATTGCCGTGACTAGCCAAGAAGCCTTTGAAGCTTACCGTCAAGAAGAAGAAGACCTTAAAGTTATTGCTGCAACTTTGAAAGTTCCTCAATTGAAAGAAGTGACTAACAAAGTAGCAAGCTTGCAAGAACAATTGCACCAATTGCAAAAAGAAAATGCGGAATTGAAAGAAAAAGCTGCAGCTGCCCAAGCTGGTGATGTCTTTAAAGACGTCAAAAAAGCTAACGGCGTTCGCTATATTGCAAGTCAAGTAACGGTTTCTGACGCTGGTGCCCTTCGTACTTTTGCAGACAACTGGAAACAAAAAGATTACTCTGACGTGCTTGTATTGGCCGCAGCTATTGGCGAAAAAGTCAATGTCCTTGTGGCAAGCAAATCAAAAGACGTTCATGCGGGTAACTTGATTAAAGCTTTGGCACCAATTGTTTCTGGTCGTGGTGGTGGTAAACCAGACATGGCTATGGCAGGTGGTTCTGACGTTGCTAAGATTGCAGACCTTCTTGCAGCAGTTGCTGAAAACGTGTAACAAACCGCATCAGTTAGGCAGCAGCTTAGCAGATTAAGGAGTTGTTTTAAAGTAGATGACACCCAAAAATAGACTTTTAAAAATGGCTATTGTCTTTATCGGCTTGACCTTGCTTATTTTGATCTATATGGCTATCAAAGAGGCGGTAAGCGGACATCTTAATATGGTTTATCTTATCGCAATCCTAGCTGAAGGGAGTTTATTGAGCAGTTTTGTCAGGCTATTAAAGGAAAAGTCCAAATAATCATGAGGAGTTCCAATTGGGAACTCCTTTTTGGTTATAGTTTTTAACTATCGATTGCTTTTGAAATAACTATTTTACGATGTGAGGCGATGCTGCTATAATAGGCACTAAGATTTTAGAAGATTATTGCCATATAGAATCGAGGATACAATGAAAGTAGCACTTATTCAGATGGCTATTCGTGAAGGACAGCCTAAGCAAAATACAAAAACCGTATTGGCATTATTGGAAAAAGCGGTGCTGGATGAACCTGATGTGATTGTTCTGCCTGAAATGTGGAACACAGGTTATGCTTTGAGCCAGCTTGCTGATTTGGCAGATGACAATGGTGAAAGGACCAAAACTCTTTTGCGGGCCTTTGCCAAGAAACACCATGTAAATATCGTGGCAGGTTCGGTAGCAACCAAGAAAAAAGATAGCTTTTTTAACACGACTTATGTTTTTGATCGGACGGGACAGGTCATTGTGGACTATGATAAAATTCATTTGTTTGGTCTGATGGGAGAGGATCAATTTTTGCAAGCAGGGCACCAGCCAAGTACTTTTGTTTTGGATGGCATTCAGGCGGCTAGTGTCATTTGTTATGACATTTGGTTTCCAGAATGGATTCGGACGCTCATGTCTGGTGGTGCCAAAGTTCTGTTTGTGGTGGCTGAGTGGCCGACAGAACGCGTGGCGCAGTGGGAAATCTTATTGCGGGCGCGTGCGGTTGAAAATCAGGCCTTTGTTGTCGCTGTGAATCGGGTTGGCAAAGGAGATTTGGATAGCTTTTCAGGACACTCCTTGGTTATCAATCCTTTAGGAGAAGTGATTTTACAAGTGCCAGATAACCAAGAAGGTGTTTTTTCCACTTGTTTGGATTGGTCAGAAGTGGAAAAAGTACGCGGGCAAATACCTGTTTTTGCGGATCGAAAACCCCAGTTGTATCATTAAGGAGGCGTGCAGATGTTTTCACAATCACAGATTTTACAAGATTTACCCAAACAATTTTTCGTCAATCTGGTGGCCAAGGTAAATGCCAAGCAGGCTGAAGGGTATGATGTTATCAATCTCGGACAAGGCAATCCGGACCAGCCGACCTATGATTTCATTGTAGATGCCTTGATTGCTTCGGCTAAAAATCCAGTGTCGCATAAATATTCATCTTTTCGTGGGAATGCTCATTTTAAAGAGGCAGTGAGTCAATTTTATCGGGAACATTATCAGGTTGATCTTAATAGCGAAAAGGAGATTTGCGTGCTTGGTGGTGCTAAAATCGGTTTGGTGGAATTTCCTTTGGCTTTGATGAATCCTGGGGATTTGTTGCTACTGCCTGACCCTGGCTACCCTGATTACCTGTCTAGTGTGGCCTTGGCGCAGATTGATTATGCGACATTTCCATTGACCAAAGCCAATCACTTTTTGCCTGATTTAACAGCTATTCCTGAGGACGTAGCAAAACGGGCTAAGTTTATTTATGTCAATTACCCCAATAATCCGACGGGTGCGGTGGCAACTGCAGCCTTTTACGAAGAATTGGTGGCTTGGGCTAAAGCCTACGATGTCGGTGTTATCAGCGATTTTGCTTACGGTGCCTCGGGAGCAGAAGGTTATGAAAACCCAAACTTTCTTTCCACACCTGGAGCTAAGGACGTCGGCATTGAACTATACACTTTCTCCAAAACCTTTAATATGGCAGGCTGGAGGCTTGCTTTTGCGGCTGGCAATGCTCAGTTGATTGAGGCGCTTAACTTGTTGCAAGACCACTTGTTTGTGAGCGTCTTTCCAGCGATTCAAGATGCAGGTGCGGTGGCACTTTTGGATGAACGGTCGAAAGATGCCGTTGCAGACTTAAATAAGACTTACGATGAACGACGTCGTGCCTTTGTTCAAGCCGCTGAGAAGATTGGTTGGCACGCTTTTGATTCCAAAGGGTCATTCTATGCTTGGATGCCTGTGCCAGAAGGTTATGACAGTGAGCAGTTTGCTGACTTGCTTTTAAATGAAGCCCACGTGGCTGTCGCACCAGGAAAAGCCTTTGGGAAACAAGGTGACAGCTATGTCAGAATCGGTTTATTGGTTGATCCCGAACGTTTGGTCGAAGCTGTTGAGCGCATCGGCAAATTACATCTGTTTGAAAAGACGAATTCCCATTTGTAACGATACAAAGGGAATCAGATTATTTCCCTCGTTAATAAGCAGTTGATTTTATAATCAACTGCTTATTATTTTTATTCAAAAAAACACTTGACTTATGAATAAATATGCTATAAAATAGACACATATTTATTCAAGGGGTGTATATTATGAAAGTGTCGATTGTTGGTATCACTGGATACAGTGGTTTTGAATTGGTTAAAATATTGAATAATCATAAAAAAGTGACGATTGCTTCGATTCATGCCACCAAGGATATTAGCCGACGCTTGTCAGATATCTATCCTTACCTTTCTGGGATTTGTGATTTGGTGATTGAAGCCTTTGACGCGAAAACTATCATGGCAGTTTCTGACTTGGTTTTCTTTGCGACTCCAAGCGGCATCGCTAGTCAATTGGCAGCTCCTTTTGTAGCAGCTGATTTTCCAGTGATTGATTTGTCTGGCGACCATCGTCTGCCTGCAGATGTTTATGAAAAATGGTATCACAAAACCCCAGTAAGCGATGCTGTTTTGAGTCAATTTACCTACGCTTTGACAGAGTGGACAGACCTTAAGGGGAAACGTTTTGTTTCAAATCCTGGTTGCTATGCAACGGCAACAGAACTGGCCTTGCTTCCCTTGTTAAAGGCAGATGTGATTGAGGAAGATGCGATTATTGTTGATGCTAAAAGTGGTTTGACAGGTGCTGGGAAGGCCTTGTCTGAAGCCAGCCATTTCGTCAATGTGCATGATAATTATGTAACTTACAAGCTAAATCACCACCAGCATATTCCTGAAATTGTGCAAATGCTGCAAGAGGTCAACCCTAAGGTGCCGTATATACAATTTTCAACCTCGCTCTTGCCTGTTAATCGTGGAATTATGGCGACGTCTTATGTGAAGTTGAAAAAACCGTTGAGCAAAGCGGAATTAGATGCCATCTATCAAGCGGCTTACGAGGACAAACCTTTCGTGCGTGTGCAAGAGGATTTACCAGAATTGCATAATGTGATTGGGTCTAATTTTACGGATATTGGTTTTCTCTACAATGAGGTGACAAATGTCTTAACGGTGGTGTCTGTGATTGACAATCTGATGAAAGGGGCGGCTGGTCAGGCAGTGCAAAATCTCAATGCCATGATGGGTTGGGATGAAACCGAAGGCTTATTGGTGTCGCCAAGTTATTTATGATAGAAAGAAAGGGTTAGGAGCTTTAAAAAGGAAGCTTTGTGCTTGTGGTTAAAGCTTTAGGTGATTAGGATGAAAGTGATTGAAGGCAATATTGCAAGCCCGCTTGGTTTTTCGGCAGATGGCTTGCACGCAGGGTTTAAGAAAAGAAAAATGGATTTTGGGTGGATTGTGTCAGAAGTCCCAGCCAGTGTGGCAGGTGTTTACACGACCAATAAAGTGATTGCAGCCCCTTTGATTGTGACACGTCAATCGGTGAAAAAAGCTCAAAAAATGAAAGCCATCGTGGTCAATTCGGGTGTGGCCAATTCTTGTACGGGGGTGCAAGGCATGGAAGATGCCTACACCATGCAGCAATGGACAGCTAATAAATTGGGGGTTGAGCCTGATTTGGTGGGGGTAGCTTCAACAGGTGTCATCGGTGATTTGTTGCCAATGGACACGCTCAAAACAGGATTGTCTAAATTGGTGGTCAATGGCAATGCGGATGATTTTTCAAAAGCCATTCTAACAACGGATACAGTCGTCAAAACTGTTGCCGTGACGGAACAATTTGGGCGTGACGAAGTCACCATGGCAGGTGTGGCTAAGGGCTCGGGTATGATTCATCCCAATATGGCAACTATGCTAGCCTTTATCACGTGTGATGCCAATATTTCCAGTGAGACCTTGCAGTTAGCGCTTAGTCAAAATGTGGAAACAACGTTCAATCAAATCACAGTGGACGGTGATACCTCAACCAATGATATGGTCTTGGTCTTGGCTAATGGCTGTACGCTCAATGACGAAATCTTGCCTGACACAGCCGAATTTGAGAAGTTCTCGGCCATGCTCCACTACGTGATGCAAGAACTTGCTAAGAAAATTGCCAAGGACGGTGAAGGCGCAAGCAAACTCATTGAAGTTGTGGTAAAACACGCTCCTAACACCTTTGACGCACGAATGATGGCTAAAAGTGTGGTGGGCTCAAGTCTTGTGAAAACGGCTATTTTCGGCGAGGATCCTAATTGGGGACGTATTTTAGCAGCGCTTGGTTATGCGGGGGTCGATGTCCCTGTTGACAACATTGATATTACTTTAGGAGATGTGCCAGTCATGCTAGGCTCAGGTCCTGTGGCCTTTGATGCCGAGAAAATGCAAGACATCATGCATGAAGAGGTTATTTGTATCACGGTGGATTTGCATTCGGGTGAGGCAACTGGAAAGGCTTGGGGTTGTGATTTATCCTATGATTATGTGAAAATTAACGCTTTGTATCGGACATAAGGGGAAGTTTATGGAACATGTCATTGTCATTAAAATCGGAGGTGTTTCCAGTCAGCACCTATCACAAGAATTCATTCAGCAAATCAAGCAGTGGAAGGCTGAAAACAAGCAAGTGGTTATCGTCCACGGTGGCGGTTTTGCCATCAACCAACTCATGGAAGAAGAACACGTGCCCATTACCAAGAAAAATGGCTTGCGCGTGACCAGACAATCAGATATGAAACTGGTTAGCTATGCCCTGTTGAAAATCGTCGGTGCCAATTTGGTGAAAAAATTGAACCAATCGTCGCTAGATAGCGTCCAACTTTTGTCAAATATGCCAAAAGTGGTACAGGCAGATTTCTTGGACAAGGCGACTTATGGTTATGTGGGCAATGTGTCGCACATCGAGACAGAGATTTTGGAGCAAATGTTGGCAGATCAGATGTTGCCAGTTCTAGCTTCTATTGGTTTTTCTAAGGATGGTAAGATGCTCAATATCAATGCGGATTACCTAGCGACAGCCATTGCCGTTGCTCTTGGGGCTGAAAAATTGGTGCTGATGACAGATGTCAAAGGAGTTTTGGAAAATGGTGCGGTGCTTGATCACTTGTCATCCACTGATTTTCAAGAAAAAATTGATAAAGGAGTCATCACAGGTGGGATGATTCCAAAGATTGAATCAGCGGTCAAGACAGTCCTGGCAGGTGTTGGTGAGGTTTTGATTGGCGATAATTTGCGGGCAGGCACATCCATAGTCTGCTAGGTTAGATTGATGAGGGGACAAGGATGACGAAACTATTTCAAAATTACAAACGCGCAGCGATTGAATTTGTCAAGGCAAAGGACAATTATCTCTTTGACCAAGAGGGCAAGGCTTATTTGGACTTTTCATCAGGAATCGGTGTGACTAATCTTGGTTTTCACCCTACTGTACAGGCGGCATTGCTCAAGCAGGCTCAAGATATTTGGCACACGCCTAATTTATATGAAAACTATCTGCAAGAAGAGGTCGCCAGTAAGTTGATTGGCGATAGGGATTATTTGGCCTTTTTTGCCAATAGCGGAGCAGAAGCCAATGAGGCTGCTATCAAACTAGCCCGTAAGGCAACTGGCAAGCAAGGCATTATCAGTTTTGTGCAGTCTTTTCACGGTCGGACCTATGGCGCCATGTCCGCAACAGGCCAAGACAAAATCAAAACAGGCTTTGGAGATGGTGTGCCGCATTTTAGCTATGCCATTTACAATGATTTGGACAGCGTGAAAGATTTGGTGACCAGCGACACTGCTGCCGTCATGCTGGAATTGGTTCAGGGAGAATCTGGCGTGCGTCCAGCAGACCCTGCCTTTATCACTGCCTTGAGCGCATTTTGTCAGGAAAATGACATCTTGTTCATTGTTGATGAGGTTCAGACGGGCATGGGACGTACGGGCAAGCTTTACGCTTTTGAACATTATGGCATTGAACCTGACATTGTCACCCTCGCCAAAGGTTTGGGAAATGGTGTTCCTGTTGGTGCTATGCTGGGCAAGGCGAAATTTGGGGGGGCTTTTTCTTATGGCAGTCACGGTTCTACCTTTGGAGGCAATAAACTAGTCATGGCAGCAGCCTCAAGCGTTCTTGATGTCATGTTGGCAGAAGACTTTTTGCCACATGTTCTTGAAAAAGGGCAGTATTTACAAACTGCCTTGCAGAAAGCCTTAGCTGAAAATGCAAAAGTGACTGACATTCGTGGCTTGGGTTGCATGATTGGGATTGAAACAACGGAAAATCTTACTGACTTGGTAATCCAAGCACGTGAACAGGGTTTGATTGTCTTAACGGCAGGCAGCAACGTTATTCGCCTTTTGCCACCATTGACTCTGACCAAAGAAAAAATAGACGAAGGTGTTGCCATTCTTACTGATATTTTCGACTAGAAAAAGAATTTTTCTCAAAAGAAACTCTTTTTTGGTTAACAAAAGCATTTTGGCTGAAGTCAAACAAGCACTTCCAGAAGTGGAATTGGATATTTTGAGTGACTTGTATCCTGATTATCAAATCGATGTAGCAGCCGAGCAGGAAAAATTGCGTCAGGTAGATGTGATTGTTTTTCAGTACCCACTGTATTGGTATGCGGTGCCGTCTTTATTGCAAAAATGGCTTGAAAAGGTCTTTGTGCACGGCTTTTCTCATGGTGCTTCTGGGGATGCTTTAAAGGGCAAGTATGTGATTGCATCCTTGACCACTGGAGCTGGCGAGGCAGCTTATCAGGCAGAATCAGGCACCAGCATCGAGGATTTGTTAGCACCCATTCGCTTGACGGCAAAACTCACTCAGCTGAATTATCTTGGACACATTGTCACACACGATGTGTCTTATTCACTACGTCAAGATGCTGACAAGGCACAAGAAATTCTAGCCAAATCTAAAGACCACGCCAAACAACTGATTGCCCTCATTTAACAATTAGACGATTAGTTTTAACAAAAACTAGAAAAACCAGCTTGAGCAAGGAACTCAGGCTGGTTTAATGTCTAACCAAGAACAATTTCCCTTGGGTGGGGATGATGATGGCAAAGGTTAGGATAAGAAAGACTAGCGTCAAAAGGCCAGCAGTGCCATTGACGGTGAGGGAGTACATATAAGGGGACATGCCTTTGGGAGCATAGCTACCCCAAAAAAGAAAGCCTGCAAGAAAATGCCAAAAGTAGCGGACAAAAACAGCTAGACAGCCTCCTAAGCTGGCATAAATCAAAGCACGTCCCTTGTGTTCCTGTCTTAAAGCTTTTTGGAAAGGCGCCGCGAAAAAGCCTGCTAGTCCCATTGAAGCAAAGGCAAAGAGGTATTCAATAACCACTTGCGAAACGGATAAATACCAAACCTTCCCCAAAATAAAGTGCAGCAAGCCCCAAATGGTTCCCGCTAAAATGCCGTATTTTGGCCCACGTCGTAGGGAAAAAAGCACCAAGGGAATAGCACCAAAAGAAGGACTAAACCAGCTAGCAAAATCAGGAATGTAAGACAAGGCCATGGCAAAAGCAGCAACAAGAGCCGTTTCGACCAAGATAGACAATCTAAAACGTTTGGATGACATTAAAAAAGCTCCTTTCACAACAAAGGAGCTTTTTTCTGATTTATTGCACAGGTTATTCAAAACAAAGTTTTATTAACACATGTCACAATCCCTACGCTCGTCCTAACGAGATCAGGTGATCAGGATTTCGCATTTGCGATCTCAGCCTTAAGCACTCCTTTGTGATTCAATTGCCTTTAGTCTATCATGAAAGCGCCATTCTTGTCAAGCATTCTTAACAGCCCTCGCCTAATGATTGGTAAAAGCTACTTGTAAAATAACTCCCCAGTAGTATCTCCAACGCTTTCTTTCCAAATATTTCTTTAAAACAAGCAATTCATCGTTGCGATTGGCTTTTCGGTGTAAGATCTCATCACAAACAAAAGGATACAATCGGTAAGCCAAGTAGGCTATGGAATCGCCCTTTTCAAGTCCTGAGGCACTGTTTAAAAGGGCTTGACGCAGCTCTTCACTAATGACCAGAGTAGGATTATTATAAACCAACTCAATATGATGATAAAATATCTGGCGCTTCCTCTTGCGTCGTTTGTTCATAAACAAGCTAACACCACCCCTCTAATGTTCATTATACCTTATTTCGGTAAAAATGCATCACGAAATCGTTATTGCAGATGGTAGCAGCTACAAAGCCTTTGAAGCAAGTAAAAAGAGAACAGTTTTCCTGCTCTCTTTTCAAAAGGATTAAAGTCCGTAGTTGTAGTCGTCATCCTGCATGGCTTCCACGGTACCAAGCAAGTAACCATTTCCGACTTGACTAAAGAAATCGTGGTTAGACGTCCCCGTTGAAATACCGTTCATGACGATTGGATTGACATCGTCCGCAGTATCAGGGAAAAGTGGGTCTTGTCCGAGATTCATCAAGGCCTTGTTGGCATTGTAACGTAAGAAGGTCAAGACCTCATCTGTCCATCCCACAGCGTCATAGAGGGATCTGGTGTAATTTTCTTCATTTTCGTAGAGCTGGTAGAGCAAGTCATACATCCACTCACGAAAAGCATCTTGTTCGTCTTCTGATAATTCATTGAAACCAAGCTGGAATTTGTAACCGATATAAGTACCGTGAACAGATTCGTCACGAATAATCAGTTTGATAATTTCAGCCACATTGGCTAATTTGTTATTGCCAAGGTAGTAAAGAGGTGTGAAAAATCCTGAATAAAACAAGAATGTTTCCAGAAAAGTAGAGGCTACTTTCTTTTGCAAGGCATCGCCGTTTTCATAAATATCGTTGATGATTTTGGCTTTCTTTTGCAAGTATTCGTTGTTGTTAGTCCACTCAAAAATGGCTTCGATTTCTGATTTGGTGTTGAGTGTTGAGAAAATCGATGAGTAAGATTTGGCGTGGACAGATTCCATGAATTGAATGTTGTTGAGGACAGCTTCTTCATGCGGTGTGCGCACATCTGCTCGAATAGCTTCTACTCCAGATTCAGATTGCATGGTATCAAGTAGGGTAAGACCTCCAAAGACCTTGCCTACCAAGTCTTTTTCTTGTTCAGACAATTGACGCCAGTCATCAAGGTCATTTGATAAAGGAATGCGGGTATCTAGCCAAAATTGTTCGGTCAATTTTTCCCAAGTGGATTTGTCAATGACGTCCTCGATTTCATTCCAGTTAATCGCTTTATAATAAGTTTGTGACATGTTATTCTCCTCGTGTAGCAAAAGGTAGGGTATTAAGTTTTTGCCTTAAATCGTACATGATTCGCATTGGTTAGCGCCAACTTCGTCTCCATCATCGGTAAAGGTACGAATGTAGTAGATAGATTTGAGTCCTTTGTTAAAGGCATAGTGGCGTAAAATGGACAAATCACGTGTGGTTTGCTTGCTTTGCGTTTTCCACTCATAGAGTCCTTGAGGAATGTCGCTGCGCAAGAACAAGGTCAATGACAAGCCTTGGTCAACGTGTTCGGTTGCGGCTGCATAGACATCAATGACTTTTCGCATATCCATATCGTATGCAGATGTGTAATAAGGAATGGTATCGGTTGAAAGTCCAGCAGCAGGGTAGTAGATTTTACCAATTTTCTTTTCCTGGCGTTCTTCGATACGTTGGGTAATGGGGTGAAGGGACGCTGACACATCGTTGATGTAAGAAATAGACCCATTTGGTGCAACGGCTAAACGGTTTTGGTGGTAAAGCCCATCTGCCATGACCGCATCACGCAGTTTAGCCCAATCTTGACCGCTAGGGATGAAGTGGTCTGCAAACAAGTCTTTCACACGGTCAGAAGTTGGCACGTATTTTCCTGTGATGTATTTATCAAAATAGCTACCGTCAGCGTAAGCTGATTTGTCAAAACCGACAAAGGTTTGCTGGCGTTCACGAGCAATGTTATTTGATTCGACCAAGGTCCAATAGTTCAACAACATGAAGTAGATGTTGGTAAATTCGATCGATTCGGGGCTACCGTAGTGAATGTGGTGTTGGGCGAGGTAAGTGTGTAAGCCCATGGCACCAAGTCCAAAGGTGTGTGCTTGGTCATTGCCGTTTTTGATGGTTGGAACAGCTTCGATAGATGATGTATCTGATACGAAGGTCAAGGCGCGTGTCATTGCCTTAATAGAGCGTCCAAAATCAGGTGAAGTCATCATGTTGACCACGTTGGTTGACCCAAGGTTACATGAGATATCTGTTCCCATTTTAACGTATTCCTGAGCATCGTTAATCTCACTTGGTGTTTGCACTTGAAGGACCTCAGAGCACAAGTTAGACATGATGATTTTACCGTCAATTGGGTTGGTACGGTTAGCGGTGTCAATATTGACCACATAAGGGTAGCCTGATTCTTGTTGCAATTTTGAGACTTCAGTTTCCAAATCACGTGCCTTAATTTTGGTTTTGACGATATTAGGGTTTGCCACCATGTTATCGTATTCGGCTGTAATGTCCACATAGCTATATGGCACACCGTATTCACGCTCAACGCTGTAAGGGCTAAAGAGGTACATATCGTCGTTGTTACGAGCTAATTCGTAAAATTTATCAGGGACGGTGATACCTAGTGAAAGGGTCTTAACACGCACTTTTTCATCAGCATTTTCTTTTTTAGTCGATAGAAAAGCCATGATGTCTGGATGAAAGACATCCAAATACACTGCACCAGCACCTTGACGTTGCCCCAATTGGTTAGAATAAGAGAAACTGTCTTCAAAAAGTTTCATGACAGGAACAACTCCAGATGCTGCGCCTTCATAACCCTTGATTGGCGCGCCAGCTTCACGAAGGTTTGAGAGGCTAATGCCCACACCACCTCCGATACGTGACAATTGCAAAGCTGAATTGATAGAACGCCCAATGGAATTCATGTCATCAGTGACCGAAATCAAAAAGCAAGACACAAATTCACCGCGACGGCTACGTCCAGCATTTAAGAAAGATGGTGTAGCAGGCTGGTAACGTTGGTGAATCATTTCTGTGGCCAAATCGCGCGCTAAAGCTTCATCGCCATCTGCAAAATAAAGGGCGTTAAACAAGACACGGTCTTCGATGCTTTCAAGGTATTGTGTGCCATCGTTGGTTTTTAAGGCATATTGTTGGTAAAACTTGTAGGCAGCCATGAATGATTTGAATTGGAAGTGTTGTGCTTGCAAGTCTTTGGCTAAGGCCTCAATAAATTCCGGTGTGTATTTGCCGATAAAAGCCGCTTCGATGTAGTCATTGTCAATCAAATAGCGGATTTTAGCCGTAATGGAATCAAAAGCCATGGTGTTTGGAATGACATTTTCACGAAAGAAGGCTTCGAGAGCTTCTCTATCTTTGTGAAGAGGAATTTGACCATTGATAGGTCGGTTAATTTCATTGTTTAGGCGGAAATAAGACACATCGCCAAGATTTTTTAAACTCATAATTACGATACAAAAGCCTACCTAACAAAAAGAAGAGGCAGACTTTATTTCCTTTCTGTGCTTGGGTTAGAGTTAAAGCAAGGCTTTTAACTTAGCAGGTTGAAAACCAGAGAAAATGATATCTCCTGATTTAATAACGGGAGCAGCGGTAAAGCCTAGATTTTTGACATATTCAATCATTTCAGGACGTTCGTCGATATTAATTTCTTGATAGTTTGCTCCCTCATTATCAAGGAGTTTTTTCGTCATTTTACATTGAATGCAGTTGTTTTTTGAATAAATGGTAATGGTATTAGCCATCTGACATCGACCTTTCTAAATGTTTTAAGTGTACTGTTCTACTTATCTAGCATACCCAAAAAAGAGGAAAAAAGCAAGCTAAAGTGCTTCAAAAAATACTATATATTGTGTTTTTTATGGTCAAATAGCACAAAATATAGTAACCAAGCGGCTTGACGGGGATTGTTTTGAAAACACCTTGCTAACACTATATGTTATAAAAACTAACACATAACAAAATAAAACTTGACACAATATTCTGAAAGTTGTATAATGTATGAAAATTTATACTATTTTAAGGGGGATGTTTATGAGTAAGTTTTTATCTGATTTTTCCTTCAAGGAAAGCCAATATTCCTATTACGACATTGAGCGCGTGGTGACTTCCTACGGAGGAGATATTCATAAAATCCCTTACACCATTCGTATTTTACTTGAAAGTTTACTCAGAAAATACGACGGAAAAGATGTAACGAAAAATCACATAAAAGCCTTGGCGACCTATCAAGCTAAGCAGCCCAGTGGTGAAATCCCATTTAAGCCTAGTCGCGTGATTTTACAGGATTTTACGGGAATTCCGGTAGTTGTTGATTTGGCTTCTATGCGAGATGCGGTGGTTGCACATGGTGGCAATCCCCAACTCATTAACCCTGAAATTCCAGTGGATTTGGTGATTGACCACAGTGTTCAGGTGGATGTTTTTGGTTGTGATTCAGCTTTGGAAGATAATATGACGCTTGAATTTCAACGCAATAATGAGCGCTACACCTTTCTAAAATGGGCGGAAAAAGCCTTTGACAATTACCGTGTGATTCCGCCTGCGACAGGGATTATCCACCAAGTCAACATTGAATTTTTAAGCGATGTGGTGATTGAACAAGACGGCTTGTTGTACCCTGATTCCATGTTTGGAACGGACAGCCACACCACGATGATTAATGGTATTGGTGTTCTTGGCTGGGGTGTCGGTGGTATCGAGGCAGAGGCCGCTATGCTGGGCGAAGCCTCTTTCTTTCCCATTCCTGAAGTGGTTGGCGTGCATTTGACAGGCAAATTGTCTAAGTTAGCGACAGCAACGGATTTGGCCTTGAAGGTTACGCAAGTGCTTCGACAAGCTCATGTGGTTGGCAAATTTGTTGAATATTTTGGGGAAGGTTTAACCAGTTTGACCTTGGCAGAACGAGCAACAGTTGCCAACATGGCACCTGAGTACGGCGCGACCTGTGGTTACTTTCCGATTGACGATGAAACCTTGAATTATATGCGTTTGACCAATCGTTCTAGCGAACATATTGACTTGACAAAGGCTTATGCCAAGCAAAATCACCTATTTTACAATCCTGAGCATCAGGCGGATTATACGACTGTTATTGAGATTGATTTGTCAACGATTACGCCAAGCATCGCTGGACCAAAACGTCCGCAGGATTTGATTGATTTGACCCAAGCCAAACAAGCTTTTCAAGACAGTTTGGTGCGTGAGGCAGGTGTTCAGGGGTTTGGTTTGACAGCAGATGAACTGGATAAGGCCGCTACAGTTCAGTTTGAGCAAGAAACTGTTGACATTAGAACAGGGCACGTGGCGATTGCGGCCATCACGTCATGTACCAATACCTCTAATCCTTATGTATTGATGGCAGCGGGCTTATTAGCGAAAAATGCGGTTGCACGTGGCTTGAAAGTGGCTCCGACAGTCAAGACGTCTTTGGCTCCAGGCTCTAAGGTGGTCACAGGTTACTTGCGCCAATCAGGTCTACAAGCTTATTTGGACCAGCTTGGCTTTAATCTCGTTGGTTATGGTTGCACCACTTGTATTGGAAATTCAGGCAATTTGTTGCCAGAGGTAACAGAAGCGATTACAAAGTCGGATTTGTTAGTATCAGCGGTCTTGTCAGGCAATCGTAATTTTGAAGGGCGGGTCAATCCGCTTGTCAAAGCTAACTTTTTGGCAAGTCCACCTCTAGTAGTGGCCTACGCTCTTGCTGGCAATACTAATGTGGATTTGACCAGTGAGCCGCTTGGTTTTGACCACAATCAAGACCCTGTTTACCTAAAAGATCTTATGCCAAGCCATGACGAGGTTGCCCAATACGTTGATCGTTATGTGACCCGCCAGTTGTTTGAGGATGAGTACCAGCACGTTTTCACTGACAATGAGCAATGGAATCACATTGATACTCAGAACAGCTTGATTTACCCATGGAAGGCAGATTCTACCTACATTCAAAACCCGCCGTATTTTGATGGTTTGGATAATCAAATCACAATCAAACCGCTACGCCATTTGCGTGTTTTAGCTAAATTTGGTGACAGTGTCACGACTGACCATATCTCGCCAGCGGGAAATATCTCAAGAAATAGCCCTGCAGCAAATTACCTTGAAGAACACGGCGTGACTTATGCTGATTTTAATTCTTACGGCAGTCGCCGTGGTAATCATGAGGTCATGATGCGAGGAACCTTTGCCAATATTCGCATTCAAAATCAGTTGGCGGCTGGCAAAGTGGGCGGTTACACGACTTATGAGGGTGACGTGATGCCTATTTACGATGCGGCTATGCATTATAAAGCTGATAACGTGGCGACCTTGGTCATTGCAGGAAAAGATTACGGCATGGGTTCTAGTCGGGACTGGGCAGCCAAGGGAGCAAATCTTCTTGGAGTCAAAGCCGTGCTGGCTGAAAGTTTTGAACGCATTCACCACTCAAATCTAATCATGATGGGGATTTTACCGCTGCAATTTTTAGATGGTGAAACAGCTGATAGCCTTGGTTTAACAGGATTTGAAAGCTATGATATCGAACTGCCAGAAAATCCAAGTATTCATGATGTGGTTGATGTTGTGGCGCGTGATGCCTCAGGTGACAAACGCTTTAAAGCCATGGTGTGTTTTGATGCGGCAGCAGATATTCGCTACTATAAAAACGGTGGTATTTTGCCAATGGTGGTTCGTAAAAAGTTGGAGGGAGTAGCTTATGATGGAAAGTGAAGGCATGAAAGACTTAATTGCCTGCCAAACGCGTATTAGCGCGATTGTTGACGATCAGTTGTCTTATGCAGGCTATAATATTTCAGAATTGATGGACAATGAAGCGAGTTTTGAAGAGGTTATCTATCTTCTTTGGAACCTGCATTTGCCCAATCAGAAAGAATTGGCTGATTTTACTGCGGAGTTGCGTGCCAATTATGGCATTAGCGATGCGATTGAACAGTGTTTGTTGATTCAGTCACGTCGCCATCTGCACCCCATGAGTGTCTTACGTTCAACGGTCAGTCTGCTTGGGGTGTACAACGTTCATGCTGAGGATACTTCAGAAGAAGCTGTTTATGAGCAATCCATTCAATTAATGGCAAAAATGCCCACTATTATTGCGGCATTTGCTCGTTTGCGCTCAGGGCAGACACCCATAGCACCGCGTGAGGATTTGTCTATCGCAGCCAACTTTTTGTATATGCTAAAAGGAGAAGAGCCAACTCCTCTGCAAGTTAAGGCGCTCAATCGTGCCTTGGTCCTACACGCTGATCATGAGTTAAATGCTTCTACCTTTGCTGCGCGTGTGTGTGCTTCGACCTTGGCAGATATCTATTCTTGCGTGACCACTGCTATCGGTACCCTAAAAGGCCCTCTGCACGGTGGGGCAAATGAACGTGTTTTTGATATGCTAACAGACATTCGTGAAATGGGAGATAGCGAGGCCTATTTACAGGAAAAACTCGCCTGCAAGGAAAAAATCATGGGCTTTGGGCACCGTGTTTATAAAAAACAAGACCCGCGTGAAAAATACTTGCGAGATATGGCAGAAGAATTGACCAAAGGCACAGAAGATGAGGTTTGGTTTGATTTGTCGCGTGAGGTGGAAGATTACATGAAAAATGCCAAGGGGCTGATTCCAAATGTCGATTTCTACTCAGCGACAGTTTATCATGTGCTTGGCATTGACAGTTCCATCTACACTTTGATTTTTGCCATGAGCCGTGTATCAGGTTGGATTGCCCATATTCAAGAGCAACAACGCCATAACAAACTCATTCGCCCACGTTCAGACTATGTTGGCTTTGTGGATTTGACTTACATTCCCATGGAAGCGCGTTAGAAAGGATAGCTATGTCAGAAAAAATCACTTTGGAAAATGGCCGTTTGTCTGTGCCTAATCATCCTGTCATTCCGTTCATTGAAGGGGACGGGATTGGGCAAGATATTTGGAAAAATGCGCGTGCGGTTTTTGATGCGGCAGTAGCAAAAGCCTATCACGGTCAAAAAACAATTCAGTGGCTGGAAGTCTTGGCAGGTCAAAAGGCGCACAAAACCACGGGTCAATGGCTGCCTGATGACACACTTGAGGCAATCAAAGAATATTTAGTTGCCATCAAAGGGCCTCTAGAAACGCCTGTTGGTGGTGGTATTCGCTCGCTCAATGTCACCTTGCGTCAAGAATTGGATTTGTATGCTTGCGTGCGTCCTGTGCGGTATTTTCAAGGCATTGAAAGCCCGCTCAAAGAACCTGAAAAAATCAATATCACCATTTTTCGGGAAAATACAGAGGACATTTATGCGGGAATTGAGTGGCAAGCTGGTAGCTCAGAAGCCAAGCAAGTGATTGCTTTTTTGCAAAAAAACATGGGGGTTAACAAAATCCGTTTTCCTGAAAGCAGTAGCATTGGTATCAAACCCATTTCAAAAGAAGGGAGTGAGCGTCTGATTCGCTCAACCATTGAATACGCCCTGACCAATAACCTCGCTAAAGTTACCCTTATTCATAAGGGTAACATTCAAAAATTCACAGAAGGTGGTTTCCGAAAATGGGGCTATGAACTCGCTCAAAGAGAGTACGCCGATGAACTTGCCAGCGGAAAATTAGTTATCAATGACATCATTGCGGACAATTTTTTGCAGCAAATTCTGTTTAATCCTGAAGCTTTTGATGTGGTGGCGCTGACCAATCTGAATGGGGATTATGCCAGCGATGCCTTGGCAGCACAGGTGGGAGGTATTGGCATTTCACCAGGTGCTAACATCAATTACAGCACAGGTCATGCCATTTTTGAGGCGACACATGGCACAGCGCCTGATATAGCAGGGCAAGACAAGGCTAATCCCTGCTCGCTGCTCTTGTCAGGTTGTATGTTATTTGATTACATCGGCTGGACAGAAGTGGCTCGTCGCATCACGACGGCTATTGAAAAGACCTTGGCTCAAGGCTATGTCACTGCTGATTTAGCACACGGTAAGACTGCCTATTCAACCAGCGACTTTGCCGCCAAAGTCATCGACTATTTGTAAAAAGATAACCTAGGATATGTTTTGGTCCTAGGCTTTTTGCTGCCGCCGACATGATATTGATTTTTACCCCAAAAAAGCTTATAATCTTGATAGAAAAGGTAGGTTTTTATGGAATATTCATTGACAGACATTATTTTTTTATTTTTTATTTATTCGTTTGTAGGCTGGCTCTGGGAAACCATTTATTGTTCCATCAAAGATAGAAAATTTGCTTATCGTGGTTTCTTGGCTGGACCTTACTGCCCTGTATATGGCTTTGCGGTGACAACCGTTCTGGTGGCGACAAAACCTTTTCAGAGTCATTTGCTATGGCTGTTTTTGAGTGGGATGCTGGTAGCGACCGTGTTCGAATACGTGGCAGCATGGTTACTAGAAACTCTCTTTCACATGAAGTTGTGGGATTACAGCAATGAATTTGGAAATATCCAAGGACGTATCGCCCCAGCCATCTCACTGTTTTGGGGCTTTGGGATTGTGATTTTAGTTAAATTCATCCAGCCAAGCGTGATGTGGCTGATTGCCCATACGAGCGATTGGGTTGCCTTAGCTATTGTAATTATCATGACAGCGGATTTCATTTGGACAGTGACAGATACAGTGAAATTCCAACAAGCAGCCAGCTCTTTTGAAAAATATGCGCATGCAGAACAAGAACGCTTGCACGAGTCCGTTAAAAAAGAATTTGGCGACTTGGCTCAGCAAACCGAAGTCTTTAGCAAGCGCTTAGAAGATTTACGCCTGCACATCAATGAACGCTTGAAAGCAAGAGGTATCGAACCTTTCCGTTTCAACCAACGCCGCCTCTTGAGAAACTACCGTCAATTCCGTTTGACGACAGCGCCATTTTTAAATGATATCCGTCGCAAACAAGAAGACGCCAAACAAAATCAAAAAAACAAGAAATGAGAACGAAGTCTGGAATGAAAATTCCAGACTTTTATCATAAAAGTGTTTCTTTTTTGCTGTATTTAATGAAGGAAAAGTGATTTTTACCACCTTAAATTTACACCGATCCAATGAATGGTAAGTGCTTGAAAATAAAATTATATTGTGCTATAATCAATTCTTGTAAGGGTTATCAATTGTTGATAATTCAAAAAAACATAATAAAAGGAGAACCAATTATGGCTTCAAAAGATTTTCACATTGTTGCAGAAACAGGTATTCACGCACGTCCAGCTACTTTGCTTGTTCAAACAGCTAGCAAATTCGCTTCAGATATCACTTTAGACTACAAAGGTAAAGTTGTAAACCTTAAATCTATCATGGGTGTTATGAGCTTGGGTGTTGGTCAAGGTGCTGACGTTACTATCTCAGCTGAAGGTGCTGACGCTGACGACGCACTTGCTGCTATCGAAGAAACAATGACTAAAGAAGGATTGGCTTAAAAATGACAGAGAAGCTTAAAGGGATTGCAGCATCAGATGGTGTTGCTGTTGCTAAAGCGTATTTACTCGTTCAACCGGATTTGTCATTTGAAACTGTTACAGTTGAAGATACAAGTGCAGAGGAAGCTCGTTTAGATGCTGCATTGCAAGCATCTAAAGACGAGCTTTCTGTTATTCGCGAGAAAGCAGTAGAAACACTTGGTGAAGAAGCAGCAGCTGTGTTTGACGCACACTTGATGGTTCTTTCTGACCCAGAAATGATTGGTCAAATTAAAGAAACAATCCGTGCCAAACAAATTAACGCTGAAGCAGGTCTTAAAGAAGTAACTGATATGTTTATTACTATCTTTGAAGGTATGGAAGACAACCCATACATGCAAGAACGTGCGGCTGATATCCGCGACGTTGCAAAACGTGTATTGGCTCACCTTATCGGTGTTAAACTTCCAAACCCTGCTACAATTGACGAAGAATCAATTGTTATTGCTAACGATTTGACACCATCTGACACCGCTCAATTAAACAAAAAATTTGTAAAAGCGTTTGTCACTAACATTGGTGGACGTACAAGTCACTCAGCTATCATGGCACGTACTTTGGAAATCGCTGCTGTTCTTGGAACAAACGATATCACAAGCCGTGTTAAAGATGGTGATACTGTAGCCGTTAATGGTATTACTGGTGATGTTATTATCAATCCAACAGAAGAGGAAATTGCTGAATTTAAAGCTGCTGGTGAAGCATATGCTAAGCAAAAAGCTGAATGGGCTATTCTTAAAGATGCCAAAACAGTTACTGCTGATGGCAAACACTTTGAATTAGCAGCAAACATCGGTAC
Source organism: Streptococcus alactolyticus (assembly GCF_012277075.1). Classification (GTDB taxonomy): domain Bacteria; phylum Bacillota; class Bacilli; order Lactobacillales; family Streptococcaceae; genus Streptococcus; species Streptococcus alactolyticus. The sequence goes on along the minus strand of NZ_JAAXMT010000005.1, from coordinate 567,253 downwards.
TCCTAAAGATGTTGAAGGCGTTAACGCTAACGGTGCAGAAGCAGTCGGTCTTTACCGTACTGAGTTCTTGTACATGGATTCACAAGATTTCCCAACTGAAGATGAACAATACGAAGCTTACAAAGCTGTTCTTGAAGGCATGAACGGTAAACCAGTTGTGGTTCGTACCATGGATATCGGTGGGGACAAAGAACTTCCATACTTTGACCTTCCAAAAGAAATGAATCCATTCCTAGGATTCCGTGCTCTTCGTATCTCAATTTCAGAAACAGGTCAAGATATGTTCCGTACACAATTGCGTGCGCTTCTTCGTGCGTCTGTTCACGGACATCTTCGTATCATGTTCCCAATGGTTGCTCTTCTTAAAGAGTTCCGCGCAGCGAAAGCTATCTTCGAAGAAGAAAAAGCTAAACTTAAAGCTGAAGGTATTGCCGTTGCAGATGATATTGAAGTAGGTATCATGATTGAAATCCCAGCTGCAGCTATGCTAGCTGACCAATTTGCTAAAGAAGTTGACTTCTTCTCAATTGGTACAAATGACCTTATTCAATACACAATGGCTGCTGACCGTATGAACGAACAAGTTTCATACCTTTACCAACCATATAACCCATCAATCCTTCGCTTGATTAACAACGTTATCAAAGCAGCTCACGCTGAGGGTAAATGGGCAGGTATGTGTGGTGAAATGGCCGGAGATCAACAAGCTGTTCCACTTCTTGTCGGAATGGGTCTTGACGAATTCTCTATGTCAGCAACTTCAGTTCTTCGTACGCGTAGCCTTATGAAGACACTTGACACTGCTAAAATGCAAGAGTATGCAAACCGTGCTCTTACAGAATGCTCAACTATGGAAGAAGTTCTTGAACTTAGCAAGGAATACGTTGACTAATTAGCAGCATTATTAGACTTTTAAAGACTGTTTTGAGTGATTAAAAGTCAGTTGTTAGAGAGGGCGCTAATCGTTCTCTCTTTCTTTATGCTTTAAATGGTGGCGCTATTTTATAAGATGTGATTTATGCTAATTTTCTGAATTTAGTAGTGTTGAATAATTGAAAAAAACCAAAAAAGTGATAAAATAAAACTATCATATTAAAAGGGGAAAGAACGTGACCAAACAATACAAAAATTACGTTAATGGAGAATGGAAACTTTCTCAAGAAGAAATCACTATTTATGCTCCAGCAACAGGTGAAGAACTAGGTTCTGTGCCAGCTATGAGCCAAGAAGAAGTAGATTATGTTTATGCTTCTGCTAAAGCTGCTCAAAAAGCATGGCGTGCGCTTTCATACGTTGAACGTGCGGCTTACCTTCACAAAGCTGCTGATATTTTAGAGCGTGATGCTGAAAAAATTGGTGCGGTATTATCAAAAGAAATTGCTAAAGGCTACAAATCAGCTGTTAGCGAAGTTATTCGTACAGCCGAAATCATTCACTATGCTGCTGAAGAAGGTGTTCGCCTTGAAGGTGAAGTGCTTGAAGGTGGTAGCTTTGAAGCTGCAAGCAAACAAAAAATCGCTGTTGTTCGTCGCGAACCAGTTGGTCTAGTGCTTGCTATCTCACCATTTAACTACCCAATCAACCTTGCTGGCTCTAAGATTGCACCAGCCCTTATTTCAGGAAACGTTGTTGCCCTTAAACCACCAACGCAAGGTTCTATTTCAGGTTTGCTTTTGGCTGAAGCCTTTGCTGAAGCAGGTCTTCCAGCTGGTGTCTTCAACACAATTACAGGACGTGGTTCTGTTATCGGCGACTACATTGTAGAACACGAAGCTGTTAACTACATCAACTTCACTGGTTCAACTCCTGTTGGTGAACACATCGGTAAATTAGCTGGTATGCGCCCAATCATGCTTGAACTTGGCGGAAAAGACTCAGCTATCGTTCTTGAAGATGCTGACCTTGATTTGGCTGCTAAAAACATCGTTGCTGGTGCTTACGGTTATTCAGGTCAACGTTGTACAGCGGTTAAACGTGTCCTCGTTATGGATAGCATTGCTGATGAATTGGTCGCAAAAGTATCTGCTTTGGTTGAAAAATTAACAGTTGGTATGCCTGAAGAAGATGCAGACATCACACCATTGATTGATACAAAAGCAGCTGACTTTGTAGAAGGTCTTGTTAAAGACGCTCAAGAAAAAGGTGCTAAAGAAGTGATTGCCTTCAAACGTGATGGTAACCTTATCAGCCCAGTCTTGTTTGATAACATCACTCCTGAAATGCGCTTGGCTTGGGAAGAACCATTTGGTCCAGTTCTTCCAGTTATCCGTGTGAAATCACTTGAAGAAGCTATTGATTTGTCAAACCAATCAGAATACGGTCTTCAAGCAGCAGTCTTCACAAACAACTTCCCACTTGCCTTCAAGATTGCAGAACAATTAGAAGTTGGTACTGTTCACATTAACAACAAGACACAACGTGGTACCGATAACTTCCCATTCCTTGGAGCTAAGAAATCTGGTGCTGGAACACAAGGTGTGAAATACTCTATCGAAGCCATGACAAAAGTTAAATCAACTGTTTTCGATATTGCAAAATAAAAGAATGAGGGTTGGAACGCTTGTGTTCCGCCCTTTTTTGTTTGTGAAAAGAATCATCATTTTATGGAAAAGGTGATCCTTTTTTTCGTTTTTACAGAATATTGCACTTTTTATTGCGAAAACGCATACATTTGTGGTAGAATAGGGTTACCATACAATAGGAGGTGGAAAATGGTCACACGTAATCAATTTTCACCATCGGAGATGCGTAAAGCAAGTCCTTATTTTTCTGCGTTAAAAACTATTGTCGAAACGGCTTTTTATGAAAACCAAGTGCACCCTATCAAGACTCTAGAGGAGGCTTACCAGTTGGCGTCCAATGCTGCTGGAACAGTGATTTTAGATATGTCTGTCATTCATACCAAGGAGTTGGGGTTACCCTCATATGCTCGGGTTTTATTGACAAATTCTGGGGCAATTGTTGGTCGAACAGCTAAGGCGCGCCGCATTTATGGGAGGGATGCCGAAGAAGATGAACGGCTTTTATCCATTGTGAGAAGTGCGGTGTATCAAGCACATAGCCGCACCTTTTACAAGGCAGATGCTATCGTGGGCCTAGAGGAGGATTTCATGGTGCGTGCCCACTTGATGGTGCCGGAAGAAGAAATCAATAATCTCTACTCTTGGTTGCTGAATTTTCAAATTTTGGATGAGGAATTTAAAAACCGTTTGAAGGTTTCCAAACGGTATGACGAAGATGATATTTTTGTCTTTTTTGACCCTAAATGGTCGCATCCTGACTATCCAGATGGTTTGGCTTATTTTGATACCAATCACAATTGTGTGGCGATTTTGGGATTGAACTACTTTGGAGAATTGAAAAAAGCCACTTTGACCTTGGCTTGGGGAACGGCTGCACGAAATGGATACGTTTCTTGCCATGGTGGCTTGAAAATGTTCCAACGAAAAGATATCGAGCAGCATTACGTCGCATCCTTTTTTGGCTTGTCTGGTTCTGGTAAATCGACTTTGACCCACGCTAAGCATAATGGAAAATACGACATCAAAGTTTTGCACGACGATGCTTTTATCATTTCTGAAAAAGATGGCTCATCTATCGCCTTAGAACCGTCTTATTTTGATAAAACCAATGATTACCCAACGGGACATCCCGAGCAAGATTTCTTTGTAACGGTGCAAAATTGTGGGGTGACCTTGGACCATAATGGTCGGAAAAAATTGATGACCGAAGATATCCGCAATGGGCAATGGGCGAACAGTCAAGTCACGCTTTGCGACACCAAATCGTGTGGATGTTGTCAAAGAGCCTATTAACGCTATTTTTTGGATTATGAAAGACGACTCGCTACCGCCTCTCATGAAAATCAATGACCCCATTATGGCAGCAACGATGGGCTGCACCTTGATGACGAAGCGCTCAAGTGCTGAGAATATCGAAAGTGGCAAGCAAACACTGGTGATTGAGCCTTTCGCCAATCCTTTCAGGGTCTATCCGCTGGTAGAAGATTACCAAAAATTCCGTTCGCTATTTTCAGGTGGCGTGGATTGTTATATTATCAATACAGGTTCTTACCTGTCTGAAGATATTTCTAAGGAAACATCTATTGCCTCCATTGAAGAGATTGTGGATAGCAGAGCGGTTTTTAAACTTTTTGGCCAGATTGAAACTTTTGAATATTTAGAATTAGAGAATTTTCCTATTCATCCATTTGATAATCAGTACAAGCAAATCATTCGTTCATGGATGCAAATTCGATTGAATTTCTTGCTCTCTTTCAATCAAAATTATCCTAAATTTGCTCTACCTGTTGAAGCCATTTCTTGCTTGGAAAAAGTGATTAATCAGTTGAAATGATAAGAAACGTTTTAAAAATACCGCCTCCAAGGTTTGGGGCGGTATTGTGTTTATTTGAGATGAAGTTCTTGATTTTTGAGGTAAACTTCTGATACAGATGCGTATTTTTTCAGTTTTTTGAGTTCCTCAGGATGAGTAATGAACGTGATAACCACACCTGCCTTGCCCATACGCCCTGTTCGTCCAGCACGGTGGGTATAGGTTTCCTTATCACGAGCCAAGTCAAAATTCAGGACACATTCTAAGTTGTCAATATCAATGCCTCGTGCTACTAAATCTGTTGCCAACAGCAGTGAAATCTCATGGTTTTTGAATTTTTCAAGGATGATCTTGCGGAATTTGACATTGACATCAGAAGCCAGTGATACCGCCGAAGCGTGGTTGAATTGCAAACGTTCCTCAGCAGCTCCTAGGTCAGATAAGTTGTTGAAAAAGACCAAACCACGAAAATCAGGAGTATTGGAGAATTTACGCAATAAATCTAGGCGGTCGCGTTTATCAACAGTGATGTAGTAGTGAGCAATCTGGTCGAGTTTCTGCTCTGACAAATCAATGGAAATGGTGTTTTCCACTAAGGCATCCACATCGACTTGATTAGTCGCACTCATGTAAATCATCTGGTGGTCACGTGGTACTCGGTGCACGATGCTGTTTACAAAATGGTACTGAGAATCGCTAAGCAACTCGTCAAATTCATCCAAAACAATCGTATCCACAGACATCATTTTGATTTTTTTGAGTTTAACCAATTCAAAAATACGGCCCGGCGTTCCGATGAGGATTTCAGGCCCTTTTTTCAGGCGTTCAATTTGGCGTTTTTGGCTAGAACCTGAAATAAAGAGTTGTGCGGTTAGATTTAGCGGCTCAGCCCATGTTTTGGTCACATCAAACAATTGCCCAGCTAATTCAGTATTTGGGGCTAAAATCAAGAGTTGTTGTGCTTTTTTTGGTTTGAGTTTTAACAAGGCTGGCAAGAGATAAGCCAGGGTTTTTCCTGTACCAGTTGGGCTAATTCCAAGCACATTGTCCCCTTGTGAAATGGGCTCAAAAACCTGTTGTTGAATAGCGGTTAGTTCAGTTATTTGTGCCTTGGCAAGTTGGTCTTGCCAGACATTTGGAAATTGTGAAATCATAGCATGCCTTTTCTAATGTGTAATCTTTATTCCATTATACCATAGAAAAGGGTATCTTTTTGGATTTCAAGGCCAAGTAAGAGTTTTCAATAGTTGAAAAATAACAAAAATAGTGTAGAATAGATAAGAATATATTTGTTTTGGAGTAGTAAATGCGTAAAAAACCTATTATTATCGGTGTAACTGGTGGATCTGGTGGCGGAAAAACCAGTGTTTCAAAAGCGATTTTGGCTAATTTCACAGACCAAAAGATTTCAATGATTCAGCACGATTCGTATTACAAAGATCAAAGCCATTTGACTTTTGAAGAACGTGTGACAACCAATTATGACCACCCACTAGCATTTGACACAGATTTGATGATTGAACACATCAATGAACTCATTGCTGGTCGTCCTGTGGATATTCCGATTTACGATTACACCTTGCATACACGTAGTGAAAAAACTTACCGCCAAGAACCCCAAGATGTCTTTATTGTGGAAGGTATCTTGGTGCTTGAAGATAAACGCTTGCGTGAGTTGATGGATATTAAAATTTTTGTGGATACTGATGACGATATTCGCATTATTCGTCGTATTAAACGTGATATGGAAGAAAGAGGTCGCAGCCTTGATAGCGTCATCGACCAATACACTTCTGTGGTGAAACCCATGTATCACCAATTTATCGAGCCAACAAAACGTTATGCGGACTTGATTATCCCAGAAGGGGCATCTAACATTGTGGCTATCGATTTGATTAACACGAAAATTTCAACCATTTTGGAGTAATATATTAATAGTTAAGACAAGCACCTGTTGTGTTTGTCTTTTTTTTGCAGTAAAAAGTCAGAAAATTTATTTTATTTTGATTATTCTGTTGACTTTTATTTTAGAAAGGGGTATGATGTTAAAAAAGAAAAACATTGAAAGGAAGTCAAACGATGGTATTCGCAGAAATGACAGTTTTGCTATTGCGACAGGGGGGCTAATGCAGCAGGAAAGCATTAGTCCTGTTTGGTTTACCAAGCGGGAAAAAACATCTCGCTGGATAGTGAGATGTTTTTTTAGTTAGTTTATTCGTGATTGTGCACGTTTTTAGAAAGAGGTTTTTATGCGTTCTATTGAATTTCTTGATACAACTCTTCGTGATGGGGAACAAACCCCAGGTGTTAATTTTTCCATTAAGGAAAAAGTGGCGATTGCCAAGCAATTGGAACGCTGGGGGATTGCGTCTATCGAAGCAGGTTTTCCAGCTGCAAGTCCTGATTCATTTGAAGCGGTTCGTCAAATTGCCCAAGTCATGACAAAAACAGCTGTGTCTGGTTTGGCACGTTCGGTAAAATCAGATATTGATGCTTGCTATGAAGCCTTAAAAGATGCGAAATACCCACAATGCCACGTTTTCATTGCGACCAGTCCTATTCACCGCGAATACAAACTGAAAAAATCTAAAGAGGAAATTCTTGAAATTATCAAGGAACACGTGACCTATGCTCGTAGCAAATTTGAGGTGGTGGAGTTTTCGCCAGAAGATGCGACACGAACAGAACTGGATTACTTGCTGCAAGTGGTTCAAACAGCGGTTGATGCTGGAGCAACTTATATCAATATTCCTGACACAGTTGGTTTCACCACACCCGAAGAATACGGCTATATTTTCAAATATTTGATTGAAAATACGGCCTCAGACCGTGAGATTATCTTTAGCCCGCATTGTCACGATGACCTTGGCATGGCAACGGCAAATACCCTTGCAGCTATTAAAAACGGTGCTGGGCGTGTGGAAGGTACGGTCAATGGCATTGGAGAACGAGCTGGTAATGTAGCTCTGGAAGAAGTGGCTGTTGCTCTCAACATTCGCGAAGATTATTATCAAGCCACGTCTGATATTGTGTTAAATGAAACGGTTAATACGTCAGAATTGATTTCGCGTTTTTCAGGTATTCCGATTCCTAAAAATAAAGCTGTGGTGGGTGGCAATGCCTTCTCTCATGAATCAGGTATTCATCAAGACGGTGTGCTTAAAAACCCATTAACCTATGAAATCATCACTCCTGAATTGGTCGGCGTCAAGCACAATTCGCTTCCACTTGGAAAATTATCAGGTCGTCATGCCTTCATTGAAAAATTAAAGGAGCTGGAATTGACCTTTGAAGAATCTGAAATCGTTCCACTTTTTGCGAAATTTAAACAATTGGCAGACAAGAAAAATGAGATTACCGATGACGATATCAGAGCCTTGGTGGCAGGTACGGAAATTGAAAATCCTGAAGGCTTCCATTTTGGCGATTTAAAATTATCGTCAAATACGGACGATACGGTGACAGCGGCGGTTGTGATGGCCAATGCTGACGCTGATGAAGTAGAGGTTGTTGCTGACGGTAAAGGTTCTGTTGAAGCTATTTACAATGCTGTGGATAAATTCTTCCACCAAAATGTGCGTCTGCTTAGCTACACCATGGACGCTGTGACTGATGGCATTGATTCTCAGGCGCGTGTGTCAGTTTCCATTGAAAATACAGATACAGGCACTATTTTCAATGCGTCAGGAATTGATTTTGATGTGTTGAAAGCTGGGGCGCTGGCTTACATTAATGCTAACACGCTTGTTCAAAAAGAAAATATGGGTGAAATTGGTCAAATCATTTCATTTCGTGATTTGCCAACAAACTAATCAGCCATAACAAAAAGGGTAATCTTGACTGAGGGAGTTTAGCTATGACAAAAAAAATTGTGACACTTGCTGGTGATGGTATCGGTCCAGAAATTATGGCAGCAGGTCTGGAAGTTCTTAAAGCCGTTGCTGCAAGAATTGATTTTGCTTATGAGATTGATGCCAAGCCATTTGGCGGTACAGGAATTGACGCTGTTGGACATCCACTTCCTGAAGAAACCTTGGCAGCTGCCAAGTCAGCGGATGCTATTTTACTGGCTGCTATCGGCGGTCCTAAGTATGACAAGGCTCCAGTTAGTCCAGAACAAGGTTTATTGGCCATTCGTAAGGAATTGCAACTGTTTGCCAATATCCGTCCTGTTCGGATTTTTGATGCTTTGAAGCACTTGTCGCCTTTAAAACCAGAGCGCATTGACGGTGTTGATTTTATAGTGGTGCGTGAATTGACAGGGGGCATTTATTTTGGTGAACACCAGCTGAATGACGATTCTGCCCGTGATATTAACGATTATTCTGCTCATGAAATTCGTCGTATTATCCGCAAGGCTTTTGAATTGGCACAATTTCGTGGCAAGAAAGTGACCAGCATTGACAAGCAAAATGTTTTGGCAACGTCTAAATTGTGGCGCCAGATTGCTGAAGAAGTAGCCACAGAATTTCCAGACGTTACCTTGGAACACCAATTGGTGGACAGCGCAGCCATGATTATGATTACCAATCCGTCGCGTTTTGATGTGGTGGTGACAGAAAATCTTTTTGGGGATATTTTGTCTGACGAATCCAGCGTTTTGCCTGGAACTTTGGGCGTGATGCCATCAGCCAGCCATTCGGACAAAGGGCCAAGCCTTTACGAACCCATTCACGGCTCAGCGCCAGATATTGCAGGGCAGGGCATTGCCAATCCTGTTAGCATGATTTTGTCTGTTGCCATGATGTTGCGTGAGAGTTTTGGCGAAGTGGCTGGAGCAGAATTGATTGAAAATGCGGTAGATAAGACTTTCAATCAAGGGATTTTGACACGAGATTTGGGTGGAACGGCTTCAACGGCTGATATGACCGCCGCGATTATTGCCAATCTATGAGCACTAAAGTCGTTGTTTTTCTCCTGTTTGTGTTGTGGAATAGCCTCGTTTTTGCCAGCTATGGTTTGGATAAGAGGAGGGCAAGGCGTGGTTCTTGGCGGATTTCAGAGAAAACCTTGCTTTTGGAAAGTCTTTTCTTGGGAGGAATAGGCGCCTTTCTAGGTGGAAAAGTCTTTCGCCACAAGACACGAAACAGGTATTTCAGACTAGTTTGGTACTTGGGTTTGTTAGGAGATATAGCCTTTTTGTACTGGCTTGTCTGGCTATGGCGATAAGGGGTATTTAAAGGGAATGTAATAAAGGAAAGTGGAGGTTGAAATGAGCGGAAAATCGATTTTTGATAAACTTTGGGAGCGTCATGTGGTGACAGGAAAAGAGGGCGAGCCGCAACTCATGTATGTTGACCAGCATTATATTCATGAGGTGACTAGTCCGCAGGCTTTTCAAGGGCTGAGGGATGCAGGTCGCAAGGTGCGCCGTCCAGATTTAACCTTTGGAACAACAGACCACAATGTGCCAACGGTGGATATTTTTAACATTCGTGATTTGATTTCTAAAAATCAAATTGATATCTTGGCTAAAAACGTTGCGGAATTTGGTATTGATGCGGCGACGCACGGCAGCGAACGTCAGGGAATTGTTCACATGGTTGGGCCTGAAATAGGTCGCAGTCAGCCAGGAAAATTCATCGTTTGTGGGGATAGTCACACGGCGACACATGGTGCTTTTGGAGCGATTGCCTTTGGTATTGGGACTTCAGAAGTAGAGCACGTATTTGCCACGCAATGTATTTGGCAAGTAAAACCTAAAAAAATGAAGGTGGAATTTGTCGGAAAACCGCAAAGAGGGGTGTATTCAAAAGACTTTATTCTAGCTTTGATTGCTCAATACGGTGTTGATGCTGGTGTGGGTTATGCGGTTGAATATTGCGGGGAAGCCATTGATGCCTTATCGATGGACGAACGCATGACCATTGCCAATATGTCGATTGAGTTTGGGGCTAAGATGGGCTTGATGAATCCTGACCAAAAAACCTTTGATTATGTCAAAGGACGAGAAGCCGCACCAAAAGGGGAAGCATTTGAAGAAGCTGTCGCAGATTGGAAAAACTTGGTTTCAGACCCTGACGCGACTTATGACAAGGTGATTACCATTGATGTGTCAGAACTAGCACCGATGGTGACTTGGGGCACCAATCCAGAAATGGGCGTTGCTTTTGGGCAACCTTTCCCAGCCATTAAAGACATCAATGACGAGCGCGCTTATCGTTACATGGGAATGCAGCCTGGCGATAAGGCAGAAGATATTGATTTAGGTTATGTGTTTATTGGGTCTTGTACCAATGCCCGCCTGTCAGACCTTGAATTAGCCGCTAAAATTGTCAAAGGCAAACACATCGCACCCAATTTGACCGCTATCGTTGTTCCTGGGTCACGTCCTGTCAAACAAGAGGCAGAGCGCTTGGGGCTTGATGTTATTTTTAAAGAAGCTGGCTTTGAGTGGCGAGAACCAGGGTGTTCGATGTGTCTCGGCATGAATCCAGACCACGTTCCAGAAGGGGTGCATTGTGCATCAACCAGCAATCGTAATTTTGAAGGGCGACAAGGTTTTGGGGCTAGAACGCACCTGTGCAGTCCAGCCATGGCGGCAGCGGCAGCTATTGCAGGCCAATTTGTTGATGTTCGCCAGCTCGCAGAAGTTCAGTAAAGGAGAAAAAACATGGAAACATTTACCGTTTACACAGGAAAATCCGTTCCTTTGATGAACGATAATATTGATACCGACCAGCTGATTCCCAAGCAATTTTTGAAAGCGGTCGATAAAAAAGGCTTTGGGAAAAATTTGCTTTTTGAGTGGCGTTATCTCAATGACAACTACGATGAAAATCCTGATTTTGTGTTCAACAAGCCTGAATACCGTGGGGCGACCATTTTGATTACAGGGGATAATTTTGGCTCTGGGTCATCGCGTGAGCACGCGGCTTGGGCCTTGGAAGATTATGGTTTTCGTTGCGTTATCGCAGGCTCTTTTTCAGATATTCACTATAATAACGAATTGAAAAACGGGATGCTACCTATTGTTCAGCCTCTAGAGGTTCGAGAAACACTGACGACATTGCCAGCAGGAGAAGAGATAACAATTGATTTGCCCAACCAAGTGATTCAATGCTCTGCAGGAACTTTTCCTTTTGACATTGACGGAGAATGGAAACGCAAATTGGTTCTTGGACTTGATGACATCGGCATTACGCTTCAATATGAGCAACTCATTGCCGATTATGAGGCTAAACGTCCGACTTACTGGCAATAAACGCAAGAGGGAAATCAACCCTCTTTTCTTTTTATGCATTTTAGAAATGTGACGGTCTGTCCATTTTTTGGTATAATAAAGCTTATGAATAAGACACAGAAAATTGAAAACTATCAGATGATGTTGGCGCAAGCACAAGCGCTTTTTGCTAACGAGAAAAACCTTTTGTCAAATTTATCAAACGCCAGTGCCTTGCTGAATATGACCTTGCCAAACTCTGTTTTTACAGGTTTTTACTTGTTTGACGGTCAAGAATTGCTCCTTGGGCCTTTCCAAGGTGGGGTTTCTTGCGTTCACATTGCCCTTGGAAAAGGGGTTTGTGGCGAATCTGCAGCCAAACAAGAAACGATGATTGTGGCTGATGTTACCAAACACGCCAATTACATTGCTTGCGATTCAGCTGCAATGAGTGAAATCGTTGTGCCAATGGTCAAAGATGGTCAATTGGTGGGTGTTTTGGATTTAGACTCACGTTTAACCAATGATTATGACGCTATTGACCAAGAGTATTTGGAACAATTTGTGGCGCTGCTTGTCGAAAAATCGTATTGGAATTTGGATATGTTTGGAGTTGAAAAATAATGTATCAAGCGCTTTATCGAAAATACCGTAGCCAGACTTTCGATGAGATGGTGGGGCAAACGGTTATTTCGACGACCTTAAAACAAGCGGTCGCTTCGGGAAAAATTAGCCATGCCTACCTCTTTTCAGGACCTCGTGGAACAGGTAAAACAAGTGCGGCTAAAATTTTTGCCAAAGCGATGAACTGTCCAAATCAAGTTGACGGTGAACCTTGTAACCATTGTGACATTTGCCGAGATATTACCAATGGCAGTCTTGAGGACGTGATTGAAATTGATGCGGCTTCCAATAACGGTGTTGATGAAATTCGTGAAATCCGTGACAAATCGACCTACGCTCCTAGCCGAGCAACCTACAAGGTTTATATCATCGACGAAGTGCATATGTTGTCAACAGGCGCTTTTAATGCCTTGCTAAAGACCTTGGAAGAACCTACTGAAAATGTTGTTTTTATCTTGGCAACAACGGAGTTGCATAAGATCCCAGCAACTATTTTGTCGCGTGTCCAACGGTTTGAATTTAAGGCTATTAAGTTGGCGGATATTCGCGAACATTTGGTAGAGATTTTGGAGAAAGAAGGCATTGGGTATGACCCAGACGCTTTGACCTTGATTGCACGTTGTGCAGAAGGTGGGATGCGGGATGCCTTGTCTATCTTGGACCAAGCTCTCAGTTTAACCACTGATAATCAGGTGTCGCTAGCCATTGCCGAAGAAATCACAGGCAGCATTTCAATGGTTGCCCTAGATGACTTTGTGGCTAACGTTTTAGCCAATCAGACCACCCAAGCCCTAGCTAATTTGGAAACCATTTTTAATAATGGAAAGAGCATGAACCGCTTTGCGACAGAGTTGCTCAATTATTTTCGGGACCTTTTAGTGGTGCAATCTGGTGGGGAAAACACGCATAACAGCTCGACTTTCCAAGCTAATTTGGAAGTTTCACAAGATGATTTGTTTCACATGATTGACCTTGTGACCAAGCGCCTGCCTGAGATTAAAACGAGCTTGCAGCCTAAAATCTATGCTGAAATGCTCACCATTCAATTGTCAGAATGGCATAAAACCGCTGTAAGCCAAGACTTGCCAGAAAATATCTCTGAAGAGTTTGAGGCTTTGAAGGCTGAAATCAAGGACCTAAAACAGCAATTAGCCAAGGTATCGACGTCACCAGCGCCGAAAGAAACTCGGAAAAACACGGCCAAAGGCTTTACCTTTAAAGTGGACCGGGGCAAGATTTTGAAAATCATGGAAGAAACGGTGGCAGATAGCCGCACGTCAAGGGCCTATCTAGATGCACTCAAAGGGGCTTGGAACGAGATTTTAGACAGCATCTCCTCGCAAGACCGAGCCTTGCTGAATGGGTCAGAACCTGTTTTAGCCAATCAAGAAAATGCCATCTTGGCTTTTGAGGCTGCTTTTAATGCCGAGCAGGTCATGAAACGATCAAATTTAAACGATATGTTTGGCAATATCTTGAGCAAGGCTGCTGGCTTTTCACCGAATATTCTAGCGGTGCCACGCAAAGATTTTGATAGCATTCGACAAGAATTTGCTCAAAAGCTCAAGAAACAAAAACAAGGTCAGGTACCAGAAGAAAAACAAGACACCAGTTTTATTCCAGAAGGGTTTGATTTTCTCGCTGAAAAAATCCAAACCGTTGACGATTAAAAAAGAGTTTTCAATTAAGAAACTCTTTTACTATATGATGAAGGGAACTGAGTAAATCCTATGACAAAAGGTCGTTTTATATTTATTGCACTGATGTGTGCTTTGGAAACTTTTTATTTAAATGATTGTGTGTTTGAAGGGGATTACTTATTTGCCTTCTTTTGGGGCTTTTTGCTCTATCGTGACCTTCGGCATGTTTATCTTATCGATAAGGTGGTTAATAACCTCTGATTTATTGCCAAGAGGAGAGGCTGATTTCACCGCTACGCAGGAGTTTTTCCTGTCCATTATCAAGTGTTACCAGCAGATGCCCTTGATTGGTCACATCTGTAGCAACTCCTGAGAATAATTGGTCATTTTCCATAAACGTCACTTGTTTGTTCAAAACAAGTGATTTTTCTTTATACACTTTAATCAAATCTTTTTCGGGAATGGTGAAAAAAAGCTTCCAAATTTCTGTGATGAGCTGATTGCGCGTGATGCTTGGTGGCTGATGAAAGAGAGAAGTTGCTTTGTTTGCCAAATCCTCAGGAAAATCTTGCAGGTAAAAATTGATGCCGACTCCGATGATGACATCTGTGATAAGCCCTGTTTCGACAGAAGAAATAGCTTCTGTCAAAATACCAGCTATTTTTTTGCCATCAAGATAGATGTCGTTGACCCATTTAATGTCTGTGTCAATGCCCGTCAATCGAGAAATGGCTTTGACCACGCTTGAAGCAACCATAAGCGTGTAGGGTTTCATGTCTTCAAAAGGAACGTTAGGTTTAAGGTGCAGCGACATATAAATCCCCCCTTGCGAAGAGGTGTAAAATGGTCTGCCAAATCGCCCTTTTGCCATTTTTTGATAAGGAGCCAGATAAAGGTGAGGTGTTTTGGCTGTTTCTAAATGATTTTTGGCATCTAACTGGGTTGAATCGCTATCTTCATTTAAGGTCACAGGGGTATGCAGATTTTTGGCAATTTCTTCAGGCAAAAGCAGGTCGCTCGCAATAAGGCGGTAGCCCTTTTTTTTGACCGAATCAATCTGAACTCCCTTTTTTTCCAAAGTTTTCACAGCTTTCCAAATGGCACTCCGAGAAATCCCCAAATGCTGTGCCAAAGCTTCCCCACTCACATAATCAGGATGGGTGCTGAGGTAATGATACAATTTTTCGTAAGTTTTCATGCTTTTAGTATAATACATTTGAGCCTTGGCTGGCTAGTCCCAACTAAGAGAATGTACTTTTTTCAGCTGGCTATAGGTTTTTGGGCTAAAAAATGGTACAATAAACAGGTTAATGAGTCCCGATAAGACAATCTTGCCTATTTTCAAAGGGAGATTGGTACTTTGTAACTCTCGTTGTTTGCTAGCAAATAACGGTAAATCCTATGGTATTTCTAAAAATGAGTAATGCCATGGTATTTTTTAACAACTGCTTTTTATGGTGTCATATCAAGCAATTTTTAAAATTTTTAAGGGGGGACATTTTTTATGTCAGAACGTAAACTTTTCACGTCTGAATCTGTTTCTGAAGGGCATCCAGATAAGATTGCAGACCAAATTTCAGATGCTATTTTAGATGCTGTGCTGGAGCAAGATCCTGACGCACACGTTGCCGCAGAAACAGCTGTTTATACAGGTTCAGTCCATGTTTTTGGAGAAATTTCTACATCAGCTTATGTTGATATCAATCGTATTGTTCGTGATACGATTGCCGAAATTGGCTATACGAATGCGGAATATGGCTTTGCTGCAGAATCAGTTGGGGTGCATCCGTCTTTGGTTGAGCAATCGCCAGACATTGCTCAAGGGGTTAATGAGGCCCTTGAAGTCCGTGGTCATGCCAATCAAGACCCATTGGATTTGATTGGAGCAGGTGACCAAGGTTTGATGTTTGGATTTGCCATTGATGAAACACCTGAATTGATGCCATTGCCAATTTCGCTTTCTCATAAATTGGTGAAAAAATTGGCGGATTTGCGTAAATCAGGTGAGTTGACTTACTTGCGTCCAGACGCTAAATCTCAAGTAACAGTTGAATACGATGAAAACGACAAGCCTGTTCGTGTGGATACGGTCGTGATTTCAACCCAACACGCTCCTGAGGTTAGCAACGAGCAAATTTACCAAGATGTTGTAAACAAGGTGATTAAGGCTGTTATTCCTGAAAAATACCTAGACGATGATACGACATTCTTGATTAATCCGACAGGGCGTTTTGTTATCGGTGGACCGCAAGGAGATTCAGGTCTAACTGGTCGTAAGATCATCGTGGATACTTACGGTGGTTATGCGCGTCACGGTGGCGGTGCCTTCTCAGGTAAAGATGCCACTAAAGTTGACCGCTCAGCTTCTTATGCCGCGCGCTATATTGCCAAAAATATCGTTGCTGCTGGTTTGGCTAGCAAAGCAGAGGTGCAATTGGCTTACGCTATCGGTGTGGCTCAGCCAGTTTCTGTTCGTGTGGACACTTTCGGAACAGGTACCGTTGCTGAAAACAAAATCGAAGCAGCCGTTCGTCAGGTCTTTGACCTACGCCCAGCAGGTATCATCCAAATGCTTAATTTGAAACGTCCGATTTACCGTCAAACTGCCGCTTATGGCCACATGGGACGCACAGATATTGATTTACCGTGGGAAAAATTAGATAAAGTGGATGCCCTAAAAGCAGCCATCGACTAAATAAAACAATCGTTGTATCATGTATACAGCGATTTTTTATAACATAGGTTATATTTTTCTCTTTTTATGGCAGCAATTGATTTGTCAATCAGCATAATATGTGATAAAATGATAAAGTTGAATTCTAGCAGAAAGTTTTGAATATATGCGTAAAATTGTAATTAATGGTGGCAAACCTTTGAAGGGTGAAGTTGCTATTTCGGGTGCAAAGAATAGTGTAGTCGCTTTGATTCCTGCTACTATTCTTTCAGATGACGTTGTCACATTGGACGGTGTTCCTGACATTTCCGATGTTGATAGCCTAATTGAGATTATGGAAATCATGGGGGCAAAGGTAAAGCGAGAAGGCGATACGCTTGAAATTGACCCTCGTGGCGTTAAAAATCAACCAATGCCTTATGGCAAAATCAATAGTCTTAGAGCGTCTTACTACTTTTATGGGAGTTTGTTGAGTCGTTTTGGTGAGGCAACAGTGGGCTTGCCTGGTGGTTGTGACCTAGGTCCACGTCCCATTGACCTTCATTTGAAAGCTTTTGAAGCTATGGGAGCCTCTATTTCCTATGAAGGTGAAGCCATGCGTCTATCAACAGAAGGTGAGCCGATTCACGGGGCACACATTTACATGGATACGGTGAGCGTTGGGGCAACCATCAATACCATGTTGGCGGCGACTAAGGCAAAGGGACGTACAACGATTGAAAATGCGGCGCGTGAGCCAGAAATCATTGATGTGGCGACCTTGTTGAATAATATGGGAGCTCATATCCGCGGGGCTGGTACAGATATCATCACGATTGAAGGGGTTGACTACCTGCACGGGACACGCCACCAAGTCATTCCTGACCGTATCGAAGCAGGGACTTATATTGCTCTAGCGGCAGCAATTGGGGAAGGTATCCGCATCACCAACGTGCTTTATGAGCATTTGGAGAGTTATATTGCCAAGCTTGAAGAAATGGGCGTTCGCATGACGATTGAAGAAGATGCGATTTTTGTTGAAAAGCAATCCACCTTGAAAGCGGTAACGGTGAAAACCTCTCCTTATCCAGGCTTTGCGACGGATTTGCAACAACCCATCACACCTTTGCTCTTGAAAACAGAAGGGCGTGGCATGATTTTAGATACGATTTATGAAAAACGTATCAATCATGTGGCGGAGTTGGCTCGAATGAGTGCAGATATTTCAACGGTTGGTGGTCGCATTGTTTACCAAGGTCCAAACAAATTAACAGGAACGGTGGTGAAAGCATCTGACTTGCGTGCGGGAGCAGCTCTTGTGATTGCAGGTTTGATGGCAGAAGGCCGCACAGAAATTACCAATGTCGAATTTATTTTGCGTGGTTATTCAAGTATCATTGAAAAACTCACTTCTTTGGGTGCTGATATTGCATTGATTGAAGAGTAAAAAGGGGCTACGAGTTAGCCTCTTTTTGATTAGTTAAAAAGAAGGTGTGTTATAATAGGGACATGGATATTTGGACACAATTAGGGCGGTACGCTTCGTTTGAAACCGACCGTACCCGCTTACGCCCTTTTGCTTTTTCAGACCGCTTGGATTTTTTTGATATTTGTCAGGATGCTGACAATTTGCGTTTTATTTTTCCAAGTTGTCAGGCTCAAGCCGAAAGTGATTACGTCATGGTTCACTATTTTATGAAAGAGCCGCTTGGGGTTTGGGCAATTGAGGACAAGGTGAGCGGCAAGATGATTGGTTGCATTCGCTTTGAAAAATTGGACAGCCGCCGTGCGACGACTGAAATTGGCTATTTTTTGCACCGCGATTTTTGGGGACGGGGTCTGATGACTGAGTGTTTAAAAACGCTTTGCTTTTTGAGCTTTCAAGAATTGGGGCTGCAAGGTTTGCGCATTGTGGCACATAAGGAAAATATTGCCAGCCAAAAAGTGGCGGAAAAATCAGGTTTTTGTTTAAAAAGGCGATTTAAAGGGAGCGACCGTTACACCCATAAAATGCGGGATTATGTGGATTATCAATTGAACAGGAGGGATTACCGTTATGAGTAAGCATCAACAAATATTGGAATACTTGGAAAATCTTCCTGTTGGGAAACGCGTTAGCGTACGCAGCATCTCCAATCACCTTAACGTGAGCGATGGAACTGCCTACCGTGCCATAAAAGAAGCTGAAAATCGTGGCATCGTGGAAACCAAGCCACGCAGCGGTACTGTGCGCATTGAGAAAAAATCAACCGTTCGTATTGAACGCCTCACCTATGCTGAAATTGCTCGCATCACGGATTCGGAAGTTTTGGCAGGAAAATCAGGCCTGCACCGTGAATTTAGCAAATTTACGATTGGTGCCATGACCCGTGACAATGTTTTGCACTACCTCGTCAAAGGTGGGCTTTTGATTGTTGGGGACCGAGAAAATATTCAATTGCTGGCGCTAGAAAAGCAAAATGCCATTTTGGTGACAGGTGGCTTGCCCGTTTCAGAAAATGTGCTTTGCTTGGCAGATGAATTGGCCATTCCTGTCATGGTGTCCCATTATGACACCTTTACCGTGGCAACCATTATCAATCACGCCTTGTCTAATTTGCAAATCAAACGCGATTTGACGACCGTTGAGCAATTTTACCAAAAGAAAGACGATTACGGTTTCTTGCGAGAAGGCGATACCATTGGCGAATTTAATGACATGATTAAGCAGACGCGTAATGTCCGTTTTCCTGTCATCAATGACAAAAACGTGGTCATTGGGGTGGTCAGTATGCTAGATGTCTTGGGCAAGGAAAATGCAACGCCCATCAAAAGCATCATGTCCCGCAATTTGATTGTGGCAAAACCGCAAGCCAGTCTTGCCAATATTAGCCAAAAAATGATTTTTGAAGATTTGAATATGTTGCCTGTTGTGGCGGAAGATTTGACCTTGTTGGGTGTCATCACCAGACGTCAGGTGGTCGAAAACCTCCCCAACCTCCAACATTCTCACCTTCACACTTACAGCGAGCAGCTGTTGGCTAGTTTGCATCAAAAAGATGATGTTTATCGTTTCACTGTGGAACCAACCATGATTGATAGCTCGGGTAATTTTTCACAAGGCATTTTGACCGAATTTCTCAAAGACATTAGCGTGCGGGTATTGACCAAGAAATACCAAAAAAACATTGTTATGGAGCAGCTCATGCTTTATTTTGTGCGTGCCGTGCAAATTGACGATTGCTTGGAAATTCGCCCACGATTGATAACGGAAAAACGCCATAGTTCTGTCATTGATTTTGAAATTTTGCTGGACAATCAAATCGTCGCAAAAGCTTTGGTGACAACGAAAATTAACTGAGAGCTTACGGGCTATTTTTGACCTTTACACCAGTTCGGTGTATAATGAATACTGATTAATTTTGAACGATGAAAAGGGAGTACAAACGATATGATTACATTAAAATCAACTCGTGAAATTGAAGCTATGGACCGTGCAGGTAATTTTCTAGCTTCAGTTCACATTGGTTTACGTGACTTAATCAAACCAGGCTTGGATATGTGGGAAGTGGAAGAATATGTGCGTCGTCGCTGTAAAGAAGCCAACGTATTGCCCCTTCAAATTGGGGTGGATGGTTCTGTAATGGACTACCCCTATGCCACTTGTTGTGGTTTAAATGATGAAGTGGCTCACGCTTTTCCACGTCACTACATTTTAAAAGAAGGCGATTTGCTTAAAGTTGATATGGTTTTGAGTGAACCGCTTGATAAATCTGTTGTGGACGTGTCAAAATTGGACTTTGACAATGTTGCTCAAGTGAAAAAATATACCCAATCTTACTCAGGTGGTTTGGCGGATTCTTGCTGGGCTTATGCAGTTGGAAATGTTTCAGAAGAAGTTAAAAACTTGATGGACGTTACCAGAGAATGCCTTTATATCGGTATTGAAAAAGCGGTTGTCGGCAATCGTATCGGTGATATCGGTGCAGCCATTCAAGAATACGCTGAAAGCCGTGGTTACGGTGTGGTTCGTGATTTAGTTGGTCACGGTGTTGGTCCAACTATGCACGAAGAACCAATGGTGCCTCATTATGGTAAGGCTGGTCGTGGGCTTCGCTTGCGTGAAGGCATGGTCTTGACCATTGAACCAATGATTAACACAGGCACTTGGGAAATTGATACGGATATAAAAACTGGCTGGGCTCACAAAACCCTAGATGGCGGCTTGTCATGCCAATACGAACACCAATTTGTGATTACCAAAGATGGTCCAGTTATCCTAACTAGCCAAGGAGAAGAAAGAACGTATTAAGCATGGAGCGTAAGCAACAACGATTAGATGCTTTGTTGTCTAAATTGCAGTGGCAGCCATTACAAGTTTATGTCAAACATTATCAAAGTGCAGAGATGGATTTATCGGCTGTCGCAGTTGCTTACTACCTCATGTTGACAGCTTTTCCCTTGATTGTGATTGCTGCAAATATCTTTCCCTATCTCAATTTAGACATCTCAGTCTTATTGTCGTTTATGGAGAAAAATTTGCCAACCAATATCTATCCAACGGTTTCTGCCATTACCACGGATATTTTTTCAAACCCATCTGGCGGTATTTTGGGAGTGGCGACTTTGACGGCCTTTTGGACCATGTCCAAATCACTAACATCACTGCAAAAAGCCATCAATAAGGCTTATGGTGTATCACAACACAGGGATTTTGTGGTGGGGCGTTTGATTGGCATTTTAGCTGGTCTGCTCATTTTGTTCCTCTTGACCTTTGTGCTGATTTTTTCATCCTTTTCAAAAGCTATTTTGCAACTCATCAGCCGTCATCATCCTTTAGATGACACACTGGTAAAAATGCTTTTGAGCCTAGCACAACCCGTCACGGTGCTGACCATTGTGTTTGGCATTATGATTTTGTATTTCATTTTGCCCAATGTTAAAATTCGGTGTTTCCGCTTCATTTTGCCAGGAACCGCTCTGACCTCTATTGTTCTTGTTTTCCTGAATAATTTATTTAGTCAGTATGTTTTGAGGACTTTTGAACGCATGGTTGACCTTAAAGTTTTCGGGTCGATTATGATTTTTGGTTTGATGATGTGGTTCATCTTTTTGGCACGCATTTTGATTTTGGGGGCTGTTTTCAATGCCACTTATCAAGAGCTGAGTCAAGGCAAGATGGAAAGCAGACGTGGGGATATCTTATCCATTTTAAACCGCCGAAAAAAGAACACCCCATCAGATAAAAAAGACAAGTAAAAAAGCTATCATTTTAAGAGAATGGTAGCTTTTATTGATTATCTCGGAAAACAAGTAACTTACTGAGCACGTAGTTTAGGACGATGATAAGCACTTGCGAGAAGATGGTTTCCACCATGTTGACCATGGCGATGTTATCGTTGACGAATTGTCCGATAATTTGTGGGTATTTGGTAACGAGAAGGTAAGCCAAAGCCAAGTCCAACACAAGGGTTGCCAAGCGAGCCATGAAAAATTTGACCAAACGTCTGAACCAGCCCGTGCGAACTTGGTTAAAAACAAAATAATCATTGGTCACAAAGGCAAAAATAATGGCAACAATGTTAGCGACAACGGCTGAAAAGGTCGCTGATTGGGTGAGTGAGAAAAAGGCTACCCGAGTTACCATGTAAACAAGGGTTGTCAAGACACCGAAAAACAAGTATTTAAAAACTTCGTTAGAGATTAATTTTTTCATAGAACTACTATATCAAATTTTTGGTATTTGTGCTATACTTTAAAACGTTGTGCAAACGACCCTTGACGCTTATTTCCCTTTCGTCAAGCATATTAAAGACGTGGAGTGTAAAACTCTGACGTTAAAGGAGAAAGTTATGAAATCATTGACTATTCGTGACCTTGCTCAAGTGGCTTTTGTGGCTGCTTTGTATGTTGTTTTAACGATAACACCGCCTTTAAATGCCATTTCCTACGGTGCCTACCAATTTCGTGTATCAGAAATGTTGAATTTTATGGCTTTTTACAATCGTAAGTATATTATTGGTTTGACACTGGGTTGTATGATTGCCAATTTTTACAGTTTTGGTTTGATTGATGTTGTCGTCGGAGGTTTATCAACGCTTGTTTTTGTAAGCTTGGGTGTTATGCTCTTTGACCGCTACAAGGACCAATATCTATTTAATGGCTTGTTTAATAAGGCTTTCTTTTATTTTTCGTTTTTCTTTTCAGCGTCTATGTTCACAGTCGCATTAGAATTGCATTTCTTTGGTGCACCTTTCTGGTTGACTTGGTTCACCACAGCTATGGGAGAATTGGCATCCTTGCTTATCGGTTCTCTGATCATGGACCGATTAAGCAAGCGCATCAATCTCAGTGCTTAAGCATAAGGCAAAGCTTTCTTTTGAAGAAGGCTTTTTTCGTTTCCTTTTTGTTAAGAATTCCTAAACTTTTAGTAAGACTTTTTGACAATATATGTTAAAATAATAGTATGAAAAAGCGTATTCAAAACCTGGTTGACCTACTCAACCAATACCGAAAAGAGTATTATACAGACGATAAACCAACGGTGTCAGATAGTGAATATGACGTCCTTTATCGTGAATTAGTTGACCTTGAAAAAGCACATCCAGAGTGGATTTTACCCAATAGCCCAACACAAGAAGTCGGTGGGCTTATTTTAGAGGGCTTTGAAAAGTACCAACACCAAGTTCCTCTATATAGCTTACAAGATGCCTTTTCACGTGAAGAATTGGACGACTTTGACCGCCGTGTCAAATCAGAATTTCCAAATGCCTCTTACATGGCTGAGTTGAAAATTGATGGCTTGTCTATTTCGCTGGTTTATGTCGACGGTGTCTTGCAAGTGGGGGCGACTCGTGGCGATGGTTCGGTTGGCGAAAATATCACTGAAAATGTCAAACGCATCAAGGATATTCCCCACCGTTTGAAAGAACCGCTCACGATTACTGTGCGTGGTGAGGCTTACCTTCCCAAACAATCTTTTGACAAAATCAACGAAGAACGTCGTGAAAATGGACAGACTGAATTTGCCAATCCTAGAAATGCAGCGGCGGGTACTCTGCGTCAGTTAAATACGGCAGTTGTTGCTAAGCGCCAACTGGCTACTTTCTTGTACCAAGAAGTAGGAGCAACTCAGATGACCACACAAAATGCGGTCTTGGATGAGCTGGCGCGTTATGGCTTTTCGGTGAATACTAAGCGTATCACCACGTCATCGATGGATGAGATTTGGACCTTTATCCAAGACATCGCTGAAGAGCGTGACCGTTTGCCTTATGATATTGACGGGATTGTTATCAAGGTAAACAGCCTAGCCATGCAAGAAGAACTTGGTTTCACAGTGAAAGCACCACGCTGGGCCATTGCTTATAAATTTCCGGCAGAGGAAAAGGCAGCTGAAATCCTATCCGTTGACTGGACCGTTGGACGAACAGGGGTAGTGACGCCAACCGCTAACTTAACACCCGTTCAATTGGCAGGGACGACCGTTAGCCGAGCAACCTTGCACAATGTGGACTACATTGCCGAAAAAGACATTCGTATCGGTGATACGGTTATTGTTTACAAGGCTGGGGACATTATTCCTGCTGTTCTTCATGTGGTTGAAAGTAAACGCGACCAGCAAGTACCGATGCCAATTCCGACACAGTGCCCATCTTGCGGTAGCGAGTTGATTCATTATGAGGATGAAGTGGCTCTGCGTTGCATCAACCCACTTTGTCCAAGCCAAATTCAAGAGCGTTTGACCCATTTTGCTAGCCGTGATGCCATGAACATTACTGGTTTAGGACCGTCAATGGTCAAAAAACTTTTCGAGGCCAATTTGGTTCATGATGTGGCGGATATTTACCAGTTGAGCGTGGCGGATTTGCTGACTTTGGATGGTGTCAAGGAAAAATCAGCAGAAAAACTCTATCAGGCTATTCAGGTTTCCAAGGCTAATTCTGCGGATAAATTGTTGTTTGGCTTGGGAATTCGTCATGTGGGAGCTAAGGTTAGTCGCCAATTATTAGAAGTTTTTGAAACGATTGATGCGTTAGAGCAAGCACCCGTGGATGCGATTGCTAACATTGATGGCATTGGAAATGTCATCGCTAATTCTCTGCACAGCTATTTTGCAAAAGAAGAAGCCCAGACCTTGCTGGCAGAATTGCGAACAGTTGCGGTTAATTTTGCTTATCTAGATCAAAAAGCGTCCGCTGATGCCCAATTGTCAGGCTTGACCGTCGTATTGACTGGAAAATTGGAGCATTTCACTCGCAATGAAGCCAAGGAAAAATTGCAAGCATTGGGAGCAAAAGTAACTGGTAGTGTGTCTAAAAAGACAGACCTTGTGATTGCTGGGGCTGAGGCAGGCTCAAAATTGGACAAGGCACAAAGTTTGGGCATTACCATTCGTGATGAGGAATGGTTAGTAGGTTTATAATGGATGTCGAGGTATTTTATGGAAAAGACAAAAAAACGTGCACGTTTAATCTATAATCCCACTTCTGGACAAGAAATCATGAAAAAAAATGTCGGAGAAGTATTGAATATATTGGAAGGGTATGGCTATGAGGCCTCTGCGTTTCAGACGACCCCAGAACCTAATTCAGCCCGAGATGAAGCGAAACGAGTGGCTCAAGACCATTTTGACTTGGTCATTGCAGCTGGTGGTGATGGCACCATTAACGAAGTGGTTAATGGGATTGCACCGCTGGAACACCGTCCAAAAATGGCTATCATCCCAACAGGAACAACCAATGATTTTGCACGTGCCCTAAAAATTCCTCGTGGCAATCCTATCGAAGCGGCTAAGATTATCGGGAAAAATCAAACCATTGCCATGGACATTGGGCAAGCGCGTGAAGATGTTTATTTCATCAACATCGCAGCGGCGGGTTCTTTTACAGAATTAACTTACAGCGTGCCTAGCCAGCTCAAGACCATGTTTGGCTACTTGGCTTACTTGGCCAAAGGGGTGGAGTTGTTGCCTAGCATTCGGACGGTACCTGTTCGGATCACTTATGAAAATGGCGTCTTTGAGGGCGATGTTTCCATGATTTTTGCGGCCATTACTAACTCTGTCGGTGGTTTTGAGCAAATTGCCCCAGATGCCAAATTAGACGATGGCAAGTTTACCTTGATTTTAGTGAAAACGGCTAACCTCATTGAAATCCTGCACTTGATTCGCTTGGTGCTTGATGGTGGTAAGCACATTGGAGATAAACGCATTGAATACATCAAGACGGATTTTCTTAAAATTGAGCCTTTGTCTGATAGCAGAATGATGATTAACTTGGATGGCGAATACGGTGGCGATGCCCCAATCAAACTCCGTAACTTGAAAAATCACATCACATTCTTTGCCAATACCGATGAAATTTCAGACGATGCTTTGGTGTGGAACCAAGAGGATCGCGAATTAGAAGAAATGGCTCAAAAATTCTCAAAAGAAGTTGATGGATTAGATAATCATTAAAATATTTTTTGATAGAATATAATTTAACAGTCTAAAATGGTCGAAGGATCTTTTAGGCTTTTTTGTTTTTATTTAGGGTTTTTTAGTCCTCTTTTTTGTAAAGAATGTGTAACAGTTTTATCATTTTTAAAAAATATAAGAAAAATCTTGAAATTTTCATGACAGTATTTTCAAATCATGTTATAATTTTATTAAATATAAAGCGATTACAAAATATTAGCGACAGAGCTAGAAATTTGCCTGTATGGGATCTTTAAAATTGGAAATAGCCTTAGAACAAGGCTGTTTTTTGTTTAGCTTTATGTTTAATAAAAAGAGGGAGGATGTTTGATGGACGTAAGTGAAGCACTGAGAACTTTTGAAACGGGTGAAAATTACCATGCTCAGCACTATTTTGGTTTTCATAAGGAAAACCGAGACGGCAAAGATGGCTATGTTTTTAGAGTATGGGCTCCAAATGCTCAGGCTGTTCATCTTATCGGCGATTTTACACAATGGAGAGATAATCCACTGGCAATGAAGCGAAATGTAGCGGGGGTTTGGGAGGTATTTACAGACCAGCCTAAGCCAAATCAATTGTATAAGTACTTGGTGAAACGCTCAACAGGACATGAGGTTGAAAAGATTGACCCATTTGCGTTTTACTTTGAACAAAGACCAGGTACCGCTGCAGTCATCACGGATTTTCCAGAGAAGAAATGGAAAGATTCACTTTGGTTGGGGCGACGAAAACGGTTTGGTTTTCAAAAACGCCCAGTCAATATTTATGAAGTGCATGCTGGGTCTTGGAAGAAACACGCCGATGGTCGCCCTTACCAATTCAAGGAATTAACGGAAGAATTGGTGCCTTATTTGGTGGAGATGAACTATACGCATGTTGAATTGATGCCTTTGATGGCTCACCCTTTTGATGCCAGCTGGGGCTATCAGCTGATGGGCTATTTTGCATTTGAGAGCAGTTACGGAACACCTGTGGATTTTCAAAATTTCGTAGAGGCTTGTCACCTCAATAATATCGGTGTTATTGTCGATTGGGTCCCTGGTCACTTTACCATAAATGATGATGCTTTGGCGTATTATGATGGCATGCCGACCTTTGAATATCAGGATTACGATCAAGCACATAATCGTGGCTGGGGAGCTTTAAATTTCGATCTTGGCAAAAATCAAGTTCAGTCCTTTTTGATTTCGAGTGCCAAGTTTTGGATTGATTATTACCACTTGGATGGGATCCGAGTTGATGCCGTCAGCAATATGATTCACCGTGACTACGATATTGGTCCTTGGACACCAAATAAAGATGGCGGCAACCGCAATTACGAGGGCTATCATTTTCTGCAAAAATTGAATACCGTCATTAAAGAAGCTTATCCTGACGTGATGATGATTGCCGAAGAAAGTACCAGCGGGACAAAAGTCACTGGCCCTGTGGAATGGGATTCGCTAGGGTTTGACTACAAGTGGAACATGGGATGGATGAACGACATCTTAAAATTCTATGAAGAAGATCCTGTTTATCGGAAATACGATTTTAATCTAGTGACTTTTAGTTTCATGTATGTTTTCTCGGAGAATTTCCTCCTAGCTTTGTCGCATGATGAAGTCGTGCATGGTAAAAAAAGTATGATGCACAAAATGTGGGGAGATCGCTACAATCAATTTGCAGGATTGAGAAACCTCTATACCTATCAGATTTGCCACCCAGGTAAGAAACTCTTGTTTATGGGAAGCGAATTTGGTCAGTTTTTGGAGTGGAGATACAATGACCAATTGGAGTGGGGAAATTTAGAAGACGACCTCAACCGTAAAATGCTTGGTTTCACCAGTCGTTTAAATCAATTTTACAAGGATAACAATATGCTTTGGAAGATTGATGACAGCTATGATGGCATTGAAATCATTGATGCGGACAATAAAGATGAGACGGTCTTGTCCTTTATCCGCAAAAATGAAGAAGGGGATATGCTGGTCTGTATTTTCAATATGGTGCCAGTCGAGCGGAAAAACTTCACGATTGGGGTGCCAGTAGCGGGCGTTTATGAGGAAGTCTGGAATACCGAACTCGCTGAATTTGGCGGGGTTTGGCAAGAAAACAATCCACAAACACGCACTCAAGACGGGCTTTGGAAACATTATGAAAATACCTTGAGTTTCACCTTGCCAGCCTTGGGAGCAAGCATTTGGAAATTAAAACGGCGTATCATAAAAACTATTCCTAAGAAAGGAATATAAAATGAGAAATGAAATGTTAGCACTCATCCTCGCAGGAGGACAGGGGACACGTCTTGGAAAATTAACACAGAACATCGCCAAACCAGCGGTTCAGTTTGGTGGGCGTTATCGTATTATTGACTTTGCACTTTCAAACTGTGCTAACTCAGGCATTTCAAATGTTGGTATTATCACACAATACCAACCATTAGCCTTAAATAGCCACGTGGGAAATGGTTCAAACTGGGGGCTAGATGGCATCAATTCTGGTGCGACCATTTTACAACCTTATTCTGCTACGGAAGGGAATCGTTGGTTTGAAGGAACCAGCCATGCCATTTATCAAAATATGGATTATATTGATAGCATTGACCCTGAGTACGTTTTGATTTTGTCAGGGGACCATATTTACAAGATGGATTATGCGGATATGTTGCAAACCCATAAAGATAATATGGCTAGTTTGACGGTAGCTGTTATTGATGTGCCGTTGAAAGAAGCCAGCCGCTTTGGGATTATGAATACAGACACCAACGATAGAATTGTTGAATTTGAGGAAAAACCAGAACATCCAAAATCAACCAAGGCTTCAATGGGGATTTACATTTTTGATTGGAAACGCCTGCGTGAAGTCCTCATCAATGCTGAAAAAAATAACGTTGATATGTCTGACTTTGGTAAGAACGTGATTCCAGCTTACCTTGAAGCTGGGGACCGCGTTTACACTTACAATTTCAACGGCTACTGGAAGGACGTTGGAACGATTGAATCGCTTTGGGAAGCCAATATGGAATACATCGGGGAAGACAATGAGCTTCACAGCCGTGACCGCTCATGGAAGATTTATTCTAAAAACCTCATCGCTCCTCCTAATTTCATTACAGAAGAAGCTGATGTTAAAGATTCGCTCGTTGTCGATGGGTGCTTTATTTCGGGGAAAGTGGAGCATTCTATCCTATCAACCAATGTTCAGGTGAAAAAGGGAGCTCAGATTAAGGATTCCTTTATCATGAGCGGAGCAATTATTGGAGAAGGTGCCAAAATCACGCGTGCCATTATTGGGAAAAATGCCGTTATCGGTGATGATGTCGAAATTGATGGGACAAATGATGAAGTGCAAGTTGTGGGCTACGGTGAAGTAGTAGGAGGTCAAAGTGAAGCGTGATAAATATACTGCAGTTTTGGGAAATGCGGTGGTCTACCATGATATGTCAACCTTGACTGAAAAACGTCCTTTGGCAAATCTGCCATTTGATGACAAGTACCGTCTGATTGATTTTCAATTATCAAACCTAGCCAATGCAGGTATTCATAACATTTATGCTATCTTTAGAGGACACAATATTCACTCGGTTTTCGACCATGTGCGTAGCGGTCGTGAGTGGGGGCTAAATACGCTATTGAGCCATTATTTTCTTGGCTTTTACGAAGAACAACACAGCAGCGAGTTGGCCAATCGTGATTACTACGAACAGATTTTGACTTACTTAAAACGCTCAGGCAGTGAGCAAACGGTTTACATGAATTGTGACATCTTATGTAACATTGATTTGGCACAAGTCATTCACCTGCACGAAGTCAGCGACGGCAATATTACCGTTGTTTACAAAAAAATGCCTAAGGAAGCCATCTCTGATGCCAATGAAATCCTTGACATTGATGAAACCGACCATGTGATTAGACGCACGACTATTGATGACAATTTGGAATTGCAAAAAATGTCTGCTGATATTTATGTGGCTAAGACACCGTGGTTGATTAACCGCTTGGAAGAAGAAATGAAGCGAGAAGAGCCACGTCGTCTACGTTACTTCTTGCGTGAGTTGTTGCTCACTAGCAATGCTCTAGCCTTTGAATACACGGGCTATCTCTCAAATATCTTCTCTGTTAAATCTTACTACGATGCCAACATGGATATGCTCAATGCTCAAAAATTCTATTCATTGCTTTATACCAACCACAAGGTTTATACGCGCGTGAGAAATGAAGAGGCGAGCTATTTCTCAAACGAATCACAGGTAACCAACGCCCAATTTGCGTCTGGTAGCATTGTGAAGGGACGTGTTGAGCATTCTATTGTGTCGCGTAATTGCTACCTTTCTAAAGATTCGCAAGTCACAGGTAGCATTCTCTTTCCAAAAGTAACGGTCGGTGAAGGTGCTGTGGTTGAAAATGCCATTGTCGATAAGAATGTTATCGTGCACCCAGGCGTTGTCATTCGAGGCACTAAGGAAAACCCACTTGTTATTAAAAAAGGTTTAGAAATCACTGAGGATATTATAGAATGAAACTATTGTTTGTTGCGGCAGAAGGGGCACCCTTTGCCAAGGCAGGCGGATTAGGCGATGTCATTGGGGCATTGCCTAAATCCCTTGTCAAAAAAGGTCATGAGGTTGCTGTGGTTCTGCCATATTATGATATGATTGATGTTAAATTTGGCGATCAAGTCGAAGACGTCCTGTATTACTACACCAATGTGGGTTGGCGTCATCAATACGTGGGCGTTAAGCGTTTGGTAAAAGATCAAGTCACGTTTTACTTTTTAGATAATCAATACTATTTTTTCCGTGGTCATATCTATGGCGATGGGGATGACGGGGAGCGCTTTGCTTTCTTCCAATTAGCTGCGATTGAATTGATGGAAAAAGTGGCTTTTATCCCTGACCTTGTCCATGTACATGATTATCACACAGCTATGATTCCTTTCTTGTTGAAGGAAAAATACCACTGGATTCAAGCTTATCAAGGCATTCGTACGGTCTTGACCATTCATAACTTAGAGTTTCAAGGGCAATACGACCCAGGAATGCTTTGGGATTTGTTTGGAGTTGGCTTTGAACGTTATGCTGACGGGACTTTACGCTGGAATGAGTGCCTTAACTGGATGAAGAGTGGGATTTTATATGCTGACTGCGTCACAACCGTTTCGCCATCTTATGTCCAAGAAATTAAAACTCCAGAATTTGGCAAGGGCTTGGACCAAATTCTACGCATGGAAAGTGGTAAACTAACAGGTATCACCAACGGTATTGACACTGACCTCTACAATCCTGAAACAGACCAATTGATTCCTTATGCTTTTTCTGCGTCGGATTTGACTGGAAAAATGCAGGATAAAAAAGCGCTTCAAGAGCGCCTTGGCTTGCCTGTACGTGAAGACGTGCCTTTGATTGGGATGGTTTCCCGCTTAACAGACCAAAAAGGCTTTGGTTTAGTAGTCCATGAGCTGTGCCACCTACTTGAAAAAGATATCCAAGTGGTGCTTTTGGGAACAGGTTATGACGGATTTGAAGCAAGCTTTTCTTGGTTTGCCCATGCTTTCCCAGACAAAATGTCTGCCAATATTACCTTTGACCTCGCCCTTGCCCAGCAGATTTATGCGGCTTGTGACCTCTTTTTGATGCCAAGTGCCTTTGAGCCATGTGGCTTGTCACAAATGATGGCTATGCGTTACGGCACCCTGCCTATCGTTCACGAAGTCGGTGGTTTGCGTGATACCGTTCTGCCTTACAACCCTTACGACCAGACAGGAACAGGCTTTAGTTTCCAAGAATTTTCAGGCTACTGGCTGACCAAAACCGTTGAAAGGGCCTTGGACCTTTATCATCATGACAAAGAAGCTTGGGAAATGCTGCAGCAAAATGCCATGGCTTGTGATTTTTCATGGGACACTGCCAGCCAAGCTTACGAGGACTTATATCGTTCTCTTTTCCAATAAAATTAACCAAAAGGAGCTTCTAAAAAGGCTTCTTTTTTACAAACTCCATACACAAAACAGACTCCCATTTTACATGGATTTGAAAGTAAACAAAGGTTAAGAATAATATGAGAAAACGTTTCCCTAATCTGCGATTTCGTTGACAATTCAGCAAAATAGGACTAAAATAACGGAGTAAAAAAATTTATAAAGGAGATTCATATCATGTTGAATTTAGCTATTTTAGCACTTGGTTTTGGTGTTCTAGGTGTCAGTATCGGTGAAGGTATCCTAGTAGCCAATGTAGCCAAATCAGCTGCACGTCAACCAGAAATGTTTAGCAAATTACAAACACTTATGTTCTTAGGGATTGCCTTCATCGAAGGTACATTCTTCGTACTTCTTGCTTGTACATTCTTCGTAACGACTAGATAACAGTTGGTATATCTTTAAGGGGGGGTAGAATTGGAAACTTCTGTGAATCCAACAGCGCAACTCTTTGGGATTGATTTTGACTTAACCATTCTCTCAATGTCACTGTTGACAGTGCTCATTACATTTTTGATTATCTTTATTTCAAGCCGCAATATGCAATTGAAACCAAAAGGAAAACAAAATGTGTTAGAGTGGGTGTATGAGTTCGTACAAGGAATTATTAAACCCAATCTTGGTCGCTATACTAGCAACTACAGTCTCCTCTTCTTTAGTTTATTCTTTTTCTTAGTGATTGCCAACAACATAGGGCTAGTCGCAAAAATTGAAATTGGTGGCTACAACTTTTGGTCATCTCCAACCTCTAACGCAGCCTACAACTTTGGATTGTCTTTGATGATGGCTGTTGTTATCCACGTTGAAGGTGTGCGTAAAAATGGTTTTAAGGAGTATTTGAAAGAATACCTCTCACCAACGCCAGCAATGTTACCAATGAATATTCTGGAGCAGTTTACGAACATCATTTCGTTGACGCTTCGTCTTTATGGTAATATCTTTGCCGGTGAAATCATTTTAGGATTGTTGGTGCAATTTTCAGATACTAGTATCTTTGCATGGCCAATAGCATTCGCCTTGAATGTTGTTTGGACAGGATTTTCGATCATGATATCTTGTATTCAAGCCTATGTATTTGTCATTTTGTCATCTGTTTACGTTGGTGACAAAGTGAATCACAAAGAATAATAAGAAAGGAGAAAGTATTTATGTCAACGCTTATTAATAGCACAAGTCTTGGTAACATTATTATTGTAACTGGCTCTTTTCTTCTCTTGCTTGTTCTCGTTAAATTATTTGCTTGGAACCAAATTACAGGCATTTTTAAGGCTCGTGAAGAGAAAATCGCCAATGATATTGATGATGCCAAAGCAGCTCGTGAAGAGGCTGAAGATTTGGCCGCTAAGCGTCAAACAGAATTAGCTGGTGCACGTTTGGAAGCAACGCAAATCATTGATGATGCCAAAGAAACTGGTAAAAATCAAGAAGCTAAAATCGTTGCTCAAGCGCATGAAGAAGCTAAACGTTTGAAAGAAAAAGCTAATCAAGACATCGCACTCAGTAAGGTAGAAGCCCTATCAAGTGTTAAAGGTGATGTTGCTGATTTAACCGTAATGTTGGCAGAAAAAATCATGGCGACAACGCTTGATAAGGAAGCTCAAAGCGATCTCATTGATAGTTATCTTGATAAGCTAGGAGATGCCTAATGGATAAAAAAACAGTAGCGCTTGTTGAACAGTATGCCAAAAGTTTCGTTGAAGTAGCTATTGAAAAAGATCAATTAGCAGCGCTTCAAGAAGAAACAGACGCCGTATTATCTGTTTTTCAGCAAACACGTTTAGCTAAATTTTTATCAAGTATAGCTGTTTCGCGTGATGAAAAAGTAAAACTTGTTAGGTTGTTTCAAGAGTCTAGTTCAGTTTATATGAACAATTTTCTTGAGGTAATTTTACAAAACGAAAGAGAAGCGTTCTTAGAAGTGATTTTGAAGGAAGTCAAAGCGCAAATGGCTATCGCAAGCAATCAACATGATGCTGTGGTGACAACAGCTGTTGCTTTGACACCTAACCAAAAAGAACGTATCCTAGCGTTAATCTCCAAAAAATTTGGAATAACAGTAGGAAAATTGATTGAAAATATTGATGAGGCTATTCTTGGTGGCTTTATCATCAATGTGAACAACACAGTAATTGATACAAGCATTCAGCATCAATTACAAGAATTAAAAATGAATTTGAAATAGAAAGTGGTGTGACTTTTGGCAATTAATGCACAAGAAATTAGCGCTTTAATTAAAAAACAAATTGAAAACTTCCAGCCAAATTTTGACGTCACAGAAACTGGTGTGGTCACTTATATCGGTGATGGTATCGCACGTGCTCGTGGTCTTGATAACACGATGAGTGGGGAACTTCTTGAATTTTCAAATGGTGCCTTTGGTATGGCTCAAAACCTTGAAACCAATGATGTTGGTATCATCATTTTAGGAGATTTCTCTACAATCCGTGAAGGCGATGTGGTAAAACGCACAGGTAAAATCATGGAAGTGCCAGTAGGTGAAGCCCTTATTGGACGTGTTGTTAACCCACTTGGTCAACCTGTGGATGGTCTTGGTGACATTAAAACCACAGCCACTCGTCCTGTTGAAGCACCTGCTCCAGGTGTTATGCAACGTAAATCAGTTTCTGAACCTCTTCAAACAGGCTTGAAAGCTATTGACGCCTTGGTTCCAATTGGACGTGGTCAACGTGAATTGATTATCGGTGACCGCCAAACAGGTAAAACATCTGTTGCGATTGATGCGATTTTGAACCAAAAAGGACAAGATATGATTTGTATCTATGTCGCTATCGGTCAAAAAGAATCAACCGTTCGTACACAAGTTGAAACCCTTCGTAAATACGGTGCCCTAGATTATACAATCGTTGTGACAGCCTCAGCTTCACAACCATCACCATTGCTTTACATCGCACCTTATGCTGGTGTTGCAATGGCAGAAGAATTCATGTATAACGGCAAACACGTTTTGATTGTTTACGATGATTTGTCAAAACAAGCGGTTGCTTACCGTGAACTGTCCCTTCTTCTTCGTCGTCCACCAGGACGTGAAGCCTACCCAGGTGACGTTTTCTATCTACACAGCCGTTTGCTAGAACGTTCAGCGAAAGTTTCAGATGAACTTGGTGGTGGTTCTATCACAGCCCTTCCATTCATCGAAACACAAGCAGGGGACATCTCAGCTTACATCGCGACAAACGTGATTTCGATTACTGACGGACAAATTTTCTTGCAAGAAAATCTCTTCAACTCAGGTGTTCGTCCTGCGATTGATGCGGGTTCTTCAGTATCACGTGTTGGTGGTTCTGCGCAAATCAAAGCCATGAAGAAAGTAGCTGGTACTCTTCGTCTTGACTTGGCTTCTTACCGTGAATTGGAAGCCTTCACGCAATTTGGTTCTGATTTGGATGCTGCTACACAAGCGAAATTGAACCGTGGACGTCGTACCGTTGAAGTGCTTAAACAACCTGTTCACAAACCACTTCCAGTTGAAAAACAAGTTGTTATCTTGTATGCACTAACTCATGGTTTCTTAGATGATGTGCCAGTTAGCGATATCTTAGATTTCGAGCAAGCTTTGTATGATTACTTTGACGCTCATTACGAATCTATTTTTGAAACCATCCGTACAACGAAAGATTTACCAGAAGAATCAGTTTTAGACGCTGCTATTCAAGCTTTTAAAGAACAATCTGAATTCAAATAAGAGGGGGTAAGCATATGGCAGGCTCTCTTAGTGAAATTAAAGGGAAAATCGTTTCAACTCAGAAAACAAGTCATATTACTGGTGCCATGAAAATGGTATCAGCAGCCAAATTGACCAAATCTGAGCAGGCTGCAAAAGATTTCCAAATCTATGCTTCAAAAATTCGCCAAATCACTACGGATCTTTTAAAATCTGAATTGACAAGTGGTTCTAGCAATCCAATGTTGGTGTCACGTCCAGTGAAAAAAACAGGTTATATCGTGATTACCTCAGACAAAGGTTTGGTTGGCGGATACAATTCAAAAATCTTGAAAGCCATGATGGATTTGATTGCAGAGTACCATGCGGACAATGATAACTATGCCATCATCGCTATTGGTGGTATCGGTGCTGATTTCTTTAAAGCCCGTGGCATGAATGTTGTCTTTGAATTGCGAGGCCTTGAAGACCAACCGTCATTTGAACAAGTTGGTAACATCATTTCGCAGTCTGTTGAAATGTATAAAAACGAGTTATTTGATGAGTTGTACGTTTGTTATAACCATCATGTGAATAGCTTAACCAGTCAGGTTCGTGTTCAACAAATGCTTCCTATCGCAGAATTGGATGCCAATGAAGCAGCAGAAGAAGGCACATCTGGTTTTGAATTGGAACCAGACCGTGAAATGATTTTGGAACAATTGTTGCCGCAATACACGGAAAGCCTTATTTACGGGGCAATTGTAGATGCGAAAACTGCTGAACATGCCGCTGGTATGACAGCCATGCAAACGGCTACTGATAACGCCAAAAGTATTATTAACGATTTGACGATTCAGTACAACCGTGCGCGTCAAGCAGCTATTACACAAGAAATTACAGAAATTGTAGCGGGTGCTAATGCACTAGAATAAAAGAGAAATCTGTTTTCTAGCAAAACCGTATTTCTAAAAAATCTAAAAGGAGAAAAACATGAGCTCAGGCAAAATTGCTCAGGTTGTTGGTCCAGTCGTTGACGTCGCGTTCGATGCTGGTGACAAATTACCTGAGATTAATAATGCATTGATTGTTTATAAAGATGGCGATAAATCGAAAAAAATCGTTCTCGAAGTTGCTCTTGAACTCGGTGACGGTATTATTCGTACAATTGCTATGGAATCAACCGATGGGCTTACACGTGGATTAGAAGTTTTTGATACAGGTCGTGCTATTAGCGTGCCTGTTGGGACAGAAACACTAGGTCGCGTCTTTAATGTTCTTGGGGACACTATTGACCTTGAAGAACCATTTGCTGAAGACGCTCCTCGTGAACCTATCCACAAAAAAGCACCAGCTTTTGATGAATTATCAACATCATCTGAAATCCTTGAAACAGGAATCAAAGTTATCGACCTTTTAGCGCCATACCTTAAAGGTGGTAAAGTCGGTCTTTTCGGTGGTGCCGGTGTTGGTAAAACAGTTCTTATCCAAGAATTGATTCATAACATTGCCCAAGAACACGGTGGTATTTCAGTATTTACCGGTGTTGGGGAACGTACACGTGAAGGGAATGACCTTTACTGGGAAATGAAAGAATCTGGCGTTATTGAAAAAACAGCCATGGTCTTTGGTCAAATGAATGAACCACCTGGAGCACGTATGCGTGTAGCCCTTACTGGTTTGACTATCGCTGAATACTTCCGTGATGTTGAAGGCCAAGACGTGCTTCTTTTCATTGACAATATCTTCCGTTTCACCCAAGCCGGTTCAGAAGTATCTGCCCTTCTTGGACGTATGCCATCAGCCGTTGGTTACCAACCAACCTTGGCTACTGAAATGGGTCAATTGCAAGAACGTATCACATCTACGAAAAAAGGTTCTGTAACCTCTATTCAAGCCATCTACGTGCCAGCCGATGACTACACTGACCCAGCGCCAGCAACAGCATTCGCTCACTTGGATTCAACAACCAACCTTGAACGTAAGTTGACTCAAATGGGGATTTACCCAGCCGTTGACCCACTTGCTTCAAGTTCACGTGCGCTTGCACCAGAAATTGTTGGTCAAGAGCACTACGATGTTGCGACAGAAGTGCAACGTGTTCTTCAACGTTACCGTGAATTGCAAGACATCATTGCCATTCTTGGTATGGACGAATTGTCTGATGAAGAAAAAACATTGGTTGGACGTGCACGTCGTATTCAATTCTTCTTGTCACAAAACTTTAACGTTGCGGAACAATTTACAGGTATGCCTGGTTCATACGTTCCCGTAGCTGAAACAGTTCGTGGATTCAAGGAAATTTTGGAAGGTAAATACGATGATCTTCCAGAAGATGCTTTCCGTAACGTGGGTCCAATCGAGGATGTTGTTGAAAAAGCGAAAAAAATGAACTACTAATGAGGTGATGCCATGACATATATGACTGTTCAGGTGATAACACCCGATGGAATTCGCTATGATCACCATGCTAATTATATTTCAATCAAAACACCTGACGGTGAGATGGGGATTTTGCCAGACCATATCAACCTCATTGCCCCTTTGACAGTCCATGAAATGAAAATCCGTCGTACGGATGATGAAAATCACGTGGACTGGATTGCCATCAACGGTGGTGTTATCGAAGTCAAAGATAATCATGTCACTATTGTCGCTGATTCTGCTGAACGTGAACGCGATATTGACGTTAGCCGTGCCGAACGTGCTAAAATTCGTGCTGAACGTAGCTTGGAAAAAGCACAAAGTAACCATGATATCGATGAGGTGCGTCGTGCCCAAGTTGCTCTTCGTCGGGCATTGAACCGCATTAGCGTGGGAAATAATAAAAAGTAAGAGAAATCTTTACTTTAACCGGCTCTTTGTCAACTGTAGTGGGGTGATGAAAAGCTAACATCGAGAGAGAACCAATTGGTTTTCTCTTTTTTCTACGGTCTGCTAGTGTTAAATGTTTACCTTTTGGTGTATAATAGTCTTGCATCTCAGAGTCCTTCTAATTGTTGTTGTGGTGATTACAATTATATCTCTCTGAGATGTTTTTTGATACACTCAAGTGCTCAAGTGGCTAATTTCATTTTAGAACTTTCAAATATCTTGCTTTTTTAAAATCGCTGTTAGATAAACTGATTTTATGGTATAATGGAAATAATTAAAATTCGATTTTATTAATGGGATCGTTCGGAGCTGAAGTTCTGCTGTGGACGAATAGCGCGATTACGAAATCTTGTGAGAAAAAATGGTCCACGAGTTTTAGAGCTGTGTTGTTTCGAATGGTTCCAAAACATATAATTATGAGACTAACGAATTTCGGAAGTTTTAGAGCTGTGTTGTTAATTGAACGAGCGTATAAAAGCGCTTGTTTTTTTGTTTAGGAAAAATATAAAAGCACAATTGAAAACGATATCATAAACTTGTTTTTTATGTTACAATTAGGGTGGTTTAGGAACGATAAATATTTACTGATTGTAAGAGAGGGGATAAATGGATATGAGAAAAGTCTTTTTATGTTTGTTGGCCTTGTCTTGTGTGGGCTTATCAGCTTGTCATAAGTTCCAATCGCTTCAAACAAATTCCAAAACAACCGTATCTACTACTAGCCAAACGCAAAAAGCATCATCTAGCTCGACTTTCACCTCAACGTCCATCTCAGAAAGTAGCACTCAAACAGAGTTAAGTAGTTCTTCAACACAGTCAATTACTACAGAAACTGAAAGTTTTGATAATCAGACCACACCAAGTAGTAGTCAAGATGAGGCTTCGGTGTCTCAGCCGACTGGAATACAGTTAGAAGAACTAGCTGTGGGAAATTACGCTTCTTTGGCTGGCACATGGACGACTGGAGATGGTTCGGATACCATCATTATCCAGCCTGATGGCTACAGTTACAATGCTAATTCTGGAGTTGGTTTTGTATCGCTTGTAGGTGGTTTACAATCTGTTAATGGCTATCCGTACATTTATTGTCAGTTTGAAGATGATAGTGTTATGAGAATCAATGTTCTTGTGTTGTTAGAAGCTGGGCGTGCAAGCGGCTCTTCAGATGCCAGTCGTGACCGTTTGTATTTTACCAGCAATCGTAGCAATGGCTATGAATTCGCGGATGATAGTTTGTGTTATTACAAGGTGGCAGACTAGAAGTGATTTAAAGGCTTAGATTTTTCAAACCCTACTTTTTATGGTAAAATAGAGAAGAATTTATTTAGATAGGTTGGATTGTTTACATGGAAAAAACATTCTTTATGATTAAGCCAGATGGTGTCAGACGTGGATTAGTCGGTGAAGTGTTGCATCGCATTGAAAGACGAGGATTCAAGATTGAAAAACTTGAAATGCGTATGGCTACTCCAGAGTTGTTAGAAAAACACTATGAAGATTTGGTTGACCGACCATTTTTCCCACAAATTGTTGATTTTATGACAAGTGGACCACTTATCACAGGTGTCTTGTCAGGGAACCAAGTGATTGGCTCATGGCGCACTATGATGGGAGCAACAAATCCTAAAGAAGCTCTTCCAGGAACAATCCGAGGCGACTACGCACAAGCCCCAGATGAAGGTGGCGCAACCTTCAACGTCGTTCACGGTTCAGATTCACCGGAATCAGCCGAACGCGAAATTTCCCTTTGGTTTGGCGAATAATGAAAGCAAGCACTTGAAAGTGTTTGCTTTTTTGTTTGCAAAAAGGTACAATGAAAGGGATTGCAAAAAAGTTAATAGAAGTCCTGGGTAAAGCGCTAAAAGTGGACAATGTTTAAAAAGTTTAAACAAACCAAATCTTTCTATCTACAAAATACGTATAGATGTTCTTGGCAATAGCTATTGTGTAAAAAAGAAGGAGATGAACTACGATTATATTTGAAAGGTAAACAAAAATAATTGGCAATTGGGGTTGCAATTTTTAAGTAGCTGTAAAACTTCATCAGTATCAAACAGCATCGTTGTTTGTGTTATGCACAAGCGGTAATTAACCAACTAGGTACGCTATTGATTTCAAGTATTGTGATACAGCGATGATGTTTATAAAAAATACAGAAAAACATTTATATCTTTTATCATTCACTGTCGAACGCATAGTATATAGCTAGAAAGCGTGGATATCATGAAAAAATGGCAGACAATCACAGCAATAGCTTTAACAATTTTTGCTCTCTCTATAGGAGGATTTGTGACTTACACTTATCTACGACCATCACATTACGGAGGTGGTATATTTACTGATGAAACTTCTCAATATACAACTTCTACTAGTGATACTATTTCTAGTACTACTGAAACCTCTCAATCTATAATTTCTACTAGTGAAACAGGGGGTGACGATGGTTATCATGAAGAAGCAGTAACTGAAACTGAAACCAATACAGCATCCAGTAACATTATTTATCTAACTGATGTTGTCGGACTTGGCACTGATCCTTCTATTTTCAAAGATGGTGGCTACTATATTGTGGCACCAGGAGGAGTGAGATCAGGATCAGAAATTGTATATTCAGTTTATAGATTGGAACGCGAAGGAACTATGGCCGATGGTAAACCAATTGTGGCAACTAAAGACTCTATTCTGACTGGTCCATACAATATTACAAAAGAATTTCTTTATTGGCTACGCTACTATGATCCTGACAATACACCAAATTCTAGCCTTGAAGAAAACTGGAATTACTTTGTTACAGAAAGAGAAGGATGAGATTGACACTATATTAATAGTGTGATAAAAATGATGAGGGCTGAGTTTTTGTGTTCTCAAGATTTAAGTAGCCGTAAACCAAAACACTACAGTGTATGCTTTAGCAATTGATTTAAATAGCTGCAAACTTTTAATAAAACGCTTATTTAGCTAAGGTTTTAAAAAGCGCCTAGCTTAACTCTAAGTACAGCAAATCAATAAGATAGGTGGGACTGTCGGAGCTCCCACATTTATCGACTGGCTAATAAAGCGGTGTGTTGTTGACAGATTCTTAACCTCTATTTTCTTGTATGATATTTTAAAATACTCTATTGTCAAATATTTTTCCTTGTATAGCTAGTTTTCAGATATCTAACTCACCTAACTATAACCACGTTTACTTTCTTGAAAATAAATCAAAAACAGGTGTGATGCTATTTTCTATGCGGGTGTTTGTCGCATGATAGGCTTTGCTTTTTAGGTCTTAACAACTTTCTATGGCGACGTTTTTGGTAATTTGGTATAATAGGAGTAGTGACTAATATTATAGGATTTTAAAATGGATATTCAAGAATTAAAAAAACGTCAAGAGAAGATTCGTAATTTCTCTATTATTGCACATATTGACCATGGGAAGTCGACTTTGGCGGACCGTATTTTGGAAAAGACTGAAACGGTTTCGAGTCGTGAAATGCAGGCACAACTGCTAGATAGCATGGATTTGGAGCGTGAGCGTGGTATCACGATTAAGCTTAATGCGATTGAGTTGAACTATACAGCTAAAGATGGCGAAACTTATATTTTTCACTTGATTGACACGCCAGGACACGTTGACTTTTCTTATGAGGTATCGCGTTCACTTGCTGCGTGTGAGGGGGCTATTTTGGTTGTGGATGCTGCTCAAGGTATCGAGGCGCAAACCCTCGCCAATGTTTACTTAGCTCTTGATAATGATTTGGAAATTTTGCCGGTTATCAACAAAATTGATTTGCCAGCAGCGGACCCAGAGCGTGTGCGTCAAGAAATTGAAGATGTGATTGGATTAGATGCTTCAGAGGCCGTTTTGGCATCGGCTAAAGCGGGAATTGGGATTGAGGAAATCCTCGAGCAAATCGTGGAATACGTTCCAGCTCCATCAGGAGATGTGGAGGCACCACTACAAGCTTTAATTTTTGACTCGGTTTATGACGCTTACCGTGGTGTTATTTTGCAGGTGCGTATTGTCAACGGTATGGTTAAACCTGGTGACAAAATTCAATTGATGTCAAACGGAAAAACCTTTGACGTTACTGAAGTTGGTATTTTCACTCCAAAAGCTATTGGACGTGATTTCCTAGCAACAGGTGACGTTGGTTATATCGCGGCTTCTATCAAGACCGTTGCAGACACGCGCGTTGGGGATACTATTACCTTAGCTGATAATCCAGCAGATAACCCGCTTCATGGCTATAAACAAATGAACCCAATGGTGTTTGCAGGGCTTTATCCGATTGAGTCAAACAAGTACAATGACTTGCGTGAAGCCCTTGAAAAACTGCAATTAAATGATGCCAGTCTTCAATTTGAACCTGAAACCTCACAAGCTCTGGGTTTTGGTTTCCGTTGTGGTTTCCTTGGTTTGTTGCACATGGATGTTATTCAAGAACGTTTGGAACGTGAGTTTAACATTGATTTGATTATGACAGCGCCGTCCGTTGTTTATCATGTCAATACGACAGACGGGGATATGCTTGAAGTGTCAAATCCATCAGAATTCCCAGAACCAACCAAAGTAGCCAGCATCGAGGAGCCTTATGTAAAAGCTCAAA
Organism: Streptococcus alactolyticus; assembly: GCF_012277075.1. GTDB lineage: Bacteria > Bacillota > Bacilli > Lactobacillales > Streptococcaceae > Streptococcus > Streptococcus alactolyticus. The sequence continues at coordinate 524,314 of NZ_JAAXMT010000005.1, read as the reverse complement.
TCATGGTGCCACAAGAATTCGTTGGAGCTGTTATGGAATTGGCTCAGCGCAAACGTGGTGATTTTGTGACCATGGACTACATTGATGATAATCGGGTTAATGTTATTTATCATATTCCACTTGCCGAAATTGTTTTTGATTTCTTTGATAAATTGAAATCATCAACACGTGGCTATGCGAGCTTCGATTACGAAATTTCAGATTACCGTAAATCAAAACTGGTGAAAATGGATATCTTGCTTAATGGTGATAAGGTCGATGCCCTTAGCTTTATCGTGCACAACGAATTTGCCTATGAGCGTGGTAAATTGATTGTCGAAAAATTGAAGAAAATCATTCCACGTCAACAATTTGAAGTGCCAATTCAAGCGGCTATCGGTCATAAAATCGTGGCCCGTTCGGATATCAAAGCTCTTCGTAAAAACGTGTTGGCAAAATGTTACGGTGGTGACGTCTCGCGTAAACGGAAATTACTTGAAAAACAAAAAGCTGGTAAGAAACGCATGAAGGCGATTGGTTCTGTGGAAGTTCCACAAGAAGCTTTCTTGTCTGTCTTGTCAATGGACGATGACAACAGTAAAAACTAATCTTATCAGAACACCTCGTATTTAGTTGCGCTCGGATGTGTTTCTGAGCGCTTTTTAGGTACAGAAACTTAGTCAATCATTCAAATTTTTATCTATTTTTGGTAAAATAAATCTAAATGTATCTTGGGAGAACGGCATGAAATTATTAATCAATGTATCGCAATTAAAGGGAACGGTGAGAGTTCCAGGAGATAAATCAATCAGTCATCGCTCGATTATGTTTGGTAGCCTTGCCAAAGGTCAAACGACGATTCATGATATTTTACGTGGGGAAGATGTTCTATCAACTATGCAAGCTTTTCGTGATTTAGGTGTTGACATTCAAGATGACGGTGACCGTGTGACCATTACAGGTGTAGGTTTTGACGGGCTAAAGGCACCTCAAAAATCTTTGGATATGGGCAATTCTGGAACGTCTATTCGCTTGATTTCTGGAGTTTTAGCAGGGCAAGACTTTAGCATTGAGATGTTTGGGGACGACAGTTTGTCAAAACGTCCAATGGACCGTGTGACTATTCCCCTTCGTCAAATGGGGGTTGAGGTTTCAGGACAGACAGAACGTGATTTGCCACCATTGACTATGCATGGTAATAAAAAATTGAAACCAATTCACTATCAATTGCCTGTGGCATCTGCTCAGGTCAAATCAGCCCTTATTTTCGCAGCTTTGCAGGCTGACGGTGAATCCGTTATCATCGAAAAAGAACACACGCGCAACCACACAGAAGACATGATTGTTCAATTCGGTGGCTCAATTGATGTCAATGGTAAGGAAATCCGTATCACTGGCGGGCAAGAATTGCTTGGACAAGAAGTGGTGGTGCCAGGTGATATTTCCTCAGCAGCCTTTTGGTTGGTTGCAGGGCTCATTGTTCCAAATGCGAAAATAAGGCTTGAAAACGTTGGTATCAATGAAACACGCACGGGTATTCTTGATGTGATTGAAGCCATGGGCGGTCAACTAAGCCTGTCAGATGTGGACGATATTGCCAAATCAGCGACAATCACGGTAGAAACTTCCGACCTTCACGGGACAGAAATCGGTGGCGAAATCATTCCACGTTTGATTGATGAGTTGCCAATTATTGCCCTTTTGGCGACCCAAGCCGAGGGAAGAACTGTGATTCGCGATGCGGAAGAATTGAAAGTGAAAGAAACTGACCGTATTCAAGTGGTTGCGGATGCCTTGAATGCTATGGGCGCCAATATTACGCCAACAGATGACGGTATGATTATCGAAGGCAAAACGCCGCTTCATGGTGCAAGCATCAATACTTTTGGGGACCACCGCATCGGCATGATGACGGCAATTGCGGCTCTTTTGGTAGCAGATGGTGAGGTCGAACTGGACCGTTCAGAAGCCATCAACACTAGCTACCCAAGCTTCTTCAAAGATTTGGAGTTACTGACACATGGCTAGAATTATTATCGGTTTTATGGGCTCAGGCAAAACAACCATTTCTTCTTTGTTAGATGAGGATTACGTTGATATGGATGCAGTGATTGTAGAGCGCATCGGAATGCCTATTGCAGATTTTTTTGAAAAAGAAGGCGAAGCCCGTTTTCGTGAGATTGAATCACAAGTTTTGGCAGAATTGATAGCGTCTGACCGAGTGATTGCAACAGGTGGTGGCATTGTAACCAGTGCGGCTAACCGAGCACTTTTGGCAGAAAATCCTGAAACCATTTACTTGAAAGCAGATTTTGACACGCTCTATAATCGTATCCAAAAAGACACTAAAAATGTGCGTCCGCTATTTGTCAATAATAGCAAAGAAGACTTCAAGGCGATTTTTGATGGGCGCCAAGACTTGTACGAATCAGTTGCCAACCGTATTATTGAAGTAGCTGGTAAAACGCCCAAAGACATTATTGAGGAAATCGGATGAAAGTTGGTTACCTAGGACCAAGCGGTTCGTTTACACACAATGTTGCGGTCAAAGCCTTTCCAAAAGCTGACCGTATCCCTTTTGCAAATATCACCGAAGTCATTAAATCTTATGAGGAAGGCTTGGTGGATTATGCTATTATCCCCGTTGAAAATTCGATTGAAGGCTCGGTGCATGAAACCCTAGATTACTTGTTTCATCAAACGGATATTAGTGCCATTGCAGAAGTGATTCAACCCATTAAGCAACAATTATTAGCAACGGCACAGGATAAGCCTGTCGGAAAAATCTTCTCACATCCGCAAGCCATTGCCCAAGGGAAAAAATACATCAAAAGCCATTACCCCCATGCACAAATTGAAGTGACTGCTAGCACGGCTTACGCTGCGCGTTTTATCGCAGAACACCCAGACAAACCTTACGCAGCTATTGCTCCCGTGGCAGCAGCTAAAGAATATGATTTGGAAATCATCGGCAAGGACATTCAGGAAATAGATGAAAATTACACGCGTTTTTGGGTGCTAGGGCATGAACCTTATGTCTTTGATCTGATCAAAGACACGCAAAAAATATCCTTGGCATTAACTCTTCCTGACAATCTCCCTGGAGCTCTCTACAAAGCCTTGTCTGTTTTTGCTTGGCGGGGCCTTGATTTGACTAAAATTGAAAGCCGTCCTTTGAAAACGGCATTGGGGGAGTATTTTTTCATCGTTGATGTGGATAATAGCAATCATGATTTGGTGACTTTTGCCTTAGAAGAATTGCGTGTTTTAGGTATTACTTACAATGTTATGGGGATATATGACGTCTATTGTTTATGATTAGAAAGTGAAGGACTGGTATGATAAAATGGTAGAAAATCGTTTAAGTCGCCACGAGGAATTGCGGTATCAATACCTGTTACGAAATCTTGAATATTTAAGCGAGCGTGAGAAGCAGGAGTTTGATTACCTTTATCAAAAAAAATTAGCGAGCATCTCTAGTCCCTCCCATTATACCCAACCAGCTGCGCCTCATGACCCACGTCCTATTTATCAGGAGGTTAATGATCAAGCTTATGATGGCTACGATGACTATGCGAATTGGGAAGATGAGAAGCAATGGACCGCACCAGGACTTCCCAAATATCCAGACGAAGCCCCTCCCAAGCGTTCTAAAAAAGCCAAACGTGCCTGCCGTTTTACAGATGTGTCTGGAGAAAGACCAAAAAAGAAGAAACGGCACTTCTTTAAACGCTTGATGAAATGGCTAGCTTTGCTTGTGGTGGCAACCATGGCTGGCATGATTTATATGTTTTTCAAGGGAGTGCGTGATGTATCAGAGGGCAATACCAATTACACCCCTGGCGTGACGGAAACGTTTCACGGTGAAAATAGTCCTGACGGCACCAATATTTTGATTTTGGGAAGTGACCAGCGGGTGACCCAAGGCTCGTCTGATGCCAGAACCGATACCATTATGGTGATGAATATCGGAAATAGCGATGACAAAATTAAATTAGTGAGCTTCATGCGTGATATCTTGGTTAATATTCCGGGTGTTAGCTACAATGATTACACTAATGACCAAAAGCTAAATGTCGCCTTTAATATTGGTGAGCAAGATCACAATCAAGGAGCTGATCTTATGCGCCAAACCTTGAAGGATAATTTTGGCATCAACATCAAATATTACGTGATGGTTGATTTTGAAACGTTCGCAGAAGCCATCAACACGCTATTCCCAAATGGGGTTGAAATAGATGCCAAATTTGGTACTGTAGATGGTCAAGAAGTAACTTCCGTCGAAGTTCCTGATGACCTCAATATGCAGCCTGACGGTAGCGTTCCTAGCCAAACCATTAACGTTGGTAAACAACGCATGGATGGTCGTACCTTGCTCAATTACGCACGTTTTCGTAAGGACGATAATGGGGACTATGGCCGTACCCAACGTCAACAACAAGTGATTACCGCCATTATCAATCAAGTCAAGGACCCCGCCAAACTTTTTACAGGGTCTGCGGCTATCGGTAAAATCTATGCCCTTACCTCAACCAATATCTCTTATCCATTTTTCCTCAAGGAAGGCTTGTCTGTCATCACCAGCGGTCAAAAAGGCATTGAGCAAGTCACCATTCCAGCAGAAGGGGATTGGACAGACGAGTATGATATGTATGGAGGTCTAGGCATTGCCATTGATTTTGATAAATATCAACGAGAACTAAAAGAATTGGGATTGCGTGAATAGCGTTATGTTATAATAGAGGGACAGTGATGTTTCTCTATTTTTTGAGGAAGTAGAAAGGATATTATGTTAGAAAAAAATAGCATTGTAGAGGTTGAGATCACAGATTTATCGCACGAAGGAGCAGGGGTGGCCAAGTTTGATGGCTTCGTCTTTTTCGTTGAAAATGCCCTTCCTGGTGAAACCATCAAGATGCGTGTCTTGAAAGTTAAGAAAAATATTGGATTTGGTAAGGTTGAAGAATACCTAACCCTCTCGCCTTACCGTAATCAAGATGTCAATGTGGATTATTTGCGAACAGGAATTGCAGATTTTGGACATTTGGCTTACTCAGAGCAACTCAAATTCAAACGCAAACAAGTCGTGGATAATCTGTATAAAACAGCTGGTATTTCAGATGTTGAAGTCGCAGAAACTATGGGAATGGCGCATCCTTATGCTTATCGCAATAAGGCCCAAGTGCCTGTTCGTCGTGTCAACGGTCAGCTAGAAACTGGCTTTTTCCGCAAACATTCTCATGATCTGATGCCTATTACTGATTTTTACATTCAAAACAAAGAAATCGATCGCTTGATTTTATTTACCCGTGATTTGCTGCGTCAATTTGATATTAAACCGTATGATGAAAAAGCTCAAACTGGCTTGATTCGCAATCTCGTGGTTCGTCGTGGTCATTACTCAGGTGAAATGATGCTGGTTTTTGTTACAACACGCCCTAAAATATTCCGTATTGAGCAAATCATCGCTAAAATCGTAGCAGCCTTTCCAGCGGTGAAATCCATTATTCAAAATATTAATGACAAAAACACCAATGCTATTTTCGGTCAGGAATTTAGAACGCTTTACGGAAAAGACACAATTGTAGATACTATGCTGGGTAATCAGTACGAAATTTCAGCACGTTCTTTCTATCAAGTTAATACTGAAATGGCAGAGAAACTTTACCAGACCGCTATTGATTTTTCAGATTTAACACCAGAAGACATTGTCATTGATGCCTATTCAGGTATTGGAACCATTGGGCTTTCATTTGCCAAAAAAGTCAAAGCTGTCTATGGGGTCGAAGTGATTGAAGAAGCTGTCGCCGATGCCAAACGCAATGCTGCCCTAAATAGCATCACCAATACCCATTATGTGGCGGACTCAGCCGAGCACGCTATGGAAACTTGGATCAAAGAAGGTATTAAACCAAGCGTAATTTTGGTGGATCCACCACGCAAAGGCTTAATTGAAAACTTCATCAAAGCAAGCGTCGCCATGCAACCAGACAAAATCACCTACATTTCATGTAACCCAGCTACCATGGCGCGTGACATCAAACACTACCAAGAGTTAGGCTACAAACTCCAAAAAGTTCAACCCGTCGATTTATTCCCAAATACCCATCATGTGGAGTGCGTAGTGTTGCTACAACGAAGCAACGGGTGAAAATCCTTTATTTTAAGCATTTTTTCAAATATTTTGTCTTTATTGAAAAGAGTGATTTTGACATAAAAAAGGTTCAAAAAAGTACATTGATGTGAACGTCTGTTTGGATGTCGACTGCGTAGACAAAAAATAGATACGTCATAAATATAATGGTTCAGCGAGAACATTTTAATAAGTGTTCTCGTTTTTTTTATCTGGCTCATTGTCAACTGTAGTGGGTTGATGCCAGCTAACATCTAGAGAGAACCAAATTGGTTTTCTCTTTTTTGACGTTCAAAGCGATGAGAATGCGTTTTTTAAAGTTTTCAAAGTTCCTAAAGCCATAGGCATTCCGCTTGATAACCTTGATCAGATTGTTAGTAGCTTCGAGTTTGGCATTAGAGTAAGGTAAAGTAATGGCGTTGATGACTTTCTTCTTATCCTTTCGGAAGGTTCGAAAAACCGTCCGAAAGATTGGATGCACGAGCATGATATTGTCTTCAATGAGCTCAAAGAAGTGATCAGTGTTTTTCTCCTGAAAGTGGAACAGTGAGAGCTGGTAAAGGTCGTAATGACATTTCAATTCTTCTGAATAGCTGATGAGTCGATCTCGAATTTCTTTATTTGTTAGATGTTCTCTAAAGGTTGGACGGTAAAATCGCTTGTTATTCATCTTGCGACTATCCTGCTGTATCAGTTTCCAGTAGCGTTTAAGAGCTCGATATTCTATTGATTTACGGTCAAATCGGTTCATGATTTGGATACGAACACGGTTCATAGAACGACTAAGATGTTGGAGTAAACTAGTCCAGTGGACTATTTTAGCCCGAGCTTAAAAAATGAGAAAGCGAGGGGAAAACGGTCGAGAACGATTTGAGCATGCGGAAAAAGCTGTTTGGCCAGCTGTTAGTAAGGACTATACATATCCATAGTGATGAATTGTACACGTTCACGGACCTTTCTGTGATAACGCAGGAAATGGTTGCGGACGACTGCCTGTGTTCGTCCATCTAAGATAGCGATGATATTCTTGTTATCAAAATCCTGAGCGATAAAGCTCATTTTCCTTTTCTTAAAACTATACTCATCCCAGCTCATGACAGTAGGCAGGTGATTCAAGTTGGTTTTAAACTGAAACTCGTTGAGCATACGGATGACAGTAGAGGTTGACACCGATAGCTCCTCAGCTATTTTTGTCATGGAGGTCTTTTCGATGAGTTTTTGAGCGATTTTTTGATTGAGGATCGTCGGGATTTGATGATTCTTCTTGACGAGAAAAGTCTCAGCGACTTGCATCTTTCGACAGTTTGAACAGCGAAAGCGACGCTTCTTAAGCAGGATTCGACACTTGAAGCCGACACAGTCCAGATAAGGGATTTTAGAGGCTTTTTGAAAGTCATACTTCCCCATCTTTATCCCACAAGCAGGACAGTTCGGAGCATCGTAATCAAGAGAAGCTATAATTTCCTTGTGTGTTTGACAGTCTACAATATCGTTGATTGTGATATTTTGGTCTTTCATTCCGAGTAGTTTTGTGATAGTATTGAAGTGTTCCATATGATTCTTTCTAATGAGTAGTTTCGTCGCTTTTCATTATAAGTCATATGGGGCTTTTTTTCTATGCACGAAAAGGCTCCATAACTTCTGACTGGGTGTTACCCACTACAGAAATTATAGAGCCACATTTGTCAGGGGTTTCTTGGTTATGTGACTTTTTATAGAGCCTCTTTGTCTAGCTTTTTTTGTGTCTTCTTATGACAAGAAGATTACAGTTGTAAGGGCTTTTTGAGGAATGATACTGTGAAGGTCTTTTTTATGTTATAATGGCATTATGGAAATATTAAATACAACTGTAAGTCTATTTAGTCATGTCATTTTTATTGCTATGACCAATTCTTTGTTAAGGCAGTTATTTGACTGGTCTAAGTGGATAAAAAACACCCCTGATAATATCGGGCGCTTGAAAGTGTTTATCTTGTTTTTAAGCATTGCAATTGGCTACTTGGTTAGCAATTTTATCCTGGAAATTGTGACATTGAGTCAAACACTTTTCTTCAGCTTTCAATAAAAGCATTAAATAGAAAACTGTGATATAATTCTAGTTAATAGAATATTGAGAATGGAGTTCATTTTGGATAAGATTATTATAGAAGGTGGTCATACGCGTTTGCAAGGAGAAGTGGTCATTGAAGGGGCTAAAAATGCCGTCTTGCCACTTCTTGCAGCCACCATTTTACCAGAAGAAGGAAAGACGGTACTTACGAATGTGCCAATTCTTTCGGATGTGTTTACCATGAATCATGTGGTGCGTGGTTTGGACATTCAAGTGGATTTTGATGAAGCCACTAACACCATTGAGGTTGATGCATCAGGAAAAATTTTAGATGTTGCTCCTTACGAGTATGTGAGCAAAATGCGTGCTTCTATCGTTGTTCTGGGACCTATCTTGGCTCGTAACGGCCATGCCCAAGTATCTATGCCAGGCGGTTGCACGATTGGAAGTCGTCCGATTGACTTGCACCTAAAAGGTTTGGAGGCAATGGGAGCAACTATCACACAATCTGGCGGTGATATTACTGCGACAGTTGACGGCAAGTTGCGTGGAACCACGATTTACATGGATTTCCCATCTGTTGGAGCAACGCAAAACTTGATGATGGCAGCCACTTTGGCAGAAGGTGTGACAACCATTGAAAATGCTGCACGCGAACCAGAAATTGTTGATTTAGCCATGCTGCTAAATAAAATGGGAGCAAAGGTTAGAGGAGCAGGTACAGAAACCTTGACCATTACTGGTGTGGAAAGCCTTCGCGGTGCAGAACACGATGTGGTGCAAGACCGTATTGAAGCAGGGACTTTCATGGTCGCTACAGCCATGACTTCAGGTAATGTTTTGGTGAAAGATGCCATTTGGGAACACAATCGTCCGTTGATTTCGAAATTGATTGAGATGGGCGTGACAGTGATTGATGAAGAAGAGGGTATCCGTGTGATTGCGGACACGCCAGCCTTAAAACCAGTGACTGTTAAAACCCTACCCCACCCTGGTTTTCCAACGGATATGCAGGCACAATTTACCGCTTTGATGGCGGTTGTGAACGGCGAATCAACCATGATTGAAACGGTTTTTGAAAATCGTTTCCAACACCTTGAAGAAATGCGCCGCATGGGCTTGCAGTCTGAGATTTTGCGTGATACAGCAATGATTCATGGAGGCAAAGAATTGCAAGGAGCACCTGTCATGTCTACAGACTTGCGTGCCAGTGCTGCCTTGATTATGATTGGTATGGTGGCAAAAGGCACAACAACAGTTGGCAAATTGGTTCACCTTGACCGTGGCTACTACAAATTCCATGAAAAATTAGCAAAACTAGGAGCGCATATTAAGCGTGTAAGCGAGGACTAAATGACAACAGGTTGGAAATATGTTGCAAAACAACTAACCTTAATTCTAGTGGTGGTGATTCTTAGCGTTCTTTTTCTAGCTATCGGTTTAATGCTAGGTTACAGCGTTTTTGGAGAGGGTAAGAACCCCTTAGCCATCTTATCCCTTGATAAATGGCAGTCCATTATCGGAAAATTCACTGGAAACGGTTAGGTTAATCACATTATCAAATTCAAAGTGGATAATCGCCTTTATGCGAGTAAATGCGGTTTTCCACTTTTTTAATGGAAGGAATTATGGCGAAAAAATCAAAAACATCAAAACAGTTTAAATCCATTATTGCAGTACTAGTTGCCTTAATTGGTATCGGGACGGGCTGGGTAACCACCTCAGAATCAGGCGAGCAATCCTTGCAGCAGGTGGTTTCCTTGGTCACTGGGCAAGAAACGTCTGCCTCATCTATCACGTCTAACCAATCCAAATCAACAGACGGTGCCCCAAGTCAAGCCTTAGCAGAAACGGTTTTAACTGATAGCGTCAAGGAACAGTTGGGCAACAAGCTTGAGTGGAATGGGGCTGGAGCTTATATTGTGAATCAAAACAAGACGTCTTTAAATGCCAAGGTATCGAGTAAGCCTTATGTCAACAACAAAACCAAAACCGTTCAAGGGCAAACGGTTCCGACGGTTGCGAATGCCTTGCTAAGCAAATCCACACGCCAATACAAGAGCCGTGAGGAAACTGGCAATGGCTCAACTTCTTGGAAACCAGCTGGCTGGCACCAATTGCAACACTTGTCAGGAACTTATCACCATGCCGTTGATCGCGGGCATTTGCTGGGCTATGCTTTGGTTGGTGGTCTAAAAGGATTTGATGCCTCAACCAGCAATCCTGCTAATGTGGCAACGCAAACAGCTTGGGCAAATGAAGCCAACTCAGAAGACTCAACAGGTCAGAATTACTATGAATCACAGGTTCGCAAGGCTTTGGATCAAAACAAACGTGTGCGTTATCGCGTGACCTTAATCTATGATGGCGACAATATTCTCTCAAGTGGTACGCATTTGGAGGCAAAATCATCAGACGGTAGTTTGGAATTTAATGTCTTTATTCCAAATGTCCAAAGCGGCCTGACTTTCAATTACTATTCTGGTGAGGTCAGTGTCAATTAGCCGTTTTTCAATCTTGTCAAATGGTTTAAAATTTGTTAGAATAAACTGTAATTGAATAGTGTCTTGTGAGAGTAGTACCCTTATGGCAGTTTAACAGGGAATGGGAGCCGTGACTGGAAGCTTCCTAGATGAAAGTTTGGCGAATTCACTCACCAAAAAAGACAAGAATTAAGGTCTGCAAGTCAGATAAAAAACGGATGGTACCGCGTGTCAACGCTCCGCTAATGGAGCTTGGCACGTTTTTCGTTTTGTGAGCAGTATTCAGAGAGGGAATGGAATGGATTTACAAGCGCAATTAGAAGAATTAAAAGAAACAACGCAAGCCAAGTTGGCTGAAATGCATGGCGATCATGCCAAAGAACTTCAAGAATTACGTGTACAAGTTCTTGGGAAAAAAGGATCATTGACAGAATTGTTGAAAGGTTTGAAAGAACTCTCACATGATATGCGTCCAGTGGTTGGAAAACAAGTCAATGAAGTCCGCGACGTCTTGACAAAAGCTTTTGAAGAACAAGCTAAAATTGTTGAAGCAGCAAAAATTAAAGCTCAATTAGAATCTGAAAGTTTGGATGTGACTTTGCCAGGTCGCCATGTGAACCTTGGTAACCGTCATGTCTTGACTCAAATCAGCGAAGATATTGAAGACATTTTCATCGGTATGGGCTTCCAAGTAGTCGATGGTTTTGAAGTGGAAACAGATTACTACAACTTTGAACGCATGAATTTGCCAAAAGACCATCCAGCGCGTGATATGCAAGACACTTTCTACATTACAGAAGAAATCTTGCTTCGTACGCACACAAGCCCTGTTCAAGCCCGTACACTTGACAAACACGACTTTGCCAAAGGACCTTTGAAAATGATTTCACCAGGGCGTGTGTTCCGTCGTGACACCGACGATGCCACACACAGCCACCAATTCCACCAAATCGAAGGACTTGTGGTTGGCGAAAATATTTCAATGGGTGACCTTAAAGGAACGCTTGAGATGATTATCAAAAAAATGTTTGGTGAAGACCGTAAAATCCGCCTTCGTCCATCTTACTTCCCATTCACGGAGCCATCTGTTGAAGTGGACGTGTCATGCTTCAAATGTGGTGGTAAAGGCTGTAACGTTTGTAAGAAAACAGGTTGGATTGAAATTCTTGGGGCAGGAATGGTTCACCCTCGCGTCTTAGAAATGTCTGGTGTTGACTCTGAAAAATATTCTGGCTTTGCTTTTGGTCTTGGTCAAGAACGCATTGCAATGCTTCGCTATGGTATCAACGATATTCGTGGTTTCTATCAAGGCGATATGCGTTTTTCAGAACAATTTAAATCTTAAGCAAGTGTAGCTATTAAAATCAGCTCATTTACAAAAAAGTCAGTCTAAAAGAATAAACAGTAGAAAGGAATAAAGCGTTTGTCATTTGAGTTTTGCTTGAATGCAAACACGCTTTTAACGATTAGATTATGTTAGTCAGTTATAAATGGTTAAAAGAGCTTGTCGATGTTGATGTGACAACACACGAGCTTTCTGAAAAAATGTCAACAACAGGGATTGAAGTTGAGGGGGTATCAAGCCCGTCTGATGGTTTAACGAAATTGGTCGTTGGTCATGTGGTTTCTTGTGAAGATGTCCCTGATACTCACTTGCACCTTTGCCAAGTGGATACAGGTGATGACGAATTGCGCCAAATCGTTTGTGGTGCCCCAAATGTGACTGCAGGGATTAATGTCATTGTAGCCGTTCCAGGAGCTCGTATTGCAGACAATTACAAAATCAAAAAAGGTAAAATCCGTGGCATGGAATCACTTGGGATGATTTGTTCTCTAGAAGAACTTGGTTTGCCTGATTCAATCATTCCAAAAGAATTTTCAGATGGTATTCAAATCTTGCCAGCAGAAGCAAAACCAGGTGATAGCATTTTCCCATACCTTGATTTGGATGATGAGATTATTGAATTGTCAATCACACCAAACCGTGCGGACGCTCTTTCAATGCGTGGGGTTGCTCATGAAGTGGCAGCCATTTATGGCAAATCTGTTCACTTCCCACAAAAAGACGTAAAAGAAGTTGAAAAAGCAGCCAAAGATGTGATTGATGTGGCTATCGAATCTGATAAGGTTTTGACTTACAAAGCGCGTGTGGTGGAAAATATAACGGTAAAACCAAGCCCACAATGGTTGCAAAACCTTTTGATGAATGCTGGTATTCGCCCAATCAACAATGTGGTTGACGTCACTAACTACATCTTGTTGTACTTTGGTCAACCAATGCACGCTTTTGATTTGGATAAATTTGACGATAGCAAAATTGTTGCCCGTCAAGCGCGTTTGGGTGAAAAATTGGTAACCCTTGATGGCGAAGAACGTGACCTGGTGGATGAGGACCTTGTTATCACTGTTGCGGACAAACCAGTTGCCCTTGCAGGTGTTATGGGTGGACAAGCAACTGAAATTGATAACCAATCTAAAAACGTTGTTTTGGAAGCTGCGGTCTTTGATGGCACATCTATTCGCAAAACCAGCAGCCGCTTGAACCTTCGTTCTGAAAGCTCATCACGTTTTGAAAAAGGCATCAACTACGCAACTGTTGATGAAGCCCTTGATTTTGCAGCTGCTATGCTAAATGAATTGGCAGGCGGAGAAGTTCTTGTTGGGTGTGTTGAAGCTGGTTTTGTTCCAACAACAGACGTTGAAGTATCAACAAGCCTTGATTACGTTAACGTTCGCTTGGGTACATCCTTAACTTATGCTGATATCGAAGATGTCTTTGCCAAACTTGGCTTTGGTGTGTCTGGCAATGCAGAACATTTCACTGTTTCAGTGCCACGTCGTCGCTGGGATATTGCCATTCAAGCTGATTTGGTTGAAGAAATTGCGCGTATCTATGGTTATGACAATCTACCAACAACCCTTCCAGAAGCTGCTGGAACAGCAGGCGAATTGACTGCGACGCAAAAATTACGCCGCAAAGTGCGTTCAATCGCAGAAGGTGCTGGTTTGACTGAAATCGTGTCATACGCCTTGACAACACCTGAAAAAGCTGTTGAATTTACCTTACAACCAAGCCATTTGACCGAATTAATGTGGCCAATGTCAGTGGAACGCTCAGTGCTTCGTCAAAACATTGTGTCTGGTATGTTAGATACCATCGCTTACAACGTCGCTCGTAAAAACAGCAATATTGCCATTTACGAAATTGGTAAAATCTTTGAACAAAAAGGCAATCCAAAAGAAGATTTGCCAAATGAAATCAGCACTTTTGCTTTTGCGATTTCTGGTTTAGTGGCTGAAAAAGATTTCCAAACCAAGGCAACTCCAGTTGATTTCTTCTATGCCAAAGGTATTTTGGACGCTCTCTTTGATAAGCTTGATGTGACGGTGGATTATGTGGCTGAAAAAGGTCTTGACAGCATGCACCCAGGACGTACAGCAGCCATCTACCTAGATGACCAATTGCTTGGATTTGTCGGACAAGTTCACCCACAAACCGCTAACAACTACAATATTCCTGAAACTTATGTTGCAGAATTGAACTTGGATATGATTGAAGCAGCTCTTCCTGCGGATAAAACTTTTGTTGACATCACCAAATTCCCTGCAGTTTCTCGTGATATTGCCTTGTTATTGCCAAGCACAACAACGCATAAAGACATCATTACAGCTATTGAATCGGCTAACGTGAAACGTTTGACAGATATCAAACTCTTTGACGTTTATGCTGGTGCTAATATCGCCGAAGGCATGAAATCAATGGCTTACAGCCTTACATTCCAAAATCCAAACGATAACTTGACTGATGAAGAAGTTACTAAATACATGGATAAAATCACTAAAGTCCTTGTTGAACAACTAGGAGCAGAAGTTCGTTAATCATTTGATACAATATTATGCTATTTTGGTTAATATAGATAAACCACCTCTACGAAAGTAGTGGTGGTTTCTTGTTTATCAAAAGGCCAAACCAAAAGCAGAATTTGGTATAATAGGATTATCTAGTGACATGACGAAGGATTATTATGAAATTATTATATACAGATATTCAGTTTGATATGACTGAAATTTTGGCAAGAAAAGCGATGGAAGAGGCTAAAGCTGGTAAGCGTGTTTTCTACATCGCTCCAAACTCTTTGTCTTTTGAAAAAGAAAGGGCAGTTTTGGAACTTTTGCCTGACCAAGCGTCTTTTGCCATTACCATTACACGTTTTGCTCAAATGGCGCGCTATTTTGTCTTAAATGAACCTCAGACCAAAGAAACGATTGATGACAATGGCTTAGCTATGATTTTTTATCGTGCGCTGTCTCATTTTTCTGATACAGATTTGAAAGTTTTCGGGCGTTTAAAGCAAGATACGAATTTCATCAAGCAATTGGTTGATTTGTATAAGGAATTAAAAACGGCTAACATGACCGTGCTTGATTTGACAGAATTGCATACGGCTGAGAAGCAAGAAGATTTGGTGAAAATCTTTTTGGCAGTTAATGACATTTTGTTAGCTAACCAGTATGAAAATCAATCAAAAATTGCATTTTTTGTTAAACAGGTAGCATCGGGTCATTTGGATGATGCGCTTGAAAATGTTGTTTTGGTTATCGATGGCTTTACTCGTTTTTCAGCAGAAGAGGAAGACTTAGTCAGCCTTTTAGAGGAAAAATGTGCTCAAGTGATTATCGGAACTTACAGTAGTCAAAAGGCTTATAAGGCTACATTTTCAACTGGGAATGTCTATCAGGCAAGTTTGGATTTTTTGCATTCTTTGGCTGCTAAATTTCAAACACAGCCAGAGTATGTCGAGAGTTCTCAAAAATCTCAAGAAGCATTTGCTAAGTTGTCAAAACTCTTTGAAGCTAAGCACGACTTTACAACATCAGATATCACCTTAACGCAAGATGATAAGAAACATTATGCTATCTGGAATGTTATTAATCAAAAAGAAGAAGTTGAGCATGTGGCAAAGGCTATTCGTCATAAACTTCACCAAGGCTATCGCTATAAAGATATTTTGGTGCTTTTGGGTGATGTGGATAGCTATCGTCTGCAAATCGGCAAAATTTTTGATAAATATGAAATTCCCTATTATTTTGGAAAAGCAGAGTCGATGAGCGATCATCCTTTGGTGCATTTTATTGATTCCTTGGAGCGCGTGAAACGTTATCGTTTTCGTATGGAAGATGTGGTTAATCTTTTGAAAACAGGACTTTATGGTTCCTTCACTCAAGATGATTTAGACCTTTTTGAGCAATATCTGATTTACGCTGATATTAAAGGACAAAGTAAATTTGGCAAGGAGTTCACGATTGCTTACAAGGGTGAAGAACACTTAGCTTATATTAATTGCATGCGCGAGCAAATCATAGCGCCTTTGCTAGGTTTATTTAAGGCACAAAAGCAGTTTGGCTCAAGCCTGCTTGAAAAATTGATGACTTTCTTGGGTGCTATTTCTTTGCCTGAGAATTTAGAGCGTATGGTAGCTACCTTCTCAGAAAATGACCAGGAAAAGCACGAGCAAGTTTGGCGAACATTTATTGGCATTCTCGAGCAATTTCAAACGATTTTTGGACAAGAAAAATTGTCTTTGGATGAATTTTTAGCTCTTCTAAGAAGCGGTATGTTGGCTGCCCAGTACCGCGTAGTGCCAGCAAGTGTTGATGTGGTTTCTGTAAAATCTTATGATTTGGTTGAGCCACATACCAATAAATTTGTCTTTGCACTTGGCATGACGCAGTCGCATTTCCCAAAGATTGCGCAAAATCGTAGCTTGATTTCAGATGAAGAACGTGCCAAGGTTAATGAGACAACAGCTGACAATCAACGTTTTGATATGATTAGTCGTGAAAATATTAAGAAAAATCATTTTGCTGCTTTGTCATTGTTTAATTCAGCGACGGAAGAATTGGTGCTCAGTTTGCCACAAATTGCTAACGAGTCAGAAGATAAGGAATCTTCTTATCTTGCGGAATTAGCTAGCTTTGGTGTGCCTGTTTTGGTTAAGGGACGAAATCGTTTGTCGACAGATGCTGAAGACATTGGGAATTATAAAGCGCTCTTATCTCGTGTGATTGAGGTTAATCGCTTAGCTATTGAAGAAGAACGCGAGCTTAGTAAAGAAGAGCAGACCTTCTGGTCAGTAGCTGTACGTTATCTTCGTAAAAAACTGGTAAATGACGGTATTGAATTGCCACTTATTAAGGACAATATGCAGACCAAGCCAGTTTCTGATGAAGTGATTGAGACGCGTTTTCCAAGTGATGAGCCGATTAATTTATCTTCATCAGCGGTGACAACTTTCTATAACAATCAGTACAAATATTTCTTACAGTATGTGCTTGGTTTACAAGAGGTTGAAACCATTCACCCTGATGCTAGAAATCACGGAACATACCTTCATCGTGTCTTTGAATTGGTCATGAAAGATGCTTCTAACCAGCCGTTTGACAATAAATTAGATCGAGCTATTCAAACAACCAACGCCGAAGATGCTTTCAAATTTATCTACGAAGAAGACGAGGAAAGCCGCTACTCATTGACAGTCTTAGAAGATATTGCTAGAAGCACGGCAACCATTTTACGTCAGGATACTCAGATCCAGGTGGAAAATGAAGAAGAACCTTTTGAATTAATGCTTGCCAATGCAGTTCGTATTCGAGGCATTATTGACCGTGTGGATCGTTTGTCAGATGGAAGTCTTGGGGTGGTTGATTACAAATCAAGTAACAATACCTTTGATATTCAAAAATTCTACAATGGTCTTAATCCGCAATTGGTGACTTATATGCAAGCACTTCGCGATAAAAAAATTAAAAGTAAATCAGATAAGATTTTTGGAGCCATGTACCTTCACATGCAAGAGCCAAAAGTAGATTTGTCATCGGTAACTACTACAGAGAAAATTTTGGAAAATTTGTCTAAAGAACTTCGCTATCGTGGCTTGTTCTTAGAAGATGAAAAAGGCTATTTATCAAATGGAAATTATCATCTTAATGATTCTGTTTACACGCAAGAAGAGTTAGATATTTTACTAGCTTATAATCAAAAATTATTCCTTCAAGCAGCTGAGCAAATTAAACAAGGATACTTTTTGATTAATCCTTACAGTGAGGATGGTAAGACGGTTAAGGGTGACCAATTAAAAGCTATCACACGCTTTGAAGCGGACCGCCACATGCCATACGCACGCAAGTGGTTTAAATTACCAAGAAAAGATAGACGTCAAGGCTTTTTGAGCCTGATGCAAGAAGAGGAGGAAAAAGATGACCTTTAAACCATTTTTAACGGCTGAAGCGATTTCTTCTCTACAGCAAAAAGAGGCGCAGTCATCAAAAGCGCAAAAACGAACACCTGAACAAATTGAAGCCATTTATAGCTATGGCAACAATATTTTGGTATCAGCGTCGGCTGGTTCTGGGAAAACTTTCGTCATGGTTGAGCGCATTATTGATAAAATTTTGCGTGGGATTGCTGTTGACCAGCTCTTTATTTCGACCTTTACAGTTAAAGCAGCGGGAGAATTAAAAGAACGTCTTGAGAAAAAAATCAGCCAAGCTTTGCAACAAGCGACGCATAATGATTTAAAAACCTATCTTAATGAGCAGCTGCTAGCTCTGCAGACTGCTGATATTGGAACCATGGATGCCTTTACGCAAAAGTTGGTTAACCAATACGGCTACACATTAGGAATTTCACCGACTTTTCGCATTATGACGGATAAGAGCGAACAAGATCTTGTCAAGAATGACGTTTTTGCAGATCTTTTTGCAGATTACATGACGGGGCAAAATCAAGACATTTTCCGCAAATTAGTTCGTAATTTTTCTGGCAATCGTAAAGATACCACAGCTTTTAGAGGAATTGTTTACAAAATCTATGATTTCAGTCAAGCAACGGATAATCCTAAGAAATGGCTGGCTGAGGTTTTCTTGAAAGGTGCTAGAACCTATACTGATTTTTCCGCTATTCCCGACCAAGAAGTTGTGGATTTTCTAGCTTGCATGCATGAGACAGCTAATCAATTACAAGATGTGACGGATTTAGAAGATTACAAGCAAAAAACAGCTAAGGGGACGCCTACAGCGGCTTATAAAAAGCATTTGAACATGATTGAGCATTTGCATGAGTGGGCTTTGCATTTTGAGACGCTTTACGGTCGTGATGGACTTGGTCGTTTGGCGACAGATGTGGCTGACTTGATTCCATCTAGTCCAGCTGTGACAGTTGCAGGGGTAAAATATCCAATTTTCAAGACTCTCCAAGGTCGTTTGGCTGGTCTGAAACACTTAGAAACTATCTTCAAATACCAATCGGAAAGTCTACCTTTGTTAGAACTTTTACAAGCGTTTATGCAGGATTTTTCTGAACAATATTTGCAAGCTAAAATCCAAGAAAATGCTTTTGAGTTTTCGGATATCGCTCATTTTGCTATCCAGATTTTGGAAGAAAATCCAGATATTCGTGAGCTCTACCAAGATAAATACCACGAAGTCATGGTCGATGAGTACCAAGATAACAATCACACGCAAGAACGCATGCTTGAATTATTGTCAAATGGTCATAATCGATTCATGGTGGGAGATATCAAGCAATCTATCTATCGTTTTCGTCAGGCTGATCCGCAGATTTTTAACCAAAAATTCAAGGATTTTCAAGAGCATCCAGAACATGGAAAATTAATTCTGCTAAAAGAAAACTTCCGTAGTCAGTCAGAAGTCTTGGATACGACAAATAGTGTCTTTACGCATTTGATGGACGAGTCTGTTGGGGAAATTTTGTATGATGGCATGCACCAGTTAGTAGCAGGCAGTCCCGCACAAAAAGAAGCTCATCCAGAAAATAAAACACAAGTCCTTATTTACGATACTGATGATGGTGGTGAACTTGCAAGTAGTCCAGAAGAGGAGCAAATCAATCCAAACGAGGTTAAGCTGGTAGCTAAAGAAATTATTCGCCTGCATAACGAAGGAGGTGTTGCCTTTGAAGACATCACGTTGCTAGTTTCATCACGTACGCGTAATGATGGTATTTTGCAGACTTTTGAACATTATGGTATTCCTTTGGTGACGGATGGCGGTGAGCAAAATTACCTAAAATCTGTTGAAGTTATGGTGATGCTAGATACCCTTCGAGCTCTGGATAATCCGCTTAATGATTATGCTTTGGTAGCTCTGATGCGTTCACCAATGTTTTCTTTTAACGAAGATGATCTTGCTCGTCTTGCTCTTCAAACAAGCGAGGATGAGACCAGAGCCAATCTTTACCAAAAACTAGAACATGCTTTGGCTAATCAAGGTCAGCATGCAGAATTGGTCACACCAGTTTTACGTGAAAAATTAAAAGATTTTATGACTTGCTTTAGCAAGTGGCGTGATTTTGCCAAATGGCATTCGCTTTATGATTTGATTTGGAAGATTTACAATGAGCGCTTTTATTATGATTACGTGGGCAATCTCCCCCGTGCCGAGCAGCGCCAAGCCAATCTTTACGCCCTTGCCCTTCGCGCTAATAATTTTGAAAAGACTGGCTTTAAAGGCTTATCACGCTTTATTCGCATGATTGATCGCGTCTTAGAAAGTGAAAATGATTTGGCTGACGTTGAAGTGGCCCTTCCAAAACATGCTGTGAATTTGATGACTATCCATAAGAGTAAAGGACTTGAATTCAAGTATGTCTTTATTTTGAACATTGATAAGAAATTCAGTATTCAAGACATGATGTCACCCTTGATTTTGTCACGTCAAAATGGAGCTGGTATCAAATATTTGGCTGACATGCGAGAAGAGTTAGATACGGATGTTTTTCCAACCGTTAAAGTCAGCATGGACACTTTGCCTTATCAGCTTAATAAACGTGAACTGCGCCTAGCAACCTTGTCTGAACAAATGCGTTTGTTCTATGTTGCCATGACCCGTGCTGAGAAGAAATTGTATTTAGTCGGAAAAGCAAGTTCTGAAAAATTGGTTGATAAATACAGCGGTAAGTCAGAAAATAATCATCTTCCAGTTGCAGAACGTGAAGCTTTCATGACTTTCCAAGATTGGATGTTGGCCATTCATGAAGCTTATAAGGACTTACCATTTAAGGTTGAATTTGTCACAGATGAAGATCTGACAGAAGAGAAAATCGGGCAGATTGAAGTCAAATCAGCTATTAAACCTGATGATTTGTCAAATAACCGCCAGTCAGAAAATATTGCAGAAGCTTTGGAGAGACTTGAGGCAGTTGCAGAGTTGAATACCAAATATCAATCAGCCATTAACCTGCCAAGCTTAAGAACACCTAGTCAGGTTAAGAAACTGTATGAGCTTGTTATGGATACTGATGGTGTTGATGTGATGGCTAAGAAGGACCAAGTAAAACCAAGCTTTGCCTTACCTGATTTTTCGAAAAAAGCCAAGGTTGAAGCGACAGCGATTGGTTCTGCCATGCACGAGCTCATGCAGCGCATTTCCTTGTCTCAAAAAGTGACACTAGAGGATATTTCAAAAGCTCTAACACAAGTGTCTGCTAAAGATGAAGTTAAAGCGCGCATTCATCTAGAAAATGTTTTGGATTTCTTTGAAAATTCAGCTCTTGGACAATTGATTCAGCAAAATACTGACAAAATCTACCGCGAAGCTCCATTTGCTATGCTAAAAGAAGACCCTGAGAGCAAAGAAAAATTTGTTGTTCGTGGGATTGTCGATGCTTATCTTATTTTAGAGGATCGTTTGGTTCTTTTAGATTACAAGACTGATAAATACACAAACAGCGAGGAAATCAAAGACCGATACCAAGGTCAAATGGCACTTTATGCCGAAGCACTCAGCAAGTCATATCATATTGATCAAGTTGATAAATACCTTGTTTTACTTGGTGGAGAGTGTCTGGAAGTAGTTAAACTTTAAAAGTAATTAAAAAAACGACCGTTTAGCATAAAGCTTGCGGCCGTTTTTGGTATAGTATATTGTATATTGAAAAAATAAAGGCGAGTTGATTGGATTAACTCCAGAATTTAGCGGCGATGTCTTGACCTTGCTTAATTTTAGCCCATTGTTGTGGAATGCTCAATTCATTTCCAGAATCACATGAAGCAAAACCGCATTGGTGTGAGAGGTAAAGGCGGTCTTTTGGCAAGATTTGGCTAGCTTCTTCAAGCATTTTAAGCGCACGTTCTTCATCGTCAAGATCAGTTGTTTTACTTGAAAGAAGTCCAAGAACGACTTCAGCATCTGAGTCTTTCAAGCTTTCAAGAGCTTTAAGGTCACCAGCCACTTCGCTATCCCATTCAAGGAAGAAACGGTCATAGTGTTGATCTTTCAAGAATTTTGTTGCGATAGCTTCGTAAGTACCACCAGCAGCAGAACGACTTTCGTAGTTACCACGGCAGTTGTGAGTCCAAACTTGCAAACCAAGCTCATGACCGTAGTCCGCAACATCGTTATTTACTGCGATGAATTCATCAGCAAGATTGGCAAGAGCGCTGTTTCCTTGAGCAAAGAAACCAGCTGGGTTTGTTTCATCGAAAAGTTCCCAGAGGCAGTCGTCAAATTGAATGATTTCTCCGCCAGCTTCTTTGTATTCTTTCAAGAATTCTTTATAGGCATTTGTAAGACCAGCTTTTAGTTCTTCTTTAGTTTTGTAAACTTGGTCTTCGCCAACTAATTGATTAAAGACTGTGAATTCTGTGTAGGCGTGAGCAGGTCCCCAGATTGTTAGTTTTGTGTCAGTTTCACCAGCTTCTTCTTTAAGAAGTTTGTAAATATCTAGAAAGTGGTGATTTTTGCCAGAAAGTGGTTCTGTGATACGGATACCAATATCCTTACGTGTTTCAAAATGACCGCCATCATGGTCTTGGAAAGTGTATCCGTGGTCAGCGATGTAACGTTCAATACCTTTTAAGCCCCAAACGAAATCAAGGTGCCACATAGATTTTGAGTATTCGCCGTCAGTTAGGACATCGATACCTGCCGCTTTTTCTTCAGCGATAACTTTTCTGATATCAGCTGTTTCTGTTTCTTTGTAGCCTTCGAATGCATCGTAGAAAGGATATTTGATATCATCACGATGCTCGATTGCGATTTTGTATTCGCGTAAATCTGCTGGTCGTAAAAGTGAACCAACTAGTTGAAATCTTGATTTAGCCATTTTCTATACCTCGTTTATTTTTTGTGATTCCTATTTTAGCTGAGCTTTTCAGTTTTGAAAAATAGTTATTTATATGGGATAATGTATAGTTATAAACTATAACTGAAAAAATATGTTTTTCTATAAAAATGACAGAAAATTTGGTAAAATAATAAAAGACTGACAATTTTTATAGGAGATTTATGATGGATATTTGGGAGAAACTGTACGAAGCGGCAAAAAATGACTATAATCCACATTATGTGACGCCTTTTATTTATTCAAATCATGTTGTTGCAGCAATTGAAGCAGAAGATGGACAGATTTTCACAGGCTACTGTTTTGAAGCTACGTCTGGTGTATTTCATCTTTGTGCGGAACGAGCTGCATCATTTAATATGTTCCAGCAATCTGGTCAAACGACTATAAAGCGTATCATTGCCTTTCGTGATAAAGCGCCAAATGGTGGTGGTTCAGGTATGCCTTGTGGTGCCTGCCGTGAATTTTTGATGCAATTGTCACCTAAAAATAAAGATTTGGAATTTATGATTGACTATGACAAGCGTGAAACCATTACACTTGGTGAGTTGATGCCAAATTGGTGGGGAGAAGAGCGCATGGCAGCTGGTATTGAGGATTTAGATTAGTCACAAGTAAAGATAAACGAGGTAGAGGATGCGAGATAATCATTTACACACACATTTTTCATATGATTCAGAGACTCAGTTTGAAGATTATTTAACTCATTATGATGGTAATATTGTGACAACAGAGCACTATGATTTGTCAAATCCTTATACTAAGCAAGATAATGTGCCGGATTATGACGCTTATTCGCGTGAAATAGCTGAGCTTAATCGAAAATATGGCAATCGTATCAAAAAAGGAATTGAAATTGGCTATTATGAGCCACGTGAAGATGATATTATTGCTTATTTAGCAGATAAGAACTATGACTTAAAATTGTTATCGGTTCACCACAATGGCATCAATGATTATTTGGATGATGAAGTGGCTAGCATGGACAAGGATGTGGTCATTCAAGATTATTTGGATAGGCTTGAGCACGCGATTGGGCGCGTGGATGCGGATGTTTTAGCACATTTTGATTATGGCTTTCGAATTTTTGATATGACAGTCGAGGATTTAAAAGTTTATGAACCTCAATTAAAGCGTATCTTCCAAAAAATGATTGACCATGATTTAGCTTTTGAGTTAAATAGTAAATCCATGTATTTGTATCATAATGAGGACTTGTATCGTTATGCCTTGGGCTTGGTCAAGGAATTGGGCGGGCATAAGTATTCGATCGGATCAGACGGGCATCGTTTGGAACATTTTCGCCTGTATTTTGATAAGATCCAACAGTTGCTAGAGGAATTTGGCATTAAGGAATGGGAAATTTTGTAAGTAAGACAAAAAAAGAACTACAAGCAGATGCTTGTAGTTCTTTTAAACTTGTCTGATTAGTGAGAGACACGTTTACGAGCGGCTTTTTTACGATTTTCTTCGATGAAAGCAGCTTTTTCTTCTTCTGGGTCAATGATATTTTTCTTGACAGCGTAAACAGCTCCAGCAACAGTTGCTGCAGTTGCTAAAACACCTGTCGCAATCCCTTTAGCAAAAGCAAATCTTTTAGCCATAATCTAATTCCTCCTTTTTTATAAGGACGGTAGTCACAACACATCACTGATTGCTAAAATCAAGTCGTTATTAGTAACTGACGATTGTTCCTTGTCCCGTCACCATATGTTATAATAATAGTAACTAAAATTAGTGTAGAATTCAAGTAAAAACGTTTCTTTTATCAGGATATGTGTTAGGACGGATGGATAAGTAAAAATGGGTTTAGATAAGGTAAAAATCATAGCAGTTGTTGGTCCAACAGCAGTGGGAAAAACCGCTTTAGGGATTGAATTAGCAAAGCGATTTAACGGTGAAATCATTAGTGGGGATAGCCAGCAGGTGTATCGTCATTTGGATATTGGGACGGCTAAGGCGACTCTTGAGGAGCAGGCTGAGGCACCGCATCATCTCATTGATGTGCGTGAGGTGGATGAGGCTTATTCGGCCTATGATTTTGTCAAGGAAGCCAGTGCGGCGATTGAGGATATTACTAGCCGTGGCAAGTTGCCTATTATCGTTGGCGGGACGGGCTTGTATTTGCAAAGTCTGCTGGAAGGCTATCATCTAGGCGGTCAGGTCAATCAAGAGGAGGTGCTGGCTTATCGTCAGGAGCTGGAGCAGTTGGCGGATGCTGTTTTATTTGACAAAATAGCAGAGTAGGACATTGAGATTCCTGAGTTAAACCGCCGCCGTGCCATTCGTGCCTTGGAATTAGCGACATTTGGGCAAGATTTGGAAAACAAGGAAACTCCCTACGATGCTTTGTTGATTGGCTTAAACGATGACCGTCAGGTGCTTTACGAACGCATTAATCACCGTGTGGATGTCATGGTTGAAAAGGGGCTTTTGGATGAGGCAAAATGGCTTTATGACAATCACCGTGATGTGCAGGCGGCGCGTGCTATTGGTTACAAGGAACTTTTTCCTTACTTCGCAGGTCAAGCTTCGTTGGAGGAGAGCGTTGACAAACTCAAACAAAACACTCGCCGTTTCGCCAAACGACAATTAACGTGGTTCCGAAATCGCATGTCCGTTTCTTTTTACATGGTATCAGAAAGTGATGTTAAAAAGCAGATAAATAAGGCTGTTCAGGATTTTTTAGCAAACTAACTAGCCTAAGGCAAGTAGCACCTTCAAGGTGCTTTTTCTAATGCTTTTGCTGATAGCCTAACGGTGCTTTGTACCGTCATTTTTGATTTTATGATATAATGATATTTACGAGTTAATCAAGTAAAGGGGTGAGTACAAGATGATTGAAACAAGCAAGCACCAAGAACGAGTGATTTTGCTAGGAGTTGAGTTGCCTGACACAGAAAACTTTGAAATGTCAATGGAAGAATTGGCGTCACTCGCTGAAACAGCAGGTGCTGAGGTGGTCTCATCTTATCGTCAAAAACGTGAGAAATATGATAGCAAATCTTTGATTGGTTCAGGGAAATTAGCTGAAATCAAAGCGATTGTTGACGCTGATGAGATCGATACTGTGATTGTCAACGACCGCTTAACGCCACGTCAAAATGTTAATTTGGAAGCAGAACTTGGCGTTAAAGTTATTGACCGCATGCAGTTGATTCTAGATATTTTTGCCATGCGTGCCCGTAGTCACGAAGGTAAATTGCAAGTTCATCTGGCTCAACTCAAATACATGTTGCCACGTCTTGTTGGTCAGGGGGTTATGCTTAGCCGACAAGCAGGTGGAATTGGTAGTCGTGGACCTGGTGAAAGTCAGTTAGAGCTTAACCGTCGTTCGATTCGCAATCAAATTTCAGATATTGAACGTCAACTGAAAATCGTTGAGAAGAATCGTGAAACTGGTCGAGAAAAACGCACTGAGTCACAAGTCTTTAAAATTGGTTTGATTGGTTACACAAATGCTGGTAAATCAACGATTATGAACGTTTTGACAAATGATAAGCAGTACGAAGCCGATGAATTGTTTGCGACTTTGGATGCGACGACAAAGCAAATTTATTTGCAAAATCAATTTCAAGTGACTCTCACGGACACGGTTGGATTTATTCAAAATTTACCGACAGAATTGGTGGCAGCCTTTAAGTCAACCTTGGAAGAGAGCCGTCATGTTGATCTCTTGTTGCACGTGATTGACGCTAGCGACCCCAACCATGAAGAACATGAAAAAGTGGTCCTGGATTTGCTGAAAGACTTGGATATGCAGGACATTCCTCGCTTAGCCGTTTACAACAAAATGGACCGCACTGAAAATTTGGTGGCTACGGCTTTTCCAAATGTTCGCCTATCTGCGCGTGATAAGGGTGCCAAATCTCTCTTGCGTCGTTTGATACTTAATGAAGTTCGTGACCTTTTTGAACCGTTTAGCATTCGGGTGCATCAAAGTCAGGCTTACAAACTGTATGACTTAAATAAAATTGCGCTGCTTGACCCTTATGAATGGACACAAGAATATCAATTGATCACGGGCTACATTGACCCTAAAAATAAATGGAGATTAGAAGAATTTTATGACTGATTATATCAATTTAGCCTTAACCTACGGCGGTTTTACGTCACTAGATAAGGTTTATTTGCAAAATACCTTGGAGCCATTGACAGATGCGCAAAAGTTGAATTTTATCACCCCACCGCCAAGTGTGATTAACGCTTATTTTGCAGAAATGTATCAAAAACAATCTCCAAAGGCAGCAACGGATTACTATTTTGATTTGTCAAAAGCCTTGCATTTGTTTAATAGCGAGCCTTCTTTTGACGAGCACAAGCCCTTTATTCGCTTGAATTTATCAGGAAAATCGTACGGATTTACTTACGAAAACGATCAAGAAATTGCACGAGTATTTTCTGAAAAGCAGGAGCCTGTATCGTTAGAAGTCTTATTTGAATTGGCACAGGTTTTCCCACAATACAAGGTCTATGTCACAGACAATCATATAAAAATGGCAGACATGACGTTTGATGAAGAGGTTCTTGAAGACCTCACGCCACAAGACAGTCTGCTCAGCCATGTTTCAAAGCTAAAAGGAAACGTGGTGAAACTAAAAAGTTTCAATCGCGATGAACTCGCAGAATTACTAACTGGCTACAAGGGGCAAGTTTATTACACCTTTGACCAGCGAGAATTTATCGCTTATGTAAAAGTACAGTAGGAAAGGACAAAACTTCGGTTTTATCGGTAACATATGGAATTACAATTTTTGGGAACAGGAGCAGGTCAGCCTTCAAAGTCACGCAATGTGTCGAGTTTGGTTTTGAAATTGCTCGATGAAATCAATGAGGTGTGGATGTTTGACTGCGGTGAGGGTACCCAGCGCCAGATTTTAGAAACAACCATTAAACCTCGCAAAGTTAAACGTATTTTTATCACGCATTTGCATGGGGATCATATTTTTGGTTTGCCTGGTTTCTTAGCGAGCCGTGCCTTTCAAGCTAACGAAGAACAAACAGACCTTGATGTTTATGGGCCAGTTGGCATTCGTTCTTACATTTTGAGTAGTTTGCGTTTGTCAGGTGCCCGCTTGCCTTACCGCATTCATTTTCATGAATTTGACGAAACCAATCTTGGAAAAATCATGGAAACGGATAAATTTGTGGTTTATGCGGAAAAATTGGACCACACGATTTTCTGTATTGGCTACCGTGTGATGCAAAAAGATTTGGAAGGAACCTTGGACGCTGAAGCCTTGAAGGCTGCTGGAGTACCGTTTGGACCGCTTTTTGGCAAGGTCAAGAGTGGGCAAGATGTTGTCTTGGAAGATGGTCGCAAGATTATTGCCAAGGATTACATTTCAGCACCTAAAAAAGGAAAAATCATCACCATTTTGGGTGACACGCGTAAAACAGATGCCAGCATTCGCCTTGGTTTGGGAGCAGATATTTTGGTACACGAATCAACCTACGGCACCAAAGACGAGCCTTTGGCACGCAAGCACGGACATTCAACCAATATGCAGGCAGCCCAAATTGCCAAAGCTGCTTCAGCTAAGAAATTGCTGTTGAACCATATCAGTGCGCGATTCTTGGGACGCGAGTGCCGTCAATTGGAAAAAGATGCGCAAACGATTTTTGAAAACACACATATGGTCAAGGATTTAGAAGAAGTTAGCCTATGAGAATCATCGCCATTACAGGAGCAAGCGGAGGTGTAGCGCAAGCCATCATCAATCAGCTACCGAGTGAGGATTATGTCATTGCCTTGGGGCGTGATAAGGCGACATTAGAAAGCCTTTATGGCAAGCGTCCCCACACTACTTGTTGGTCGCTGGATCTGTCAAATGATGCTGAGATTGCTGCTATTGTTGAGCGGATGTATGATTTGCACGGTCGGATTGATGTCTTTATTAACAACGCTGGTTACGGGAATTTCAATGCTTTTGATGCCTATACCACTGCGGATATTCGTGCCATGTTTGAGGTCAATACCTTTGCCACAATGACTTTTTCACGACTGGTTGGGCAGCGCATGAAAGCTGCTAAACGAGGGCATATCATCACTATTGCCAGCATGGCAGGCTTGATGGCATCGGCTAAATCGTCGGTGTATTCAGCCACAAAATTCGCCGTCATTGGTTTTTCAAATGCTCTACGTTTGGAATTAGCTGATAGCAATGTTTATGTGACAACGATTAATCCTGGACCGATCGCAACAAGCTTTTTTGACAAGGCAGATCCATCTGGAGAATACTTAAAGAGTGTTGGACGTTTTGTTTTGCAACCAGAAGAAGTTGCTAGACGTACGGTTGCCATTTTAGGTAAGAACAAGCGTGAAGTGAACATGCCTTGGTCAATAGCTGCAGCACACAAATTCTATACTCTTTTCCCAAAGATTGCTGATTTTTTAGCACGCAAAGTTTTTAATTATAAATAACCTCCTTTCAATTCTACATAAGAAGTGAGAAGTGAATGATAACAAGTAAATACAATTGGAAAAATATTGAAAAAGAGCCAGATGATGGCTTTTTTGAAGTGACAAAAAAAGAAAATATAACGGCATTAGCCAGCAAAATCCTATACAGTCGTGGCGTTGACAACGACGAAAAACTAGCTCAATTTTTATCGAATGATTTGTCACAACTTCACGATCCATATCTTTTGCACGATATGGACAAGGCAGTTGCCCGCATTCGTCAAGCTATTGAAAATTATGAACAAATCTTGGTTTATGGTGACTATGATGCCGACGGGATGACCAGTGCTAGTATCATGAAAGAAGCGTTGGAAATGCTTGGAGCTGAGGTTCAAGTCTATCTTCCTAACCGATTTGTTGATGGTTATGGACCAAATGAATCGGTTTATAAGTATTTCATCGAGCAACAACAGGTTTCTTTGATTATTACGGTGGATAATGGCGTAGCTGGACATGAAGCTATTAGCTATGCACAAAGTCAAGGAGTAGATGTCATTGTTACTGACCACCATGGCTTACCAGCAGAGCTTCCAGACGCATTTGCCATTGTACATCCAGAGTATCCAGAAGCTGACTATCCTTTTAAATATTTAGCAGGATGTGGTGTAGCCTTCAAAGTGGCTTGTGCCCTATTAGAATCCATCCCAACCGAAATGTTAGACTTGGTTGCTATCGGAACGATTGCCGATATGGTTAGTCTAACAGATGAAAATCGTATCATGGTCAAGGTTGGGCTTGAAATGCTCAAGCAGACCGAACGCATTGGTCTCATAGAGCTTATGAAAGTATCTGATATTGACATGTCAGATGTTAATGAGGAAACTGTTGGGTTTAAAATTGCGCCGCAGCTAAATTCTCTTGGTCGTCTAGATGATCCAAATCGAGCTATTGAATTATTGACTGGTTTTGATGATGAAGAAGCGCTAAGTATTGCGCAAATGATTAATGCCAAGAATGAAGAACGTAAAGAAATTGTTCAAAAAATTTACGATGAAGCCATGGGCATGGTTGATCTTGACAAGCCTGTGCAGGTGTTGGCAAAAGAAGGTTGGCACCCGGGTGTTCTAGGAATTGTCGCTGGTCGTATTTTGGAGCACATTGCTCAGCCAGTTATTGTCTTAAACATTGAAGACGATATGGCAAAAGGCTCTGCAAGAAGTATTGAGGCAATCAATATCTTCCATGCACTTGATGACCACCGTGATTTATTTGAAGCTTTTGGTGGACATGCTGGTGCTGCAGGAATGACCTTGCCAGTTGATAACTTAGAGCAATTATCACAAGTTTTATGTGATTACATTGCTGAAAATGATATTAATTTAGCTCAGAAAAAGACTTTGATCATTGATGAAGTGCTGGACTTGTCAGAAATTGATTTAGACACTGTTAAAAGTCTTGAGAAGATCGCACCTTTTGGGATGGATAATGCTAAGCCAGTCTTTGAAATCAAAGACCTTACCGTTAAACAAGCACGTACCATGGGGCAAAATGGTGCTCACTTGAAATTAAAAATTGCTCAAGGAAGTACGGCGGTTGACCTTGTTGCCTTTAACCAAGGTCATTTGGTACAAGAATTCCAGCAAGCGCAGAACCTGCGCCTTGCCGTTACCTTGTCAATCAACAAATGGAACGGGCAAACCACAGTTCAGTTGATGCTTGAAGACGCGCGTGTTGACGGCGTTCAGTTGATTGATATTCGTTCCAAAAATGCCAGTCTTCCTGAACGTGTTCCTGTTTTGAGTGAAGACACCAGTGCCAGTGAAGTGGTTGTACTAGATATTCCTGATAAGGCTGAAGAACTCAAATCCCTTTTTGTTGGTCGACAATTTGATGCCGTTTACTTTAAAAATCACATTAAACGAGCTTATTATTTGACTGGCTATGGAACTCGTGAACAATTTGCTAAGTTGTATAAAACGATTTATCAATTCCCTGAATTTGATGTTCGTTACAAGCTGAAAGAATTGAGTCATTATCTTAATATTCCTGATATTCTTTTGGTCAAAATGATTCAAATTTTTGATGAATTGGATTTTGTAACCATCACAGATGGAGTAATGGTCGTCAATAAAGGTGCTGAGAAACGCAGCATTTCTGATAGTAAAATTTATCAAGATCTTAAGCAAGAAGTGAAATTTCAAGAGCTCATGGCACTTGGAACGCCACAAGAAATTTATGACTGGTTGATGAACTAGACTAAAAAGTTACGTTGCTTAGCTCAGCGTAGCTTTTTTAGTTTTTTTCATAGAAAACGTTTACTTAAAAATTGAAAACTTTTTTAATTGGAACTATAATGAGACTGCAAAGTTGTAGATGACTTTTAAAGTATTTTTTAAAGGAGTTTTTTTATGTGTACTGCAATTACTTATACAACTAAAGATAATTACTTTGGTCGAAATCTTGATTTGGACTTTTCTTACAATGAAACGGTAACGATTTGTCCTCGAAATTATCCTTTTTCGTTTAGACACCAAGGAGAAAATAACAGCCATTTTGCCATGATTGGAATGGCAACGGTAGTGGCTGATTACCCACTTTATTACGAAGCAGTTAATGAAAAAGGTTTAGGAATGGCAGGTTTGAATTTCCCTGAAAATGCCGACTATAAAGAAGTAGCAGAAGGGAAAGACAACCTTGCATCTTTTGAATTGATTCCATGGTTCTTATCACAATGCCAATCTGTTGCTGAAGTTAAAAAACTTTGCCAAAATCTTAACGTCACAAATGAAGCATTTAGTGATGATTTTCAACCAAGTCCCTTGCACTGGTTGATTGCAGACCGCAATGAAGCTATTGTGTTGGAATCTGTGGCTAGTGGTCTTAAGGTTTATGATAACCCAACAGGTGTTTTGACAAATAACCCAACTTTTGATAAACAATTATTCAATTTAAACAATTATCGTCACGTTTCTCCAAAAGTTTCTGACAATCTCTTTTCTACAGAAATTACCTTAGACACTTATAGCCGAGGAATGGGAGGCCTTGGTTTGCCTGGTGATTTGTCATCAATGTCACGCTATGTTAAGGTAGCCTTTACTAAATTAAATTCAGTAGCAGAAGATACAGAAGTATCTAGTGTTAACCAGTTCTTCCATATTTTGAAATCCGTTGAACAACAAAAAGGGTTATGTTACGTAGATGAAAGCGGCAAATACGAATACACCATTTACAGTTCATGTATCAACACAGAAAAAGGTATCTATTACTACACAACTTACGATAATTCACAGATTACAGCTGTCGATATGCATAAGGAAAATTTGGATAATAACAAGTTAGTTACTTATCCATTGATTAAAGATTGGCAAGTGAATTATCAAAATTAAGGTCTTGAAAATTTATTACCTAAATCCCCTTCTTTTTTCGAAAAATATGCTATAATAAAATGTAAAACATTTTTTGGCAAAAAGCCCATAGAAAGAAGAAAATGGATTTAAAAAATTATATTGCTTCAATTGAAAATTACCCAGAGGAAGGGATTACTTTTCGTGACATTTCGCCTCTAATGGCAGATGGAAATGCGTACAGCTACGCCATCCGTGAAATTGTTCAATACGCAACAGACAAGAAAATCGATATGATTGTTGGGCCTGAGGCGCGTGGTTTTATCGTTGGTTGCCCAGTTGCTTTTGAACTTGGTATTGGTTTTGCGCCAGTACGTAAACCAGGTAAATTGCCTCGCGAAGTAATTTCAGCAGATTACGAAAAAGAATACGGAGTGGATACTTTATGTATGCACGCAGATGCCATCAAACCAGGTCAACGTGTTCTTATCGTGGATGACCTCCTTGCAACAGGTGGTACCGTTAAAGCGACCATTGAAATGGTTGAACGCCTTGGTGGCGTAGTTGCTGGTTGTGCCTTCTTGATTGAATTGGATGGTCTTAATGGTCGTAAAGCTATTGAAGGTTACGATACCAAAGTCTTGATGAACTTCCCAGGTTAGTTATAGTTATTAGTTATAACTACATAAAGAATTTATATAATTGAAAACTATATCTCCATGTTTTATAATATGATTTAACATATTATAGAATGGAGATATTTTCATGCCAATAAAACTTGATCGCGAACTACCTGTATTAGACATTTTGCGCAAAGAGAATGTCTTTATTATGGACAATAAACGGGCAAATCACCAAGATATCCGACCCATTCGTTTTTTGATTGTCAATTTAATGCCGACAAAGGAAACTACCGAGTTGCAATTATTGCGTTTATTGGCTAATACTCCCTTGCAAATCAATATTGACTTTTTGTATATGCGCAGCCATCATTCCAAAAACACAGCCAAAAGTCATCTCGAAACCTTTTACAAGACCTTTGAGGATGTGAAGGACAATTATTATGATGGCTTGATTGTGACGGGCGCCCCTGTTGAAACCCTTCGATATGAAGAGGTGGATTATTGGGAGGAGTTGTGTCAGATATTTGATTGGGCTAAAAGTCATGTGTACTCGACCTTACACCTGTGTTGGGGCGCGCAAGCAAGCTTGTATTACAAATACGGCATTCCTAAGGCACCGCTTCCACAGAAATTGTCAGGTATTTTTGCTCAGACGATTGAAGCACCGTCAAATCCTTTGGTGCGTGGCTTTGATGATGTGTTTATGGCACCCCATTCACGCTATACAAAAGTGACGCGTGCGGCGATTGAGCAGGTGGAACACCTTGAGATCGTTGCTTCAGGGAAAGAAGTCGGCGTTTCCATTGTGGCCAGTAAAGATTTGCGGGAAGTTTACAGTTTTGGGCATTTGGAGTATGATAGAGGTACTCTTGATTGGGAATACCAGCGTGATGTCAAAGCTGGAAAAGAACCCCACTTGCCAGCGCATTATTATATCAATGATGACCCTAGTCAAGCCATACTAATGCAGTGGAATTTAGCCGCAACGACTTTCTTTAGCAACTGGATTAACTATGCCGTTTACCAAGAAACCCCTTATTTATTAGAACAGTTGGGAGAATCTGCAGGTATTTAGGGCGATAAAGCCAAATAAACAATAAAGGAGATTCTCTTTTTAGAGATAGTGTCATGAGTTTTTTAGACAATTTTAAATCGGGCAATTTGGTTTTGCCAAGTGCTCTGCTATTTCATTATAAGGATATTTTTAAAAGCGCCGATGATTTTGTGATTTGGCAATTTATTTATTTGCAAAACACTACAAAAATGGAGGATTTGGCGCCTAGTCAGATAGCTGCTGCCTTAAATAAAACCGTGGCTGAGGTCAACAGTACCATTTCAGATTTGACGGCTCAGGGGCTTTTGGATATGAAAACCATTGAGCTGGGCAATGAGATTGAAGTGCTTTTTGATGCTAGCCCCGTTTTAGCCCGCTTGGATCAATTGCAAGATCAAGCTAATACAACCCCAGAAAAGCAAGCTTCTGACAATCCGATCAAAACCTTGGTTGAGGATTTTGAGCGCGAATTGGGTCGGATGCTTAGCCCCTTTGAATTGGAGGATTTGCAGCAAACCATTCGTGAGGACCAAGCGGATCCTGATTTGGTTCGGGAAGCCTTGCGTGAAGCGGTTTTCAATGGTAAAACCAATTGGAGATATATTACGGCTATTTTGCGTAATTGGCGCCGTGAGGGCATTACCACTGTGCGTCAAGTTGAGGAAAATCGCAAGGAGCGTGAAGGTGGCAAAACCAACAAAGTATTCGTATCAGATGACTTTTTGTCAGCAATGGATTTATGGAGTGACTCATGAGATTAGGTAGAGAACGTTTGCGCAAGGTCTTGGCCATTATTGGTGAGATGTATCCTGATGCACACTGTGAATTAGACTATCAAACCCCTTTTCAATTATTGGTGGCTGTGATTTTATCAGCACAGACAACAGATAAATCGGTCAATAAGGTAACCCCTCAGTTGTGGCAACATTACCCCACTATCGCGGATTTGGCTGCGGCAAATGTGGTCGATGTTGAAAATGATTTGAGAACGATTGGGCTCTATAAAAACAAGGCTCGTAATATTGTAAAAACGGCGCGAGCTGTTTTGCAGGATTTTGACGGCGTGGTACCTAAGACGCACAAGGAACTAGAAAGCCTGCCAGGAGTGGGGCGCAAGACTGCCAATGTTGTTTTGGCAGAGATTTACAAAGTGCCTTCCATTGCCGTAGATACCCATGTTTCTCGTGTTGCTAAGCGCCTTAATATCTCAGCACAAGACGCGAGTGTAACTGAAATTGAGCATGATTTGATGAAGAAAATTCCTAAAAGGGATTGGATTGTGACACATCATCGCTTGATTTTCTTTGGGCGTTACTTTTGCCTAGCCAAAAATCCTAAGTGTGCGATTTGCCCAGTCCAAAGTTACTGCAAATACTACAAGGATCATGTTAAAAATACCAAGTAAAAAGCTGATATTCAGCTTTTTTATATTGCCATCGCTTTTTGTAAGCCGGGTGCCTTTTTGATATAATAATGTGGTGAATGAAGATTTAGAAGGAAGACTTATGCAGACAGTATTATCACAACGTTTGGCGGCTGTGGCAGAATTTGTACCGCAGGGCGCACGTTTATTAGATGTGGGAAGTGACCATGCCTACTTGCCCATTGCTTTGATTGAAGACAATACCATTTCCTTTGCTCTTGCTGGTGAAGTGGTCAAGGGACCTTATGAATCAGCCCTTCATAATGTGGCTAACGCTGGCTTGAATGACAAGATAGCTGTTCGTTTGGCCAATGGTTTGGCAGCATTTGAGCCAGAAGATAAGGTGGATGTTATTACGATTTGTGGCATGGGTGGTGGCCTGATTGCGGAGATTTTAGCAGCAGGAAAAGCAAAATTAGCTAGCGTTGAACGCTTGATTTTACAACCCAATAACCGTGAAGATGAATTGCGTGCTTGGTTGATGACCAATGGATTTAAATTGGTTGCTGAACACATCATGACCGAAAACGATAAGTATTACGAAATTATGGTAGTCGAACACGGTCACATGCATTTATCAGCCGAAGATTTGCGCTTTGGACCATTTCTTATGCAAGCCAAATCGCCTGTTTTTTGTGCTCGCTGGGAACGTGAACTGGCCAAACTGGAACTGGCTTTGTCTCATATTCCTGAAAATCGTGTGGCTGACCGCACTGCTATGATTCAAAAAATAGATGCCATTAAGGAGGTTATCCATGAAAGCAAGTGATCTTATTGCCCGTTACGAAGCCTATTGCCCGCAAGCATTATCTATGGAGGGTGACATTTCAGGCTTGCAAATAGGGACCTTGGACAAGGATATCAACCGCGTGATGGTAGCTCTCGATGTCCGTGAAACAACAGTTGCGGAAGCTATTGCTAAAAATGTGGATTTGATCATTGTCAAACACGCTCCTATTTTTAAACCACTTAAAGATTTGGTGGCAAC
Source organism: Streptococcus alactolyticus (assembly GCF_012277075.1). Taxonomy (GTDB): domain Bacteria; phylum Bacillota; class Bacilli; order Lactobacillales; family Streptococcaceae; genus Streptococcus; species Streptococcus alactolyticus. The sequence continues at coordinate 487,692 of NZ_JAAXMT010000005.1, read as the reverse complement.
AGCTCAAAACCAGATTTACTTGGATTTAATCAAACACGACATCGCTGTTTACGTCAGTCATACCAATATTGATATTGTGCCAGATGGATTAAATGATTGGTTTTGCGAACGTTTGGGGATTACAAATACAGAAATATTGATTCCGACCAAAGACGGGTATGGTATCGGGCGCATTGGCACGATTAAAGAGCAGGCTTTTTCAGATTTTGCCTTGACTGTGAAGGAGGCCTTTCACTTGGATAGTGTGCGTTTGGTGGCTTATGGCAATCAGGACCAGCTGATTAACCGTGTGGCTGTTTGCGGTGGCAGTGGTCAAAGTTTTTACCACGATGCTTTAGCCAAAGGGGCACAAGTTTACATCACAGGCGATATTTATTATCACACTGCACAAGAAATGATTACCAATGGTTTGATGGCTATTGACCCAGGTCACCACATCGAAGTGTTATTTATTGAAAAAGTCATTGAAAAATGCGAAACTTGGAAAGCTGAGCAAGACTGGGATGTCACATTTATCGCCAGTCAAGCCCCAACGAATCCGTTTTACCATTTGTAAATGTGAAGGACAAGTAAGGTAAGTCCAGTGTAAAATCTGGAAACTTAGTGACAGCATTTGAAAAAAATGATAGAATAGGCTTGAATAATTAATGTAAGAGGGAGACCTAGTATGAAAGGTATTATTCTAGCAGGAGGTTCAGGGACTCGTTTGTACCCTTTGACTCGTGCAGCTTCAAAACAACTTATGCCAGTGTATGATAAACCAATGATTTATTACCCACTATCTACACTGATGTTGGCAGGGATTCGTGATATCCTAATCATTTCAACGCCAACAGATATCCATCGTTTTGAAGAATTACTTGGTGATGGTTCAGAATTCGGTATTTCATTGACTTATGCTGTGCAACCAAGTCCAGATGGTTTGGCTCAAGCCTTTATCATCGGTGAAGAATTTATCGGTGATGACAATGTTGCTCTTATCTTGGGTGACAACATCTACCATGGACCAGGACTTAGCAAAATGCTTCAAAAAGCAGCCAGCAAGGAAAAAGGTGCTACTGTCTTTGGTTACCAAGTAAAAGATCCAGAACGTTTTGGTGTGGTTGAATTTGATGAAAACCGAAATGCTATTTCAATCGAGGAAAAACCAGAACATCCGAAATCTCACTATGCTGTCACAGGTCTTTATTTCTATGACAATGACGTGGTTGAGATTGCTAAAAACATCAAACCAAGTGCGCGTGGCGAACTTGAAATCACAGATGTTAACAAAGTTTACCTTGAACGTGGCGACCTTTCTGTTGAAGTGATGGAACGTGGCTTTGCTTGGCTTGATACAGGAACACACGAAAGCCTTTTGGAAGCAGCCCAATACATTGAAACCGTGCAACGTATGCAAAACCTTCAAGTTGCTAACTTGGAAGAAATTGCTTACCGTATGGGTTACATCACAAGAGAAGATGTGCACAATCTCGCACAACCATTGAAGAAAAACGAATACGGTAAATACTTGCTTCGTTTGATTGGAGAAGAATAATGACAGAACAATTTTTTGGTAAAGCTTTAGCTGCACGTCCCATCGAAGCCATCCCAGGAATGATTGAATTTGATATTCCTGTGCATGGCGACAACCGTGGTTGGTTCAAAGAAAACTTCCAAAAAGAAAAAATGGTACCGCTTGGTTTTCCAGAATCATTCTTTGCAGAAGGCAAATTGCAAAATAATGTCAGCTTTTCACATAAAAATGTTTTGCGTGGGCTTCATGCAGAACCATGGGATAAATACATCTCAGTAGCTGATGAAGGAAAAGTCCTTGGTTCATGGGTTGACTTGCGTGAAGGCGACAGCTTTGGTCATGTGTATCAAACCGTTATCGATGCTTCAAAAGGGATTTTCGTTCCTCGCGGCGTTGCCAATGGTTTCCAAGTCTTGTCTGATAAAGTGTCATACAGCTACTTGGTTAATGACTACTGGGCTTTAGAATTAAAACCTAAATATGCCTTTGTTAACTACGCCGACCCAACTTTGGGCATCAAATGGGAAAACTTGGAAGAAGCGGAAGTGTCTGAAGCAGACAAAAACCACCCATTATTAAAAGACGTTAAACCACTAAGCAAAGACGATTTGTAATACCAAATAAAAATAAATCAGAAAGGAATGTTCCGTTTTTTAAAAACAGAACACGGGACTAAATCTCTGAGAAAAGATGTTCTATTTTCTACGAGATTTTGCACAAGCAAAATGTCCCTTTGTATCTTAAATTATGTCAGAATACAAAAATATCATCGTAACTGGTGGCGCTGGGTTCATCGGTTCAAATTTCGTACATTATGTTTATAATAATCATCCAGACGTTCATGTGACAGTCCTTGACAAACTCACTTACGCTGGTAACCGTGCTAACCTAGAAGAAATTCTAGGTGATCGTGTTGAATTGGTTGTTGGCGATATTGCCGATGCTGAATTGGTGGATAAATTAGCAGCAAAAGCGGATGCTATTGTTCACTATGCGGCTGAAAGCCACAACGATAACTCATTGAAGGATCCAAGCCCATTTATCCACACTAACTTTGTTGGAACGTACACTTTGTTGGAAGCTGCTCGTAAATATGATATTCGTTTCCACCATGTATCAACAGATGAAGTGTACGGTGACCTTCCTCTTCGTGAAGACCTTCCAGGACATGGTGAAGGTCCAGGTGAAAAATTCACAGCAGAAACAAACTACAACCCAAGTTCACCTTACTCATCAACCAAAGCTGCTTCAGATTTGATTGTTAAAGCTTGGGTACGTTCTTTCGGTGTGAAAGCAACTATTTCTAACTGTTCAAACAACTACGGACCATACCAACACATCGAAAAATTCATTCCACGTCAAATCACGAACATCTTGTCAGGTATTCGACCAAAACTTTACGGTGATGGTAAAAACGTTCGTGATTGGATTCACACCAACGACCATTCGACTGGTGTTTGGGCTATCTTGACTAAAGGACATATCGGTGAAACTTACCTTATCGGTGCTGATGGTGAAAAGAATAACAAAGAAGTTCTTGAACTTATCCTTGAAAAAATGGGTCAACCAAAAGACGCTTACGACCACGTTACAGACCGTGCAGGTCACGACCTTCGTTACGCGATTGACTCAACAAAACTTCGTGAAGAACTTGGATGGGAACCACAATTCACAAACTTTGAAGAAGGACTTGAAGACACGATCAAATGGTACACTGACCATGAAGATTGGTGGAAAGCAGAAAAAGACGCTGTTGAAGCGAAATACGCTAAAATGCAACAAGTCATCAAATAATCACAGTCTAGCATCCTATCACACTGTTGGTAGGGTGTTTTTTGCGTTTGACAAGATGAGAATATCAGAAAATACGCCAAACATGAGAGGAAATCACAATGACTAAACTAGCCACCATTTGTTACATTGACAATGGCCAAGCCTTGTTATTATTGCATCGAAATAAAAAGCCAAACGACGTCCATCACGGGAAATGGATTTCAGTAGGTGGAAAATTGGAAGCGGGTGAAACGCCTGATGAGTGTGCCAAACGTGAGATTTTTGAGGAAACGCATTTAACGGTTAAAAAAATGGATTTCAAGGGTGTGATTACGTTTCCAGAATTCACCCCAGGTCATGACTGGTACACTTATGTCTTTAAGGTCACTGATTTTGAGGGAGAATTGATTTCAGATGAGGAATCAAGAGAGGGTACTTTAGAATGGGTACCTTATGATAAAGTGCTCTCAAAACCAACTTGGGAAGGGGATTATGAGATGTTCAAATGGATTTTGGATGATGTGCCCTTCTTTTCAGCAAAATTTGTCTATAACGACCAGCAAGAATTGGTTGATAAAGAGGTTATTTTTTACGACTGAGCTACTTTGCTTAAATGTGGTTATTTTGCTCAAAAATGCTATAATGGTGTCTAAGTAGGATTATAGTGGTTTGGAAAGGAATACGTTATGCATCAGCAAAATGAAAAGAAATTTTCAGATTCTTGGTTTTTTAAGTGGTTTTTAGACAATCAAGCTGTGGTTGCTGTTTTAGTCACTTTCTTGGTGTTTTTGACCCTTTATCTCTTTACCAAGATTTCATTTTTATTTACAACCTTAGTCTCAGTGGTTGCTGTAATCATGCTGCCTTTGGTTATTTCAGGCCTTCTTTATTACCTCATTAAGCCACTGGTGAGCTTCATTGAACGGCGCGGTGTCAATCGTACGATGTCGATTTTCATTGTCTTTGCCATTATTGCAGCCCTTTTGGTTTGGGCGGTAGCCAGCTTCATTCCGATGATTGAAACTCAGCTGACTTCTTTTGTCGAAAATCTCCCAAATTATGTGAGAAGCACCAACCATGAAGTCAATAAATTATTGGATAGCCCTTGGTTACTGGTTTATCAAAAAGAATTGAGTGATATGGTGTCTAATATTGGAACCAAAGCCGTTGATTATGCAGAAAGTTTTTCTAGAAATGCCATTGATTTGGCATCTACTTTTGCAGGCACCTTTGCCCGTGTGACCGTAGCAATTATCATGTCACCGTTCATTTTGTTTTACTTTCTACGTGACAGTAGCAAGATGAAGGAAGCTTTGATTCAAGCCCTTCCTACCAGAACACGTCAACCAATTTCGCGTGTTTTGGGAGACATTAACAAACAATTGGCTGGTTACGTTCAAGGTCAGGTAACCGTTGCTATTGTGGTTGGGATTATGTTTACCGTCTTTTTTAACATCATAGGCATTCGCTACGCAGCGACCTTTGGGATTTTGGCAGGCTTTTTGAACATGGTTCCTTATTTGGGAAGTTTTCTAGCCATGGTTCCTGTTGTGATTATGGGAATTGTGCAAGGACCGATTATGTTAGTCAAGGTTCTGATTGTGTTTGCAATTGAGCAGACTATTGAAGGGCGTTTTGTATCCCCATTGGTTTTGGGTAGCCGCTTGAACATTCACCCCATCACCATTATGTTTATTTTGTTGACGGCTGGAGCCCTGTTTGGCGTGTGGGGCGTCTTTTTAGGGGTGCCATTGTACGCTTCGGCTAAAGTTATTGTGACCGAAATTTTTGCGTGGTACAAGCGTGTCAGTGGTTTGTACGAAGAATTGAAGGAAGAAGAAGGAGGACAAGTAGCCGAACATGCTGAATAGTGAAAAAATGGTAGTGTCCATCCAAAATCAAGATTTGGAGCATGCCAATAAATATTTCAAAAAAGCTTTAAAGGAAGATGACGATGAGGCATTGCTTGAGTTAGCGGAATATCTTGAAAGCATTGGTTTTTTAAATCAAGCAAAAACCATCTATGAAAAAGAGCGTGCGTCTTTCCCTGAGGTCAATATCAATCTCGCACAGATTGCGGCTGAGGATGGTGATATTGAGGCAGCTTTTACTTATTTGGATGCCATTTCACCTGATAGTGACGCTTATTTGTCGGCTTTATTGGTGATGGCGGACATTTACGATATGGAAGGTTTGGCGGATGTGGCGCGTGAAAAACTCTTGTTAGCCTCTCAAATCAGCGACGAGCCTTTGGTGACTTTTGGATTAGCAGAAATCGAAATGGAATTGGGTCATTTTTCAGAAGCCATCAAGGAATATGCCAAATTGGATAACCGCGATGTCTTAGAAATGACAGGTATTTCAACCTACCAACGCATCGGTAAAGCTTATGCTAGCCTTGGTAAATTTGAAGCAGCCGTTGAATTTTTGGAAAAAGCCATTGAAATCGAATACGACGATGAAACGGTCTTTGAATTGGCAACCATTTTGTATGACCAAGACGAATTCCAAAAAGCCAATACCTACTTCAAACAATTGGACACCATGGACCCTGATTTTCAAGGGTATGAATACGTTTATGCCCTTTCCTTGCACGAAGAAAACAAGACTGAAGAAGCCTTGCGTATGGCACAAAAAGGAATCAGCAAAAATGCGTTTGATGCTCGCTTGTTGTTATTAGCCTCACAATTAGCTTATGAATTGCACGATGCTGCTCAATCCGAAAGTTATTTGCTCAGTGCTAAAGAGGTCGCAGAAGACGAAGAAGAAGTCTTGATGCGTTTGACCAATTTGTATTTAGAGGAAGAACGCTATGAAGACGTCATCGCCTTTGCCAAAGAGCCCATTGATAATGTGTTGACCAAATGGAATATCGCCAAAGCCTATCAAGGTCTAGAAGCTGACAAAAAAGCCTTGGCCTTGTACAATGACTTGGCTGCAGATTTGGGCGAAAACCCAGAATTCTTGCATGATTATGCCTACATTTTGCGAGAATTTGGGCAAAAAGAGCATGCGCATCAAGTGGCTAAACATTATCTGACCTTGGTTCCTGATGATGTCAATATGGTGGAATTTTTACATGAAGATGAATTTTAGAGATTTGCTGATTAGCAATCTGATTACGGTTATCACGATTTTTATTTTATTGATGTTCTTTGACCAAAGCGGCGAACCCGTGCGCAATATTATCCTTGTGTTTGCTGGCTTTGTAGTGATGACTATTTACGATTTTATCAGAACAAAGCAAAAGTAGCCCAAACCAGTGACTCTTTGTCTCTTTTAATCGGTGGTGAAGAGTCCTTTTGTTTTTATGTTAAAAGAAAAATTTCACAAGTATTTATTCACAAAGTCTGTCAAAAACTATGATATAATTGACTTATATTTGTGAAATATCGAAAAAATACTATAAAATAAAAGAGATGGGGGAGCTAATGAGCGAGAATAAGCAATATGGGGCAGACTTGATTGTTGATAGCCTTATTAATCATGATGTGGAGTATATTTTCGGAATTCCTGGAGCTAAGATTGACCGTGTCTTTGACACGCTGGAGGATAAAGGACCGAAATTGATTGTGGCGCGTCATGAGCAAAATGCTGCTTTTATGGCGCAAGGTATTGGACGCATGACAGGTAATCCTGGTGTGGTCATTACCACCAGCGGTCCAGGGGTTTCCAATTTAGCGACGGGCTTAGTAACGGCAACAGATGAGGGCGACCCTGTTTTGGCTATTTCTGGGCAAGTGAAACGTTCTGATTTGTTGAAACGCTCGCACCAATCTATGAAAAACGTTGCCATGATGGAGCCTGTCACCAAATATGCTGTGGAAGTCAATGACCCAAATACCTTGTCAGAAACCATCGCCAACGCCTATCGTGAAGCAAAATCAGGCAAACCTGGAGCTAGTTTTGTATCTATTCCACAAGATGTGACCGATAGTTTGGTGTCTGTCAAAGCCATCAAGCCACTTACTGACCCTAAATTGGGTTCTGCTTCCGTGGATGACATCAATTATTTGGCACAAGCCATTCGCAATGCGCAACTACCTGTTCTTTTGTTGGGAAATGGTGCCTCAACGAGCAAGGTAACGCAAGCCATTCGTCAATTGTTGACTGCTGTCAAATTGCCAGTTGTTGAAACGTTCCAAGGCGCAGGAATTGTTTCGCGTGAACTAGAAGAAGATACCTTCTTTGGCCGTGTCGGTCTTTTCCGTAACCAACCAGGTGATATGTTGCTCAAAAAAGCGGATTTGGTGATTGCTATTGGCTATGACCCAATCGAATACGAGGCACGCAACTGGAATGCTGAAATTTCAGCTCGCATCATTGTGATTGACGTAGCTCAGGCTGAAATTGACACTTATTTCCAACCTGAGCGTGAATTGATTGGTGATATTGCTGATACGATTCAACTCTTGTTGCCAGCCATCAACGGTTATTCCTTGCCAAAAACATCGGTGGCTTACCTGCAAAACCTTAAGAAAAACGTTGTCGAAGATGTGAAATTTGACCGAAAAACAAAAGACGGTTTGGTGCACCCACTAGATGTTATTGATGTTTTGCAATACAACACCACAGATGACATGACCGTAACTGTTGACGTGGGAAGTCACTACATTTGGACGGCGCGTTATTTCAAATCTTATGAGCCGCGTCACCTGCTCTTTTCAAATGGGATGCAGACACTGGGAGTTGCTTTGCCATGGGCTATTTCAGCGGCCCTGATACGCCCTAACACCACGATTATTTCAATATCAGGCGACGGAGGTTTCCTCTTTTCTGCCCAAGAATTAGAAACGGCTGTGCGCTTCCAATTGCCGATCATTCATTTGATTTGGAATGATGGCAAATACAACATGGTTGAATTCCAAGAAGAAATGAAATACGGGCGTTCTTCTGGCGTTGATTTTGGTCCGGTTGATTTTGTCAAATACGCTGAAAGTTTCGGTGCCAAAGGTTATCGTGTTGACGGCAAAGAATCCTTCGAACAGACCTTAAAACAAGTCTTGGAAGAAGTCAAACACGGTCCGATTTTGATTGATATTCCTATTGATTATAAGGACAATATCAAGCTAGGTGAAACCATTTTGCCGGATGAATTTTATTGATAAACGGTAAGGATGTTAGGAAAGAAAGTGAAGTAAAATGTCAGACGTTATTAAACTATTTCAATACAATACCTTAAGTGCTTTGATGGCGGGGCTTTACGGTGGAACAATGACCATCGGCGAGCTTTTGCAGCACGGTGATTTGGGAATTGGAACGCTGGATTCGATTGATGGTGAGTTGATTATTCTTGATGGTAAGGCCTATCAAGCCAAAGGTTCTAACGGCAAAGCAGAAGTGGTAGAGGTTTCTGATGATGTGACCGTTCCCTATGCTGCTGTCGTTTTTCATCAAGCAGAAGTGATTTTTAAACAACGCTTTGAAATGACCGATACCGAGCTCAAAAGACGCATCGAGTCTTATTATGACGGGCAAAACCTCTTCCGTTCCATTAAAATCAAAGGGAATTTTTCAAAAATGCACGTTCGCATGATTCCAAAATCAGCTCCTAATATTAAGTTTGCAGACGTTGCCACAAGACAACCAGAGTACACCTGTGAGAACATTTCAGGAACGATTGTAGGGATTTGGACCCCAGAGATGTTCCACGGCGTTAGTGTGGCAGGCTACCACTTGCATTTTATCTCTGATGATTTGACCTTTGGCGGCCACATCATGGACTTTACCATCACAGAAGGCATTGTCGAAGTTGGCCCCGTTGACCAATTAGACCAACGCTTCCCAGTTCAAGACCGAAAATACCTCTTTGCAACCTTCAATATTGATGATTTGAAAGAAGATATTGAAAAAAGTGAGTGAGCTTTATATATGATTTATAGCATTACCTTTACCCATTTGGGTAGAAGGTAGTGCTCTTTTTTATTTCTTATCAAGTGGGAAAAAGTGTCATCGTTTAATACTTTTCCCAACCTCACTGACTAAGTTTCAGAATGCCTGAAATCTATTGTTTTCCCGTATTGATGTTGATAAAATAACCAATGTAAACGATAACAAAAGGAGAAAACATTATGTCAGTAGTATTAGCAAGAATCGATCAACGTCTTATTCACGGTATTGTCGTCACACAGTGAGCAGGATTTACCAAGGCCAAACGCCTTATGGTTGTCGATGATGATATTAGCAAAGATGAAGTTCAAAAGGCAGCTATGAGAATGAGTAAGCCAGCAGGAACAGGAATGTCTATCATCGATACAAACACAGCCATTACTAATTTTGCAGCAGGAAAATACGACAGTCACAACGTTTTTCTAATTGTCCGCCACCCTCAAACATTAGTTGACTTAGCTAAAGGAGGCGTAGCTATTCCTAAAGTTAATATCGGAATCATTTTTGATGGTCCTGGTAAGCAAACTGTTAAAAAGATGGTTTCAGTCAATGAGGAAGAAATCAGTGCTTTGAAAGAATTGGAAAATCTTGGCGTGGAAGTAACCTTCCATTTTGTTCCAAATGATGTTGAAGAACCAATGAGTAGCTACATTAATTGAGGTAGATCACTATGGATATTATTCAAGGCATTTTAATTATTTTACTATCATTTTGGGTCGTTTTGGATCAACAAGGGCTAGTAGTTGTGACTTGGTTTCCTATCATGGTGTCATTGTTTGTTGGTCTTATTATGGGCGATATGGAAACAGCCATGGTTATTGGTGGAACCTTCCAATTAATGTCTTTAGGTGTCGCAAATATTGGAGGCTCATCGGTTCCAAACTGGGGGTTGGCAGCATTGGTTGGTGGTTATGTCGCTATAAAGAGTACTAACAATATTGAAGATGCCAAATCTGTTGCTCTGGCAGTAGGGGTTCCTGTTGGTATGTTAGGCATTCAATTAGATGTACTAGCTAAAATCCTAAATACTTATGTTGCACACTGGGCACAAAAGGCAGCAAATGCCAAACCATTTGATAAAATGAATCGCATCCTTTGGCTTGGTCCTCTTATTTTTGGGCTATCAATGGCGATTCCAACAGCTTTATGTGTATTGTTCGGTGAACAAATTGTTACGTTAATCTTGAATTATGTCCCTGATTGGGTGACAACTGGCCTAACGGTTGCTGGTAATATGCTTCCTGTTGTGGGGATTGCGTTGTTGTTACAAGTGATACCAGCTAAAAAATATCTATCCCTATTGTTGATTGGATTTGTCTTAACGGCTTATCTTAGCCTACCAATTGTAGGGGTTTCTATCATTGGACTAGCTTTAGCTTATTACTACTTTACAACCACGACTCAAAAAGTCGCTACAACTAGTGCTAATACTGTAGAAGATATGGGAGATGATTTTGATGAGTAAGCAAAAAGATACCGTAACCACTAAAGACATTAATAAAGCAGCCTTTAGATACATGTTTATGGCTTGTAACACTTTCAATTATGAAACACAACAAGGACCAGCAGTTGTATTTGGATTAAATAAATTACTACGAAAAATTTACCCTAATGATAATGAATACCTAGCCTCTTTGAATAATCATTTTAAATATTTCAATACCACAACTTGGATGGCTAATGTTTTGCTGGGGGCAAGTGTGGCAATGGAAGAAAAAGATGGGGCGGCTGCTCATGATGCGGTTAAAAGTTTTAAAACAGGGATGATGGGGCCTTTGGCAGGTATTGGTGATACCCTTTGTTTGGGTTCTTTATCCAACCATCATTGGTTCTATATCTGCTTATATGGGACTAGAGGGAAATCCGACAGGAGCAATTGTCTGGCTTTTACTCAATCTGCTTTTCTTGTTATTCCGTTTTAAATTGTTTAACATCGGTTACAAATCAGAGATTAAGCTAATAACAGCTTTAGGTGAACGCCTTAGTGTCTTTACAGAGGCAGCTTCCATCATGGGACTGACTGTTATTGGTGCCTTGGTAGCCTCTGTTGTCAAAATCGACGTTGCTACTGTTTTTAAAACAGGAGAAGTTTCCCTACCTTTACAAACAGAAGTGCTAGATAAAATCATGCCTTCGTTACTACCTGCTTTATTAACCGTAGCTGTCTATAAATTGATTGCAAGTAAAAAAGTATCTGTTATCCAAATTATTTTTGGTATTATTATCCTCTCAATTATATTATCTTATTTTGGAATTTTGAAAGCGTAGGTTATATATGGTTAAAGTTATTATTGCAAGTCATCATAAGTTAGCAGATGGTATGGGAGATACGTTAAAGTATCTCGTACCTTCTTTGACAGATATTGAAACCATCAGTGCTTATCTTGACAATGAGCCGATTGATTCGGCTGTTGAAGCAGCTTTAGGCCGTTGCCAAGATACAGAAGATGTTGTGGTTTTCACAGATTTATTAGGCGGTTCTGTCAATCAAGAATTTGTTAGACAATTAAAACCCAATGTTCACGTCATTGCAGGGATGAATTTACCTATTATCATGACTTTGTTGTTACAATTGGAAAATCAACCACTATCTGAAGAATTGATTACACAGAGTATTGAAGAGGCTAAAAATCAGATTATCTATGTGAATCAGTTTTTAAAAGAATCAGTTGATGATTTAGATGAAGATGAATTGTAAGTAGGATATAAAGGAAGAGCGTCATGGAGAAAGATTGGTGGAAACATAGCGTGGTCTATCAAGTGTACCCGCAAAGTTTTAAAGATAGCAATGCAGATGGTATTGGTGATTTAAAAGGAATAATCGAAAAACTTCCTTACTTAGCGACCCTTGGTATTGATGTCATCTGGTTAAATCCAATTTATGAGTCACCAGGAGTAGATAACGGGTATGACATTAGCGATTATTATAAGATTGATCCTAAATATGGGCAATTAGATGATTTAAAAACGTTATTGGAAGAAGCCCACAAAATAGGTATAAAGGTCATATTGGATTTAGTGGTTAATCACACTAGTGATAAGCACCGCTGGTTTGAAGAGTCTAAAAAAAGCCAAGACAATCCGTATTCAGACTATTATATTTGGAAAGATCCAAAGCCAGATGGCAGTGAGCCGACCAATTGGGGATCCACTTTTGGAGGTTCAGCTTGGGAATATGTTCCAGAAAGAAACCAGTATTACTTACATTGTTTTGCCAAGGAACAACCCGATTTAAATTGGGATAATCCAAAATTGCGTGAAGAGATTTTTCAGATGATAGATTGGTGGTTCCAATTTGGAATCGATGGGTTTAGGATGGATGTGATTACGTTAATCAGTAAAGATCTAAACTATCCAGATGCCCCAGAATCTCTCCCTTATACTAAATCTTATTATATCGGTGCTTCAAATGGTCCTAGAGTTCATGAGTATTTGCACGAATTGAATGAAAAAGTATTAAAACGTTATGATGTGATGACCGTAGGTGAAGCGCCTAATACCAATGCTGATCAAGCCCTTCATTACACCAAACCTGAAAATGAAGAGTTAAATATGGTGTTCCATTTTGACCATATGCATCTAGACTACGGTCGTTATGGCAAATTCTCTGATGTTCGTTTTAAATTAAGTGAATTAAAGAGAGTATTATCAGAGTGGCAAGATAAGTTAGCTGAAGGCTGGAATAGCTTATATTGGAGTAACCATGACCAACCTAGAGCTGTAACGCGTTTTGGTGACGACGGTGTATATCGTGTTGAATCTGCAAAAATGCTGGCTACTTTATTACATATGATGAAAGGGACTCCTTACATTGTTCAGGGAGAAGAGTTAGGTATGAAAAATGTTCCTTTTGAAAAAGTGGAAGACTATCAAGATATTGAGACGCAATATTTCTTGCAATTAATGAAAGAAAAAGGAGAGCCTGAAAGTTATATTAAAGAGTCGATGTATCTCAAATCAAGAGACAATGCTCGAACCCCTTTCCCTTGGAATGGGGATGCCAACGATGGCTATGGTTTTTCACCATCAAAACCTTGGATTGCTTATTCTAGCGATAATCAATTTATTAATGCTGAGTCAGCTTTAGAAGATGAAGGATCTGTTTTCTATTACTATAAACAACTAATTGCTTTGCGACATCAATTACCAATTATCGTTCACGGAGATTATGAACTGATTAATGAAAGCGATAGTAATGTGTATTCTTATTTGAGAACATACGAAAATCAGACGCTTCTTGTTGTGTGTTCTTTTGCTGATAAGCCGACTTATGTTGATCTTCCAAAAGAGTTGCTGGAACGCTCAGGGCGTTGTTTAATCCATAATTACCCCAAAGAGCCATCGTCATTAAATGTTAAACAAGAACTCCAACCTTATGAAGCTTTTGTCTATTTATTTGATTAATGAAATAAATACCTAAAGGGATAATGCGATGAGCATTGTCTTTTTTGGTATCGAAAATTTTTAGCAAATAGTATACAATATTGTTATATCAGTCGTTATGATTAAGCATGAAAGCATCAGTTTGTGGAGGGTTAGTCTTGAATTTTGAACAGTTAGTTGGGTTGCATTTCGATCACTTGTCGGAGTCTGAAAAGGATTTAGCAAGGTATATCATAGCTCATTAAGAGGATATTGCAGAATTAACGTTGATAGAATTAGGGCAAAAAGTTCTAATGTCTAAAAGTACGGTTTTAAGATTTGCCAAAAAACTAAGGTTCAGTGGTTATTCGGAAATGAAGTATTTTATTCAGTCTTCCCTTGCCGCACAAGTTATCCCATCGGACCAAGATGTGATTGATAGACTATTAGGCGATATTCATAATACTATCAAGTTAATGGAAAATATTGACCTTGATAAAATGTTTTCTATGCTTCATAAGGCGTGTAATGTTATTATTTACGCAACAGGGTTCACTCAGAGTAATTTTGCGAGAGAATTTTCAAATGAACTGTTCTTGTACAAAAGACCCAATTTTTTACTCTCTGGGGAAACCAATTTTTCTGCCATTTCCGATAATCTGACTGAAAATGACTTTGTTATTATTATTTCACTAAGTGGTAATACCTTGTCTATCCAAGAAACCTTGAAGAAGTTAGTTTTAAAACAGATACCCGTCTTGAGTGTTACGGCATTTGGGGATAGCTTTTTAAGACAGCATTCGACCTATCAATTGTATTATGAAGTGAGTGATTTAGAAGTTGATTTTGAAGATAGCAAATCCATGTCTGGGCTCTATGTTGTTTTGATTTTAATGGCTCGGATGTACAACCTATACCGATTGCAACACCTCAATGAGTGATGTTAATCAGATTTTAATAACGATTTTTGCAGACTTTTTCTCGCTCTCCCCAATATGGTGTTGATTTTTGCGTATATTTATACTAAAATAGAGTTCGTTGTGTAGTTCACTTTGTCTGTGATGGTAAGGGCTATCACTTGGTAAGGCTATATTAGAATAAGATTGGGTATCGTTGGTAAAAAGAGCAAGCATCCCAACGGACATAGTTTGCAAAGGAAAAAGACCAACGAGTTTATTTTTTACATAGGAGAGTGTATGGATATCTTTCGAAAAGCTCCCATGACTCAAAAGAAATCGCATCTACAGCGCCACCTTGGATTATCAGAATTGATTTTTCTAGGTGTTGGGTCAATTGTGGGGACTGGAATTTTCACGATAACAGGAACGAGTGCAGCAGAGTATGCTGGTCCTGCTATCACCATTTCTATTATTATTGCCGCTATTTGTGTGACAATGTCAGCATTGTTCTTTGCTGAATTTTCATCTCGACTTCCTCATTCAGGTGGCGTCTATCGCTATATTTATACAGTTTTTGGTGAATATCCTGCTTGGATTGCTGGATGGTTTATGATTATTGAATTCCTCGGTGCTATTTCAACGGCAGCATCTGGTTGGGGAGAATATTTCAAAGCCTTCCTGCAAACCTTTGGTATCTCGTTGCCAAAGGCTTTGAGTGGCCCATTTAACCCTGCAAATGGTACTTACATTGATATTGTTCCTGTCTTGTTGCTGCTTTTTGTGACCATTTTGGTACTTAGAGGGTCTAAGACAGCGCTTCGTTTTAATTCTGTTTTGGTTGTTTGTAAAATAGCGGTGCTGATTTTGTTCATCGCTTTGGGCTTGACAGCCATCAATGTGGATAACTGGAGCAATTTTGCCCCGTATGGTTTTGGTCAACTTTATGGCGGTAAAACGGGTATTATGGCAGGAGCGACACTCATGTTCTTTGCTTTTCTTGGTTTTGAGTCCATCTGTATGGCGGCTGATGAAACCAAAGACCCACAAAAGAAAGTTCCTCAAGGGATTTTCATTTCAATCGGTTTGGTAACTTTGCTTTATGTTCTATTTACTTTAGTCTTGACAGGAACGGTGAACTACACCAAACTCAATATTACTGACGTAGTACCGTTTGTGCTTCGTAGCATCGGTTTCCCACTGGCAGGGAATTTCGTGTCAGTTGTAGTTATTTTGACCTTGGTAACTGTCTGCATTTCAATGATGTATGCCTTGTCACGTATTATTTACAACATTAGTTGTGATGGTTTGTTGCTAGTGCAATTCCAAAAAGTATCAGCTACAAGCAAGGTGCCAAATAATGCGACTATTTTCGTGGGTATTGTTACCATGATTTTTGCAGGTATTTTACCGCTAGAACTTCTCGCTTTATTGGTTAATATCGTTACTTTAGCTTACTTGATTTTGTTGGCTTTAGGTGTGATTCAATTGCGCCGCGTACACGGAGAGCCAAAAGAAGGTGAATTTAGAACACCATTTGTACCTGTTCTACCAATTCTATCTATTATCATCTGTTTGTCATTGATGACTCAATGTGGCACAGAAGCATGGATTGGATTTTTCATTTCATTTGTTCTTGGTACAATTATTTACTTTGTCTATGGCTACCGCCATTCTAAAATTGGCAACGGTCAAGTAGATGATTAACAATCTCAGATAAAATATCCCTCCTAGGTCACCTAGGAGGGATATTTTATGTTTATGGCAAACGCATGCTATTGATTTTTTCTTCTGTTGGTGTGACGCGTAGGGTCTTTTGACCTGTGTAAGTCACAAAACCTGGCTTACCACCAGTTGGCTTGTTGAGTTTCTTAGCTTCAATCATATCCACCTGAACGAGGTTAGATAGCCTTGCCTTAGAATAATAAGCCGCTAATTCAGCTGCATCTGTTTTGACTTCATCGCTAGGATTGAGGTTGTCTTTGATGAGCACGTGACTACCAGGAATATCTTTGGCGTGGAACCAAAGTTCCCCTTTTTTGGCCAATTTAAAAGTCAATTCATCGTTTTGAAGATTATTGCGCCCAACCAGAATAATGGTCTTGCCGTCTGAAGCAAGGTATTGTTCTGGTTTTTTGCGTTTGTGACGTTTGTCGCGCGTGCGACGTTTGACAAAACCAGTTTCCACCAATTCGTCACGAATGTCCTCGATGTCTGAAAGCGACGCATGATTGAGGGCTGTTTCCACACTTTCTAGGTAAGTGATGGTGTCTTTTG
The DNA here is from genome assembly GCF_012277075.1 of Streptococcus alactolyticus. Lineage (GTDB taxonomy): Bacteria > Bacillota > Bacilli > Lactobacillales > Streptococcaceae > Streptococcus > Streptococcus alactolyticus. Next base: position 470,979 of record NZ_JAAXMT010000005.1, on the reverse strand, counting down.
TTTCTTGGATAAGCCCCGTCAAATGCTTAACAGCTTCCTTTAATTTTTGGTATTTTTTGAAATAGCGTTGAGCATTTTGGCTTGGTGTTAAGCTCTTATCCAGTGCAATACGGATTTTGTCGTTGGTGTAGTAGTTGTCCAACTCCACAGAATCTTTGTTATTGGGCACAAGCGTGAGGTAAGTGGTTAAAAGTTCCCCTTTTTGGCGAAATTCTTCCGCGTTTTCAGTCGCCTGTAATTCCTTTTCTTGCTTGCCCAGTTTTTTGATGTTTTTGTCCAATTCCGTTTGCACCCGATGAATCAAATCGCTGGATTGCTGAGTTACACGATCACGCTCAGCCTTATCTTGGTAGAATATATCCAGTAATTCTGACAAGTTGTCAAACGTTTCCTTGCTATCTTCAAATAGCACTGGCGCAAACGATTTTTCAGTCAGATTGGGTTGGGCAGGACGATTAAAGAAAGCGTGGAATTGTTTTAATTTGTCTGTGCTGAGTTGGTGAGAGAGGTTTTCAGCCGTATCACGTCCTAAACCTTGGAAGAGTTTTTGCAGGTGACGTGGTGCCAAATCTTCCGTTTGCAGTATTTCAAATAAGGTCTGGTCTGGCACGGTAAAAGGATTTTTGGCATTGGTTTGAGGAGGGGCAACATAAGTTGAACCTGGTAAAATCGTACGGTAGCTATTTTGAGAGAAACCGATGTGTTTGATAGATTCGATGATTTTGTGCTCAGCCTTGTCAATCAAAATGATATTGCTGTGTTTTCCCATGATTTCGACCACCAAAGTGACCTTGATGTTGTCGCCAATTTCATTTTTATTAGAAAAGGCAATCTCCAAAATACGGTCATTTTCGATTTGACGAATATCCTCAATCACCGCACCTTGCAGGTATTTCCGCATAATCATCGTGAAAGTATTAGGCGTTTGCGGGTTTTGAAAATCTGCTTTTGTAATTTGCACCCGCCCAAAAACAGGGTGAGCAGATAGAAGAAGCTTGTAATTTTGACGATTGTTCCGAATGGTCAAGACAAGTTCACGCTCAAAAGGCTGATTGACCTTTTGCACCCGCCCATGAATCAGCTCGCCTTGGAGTTCCTTGGTTAAATGGTGTAGAAAAAAACCATCAAATGACATGATAAAAGTTGCCGTAAGGCTGTCAGTAGCAGCATCAAAGCCCCATAACCTTACGACGCCTCCTTTCTAATCTCATGTGTTCAATCCCTATATTATACCATAAAAAAAGCTATTTTAGTTAATCGTAGAGAGTTAGAAAATGGTATAATTGGCGTGAAAGCAGTTGACAATGTAGAAATTACAGGAATATCAAAACATACAACTGAAAGAGCTATTGAACGTGGTGGTACAATTCAGACATTGACAGATGCTTTAATTAATCCGCTGGAAGTAACAAATACTAAGTACGATAAGGACGGTTTACCATCGAAACAATATCGTGGTGCAGTCTCTACCGTCGTTGTCAATCCAGATACTGGTAATGTTGTATCAACCAATCCAACACGAAGAAACATCAGAAAACGACATGGAGTTTATAAAAATGAAACTAAATAGCATTTATTCAAGTGATGAATTCAAAAAAATCAGTAGTCACTTGCCAAATTGGGAATACGATAAAGATTATTCCAAAAATGAAATCGATATCTTTGACGAACAACTAGAAGACGTCAACGATTTTATCGGTTACGAAAATGAAGCAGGTATTTTTATTTCAGAAATGATTTACAAATTGAGAAGTAACCCACAATATTAACATTTGTATGTCTCCAGCACCTAGAGAAATCGAGAAAACAAGAGATACAATTATAGCCCCAAAAAATTAATCAAATCTCTTGAAATTTTCAGAATTTAGTATATAATTATAAAAAAACACTATTTCAGGAGGATATTAGGATGAACATGACACAAGCTCTTACAAGTTGGCAAGGTTGGCGTAGGTAGAGTTGTGTTTATGTTGTGGCATAGATACGACTTTTAGAGTACTTCTAAAAAGTATCTATGCGCTAGTCTTAATGACAAAGTTGGATAAGGCGTGTAGTAGGCATTTACTACACGCTTTTCTTTTTAGCAGGCTCGATGATATGGCAATGATGAGAATGGTTTGACTGGCAAAGTCAGTCTTCAATAGGTGAGATAAAGGGAGACACGTATGAAAAATAAAGGACTTATTGGAACGTTAATTGTTTTAGTGGTATTAGTGGTGGGGTCAATGCTTTATGACCAAACCAAGAGTGATTCGCATCGCAATGAAAAGATTAAAATCGGTATTTTGCAATACGTGACCCACGAGGCTTTGGATGAGATTGAGCGAGGGATTGAAGATGGTTTGGCTGATGCGGGTTATGATAAGTCAAATGCGGATATCACGGTTTTAAATGCTGAAGGAGATCAAAGTAAGATTCAGACCATGAGTAAGCAATTGGTCAATGCTAAAAGCGATGTTTTGATTGGGATTGCAACGCCAGCGGCACAAGGTTTGGCTTCGGCTACGAGTGATATCCCAGTTGTGATGGGGGCTATTTCAGACCCAGTTGGAGCAAAATTGGTTAAAAATCTTGGGAAACCAAATAGCAATGTAACAGGGGTTTCCAACCAAGTACCGCTCAAACAAACGGTAGAACTCATCCAAAGCATCACGCCAAATGCGAAAACGATTGGTGTTTTGTATGCTAGCAGCGAGGACAACTCAGTGTCACAAGTGGCTCAATTTAAAGAATATGCCAAATCTGCTGGCATCAATGTTGTGGAATACGCTGTGCCGTCAACTAATGAAATCACAACAACCATGTCTGTGATGACTGGCAAAGTCGATGCTATCTTTGTTCCTCAGGACAACACCATTGCTTCAGCTTTCACGAGCGTTGTGAGTGCAGCCAACGCAGCTAAAATCCCAATTTACTCATGCGTGGATACCATGGTTGAGCAAGGAAGCATTGCTTCTGTGGCACAGAGCCAATACGATTTGGGTGTCGAAACGGCTAAGATTGCCGTGAAATTATTGGCAGGTAAAAAAGTATCAGAAGTTCCTGTTAAGGTGGTCAATACAGGAACACCAACCTTGAATTTAAAAGCGGCTAAGGAGCTTGGCATTACTATTCCAGAAGACGTTTTGTCTCATGCAACCGTAGCCGTTGAGGCAGATAAGAATTAGAAAAGGAGAGGCACATGATTATTTCATCGGTTTCACAGGGGCTTTTGTGGGGAATTCTTGGACTCGGTATTTACCTCACGTTTCGTATTTTGAAATTCCCAGATATGACGACTGAGGGTTCTTTCCCCTTGGGTGGTGCAGTGGCGGTTACCTTGATGAATCAAGGCATTCATCCTATTCTAGCGACTTTTGCGGGAATGTTGGCAGGCTGTGTGGCAGGTCTTGTGACTGGCTTACTCTACACCAAAGGTAAAATTCCAACCATTTTGGCAGGGATTTTGGTAATGACCTCATGTAATTCTATCATGCTGATGATTATGGGGCGTGCTAATCTTGGTTTGCTGGATATTAAGACCATTCAAGACTTGCTACCTTTTTCAGCAACAACTAACCTTTTGGTGATTGGGTTGTTAGCCGTTATTCTCGTGATTGCGGGGCTGATTTTCTTCCTATATACAAAACTTGGGCAGGCTTATATTGCTACGGGTGATAATCGTGATATGGCTAAGAGTTTTGGCATCAATACCGACCGTATGGAAGTCATGGGCTTGGTGGTTTCAAATGGGCTGATTGCCTTGTCAGGTGCTCTGATTAGTCAGCAAGATGGCTATGCTGATGTGTCAAAAGGGATTGGTGTCATTGTTATCGGTTTGGCTAGCATTATCATTGGTGAGGTGCTTTATTCGACCAATCTGACCTTATTAGAACGTCTTGTGGCAACGGTTGTGGGAGCTATCTTGTACCAATTCTTGATTGCTGGCGTGATTGCACTTGGTTTCAATACCAACTACCTCAAATTGTTTAGTGCCATTATTTTGGCTATTTGTCTTATGGTACCTGTTCTCAAAGATAAATTTTTCAAAGGAGTGACCTTATCGCGATGAAAAAAGTTGTAGAATTAAAAGAAGCGACCGTTCAGGTTAATAACGGTTTGGATAATGTCAAAACCATCCTTGACCATGTGAATTTGACGATTTATGAACATGATTTTTTGACAATTTTGGGTGGCAATGGTGCTGGAAAATCAACCCTTTTCAACGTGATTGCGGGGACTTTGATGTTGACTAGCGGCAGCATTTTCATCTTGGGTAAGGACGTGACCCATTTGCCTGCTGAGAAACGAGCGAGTGATTTGGCGCGTGTTTTTCAAGACCCTAAGATGGGAACGGCTCCTCGAATGACCGTGGCAGAAAACCTCCTTATTGCTAAATACCGTGGCGAAAAACGTGGTTTGATCCCTCGCAACATTCACGCTTTTACAGAAGAATTTCAGGCCTTGGTGGCTAAGACTGGCAATGGTTTGGAAAAGCATTTGGAAACGCCGACAGGTCTTTTATCTGGGGGACAACGTCAGGCCTTGAGTTTATTGATGACAACGCTCAAACGCCCTGAATTGTTGCTGCTGGATGAACACACCGCAGCCCTTGACCCCAAAACCAGCGTTTCTCTGATGCATTTGACCAATACGTTTGTCCAAAAGGACCAACTAACAGCCTTGATGATTACCCATCACATGGAGGATGCCTTGCATTATGGTAATCGCTTGATTGTCATGAAAGATGGTAAAATCGTCAAAGACCTCAATCAAGAGGAAAAGAAAGACATGACGATTGCGGATTACTACCAGCTGTTTGATTAAATGTGTGAAAGATGCCTTAGGGTATCTTTTTTTGCTGTTTAAAGCAATCTTTCCAAGTGTAAAAGAAGAAAATCTTCTGAAAATATGCTATAATGAAAGAGCTGTAATTCGACTTGTTAACCGTTTGGTGCAAGGACCGTTTGTATTATCATGAAGCAACTGGCGTTGCTTGTATTAAAAAATCAATGAAGGAGAAAACATCGTCATGAGCGATATTAAACTAATTGCCCTAGGTGGAGTCCGTGAAAACGGTAAAAACCTGTATGTGGTTGAAGTGAACGATTCTATTTTTATTTTAGATGCTGGTTTGAAATATCCTGAAAATGAGCAATTGGGTGTTGATGAGGTCATTCCAAATCTAGATTATTTGATTGAAAATAAAAAACGTGTTCAAGGGATTTTCTTGACACATGGTCACGCAGATGCAATTGGGGCTTTGCCTTACATTTTGTCAGAAATGAAGGTACCTGTCTTTGGGTCACCACTTACGATTGAGCTTGCTAAGCTTTTTGTGAAGAAAAACAACAATGTGAAGAAATTCAATCAGTTTCATGTCATTGATGCAGAAACAGAGATTGAGTTTGCGGATGCGACCATTTCCTTCTTCAAAACGACCCATTCTATTCCAGAAAGTTTAGGGATTGTGGTTGGTACAGATGAAGGTCAAATTGTCTATACTGGTGATTTTAAATTTGACCAAGCTTCCCGTAAATACTATCGTACAGACTTAGCACGCTTGACTGAAATTGGTCGTGACGGCGTTTTGGCTTTGTTGTCAGATTCTGCCAATGCGACAAGTCATGTTTTAACGGCTAGTGAATCAGAAGTTGGGGCAGAAATTGATGACGTGATTGCCAATGCCGAAGGGCGTGTTATCATTGCGGCTGTGGCGTCAAACCTTTCTCGTATCCAACAAGTTTTTGATTCTGCCGCTGAACACCGTCGCCGTGTGGTCTTGACTGGTTTTGATGCGGAAAATATCATCCGTACCGCTATTCGCATGAAACGCTTGGGCGTGGCAGATGAAAAACTCATTGTTAAGCCAAAAGATATGCATAAATTCGAAGACCATGAATTGATTATCTTGGAAGCTGGACGTATGGGTGAGCCAATCAATGGTTTGCAAAAAATGGCTTTGGGACGTCACCGCTATGTTCAAATCAAAGACGGTGATTTGGTGTATATCGTAACCACTCCAAGCACTTCAAAAGAAGCTGTTGTGGCTCGCGTTGAGAACCTTATCTACAAAGCGGGTGGAACGGTTAAACTCATCACACAAGATTTGTGCGTATCTGGTCATGCCAATGCCCGTGACTTGCAATTGATGATTAACTTGTTGCAACCTAAATACCTCTTCCCTATCCAAGGGGAATACCGCAACCTTTCTGCCCACGCAGACTTGGCACAAGAAGTTGGGATGTATCCTGAGGACATTTATATTGTCAAACGTGGGGACGTTATGGTACTTGAAAAAGATGGTTTCCACCACGAAGGCAGTGTTCCTGCTGGTGATGTGATGATTGATGGAAATGCGATTGGTGATGTCGGCAATATCGTCCTTCGTGACCGTAAAGTCTTGTCAGAAGACGGTATTTTCATCGTGGCTTTGACAGTCAACAAACGTGAAAAGAAAATCGTATCAAAAGCTAAAATTCATACGCGTGGCTTTGTTTATGTGAAGAAAAGCCGTGATATCTTGCGAGAGGCAGCAGAATTGGTCAACCAAACAGTTGAAAATTACTTGGCACAAGACAGTTTTGACTGGGGCGAATTAAAAGGAGCTGTCCGTGATGACGTGGCTAAGTTCTTGTTTGACCAAACCAAACGCCGTCCAGCTGTTTTACCAGTTGTCATGGAAGTGCGTTAATCCGTTTTGAAAAGGAGCAGAATGAGCATTTCAAGAATAAGGTTTTCCTTATTTTTGGGTGCTTTTTCTCGTTTTTTAAGCCAAAGCTTGGTATACTTGAGGTAATAATGATGAATTAAGCGTTTTCAAAAATACATAAAAAGGAGAAGGTGGATGCGGTCTTTTGTAAACATGATTTTCTTTATTCTCAGACTTGTGTTTCGGCTGATTTGGAATCTTTTTTGGGGTTTGGTCGAGACGGTGGTGGTGCTGGGACTTCTAATTTTTGGTTTGCTTTATTACGCTAATCATAGCCAATCAGCTCTTGCCAATGCTATTTTAGATGTCAAAGACCGTGTGGTGACTTATGTGTCCACACAAGATGACGATTTGGTTGGGTGTTTGAAAAACCTCACTATTGACCAGGACAGCCATCATGCGGGCGAGCGTTGGGAAAATGCCAGTGCGACGGTTTATATTGATACGGACAACACGACCTTGGTTTATGCTTATGAAGAAGCCATCAGGGCTTGGAATGATACAGGGGCTTTTACCTTCAACATCGTTCCTGACAAGAGTTTGGCAGGGATTGTTTTGACCGAGTACTCAGATGCCCAATCAAAAGCCGCAGGAGTGGCCGAGGCTGAAACCGATGCTCTCACCAATGAAATCAAGTATGTCAAGGTCAAGTTGAACACCTATTATTTGACGGAGAACAACTACGGTTACAGTTATTATCGAATTGTTTACACGGCGGAGCATGAATTGGGGCACGCGATTGGCTTGGACCACGATGATAGCCAACAGTCTGTCATGCAATCATCAGGCTCTTATTATGGCATTCAGCCTGTTGATATTGAAAATGTCAAGAAACTTTATGCTTCTTAAAAATGGTTTGTTTGGAAAATCTGCTGATTTTGGCAGATTTTTTGACATTCTTCTAGTTTAACGACTCGTGATTTGGTAAAATAGACCTATGATTATTTTACAAGGTAATAAATTGGAACGCTCATTTTCGGGCGATGTGTTATTTGATAATATCAATATTCAAGTAGATGAAAAAGACCGCATTGCGCTGATTGGGCGAAACGGTGCGGGAAAATCGACTTTGCTGAAAATTTTGGTTGGCGAAGAAGCACCGACTTCTGGTGAGATTAACCAAAAACGGGATTTAAGCCTGTCGTATTTGGCACAAGATAGCCGTTTTGAATCGGAAAATACGATTTTTGATGAAATGCTGCATGTTTTTGATGACGTGCGGAGCATGGAAAACCGTCTGCGTCGCATGGAAATACAGATGGCAGAGGTGACAGGCGATGCCTTTGACCAGTTAATGTCAGATTATGACCGCTTATCAGAAGAATTTCGCGTGAAGGGCGGCTTTACCTACGAAGCGGATATCAAGGCTATTTTAAACGGTTTTAAATTTGATGAATCCATGTGGCAAATGAAGATTTCGGAATTGTCAGGAGGGCAAAATACCCGCCTAGCCCTTGCCAAAATGTTGCTGGAAAAACCAGAACTTTTGGTCTTGGACGAGCCGACCAACCACTTGGATATCGAAACCATTGCTTGGCTGGAAAATTATTTGGTCAATTACCAAGGCGCCTTGATCATCGTCAGCCACGACCGTTATTTCTTGGATAAGGTAGCAACGATTACGCTGGACTTGAATCCGCATTCGCTTGACCGTTATGTGGGTAATTATTCGACTTTCATGGACTTGAAGGCGGAAAAATTAGCCCTTGAAGCCAAAAATTACGAAAAACAAGCCAAAGAAATTGCCAAATTGGAAGGTTTCGTGCAACGCAATATCGTTCGAGCCTCAACGACAAAACGTGCCCAAGCCCGCCGCAAACAATTAGAGAAAATGGAACGTTTGGATAAACCAAGCGCTGGGCAAAAATCAGCCCATATGACCTTCCACGCGGACAAGGTTTCAGGAAATGTGGTCTTGACCGTCACAGATACGGCAATTGGTTACGACAATCATATCTTGTCTGAGCCGATTAACATTGACGTTAAAAAATGCGATGCCATTGCCATCGTCGGACCAAATGGTATTGGTAAATCAACCTTGATTAAGTCTATCGTGGGGCAAGTGCCATTTATCAAGGGAACTGCTACTTACGGTGCCAATGTCGAAGTGGGTTACTATGACCAAACGCAGTCTAATCTCACGCGGACCAACACCGTGCTGGACGAATTGTGGAATGATTTTTCAACCACGCCAGAAGTGGACATTCGTAACCGTCTGGGAGCTTTTCTTTTCTCAGGAGATGACGTCAAAAAATCAGTTGCTATGCTATCAGGTGGTGAACGTGCTCGCTTGCTTCTTGCGAAATTGTCAATGCAGAATGACAATTTCCTTATCCTAGATGAGCCAACCAACCACTTGGATATTGATAGCAAGGAAGTTTTGGAAGACGCCTTGATTGATTTTGATGGCACCCTTCTCTTTGTCAGTCACGACCGTTATTTCATTAACCGCGTGGCAACAAAAGTGCTGGAAATCTCAGAAGAAGGCTCAACCCTTTATCTTGGTGATTACGATTATTACCTTGAGAAAAAGGCAGAGCTGGAAGAATTGGCCCGTCTAAAAGCCGAAGAAGGGCAAGAAAAGCCTGCGGAAGTGTCTGAAAAAGCACCAACCAATGATTACCATGCCCAAAAAGCCAACCAAAAGGAACTCCGCAAACTCACTCGCCGCATTGCTGACATTGAAAATCAATTGGAAGACATTGAAGCGCGTGAAGAAGCAATCAACCAAGCGATGTTAGCCACAAATGATGCCGTAGAACTCGTTGATTTGCAAAAAGAATTGGATGCCTTGAGCGAGCAACAAGAAGTCCTCATGTCAGAATGGGAAGAACTCAGCGAACAAGTCGAAGGGTGAAATTGACCTAATAAGTGCAACGTTGAAGTGGGAAAAGGAGAATTTATGCAAGATTATGGACCAATCTTTAAAGAATTTCGAATCAATCGTGGTTTTTCTTTGAAGCAGGTAGCCTGCGATGATTTATCCATTTCACAGCTATCGCGTTTTGAACGAGGTGAGTCTGATATTTCTCTAAATAAATTTCTTCTAGCCTTGCAAGCCATTCAACTTTCACTTGATGAATTCATGAATCGAGCCAATAACTACAAAAAACTGAGACAGAAGAAATTGATGTCTCAAATGGCTGTTTACCATTATCAGAAGGATGTTCAAGGCTTGGAGAAAATGATTCAAGAGGAACAAAAGAAACTTGAAAAAGATTTTACCGATATCCAAGCAAAGCTTAATATCATTCTCTTTCGAGGCATGATTTGCCAATGCGACGAAACTCGTACCATGTCAAAAGAGGATTTGGATTTTGTGATTGATTACCTCTTTCAAAAAGAAAACTGGGAAATTGGTGATTTAATCTTAATTGGTAATTTTTACACCTTTTATCCAACTCCTTTGATGAGTCGCATGGTTAGAGAAATTCTGAAACGAGTCGATTATTATTCTGAAATTTCAACGAATCGAAATTTGGTTGAATGCACCTTGATTAATATGATAGAGATTTGTACAGAGCGTGGGGAATTAGAGGAAGCGAGCTTTTTTGAGAAAGAAGCTGAAAAGTTATTGTCAAATGAGCGAAATGCCTATCACCGTACGGTTTTTCTCTACGAAAAGGGCTTCTTAAAATATGCTAAAGGTGATTTCAGCGGGATAGATGATATGAAAAATGCTATTTTTTGTTTTGAAGTGACTGGTGCTATCAATCACGCGAAACACTATCAATCTCATATGGAAAAAGTTTTAAAATGAAAAATTCTCGTATTCGGGAATTTTTTTATTCCCTTAAAAATCTCATTTATAATAATGGAAAAGATTTAAGGGGGATGAAAGTGGAGAAAAACAGTTTAAAACTTTTAGCAAGTAGGGCAGTTAACAAACTTGGAGATGTTTTATATGATTATGGGAATAGCAGTTGGATTGCGTCCATGGGCAGTTTTGGACAAAAGATGTTGGGAATTTACCAAATTGTCGAAGTTGTGATTGATATTATCCTTAATCCATTTGGTGGAGCAATTGCAGATAGGTTTAGGCGTCGCAAAATTTTGCTTTGGACTGATGGGCTTTGTGCTTTGTTGTGTGTAATCTTGGCATTTATTCCTAGTAATCGCTTGATGTTATACGGTTTGATTCTGGCAAATATGCTGCTTGCTGTATCGAATGCGTTTTCTAGCCCAGCTTATCGAGCTTATGTTCCTGAGGTTGTCAAAAAAGAGAAGCTTGTTAGTTATAATTCGTATTTAGAAACCTCTGTTCAAATCATTAAGGTGAGTTCACCTCTATTAGGATTTCTTATTTACCATTATTTTGGGATTCGTTGGACTTTAATTGTGGATAGTTTGACTTTTGGGATTTCTTTTCTTTGTCTGCTGATGATTAGGCATGTTGACTATGTTGGACACGAAATCAGACAGAATTTAATATTTAGAGAGATTCTTAAAGATATTTGGGAAGGATTTTTATATATTGTTGCTCAAAAAGAGATATTTTTTCTTTTGATAATGGCTACAACGGTAAATCTTTTCTTGGCAATGCTGACTTATTTATTGCCTTTTAGTTCTAGTATTTTTAAAATGTCGAGTGCTTATGCGACACTCCTTAGTTTATCGGCGGTTGGTTCTATTTTCGGTGCAATAGTGTCAAAAAGAGTTCCTAATACGATATCAGCATTATTATGGGCATTAGGGTTTAGCGGGCTAGGAATAACTGTTTTGGCTATTTCACCCTTAACAGGTTTGCCTATTTTTTTGAGTTTTTCTGGAGTGCTGTTTTACAGTCTTTTTGAAACTATCTTTAATATTCATTTCTTTAGTCAAGTTCAAAGTCGTGTCGCTAATGAGTATATGGGACGAGTGATTTCAAGTATTTATACTTTAGCGATTCTATTTATGCCATTAGGAACTTTAATGATGACTTTGATAAGAAGTAGTATTTCGGCTTATAGTTTTATCATTATTGGCTTAGCTGTTTTTCTATTAGCCATGGTAGGATTATATTATAGCAACAAACGATTGAAGCTATCTCACGAAAAAGAAGGGTAACTCTTTAATGATATGCAGCTGTCTGGGATTGGCAATATGCTAATTTTGGATAAGTTTGCATATCATTTTTTGTGTCAAAGTTCTATAATAACTATTGGTAAATAGATGAAAATGTCTAGCAAATCTTGAAATTTAGCTAAAAAATTGTTTTGGGGCTAAGTTTTGAGAGGCTTGCTTTTTTGAGTTTGGAGGCAATAATGAACCCGACAAATGCTCCTTATGGCTGGTTAGTCAAACGGATAGCTCATCGTTTGGAACAAAACATGAATAATTTCCTAAAACCGTATAATATCACGATTATGCAGTCATGGGTGTTGATGTTTTTGAAACGAACAGAGAAGTGCTACACTTTTAAAGAATTAGAGAAACAATTTGAAGTGTCTCAGCCGACAATGGCTGGTATTTTGGCGCGTTTAGATCAAAAAAATATGATTATCACAAGCCAAGATGAGAAAGACAAGCGTATCAAAAAAGTTGAAATTTCTGACGAAGGTAGGGCTTTGATTAATCGTTTGGGTGAACACTTAGATGATTCAGAGCGTGCAATTGTGGGGGATTTTACCAAAGACGAGCAGGAGACGTTTCATTTATTGCTTGAAAGAGCTTATTATAATGTTGTAGAAAGAGGTGATGAGAATGATTAAAACTTTACTAGCGCAGGTGAAGGAGTACAAAACGCCATCTTTACTAGCTCCTTTGTGTGCTGCTTTAGAAGTCTTTTTTGATATGTCGATTCCTTTTGTTATCGCCCAATTGATTGACCAAGGGATTCAGGCGGGTAATATGGCTGTCGCTATGAAATTTGGCTTGTTAATGCTATTTCTAGCCATTTGTGGTTTGACAACTGGCTTTTTAGCTGGGAAATTTGCGGCAGAAGCTTCGGCTGGTTTTGCGGCTAATTTACGTGAGGGGATGTACGATAATATTCAGACCTTTGCCTTTTCTAATATCGATAAATACAGCACGGCTGGTTTGGTGACGCGGATGACAACGGATGTCACAAACGTCCAAAATGCCTACCAAATGATTATCCGTGTGGCAGTCAGAGCACCTTTAACCGTGATTTTCAGTATGTTTATGTGCTTTGTGGTTGACCGTCGCTTGAGTATCATGTTTTTGATTGCGGTAGTGATTTTAGCAACTTCGCTCTACTTTATCATGCGCAGAGCCATGACGAGTTTTAATTACGTTTTTCGTAAATACGATGAACTCAATGCCAGTGTTCAAGAAAATATCTCTGGTATTCGCGTGGTAAAAGCCTTTGTGCGCGAAGATTATGAAAATAAAAAATTCACCAAGGCAGCAGAGAACATTTACCAGCTTTTTGTTAAGGCTGAAAAAATTGTCATTTTCAATAACCCAATCATGATGTTTATCCTCTTCGCGTGTATGATTTGCTTGTCGTGGTTTGGGGCACACTTTATCGTGGCAGGAAGCTTGACCACAGGGGAATTGACGTCGCTCTTTTCGTATATCTTTGCCATGATAATGTCTTTGATGATGTTGTCTATGATTATGGTCATGATTTCCATGAGTACGGCCAGTGCTGAGCGGATATCAGAAGTGTTGACGGAAAAAGCAGATATTGTGAATCCTGAAAATCCATTGATGGAAGTGCCAGATGGCAGCATTTGTTTTGACCATGTGCATTTTTCGTACAAGCATGGTAGTGGTGAGAAAGTGCTATCTGACATTGATTTGTCTATTGCATCGGGTGAGATTATCGGTGTTATCGGTGGTACAGGTTCAGGAAAAACCTCATTTGCAAACTTGATTTCCCGTCTTTACGATGTGGATGCTGGTTCCGTTACTGTGGGTGGTCATGATGTCCGCCAATACGATTTGGAAGTTTTGCGTGACCAAGTTGCCGTTGTGTTACAAAAAAATATCCTCTTTTCAGGAACTATTTTGGATAATCTTCGCTGGGGAAATGAGGACGCGACGGAAGAAGAATGCATTGAAGCTTGTCGCCAAGCCTGTGCGGATGAATTTATCGAGCGTTTCCCCTGATAAATACAATACGTGGATTGAGCAAGGTAGTAATAGTGGTTTTCCCAGATCCAGTTGAACCGGCGATGGCGGGTGCTGACCGTGTCTTTACCTTACTTGATGCTGATGTGGAAGGGGACGAAGGTTATGTTGAGCTGGTGAATGCCAAGGTGGACGCTGCTGGTCACATCCAAGAGGTGCCAGAAACCACAAGTATGTGGGCATGGAAACACCCACACGAGGATGGTACGGTGACCTACCACAAACTTGAAGGTGGCGTGACTTTCTCAGATGTAACCTTTGGTTACAACGACCACAAGATGGTCTTGCATGATATCAATTTGTTTGCAGAACCTGGGCAAAAGATTGCCTTCGTCGGTTCAACTGGATCTGGGAAAACCACTATTACCAACTTGATTAACCGTTTTTACGATATTCAAAAAGGGAAAATCCATTACGATGGTATCAACATCCGCAAAATCAAGAAAGCAGATCTTCGCCGTAGCCTAGGGATTGTGCTTCAAGACACACACCTCTTTACAGGAACGGTGATGGACAATATTCGTTATGGTTGCCTGACGGCATCAGATGAGGAGTGTATCGAGGCCGCTAAATTAGCCAATGCTCATGACTTCATCAAGCGCCTGCCGAAAGGTTATGACACTGTTTTGACTGGTGATGGTAGCAATCTTTCACAAGGGCAATGTCAGTTGCTAGCGATTGCGCGTGCGCCGGTAGCCAATCCACCAGCCTTGATTTTGGATGAGGCAACCTCTTCTATTGACACACGGACAGAAGTGCACGTCCAAGAAGGGATGGACGCTCTCATGAAAGGGCGCACAACTTTTGTTATTGCCCACCGTTTGTCAACGGTTCGCAATGCTGATTGCATCATGGTGCTTGAGCGTGGTCGTATCATCGAACGGGGTAACCATGATGATTTGATGGCGCAAAAAGGACGCTATTACCAACTTTATACAGGAAACGCAATTAGCGACTAACCCATCCAAACAACCTTTGAAAATGGCTGAACTGTTTTCAGGGTTGTTTTTTTCTTTAAATCGTTTTCAAAAAAGCGGTTAAATAATTTGTGATTTGACCAATAATAGCTTATGATAAAGAGAATAAGACATGGAAATTTTGGAGGGCAATCAGATGAATTTGTCACGTGAAAACTATATAGAGATGTACCTCAAAATGCAGCGCATTCGTGAGTTTGACCTGCGCATCAATAAACTCGTCCGCCGAGGCTTTGTGCAAGGCATGACGCATTTTTCTGTGGGGGAAGAAGCAGCTAGTGTTGGGGCTATGGCTCACTTGACCTATGATGATATTATTTTTTCAAATCACCGTGGGCATGGGCAGTGTATTGCCAAGGACATGGATTTGAATAAAATGATGGCCGAATTGGCAGGCAAGGTGAATGGGGTATCTAAAGGCCGTGGGGGCTCGATGCACCTAGCGGATTTTGAAAAAGGCAATTACGGTACCAATGGTATTGTAGGGGGTGGCTATGCCCTAGCTGTTGGTGCTGCCCTGACACAAGACTACAAGCAAACAGACAATATTGTCGTGGCTTTTTCGGGTGATGGAGCAACCAACGAAGGGTCTTTCCATGAATCCGTGAACCTAGCTGCCACATGGCACTTGCCAGTGATTTTCTTTATCATCAATAACCGTTACGGTATTTCGATGGACATCACAAAAGCAACCAACACCCCTCACCTTTACACGCGTGCGGAAGCTTACGGCATTCCAGGTTTTTACTGTGAAAATGGCAATGATGTGTTGGCGGTTTACGACACGATGGGCAAGGCGGTTGCGCATGTGCGTGCTGGTAAGGGACCAGCCATCGTGGAAGTAGAATCTTACCGCTGGTTTGGGCATTCAACGGCCGATGCTGGAAAATACCGCAGCAAGGAAGAAGTCGATGAGTGGAAGAAAAAAGACCCGCTGGTCCTCTTTCGCACCTATTTGACGGACAATCACTTGGTTGACGCTGAAGCATTGGATGCTTTGGATGCTCAAGTGGTCAAAGAAATCGATGACGCTTACGCTTTTGCTCAAAATAGCCCTGAGCCAGATTTAGCAGTGGCATTTGAAGATGTTTGGGCTGACTAGGCATTTGCATCAAAAAGGAGAGAGATAATGACTGAAACAAAACAAATGGCCTTTCGTGAAGCCATTAATCTTGCGATGGCTGAGGAAATGCGCAAAGACGACATGGTTTTTCTCATGGGTGAGGACGTCGGGATTTATGGCGGTGACTTTGGAACGTCTGTAGGTCTGATTGAAGAATTTGGTGCCAAACGAGTGAAAGACACGCCGATTTCAGAGGCGGCGATTGCAGGGAGTGCTATTGGGGCTGCTATTACAGGTCTGCGTCCTATTGTGGATGTGACCTTTATGGATTTCATCACCATTGCCCTTGATGCCATTGTTAATAACGGTGCTAAAAACAATTATATGTTTGGTGGTGGTCTAAAAACACCCGTGACCTTCCGTGTGGCCTCTGGTTCTGGCATCGGCTCAGCTGCCCAACATTCGCAATCGCTAGAGGCTTGGTTGACCCATATTCCAGGCATTAAGGTGGTTGCACCAGGAACGGCTAACGATGCTAAAGGGCTCTTAAAATCAGCCATTCGAGATAATAATATTGTCATTTTCATGGAACCAAAAGCCCTCTACGGCAAAAAAGAAGAAGTGAGTTTGGATGCTGAGGAGTATCTACCACTTGGTAAGGGTGAGATTAAGCGTGAAGGAACAGATGTGACAATTGTGTCTTATGGCCGAATGTTGGAGCGTGTGCTGCAGGCAGCTGACGAGGTGGCACAAGATGGTATCAGCGTTGAAGTGGTTGACCCAAGGACCCTTATCCCGCTTGATATGGACCTGATTATCCAGTCGGTTAAAAAGACAGGACGCCTCATGTTGGTTAATGATGCCTACAAAACAGGTGGCTTTATTGGGGAAATTGCTGCGCGGGTGACTGAGAGTGATGCTTTTGATTACTTAGACTATCCTATCGTTCGACTGGCTAGTGAAGATGTGCCAGTGCCTTATGCTCGCGTCTTGGAAGAAGGTATTTTACCAGATGTGACAAAGATTAAAGCTGCTCTGTATCAAATGGCACGCAATGGACGCGACAACTAAGGGAGGTGTGGCCTGTGGCAAAGGAAATTATTATGCCAAAACTCGGCGTAGATATGCAAGAAGGTGAAATCCTAGAGTGGAAAAAAGCCCAAGGAGATAGTGTCCAAAAGGGCGATATTTTGCTTGAAATCATGTCTGACAAGACCAATATGGAAATCGAAGCTGAGGATTCAGGAGTTCTTTTGAAAATCGTGCATCCTGCGGGTGATGCTGTGCCTGTGACCAAAGTAATCGGATACATCGGTGCAGCAGGTGAAGCCCTCCCTGATTCTGTGGGAGAGGAGACGGCTAGTCCAAGTCCGTCAACTCAGGAAGCGCCAGCCCAATCCTTGTCAGGTGTGTCAGCGCCAGCTATTGCCCCTAAAAAAGTGGATAATGGCAAGGTTCGTGCGACCCCAGCTGCTAGAAAGCTAGCGCGAGAGCGAGGGATTGACCTTGAAAAAGTGACGGGAAGCGGTGCCAATGGGCGTGTGCATGAAGCAGATGTGCAGGCCTTTAAGGCAGTGCGCGTGACACCTTTGGCTCGCAAGATTGCGCAAGATAAGGGCGTTGATTTGAATACTTTGGTTGGTACAGGGGAGCGTGGCAAAATTACCAAAGAAGATGTTTTAGCCAGTGTGCCAGCAGAAAAAGTGGCTACTTCGCAAAAAACACCTCTTGCTGTGAATCAAGCCCAAGACGGCGTTGAAGTGATCAAGATGTCTGCTATGCGTAAGGCTATTTCAAGAGGCATGACCCAATCTTATTTCACGGCGCCAACCTTTACCTTAAATTACGATATCGACATGACCAATCTCATAGCGCTGCGTCAGCAATTGCTTGAGCCAATCAAGACCAAAACAGGTTACAAGGTGACCTTTACCGATTTGATTGGGCTTGCTGTAGTTAAAACCTTGATGAAGGAAGAACACCATTTTCTTAACGCTTCTTTGATACATGATGCGCAAGACATTGAACTCCATCATTTTGTGAATTTAGGAATTGCCGTTGGGCTTTCAGACGGCTTAGTGGTACCTGTGGTTCACGGTGCAGACCAAATGACTTTGTCAGAATTCGTGGTGGCTTCAAAAGACGTCATTCAAAAAGCGCAGGCTGGCAAATTAAAAGCGGCAGAAATGTCAGGATCAACCTTCTCAATCACTAATCTGGGGATGTTTGGCACTAAATCATTTAACCCCATTATCAACCAGCCAAATTCGGCTATTTTAGGTATTTCAGCAACGATTGATACGCCAGTAGCATATGAAGGTGAGGTGGTTATTCGTCCTATTATGGGAACGAGTTTGACCATTGACCACAGGCTAGTGGATGGCATGAACGGTGCCAAATTCATGCTGGATTTGAAAGCACTTCTTGAAAATCCTTTGGAATTGCTCATCTAATTAACAGAAAGGAAAAAGCAATGGCAGTAGAAATTATCATGCCCAAGCTCGGCGTTGACATGCAAGAGGGCGAAATCTTAGAGTGGAAAAAAGCCGAAGGGGATTCTGTGAACGAGGGCGATATTCTCCTTGAAATCATGTCTGACAAAACCAATATGGAAATCGAAGCCGAGGATTCAGGGGTACTTTTAAAGATTGTGCATCCTGCAGGCGATGTTGTCCCTGTCACAGAAATCATTGGTTACATTGGTGCTGAGGGTGAGGCCGTCGAATCAAGTCTGCAAAGGACAGCCGATAAAGCTGTCTCAGACCTAACTGCAGCAGGCTTGGTCGTTCCGCCAGCCGTTTCAGTGGCCAAAACCAACCATGACAAAGTGTTGCTGGCAGCTGAGGAATACGATATGATTGTCGTCGGTGGCGGTCCTGCAGGTTATTATGCCGCTATTCGTGGGGCTCAATTAGGAGCTAAAGTAGCCATCGTTGAAAAATCTGAATTTGGTGGTACCTGCCTCAATGTTGGCTGTATTCCAACCAAAACTTATCTCAAAAACGCTGAAATTTTGGACGGACTCAAAATTGCTGCTGGACGCGGAATAAACCTCGCCTCAACCAATTACAGCATTGACATGGATAAAACCGTTGATTTTAAAAATTCGGTTGTTAAAACCTTGACAGGCGGTGTTCGTGGGCTCTTGAAGGCTAACAAGGTTACTATTTTTGATGGTCTTGCTCAGGTTAATCCAGATAAAACCGTAACCATTGGCTCTCAAACCATTCAGGGGCATAGTATTATTTTGGCGACAGGTTCAAAAGTATCGCGGATTAACATTCCAGGTATTGAGTCACCTCTTGTTTTGACCTCTGATGACATTTTAGATTTGCGAGAAATGCCTAAGTCACTAGCTGTTATGGGCGGTGGCGTTGTTGGAATTGAACTTGGTTTGGTGTGGGCGTCTTACGGTGTTGATGTCACTGTTATCGAAATGGCAGACCGCATTATTCCAGCCATGGATAAAGAAGTGTCTCAAGAATTGCAAAAAATTCTCACTAAAAAGGGCATGACCATCAAGACCAATGTTGGCGTAGCGGAAATCAAGGAAAGCAATCACCAGTTGACCTTGACCCTGACAAATGGCGAAAGCATTCAAGCTGAAAAAGCCCTGCTATCTATCGGACGCGTTCCACAAATGCAAGGACTTGAAAACCTCAATCTGGAAATGGAAGGCAACCGCATCAAAGTCAATGCTTACCAAGAAACCTCTATCCCAGGCATTTACGCTCCAGGTGATGTCAATGGGCAAAAAATGCTGGCGCACGCTGCTTATCGTATGGGCGAAGTGGCTGCTGAAAATGCTATTCGTGGCAATCATCGCAAAGCCAACCTCAAATACACCCCAGCAGCTGTTTATACCCATCCAGAAGTTGCCATGGTTGGTCTGACGGAAGAAGCGGCACGAGAACAATACGGCGATGTTTTAATTGGCAAATCAAGCTTTGCTGGCAACGGACGAGCCTTAGCATCTAACGAAGTGCAAGGTTTTGTCAAAGTCATTGCAGACCGCAAATACCATGAAATTCTTGGCGTTCACATTATTGGACCTGCTGCAGCCGAACTCATTAACGAAGCCGCAACCATTATGGAAAATGAATTGACCGTTGATGATGTGGCGCAAGCCATTCATGGACACCCAACCTTCTCTGAAAATATGTACGAAGCCTTCATGGATACTATCGGAGAAGCCATTCACAACCCACCAACACCTCGCCATTCTCAAAGATAAGGACCATTAGATGAAATACATTATCAATCATTCTCACAATCCAGCCTACAACATTGCCTTGGAAGCCTATGCTTTTCGTGAATTATTAGAAGAAGATGAGCTCTTTATCCTGTGGATTAACGAGCCAACTATTGTTATCGGCAAGCATCAAAATGCTATTGAGGAAATAAATAAGGCTTACACAGATGAGCATGGTATCCATGTGGTGCGGCGTTTGTCAGGTGGCGGAGCCGTTTACCACGACCTCAACAATCTCAATTACACGATTATTTCCAACAAATCTCAAGAAGGGGCTTTTGATTTCAAGACCTTTTCTCAGCCTGTTATTGCCACTTTGGCGGATCTCGGCGTAACGGCAACTTTCACAGGACGAAACGACCTTGAGATTGACGGCAAGAAATTTTGTGGTAATGCCCAAGCTTACTACAAGGGGCGAATGATGCACCACGGTTGCCTGCTCTTTGACGTGGATATGACCGTTCTTGGCAATGCCTTGCAGATCTCAAAGGATAAAATCCAATCCAAAGGTGTGAAGTCTGTGCGTGCGCGTGTGACCAATATCTTGGATGAATTGCCTGAAAAAATCACGGTTGATGATTTCTCAGAAAAATTGCTCAACAAAATGCGAGAATTGTACCCTGACATGACCCAATACCATTTTTCAGAGCAGGAATTGCAAGCCATTCAGACTTTGGCAGACCAACAATTTGGCACCTGGGATTGGACCTACGGCACAGCTCCTGAGTACACAATCAAGCGCTCGGTTCGCTACCCAGCAGGTAAACTAACCATTTATGCTGACATAGACAAATCCATCATTCAGGGCATTAAAATCTACGGTGACTTCTTTGGCATCAAAGACGTTTCAGATATTGAGAAAGCCCTTATTGGCCTTCGCTATGAGTATTCAGACGTCCTAGCTAAACTCCAAACCATAGACACAAGCCTTTACTTTGCCAATATCAGCCCAGAAGACATTGCCAAAGCCATTGTTGAGTAAGAAAAAACCGTTAGCTATTGCTAACGGTTTTGAGGTTGATGATTGGAATCAATTCAACAACTTTTGATAAATATGGCGTTCTTTATCGTTATTGACGGCAAAGATGACTTTTTTGACAAAGTGGCTTTGTTCTAAGAATTGTTTGGTTGTTTGGACGGCGACTTCAGCGACATTTTCATCGACAAAATGCGGGTCCTTGCTAGAATTAATCGCAGGTAGTGCCACGGATTCTAGCTGATTTTTCTCAGACAAGCCCAAGCAAGCCAAATAGGTTTGCGTCAGCAAATCCTTAGACATGGGGGTCAAAGGTCCGCTGAGATTAGGGCTGACGGTGTGTAGGACAAATTTGGCAGGCAGATTGTAAGCGGGTGTGATTTTGGCTGTTCCTGTTGGTTCTTCATAAGGCTGTTGCTCCATGAGATTGTAACAATCTTGTCGCAGCTGAACACCCGCATAAGTGTGGATGGCATTTTCCGAGCAATTATGCAAAGGTTCAAAGCAGCCTAGCAGATGACGACTCGCCGTATTAACAATACCGTCAACTTTTAGCCGTGTAATATCCCCCTTCCAAACGTAAAAACGCTCATCGTTGGGAACAGTGTGTAAGTGGTTGAGAAAAACCACTACACGCTCTGCCGCTTTTAATTGCAAATAATCGTTTTGAACAGAGAGGAAGTGCCGAGATGTCGCCATTGGAGGACGAACATTTAATAGAGCACGCAATAAGGACTCTTGACCTGACAAATCCTCTGGAATATGAATTGCTTTGTATTGCGAATTTTCCTTTAGCAAGTAGTCTAAGAGATAATTAACCATTTCTTGTTTAGTCATGAGGCCTCCTTTATGAATGCATAAACGTTACTAAGGATAAGTATAGCACCTTTTTGACAAAATGGCATTAAGAAATGCAAACGATAACACAAAAAACATCTTTTTATGTTAATAAATGAGAATAAAAAAGGAGATAAGATGCATTATGATTAAAACCATTACAACACAGGACCTGAAAGAACACCTGCAAAGACAACAATGTCATGTGCTTGATGTCCGTGAGCCAGACGAATATGCCACAGGGCACGTGCCAACGGCGGTTAATTTACCATTGAGTGAATTGGTCGAACGGTACCAAGAATTAGATAAGGACATGCTTTATTATGTGATTTGTCAGATCGGTGGGCGTTCTGAGCGGGCAAGTTTGTTTTTGGACCAAGAAGGTTACCAAGTCGTAAATGTGCTAGGAGGAACATCCGCTTGGCCAGGGCATTAGAAAAATAAGCTCTGCCGTAGTTACAAGCCACAAAGAAGATGGTATAATAGATAAAACGAGATATGGGGGAGTTAGACATGACCATTAGACCTGCGACAAGTGCTGATATTCCAAGCTTAATGGACCTTTTGCAACAAGTTTTGTCCGTACATCATGCAGTAAGACCTGATTTGTTCCAAGCTAAAGGTGTGAAATACACGGAGCAAGAATTGGCAGATCTGCTTTCTGATGATAAGCGTCCTATTTTTGTCTATGAAGGCGAAGAGGGCAAGGTGTTGGGGCATATGTTTACTATCATTGAGGAAGCACAAGCGCCAAAAGTTCCTCACAAAACCTTGTTTATCGATGATTTGTGTGTGGACGCGGCAGCGCGTGGGCACAAAATTGGGGAGCAGTTGTACCAGTTTGCCTTGTCTTATGCGAAAGAGATTGGTTGCTACAACGTGACCTTGAACGTTTGGAATGCCAATGAAGCGGCTCTGCGTTTTTACCAACATCAAGGCATGACCCCGCAAGAAACCCGTATGGAACACATTATCAAATAAGCTGACAGTTAGGAGCAGCCCTAACTGTTTTTTTGCCATTTTTTGAAAATACATGAGAAAAACATGAAAAGAATACAGTTAAAATCCATCTTTTTTTCAAAAATATGAGATAATAGGAGTGTAAACGATTGCCCATTGAGCAGCAATCAGATGGCGTGTTTCGCAAAAGGGGGACTTATGGGGACAATAAACGATTATGTGACGCAACATCAAGACAAGACTTTCGAGGCTTTTCCACTTAATGAGGCGGATAAAATGTGCCTAAATGAGTTGGGTTATTTTTGTTTTGAAGAACTGGATGCCAGTATCGATGTGACCAAGGATGTCTTGGTGCAAGAAGTTTTTCGTCCGTATAGCACGGGGGAAAAGACCTTGGACCGCAATTTTTTGGCGACTAAATCACGTATTGATTTGCTAAAAACAGTGGCGGAATCGGACCGTTTTGCGGATTTGCACGTGTCTTATTATGTCAATGATGTGGACGAAGAATACGAAAGACAGTTTGCGGCAATGGTCTTTAGTTTACCTCAGTTAGATTATCGCCAACTGGTTTTTCGTGGGACTGATGACACCTTGATTGGTTGGAAGGAAGATTTCAAACTGAGTTATGTGCGAGAAATCCCAGCTCATCGTTCGTCTTTGAAATATTTGGAAGAAATTTTAAGTGAGAATGCGGGTTCTTTTACCTTGTCAGGGCATTCTAAAGGTGGCAATTTAGCCCTATACGCGGCGGCTAATGTGCGTCCTGACCTTCGCTCGCAAATCACGCAGATTTATATGTTGGATTCTCCAGGGCTTAATGAAGCCGACCTTGCAAAAGAAGGTTACCGAGCAATTCGCGATAAGGTGCGGGTTATTCGGCCAGAAGAGTCTATCGTTGGGGTGATGTTGTACAATGACATCGAGCCAGTTATCGTTCAAAGTCAAGGTGTGGGCATCATGCAGCACGCTTTGACCAATTGGCAAATGGACGCTGAAACAGGCCAATGGCTAATTGTCGAGCATCCAACAGAATTGAGCCGAAATCTTGAAAAAACCTTTAAACAGTGGACGGATGATTTATCAAGCCAAGAATTAAAACTCTTGTTTGATACCTTGTTTGACACCCTCATGTCCAGTGGCATTACCAGTATCAACGATTTGGCGGTTAATCGAGAATTTATGTCGAAACTCTCTGCTAGTCTAATCTCCTTTTACTCTATTGGAGCAGAGAAGAAGTTTCTCCTAGCCAAGTCGGCCAAGCTCTTTTTGGGGGCTTTTATGGGACACAGTAAATTAGCTACCTTGACTAAAGACAGAGGCAATTTGTCCCTGCCTGATTTGAATCGTTTCCGCGACTATTGGGACGATAGAAGAGAGTGATGAAATTGTTTAGCACTTAGATTGGTCTGGGTGCTTTTTTTGGTGTTCCAGCCTATTTTAGAAAACGATTATATTTTTACTAAAAAGTTCCTTTTTGGGATTGACTTGGAGTGGACTCTAAGGTATATACTGAAGGTAACAAAGAGAGGAGATGACCTATGAATATCAAAACCGTTAGCGAGCAGACAGGGATTTCGGCAGATACGATTCGTTATTATGAGCGGATTGGCTTGATTCCACGCGTCAAACGTCAGGCGTCGGGCGTTCGTGATTTTTCAGAACGTGACATTGCGGCCTTGGAATTTGTCCGTTGTTTCAGAAGAGCAGGCGTTGGCATCGAATCCTTGATTGAGTACATGGGCTTGGTGGAAGCAGGTGATGGCACCGAACAAGCAAGGCTAGACTTATTAGAAGAAGAACGTGTCAAATTAGAAGCCCGCATTGCCGAATTGCAAGAAGCCCACAGACGACTCAACCGCAAAATTCAAAACTACCAAAACATCGTTCTTAAAAAAGAACAGCATTTGTTTAACGAAGAAATCACAAAATCTTGATGTGGAAAAGAGAACCTAGTGGAATACAAAACATTATCAAACGGTATTAAAATGCCTATTTTAGGATTTGGAGTTTACCAAATTCCTAATATCGATGAATGCGAGCGTGTGGTTAGTGATGCCATTTTAGTTGGTTATCGTTTAATTGATACAGCTCAATCCTATAAGAATGAAGAAGCTGTTGGAAATGCTATCCGTAAGTCAGGGATTGCACGTGAAAATTTTTTTATCACAACTAAAATTTGGATAAGCAATTATGGCTATGAGAAAGCAAAAGCTTCTCTGGATGCTTCTTTAGCTAAACTTCAAACAAACTATATTGATTTAGTCCTTCTCCACCAGCCATTTGGTGATTATTATGGTGCTTATCGTGCTATGGAAGAGTACTATAAAGCTGGTAAAATAAGGGTAATTGGTATTAGCAATTTTGCCCCTGATCGTGTGGCAGATTTAGCTATTTTTGTGGATGTTACGCCTATGGTCAATCAAATTGAGACACATGTCTTTAATCAACAATTGAAAGCCCGTCAGACAATGGATGAATATGGTATTCAAATAGAATCTTGGGGACCATTCGCAGAAGGGCGCAATGATTTCTTTACAAATGAAACACTTGTTAATATTGGGCGAAAATACCATAAATCGGCTGCACAAGTCGCCCTTCGTTATTTGATTCAACGTGATGTTATTGTCATTCCTAAGACCGTGCATAAAAATCGTATGGAGCAAAATTTTGATGTCTTTAATTTTGTTTTAACAAAAGATGATATGGAAGCAATTTTGAAACTTGATATGGGGGAGAGTCAATTCTTTTCCCATGTTGATCCTGAAACAGTTAAAAGGATTAGTTCATTTAAACTTTAAGTGATGTGATTTTACTTTCTACCAGAAAGGAGAGAACAATGACCATTAAACAAACAGTAGGACGTGACCAATTGGGTGATTTTGCGCCAGCATTTGCTCATTTTAACGATGATGTGCTTTTTGGTGAAAATTGGAACGACACGGCTATTGACTTGAAAACCCGCTGCCTTATCACGGTAGTGGCCCTCATGGCACAAGGTATAACCGATAGTTCGATGGCGCATCACCTTGAAAATGCTAAAAATCACGGCGTTAGCAAGGAAGAAATAGCGGCAGTAGTTACCCATGTGGCTTTCTATGCAGGCTGGCCAAAAGCTTGGGCTGTTTTTCGCCTAGCTAAGGACATTTGGCAGGACGATTAAAGAAGGGAGTTTACTATGACGAATATAGAAATGGACAAAGTGGCATTTGATCAGGCAAATGTTTTCGGAAAAGGGCAGGCAAATGATGCTTTTGCACAGTATTTTGACGGGCAATCTTTTCTCAATCCCTTGGTGGATGAGGAGTCGCCTTTATTTCTCGCAAATGTGACCTTTGAGCCTGGTTGTCGCAATCATTGGCATATTCACCAAGCAGATAAGGGTGGCGGTCAGGTATTGATTTGCACAGCTGGGCAAGGTTGGTATCAAGAAGAAGGCAAGGAAGCGGTAAGCCTTGAGCCAGGCAAGGTCATCGTCATTCCAGCTAACGTTAAACATTGGCATGGCGCTAAAAAGAATGCTTGGTTTAGCCATATTGCCATCGAGGTGTCTGGTAATAATACCAAAACCATCTGGCTGGAGGCCGTTAGTGACGCAGATTACAAGGCCCTTTAATCTTGCCGTGACAATTTAGCATTAGCGTGTTACACTAAAATCATGAAACACATTGCTCACACTCATATCGTCAAGGCAGGGCATTTTCTGAAACTATTCAAAAATGATGCCCAGTTTAGCACACCTATTTTTCGTCGGGATAAAAAACGCAAAAACCTACAATTTGTTATTGTTTTTAAAGATGCAAACGGATCTTACGCCCTTAATCATTCGCAGCAAGGGTATAGCTCGTACCTCAAGCGCCTCAAAACATTTAGTCAAAAGACGCTTTATCAAGGCATCTTGTCTGTGCCGGCAAAAGCGCGTGCGAGTGTTCAGGTTTTGCAGGTGCCAAGTGACCGAAAAGTTCGGGCGTCGGACGTTACCTATTATTCGGACGCTGAGATTGAGGCCATTTTGTCTAAGAAAAAGGTTATAGAAGAAGTCTATGATCCCTTTCGTGATGCTCATTCGGTAGTATTTCAGCAGGATACAAAAGCTTCTGAGATGACCTACGAAGATTACCAAGGCATCCAAGATTTTCACCCTTTTTTGACGCTCAAGGACCAAGCGACCGAGGTGTTTTGTACCTATCAAGACCACAACAAAAACCAAGCCATTTCCTTGAGTTTAATGGGGTGGTATTATCTGGGGCAACAATTAAAAATCAGCTGGAAACCTAATTCTCAGCCCAAAGCACGTTGGCGTTCATCCTTGCTTGCCATTGACAAAAAGACCAAGCGTTATTTCTTTCAAGGCAATATTTACCAAGAAAAGGGCACCGATCCTGTCTTTTTGGACAATCTGACCTTTCAGCCACAAAAAAGCAGAGCTAATAGCCAAGCCGTGGCTGCAGAATTTCAGCGCCTCATCCAAGAAATAAAGCAACAGGAGCGTGCTGCTCTCTTGACGCGTCGCTAAAATGGCGGTTGAGTCTTTTGTGATTTATGCTATAATGATCTCTGATTGAAAATTGTTAGAAAGTGCAAAAATGACAGAATTGGATATTGAGCGTTACCACGAATTGGCTCAGCAAAAGCAAAAAGAACACCGCAAATTTTTAGCAACCCTCAAGAAAAAAGCCCCTAAAAACCTTGACAAAATCACGCAGGAAATCCACACGGAAGTCTTTCAAGAGATTGATTGCACCCAGTGTGCGAATTGTTGTAAAAGTCTGGGACCGCTTTTCACTGAAGCAGATATTACCCGCATTTCAAAGGCTTTTCGCATGAAATTATCAGTCTTTGAGGACGCTTATCTTCGTGTTGACGAGGACAGCGACAAGGTTTTCCAAAGCATGCCTTGCCCTTTCCTAGGCAGTGATAATTTGTGTACCATTTATGATGTCCGTCCCAAAGCGTGCCGTGAATTTCCCCACACCGACCGTAAAAAGATTTACCAAATCAATAACCTTACTATTAAAAATACCCTCTTTTGCCCCGCCGCCTATCTTTTCGTTGAAAAACTCAAGGAGCGATTGGAGGGGAGATAATTAACCAAAACTTCTTGAACTGTTTCGTTTCAAGAGGTTTTTATTATAATTTTATTAGGATTCTAATTATTTGCAATACCTCATGATATAATAGAATAACTAAAAATGAAATGAGAATTTCTATGTATATTGAAAAATTAAAATACTTCATAGATTTGTATGAATGTAGAAATTATATAGAAACAGCTCGTAAAAACTTCATTTCACAAGCATCTATTAGCCAATACATTTCTTCACTTGAAAAAGAATTTAACACGAAATTTTTTGATAGAAGTGTGACTCCTATTCAACCAACTTTAGCTGGAAAAATGCTATATAATAATGCAAAATGATGTTAAAGCAGTATGAAGAAACAAAAATTCAAATACAACATTCAATAAATACCTTGAAGCCAAGACTCAGTATTGCCTATACTTCTTTATATGATTTAAGATTACCCCTACCTTTTATCTCCTATCTTAAAGAAATTGGCTTTCCTATCAACATTCAATTAAAAAAGTAGAAGGAAAAAATATTGAAACCTATGTTACAAAAGATATTTCTGATTTGGCATTATCATTTGGAGAAGAATTTACCAGTAAAAACATTTCAAAATTAGTGATAAAATCAGGTAGATATAATGCATTGGTCGCTCAGGGACACCCACTATTTGATTATCAGGTTATTACTGTTTCGGAACTGTATCAGTATCCTTTGTTAATGTTGAGTGAGGAGAGCATGGGTAAAAGTTATGTCATTATGAAAGAACGTTCGCTAAAAGATGGCTTTTATCCTAATATTGCTAGGACGGTTGATGATTTTGAAGAAAGTTTCTTTTATATATTATCAGAACAACTTATTGGATTTGGAACAGATGATTTTAATTTATCTAAATTAGATGGAATGATTCGAAGCATTCCGATTGAAGGTAGCTAGCATACTTATGAAATTGTTCTAGCTTATCAAAAAGATTCTAAAAATCAAACACTTATTGATTTTCTAACCATTTTTGATAATTCCTTATTATGATTTCTAATGGGCCATAAAAAAATAGGATTGAATTTTAGATAGCGTTTACATTATAATAAAACTAACAATAAAGTAAATATCTTTTAAGGAGAAGTATTATGACAAAAATTGTTGTTAATGGTGTTGATGGAAACTTTGGCTCACAAGTCGCTAAACATATTCAAAATTTGTTACCAAAGGACGATTTATTATTTACTGCACCTAGAGAGGAAGCATTAAAACCTTATCAAGAACAAGGTATTAAGACAGCAGTAGCTGATTTTAACTCATTGGAGAATCTTGTAAGAGTGTTTGAAAATGCAAATAAAGTACTTCCGATTTCAATGCCTTTTGTTGGTGAAAAAACGTTGTAAAGTTCATCAAAATGTAGTTGAAGCTTGTGTTAAAGCAAATGTTAGACAAATTGTATACACCTCAGTACTTTCAGATAGTCACCCACTTAATCCAAGTATTGAAAATATAGACCATAGTTTTACAGAAGCTATCATTCAGAATTCACCATTAGACTACATTTTCCTTCGTAATTCTTTATTTGCAGAAGCTTTTATTAGTGATTATTTAAGAGCAGTGGATGCAAAAGAAGAGGTTATTTCTAAAAATATGGGCGATGGTCGAGTTTGGTTTATTTCTCGTCGAGATGCAGCCTTTGCTGCGAGTTGTGCCCTTTCCAATGACCTTCTTCATCGTGAAGTATTGAATAATAATGGTATTGAACCGATTTCTTATCAAAACTTTCTAGATATTGCCAATAAGGCAACAGGAAATCATATCGCATATAATAAATTAACAGACGATGAATTATATGCCTATTTCGATTCTATTGGAGTTCCAAGAGATACTGACGGTGACTTTAGTAAGAGTCCTATCCAAGCTACATCAGAAGGTATGGTAAGTTTTGGTACAACAGTGACAGAAGGCTTTTTAGATGTTCCAGTTAGTGATTTTGTTAAATTGACAGGACGTAAACCACTTAGCCCATCAGAGATGTTTGAAAATGTGGACGATTATTTACTAGGAGAGCGTCATACTGTAGAATAATTTTTGTCGGTTAACAATGAACAGCTGGAGTCAGATGACTTCAGCTGTTTGTTTATATGACTTTCAGTCCATCACGCTATCAAGCTGTCAGAAGCAAAAAAATCATGATCACCCATTAACGGGTAGTCATGATTTAGTAATCAATTTTTTGTTCTTCGGTGATGAGGTTTGTCATTTTTTGGGGATTGATGATGCGAATTTGGTGGCCAACCTTGTCAATCAGGCCTTCTTCACGCAGGGCTTTGACCATGCGGGCAATTGTCACAGAATGCATACCAAGATAGCTGGCGATTTCTTGGTAAGTAAAGACAGTGTCGAGCAACAGCTCGCCAGAAGGTTCTTGCTCAGCTTGGTCCATCAAAAAGCGGCTGAATTGCACAAGGGCAGGTTCGTTTTTGCTGCTATGAAAATGCTCCATCAAATACACCAAGTTTTCAGTGAGGGTATTGACCATCAGCGCTGTGATAGATGGAAAACCGAGCAATTCCTGAAAACTGCGGTTTGAAATGCGGTAAGCAACGCAAGGGGTTTTAGCAATGATAGAGAAGGTCTTTTTGCCATAATAATTTAAATTAAAGGTTGTCATAAGGGATGTAAATCCGACAAATTGTTCTCTCTTAAAGTAGAGGTAGGTGGTTTCCTTGCCGTCAAGAGAAATGGACGAGAGTGCGCAAATGCCTGAAGACAGGATGAAGATGTCCCCGTGAGACTCTCCTGCGATGGATGTGGCTAGGCAGTCCCCTTTTTTAAATGTGACCCTCTCCCCATATTGTAAAAGCTCTGTGATGTCAACTGTTGTATGCATATATGCCCTTTCTAAGTTACAAGCTGTGCCCGTTTAATTACTTAGTTTACGTTAATTTTGGTTTTTAATCAAGTCCTTATTTTCTAAAAATAGTTTAAAAATATCTTGGTAAAGTGTTTTAAAATGGCTATTTTTTCGCCAGATAAAAGTAAAATCATGCCAAACTGGTGGAATATCAAGGTCGATGGCCACCAATTTTCCAGAAGCCAATTCATTTTTGACCACGCTGCGATAAACAAAACTAATCCCTACATTGTGCGCGACCAAGCTGCGAATCATATTGAGGCTACCAATTTCAGTGACTTGTCGAAAATCATTGATAGATAGGTTGTTTTCTTTGAGAATGAGCGACAGCATTTCACGCGTGCCAGACCCCTGTTCTCTGATGATAATAGGATAATCCAACAAGGTTTCCAAGGTCACAGCTTTGCCATTTAAATCTGACTGCGACGAAGCAACGGCGATGAAGGGCTCTGACGTGTAAGGGAGAAAATCGTATTTTTCCTTGGAGAAAAAGCCCTCGATAATGGCAAAATCAATCTTTCCTTGATCCAGTGCCTTGAGCAAGGACGTGGTATTATTGACCAGCATGTTGAATTGGTATTGGGAATATTGTGAAAAGATGTGAATCAAGGAGTCACACAAGATAAATTCCCCGATGGTGGAAGTGGCGCCAAAATTCAATAGTTTGACATCTTTCTTCAAATCCGATTTGAAATGCTGAATGTCATTGTTGATGGTCATGAGCAAATTCAGCAACTCTTCGCCGTTTTGCGTCAATTGGCAATGTTTTCCTGAAAAGGTGAAGAGCTTAGTTTGATATTCGATTTCCAAGGCTTGAATGTGCTTGGTGACAGCAGGTTGTGTGATGTGAAGTTCCTTGGCGGCTTGGGTAAAGTTCATGGTTTCACATACTTTCATAAACGTAAACACACGATAGTCCAACATGGTGGGATTTGTCCTTTATCATTCTTTTTTGTTATTATATCATAAAAAAGAATAATTTTACATTATAGTTAAGAGGGGGTATAATTATTGTCATGAAAAGGAGTTTGAAACTATTATGACATTTCAGAAAAAAGTTCCCGGTGTTTTATTTTGTACCATTTTAGCCTTGCCAGCTTGGTTTTTAGGGGAAAAATTCCCTCTTGTTGGTGCTCCGGTATTTGCCATTTTGCTTGGTATGATTATCGGTAATTTTCACACTAATCGTGAACAAACGGTGGAAGGGATTGCCTTCACTTCAAAATACGTTTTGCAAATCGCCGTTGTACTTTTGGGATTTGGTCTTAACTTGACCCAAGTGGTGAAAGTAGGGACAGAATCTTTACCTATTATCATCAGCACCATTTTGGTATCGTTAATCATTGCCTTTCTTTTGCAAAGATGGTTGAAGCTTGACGTCAATACAGCAACCTTGGTTGGTGTTGGGTCATCTATTTGTGGTGGTTCAGCCATTGCAGCGACAGCGCCAGTTATCCAAGCCAAAGACGAAGAAGTGGCTAAAAGTATCTCAGTTATCTTCTTGTTCAACATCTTGGCAGCCTTGATTTTCCCAACCCTTGGGGAATTGCTTCACTTGTCAAACCACGGTTTTGCGGTCTTTGCAGGTACAGCCGTTAATGATACCTCATCTGTAACAGCGGCTGCAACAGCTTGGGATGCTGTACACGGTTCAAATACACTTGACGGAGCAACCATTGTTAAATTAACACGTACATTGGCTATTATCCCGATTACCTTAGGTTTGTCATTTTACAGAGCTTACAAAATGCAAAAAAATGGTGGAGAAGCTAAACAAACCTTCCAATTGCGTAAATCTTTCCCAACCTTTATTTTATTCTTCTTGATGGCATCAATCATCACAACAATTGCCAGCAGCATGGGTGTTGACACTGTGATTTTTGATAACTTGAAAGTTCTTTCAAAATTCTTCATCGTTATGGCTATGGGAGCTATTGGTTTGAATACCAACCCTGTGAAATTGGTCAAAACTGGTGGACAAGCCATCATGCTTGGGGCTATTTGTTGGGTAGCAATTACTTGCGTGAGCCTCTTCATGCAATATTCTCTAGGTATTTGGTAATTTTTGACAAAAATCTGAGTCGAAAGGCTCAGTTTTTTTGTGCCCAAAACGTCTGACGTGGCTTTTGTGTGCTTATGTTATCCTATGAGTCCTGAATTTGTTATAATAAAGGGTATGAACGAACTGATTAAACACAAATTACAATTATTGCCAGATAGTCCAGGATGCTATATCCACAAAGACAAGCATGGCAAGATTATTTATGTGGGAAAGGCTAAAAATCTGAAAAACCGTGTTCGGAGTTATTTCCACGGTAGTCACGATACCAAGACGGAATTATTGGTGTCTGAGATTGCGGATTTTGAGTATATTGTGACAGGGTCAAATACTGAAGCCCTATTGCTTGAAATCAATCTCATCCAAAAAAACCAACCCAAGTACAACATTCGGCTAAAAGATGATAAGTCTTACCCTTTTATCAAGATTACGGTCAACGAGCAATACCCACGATTGCTCATTACGCGTCAAATCAAAAAAGACGGTGCCATGTATTTTGGCCCCTATCCTGACTCGGGGGCGGCAAATGAAATCAAACGGCTTTTGGACCGCATTTTCCCCTTTAAAAAATGTACCAATCCAGCCAATAAAGTTTGTTTTTACTACCATTTAGGGCAATGCAACGCCCACACGATTTGCCATGTGGATCACCAGTATTTTGTTGATATGGCGCAAGACGTCAAGCATTTTCTTAATGGTCAAGACGATAAAATTGTCAACGAACTCAAGGAAAAAATGCAAGCAGCTTCAGATGAAATGGCTTTTGAGCGTGCGGCAGAATACCGTGACTTGTTGCAGGCCATCTCGACCTTGCGCACTAAACAACGGGTGATGAACCAAGACATGATGGACCGTGATATTTTTGGGTATTATGTCGATAAAGGGTGGATGTGCGTCCAAGTTTTCTTTGTTCGTCAAGGCAAACTCATTCAGCGGGATGTCAATATGTTTCCTTATTATGACGAGCCTGAGGAAGATTTCTTGACTTATGTGGGGCAATTTTACCGTGACAAGAAGCACTTTGTACCCAAAGAAATCTTCATTCCCAATGACATTGACGAGGACTTGGTTAAGGCTGTGGTAGATGCTAAAATCGTCAAACCGCAACGAGGTGAGAAAAAGCATTTGGTCAATTTAGCGACAAAAAATGCTCGTGTCAGCCTGCAACAAAAATTTGATTTGCTTGAAAAAGACATGAAAAAGACTTACGGTGCTATTGAAAATATTGGAAACTTGTTGCATATTCCAAAACCTGTTCGCATCGAGGCTTTTGATAATTCCAATATTCAAGGAACGAGCCCAGTGTCTGCCATGGTGGTCTTTATTAACGGTAAGCCAAGCAAGAAAGATTACCGCAAATTCAAAATCAAGACGGTTGTGGGGCCTGATGATTATGCCAGTATGCGCGAAGTGCTTTACCGCCGTTACCACCGCATGATGACAGAAGGGCAAACACCGCCTGATTTGATTATCATTGATGGGGGGCAAGGTCAGGTCAATGTGGCGCGTGATGTCATTGAAAAGCAACTTGGCTTGTCTATTCCCATCGCAGGTTTGCAAAAAAATGACAAACACCAAACCCATGAATTGCTATTTGGTAATCCCTTGGAGGTGGTTCCTCTCCCACGCAACTCAGAAGAATTTTTCCTTTTGCAACGTATTCAAGACGAGGTGCACCGCTTTGCCATTACCTTTCACCGTCAAGTGCGCAGTAAAAATTCCTTCTCATCTAAGTTGGATGGCATTGCAGGTTTGGGACCAAAGCGCAAGCAATTGCTCATGAAACACTTCAAGAGTCTTGCCAATATTCAAAAAGCAGATGTGGAGGCTATCAGGAAGTGTGGCATTCCGCAAAACATAGCGCTCGCAGTCAAGGAACGCCTTCAAGAAGAAACAGAGGCTTAATGGTGTTTTTAGATTGTGTTATCGCCTAAACTATGCTAACATGGATAAGGATTTTTTTAAGGAGATGATCATGTTTCAGAATGTAAGAGAGAGGCTTTCTCGTTTCCGAGAAAAAGAGGTTTGGCTATCCGGCCTTATCATCGTGGTAGCCGCCTTTGTATTGATTCTTCCTCAAGTATTAACAAAAGGAGTCATTGCTGGCAGTGATTTTCTTTTTCATTACAACCGTTTTTACGAAACGGCCATGCAGATAAAGACGGGCAATTTCAGCTACTTTATTTCGCTATTTGGCTTTTACAGTTCGGGCCGCATTGTTAACGCCTTATATGGTCCGTATTTTGCCTATTTTCAAGGGCTTTTAGTGCTCATCAGCCGAAATTGGTACACGTATCAGCTGGTGTCACGCTTTCTCATAGGCATTATCGCTGGCTTTTCCATGAATGCTCTTACCAAGCGAGCAGGCGTTAAGCCTAAGATTTCCCTAGCCATAGCGGTCTTTTACATGACTACGTTTTCCATTCAGTACTGGACTTTCCGTCAAGGATTTTCAAGCTGGGGAGCAGCCGTCATGCCTTGGTGCTTGATTCCTGCCATTGATTTTATTCAAACGAAGAAAATTGCGCCTGTTCGTTTAGCAGTGGCGGTGTCTGTTATGGTGCAGATTCATATGCTGAGTGCTTTCTTGCTCATTTTGGCCTACCTGCCTTTTTACCTCTATGGTTTTGTCAAATCCACGGACAAGAAGAACATTTTGTGGAATGGCATCAAGGCTGTCGCCCTAGCCCTTGTTTTAACGGCAAATGTTTGGGTGGTGCTGGCAAATGTCGGACGTGCCAACAATCTGGTTGAGCCTTTTATCAATTCAAAACTGTATATCATGACGGTCAATCAGCGTAGCATTCAGTGGTTGATAACACCGATTCCTTTGCTGCTCATGGTTTTGTACCAGCTCTATTTCACTTTCAAACATTGGCGTCATTTTGATACGCTCTTGCGTTTGGTGGTAGGGTCATTTTTCCTATTTTTGGTGCTATCCAGCAGCATTTTCCCTTGGTATTCCATCAACAAATTGAACCTATCCTTGGTCAACCTCATTCAATTTCCTTTCCGCTTTTTCATTCCAGCAACGGTACTCTTGTTATTAGCGGTGGCTTTAATTCTTGAGAGGTATTTTGATGTCAAGTGGTCACGCTGGGTAACGATTGGCTTATTGCTGGTTAATGTGGTTAGTTTTGCTCAAATTATGCATTTGCAGCAGGAAAAAATCACTGAATATTACACAGCCAAACACCCTATTAAAAACAAAAAACACACCTTTGTTCTTGGCAACACCAAAGCTGTCCAAGCAAGCTTTTACAGTTCTAATTTGAATGATTTGCTGGACTTGATTGCCAAATCAACACCAGACTACTTGCCATCTAAAAAGTCAAATACCGACAACAAGTATGTTTTGTATGAGGAATTTGTCCTCAAACACACGGATGATTTCAAAAAATCACAAGACGGCAGCACCTTGATAGTGACTTGGAATGCGGACAACGACGGCACGGTTAGTTTACCAGTTGCCAAGTATCAAGATACGCAGCTTGTTTTAAACGGCAAGAAATTAACGTCTAAGGACTACCTTTTGTCTGGTATTGGAACACCGACAGTTACCCAACGAATTGGTAAAAACACGTTAGAAGTCACTTACCAAGTTGGGACATGGTTCTATGCGCTTATCATTATCAATCTACTAACTTGGGTCGCAGTCTTGTTTGTGCCGATGGTTAGACGGTCTTAGAGATGGTGGAAAAATTATTTTCTACTGTCTAGCGATTTTCCTACGATTTATGATAGTTTTGCATCTCAGAGCTTTTCTGCTTGTTTTTGTAGTAATTGCAATTAGTATCTCTCTGGGATGCTTTTTGTATATCTAAGCGACTAACTGTTTTTCAGAATACTCTGTAGTTTTTAATAATCATTCTAAAGAATTGTAATAAGATAAACGGATGTCACCTTAGCTTAGAAAATGGTATAACAGTAGGATATGAAATAGGAGTTAGGAGAGAAAAAGGATGACTGAGGAATTTGATTACGTTGCTTTTGCGAAAGAGTTTGAAGCTGCTAATGGACGACCACCATCAGCTAAAGAACTAGACGATGCAAAGTGGTCTCATTATGGGGTTAAATGGGGAACACCAGAAAGAAGTACAGGCTAGACTAGAAAGCTTAAAACCTAGCTCTGGGGAGCGTTTAATCGATCTTTTTGGCTATTTGATAAAAGGTGTTGGCTTTTTATCACGAGGCTTTCTGAGAGCCTTAGTTCTTTTGGTACAAACACCAGTTTATTTAGTATCGTTTGTATTCAACTACATAAGATCTGCCATAGCGGTTATGATTATGTTTTTTGTAACTAAAGTGGCAATGTTTTTTGGTAGTTAACGTTTTCATGGAGCATCTTAATATTTCAAATTTATCTCAAGCTTCAGGTTTACTCGGATTCTTTGGAAAACTTGTAATGATCTACAATTTGCAGCCCAACTTCTGGGTATATCCAGCCGTTGACATTATAGTAATACAGGTTGCTATCATCTTTTTTTGCTTTAGTCATGACATTCTCAAAAATAGATGAAAGACGCTAAATAGTTTTTAAGAACCTTTCGAGGTTCTTTTATTTTTGATTGGAAAGGAGTTGTATGAAAGATATTCTTTCAGAATTGACCAAAAGTTTGGAGATTACCCTGTTTTATTGACTGTTATTCTTTAAGATTATTTTTCTAGTTGTTGTTTTTTGATTTTGGCAAAATAATTTTGTTTAATTGTTAACAAAATGCTAAAATAAAGAGGCATAGAATATCTTAGGAGGGCGAAGCTTATGAAATTCCTAGAATTAAACAAAAAGCGTCACGCAGTCAAACATTTCAATGACAAACTAGTGGATTACAAAGATTTACGCACAGCCATTGAAATCGCCACCTTATCGCCAAGTGCGAATAACCTGCAACCTTGGAAATTTGTGGTTGTCAAGGACAAAAAGGCAGAACTCGCTCAAAGCATGCCTGGACCAAACCGAAAACAAGTGGAAGAAGCACAATATGTGGTTGCCTTGTTTACGGATACTGATTTGGTGCAACGTTCGCGTAAAATTGCACGTATCGGGGTCAAATCATTAAGCAATGACCAATTGAGCTACTACATGGAAACCTTGCCAGCACGATTTGCAGCTTTTGATGACCAACACAAAGGAGAATATCTGGCTCTTAATGCTGGTATCGTGGCGATGAATTTTGTATTGGCTTTAACAGACCAAGGTTTGGCTTCCAATATGATTTTAGGATTTGATAAATCAGTAACCAACGATATTCTAAACATCGACCACCGTTTCCAACCTGAATTGTTGATTACGGTTGGTTACAGCGACGAAACATTAGAACCAAGTTATCGTTTGCCTGTGGATGACCTCATTGAACGCCGATGAGTCGTCTGATTATGTGAAACAAGCGTGTGATATGATACGTCAATAGCTCTCAAACGGAGGCAAAATCATATCTTAGAAGGAGTTTGAAAAATGACAGTAGATTTTAGAGCAGAGGTGGACAAGCGCAAAGACGCCATGATGGATGACTTATTTGCCTTGTTGCGCATCAATTCAGAACGTGATGATAGCCAAGCAGATAGCAAACACCCATTTGGACCTGGACCTGTGAAAGCTTTGGAGTATTTCTTGGCAATGGCAGAGCGCGATGGTTACAAGATACGTAATATTGATAACTACGCAGGGGATTTTGAATTTGGTGAAGGTGACGAAGTCCTTGGTATCTTTGCTCACTTAGACGTTGTGCCTGCAGGTAGTGGCTGGGATACTGACCCTTACGAACCTGTTATCAAGGATGGTCGTTTGTATGCGCGTGGGTCATCTGATGACAAAGGCCCAACTATGGCTTGTTATTATGCCCTAAAAATCATCAAAGAACTTGGCTTGCCAGTTTCTAAAAAAGTACGCTTTATCGTCGGTACAGATGAAGAATCAGGCTGGGGCGACATGGATTATTACTTTGCCCACAATGGCTTGAAAGACCCTGACTTTGGCTTCTCACCTGATGCAGAATTCCCAATTATTAATGGGGAAAAGGGAAATATCACAGAGTACTTGCATTTTGCTGGTGAAAACGATGGTGCTTTCCAACTGCTTAGCTTTAAAGCAGGGCTTCGTGACAATATGGTACCAGAATCTGCCACTGCAACTTTCACTGCTAACAGCAGCCTAGCAGACCTTCAAGACAAATTGGCAGCCTTTACAAGCGCTGAAGGTTTAACCGCAGAATTAACACAAGACGGTGATGTTTACCGCGTGACCCTTATCGGAAAATCAGCTCACGGTTCAACACCAGAAGCAGGTATCAACGGGGCAACCTACTTGGCAACTTTCTTGAACCAATTTGACTTTGCTGGAGCAGCTAAAGCTTACTTGAATGTCACTGCCAATGTCTTACACCGTGATTTTGCTGGTAAAAAACTGGGTGTGGCTTATACAGACGCTAAAATGGGTGCCCTTAGCATGAACGCTGGTGTCTTTACCTTTGACCGTCATTCAGATGACAACACAATCACGCTTAACTTCCGTTACCCACAAGGTACGACACCACAAGCTATCAAAGAACAATTGGAAACTTTGGAAGGTGTAACATGCGTGACTCTTTCAGACCACGAACACACCCCACACTACGTGCCAGCTGATGACCCATTGGTCGCAACGCTTCTTTCTGTTTACGAAAAACAAACAGGCCTTAAAGGTTACGAACAAGTTATCGGTGGTGGAACATTCGGACGTCTTCTTGAACGTGGTGTTGCCTTTGGCGCTATGTTCCCAGGTTATGTGAATACCATGCACCAAGCCAATGAATTTGCGGACGTCGAAGACCTTTACCGTGCAGCTGCTATTTACGCAGAAGCTATTTACGAATTAATCAAATAATAAACAGTAAGGGAGAGAACTCTGAAAAGAATATCTCTTCTTTGTTTTGAGGAGCATGTGATGGATACCATTGACCAATTAGTAGCAGATATTATGGCAGATGAGCAAAATATCGCCTACACCAAAAAAGGCATCAAGCCCTTATTTACCGTACCAAGCACTGCACGCATTAATATTGTCGGACAGGCACCAGGTATTCGTGCCCAAGAGTCAGGCTTGTATTGGAATGACCCGAGTGGGGACAATTTGCGCAAGTGGCTTGGGGTTGACCGAGAGATGTTTTACCATTCAGGGCTTTTTGCGGTGGTTCCGATGGATTATTATTTTCCTGGTACGGGGAAATCAAGGGACTTGCCGCCTCGCAAGGGCTTTGCCCAAAAATGGCACGAGCGAACCCTCGCTCTAGCACCGCAGATTGAATTGCACATTTTGGTGGGGTCTTACGCTCAGCGCTATTATTTGCACCAAAAATCGTCTGCCAGATTGACTGAAACGGTCAAACATTACAAAGATTATTTGCCGACCTTTTTTCCGTTGGTGCATCCATCGCCTCGCAATAACATTTGGCAAGCTAAAAATCCTTGGTTTGCGGAATATGTGATTCCAGATTTGCAAGCGCGTGTCAAGGAAATTCTCTCGAAATAAGGCAAAAACTCGCTGTTCGGGCGAGTTTTTTAGTGCAAGAAAAGCAACAGACGATTGCTTGAAAACGCAAACAAGTCCATGCTATAAATGAAGGTGTTCCAAAGAGGGAGGGAGAAAAGATGGAAACAAAGGATATCTTAAAAGCAATTCGCACGAAACACCATCTCATGCAGGATGATATGGCTGATAAGTTGTTTGTTACCCGCCAAGCTGTTTCACGTTGGGAAAATGGGAATTCAACCCCAAATATCGAAACCCTGAAACAGATTTCCATTACTTTTGACGTGTCAATCAATACATTGCTAGGAAGTCCAAGAAAGCTTATTTGCCAGTGTTGTGGCATGCTGCTGGATGAGGACGATATGATTAGTAGAGAAGTGGATAAGCATTTCAACGAGGACTATTGCAAATGGTGTTACACGAATGGGCAGTTTGTTTATCAAACGATGGATGATTTGCTTGATTTCTTGGTCGCTCATATGTCAAATGACACCTACACCCCTGAGCAGACCAGAGCTTATTTTTCTGAGCAATTGCTAACATTGAAGCACTGGAAATTAAAAAAGCCGCTACTGTAGTAGCAGC
Organism: Streptococcus alactolyticus; assembly: GCF_012277075.1. GTDB lineage: Bacteria > Bacillota > Bacilli > Lactobacillales > Streptococcaceae > Streptococcus > Streptococcus alactolyticus. The sequence goes on along the minus strand of NZ_JAAXMT010000005.1, from coordinate 430,030 downwards.
ACTTGGCAAGAAATCTGAAAAGTGATTTCTTGCTTTTTATTTTCCAAGACAGAATTGGCTAAAGAGTTTGGTGATTAACTCATCTGGGGCAGCATCTCCAGTGATTTCACCGAGAATTTCCCAGCAACGTGTCAAATCAACTTGCAGCAAATCAACAGGCATTCCTAGATCAAGCCCTTCATTGACCGCTTGCAAACTTTGCACCGCCTTTTCAATCAATGAAATGTGGCGAGCATTTGACAAGTAGGTTGCATCTTTTTCAACCAAACCAGCGTTATCGAAGAAGAGTTGGTTGATGCGGTCTTCGATAAGGTCGATATTTTGGTTGGTGAGAACGGAGATGCGAATAACATCCTCAGGCAATTGGTCAGCCTCGATTTGTTCAGGCAGGTCTGTTTTATTGAGCAAAATGATGCGGTTGCTATTTTTGCTAAGTTCTAGCAGAGCGCGGTCTTGATCGGTCAAAGGTTCAGAACTGTTGAGGACAAGCAGAACCAAGTCAGCTTCCTCAAGGGCCTTTTTAGAGCGTTCAACACCAATTTTTTCCACGACATCATCCGTTTCGCGAATACCAGCAGTATCCACCAATTTCAGCGGAACACCCTTGATATTCACGTATTCTTCAATCACATCACGCGTGGTTCCTTCGATATCCGTGACAATGGCCTTATCTTCACGCAAGAGATTGTTCAGCAGGCTTGATTTTCCAACATTTGGACGACCAATAATCGCTGTTGACAAGCCTTCACGCAAGATTTTCCCACGGCGAGCGGTGCGCAATAAATTTTCCAAAAGTGCTTGGAATTCTTGCGTTTTTTCACGAATCAAAGTGGTGGTCATTTCTTCTACATCGTCGTATTCTGGGTAATCAATATTGACCTCGACTTGAGCCAGTGTGTTGAGGATTTCTTGGCGCGTGTCGTTGATGAGTTGTGACAAAGAGCCATCTAGCTGCTTGACGGCAATATTCATGGCTTTGTCGGTCTTAGCACGGATAATATCCATCACGGCTTCGGCTTGGGTCAAATCCACACGACCATTCAAAAAGGCGCGCTTGGTAAATTCCCCAGGATCTGCTAAGCGAGCTCCTTGACGCAAAACCAATTGCAAAATTTCATTGGTTACCGCAACCCCGCCGTGTGTGTTGATTTCAATCACATCTTCGCAAGTAAAGGTTTTAGGCGCCAGCATGACAGACACCATGACTTCATCAAGAACTTCATCCTTATCAGGGTCGACAATGTGACCGTAGTTAATGGTGTGCGTAGCCACTTGGTTTAGGTCTTTCCCACGGTATATTTTTTGCGCAATCGCTAGCGCATCTGTTCCAGAAATTCTGACAATCCCAATGGCCCCTTCACCAAGAGGAGTTGAGATAGCAGCAATTGTATCAAATTCATTAGTAATCATACTGCTATTGTAACGTAAAAACAGCATTCTAGCAATCAGAAAGGGCTCTCTTACAAAAACTCCCCTAACTGATAAATACACACAATACAAACGCCCAAAATCATGGTATAATAGAAGCACGTACACAAGACTGAGTGCGGTAAAAACTGACTTCTCAGGCAAGAAAATAACAGAAGAGAAATAACGATTTAAGTACTAAAAACCATTCAAACTTAAAACAAACAAGCTTATCGTCAAAATCAACTTGCTAGTCATAACGTTTGAATGGCATCTCGATTTTGAATAGTGAGAAATCACTATTCACTCCCCGTTCGGGGGTGTACTTAAATAGTAACAAAAAACACCATGAAAGTAACATTTAAAGTAACAAGACACCCGTTTGATTGGAAAGCATTTCTAGACTGGTTAGTCATTATCGGACTAATTGCTTGGTTATTGTTTAAATAAGCATTTGAGTCATTAAAAAGACGCCTGAAGTTATTCAGGCGTCTTTTTATATTAAAATCAAAAGCTTTGGACAGGAAAAGAGTTCTCCAGGGCTAAAAAGTGTGTGGTAGTGCATTTATTAAAATCATGGTATAATAAGTATTTGGAAATAGGAATTCTTTAATGAGATATAGAGAGGTAGCTATGGACAAACTCAAAAAAATGGCTGGTGTAACAGCTGCTCAGTACGTGAAAGACGGTATGGTTGTTGGTCTTGGAACAGGTTCAACGGCATATTTCTTTGTTGAGGAAATCGGTCGTCGTATGAAGGAAGAAGGTTTGCAAGTGACAGGTGTCACAACATCAAGCCGTACAACAGCCCAAGCCCAATCCCTAGGTATTCCCTTAAAATCAGTTGATGACATTGACGTGATTGATGTGACAGTTGATGGTGCTGATGAAATTGATGCTCAGTTTAATGGTATCAAAGGTGGCGGCGGTGCTCTCCTTATGGAAAAAATCGTGGCAACCCCAACAAAAGAGTACATTTGGGTAGTTGATGAGTCAAAAATGGTTGAAAAATTGGGTGCTTTCAAGTTGCCAGTTGAAGTGGTGACTTACGGTGCCGACCGCATTTTCCGTGAATTTGACGCCAAAGGTTACAAGCCATCTTTCCGCATGGCAAGCGATACAGAACGCTATGTCACTGATATGGGAAATTTCATCATTGACCTTGATATGGGCGTGATTGACAATCCAGTTGCTTTTGGCCAAGAATTAAAAGCTATGGTTGGCGTTGTGGACCACGGCCTCTTTAACGGTATGGTCAATAAAGTTATCGTCGCAGGTCAAGACGGTGTCACTATTTTGGAAGCTAACTGCTAATTGTTAGATATATTCGTAGATGTTTTAGAAAAGTGCTAATCTTTGTCACATAAAAGGATTAGGAGGTTTTGGGTGCTAACCGTAACCACCCTAGATGAGGAAAAGTATGTCAACATTTAATCGTATTCACCTTGTTGTTTTGGATTCTGTCGGAATCGGAGCAGCACCAGATTCAGATAAATTCTTTAATGCTGGAGTTCCAGATACAACATCTGACACCCTTGGTCACATTTCAGAAGTCGCAGGGCTAAACGTGCCAAACATGGCAAAAATCGGTCTTGGGAATATCCCACGCGAAACACCCCTAAAAACCGTACCAGCTGAAAGCCAACCAAGTGGCTATGTGACAAAATTGCAAGAAGTATCACTTGGAAAAGATACTATGACTGGCCACTGGGAAATTATGGGGCTTAACATTACAGAACCATTTGACACTTTCTTTGACGGTTTCCCTGAAGAAATCTTGACGCAGATTGAAGAGTTTTCAGGTCGTAAAATCATTCGTGAAGCGAACAAACCTTATTCAGGAACACAAGTTATCGCCGACTTTGGTGGACGCCAAATGAAAACAGGTGAGTTGATTGTTTACACATCAGCAGACCCAGTACTTCAAATTGCAGCGCACGAAGATGTGATTCCGCTTGATGAATTGTATAAGATTTGTGAATTTGCTCGTTCGATCACTTTAGAGCGTCCAAGTTTGCTGGGACGTATCATTGCTCGTCCATACGTTGGTGAACCAGGAAACTTCACTCGTACGGCTAACCGCCACGACTATGCTTTGTCACCATTTGCCCCAACAGTCCTTAATAAATTGGCTGACGCTGGTGTGCCAATTTATGGTGTTGGTAAAATCAACGATATTTTCAACGGTTCAGGTATCACAAATGATATGGGTCACAACAAATCAAACAACCACGGTGTAGATACGCTTCTCAAAACCATGCAATTGCCAGAATTTACCAAAGGTTTGTCATTTACTAACCTGGTTGATTTTGACGCTATGTACGGACACCGTCGTGACACAGAGGGCTACCGTGATTGCTTGGAAGAATTTGACAGCCGTCTGCCAGAAATTATCGCTAACATGAAAGAAGATGATTTGCTCTTGGTGACTGCAGACCACGGAAATGACCCAACCTATGCAGGAACTGACCACACCCGTGAGTTTATTCCACTTTTGGCTTACAGTCCATCATTCAAAGAAACGGGTGTCTTGCCACAAGGTCATTTTGCAGATATCTCAGCAACAATTGCTGAAAACTTTGGTGTTGCAACAGCCATGATTGGGGAATCTTTCTTAGATAAATTAGTATAAGAGGTCATTTATGAAAACAATTATTGAAAAAATCGAGGAAGCGCGCCAGTTTTTAGTTTCAAAAGCTTGTGATGCTCCTGAATTTGGCTTGATTTTGGGTTCAGGACTTGGCGAATTAGCTGAAGAAATTGACAATGCTGTGGTTATTCCTTATGAAGATATTCCACACTGGGGACAGTCAACCGTTGCGGGTCACGCTGGCCAATTGGTTTACGGTGACCTTGGTGGGCACAAAGTACTTGCCCTTCAAGGGCGTTTCCATTTTTATGAAGGCAACAGCATGAAAGTGGTGACTTTCCCAGTGCGTGTCATGAAAGCTCTTGGTTGTAAAGGGCTTATCGTGACCAATGCCGCTGGTGGTATTGGTTTTGGCCCGGGAACTTTGATGGCTATTTCAGACCACATTAACATGACAGGTCAAAACCCATTGATTGGGACAAACCTTGACGAATTTGGTCCACGTTTCCCTGATATGTCGGATGCCTACACAGCTGACTACCGTGCTATTGCTCACAAGGTCGCTGAAAAAATCGGTATTACCCTAGACGAAGGGGTTTATCTTGGGGTATCTGGTCCATGTTATGAAACACCAGCAGAAATCCGTGCCTTCCAAACACTTGGTGCAGATGCTGTCGGCATGTCAACTGTTCCAGAAGTTATCGTTGCTGCTCATTCAGGCTTAAAAGTTTTGGGAATTTCAGCTATTACGAACCATGCCGCAGGTTTCCAAAGTTCTTTGAACCACGAAGAAGTGGTAGCCGTTACACAACAAATCAAAGAAGATTTCAAAACCTTAGTCAAGTCTATTTTAGTAGAATTGAACTAGGCTACTAAAACGTAGTATTTAAATACCACACTGTTATTTAGTGAAAGGAAGTATTATGTCAATACATATTGAAGCCAAACCAGGCGACATTGCCGATAAAATTTTATTGCCAGGCGACCCATTACGTGCCAAATTTATCGCTGAAAACTTTTTAGAAGATGCTGTATGTTTCAATAACATTCGTGGTATGCTTGGTTATACAGGAACTTACAAAGGACACCGCGTCAGCGTTATGGGAACAGGTATGGGAATGCCATCTATCTCTATCTATGCCAACGAATTGATTACGTCATACGGTGTTAAAAAATTGATTCGTGTCGGAACGGCGGGTTCTTTGAACAAGGATGTTCATGTGCGTGAATTGGTCTTGGCACAAGCTGCTGCAACCACATCAAGTATGATTAAAAACGAATGGCCTTTGTACGATTTCCCACAAATTGCCGATTTCACTCTGCTTGACAAAGCTTACCACATTGCGCAAGACTTGGGCATGAAAACACACGTTGGTAGCGTCTTGTCTGTGGATGCTTTCTATTCTGATTTTGCGGACAAGAATATCCAATTGGGTCAATTGGGTGTTAAAGCCGTTGAAATGGAAGCTGCAGCTCTATACTATTTAGCTGCTAAACATGGGGTGCAAGCTCTAGGTATTATGACGATTTCAGATAGCCTTGTGGCTGATGAGGACACAACTGCTCAAGAACGCCAAACAACCTTTACAGATATGATGACTGTTGGTCTTGAAACCTTGATTGCTGAATGATGCCACCCATTCCTATCCCCATCTATGAAACCATAGATATTCTCTTGGATGTTTATGCCTATCACCACGCTTGGAGGATTGCAGAGCAGTATTCTGCCTTTCCAAAGCAAGGCTGCTATCTTTTAGAAATGTTAAAAGAGCGTCGTGAATTAAATGTGGGCTTTGTCTTTGCTCATCACGAGGAAAATCAGGCCATTTATCAGCAATACGGTTTTTCTGTGATTCGTAATCCTCGAGAAGAAGAGCAATTGGCCAATTATATCATGGATTTGGAAGCCAAGGTAAAAAACGAGAAAATCATTGATTTTGTGAGGGCTGTCAGTCCCATTCTTTATCGTCTTTTCTATCGTTTGGCCAAGAGGGAGGTTCCTAATTTTGAAACCTTTATTCATGATGCTAAAAATGCCCAGTACGACACATGGCTCTTTCACAAAATGAAGCAAAGCGATTATCCCATTTTTCATCAGTATCTGGCCATTAGGCGTGATGACAAGATAACTACAAAGAGCTTGTCAGAATTGCTGCAATACAGTCATTTGCCTTATGATATCAAGGAAATCATAAGAGAGTTGCGTCAATTTGAGCGTTCGGTACGCAATCCCTTGGCGCATCTGATTAAGCCTTTTGACGAGGAGGAGTTACACCGCACTACAAATTTCTCCTCACAAGATTTCCTCAATAAAATCATTACGCTGGCAAGCTATGCTGGCATCCATTATGACCGTTATCATTTCTATTTTGATAGTGTTAACGAACTCATTAAGCAAGAAATGCGTTCGCATTATGACTGGTAATAATAAAAAACTAGGACATCTCCTGAAATGGCAACAGGATGTGTCCTAGTTTTTGGTATCTATTGGTCAAATTGCACTTCTTTAAGCAAGTAATCAATGAAACGCTCACCCATCTTAGAAAGATTAGCTTTTTCATGACGAATATAGACAATATCAATCATATCCTCTACATCCAGCGGAATAGAAACGATATTGTCACCATTAAGATTGCTATTTAAAATCCCCGTAGCAATGGTGTAGCCATCCAAACCAATCAAGAGATTAAACAAGGTCGCACGGTCACTCACGACGATAGACTTTTTATGCGGAATTTGTGAAAAAATCTCTTCTGAAAAATAGAAGGAATTGTGAATCCCTTGGTCGTAACTCAAATAAGGAAAGTCTTCCAAATCCTTCATGGTCACTATGTCGCGATTGGCAAGCGGATTATCCTGGCTCACAAAGATATGAGGGTGTGCTTGAAAAAGACTGGTATAAGTCAGACGATTATCGTCAAACATCTTTGTCAAGACATCGCGGTTGTAGCTATTTAAAAACAAAACGCCGATTTCAGAACGGAAATTCTTAACGTCGTCAATAATCTCATAGGTGCGTGTTTCCCGCAAAAAGAGCTCGTAACGTGACATATCAGCACCCTTGAGTAGAGAAACAAAAGCGTTGACCACAAAGGCATAATGCTGTGAAGACACGCTAAATAGCTCACGATTGGTATCTTTGCTCTTATAGCGTTCTTCTAAAAGAGCAGTCTGCTCCAAAATTTGGCGCGCATAAGAAAGAAATTCCACACCGTCCTTGGTTAAGGTAATTCCTTTGGGATTGCGGATAAAAATTTTGATGCCCATTTCACGCTCCAAATCCCGAACAGCATTTGATAGGCTAGGTTGCGTGATGAATAGTTGCTTGGCAGCCTCATTCATGCTACCTGTTTCAACGATTTTAACGATATAATGTAATTGTTGTATTCTCATAGCTTTTAGTTTATCTTAAAATAGAAAGAAGGGCAAGTAGGGAGCATATAATAGAAAAAGCGAACGATAACAAAGAAAAAACACTTGTTACAAATATGTAACGATTTTGTAACGATATAATTGATTGTTTCTCATTTTCTTAAAAAATACTTATTTTATTTGTTTTCATGATTGTTTTCAAACATTGAATTTACAAATAATTGATTGAAAACTATATTGAAAAAAAAACAACTGAGTGATAAAATAAGAACGTTAATATTTATTATTAGAAAGTAGAGATGAAAATGTCCCATTCTACACGCCATAAGCGTCATCGTAGTCGCTCAAACGACCGTTTTGACACGCAGATGATTGCCAATGGTGTCTTATTAATTTTGTTCGCCCTTTTAGCTGGAATTGCTAGCTACACCATGTATGCTCATAACATTTTAGCCTTTAGGCATGTTAATGTGATTTACACAGCCGTGTTGGTAGTTGTTTTTCTTGTTTGTTTACTACTAACATTGTTTAAAAAGGGAAAACACCTGGTAACTGTTTTGCTCGTTCTTTTTTCGATTGTCGTTGGTGTTTCCTTATTCGCCTTTAAATCATTGGTGGATGTTGCCGACAATATCAATAAGACGGCTAGTTACTCTGAAATCGAAATGAAAGTGGTTGTTCCTGCCAATAGTTCGATTTCGGATGTGAGTGAGTTAACCAATGTGCAAGCACCGACTTCAGCAGATGAAAGTAATATCAATGCCTTGATTGCTAATATTAAATCTGAAAAAGGAGTGGAGTTAACTGTTAATCCCGTTGATTCTTATCAATCTGCTTATGAAAATCTCATTAATGGTAGCAGTCAAGCTATGGTACTAAACAGTTCCTACTCAAGTTTACTTGAGTTATCCTATAATGATTACGAATCAAATCTAAAAACCATCTATACTTATAAAATCAAGAAAGCCATTGAAGATACAGCTAAAACAACAGATAAAAATGTCTTTAACATCTATATTAGTGGTATTGATACTTCAGGTGTTGTTTCAACGGTTTCGCGTTCAGATGTCAACCTGATCTTGACGGTTAATATGAATACCCATAAAATTCTTATGACAACCACACCACGTGACTCTTATGTTCGAATTCCAGATGGCGGAGCTGATCAGTATGATAAATTAACCCACGCTGGAATCTATGGTATTGAAACATCTGTTAAGACCCTTGAAAATCTTTATGATATTCCAATAAATTACTACGCACGTTTGAACTTCACCTCATTTGTAAAACTCATTAATGCCTTAGGTGGTGTAACGGTTTATAATGACCAAGCGTTCACAAGCTTACATGGTAATTACAATTTTGGTGTTGGAAATATTAATCTAACATCAGGTGAAGAGGCCCTTGGCTTTGTTCGTGAACGTTATAGTTTGGAACACGGTGACTATGACCGTGGAAATAATCAATTGAAAGTTATCCAAGCCATTGTAGAAAAATTAACGTCATTCCAATCAGTTTCTAACTATTCAGATGTTATTTCAACCTTACAAGATTCGATTCAAACCAATATGCCTCTCAATACAATGATGTCATTGGTGAACGAACAATTGGATTCAGGTAAGACATTCATTTTCAGTTCACAGGAAGTAACTGGTACAGGTTCAACTGGACAGTTGACCTCTTACGCCATGCCAAATGCTAGCCTTTATATGATTCAACTGGATAATGCTAGCGTAGCAAAAGCCTCACAAGCTATTAAAAATGTCATGGAAGGAAAATAAATGATCGATATTCACTCGCATATTGTTTTTGGTGTTGATGATGGCCCAGCGACTTTGCAAGAAAGTTTGAATTTGATTGGCGAGAGCTACCGTCAAGGTGTCCGAACGATTGTGTCAACATCGCATCGTCGCAAAGGTATGTTTGAAACACCAGAAGAGACCATTGCCGACCATTTTCAACAAGTCAAAGAGGCTGCAGAATCCAAGTATGAAGACCTTACGATTTTGTATGGTGGTGAACTTTACTATAGTGGAGACTTACTAAAAAAACTAGAGGAAAATCAGGTTCCTAAAATGCATAATACACGTTATGCCTTGATTGAGTTTAGTATGACCACACCATGGAAAGACATTCACACAGCCCTTAGTAATGTCATTATGCTTGGTATCACACCGATTGTTGCCCATATTGAACGTTATAATGCTCTAGAATTTGAAGAAGATCGTGTTAAGGAGTTGATTAACATGGGCTGCTATACGCAAATCAATAGTGCCCATATTTTGAAATCAAAACTCTTTGGGGATAAAAACCGTACCTTTAAAAAACGTGCTCGCTATTTCTTGGATAAAAATGTAGTTCACTGTGTGGCTAGTGATATGCATAACCTAGGACCTCGTCCTCCTTTTATGGATAAAGCAAGAGAAATAGTCGCAAAAGAATATGGTAACAATCGAGCTTACCGCTTGTTTGAAGGCAATCCACAAGCCTTATTAGAAAATCAATACTTATAGGAGTTAATATGAATTCAAATGACAATGCTAGCATCGAGATCGATGTGCTTTACTTGTTGCGAAAGCTTTGGAGTAGAAAGTTCTTCATTATCTTTATCGCCCTTGTTGTCGGAACGATCGCTTTATTAGGAAGTGTCTTTTTAATCAAACCTAAGTACACATCGACAACACGTATCTATGTGGTTAGCCGTACAGCAGATAGCATCACAAACCAAGATTTACAGGCTGGATCTTATTTGGTTAAGGACTATCAAGAAGTGATTACATCAAACGAAGTTTTGTCTTCAGTTATTGATAAAGAAAAATTATCATTAACACCAAATGAGTTATCATCAATGATTTCTGTTACTATTCCAACAGATACTCGTGTGATTTCGATTTCTGTTGAAGATGATAATGCTCAAGAAGCTGCAACTATCGCGAACACTGTTCGAGAGGTGGCTGCTGAGAAGATTAAAGCTGTTACGAAAGTGGATGACGTGACAACTTTAGAGGCAGCAGAAGTACCGAAAGAACCTTCATCACCAAATATTAAACGCAATACACTTATTGGAGTTATTGCTGGTGGGGGATTAGCGGTTATTAGTATTATCATACTAGAAGTTCTTGATGATCGTGTACGTCGTCCAGAAGATATTGAGGATGTTCTTGGGCTGCCTCTTTTAGGAATTGTTCCAGATATTGATAAATTGTAAGGAGAAGTATTGTAATGCCAAAATTAGAATTAGTAGCTGCTAAAGCGCAAATGGTCAAATCTTTGGAGGAATATTACAATTCTATCCGTACCAATATTCAATTTAGTGGTCGAAACTACAAGATTATTACCTTGACATCAGCGCAGCCAGGTGAGGGAAAATCAACGACATCGATGAATATTGCTATTTCCTTTGCTAAGGCAGGCTTTAGAACTTTGTTAATTGATGCAGATACTCGTAATTCGGTTATGTCAGGGACTTTCCGTTCAGATGAACGATACCAAGGTTTGACTAGTTATCTTTCAGGTAATGCAGAGTTGTCGGATGTTATTTGTGAAACAACGATTCCAAACCTTATGGTTATTCCGGCAGGACAAGCTGCTCCTAACCCAACGTCATTATTGCAAAACAATCAATTTCAAACCATGATTGATATGGTTCGTAGCTTATACGACTATGTTATCATTGATACACCTCCACTTGGTTTAGTGATTGATGCAGCTATTTTAGCACACTATTCGGATGCTAGCCTTTTAGTAACAAAAGCTGGTGAAGATCGTCGCCGTACCATCACAAAATTGAAAGAACAGCTGGAACAAAGTGGTGCAGTTTTCCTTGGTGTTATTTTAAACCAATATGATGTTACTACGGATACCTACGGTCACTATGGTAGTTATGGCGACTATGGAAACTATGGTAAGGCAAAGGAAGAAACGTCTAAGAATAGACGTCGTAAAAAGAAATAGTTTCTATTAGAATAGTCTAGAGTTGATATGTATAGTGAAGATTCAAAAAAGAAAATATATTATTTCCTATCAGATGTTTTTGCTGTCATTGTCAGTTACCTTGTGCTTGTCACTTGTTATCCTTATCAGTTTTTTAACAGTAAATTCTTTGCAATTCTGTTTTGGGGGCTCGTCATTGCGGTTAATGTTTTAACCGATGAATACTCTTATATCAATAATCGCGGATATTTGCAGGAGTTACGTTCTTCTATCATTTTTGGAACAAGAGTCCTTGTCCTATTCACCTTTGTTCTGATTCTTGGGAAAGTTCGTTTTATTCAAGATATTTCACAGATGTCTTATGCTTTTCTTATTCAGGTCTTTGTCCTTGTAACGTTATTTGTTTTTATCGGACGTATTTGTGTTAAGACCTTGTTTAAGACGCAAATGTCAAATCCTAAAAAAGTTCTTTTGGTGACTGATTTTGACAATGATAAGGAAATTGAAGTTGACTTAGATCGTTTTAATTACCACATTACAGCTTACATCAGTAAGAAAAATAATTCTAAAGTAGAACAACCAATTTTGTCTACAGATAAAAATATCAGAGATTTTGTGGCTAATCACCAAGTTGATGAAATTTTTGTAGTCAACCACAATTTAGAACAGTTTTCAGGTTTTGCTCAATGCTTGAGGTTATTAGGGATTCCAACAACGGTTGCAATTGGAAATTATTCTAACTTTTATGTTGGAGATAGTGTTCTGAAAAAAGTTGGTGACATGACTTTTGTTACAACGGCTTATACCATTGTCAAATTTCGCGCACTAGTTTTGAAGCGTTTGATGGATATTGTGATTGCCTTGATCGGCTTGGTGTTAACTGGCATTGTTGCCTTGATTATTGCACCAATTGTGAAAAAACAATCACCTGGGCCATTAATCTTCAAGCAAAAGCGGGTTGGTAAAAACGGTAAAGTTTTTGAAATTTACAAATTTAGAAGCATGTACACCGATGCCGAAGAACGCAAAAAAGAATTACTAGCGCAAAATGATTTGGATACTGACTTAATGTTTAAGATGGAAGATGACCCTCGTATCTTCCCATTTGGACATAAGTTACGTGATTGGTCACTTGATGAATTACCACAATTTATCAATGTCCTAAAGGGTGAAATGTCTGTTGTGGGCACACGTCCACCAACGCTTGATGAGTATCATCACTATGAGTTACATCATTTCAAACGCTTAACAACCAAACCAGGAATCACTGGCTTATGGCAAGTTAGCGGTCGTAGTGACATTACCGACTTTGAAGAAGTCGTGGCACTTGATATGAAGTATATCCAAAACTGGAGCATCAGTGAAGATATTAAAATTATTGCAAAAACATTTGGAGTCGTACTAAAAAGAGAGGGAAGTAGGTAGAACTTATCTACTTCCTTTCATATTGATAGGAGTTAAAAGTGAAAATTTGTTTAGTTGGTTCATCTGGAGGTCATTTAGCACATTTAAATATGTTAAAACCTTTTTGGAGTCAGGAAGATCGTTTCTGGGTTACATTTGATAAAGAGGATGCTCGCAGCATTTTAAAAGAAGAAAAAATGTATCCATGCTATTTTCCGACGAATAGAAATCTCAAAAACTTAATTAAAAATACTTTTTTAGCTATTAGAATTCTAAGAAAAGAGAGACCGGATGTTATTATTTCATCAGGTGCTGCAGTAGCAGTCCCATTCTTTTACATTGGAAAATTATTTGGCGCAAAAACAGTTTATATTGAAGTGTTTGATAGAATTGATAAACCAACAGTTACAGGAAAATTAGTGTATCCTGTGACGGATAAGTTCATTGTTCAATGGGCAGAGATGAAAAAAGTTTATCCAAAAGCTATTAATTTAGGGAGTATCTTTTAATGATTTTTGTAACAGTTGGAACACATGAACAACCTTTCAATCGATTGATTGAAGAAGTTGATTGCCTAAAAAAAGAAAATATTATCACAGAAGATGTTTTTGTTCAAATAGGTTTTTCAAGTTATGAGCCTAAATTTTGTCAGTGGTCTCGTTTGATAAGTTTTGATCAAATGAGTGAATTTATGCAAAAAGCTGATATTATTATCACTCACGGAGGTCCAGCGACTTTTATGAGTGCTATTGCAAAAGGGAAGAAGCCGATTGTTGTTCCAAGACAAGAAAAATATGGTGAACATGTCAATGATCATCAACTGGATTTTGCTCAACACGTAAAGGAAAGATATAATAGTATCGAAGTTGTCACAGAAATTTCAGAATTAGGAAATTATTTAAATCGATATTTGAAAATTGATGGGAATGAATCATCAAATAACAAATTGTTTAATGATAAACTTCGCGAGGAAGTAGAAAGGATGTTCGAAGAGTATGATTCCTAAAAAAATTCACTACTGTTGGTTTGGAGGAAATCCACTTCCTGATAGTGTAAAAAATTGTATAGATTCGTGGAAAAAATTCTGCCCAAATTATGAAATAATCGAATGGAATGAATCAAATTACGACGTGCATAAAATTCCATATATTTCTGAAGCTTATAAAAATAAGAAATATGCGTTTGTTTCGGATTATGCTAGGTTAGATATCATATATAATGAGGGTGGATTTTATCTGGATACAGATGTAGAGTTAATAAAATCATTAGATAATTTATCTTCTGAACATTGTTTCATGGGAATGGAGGAACCGGGAAGAGTTGCTACTGGTCTAGGTTTTGGTGCAGAAAAAGGACATCTTTTTATAAAAGAAAATATGCAGCAATATGAAGAAGTTTCTTTTAATTTTAAGCTACTAGAAACATGTGTGGATATCACGACAAATTTATTATTATCAAAAGGGTTATTAGTAGAAAATTCATATCAAAAAATTAGTGATGTGTCAATTTATCCAACAGATTTTTTTTGTCCGTTTAATATGCAAACACAAGAAATGGGAATAACTAAAAATACTTATTCAATTCATCATTATGATTCAACTTGGTATGGCAATGGTGTTAGTGCAATAATTAAAAAGAAATTATTACCATTAAAAGTTAAATCTCGTATCCTTATTGATAAATATTTAGGTGAAGGCTCTTATGCTAAAATCAAAGCTATTATTAAGAAATGATATTTTTCAAAGGAGGATATTTTGTTAACTAATATTGAATTTTTTGATATATATATATTTCTTGTTACTCTATTTAAAGGATTGGGAGCTGAAGCAGGTAATAAATTATATGTTGTAGCATTTTTTATAGGATCTATTGCGATTTGTTTAAAAATTTCAAAGGAAAAATTTTCATTTAATGAACTTAAAAAAGTTACTTTTATTTTGATAATAGGGCTATTAGATTTTATTGTTGGCAAAAGTACAATGTTTTTGTTTACTGCAATTGCATTAAGTGGACTTAAAAATGTTAATGAAAATCGAGTTATCAAAATTGCTTTTTGGACTAGATTATTCTCTTTTCTATTAATGGTGAGTCTAAGTAAATTGAATATTATTAAAGATAACTTGTTCCTTTTTTATAGGGATGGCCAGTTTGTAGGAAGGCATACATTTGGTTATGGACATCCGAATCAAGCGCAGAGTGCTTTAACAATTTTGATAATACTTGCTATTTATCTTTATAATGAGAAGTTTAATATTTTCCATTATATCATTATGATTATTATGAACTTCTATTTATATAGCTTAACATATTCGCGTACAGGTTTCTTGATCGGAGTATTATGTATTGTTCTGGGAGTGGTTCAAAAAAGTAAAAATGTAGAAAAAATTTTTGCTAGAGTATTTAAAAACTCATATTTTTGGGCTGTTTTAGTGACGCTATTTATAGGGTATTTTTACACTAAGATTCCACAATTAAAAAACTTAGATGAATTATTCACAGGTAGGTTGGCTTATAACAACACTTTATTAAATAATTATATTCCGCCACTTATTGGGAGTTCAAAATACAATGAGTATGTTAATATCGATAACGGTTTTATTTCTTTGATATATCAAGGAGGTATTTTAGCATTTTTGTGGATTTCGGCTTGTATCATAAAATTAATGAATGATTTTTATATCCAAAAAAAATTTAGGGAGTTGTTTTTTATGAGCAGCTTTATAGTTTATGGAATGACAGAAAGTTTTTTTCCAAATATTGCTGTTAATATCTCTCTTATTTTCATTGGTAAACTGATATTTAAAACTCGCGAGGAAGTTATGAATGCATAAAGTTTTTATTTTTACACCGACATACAATAGAGTGGAAAATCTAAAGAAATTGTATGAGTCACTAAGGAAGCAGACTTGTAAAGAGTTTATTTGGCTAATTGTCGATGATGGTTCAAATGATGGTACTGAATTTTATATTAGACAGTTACGATCTGAATATATTTTTGATATTGTATACCTAAAAAAAGAAAATGGAGGTAAACATACTGCGTATAATTTAGCTTTAGATTATATGGGAGGAGAGGGATGGCATATGGTTGTAGATAGCGATGATTGGTTAGCTAGCACAGCTGTTGAATGTATTATTAAAGATATCTCCTCACTTCAAGTTGGTAAGCTTGGAGTTGTATATCCAAGATATAGTTTAACTGAAGAATTACGATGGTTACCTGAGAAAGTAACTGAAGTTAATATTCCAGACATAAAATTGAAATACGGAATTTCCGTTGAGACAGCAATTCTGATACGAAATTCTCTTATCGGAAATATACGTTTCCCATTTTTTGAGGGTGAAAAATTTCTTTCTGAGGAGATTTTTTATATTGAACTTGCTAAGCTTGGAAGTTTTAAGGTTTCAAGTTCCAAAATTTATTATTATGAATATCTTCAATCTGGATTAACTAAAAATTTATTTAGATTATGGTTACAGAATCCAAATGGAGTCTTTTTATTACTAAAAAGTAGAGAAGAATTTGTTATGAATAACTTACATGGGATAGGACGTATTGTAGAATTAATAAAAATTGATTTAAACAGAGGTGGTATGTGTATTGCTTTGCCTCAATTTAAAAATAAATTTAGAAGTTTTAGGTATATTTTTTTAAAACCTTTTTCAATGTTAGTCTATTTAAAAAGATTTAGAAAGCAAGTTTGAGGCTGTAACACAAAGAATAGATTTTTGTTAAGAGTTAAAAGTAGCATGTATACAGAAAAGAGGAGTGTATGAAGGAATTAGTCAGTGTTGTTATTACGACGTTCGGTAGAATTGATAGCCTTAAAAGAGCTATAGAAAGTGTTATTAGACAGAGTTATGAAAATCTTGAAATCATAGTTGTAGATGATAATAATGATTTAAATCTAAAAAGAGAAGTGAGTAGGATCGTTCAAAGTTTTGGTGATTCTAGGCTAAAGTTGGTTGTAAATGATAAAAATGTTGGTGGAGCTGTTTCAAGAAATATTGGGATAAAAAATTCTAGGGGTAACCTTATTTCTTTTTTAGATGATGATGATGAATATTTACCGGAGAGAATTGAAAAACAAGTTATTTGTTTTGATGAATCATCATCTAATGTTGCTTTAGTATATACATATTGTGTAGGTATTAAAGAAAATGGAAAAAAAATTTATTATAAAAATGATTTTACAGGTAGTTGCTTATTCGAGGCTATGAGAGAGTGTATAGCTGCTACTTCACAGTGGTTATGTAGGAAAGATGCTTTACAATCAGTTGGGAATTTTAGTAATGTACCATGTAAACAAGACTCTACGCTAATAGTTAAATTATTAGCAAAGGGGTATGAGATTGATAGAGTTCCTGAAGTGTTATCTATTTATCACGATGATGAAACTGAGCGGATTAGTCGTCAAGGGCACGATAAACGTATTTATGGTGAAGAGACATTACGTAACTTATGCAGAGAAAACTATGATTTACTTTCTGCAGAAGAGGTTAGAAATGTAGAGTATAATTTTTATTGCCGTTTAGCTCCTCACTATTTCGCAACTCATAAATTAAGAGAAGCATTCTTGGCCTTAGTTTATATTTTTAAAATACATCCTTTTAGTAGGAAGACTTTTTCTTGTTATAAACATATATTAAGAAATTTTAGAGGTGAATTCATTAGATAATATAATGTTAGCTTATTAGATTAAAAAATTTAGTCAATTGAAAGTTGAAAGGGATAAAAATGCAACAGAACAAGTCATTAGGTTTAAATGCTGTCTTAAATAGTTTGCAGAGCCTTTTAAATCTGATATTCCCTCTTATAACATTTCCATATATTTCAAGAACATTATCAGTTGATGGAGTAGGTGAGTATAATTTTGCTAACTCAATTGTTAGTTATTTTATTTTACTTGCAGGTCTTGGTATTAGTGTTTATGCAGTTCGAGAAGGAGCTAAATTTAGACACGATCGACAAAAATTTAGTCAATTTGCAAGTAAAATTTTCACAATTAATATTGTTTCAACTGTTATTGCCTATTTAACACTTTTTTTAGCTTTAGCTTTAAGTACAAGTTTACAAAAATATAACGTAGCTATCCTAGTTTTTAGTATTCAAATATTTTTTACGACTTTAGGTGTAGATTGGATTTATACAATTTACGAAGAGTATGGTTATATAACCGTAAGAAATATTGTTTTTAAAGTTATTTCTTTGATACTATTATTTATTTTTGTAAGACATCGCAATGATTGCCTTAATTATATTGTAATTACGGTTATCGCATCTACTGGCTCATATTTACTTAATTTTTTTCACGCTAAAGAATTTTGCGATATTAGGTTGGTATTTCGCTTTAATTGGAGAGAGTACTTAGTCCCCATTTTCACTATTTTTGCTACAACTGTTGCCATTAAGATTTATCTTGCTTCAGATGTAACGATGATTGGCTTAATAAAAGGTGACTATAGTGTAGGTATTTATAGTACTGCGACGAAAATCTATAGTATAGTAGGTGCTATGTTATCTGCTGTGACAGCAGTAGCTATTCCAAGATTAGCTATGTTAATGGGCCAAAAGCGTATGGACAAGTATCAAGGCCTATTGGATCAGCTAATTAACATACTTTTAATGATTATTCTTCCAGGTATCATAGGACTCTTTATGCTTAGCAAAGATGTTATTTTGATTATTGCTGGAGAGAAATATTTACGTGCAACACCAGCATTACAAATAACTTGTTTTGCGATATTAGGAAGTGCAATGAGTACAGTTTTTAATCAGTGTGCTTTAATGCCCGCAAAAAGAGAAAAGAAAACCTTGATATCTTCAACTACAAGCGCGGTGTTGAATATTGGTCTAAATTTTATTTTGATACCTATGTTTGCTGAAGTAGGTGCTGCTTTTACAACCGTTTTGGCAGAATTTATGATGATGACAATGAATTTTTTCTTTAGTAGGGATATTACAGGATTTGTTTTTAAGGATAAACAAACTTGGAAGAATATTTTTTCATCATTAATCGGTTGTTTCGGTATTGCATCTATCTGTCGATTAAGTTCAACAATATTTAATAGTATCTTTATCAGAGTATTAGCCTCAGTCACTGGATCAGTATTTATCTACATAGCTATTTTATTACTATTAAGGAATAAGGTTGCAGTAGGGTTATTGAAACAACTTACCAGTAGATTAGGTAGAAGTTAAGTATTGAAAAGAGGATAATATTCTATTCAAAATGTAATAAATTCAATATTAAAACGATTAAAAAGTATTTTTACAAGTTATTCATATTAATAACTCAAAGATTATTAGTGTAAAAATATAAGTTAGTAGGTGATACATTGAAAAGAGAAAAATATATTGACGTTTTAAAAGTAATAGGTCTATTAGGTATTATTTTGGCACATGTCTAGCCACCAGAAGTTCTTTTTCAATTGAGAAATTTTGATGTGGTTTTGATGATTTTGGTATCTGCTTATTTAGGATTGCAATCTAAAAAATCGGAAAAGTTGATATCTTATTTGATAAAAAGGTTTAAGAGATTAGTCATTCCAGCTTGGATATTTATATCTTTTTTCTGTTGTTGAAATTATTAGTAGGTAATTTTGATATTAGTTTAAAAGATGTATTTGGAACATATGCATTATCAGATTTTGGCATAGGTTATGTCTGGATTATTAGAATTTACTTCATTGTTGCTATTTTAGTTCCACTATATAAATCGTTAGATACTAAGTTAAATGAGCTTCAAATATTGGTAATGTCTTTACCTGTGTTTATTTGTTATGAATATTTGTGTAGAATTGGGCTATTTAATAATAAAATACTTGACTATTTATTAGCATATTTTATTCCATGCTTTTTATTACTAGCATTAGCTAAGCTACTTTTTGAAAATAGTAGGTGGAATATTACCATAACTTTTATTAGTTTTATCATTTTTGTTGTATATGCAGCTTATTTATATAGAATTAATGGGCATTTTGTTCCAACTCAGGATTATAAGTATCCATTTCAGCTTTATTATCTGAGTTTTGGTGTTTTTATATCAGGATTATTAATTAGATTAACCAAAAAATTGACTATGAGTGATTATTTTTACAATAAGATTATTTTATTTATGTCAAGTCACTCTCTTTGGATTTATCTTTGGCATATCTTAGTTTTAACTATGGTAAATCATTTTAGTTTTCCTTGGTATTTTAAATTTGTAATTGTTGTAGTTGTAGCATCAGTTATTACGGTAATTCAAGATAGACTTGTAAAAAGATTGCAAGATAGTGGTCAAGTGAATACAGAAATTTTAAATGTTTTTAAGGGATAATTAAAAAGGTCACTCCATATAGAGTGACCTTTTTTAGGCTTTATAAATATTTTAATCTCTTCTAAAAATATCGCGAGTATAAACTTTTTCTTTGACGTCATCCAATTCAGTATTATAGCGGTTAGCAATGATGCTTTGACTTAATTTTTTAAATTGGTTGAGGTTATTAACGACTTTTGACCCAAAGAAAGTTGTTCCGTTTTCAAGAGTTGGTTCATAGATAATAACGGTCGCTCCTTTGGCTTTGATACGTTTCATAACACCTTGAATAGAGCTTTGACGGAAGTTGTCGGAATGGCTTTTCATGGTAAGGCGATAAACACCGATAACAGTTTCTTTTTCATTTTGTGGTGAATAGTTGTCGTTATCTGAATAAGCATAATAACCAGCTAGTTTAAGCACTTGGTCTGCAATGAAATCTTTGCGGGTACGATTTGACTCAACAATCGCACTCATCATATTTTGTGGCACATCATTGTAGTTGGCTAGAAGTTGTTTGGTATCTTTTGGTAAGCAATAGCCACCGTAACCAAATGAAGGATTATTATAGTGTGTACCGATACGTGGGTCTAAACCAACACCATTGATGATTGCTTGGGTGTCTAATCCTTTTAGTTCGGCATAAGTATCCAACTCGTTGAAATAAGACACACGAAGTGCAAGATAAGTATTGGCAAATAGTTTAACCGCTTCAGCTTCTGTGAAGCCCATGAAGAGAACGTCAATGTCCTCTTTTTCAGCACCGTCTTGAAGCAATTGCGCAAAAGTATGTGCAGCAGCTGTCAACTCTTTGTTGTCCTTATCAGTAGAAACGATGATACGGCTTGGATAAAGGTTGTCATACAAGGCTTTTGATTCACGTAAAAATTCAGGGCTAAAAATAATTTTATCTGTATTGAATTTTTGACGAACGGCATCTGTAAAGCCGACAGGAATTGTTGATTTGATAACCATAATGGCATCTTTATTGACTGAAAGCACTTGCTCAATAACAGATTCTACGGCGCTAGTATCAAAATAATTTTTTTCGCTATCGTAGTTAGTTGGAGCGGCTATAACAACAAAATCAGCCTTTTTGTAAGCTGCATCTCCATCAGTTGTTGCAACTAAGTCAAGTTTTTTTTCTGCTAGGTATTTTTCAATATAATCATCTTGAATGGGTGATTTTTTATTGTTGATTAGTTCAACTTTTTCTGGAACAATGTCAACAGCAGTTACAGAGTTATGTTGTGCAAGAAGAGTGGCGATAGATAATCCCACGTATCCAGTTCCCGCTACAGCAATATTATAGGAACGGTCCAATTTTTGCTTCTTTTCTTTTGTTTCTGTAAATAAATCAGCAATATCAAAAGAGATAATCTTGGCCAATGATTCTATCTGAGTGATAGAAGGGATATGCTCTTCTTGCTCAATTTTGCTTAGAATAGAACGGTTGATCCCACTTTCAGTGGCCAGGTTTTCCTGAGACATTTTATTTTCTTTACGATAATCTAAAATAAGCTTCGCTAAAGTAGCTGACGAAAAATTTTTCATTGAATTCCTCCTAACAAGATTATACACCGTTTTGTTTTTTAAAACAACCATTTTTCAATAAATCATTAATAATATGCAGTTATTGTTGTTATAAGTATCAATTGTATGTTAATTTCTTTCCCATTTTATTTTGCGATTTTAGGGCTTGTGTGATATATTAGTAGGTAGTTAGTGTAACGAAAATGTAATATAAAAGGTACGTGTGCGTGGTGGAAAATACGAGTTTAAATAATCACCA
The DNA here is from genome assembly GCF_012277075.1 of Streptococcus alactolyticus. Classification (GTDB taxonomy): domain Bacteria; phylum Bacillota; class Bacilli; order Lactobacillales; family Streptococcaceae; genus Streptococcus; species Streptococcus alactolyticus. Next base: position 408,231 of record NZ_JAAXMT010000005.1, on the reverse strand, counting down.
ATTATTGATTCACAAGTTATTGGTGAGCATTCATTATTTGACATTGTTTCGAGATGAAATCGTTTTGGTTGAAAAGACTCCCTCTTTGTTGGGGGGTTCTTTTTCCCCTTCGGTGATTCATGAGGAGTTGGGAGAGATTTTGGCAGCGGTTGATGCCTTGTCCCAACAAGAAAAACTGATTCGCTCAACGTTTTGGTATGAGGAAGATTCCTTTCGATTGATGAATCAATCCCTAAATATCGTTGGTAATTGGGTGCAAGGGATTGATTATGTGTTAGACAATTGTGAGTCAAAATCCGTTTTTCAAGCAATTATTGGGGATAATCGTCCTCGTGTTTTTGGTGTTTTGATTGATGTTTTTACGTCGCTTAGGGTGACTAATCTAGCCATTAAAGAGGAGTCAGATTATCCTGTTCTTCTTGATCCTGTACATTTGTTTAAGGAACGTGTGAAGGAAACGAAAAAGGCAGAGCTTTTGGCTAAGATTGATGCTATGGTTCCCAAGGAAGAACGTCTTACCGAAGAAATTCCAGTTATTCGACCAACAGAGCTTTTAGAAGCTAATTCAGATGATGTCATTAAGAAAATCAGGCATTACCTCTTTGACAATAAAGGTTTGGTTTATGTGGTGGATGCTCAAGAAGACCTCAAGGACGAAATTGCTTCTTACAATGTTTTTGATCGCTTTCAAGGAGCTTATGACAGTATTTCCGATGCTCTCGTTATTGTAGAAAACGTTTTAGAACAGCTGGAAGTCCGTGGTGAAGAGAAAGTAGATGAAGCTGGTCATGTTGTAAGTCAAACAACAGTGCCTTTATACCTCTTGATTTATGGGCAAAATAAACTCGTCAAAGACAGCCGTTTTGAAAGTTTGTTGGAAGAATTGAGTTCTTATGCGGGCCGTTCAGATTTGCATTTATTGTACTATCGTGCTTACTGAGATTTGACAAGTTAAGCGATTTACGTTATAATGAGCAAAATTTAAAAACCTTTAATTGAGTCCAGAGAGACTTGCAAGGTGACTGCAAAAATGGATAATGATAAGTGGAGAAGTGCGTTGGAATTTTCTGCTTATTTGCTGTAACCTTGCCTGTTTTGGGCAAGGTTTTTTTGTCAGGAAAGGAAGAGTTATGGCTCCAAGTTGTAAAGAAAAAACAGCTGTTTTGAAAGAAGATTTACGGATTACCCATCAGGAAGAGATTGCCCCACGTATTTTTAAGATGACCTTGTCAGGAGAGATGGTTTTGGACATGGCTCCGGGACAATTTCTCCATCTGCGTGTGCCAGACCCAAGTAAATTATTGCGTCGTCCTATTTCTATTTGTCAGATTGATAAGGCCAAAAAAGAAGTGACGATTGTTTATCGTGTAGAACGTGCGGGGACGGCTATTTTATCTCAGTTAAAAGCTGGTGATGTGGTGGATACCATGGGACCTCAAGGTAATGGCTTTGATCTTTCTGTGGTATCTGCTGGTCAAAAAGCCTTATTGATTGGTGGTGGAATTGGTGTGCCACCTTTGGTAGAAACGGCAAAACAACTGGCTGCTAAAGGGGTTGAGGTGATTTCTGTTATTGGATTTGCCAATAAAGACGCAGTGATTTTGGAAGAAGAACTGGCAGCCTATGGCAAGGTTTATGTGACAACTGATGATGGTTCATACGGTACAAAGGGTTATGTGTCAACAATTGTGGATGAGTTGCTCCAAACGCAAAACTTTGATGCTATCTACTCTTGTGGGGCTCCAGGTATGTTGAAATATGTCGATAAAACCTTTGAAAATCATCCCCACGCCTACTTGTCAATGGAAGCTCGGATGGCTTGTGGCATGGGAGCTTGCTATGCTTGTGTAGTTCATCTAAAAAATGCACAAGATACTGCTAATAAGCGTGTGTGTGAAGATGGTCCTGTCTTTGAGACGGGAAATATTATCTTGTAAGGAGGATGCTAATGTTAGAAAATCGTTTAGCTGTAAGTCTTCCAGGGCTTGATTTGAAAAATCCTATTATTCCAGCTTCGGGTTGTTTTGGCTTTGGTCAAGAATACGCCAAATATTACGACTTAGATAAGCTTGGTTCAATTATGATTAAGGCAACCACAAAAGAAGCACGTTTTGGTAATCCCACCCCACGTGTGGCAGAAACCCCATCTGGAATGCTCAATGCAATTGGTTTACAAAATCCAGGTGTGGACGTTGTGTTAGCAGAAAAATTACCTTGGTTGGCAGAGAATTTCCCAACCTTGCCGATTATTGCCAATGTGGCAGGCTTTTCAAATGATGAATACGCCTATGTGTCTGAAAAGATCTCAAAAGCACCAAATGTCAAAGCAATTGAGTTGAATATTTCTTGCCCTAATGTTGACCACGGCAATCATGGTTTGTTGATTGGTCAGGTGCCAGAATTGGCTTATGCTGCGGTTAAGGCAAGTGTTGAGCATTCAGAAGTGCCTGTCTATGTCAAATTGACCCCAAGTGTGGCGGATATTACCACTGTGGCTAAGGCGGTCGAAGAAGCAGGTGCCACAGGCTTTACCATGATTAATACCTTGGTTGGTATGCGTTTTGATTTGCAAAGCCGTCAGCCTATCATTGCCAATGGCACAGGTGGGATGAGTGGTCCAGCTGTTTTCCCAGTTGCTTTAAAACTCATTCGCCAAGTAGCTCAAAGCACTGATTTGCCAATTATTGGTATGGGTGGTGTGGATTCTGCCGAAGCAGCGATTGAGATGATGATTGCAGGCGCATCAGCTATTGGCGTTGGTACGGCTAATTTTACTGACCCCTATGCGTGTCTAAATATCATTGAGCGTTTGCCAGAGGTCATGGACCAGTATGGCATTACGGATTTGGAAACCTTACGCCGTGAAGTTAAAGCTAGTCTGCGTTCCCACTAAGATTTTGACTTTATTAGCAAAAAAAGCTATAATAATAACAACTGAATAACCTTTAATTGAGTCCAGAGAGGCGAGAAAGGTTGCTAACAAAAGAAGATAGATGGGTGTACGCTACCCTACTTTTTGTGTGACCTCGCCCTGGCGAGGTTTTCTTTGTAGAAAAGGAGAAAGTATGCACGAAAGTCGTCCCGTTATTGCCCTTGATTTTCCATCATTTGAGGAAGTCAAAGCCTTTTTAGCCTTGTTTCCTGAGGATGAAACATTATATGTCAAGATTGGTATGGAATTATACTATGCCGTTGGGCCTGAGATTGTCCGCTATGTCAAATCACTTGGGCACTCTGTTTTTCTAGATTTGAAATTGCATGACATTCCGAATACTGTCAAATCAGCCATGCGTGTGCTGGCAGAATTGGGTGTTGACATGACCAATGTTCACGCTGCTGGTGGTGTTGAAATGATGAAAGCTGCTCGCGAAGGACTGGGAGACGGTCCAAAACTCATTGCAGTTACCCAATTAACGTCAACATCTGATGAGCAAATGAAAGCTGACCAAAATATCCAAACCAGCTTGGTAGAGTCTGTTGTGCATTATGCCAAGAAAACAGCTGAAGCTGGGCTTGATGGTGTGGTTTGTTCGGCTCGTGAAGTGGCGGTCATTAAAGAAGCAACGTCTGATGATTTTGTTTGTTTGACGCCAGGTATTCGCCCAGCAGGTGCTGCGGTTGGTGACCAAAAACGTGTCATGACACCAAGCCAAGCAAACGCGATTGGATCAAGCTATATCGTGGTGGGACGCCCTATTACGCAAGCGCCAGACCCAGTTGCGGCCTACAAGGCTATTTACGATGAATGGAACGCTTAGTATTAGAATACTATATTGAAATACCAAGATAGAAAAGAGGAATATTATGACTTTAGCATCACAAATTGCATCAGATTTACTGGATATTCAAGCTGTTTACTTGAAACCAAATGATCCATTTACTTGGGCATCTGGGATTAAATCACCGATTTACACGGATAACCGTGTGACTTTGGCTTATCCTGAAACACGTACGTTGATTGAAAATGGATTTGTAGAAAAAATCAAAGAAGCATTTCCAGAAGTGGAAGTCATCGCGGGAACAGCGACAGCAGGTATTCCACACGGAGCTATCATCGCTGATAAAATGGATCTTCCTTTTGCTTATATCCGTAGCAAACCAAAAGATCATGGAGCTGGTAATCAAATTGAAGGTCGCGTGACAAAAGGTCAAAAAATGGTTGTCGTTGAAGACCTTATCTCAACAGGTGGTTCTGTTTTAGACGCTGTGGCTGCGGCTGAACGCGAAGGGGCAGATGTCATTGGTGTTGTGGCTATTTTCACTTATGAATTGCCAAAAGCTGCTGAAAACTTTGCCAAAGCTGGTGTGAAATTGGTAACCTTGTCAAACTACACCGAATTGATCAAGGTGGCAAAAGTACAAGGCTATATCTCTGAAGAAGACCTTGACTTATTGCACAAATTTAAAGAAAATCAAGAAACTTGGCGTGACTAAGTTGGTATTTAGCCACTAAGACTGGTCTTGGTGGCTAGCTTTGTTGATTGGAAGAATGAGAGGAGTAGCAGATGAAAATTTCATGTCCGTTTGATGATCAGATTTTGCCAGACTTTTATACGAAGGCTTCTGACGTTAAGGTGGCTGAAAAGCCCGTTGTGTCTTTTCCTTTTATCATTGAAGAGGCACCTGAAAACACCAAAACCTTTGCTTGGACTTTTGTGGATTATGATTCAATCCCTGTTTGCGGGTTTACCTTTATCCATTGGGTAGTGGCTAATGTGCCTGCAAGTAATGCCCTTATTTTAGAAGATTTTGCTCGCGTGGATGAAAACCACGTGCATGGCAAAAATAGTTTGGCAAGTCCTTTCTTTAGGGGAGCTTATACTAGCATTGATGAAGGGTACACAGGACCTTGTCCGCCAGATGAAGACCATCTCTATACCTTGACGGTTTATGCCTTGGATTGTGAATTGCCTGTGAAAGACGGCTTTTACTTAAATGACCTCCGTCGTGAAATGGCGGGTCATGTCTTGGCAAAAGCTGATATTGAACTTGTGGGAAGATGTTAAGGGAGTCACTATGCAGCATTCAAAATGGCATGACTTAATCAAAAAGGAATTGCCAGAGCATTATTTTGCTAGAATCAATCATTTTATGGATGAGGTCTATCAAGCTGGAGTGGTTTATCCACCGCGCGAGAAAGTGTTCAATGCCATTCAGACCACGCCTTTGGAGGCGGTGAAGGTGGTCATTATTGGGCAAGACCCTTATCATGGTCCCAATCAAGCTCAGGGCTTATCTTTTTCCGTTCCTGAGGACATTCCAGCTCCTCCGTCATTGCAAAATATTCTCAAAGAATTAGCTGATGATGTGGGACAGCGGGACCACCATGATTTGACTTCTTGGGCTGAGCGAGGTGTTCTTCTTTTAAATGCTTGTTTGACCGTGCCAGCAGGGCGTGCCAATGGACACGCTGGACAAATTTGGGAGCCTTTTACAGACGCCATTATCAAGGTGGTAAATGAAAAAGAAACCCCAGTTGTCTTTATCTTGTGGGGTGGTTATGCTCGCAAGAAAAAAGCTTTGGTGACCAATCCCATTCATCATGTCATTGAAAGTGCGCATCCAAGTCCCTTGTCGGCTTATCGAGGTTTCTTTGGTAGCCATCCCTTTTCACGAACAAATGCTTACTTAACTCAAGACGGTCTTGAACCTATTGACTGGTTAGAATGATAGGAGTTTACTATGTTATTGATTAAAAATGGTCGTGTTGTTGACCCTCAATCTGGATTTGATCAGGTTGCAGATGTCCTTGTTGATGGCAAAAAAGTGGTGAAAATCGCTGAATTTATTGAGGAAAATGGTGCCGAGGTGATTGATGCAACTGGGCTCGTTGTAGCGCCTGGTTTGGTGGATATTCACGTGCATTTCCGTGAACCTGGTCAAACACACAAGGAAGACATTCACACAGGTGCTCTTGCGGCTGCTGCGGGTGGCTTTACCTCAGTTGTCATGATGGCAAATACCAATCCCACTATTTCAGATGTGGCAACCTTGAAAGAGGTTTTGGCCAGCGCGGCAAAAGAGGACATTCACGTCTATACCAATGCCACAATTACCAAAAATTTTGATGGTCAACATTTGACGGACTTCAAGGCTTTGCTTGAAAATGGGGCCCTCAGTTTTTCTGATGACGGTATTCCCCTTCAAAGCAGCAAGGTCTTGAAAGAGGCTCTTGACTTGGCTAAGGCTAATAATACTTTCCTTGCCGTGCATGAAGAGGACCCTGAATTGAATGGCATTCTTGGTTTTAACGAACACATTGCCCAAGACAAATTCCATTTTTGTGGGGCAACAGGTGTGGCAGAATACAGCATGATTGCGCGTGATGTTATGATTGCTTATGACCGCGGCGTTCACTTGCACATCCAACATTTATCAAAAGCGGAATCAGTGAAAGTGGTTGAGTTTGCCCAACAATTAGGGGCTCATATCACAGCAGAAGCAGCACCGCAACATTTCTCAAAAACAGAAGATTTGCTATTGATTAAAGGGGCAGCTGCTAAGATGAATCCTCCTCTTCGTACGGAAAAAGACCGTTTAGGCGTGATTGAAGGCTTGAAATCTGGCGTGATTTCTGTGATTGCGACAGACCATGCCCCTCACCACGCAGATGAAAAGAACGTGGATGATATCACAAAAGCCCCATCAGGAATGACAGGGCTAGAAACGTCATTGTCACTGGGCTTGACCAACTTGGTGGAAACAGGTGATTTGACCTTGTCAGAATTGTTGGCTAAAATGACCATCAATCCATCATCGCTTTATGACTTTGATGCGGGTTATTTGGCAGAAAATGGGCCAGCGGACATTGTGATTTTCGCGGATAAGGAAGACCGCGTGGTGTCTGACCAATTTGCTTCAAAAGCATCTAATTCGCCATTTATCGGTGAAACCTTAAAAGGTGTGGTCAAATACACGATTTGTGATGGTAAAGTTGTTTATCAAGCCTAACAGGCTTTTAGCATATTAAAACCGTGCTCATGATGAGTGCGGTTGTTTTAGTCGAGGTTATTTTCCTTGGCGTATTGCGTTAGCTTAATAGCGTTGTCGTAAGACATGCGTCCGATATCAGTAATGCCGTTTACATAATTTGCGAGAGTTCGCTCTGAAATGCCAGTCGCTTTAGCAATTTGATAACGTGAGTTGTTGGTTAGTAAGTGTAGCAATTCCTGTTTTGATAAAACGTCAATCATTTGCATTCTCCTTTTAATCGGTTTCTGAAATCCAAAGATAGATTGAAAAAACAAAGATAAAAATAATAAACTACCCGTGGTGCTAGTTAAATTTAAGATACGAAAAAGCCCAAATGGACTATACTGTAAGTGACAACTAAACAGAAGGTAGTCTAAATGAGCCATTTACAGTATACCGCTAAATCTCATCTTAGAAATTTTAAAACTAGGATTTTTCGGGACGAACAGGCTGATATTTCCTTTAATTCAACTAAACAAATGTGGTTTTATGGTTTCAAGGTGCGTATGTTGGTAACCTTATCAGGTTACGTTGTGAACGACCTCGTGACACCTGCATCACCCCATGATAGTAAAGCCTGTGAGGAATTACTAGAAGATACCAATTTTCCTATTATTTTAGCGGATTTAGGCTATATTAGCCAATCATTGAAGCAACGATTAGCACAAAAATGATACCAGCTTTGGACACCGTTACGTCAAAACATGAGCGAAGCTAAACATCATGATAATTGGAAATTAATGGCTAAACGACGAACTATTGAAACGAGATTTTCGGTACTCTGTACAGAATTTGATATTCAAAGACCCCTTGTTCGTAGCTTATGCGGACTGGAACTGTGGTTAGAAAGTATTATTTGGGTTTATAATTTGAGATTTTTCAACTAGCACCACGGGTAATAAAATATTTCATGATAATACCTTATAAAATAATTTGTCAGAAAAGCGAACTAGAGTGTTCTAGTCCACTTTTTGTTTGCTTAAATTTAGCCCCCAAGAAATAAGGTTTTCTTGGTGATTTCGGATACGAGTGATATTGTCACGATGTCGCACAATGATGATGGTTGCCATTACGATGATGATACTTGTAAATAGCCAGTCATAATGTGGTAGGATAATGTGAAAGGCGGGAAAAACCAAAACACTAACCATAGCCACAACTGCTGACACCACACTTGATAATGAAATCATGCTGAAAAGGTAAAGCGTGATGACAAAGACGACAAACAAGTAAAGGAGAAAGAGTGGTGCAAATCCTAAAAGCACACCTGCGCTGGTTGCCACGGCTTTTCCACCCTTAAACCCAGCAAAAATAGGAAAGGTATGTCCGATAATGGCAAATAGCCCGATAACTAGAGGCGATACGCTAGTTACACCCAATAGATGAGGCAATAGCGTTGCAAGGGTTCCTTTTAACATATCAATCAAAAAGGTGATGACACCTGCTCTAGCTCCCAAAACACGAAAGGTATTGGTTGTTCCTGTGTTGCCACTGCCGTGTTCTCTGAGGTTGATATGGTAAAACCACTGCCCAATCCATAAACCTGTCGGAATAGACCCCAATAAATAAGCGATGATAATCAAAACTAAAATGTTCATAGGCCTATTATAACACAGTCGAGGAACAATAGGGCAAAGAGATCTTAAAAAGTCATGCGATTTTAAGAAAAGATAGAGGGGTTAAAGCTTAAAAAGATAGCGTTATACTGGGGATTTTCAATTTTTTTTGCAAAAATGTCAAAAAACTTGTAAGATAAGAAAGATGAACAATTTGGAGGTCACTTTTGGCTAAAAAAGAAATTAACGTAAATAATTATAATGATGATGCGATTCAAGTGTTAGAAGGGTTGGATGCTGTCCGTAAACGTCCAGGGATGTACATCGGCTCAACAGATGCAACAGGTTTGCACCACTTGGTTTGGGAAATTGTCGATAATGCTGTCGATGAGGCCTTATCTGGTTTTGGTAATCAGATTGATGTGATTATCAACGCCGACGGTAGTGTGACGGTTAAGGACCAGGGGCGCGGGATGCCGACAGGTCAGCACGCTATGGGTATTCCGACTGTTGAGGTTATTTTCACTGTTCTCCACGCAGGTGGGAAATTTGGTCAAGGCGGTTACAAAACGTCTGGTGGCTTGCACGGTGTGGGGTCTTCAGTGGTTAATGCCCTTTCTAGCTGGCTTGAGGTTGAGATTACGCGTGACGGTGTGGTTTACAAGCAGCGTTTTGAAAATGGCGGAAAACCTGTGACCACACTTCAAAAGGTCGGAACAGCTCCCAAGTCACAATCAGGGACAACCGTAACTTTCATGCCTGATGCGACGATTTTTTCAACTATTGATTTTAAATTCAATACCATTGCGGAACGCTTGAAAGAATCGGCCTTCTTACTAAAAAATGTCACCTTGACTTTGACCGACAATCGTTTGGAAGAACCAGAACACCTCGCTTTCCATTACGAAAATGGGGTGCAGGACTTTGTTGAGTACCTCAATGAAGACAAGGAAACCTTGACGCCTGTTATTTTTGTGCAGGGAGCTGACCAAGATTTTCAAGTGGAAGTGGCTCTTCAGTACAACGATGGCTTTTCAGACAACATTTTGTCATTTGTGAATAATGTTCGCACCAAAGATGGTGGAACGCATGAAACAGGGCTAAAATCAGCTATTACTAAGGCTATGAATGACTATGCTCGTAAGTCTGGTTTGCTCAAGGAAAAAGACAAGAACTTGGAAGGCTCAGATTACCGTGAAGGCTTGTCTGCGGTCTTATCTATTCTCGTCCCTGAAGAATATTTGCAGTTTGAAGGGCAAACCAAGGATAAGCTGGGAAGCCCTCTTGCACGTCCGATTGTGGATAGCATTGTTTCTGAGAAATTGACCTACTTCCTGTTGGAAAATGGCGAAATCGCAGCCAACTTGGTTCGAAAAGCTATCAAGGCGCGTGATGCTAGAGAGGCAGCTCGTAAGGCGCGTGACGAATCGCGAAATGGCAAGAAGAGCAAGAAAGACAAGGGCTTGCTTTCAGGGAAATTAACCCCAGCCCAGTCTAAAAATCCTAAGAAAAACGAACTTTACTTGGTCGAAGGAGATTCTGCTGGCGGTTCTGCCAAACAAGGGCGTGACCGCAAGTTCCAAGCCATTTTGCCTTTACGTGGTAAGGTGCTTAATACAGCAAAAGCCAAGATGTCAGATATCGTCAAAAATGAAGAAATCAATACCATGATTTACACGATTGGTGCAGGCGTTGGCGCAGAATTTAACGTTGATAATTCTAATTATGACAAGATTATCATCATGACCGATGCGGATACAGACGGTGCTCACATTCAGACGCTCTTGTTGACCTTCTTTTACCGTTATATGCGCCCTTTGGTCGAGGCAGGCCACGTTTATATCGCTCTGCCACCGCTTTACAAAATGTCAAAAGGCAAGGGCAAAAAAGAGGAAGTGGCTTATGCTTGGACCGATGGTGAATTAGAAGAATTGCGTCAGCGTTTTGGAAAGGGTGCCCAACTCCAACGTTACAAAGGTTTGGGTGAAATGAATGCTGATCAGCTTTGGGAAACCACTATGAACCCTGAAACACGGACCTTGATTCGTGTGACCATTGATGATTTGGCGCGTGCCGAACGCCGTGTGAATGTGTTGATGGGGGATAAGGTAGAACCACGTCGTAAATGGATTGAGGACAATGTCACCTTCACCTTGGAAGAAAACACCGCTTTTAGCAAGTAATGCTAAAAACTAAATTAGCAAAAATTAAGGACAAAGGATTATGTCAAATGTTCAAAATATGTCTTTAGAAGACATTATGGGAGATCGTTTTGGACGATACTCCAAATATATTATTCAAGAGCGGGCCTTGCCAGACATTCGTGATGGTTTGAAACCCGTTCAGCGCCGTATTTTGTATTCTATGAATAAGGACGGCAATACTTTTGATAAAGGATTTCGTAAATCAGCCAAGTCAGTTGGTAACGTCATGGGGAATTTCCATCCGCACGGGGATAGTTCCATTTATGACGCTATGGTGCGGATGAGCCAAGATTGGAAAAACCGTGCTACATTGATTGAAATGCACGGAAATAACGGGTCAATGGATGGTGATCCACCTGCTGCCATGCGTTATACCGAGGCACGTTTGTCAGAAATTGCTGGCTATCTTTTGAATGATATCGAGAAAAAGACGGTTCCATTTGCTTGGAATTTTGACGATACCGAAAAAGAACCAACGGTTTTACCTGCAGCCTTTCCAAATTTATTGGTCAATGGTGCCACAGGGATTTCTGCGGGTTATGCAACGGATATTCCGCCGCATAATCTGGCTGAAGTCATTGATGCTGTGGTTTATCTCATTGATCATCCAAATGCCAACTTGGATAAGTTGATGACCTTCTTGCCAGGACCTGATTTTCCGACAGGTGCGATTATTCAAGGCGAAGATGGTATCCGAAAAGCTTATGAAACCGGTAAAGGGCGCGTGGTTGTTCGATCACGTACAGCAGTCGAAGACCTCAAGGGTGGCAAGAAACAAATTGTTGTGACGGAAATTCCTTACGAAGTCAATAAGGCTGTTCTTGTCAAAAAAATCGACGATGTTCGTGTCAACAATAAAGTGCCAGGCATCGCTGAAGTCCGTGACGAATCAGACCGTGACGGTTTGCGTATTGCTATCGAATTGAAAAAAGATGCAGACAAGCAAACCATTCTCAATTACTTGTTGAAATACACGGATTTGCAGGTCAATTATAACTTCAACATGGTGGCTATTGATCACTACACCCCTCGTCAGGTTGGGCTTATTCAGATGTTAACCAGCTACATTGCCCATCGTAAGGATATTATCGTAGCGCGTTCAAAGTTTGATAAGGCCAAAGCAGAAAAACGCCTCCACATCGTGGAAGGTTTGATTCGCGTTATTTCCATTCTGGATGAGGTGATTGCTCTTATTCGTGCGTCTGAAAATAAAGCAGATGCCAAAGAAAATCTAAAAGTCAGCTACGATTTCTCAGAAGAACAGGCAGAAGCCATTGTTACCTTGCAATTGTACCGTTTGACCAATACGGACATTGTTACCTTGCAGGAAGAAGAAGCTGACCTACGTCAACAAATCACTGTTTTAGAGGCTATTATTGCAGATGAACGTACCATGTACAATGTCATGAAACGCGAATTGCGCGAAGTCAAGAAAAAATTTGCCACACCACGCTTGACGGAATTACAAGCACAAGCAGAAACGATTGAAATCGATGTGACCAGCTTGATTGTGGAAGAAGATACTTATGTCAGCGTGACAAAAGGTGGCTACATCAAGCGTACCAGCCCGCGTTCTTATAATGCCTCAACGGTTGAGGAAGTCGGCAAACGTGACGATGATGAATTGATTTTTGTGGCACCTGCCAAAACCACGCAGCAGCTCCTTATCTTCACCAATTTAGGTAATGTGATTTACCGCCCTGTTCACGAATTAACCGATATTCGTTGGAAAGACATCGGTGAACATGTGTCACAAACCATTACTAATTTTGCAGCCAATGAAGTGGTGCTTCATGCAGAAATTGTCGATGATTTTGGCACACAAACGTATTTTGCAGCGACTAAAATGGGGCAAATCAAACGCTTTGAACGTAAGGAATTGACGCCATGGCGTACCTACAAATCAAAAGCCATCAAATTCGCCAAATTGAAGAGCGAAGAGGACCAAGTGATTGCCATTTCACCGATAGCCCTTGATAATGTGATGCTTCTAACGCAAAATGGCTACGCTCTGCGATTTAACATCGAAGAAGTGCCAGTTGTTGGCCCGAAAGCAGCAGGTGTCAAGGCCATCAACCTCAAAGATGATGACGTCGTTGTTTCGGTTTTTATCGCAAATACTGACAGTGTGTTCATTTTGACCCAACGTGGTAGTGTGAAACGCATGGAAACCGACGTGATTCCATTGACCAATCGTGCCAACCGTGGTTTGCTCGTCTTACGCGAATTAAAAACCAAGCCACATCGCATCTTGCTTGCTGGTCCTGTTTACGATGAGCAACAAGACGAGTCGCTTGATTTGTTCACGACAGCACCAGAGGAAAATCTCGACCATGCTAGTCAAACCTTAGAAGTGCATTCAAACAACGGAACGGTTTATCAAGTGATTTTGGCAGATTTGAGTCTGTCTGAACGCACAAGTAACGGCGCTTTCATTTCAGACACCATCTCGGACGAAGGCATTTTCAGTGCCACGGTCAAATAGATGTAAAAATCAGGAGTTTTCCTGATTTTTTTAGTTAGTCAAAATTTTCAGAATTTTACAAAAAACACTTGAAAAATGATAAAAAAAGCGTACAATAGGATAAAAGTCAGGAAAGAGGATTTATTATGACAGTAGATTTCGATTGGGAAAACTTAGGATTTGAATACCATAAACTACCATTTCGCTACATTTCGTATTATAAAGACGGCAAATGGGACGATGGGCAATTAACAGAAGACGCTGTTTTGCACGTATCAGAAGCCTCAACAGCTCTTCACTATGGGCAGCAGGCTTTTGAAGGTTTGAAAGCCTACCGCACCAAAGATGGCTCTATTCAATTGTTCCGTCCTAATATGAACGCTGAGCGTTTGCAACGTACTGCTGACCGCTTGTTGATGCCACAAGTTCCAACGGATAAGTTCATCGATGCCGTCAAACAAGTCGTGCGTGCTAACGAAGACTATGTGCCACCATACGGCACAGGAGCGACTCTTTACATTCGCCCTCTCTTAATTGGGGTTGGTGATGTGATTGGGGTACATCCAGCCGATGAGTATATTTTCACTATTTTTGCTATGCCAGTGGGAAATTATTTTAAGGGTGGCTTGGTGCCAACCAATTTCCTCATTCAAGACGAATACGACCGTGCAGCACCACACGGCACAGGAGCAGCCAAGGTTGGTGGAAACTACGCGTCTAGCCTTCTGCCAGGAAAAATTGCCCACGAACGCCAATTTTCAGATGTGATTTACTTAGACCCTGCCACTCATACCAAAATCGAAGAAGTGGGGTCAGCTAACTTCTTCGGTATTACAGCAGACAATGAATTCATTACTCCTCTTAGTCCATCAATCCTACCGTCAATTACAAAATATTCGCTTCTTTATTTAGCAGAAAATCGCTTTGGTATGACAGCCATTCAAGGCGATGTCAAATTGGATGAGTTGGATAAGTTTGTAGAAGCAGGAGCCTGTGGAACTGCCGCTGTTATTTCCCCAATTGGTGGTGTTCAGCATGGTGATGATTTCCACGTCTTTTACAGTGAAACAGAAGTTGGTCCCGTCACTCGTCAGTTATATGATGAATTAGTCGGTATTCAATTTGGAGATGTGGAAGCTCCAGAAGGATGGATTGTCAAAGTAGATTAAAGCAGGAATCAGGAAGCTTGCCCTTGCCAGCTTCCTATTTTTTCGGTAAAATGGGTAGAGCGAGGTGAGAGAATGAGTAAAAAAGATAAAAAAATTGAATTGCAATTGTCAGATAGCAAGGTCACTATTAATAATGCCAAGGTTGACGGATATGCCTTGCAAACAGGTAAAAAAACAATTGGTGAAATTGCTGAGTTGGAGAACCGTTTTGCAGTCGTTGAAAACGGCGAAGTTAAAGCCTTTTTCAAAAATTTAGAACAAGCCATTGAAAGCACGATTGAAAATTATAATCTTAATCGTTAAAAAGAAGTGAAAACTACTTGCATCGAAACAAAAACTATGTTAAAATAGTTTTTGTTGTAACGGAAGGGTAGCGAAGAGGCTAAACGCGGCGGACTGTAAATCCGCTCCTTCGGGTTCGGGGGTTCGAATCCCTCCCCTTCCATTCTGTTATTGGGGTATAGCCAAGCGGTAAGGCAAGGGACTTTGACTCCCTCATGCGTTGGTTCGAATCCAGCTACCCCAGTCAAAGGTATCAAGTTTTGGCTTGACACCGTCAAAGATAAAAGTTGTTGTCATTGCGGGTTACCTTGAGAAATATTATTGTTGTCAAAAGTTAGTTAAACTAACTTTTGTTGGAGGATTTTTTAGAATGAATGAATTTGAAGATTTACTAAACAGTGTTAGCGAAGTAAATCCAGGTGATGTAGTCACTGCGGAAGTTTTAACAGTTGATAATGAACAAGCAAACGTTATTATCGAAGGAACAGGTGTTGAGGGTGTTCTTACACTTCGTGAATTGACTAATGATCGTGATGCTGATATTAACGATTTTGTTAAAGCTGGCGACACAGTTGAAGTTCTTGTTCTTCGTCAAGTTGTAGGTAAAGATACTGATACAGTTACTTTCCTTGTCTCTAAAAAACGTTTGGAAGCTCGCAAAGCTTGGGATAAACTTGTTGGTCGCGAAGGTGAAGTTGTTACTGTTAAAGGAACACGTGCCGTTAAAGGTGGCCTTTCAGTTGAATTTGAAGGACTTCGCGGTTTCATTCCGGCTTCAATGATTGATACTCGTTTTGTTCGTAACACTGAAAAATTTGTTGGACAAGAATTTGAAGCAAAAATCAAAGAAGTTGTTCCAGCTGAAAACCGTTTCATCCTTTCACGTCGTGACGTTGTTGAAGAAAAAGCAGCTGAAGCACGTAAAGAAGTCTTCTCAAAACTTGAAGAAGGCGCTATTGTTAAAGGTAAAGTTGCTCGTTTGACAAGCTTTGGTGCATTCATCGACTTAGGTGGTGTTGATGGACTTGTTCACGTTACTGAATTGTCACATGAACGCAACGTTTCACCTAAATCAGTTGTTTCTGTTGGTGAAGAAGTAGAAGTTAAAGTTCTTTCAATCGATGAAGAAGCAGGTCGTGTATCACTTTCACTTAAAGCAACAACACCTGGACCATGGGATGGTGTAGAACAAAAACTTGCTGCTGGTGATGTTGTTGAAGGTAAAGTAAAACGTTTGACTGATTTTGGTGCTTTCGTTGAGGTATTGCCAGGTATCGATGGACTTGTTCACATTTCACAAATTTCACACAAACGTGTTGAAAATCCAAAAGATGTTCTTTCAATAGGACAAGAAGTTAAAGTTAAAGTTTTGGATGTAAATGCTGATGCAGAACGTGTATCACTTTCAATCAAAGCTCTTGAAGAACGTCCAGCACAAGCTGAAAACAACGAAGAAAAACGCCAATCACGTCCACGTCGTCAAAAACGTGAAGTAAAACGTGATTACGAACTTCCAGAAACTCAAACTGGATTCTCAATGGCTGATTTGTTCGGTGATATCGAATTATAATCACTAGCTAATATATCAGGTACGAGGTTGATGTTAATCGACCTCGTATTCTTTTTTTGTTTTGGTTTTTATTTTTCTGGAAATATGGTATAATATAACAGTTGCCACTCTTAGTGTAATGGATATCACGCAAGATTCCGGTTCTTGAGATAGGGGTTCGATTCCCTTAGGGTGGATACAACTATATTAAAAAAGGCTTGGTTTCAAGGCTTTTTTAATTCTAAAAATAAGTTTTGTCCAAAATTTGTCCAAAAATATTTAAATAATTTTTCTAACAAGTTCAAACACTTCATCTTGCCTTCTCTCAAATAGATGGGCGTACGTTTGAAGTGTTTCTGTAGCGTCCTTGTGCCCGACAAGTCTTGCAATTGAAACAACGTCAATATTATGATAAATCAAAAAGCTTACATACGTATGTCTCAAACCGTGACAAGTAACTTCCGTTTGAGTTCGTTTTTTAATTAATTTATTAGCCATGTTATTTGAAACGTGAGTAAATAATCTGTTATCTTCGTTTGCTACAAACCCAGAGTTTAAGTATTCATCTAGTTTTTGAATAAACTCTTCATCAATTGGAACTTTTCGTTCTGACTGATTATTCTTAGTTTTTCCCCAACCTCGCCTTGCGCCGTTAACTTTATATGTTCTAAAAACATATACATACAGCTCTTTGCGATTAATGCATTTGTCATCATTCGTCAAACCTTGCGCTTCAGAAAAACGTAGTCCTGTTTTTGCTACAACATAGCAGAAGAAGCTTGATTGATACTGAATTGTCTCACTAACACTTTCAATAAAGTCCTCCCGCTGTTCTAATTCAAGATAGTTCATCCCTTTTTTTGAAGATTCGATAGAAGAGTGAATTTTAACCAATGCTGTAAAATCTTTTTTTAAACTACCTTCGTGCAAAGCAACTTTCAGTGATTGCCTGATGTTTGAATTAACTCTTTTGACTGTGTCTTTTACTATCGTTCTCCCAATTGATTAAAGATTTTTTGATAATGTGTAGCTGTAATATCAACCATCTTTGCGTCTTTGAAATATTCTTTAATCACTTTGTGAGAGAATTTGTATTTAGTATACGTTTCAGGATCAACTTCAGGTTTTTTGTAAATTTCTATCCAATTGCCGAAATAATCAGCTAGACTTATTGTTTTATTTTCTTTAATGCCGTCTAATAAGTCTTTTTTAGCGATTGCCGCAGCATTGACGGCCTCGGCTTTGGTTCTGAAACCGCCTTTTGTTAACTGGTCGTATTTTCCATACATGTTTTTATAACTTATACGATATTCCCAACCATTTGAACGTTTACGAAAAGAAGCCATTGCTTTAACCTCGCTTTTTTGATAAAATGGGTATAGCAAAGAGACCTACGCATGCAGGTTCTTACTATACTACCAATTATTCCTTGCACTCAAAGTTTGGCGATGGAGAGTGTGAGGGATTTTTTTGTTTTATTGACCTGTATACTCACCAGTATTTGGGTCTATATAGCCTTGTTCAATTCCCCATTGAACTTGGTCATCATACCATTGCTGATGTGCTTGGTCATCGGCTATTTCTTCATCAGATGGATAATATCCTCCATAAAGAAAGTACACATAAGAATGGCAGATATCATAGCAAATCAAGCTTATTATTTGTCTAAAAGTGGGAAAATTAATGAATTAAAACAAAAAATGATTACACATTTTTTACCGTAATTATCGGCTGACTAACGTATGCTAGCTCTATAATTTCTGTAGTGGGTAAAATCCTGCTAAGAAATTATAGAGCTTTTTATTTGCAAATAAAATAATAGAGGAGTAAACTTAAGGTATCAAATACTTAAGGAGTGTATCTATTATGTCAAACTATGAAGAAAAAGAAGCAAAAGCATTAGTAAAAATTGCAGATGTTTTGAACAAACTGGATTCAAATTTAGAAGAATTAGATTCTCTAAATGAAGATGCGAAAAAACATAGTATGAGAAAATGGCTTGTTGAGAAAAAAGCCATGCATGAAATTAAAAAGATTGTACACGAAGCTGGCAAGTATGAAAAGTACGATGAAAAAGAATTACAAAAAGAAATTGAACATGTAGAACAATATATGTAAAAGAAAATATTAAAAAGAAGAGTGTGCAGTCCCTTTTTTGTGGCTCTTTGTCAACTGTAGTGGGTGGCAAAGTTAAGCTCTAGCGAGAACAAATGATGTTCTCGCTTTTTTGCTGTTCAAAGCGATGTAAATACGTTTTTTTAAAGTTGTCAAAGTTCCTGTAACCAAAAGCGCAAGTGATAAATTGGATATATTGGATATATTGTTACATACTTATGATTCTGAATGTTGGGTGAACGTTGGAGGTAACCATTCCTTCCTAGTCATTGAACCTCTTAGGAAGTTTGTAAGGTAGCTCCTCATAGCTCAGACCTAAGACGACTATCAGCTAATAAGTTGCATATATTTGAAGCAGAGCGAAGGCTCATTTAGTTAGTTGTTTTAAATTTGTGATAAATCCGTACTCCTGAGGGGGTATGTGATGGAGAGCTAACAAAGGTTAGCTCTTTTTTATTTTCCAAGTAAATTCCCAAATACCAACAAAGCTCATAATATCAACGTTTTTTTATTTTCCGTTATAACCACAAAAACAAGAAAAGTCCGCTTTAACGGACTAAAAAATAAAAAAATATCAAAAAAGTTTATAAAAAGTGTTGACGATTTATCTTACATGTACTGTAATATACTTGTAAGATAAAGAAAGACGAAAGAGGTAAACATTATGAAAACATGGAAAACAATTAGCATTACAGCATTAACAACATTAGGACTAATTGCAGGTGGTAGCTTCGTTTACACAAGCAATCAACCAGCTAACTACGAAGGTAAAACATTTAAATCAAGTGTTTCATCATCTAGTACTGAAGAAACTACCACTGAAGAAACTACGAAGACATCATCATTACCAGAAATGGATGCTTATGGTACAGAAACGGCTAGTGCTGAAGATAATAGTTATGAAGGACTATACATTAATAACGGACCAGGTCCTTACAATTGCGTAGGTGACAATGCTGAACCAGTCTCACGCTATGGATTTTACATCATGACACCAATGCAAAGAACTAATCAAATTATGGTTATACAATGCGGAGCTTCTCGTGAAAAGGGAGAATATGATGATATGGTTATCGTACATGGTGAAAATAATGATAGTGATTTAAGTGAGCTCAATTGTGATAGTGCTAAACAAAACGCTGAAGCTTTCTGTAGATGGCTTCGCCAGCAAGCACCAGACGGTACAACTCAAAATGGGTTGCAATCTAACTATGACTATTGGTGTAAGAATGAAAAATATAAATTTAAAACTGTTGACAATCATCAATAAAATAAAATGAAATAATATAATCAGAAAGATGAAAGAGGTAAATGAAATGAAAACAATTAAATTTAACAACAAAGTTAGCTGTACCAGCTGAAACAATCGTGGAATATTTGGAATATCGCAAACTTGGTAAAGAACTTGAAGAATTTTACAGCGAAGGTCTTAACCAAGCGCAAGATAATCTGGCTCAAAATATTATGATTTGGGCAAACGACATCGCAGGTCTCAATACAACTTTCCCAGAACTTGAACCAGAACTCGAAAAACTCGCTCTTGAGCTTATCTAATAAATTATGTTATACTATAAGTACCTCTTATCTAGGTACTTTTTTATCTTACAAATTGCACCCGATTCGGGTGCATTTTTGTCCAAAATTTGTCCAAAAACTTTAAAAAATACTAGGAAAAGTAAGAAAGAAAAACGTTAAAAAATAGCTACTTTTATATCTTTTTTTACTTTTTTATTCCTATGTAATACCCAAATATTCCCTTAGGGTGGATGATAGTTAACGTTTTCTTATGAGATGTTTTAAGCTTTATTTTAATTGCTAGTGCTAGTCTTATAAGTATAGGATATATCGGTTGATGCCATCCGTTTCTGTTTCATGAGGTGACCAATATGCAAAAGTACTCTTCTTATCGTCGGCAATTTCTCTGCTTGCTCATTTACCTTGTTGCAATCATTTATAATATAATGACTTTGAACATGGTCTTTGTTTATTTATGGATAGCGATTTTCTTGGGGCATCTGATGTTTTTGCTTTGTAGTATATTTAAAGATCATAAGCAGTAAAAGCACCCTTTGGATAGGGTACTTTTAGTTAATTAATGGTTGCCATTATGCTATCTGCAGTAGTTGTTGGTAGAATACGTATGCGGTTGAGTGACAGCAGTCCATTGTCGGCGCTTGCGAGTCCTTCGTTGGTGGTTACCCCAAGTTTGTAATCTAGATTTTCTGCAATTTGTAAGGTTGTGTCAGAATAACGTCCAGCAGGGTAAGCGATAGCAATGGTGTCTTGATTCAAGGAATCGTCTAGATACTGTTTGGAATCCTTCATTTCGGTTGTTTGCGTAGAACTGTCTGTGGCAGATAAATCAGGATGAGTCACTGTGTGGTCTTGGAAAGACATACCGTTGTTCTTCATTTCAAGCATTTCATCAAGAGATAAATTGGTTTGGCTACCAACTGTACTAGTGATCACATTATTGGTTGCCTTGACTTGGTATTTTTGTAAAATAGGGTAGGCATTATCATAAAAATCCCACAAGCTGTCATCAAAAGTTAGCCAGATAATTTTTTGATTGCCATTTGGAAGTACATTTTCAGTTAAAACCTTGTGGACTTCCTCAGGCGTTAGAAAGTAGTAGCCTTCGTTTGACAGGCGTTGAATGTGGCTTTCAAAAGTGGTCGGGTCAACGATGAGGTTGGCGTTAGCACTTTCTTCAGGCGCCATGACGTGGATGGCGTGGTACATGAGAATCGGGAAATGGATGGCCGTGTCTTGCTTGACCCAGTCCACTTCACTGCTTTCTTGGGTAGTGGTCGATGAAGAAGTACTGCTAACAGCAATCATAGTGCTTTCTTGTTTTATGACATCTTGTGCTTGTTTTGTTGCGTGGTTAGGTTTTGCTATAAAAAAGATGGTGACTCCAGCGATAACACAAGCAAATGCTAAGAAAAACCAAATAAGGACAGTTGGTTTCTTCTTTTGGCGCCTGTGGCGATGGCTTCGTTTTTCCATAATGTAATAAAATCTCCTTGTTAAATCATTCGTTTACTTCTATTCTACTATTTTTTTGGCTTAAAATGGAAGCTTTTCTGAAAAATGACGGCTATTTTTAATGAAAGCTATTTTTCTGTAAATTCTGAATAATTTTGTGGTATAATGTAAGAAATGTGTTTATTTTAGAGAGTTTTTCTCAAATGAAGGAGGAGACGATGTCATTAAAAATTGCTTTACTTGGATTTGGTACGGTTGCTAGCGGAGTGCCGTTTTTGCTGGAAGAAAACCATTCAAAAATTGTAGAGGCAGCTCATGACACCATTGAAATCGCTAAAGTTTTGGTGAGAGATGACGAGGAAAAAAATCGTTTAAGAGCAGCAGGTCACGATTATCATTTTGTGACAAATATTGATGATATTTTAAACGATGAAAGCATTGCAATTGTGGTTGAATTGATGGGACGCATTGAGCCAGCTCGTACCTTTATCACAAGAGCCCTTGAGGCAGGCAAGCATGTGGTAACAGCCAATAAAGATTTGGTGGCGACCCATGGGAAAGAGTTGATACAATTGGCAAAAGACAAGGAAGTTGCCTTTTATTATGAAGCAGCAGTTGCTGGGGGAATTCCAATTTTGCGTACCCTTGCCAATTCATTGACTTCAGATAAAATCACACGTATTTTGGGCGTGCTTAATGGAACATCTAATTTCATGATGACCAAAATGGTGGATGAAGGTTGGACTTATGAGGATGCTCTTAAAACAGCTCAAGAATTAGGATATGCTGAAAGTGACCCAACAAATGACGTGGAAGGGATTGACGCGGCTTACAAAGCTGTCATTTTAAGTCAATTTGGTTTTGGAATGACCATTGATTTTGATGATGTGGCTCATAAAGGCATTACCAACATCACTCCTGACGATGTGGCAGTGGCTCAAGAATTGGGTTATGTGATTAAATTAGTGGGTGATATCCGTGAAGTTGCTTCAGGTTTGTCCGCAGAAGTGTCACCAACCTTCTTGCCAAAAACACACCCATTGGCTAGTGTCAACGATGTTATGAATGCTGTTTTTGTGGAATCTATTGGTATCGGGGAGTCGATGTACTATGGACCTGGTGCGGGTCAAAAACCAACAGCAACCTCTGTTACGGCTGATATTATTCGCATTGCACGTCGTATCAAAGACGGTAATGTTGGCAAACCATTTAATGAATTTGAGCGTGAAACCAAGATGGCTGACCCAGCAGATGTGAAGAGCCATTATTACTTTGCGATTAACACGCCTGATAAGAAGGGGCAATTACTGCGTT
This sequence comes from Streptococcus alactolyticus, assembly GCF_012277075.1. GTDB lineage: Bacteria > Bacillota > Bacilli > Lactobacillales > Streptococcaceae > Streptococcus > Streptococcus alactolyticus. The sequence continues at coordinate 385,618 of NZ_JAAXMT010000005.1, read as the reverse complement.
TAGCTAAAATTTTCAATGCGGAAGATATCTCATTTGAGCAAGTACTTCAACAAAAAGCGAATGGCACACGTGCACGTGTGGTCATTATCACGCACGTCATGAGCCAAACCCAATTGGCATCTGTTACAGCTAAGTTGGAAGCTATTGACGATTTCCAAGTGCTTAATACATTGAAAGTATTAGGGGAATAAACTATATGAAAATTACTGTACCAGCGACTTCGGCCAATTTGGGCCCAGGTTTTGATTCGGTGGGGATTGCGGTATCCAAGTATTTAACTATTGAGGTTTTAGAGCCTTCTGAGAAATGGGAGGTCTTGCATGACTTGGACGGTGTTCCTAACGATGAGAACAATCTTTTGATTGCGACGGCTTTGAGTGTGTGCTCTGAATTAAGGCCGCACCGTGTGAAAATGGTGTCTGATGTTCCTTTGGCCAGAGGTCTGGGGTCATCGTCATCGGTTATCGTGGCAGGGATTGCCTTGGCTAATGAATTGGGGCAATTGCATTTGTCAAAAGAAGAGATGTTGGCTATTGCTACTAAAGAAGAAGGGCATCCTGATAATGTTGCGCCAGCTATTTTTGGGCAATTGGTGGTGTCATCGTACGTTGATGGCAAGGTTAGCCATGTTGTGGCCAAATTCCCTGAAACGGCTCTGATTGCTTTCATTCCCAATTATGAATTGAAAACCAGCGATAGCCGCCGTGTCTTGCCAAGTGAATTTGCTTATAAAGAGGCCGTAGCCGCTTCTTCCATTGCCAATGTAGCACTTGCGGCACTTTTGACAGGTGATTTGGTGACGGCAGGTAAGGCCATTGAAGCTGACCTTTTCCATGAGCGTTTCCGCCAACAATTGATAAAGGAATTTGCGCCAATAAAAGCAGCGGCCCATGAACTTGGTGCCTATGCCACTTATTTATCAGGAGCTGGGCCAACTATCATGGTCTTGGCGCCCAAAGATAAAGAAACAGCCATTTTTGAGTGTTTAATAGCTCTTCAGTTGGATGGTGAAGTTGTATCTTTAAACATTGACCCTCAAGGGCTTGTGATAGAATAATTCCATTATTTTAATCAAAGTGATATTAAAACACACACCTTAACGATTGGACGTCTTGTCTAATGGTTAGGGTGTTTTTTTGTTTTGTCTAAAAAACGCGGCGTATAGCGTATTTTGTCATAAAAAAGACTTATACCCAACCATAAAAAATTTAGAGTACACGATTAGGTCTTATTCTTTTATAATACTTTTATACGATTTGGAGGGGTGCTATGTTAGATTGGTCGTTTATTGTTGCAAATATTCCCCTATACCAAGAAGCTTTGGTGTTAACAGTTCGGCTGGCTTTGTTTGGTATTTTGGGAGCTATTGCGTTGGGCTTTGTCATCAGTCTTATACGCTATTATCATGTTCCGATTTTGAATACGATTTGCAAGGCTTACGTTGAATTGTCACGCAATACGCCTCTTTTGATTCAACTGTATTTTTTGTATTTTGGATTGCCAAAGATTGGTGTGATGCTTGAACCTGAAACCTGTGCTATTGTAGGCTTGATTTTTCTGGGTGGGTCTTACATGGCAGAATCTTTCCGTTCAGGCTTAGAAGCCGTTTCTGCTAGGCAATACGAAGTGGGATTGAGTATCGGATTAACACCTTTACAGAATTTTAGTTATGTCATTTTTCCGCAATCGTTGGCCGTTGCATTCCCCTCACTTGTCGCCAATGTCATTTTCTTAATCAAAGAAACGTCTGTTTTCTCCATTGTTGCTTTAGCTGACTTGATGTATGTCACTAAAGATTTGATTGGCTTGTATTATAAGACAGACGAGGCTTTGTTGATGTTGGTACTGGCTTATTTGGTGGTTTTGTTGCCCTTGTCTTTAGTAGCCAAATGGTTGGAAAGGAGGTTGAACAATGCAGGTTTCGGGATTGCACGTACTTTTTCAGGGGAATAATGTATGGCGTTTGCTTCAAGGTTTGCTGGTCACGATTAACATTGCCTTGATTTCTATTGTAATTTCTCTTGTGCTTGGGTTTTTCTTTGGTTTTCTTTTGATTTCTCGCTTTCGCGTGGTGCGTATTGCTTCTCACATGTATTTAGAATTCATTCGCATCATGCCCCAGTTAGTTCTCTTGTTTTTGGTTTATTTTGGTTTGGCACGCACTTTTAATGTCAATTTATCCAGTGAAGTGGCGGCGGTGATTGTCTTTTCCATGTGGGGAACGGCTGAAATGGGCGATTTGGTCAGGGGTGCTCTACTTTCCTTACCTAAACACCAATTTGAGAGTGGTTTGGCTTTGGGGTTGAGCAAGGGACAATTGCTCATTCATGTGATTATCCCGCAAATCTTACGGCGATTATTGCCCCAAGCGGTCAATTTGATGACGCGGATGATCAAAACCACTTCCTTGATCGTGCTGATTGGGGCGGTAGAAGTGGTCAAGGTCGGGCAACAGATTATTGAGGCCAATCGTTTAACGGTTCCCAGCACCGCCATTTGGGTTTATGGCTTGATCTTTTTCTTGTATTTCGCGGTCTGTTTCCCGATTTCAAGATTATCTGGTTATTTAGAAAAGTGTTGGAAGGAGTGACTCTAGTGACAGCAATTTTAGACATTCAGGATATAACGAAGGATTATGGCGAGCAAACAGTGCTTGACCACTTGTCTTTTTCCGTTGGGAAAGGGGAAGTTTTGGTGATTTTAGGACCGTCTGGGTGTGGCAAATCAACCTTGCTGCGCTGCTTAAACGGTCTGGAACCCATTCAATCAGGGCAGGTGCGTTTAAACGGCGAAGCTATTTTAGAACACCCCAAACAATTGTCAGCTGTTCGTCAAAAAATTGGCATGGTCTTTCAATCCTACGACTTATTTCCGCATTTGACAGTGCTGAAAAACGTGATTTTGGCACCTGTCCGAGTGCAAAAGCGTCCCCGCAAAGAAGTCGAGGCAGAAGCCCTTGCTTTGCTGGAACGAGTGGGTTTGGCAGGAAAGGAAAATAGCTTGCCACATGAATTATCAGGCGGGCAGCAGCAACGTGTGGCTATTGTTAGAAGTTTGTTATTGCATCCTGAAGTTCTCTTGCTTGACGAGGTGACGGCCTCACTAGACCCTGAAATGGTGCGAGAAGTCTTGGAATTGGTCGGCGAATTGGCGCGTGAGGGATACACCATGATTATCGTGACCCATGAGTTGCAGTTTGCCAAAGCTGTGGCAGATCGTGTCTTGTTTTTGGAAAAGGGAGCGATTGTAGAAGAAGGTGACGCTAAAGCCTTTTTCAACCATCCCAAAACCCAACGTGCCCAAGAATTTTTAAGTGTCTTTGATTTTTCAACAGTCACTGATTGATTATAAAAAGGAGTTTGCTATGAGAAATGTAAAACGTTTATTAGGTGTGATTGGCCTACTGGCTTTGTTTGTTGTTGGTTTGGCAGCTTGCTCAAATTCCGATGCTGATTCAACGGCATCTTCTGCCAGTTCGTCAGGTAATACGGCTAAGGCGAGAACTTTAGACGAGATTAAAAAAAGTGGCACGATTAGAATTGGTGTGTTTTCCGACAAAAAACCGTTTGGTTATGTAGATGACAAGGGCGCTTATCAAGGTTACGATGTTTATTTTGCCAATCGTTTAGCCAAAGATTTGGGTGTGGATGTCGAGTACGTGGCAGTGGACCCAGCCAGTCGTGTGGAATACTTGACGTCTGCCAAAGTGGATGTGATTTTGGCTAATTTCACGGTGACAGATGAACGTGCTAAACAAGTTGATTTTGCCTTGCCTTACATGAAAGTTGCGCTGGGTGTGGTGTCACCTAGTCAAAACCTGATTTCGTCAGTGGATGATTTGAAAGGTAAGACCTTGATTGTCGGCAAAGGGACAACGGCAGAAACCTATTTTGAGGAACATTATCCAGATGTGAAATTGCTCAAATACGACCAATACAGCGAAGCCTATCAAGCGCTTCTTGACGGTCGCGGAGATGCCTTATCAACGGACAATACGGAAGTGCTCGCTTGGGCTTTGGAAAATAAAGGCTACCAAGTCGGTATCACTAGTTTAGGAGATATTGATACCATCGCACCTGCCGTTCAAAAAGGCAACACCGAATTGCTCAACTGGTTAAATGATGAAATCAAATCTTTGGGCAATGAACAATTCTTCCACAAAGATTATCAAAAAACCTTGGAACCCGTCTATGGCCAAACCACCAATCTAGACGATTTAGTAGTTGAAGGTGGTGTCGTTAACTAAAAGAATGCAAAAAAGCCAGTAGCACTGGCTTTTTTTGGCTCTCAGTATGTTATAATGGCTACATCTATTATAAGGCAACACAAAAAGCGCAAGCCTTTTAAATTTCCCAAGACAAGAAGCAAGCGCTAAATCAAAATAGGTAGCAAAGAAAGTCAAACGGCTTTCCCACTGCTCCTATCATATCATAAGGAGACGATCGATAAAAATACTTGTTGTTATTTTTGTAATTATAATGATAGTCACTATTGCAGCAACGATTGTTGTTGAATGGTTCGCAAGGAAAATTAATAGAAAGGCGGATGAAATTGGAAAAGAATAAAAGAAAAGCTTACGCAACGAAAGAGGGGCAAGCAGAGGCGATTAAGCGTTGGCTTGAAAAGAGCCCCGAGAATAGAGTACACCGCAATTATTTAAATCGCCGCTCTAACGCTCGTGGTTTTATCAGAACTATGGCGACTGCGGAAGATTTGGAAGAGTTAAAACAACTCATTTCAGAGCGCGAAAAAGACCTGAAAAACATTTAACTGGGGGATGGGAAATGGATTATCAAGAAGCGTTGGCGTGGATTCATGGGAAATTGAGATTTGGCATTAAGCCTGGTTTGGAGCGTATGGCTTGGATGTTGCAAGAGCTGGGCAATCCGCAAGAAAAAGTAGCTGCCGTGCATGTGGTGGGAACTAACGGCAAAGGCTCTGTAACAAGTTATTTGCAGCATATCTTTTCGTTAGCGAGCTATGAGGTGGGAACATTCACCTCGCCTTATATCCTTGATTTTAGGGAACGGATTAGCCTAAATGGACAGATGATATCGCAGCCAGATTTTCTTGAGTTGGTTGAGCGGGTGCGTCCTGTGGTCGAGCGTTTGCCCTTGGAAACGGATTTGGAGCCTGCCACAGAATTTGAAGTCATTACTGTTTTAATGTTTGAATATTTTGGGCATATACACCCTGTTGACATTGCCATTATTGAAGCAGGGATGGGTGGACTTTACGATTCGACCAATGTTTTTAAGGCCTTGGCTGTGGTCTGCCCATCGATTGGTTTGGACCATCAAGCCATTTTAGGGCAGACTTACGCGGCTATTGCGGAGCAAAAAGTTGGTGTCTTGAAAGAAAAAGTGCCTTTTGTTTTTGCAACAGAGCGTGAGGATGTTCGTAAGGTTTTCATGGAAAAAGCGGCAGCTTGTCACAGTCACACATATGAATGCCAAAAGGACTTTATTATCAACGTTCACGATAAGGCTTTTGATTACCGTGGGTTAGCGGCTATCGACAAAATCCACCTCGCTATGCCAGGTTATCATCAAATGAGCAATGCTAGCCTTGCGATTACCACCGCGCTTTTACTGCAAGAGCAATACCCAAATGTGACTAATCCTATTATCAAAAAAGGCTTGGAAACCACTCACTGGGTCGGACGTACCGAGTTACTCTTTCCAAATGTCATGATTGACGGCGCCCATAATAATGAAAGCGTAGCGGCTCTGGTTAAGGTCATGGAAGCCTATAAAGACAAGACGATTCATATTTTATTTGCTGCTATTGACACCAAACCAGTGGATTCGATGCTGGAGCTGCTGAGCCAAGTGGCAACTGTTGCTGTAACGACTTTTGAGTACCCTAATGCCTTGGCCTTGGAGCGTTACCCTGAGCAGTACCGCAAAGTGGCGCACTGGCAAGATTGGCTTGCCCAAATCAATCTCGATAGTCAAGAGGATTTTTACCTCATAACAGGGTCACTCTACTTCATCTCACAGGTCCGCCCAGTGCTTTTGTCAAAAGAGGTCAATTAGGTTATAGATAAATCATCAAAAACACCTGCTTTTGGATAAATAGTCTGAAAATTAGCACACCCTTCTGGAGGGTGTTTTTTGTAAGATTTATCCGAAAATTTTCGGAAAAGTTAGGAAATGATAAAAATAAACTGTTGTATTTTGTGATATAATAGTAGGAAATAAAAAAGATTGGAATAAGTATGTCAAAGCAAGAAAAACTTGAATCAGCCGTTTATCAATTGTTGGAGGCCTTGGGTGAAAATCCAGAGCGTGAGGGGTTGTTGGATACACCAAAGCGTGTTGCGAAAATGTACCAAGAAATGTTCTCAGGTTTGCATGAGGACCCGAAAGACCAGTTTACCGCCGTTTTTTCAGAAAATCACGACGAGATTGTCTTGGTCAAAGATATTCCTTTTTATTCCATGTGTGAACACCATTTGGTGCCTTTTTATGGAAAAGCTCACGTGGCTTATTTACCGAGTGACGGCCGAGTGACTGGTTTAAGCAAGTTGGCGCGTGCGGTCGAGGTTGCCAGCAAACGCCCACAATTGCAAGAACGTTTGACAGACCAAGTGGCTACGGCGCTGGAAGAAGCCTTGCAGCCAAAAGGGGTATTTGTCATGGTAGAAGCAGAGCATATGTGCATGACCATGCGCGGCATTAAAAAACCAGGCAGCAAAACAGTCACAACCGTTGCTAAAGGGATTTTCAAAGACAATCGAGATGAGCGAAATGAAATCTTGTCTTTGATTTTGGGCAAATAGTAGCAAGTGATCACACAAGGGAGATAAGATGAAAATTGGTACACACGAGCTCGATGCAAAAGCTTGCATTATGGGAGTGCTCAATGTTACTCCAGATTCGTTTTCAGATGGCGGATCTTATATCACGGTTGAAAAGGCGCTCAAGCAAGCGGAGCAAATGATTGCAGCAGGGGCGCAAGTGATTGATGTCGGCGGCGAATCCACTCGTCCAGGAGCTAGTTTCGTAGACGCTGAGGAAGAAATCCATCGCGTAGTCCCTGTTATCAAAGCCCTCAAGGAACGTTTTGACGTTTTGGTAAGCATCGATACCTATAAAACCCAGACGGCGCGTGCGGCTCTAGAAGCTGGTGCTGATATTTTAAATGACGTTTGGGCTGGGCTTTACGATGGAGATATGCTGGCTTTGGCAGCTGAAAAAAAGGTGCCCATTATGCTGATGCACAATCAAAAAGAGGAAAGCTATCAAGACATTACCCAAGACGTTTGTGATTTTTTGAGTCAGCGTGCTCAAGCTGCTCTGGAAGCTGGCGTTCCTGCGGAGTGTATTTGGTTGGATCCAGGTTTTGGTTTTGCTAAAAATGAGCAGCAAAATGTCGAACTATTAAAGGGCTTGGACAAGGTTTGCCAGCTGGGCTTTCCTGTTCTTTTTGGTATTTCACGAAAACGCACGGTAGATTATTTGCTGGGCGGAGGGACTTTGGCCAGTGAGCGTGATATGGGAACGGCTGCGCTATCAGCGTGGGCAATTGCCAAGGGTTGTCAAATGGTTCGTGTTCACAATGTTGACCTTAATCGTGATTTGGTTCGAGTGATTAGCCAGTTAGTGTGAAGGGAGTGACAGACAAGGAAAGCAGACAAGTGGCTTTCTTGTGGTGATATGGATAAGATTTATTTAAACGGCTGCCGTTTTTACGGTTATCATGGTGCCTTGGCTGAAGAACAGGTTTTGGGTCAGATTTTTCGTGTGAATTGTACCTTGTCAGTTGATTTGCAACAAGCATCGCAATCGGATGCTTTAGAAGACACGGTGCATTATGGTTTGGTCTTTGACGCTATCAAAAAACAAGTGGAAGAAAAGCGTTATGCCTTGCTAGAGCGTTTGGCGGGAGCTATTTGCCAAGACATTTTTGACCAATTTCCCTTGGTTCAAGCCATTTCCATTGAGATTTTCAAAGATAATCCCCCTATCAATGGGCATTATGATGCCGTGGGCATTGCTTTAGAGAGGAAACGTGTATGACCCGTGTGTACTTGAGTTTGGGCAGTAATATTGGTGATAGAGAAGCCTATTTATCTGCCGCGGTGGAGGCTCTGAGACAATTAGAGCAAACAAGGGTGACGGCTGTGTCTTCACTCTACGAAACAGCCGCTTGGGGGAAGACAGATCAAGACGATTTTTTGAATATCTGTTGCGAACTAGACACGTCTTTATCGCCTCAAGTCTTCTTGCAGGCTTGTCAGACCATTGAAAGGGACCTTGACCGTGTGCGGCATGAGCATTGGGGGCCTCGGACCATTGACATCGATATTCTTATCTATGGCAATGAAAAGCAAAAAACGGAAGAATTGACCCTTCCGCATCCTTATATGACTGAGCGTGCCTTTGTTTTAGTACCCTTGGCTGAGATTGCGCCAAACCTTTTGCTTGATGGTAAAGATCTGGTTTTTTATCTAGGAAAGTTAGAGGCGCAAGAAGTTCGAAAAGTTCCTTGGAAATGATCGTCAAACAGCCGTTTTTGTGCTATAATGAAAATCGGCTTTATGCCGTTTTTTAGTCATGCAAATAAGAATCAGATAACTCAAACAGCCTTATTTGTTATTAAAGAGTTAGAATTGGAAAAACATGTTAGATTTTTTAGAAAATGAATTAGAAGGCATTGATATTCGTGTCAATGAACCTTTGAAAAAATACACTTATACCAAGGTGGGTGGTCCAGCAGATTACCTTGCCTTTCCGCGCAACCGCTATGAATTGTCACGCATTGTCGCTTATGCCAATGCGCATGACATTCCTTGGATGGTCCTTGGAAATGCCAGCAACATCATTGTCAGAGATGGCGGTATCCGTGGTTTTGTGATTATGTTTGACAAGCTAAATACCGTGACGGTCAATGGTTATGTTATCGAAGCCGAAGCAGGTGCCAACCTAATTGAAACGACTCATATCGCTAAATTCCACAGTTTGACAGGTTTTGAATTTGCTTGCGGTATTCCAGGTAGCGTTGGTGGTGCGGTTTTCATGAATGCAGGTGCTTACGGCGGAGAGATTTCGCATATCTTGGTTTCAGCCAAAGTTCTCAATAAAGATGGTTCGATTGAAACTATCGCTGCGCGTGATATGGCATTTGGTTACCGTCATTCTGCGGTGCAAGATAGCGGAGCGGTGGTGATTTCAGCAAAATTCGCTCTCAAACCAGGGGATTTCCACTTGATTGAACAAGAAATGCTACGTTTGACCCATTTGCGTGAATTAAAGCAACCGTTGGAATACCCGTCATGCGGTTCGGTTTTCAAACGTCCCGTCGGTCATTTTGCAGGGCAATTGATTAGCGAAGCTGGTCTAAAAGGACATCGTATCGGTGGCGTTGAAGTCAGCAAAAAGCACGCTGGCTTTATGGTCAATGTTGCTGACGGTATTGCTCAGGATTACGAGGACCTCATTGCCTATGTGATTGACCAAGTGGAGCAGACATCTGGTGTTCGCTTGGAACGTGAAGTTCGTATTATTGGTGAAAAAAACAGTAAAGAAGCCCTCAGGAGGATTTATGAGAATTGACTAATCCAATTATTGAATTTAAAAATGTATCAAAAGTATTTGAAGACAATGGCACTGTCGTTTTAAAAGATATTAACTTTACGCTAGAAGAAGGGAAATTCTACACCCTTCTTGGTGCTTCAGGTTCTGGTAAATCAACGATTTTAAATATTATCGCTGGTTTGCTGGATGTCACGACAGGGGATGTTTACCTAGACGGGCAGCGCATCAACGATGTCCCAATCAATAAGCGTGATGTGCACACCGTTTTCCAAAATTATGCCCTTTTTCCACACATGACTGTTTTTGAAAACGTCGCTTTTCCGCTGAAACTCAAAAAAGTGGACAAAAAAGAGATTGAGCGCCGTGTAGAAGAAGCTCTTAAAATGGTGCGTTTGGATGGATTTGGCAAACGTCAAATTCAAAAACTCTCAGGTGGGCAACGCCAACGTGTCGCGATTGCACGCGCTATTATCAACGAACCACGCGTGGTCTTACTTGATGAACCCCTGTCTGCCCTTGATTTGAAATTGCGAACGGAAATGCAATACGAACTGCGTGAATTGCAGCAACGATTGGGTATCACGTTTGTCTTTGTGACACACGACCAAGAAGAAGCGCTTGCCATGTCAGATTGGATTTTTGTCATGAATGAGGGGGAAATTGTTCAATCAGGAACGCCAGTTGATATTTACGATGAGCCCATCAACCACTTCGTTGCGACCTTTATCGGTGAGTCTAATATTTTGCCAGCTACCATGATTGAAGATTACTTGGTAGAATTCAACGGCAAACGCTTTGAAGCTGTTGACGGTGGTATGCGTCCTAACGAGCCTGTTGAGGTGGTCATTCGTCCTGAAGATTTGCAAATTACCATGCCTGAAGAAGGTAAATTGCAGGTGAAAGTGGATACGCAACTCTTTCGTGGGGTGCATTATGAAATCATCGCTCATGACGATTTAGGCAATGAATGGATGATTCATTCAACCCGCAAAGCGATTGAAGGAGAGGTCATCGGACTGGATTTCACACCAGAGGACATCCACATCATGCGTCTGAATGAAACTGAGGAAGAATTTGACGCACGTATCGAAGAGTACGCTGAAGTGGAAGAGCATGAAGACGGTTTGATTCATGCCATCGAGGAGGAACGCAATGAAGAAAAACACTAGTTTCTTCTCGGTGACCTACTTGCTTTGGCTGGGGCTTTTTGTCATTGCACCTGTGGTTATGATTCTTTGGCAATCTTTTTTTGACATCCAAGGTCATTTCACTCTAGCCAATTATGAAACTTTTTTTAGCTCATGGACTTACCTGCGCATGAGTTTTAATTCCATTTTGTATGCTGCCATCATCACTTTGGTGACTTTGGTGATTTCTTACCCAACGGCCTATTTTTTAACCCGTTTGAAACATAAGCACCTCTTTTTGATGCTGGTTGTCTTACCGACATGGATTAATTTGTTGCTGAAAGCCTATACGTTCATGGGGATTTTTGGGCAACAAGGTGGGGTCAATAACTTTTTAACCTTTATTGGTATTGGTCCTAAACAGATTTTGTTTACCGATTTTTCATTTATTTTCGTCGCTTCTTACATCGAAATTCCCTTTATGATTTTGCCTATTTTCAATGCTCTTGACGACATTGACCAAAACCTTATTCATGCTAGCCGTGACTTAGGGGCAAATGAATGGCAGACCTTTTTAAAAGTCACGCTGCCTTTATCCTTAAATGGGGTGCGAAGTGGGGTGCAATCAGTCTTTATCCCGAGTCTTAGCTTGTTCATGCTGACACGCTTGATTGGGGGAAATCGAGTGATTACACTAGGAACTGCGATTGAACAACACTTTTTGACCACTCAAAACTGGGGCATGGGTTCAACCATTGGGGTAATTTTAATTATCGCCATGATTGCGACCATGTGGGTGACTAAGGAGAGAAGAAAATGAAAAAATTTGCAAATCTTTATCTGACTTTAGTCTTTATTATCTTATACATTCCGATTGCCTACCTCATTTTTTATTCCTTTAATGAAGGTGGGGACATGAATGGGTTTACGGACTTTACCTTGGAGCATTACCGCACCATGTTTGCAGATAGCCGCTTGATGTTAATTCTCGTGCAAACCTTTTTCTTAGCCTTTCTCAGTTCTATTTTGGCGACAGCAATTGGAACATTTGGTGCGATTTTTATTTACCAAGCCCGCCGCAAACACCAGCAAGCCTTGTTATCATTGAATAACATTTTGATGGTGGCACCAGACGTCATGATTGGGGCAAGTTTTTTGATTCTCTTTACCCGTCTGGCTAGTCTTTTGCATTTCAATCTTGGCTTTATGACGGTTTTACTGAGCCATATCGCCTTTTCTATTCCCATCGTGGTGCTGATGGTTTTGCCACGCTTGCAGGAAATGAATGCAGACATGATTAATGCCGCTTATGATTTGGGGGCAACGCCTTGGCAAATGTTGCGAGAAGTCATGTTGCCTTATTTGACACCTGCGATTATTTCAGGTTTCTTCATGGCGTTTACGTATTCCCTTGATGATTTTGCGGTGACGTTCTTTGTGACAGGAAATGGTTTTTCAACTCTTTCTGTTGAGATTTATTCACGGGCTCGCCGTGGGATTTCTCTGGAAATCAATGCCCTATCAACCGTCGTCTTTCTCTTTAGTATCTTGCTTGTTATAGGGTATTACTTTATTTCTCAAGATAAGGAGGAAAAAGATGCGTAGATTATACTCGTTTATCGTGGGAGTGCTCGTGATTACGGGTGTTTTGTTTGGGGCTTCGATTTACATGAAAAGAAGTACTAGCTCAACCAGTCAATCAGACAAGCTGGTTATCTATAACTGGGGGGATTACATTGACCCTGAGTTGATTACCAAATTCACCAAAGAAACAGGTATCGAAATCCAATACGAAACCTTTGATTCCAATGAATCCATGTACACAAAAATCAAGCAGGGCGGAACAACTTATGACATTGCCGTGCCTTCTGATTACATGATTGACAAATTGAAAAAAGAAAACCTGCTCAACAAGCTGGACAAATCAAAGATTGTTGGCTTGGATAATATCGGCAAGGAATTTCTCAATCTTGGTTTTGACAAAAATAACGATTATTCCATTCCCTATTTTTGGGGAACGCTAGGGATTGTTTACAATGATACCATGGTAGATAATCCACCTGAACATTGGACAGACCTTTGGAATCCTGAATATGCTAACGATATTATGCTGGTTGATGGAGCGCGCGAGGTGATGGGAATTGGACTTGGTGCTTTGGGTTATAGCTTGAACACCAAATCATTGCCTGAATTGGAGGCAGCTTCGCAAAAATTAGCTGCGCTGACACCCAATGTCAAGGCGATTGTGGGAGATGAGATGAAGGGCTACATGATTAATGGCGATGCCGCCATTGGGGTGACTTTCTCAGGGGAAGCCAGTGAAATGCTTGATTCGAATGAACACCTGCATTATGTCTTGCCAAGCGAAGGCTCGAACTTATGGTTTGATAACCTTGTCATTCCAAAGACAGCCAAGCACATTGACGAAGCTTATGCCTTTATCAACTTCATGTTAAGACCTGAAAATGCTGCTCAAAATGCGGAGTACATTGGTTATTCGACGCCTAATAATGCCGCGAAGGCTCTTTTGCCTGACAGTGTGAAAAATGACAAGGCTTTCTATCCATCAGAAGACACCATTTCACACTTGCAAGTTTATGACAACCTCGGTCAAAAATGGCTAGGCATTTACAACGACTTGTACTTACAATTTAAAATGTACCGCAAGTAAACAGACAGATTGAAGGGATTTCCCTTCAATTTTTTTGATTCCCTCGAAATACCGCAGAAGTTTTATGGTATAATAGCAGCGTATGAAATCTATTGGAAAAGTATGAAAACACTGTTTCATGAAAAGGAGTTTAGTATGGATCGTTATCATAAGGAGTATCAATTTTCGCTATCGTCCATTCTTAGTTTTGTATGGCGGGGCTTATTGGTTGGCTGTGTGGCAGGGACTATTGCCAGTGTTTTTCGCCTTTTAATTGAGCTCAGTTTGAAAAAAGTGGTACACCTTTACGAATTGTCCCACCAGCAGCCTAGTTTGTTGCTGATCTTATTTGGATTAAGTCTGGTTGTTGTAACCATTATTGGCTTTTTCATCCAATCTGACCCCAATATTAAAGGTTCAGGGGTTCAACACGTTGAAGCTGAATTGAAAGGTTTGTTGCACCCTAACTGGTGGTCTGTTCTTTGGAAAAAATTCTTTGGAGGTGTACTAGCCATTTCAATGGGATTTTTGCTTGGGCGTGAAGGACCTAGTATTCAGCTTGGTGCTATGGCAGGAAAAGGTATCGGGCGGTATTTTAAGGCTGGGCGTCTAGAAGAACGTGTCTTGATTGCTAGTGGTGCGGCAGCTGGTTTGTCTGCTGCTTTCAATGCCCCCGTGGCTGGATTGATGTTTGTTGTAGAAGAAGTTTACCATCAATTTTCGCGCTGTATTTGGATTAGTGCCTTGGTTGCCAGCCTAGCTGCTAACTTTATTTCCATGAATTTCTTTGGCTTGAAGCCTGTGCTTTATATGTCAGACCGCTTGCCTGTCTTGCCCTTGCGTTATTATTGGCTGATTTTATTGCTAGGAATTATCTTAGGTGTTTTGGGTTATGTTTATGAAAAAGTCACTCTAAATGGCGATTTGTTCTACCGTTATTTAGCCAAATTCATTCCAATTCCAAGTGCTTTTTACAGTGTTTTTGCGGTCTTTCTCATTATTCCTATCGGTTATTTCTACCCACAATTGCTGGGTGGGGGAAATGGTTTAATCACGTCTTTGCCAAGTAGTCACTTGACCTTGACCGCTGTCTGTCTTTATTTTGTCATTCGCTTTGTGTGGAGTACTTTTAGTTATTCTAGCGGCTTGCCAGGTGGTATTTTCTTACCAGTCTTAACCTTGGGTGCTATTTTAGGATTTGGTTTTGGTCTGGTTGGTCAAGGCTTGGGACTTTATGCGGACAAATACCTCGTTTTATTTCTTGTGATGGGAATGTCAGGTTATTTTGGAGCCATTTCCAAAGCTCCGCTGACAGCCATGGTGTTGGTGACTGAAATGGTTGGTGATTTTCGTCAACTCATGCCAATTGCTGTGGTGAGCATTGTGGCTTATATCGTCATGGATGTCATGAAAGGGGAACCTATCTACGAAGCTTTGTTAGCTAAATTACCGATTTTAGAGGATAGAGAAGTCATTGAGCCAACGTTGGTGTCTTTGACCGTTTCAGATAAAATTGCTGGCAAGTATGTCAGAGATTTGGTTCTTCCTAAAAATGTGCTGATTACTATGCAAGTTAGTGACCAACATTCTGAAGTTGTGTCAGGAAGCACGCGCTTAAATGCTGGAGATACCATTTTCCTTGTGGTCAATGAGCCAGATATCGGCAAAATAAGATCCTTACTGATGTAGTTTGTAAAATGATGGTGCTCTTTTTTCTTTCTTTGTAATTTTTGATACAATAAATGGAGAAAAAGGATTGTTTCTGATATGAACATTATCAAAGTTTATAATAACAATGTGGTTTGGGCGAAAAATGACCAGGATGAAGAACTCATTGTTATGGGAAAGGGGCTTGGTTTTCAGAAAAAACGGGCGATGCTGTTGCCCCTCTTTTGATTGAAAAGACTTTTGTTTTGTGAAATGAAGGGACTAGTGATGAATTAACACGGTTTTATTTGGAATTGTCATCATCAGGGGCTTACCTATCAACTGTTATGTCAAGTATTTTAGCATTTTGGTTGGCATCAATGATTGAAAAAGGCATTAAGAACATCAGGCCTGATCTGGTCAAACTCTTTGTGGTACCATTTTTGACAATTATTGTCACTGCTCTTTTAACCTTCCTAGTGGTTGGTCCGATTACTAATCTCCTAACGGACTGGCTATCTCTAGGATTCCAAACAATTTTGAACTTCAACTCAGTTCTTTATGGTTTCTTCTTGGGAGCATTGTGGCAAGTATTGGTTATGTTTGGTTTGCACTAGGCTCTTGTTTCACTTGCTATCATGAACATTACTATAAATGGTTATTCTTGCTATTCTTTTGGATCATGTCTGCCAAACTTCACTCAAACAGGTGTTCTTGAAGCGATTATTCTTAAAACCAAAGAACCAAAAGTTCGCACGATTTCAACGCCAGCCTTCATTTCATCAGTTTTTGGTGTAACCGAACCGGATAATTTTGGTGTGACGCTTCCAATGAAACATCGTTCTTCATCTCATATTTCGTTTTAGGTATTGCCGGTGCTTTGGAAATATTCTTCAAAGTGTATAGCTATAGCACTAGAGTATCTGGAATCTTCCAATATCCAGCTTATATTAAGTCAGAAATGGGTGATATGTTTGATATGTGGATTATGATTAGACTTTCAGTGATTACCATTGTTCTTGCCTTCACTATCCAAATGTTTGTTCTAGTATCATACCTTTACGGCTAACCAAAAGAAGAAAAGACACAAGCTGTGGTTGAACCAGTCCATAACTTGAAAGAATTCCAACAAGAAATCATTGCTAGCCCAATGACAGGGAAAGTAGTGAAACTTGAAGATGTGCCAGATGAAGTTTTTGCGACAGGTGCGATGGGTAAAGGTATTGCCATTGACCCAGCAGACGGTATCGTATCATCGCCTGTTGATGGTGAAGTCACTCTTGTCTTCCCAACAGAACACGCCCGTTGGCCTACGCACAGAAAGCAGTGTCGAATTGCTCATTCACGTAGGTATGGATATGGTTTTTCTTGATGGTAAAGGCTTTACAACCTTTGTCAAAGCAGGGGATAAGGTTCAAGCTGGTAAAAACTTACTAGATTTTGATTTGAAAGTCATCCGCGATGCAGGCAGGCTTTACCAGTTATCTCACCGATTATCGTTACCAATTCGACAGACTTCAGTGATGTGCTAACCACACAAGATGCAACGGTAATAGCTGGTGATTACCTCCTAACGGCACTAGCTTAAAAATAGAGCAAAACAAAAAGCATGATTGAGTATCATGCGTTTTTTGGTGTCACGATTTGTGAGAATGCGTGAATTTTTTACGGTATTGACTTGGGGTTAATTGGTAATAACGCTTGAATTGGCGGTTAAAATTAGACAGATTATTAAAGCCGACATCCGTCGCGATATCTAAAATAGAATGCGATGTGTTGATGAGCAATTCACTGGCCTTATTGAGTCGTACTTGAATGACAAATTCAGTACAAGAAACCCCTGTTTGTTGCTTGAAAAGGGTCATGAAATGGGTCTTGCTATACCCCATAAAATGAGAGAGGTAATCAATAGACAAATTCTTTTGGTAATTGTGGTTGATGTGGTCAATCAAATGACGAATTTGCTCGTTTTTACGATAGGCATCATCTGTCGTTTTTTGAACAACATAATGATGGTAAAACAAGAGATAAAGAAATTCGTTGAGTTTTGATTTGAGAGAGAGTTCAAAATGGCGGTTTTTATTGGCAGACAGCTCAAAAATGGTAAACAAACAACGTTTAATCTCATCATAGCCTCCCATGCCTGGTTGAATCCGCGGAACAAATTGGTAAAGACTGGATTGCAAGGGTTGCAAGTAACTAATGCTGACATGGTCAACTGTTGAATGGCCAATCATATCCAAATGAAAGTGGAAAGTATCCATCACATGGGTTTGATTTTCCAAAGGATGAATAGAGTGCATACCATTTGGACGGATGAGGATAATATCACCTGCCTGACTGTCAAAATAATCGTAGTCAATATGAAAACGAGCTGACCCCTCATAAATGTAATTGATTTCTATTTCGGGATGCCAATGAAATAAAATATCTGGACGTCCTGACTCCACGACCGTTCGATAATAGTCGTAAGGAAGTAAGGACTTGTGTTCTGAATTAGTTGTCATAGTCAAACACCTTAATCATATGATAGTATTATATGATTATTATAACAAAAAACGAAAGAGATAACAGATTTGAACAGTGGTCCCCTTAGCTATTTTGCTTTAAAAGTAGTAAAATAAAGGGGTATAAGATGTATTGTCACATGATGTAAGGAGGAAGTATCATGGATGAATTGAAAAAGGTATTATTGGCTGGTATTGGATTAACATCTATGACCTTAGAAAAAGCAGATACTTTTGTTAAGGATTTGGTGCAAAAGGGACGTTTGACCGTTGATGAAGGCAAAGAACTTCAAACCGAATTAAAACGCAAGAGTAGAGACCAAGCTGAAGATTTGTTGACGCAATTAGACGTCAAAACAAAACCTGTGCAATACGCCACTAAGGCAGATATCGCGCGTCTAGAAGAAAAATTAGATGCCTTATTGACCAAGGCACCAAACGATGACGACAAAGAGTAAGGACAGTTTATGTCGAATAAGCGCCTAAGAGAAATTATAGGAGTCTTTAGTGCAGTTGGCCTCACAACCTTAAAAGAAAAAGGAAAGCCCTTAAAAGACAAGTCCACACCACGAAAACTGCGCCTTGCTTTTGAGAAACTGGGCCCTAGTTTTATCAAAATCGGGCAAATTCTCTCCACTAGAAGTGACCTTTTGCCAGATGTTTACATCAAAGAACTCAGCAAGCTTCAAAATGATGTCATTCCGCTGCCGCAAGAGGAAATGTTGGCTGCTATCAAGGCAGAGTTACCTGTGCCAATGTCAGAAGTTTTTGCAGAGATTGGCACAACACCACTAGCCAGTGGTTCGGTGGCACAAACAGTGCGTGCGACCTTGGTTGATGGGCAACAAGTGATTATCAAAATCCAGCGGCCGCATTTGCCTGAAATCATTAATGAGGATCTCAACCTTCTGATTCGATTGTCGCGTTTTATTCCCAAAGGCATTTTGCCCATGGTGAATTTTGGGGAGGTCTTTGAACAATTAAAAGAGAGTCTAAGTAGAGAGATTGATTTTCGTAATGAAGCGCAGGCCATTCAGACCTTTTCTGACTTAAACAAATCAGTTGCCTGCATTGCTACGCCCCGTTTATTTGATTCCTACACAACGCCTCGTATGCTAGTGGAGGAATACGTTGAAGGCATTCCCATCAATCATTATGATGAGTTGGTAAAGGCGGGCTATGATTTAGAGGACATTGGTAAAAAGCTGATGTTAAGTTTTATCAAGCAAGTCTTTAAGGACGGGTACTTTCATGGTGACCCTCACCCAGGAAATCTGCTGATTTCTGAAGGCAAAATCTATTTCATTGACTTTGGGATCATCGGCCAACTGGAAAATGATATGCGCGTGGCGCTCAACGATATTTTGTATAGTTTTACGGCTCAAGATGTTGAGGGCATGATGCAAGGAATTTTGGCGGTGACTAGCTTTGATTCCACCCTCAGCAAAACCGATTTGGCTCAAGATGTGGAGCGGATGTTGGCTAAATATTCTAATTTGGATTTGGGCAATCTATCTCTGACTGATTTGATAGAAGATTTGCTAGATGTGTTTGTCAAAAACGATTTGAAAGCATCGCCCAAGATTACCATTTTGGAAAAAGCCAGCCTTCAAATTGAAGGGATTTTCAGAGAATTGGCCCCAGATGTTGACCTGATGACCTTATCAAAGAATTACTTTTTGGAAAATATGGGGCCTGATATGCTCAAACAAGCCCTCAATAAAGAAACCTTGTTGATTGAGCTCTTTTATCAATTAAAAAATGGTAAGAACATTCCGCGTCGTCTAAATCAGCTTTTGGAACAAGTGTTAAATGGGCGTATTTTAATCAATCACGATATTTATGATTACAAAAAGCGGATATTGGTGATTAATCAAATGGTCAATCGTTTTGTGGTGGGTTTGCTCTTTACAGGAACTCTGCTTGCGGCGACCATTTTAAGTTTTAATCCTCAGCGCCAAGGCTTGTCAACGGCTTTGTTTAGCTTGTCCGCTATATTATTTTTGTGGGACCTTGTCCTTATCTTGAAAAAGAAAAAATGAAAATGGTTTTTAAAAATTTCCTAATTGGTTAGGAAATTTTTTCTATGTTGATTTTTGAAAGCGATTGCTATAATGAAAGAGTAAAAAACAAGGAGGTTCTAACATGTCAAAATTACCAGATAACTTTTTATGGGGCGGAGCCGTTGCTGCTCATCAGCTAGAAGGTGGATGGAAAGAAGGAGGAAAAGGACTCAGTGTTGCTGACGTGATGACAGCTGGTCGTCATGGTGTTCCTCGTGAAATCACTGACGGTGTGGTTGAAGGTAAATATTATCCAAACCACGAAGCGATTGATTTCTATCACCACTATAAAGAAGATATTGCTTTGTTTGCTGAAATGGGCTTCAAATGCTTCCGTACATCAATTGCATGGACACGTATTTTCCCAAATGGTGATGAATTAGAAGCAAATGAAGCAGGTTTGCAATTCTACGATGATTTATTTGACGAATGCTTAAAACACGGTATCGAACCTGTTGTTACTTTGTCTCACTTTGAATTGCCATATCACTTGGTTAAAGAATATGGTGGTTTCACAAACCGTAAATTGGTTGATTTCTTTGTTCGTTTTGCAGAAACATGCTTCCGTCGCTACAAAGATAAAGTTAAATATTGGATGACTTTCAATGAAATCAATAACCAAGCAAACTATCAAGAAGATTTTGCACCATTTACAAACTCTGGTATTGTCTACAAAGAAGGCGATGACCGCGAAGCGATTATGTATCAAGCTGCTCATTATGAATTGGTAGCATCTGCGCGTGCGGTTAAAATTGGTCGTGAAATCAACCCTGATTTTCAAATTGGTTGTATGATTGCTATGTGTCCAATTTACCCTGCAACATGTAATCCAAAAGATATTCTAATGGCACAAAAAGCCATGGAAAAACGTTATTACTTCACTGATGTACATGTTCATGGTTTCTACCCAAATCATATTCTTAAATACTGGGAACGCAAAGGTATTGACATTGACATTACCGAGCAAGATTTGGATGATTTGATGAATGGGACCGTTGATTATATCGGTTTTTCATACTATATGTCTTTTGCGATTGATGCTCACCGTGAAAATAATCCGCATTTTGACTACTTGGAAACAGAAGATTTAATCCGCAATCCGTATGTAGAAGCATCTGAGTGGGATTGGCAAATTGACCCAGAAGGCCTGCGTTATAGCCTGAATTGGTTTACTGATATGTACCACTTGCCACTTTTCATCGTGGAAAATGGTTTTGGTGCTATTGACCAAGTAGAAGAAGATGGCATGGTTCACGATGATTATCGTATTGATTACCTTGGTGCTCACATCAAAGAAATGATTAAAGCTGTCGACGAAGACGGTGTTGATTTGATTGGGTACACGCCTTGGGGCTGTATTGACCTTGTTTCAGCAGGAACAGGTGAAATGCGGAAACGTTACGGCTTTATCTATGTTGATAAAGATGACGAAGGCAACGGTACTTACAAACGTACACCAAAATTGTCATTTGATTGGTATAAGAAAGTCATTGCTTCTAACGGTGAAGAAGTCTAAAGCTATCCATTAAGTTAGTATTTTGAAACCTTTGTGGGGGTGTAATCTCTTACCCTACGAAGGTTTTTACATGATTATAAGAAGAGAGTAGGTCTTTATGATTGGGTATATTGCGGCTTGTTTGACAACATTTGGTTTTTTGCCACAAATGATCAAGGTTTTAAAAACCAAAGACATTGAATCCATTTCACTTGGCATGTATACCATGTCAGTCACTGGGATAGCATTGTGGTTAGCACATGGAATTTCTGTTTCAGATCCAGCTTTAATTGTTGCCAATACCATCTCAGTTGCCTTAGCAGGAATTATCCTTATTTGTAAAATAATTTATAAATAATTTTTAAAAGTCTTTGAAATGTTGTTGTATCAATGTTTTGGAGACTTTTTTGCAAAAGTTTTTCAGTAGATTCTTCCTATTTAATTCCTGAAAAGAAACCTTACAGAAAATAATTGACAGGGCTTTCAAAAAGGATTATAGTAATCGTATAATTTGAGTGTTTCGCTAGGAACAAGGAGGTGAGGGTTATTACGGTGACGATTTTAGCAATTGTTTTTGGAATTTTGTTAATCTTCGCGATTGTTCGTGTTGTTCAAATCAAAATGGGCGTGACCAAACGCTTTGGTTACCATTACACCATTACCATGCATCATGGACTGAAGTTACCAGATTTGATAAAAAATGATAATCTTGGAGGAAAGATTAAGATTATTTCAGCAACAGACGACACTTGCAAGGTACAATCACAGATTAATGATACCGAGCTGAAAACAACTTTGATGAAGGATTATCAACTGGATTCAACTCAGGTGTCTGTCGAGATTACTCAGTAAATCGTATGCCAGTTGGGAAGGTTTATTTTTAAGGGATGGCTAAAACTATTTAGAAAAAATACAACTACCAATTTTATGTTAATATTTATGACATTTTTTCTTAAAAATAATTGTTTTTTTTTGAAGTTTAAAAAAATACTTCAAAAAAACAGGTTAAAGGAGATTAATGACGTTGAAAGTTTTATTGATTGTTTTGCTTATTGCACTTATTGTAGCTGGTGTATACAGCGTTAGAAATCAACTTTGGGTAGCAAAAACATTTGGTTGTGATTATGTGGTCGTCATGAAAGATGGTGCAAAACTACCTGATTTAGCAAGCATTGCCAACCTTAAAGGAAAAGTTAGATTTGTCGGCTCATCAGATGATACTTGTAGCGTTCAATCACATCTCAACGATGTGGAATTGAAAAAGGTTTTGATGGCAGATTATCACTTGTCAGACGAACAAATTTATATCCGCCCAGCCCAACTATCAGGTGCCCTTGGTATGATGTAGTTTAGGTGATGACGAATAAGAGCATTAAATGGGTTATTATTATCGTATTTTTAGTTCTGATTGTTCTTATTTACTTTTTGCCTAGCAAATATCGAAAAGTTTATGATAATCAAGGTCAACGAATGAGTGGTCCATATATCATCACCTCTTCAAATCCTAATGAGCTTCCTGATATTTTAGCTAATCAAAAGATTGCTGATACGATTCAAGTGCTTTACAAAGACTCAAAAAGCTATCGCGTTTATTCTATAATGAACGATGAAAAATTGAAAAAGCTAATTATTGATGAGTTAGGCTTGCAATAAAATCAAGTTTCTGTGAATTATACAAAATTATTTATTCCTGAATTCTTTTAAGATAGTCAGACTAGTTTTCCCTAGTCTGGTTCTTTTTTTCTAAAAACACTGAAGATTTACAGCAAATTTCCGTAGTGATTGTAGTTTGATTACGGAAAGAGTTATATCTAAACGGAAATTTTCCGTAGTGGTCTTATTTTTTTCCTCATCACATAGGAAAAAGAATGCGTTTACATAATGATGACGTTTTCATATAATATCAGTGTAAATAAAAAACAAAGGAGATTAAACGTTATGGCTAAACAAGCTTTAATTATCTGTGCAGGCGGTATGTCATCATCAATGATTGCTAAAAAAACAATGACATATCTTCAAGAAAAAGGTGAAGACATTGAAATGGATGCTGTTGGGGTTCCAGAAGGACAAAAACGTATCGAAGCTGATAAATACGATTTGTACCTTGTCAGCCCACAAACTAAAATGAACTTTAAACAATTGGCAGATGCAGCTGCTAAAACAAACAAACCAATCGTTCAAATTCCACCACAAGCTTACATTCCAATCCCAATGGGTATTGAAAAAATGGCAGCTTTGGTAAAAGAAAACATCTAATGCCCGTTGTGATATAATAGTTCTAATGGTACTTGGAGGTGTCCTCTTCTGTGTTAAATAAAAAAGAAAAGCAGATTATTCAATATCTTATTAAAGATAAGGATAAATTCGTTACTAGTAAAGAACTAGCAGCGCAATTAGGATGTTCGGATAGAACAATTAGAACTTACTATAAAACACTTGTTGAAAAATTAGATTTTTACTCAGGCATTGATTTGATTTCCAAACAAGGTTACGGCTACAAGTTAGACATCGTAGATGATGATACTTATGCTGATTTCTTAGAAGAAAATCATATCAATGACCATCACAATAACTACCAAAACATTACTGATATCAGTGATCGTTACAATTATCTGCTAAATAAACTTTTGTTTGAACAAAATGAAATTTATTTTGATGATTTAGCTGATGAGTTGTTTGTTAGTCGATCAACATTATCTAGTGATTTTAAAAAGATAAGACAAAAATTTAAACCTTATCATTTGAAAATTGAAAGCAAAGCCAATAAAGGGGTTTACGTCTTAGGACAAGAACGTGATAAACGTCGTTTCATCATGGATTACTTTATTGATTCTGGTTTTATTAACACCATGCATTCATATGTTGACAATGAGCTGCTTAATCAAAAGATTTCTTTTGAAGAGTTAACCATCATTGTTCTGGATGAATGTCGGGAAGGTGGTCTTAAATTATCAGACTTTGTGATTCAAAATCTAATCATCCACATTGCTTTAGCGATTCGTCGCATTACCGAAGGTTTTCGCATTAGCAAGGTGTCAGAAGATGAACTGGTACTGAGAGGTTTGGCAGAACGTCAAATTGCTGAAAATATTTTAAAACGTGTTTCAGTATCTACGCACATTGATTTTCCAGCAGATGAAGTTGATTACATTACTCTCCACTTGGTTTCAAAAGGTCACGGGAGTGCTTGTCACATTTCAGAAGTTTTGCAAGAGCAGATACGTCAGGAATTGATTGACAGTATTGACCAAATTAATCCAACTGTTAAGAATGACTTCCAATTGATTGAGGGCTTACTTGCTCATCTATCAACTATGTTCATTCGCTTGCAAAGTAGGGTTGTTATGGAAAACCCTTTGACAGCGGAAATTAAAGCCAATTATCGCGACATGTATCAACTAGCTGAACGTGTTGTAGCTAATATGCCAACTTTCAGTGCTTACACTTTATCACCAAATGAAATCGCCTACATTGCTCTGCATTTTATGGCTGCCAAAGAAAGATACAAAGAACAACGTAAATACAATGTTCTTGTCATCTGTGCTACGGGATACGGCAGTGCTCAAATGCTTAAGAGCCGAATTGAAAACGAGCTCGGGAACTTGGTTTCGATTACGGATGTGATTGGTTATTATGAAATCAACGATGAAAAGTTAAAAGGAATTGATTTTATCGTTTCTTCTATTGCCTTATCAAACTTGATTTTCAATATTCCAGTCTTTACGGTTTCAGTTTTCTTAAATGATGAAGAGTTAAAGGATATTAAACAGGGAATCTCTAATTTGAATAGGTCTTTAGCAAATGTAGAAAATCGTCAATTAGAACTCAGTGTAAGCGATGTGTTTGATGATTACTTCTCAGAAGACTATTTCTTTCTACTATCGGACGCTTCAAAAGAAGAGGTATTGCAAAAACTAGCTCAGAGCATTTCACAAAATGAAAATGAGCAATTTGAGGAACGACTTCTTAATATGATGAAACAGCGGGAATCTATGAGTTCCATTGTATTCGGGAAAAACATTGCCGTACCTCATCCTTTGAAAGCCGTCGGTAGCAAACATCATTTTGCGGTAGCAATTGTCAAAAATGGTGTGAAATGGGATGAACAATATCTATCAATCAAAATTATCTTTTTAATGTCAATGTCAATTCATGATAATGATGGACTACCAGAGTTGACATCTGCCATTGTTGATTTGGTTGATAATCCAAAACTTCAAGAACAAATGTTAGCTTGCCAATCATTTGATGAATTTAAAAAAATATTTTTAACGATTTAAAAAGGAAGTAGGAGTTATATGAATTCAGAAGAATTGCAAGTTGCAGCATTTGAGATTATCTTAAATTCTGGTAACGCACGTTCAATCGTCCACGAAGCATTCGATGCGATGCGAGAAGGAAACTATGCCTTAGCAGAAGAAAAGTTAAAAGAATCAAATGACGAATTATTAAAAGCCCACCAATCACAAACACACTTGCTCCAAGAGTATGCAGGTGGTAAAGAAGTTAATGTTGAAATCATCATGGTTCATGCTCAAGACCACTTGATGACTACAATGACTCTTCGTGAAGTTGGACTTGAAATGTTAGAATTATACAAAAAAGTTAATTAGTTGAGAGGAGATAAATGATGGCAGGACGTAAAAATCAAAAAAGTAGTACGCAAAAAAGGGATTTAAAGCAGGAAACCACTTGGAAGAATAACTTGTTTGCTCGGTATATACTTTTTAGATATTCTCTTGCCTTGTTATTCTTCGCTAATATTTATTGGATAATGATTTTGTCGTATCAATTGAATGTTATTATTATTTTGCCAATTTTACAGTTACTTTTAATTGCAATCGCTTTCGCTGAACAATTCACTTTGTATGGTAAAATAACAGTTGCTTTGAAATGGACTAAGTTAGCATTTTTAGGACAAATAGCGGTAAGCCTCATCGGTATTTTATTGGTGATTTTACCATATCAGTTTGAACAAGCTTTTCCAATTTTTAGCAACGGATTAAGTGGCAAAGTATTTGTTATTGTTTTACAACTTTTAGGATTGGGGCTTAGTCAGCTAAATATTAAGCGGATTGAGCAAGTAAAAAATAATACAGACAAATTTTATTATCGTTTTCAACAAACTTTTGGAAAGTAGATTAATAAGCTTGTGATTTAAAAGGAGTTTAATATGGATGAACAAAAAGGATTCTTTGGCTTGCTAGATAAGTATTTAATGGGGCCAATGAGTGTCATTGCTCAATTTAAGGTTGTACGTGCTATTACAGCAGCTGGTATGGCAGCAGTACCATTTACGATTGTTGGATCAATGTTTTTGGTATTTTCTATTTTGCCACAAGCATTCTCATTCTGGCCTATTGTAGCTAATATTTTTTCGGCATCTTTTGATAAATTTACGGATCTTTATATGATTGCTTATTATGCAACTATGGGATCACTTTCATTGTACTTTGTCCTTGCTATGGCTTATGAATTAACAAAAATTTATGCAGAGGAAGAAGATTTAAATCTAACTCCGCTAAATGGTGCCTTACTCGCTTTGTTTGCATTTATTATGACGGTACCCCAAATTATTTTTGAAGGCGGAGCAATGTCTGCGGTAATAAGCCTAAAGGAAGGTACAGTTGTAGCTGATGGTTGGGCTATGTCAAATGGGGTTACACGTTTTGGTACAACTGGTATTTTTACAGCAATTATTATGGCAGTTGTGACAGTATTGTTATATCGTATGTGTGTGAAACATAACTGGGTTATTAAAATGCCAGAATCAGTTCCAGAAGGTGTTTCACGAGGCTTTACAGCATTAATTCCTGGATTCGTTGTAGCCTTTACTGTTATCATTGTTAATGGTATTCTCGTTGCCTTCGGTACTGATATTTTCCAAGTTATTGCGATTCCGTTTGCATTTGTAGGTAATTTAACAAATACTTGGATTGGTTTAGTAATTATTTACTTACTAACTCAAGCGCTTTGGATTGTGGGTATTCATGGGGCAAATATTATTTTTGCATTCGTTAGTCCGATTGCTTTGGCTAACATGGCAAGTAATGCTGCGGACGGAACACACTATATTGTAGCAGGTGAATTTTCTAACATGTTTGTTATTGCAGGTGGTTCTGGTGCAACTCTAGGTCTTTGTATCTGGTGCGCTTTCCGAGCACGTTCAACTCAATTAAGTGCTATTGGAAAGGCTTCTGTTGTTCCTGCTGTATTTAATATTAATGAACCTTTAATTTTTGGCTTACCAATTATCTATAATCCTGCTTTGGCTATTCCATTTATGACAGCACCGATTGTTTCAATGAGTATTTACTATTTTGCAATGAAATTTAATTTGATTAATGCTGTTATTGCACAAGTTCCATGGCCAACTCCAGTTGGTATAGGTGCTTTTCTTGGTACAGCTGATGTCAAAGCAATTCCTGTAGCACTTCTTTGTGCGATTGCAGCCTTCCTAGTTTATTGGCCATTTGTTCGTCGTTATGACAACCAACTTCTTAAAGAAGAAGGTGTTGAAGCTTAAAATAATGAGAGTGGGTAAGCCCACTCTTTTTTATAGAAAGAACGTGAAAATATGGAAGAATTAGGAATTCCTATCTATCCATCAAAATCAAAATTGAGATGAAAGATTATATAGCGCAAGCGGCTAAGATAGGTTATCAACGTATTTTTACCTCGATGTTAGAGGTAGCAGGTAATTCAAGTGCAACAATTGGAAGATTTAAAGAAACCATTGACAATGATATAGACTGATGATGTCACGCTCACCATGAGATTTCTATTTTTGAAAATCTTGTGGTAATTTTTCATATCATAGTATTAGTTATTCATATCATAGTATTAGTTATTCTGATAATAGACAAGGATATTTTCAAGAAAATAGCGTATAATGGTGAAAAAGGAGAAGCTTATGACAATAAAAGTAATCGCAACAGATATGGACGGAACGTTTTTAACGAATAACAAAACCTATGATAAAGTACTTTTTAACCGTTTATTTGATAAATTTATGGCAGATGATGTTAAATTTGTCGTGGCAAGCGGTAATCAATACCGTCAAATTATTCAACAATTTCCTGAACATAAACATCAAATGACGTTTGTGGCTGAAAATGGCGGTCACATCATTGAAAATGGTCGAACTTTGCAGGAAGAATTTGAAACAGTAGAAGCTATCTCAGCTTTGGTTAATTATATCGAGAAACATTATCCTGATACGGTGATTAACTTGGCAGGAAAGGCATCGTCATACTTGCCAAAGTCGACACCGAAAAAAATTAAGGATTTGCTTAGCTATTATTTGCCTGTTTTAAAATACGTTGATAATCTACATCCAATTCCTGATGATGATTATTTTAAAGTCACTTTACTGGTTCGTGATGAATTGACCTTCCAAGTGAGAGATGAAATTAACACTTTATTTGCAGATTATCAACTAACGGCAACCTCTAGTGGTTTTGGTTGTATTGATGTCATTCCATCGCATGTGCATAAAGGAACTGGCCTTGATTTCTTGCTCAATCACTGGGGCTATAGTCCTGAAAATCTGATGGTTTTTGGTGATGGTGGCAATGATATTGAGATGTTAAAACTGGCGAAATACTCTTTTGCTATGGCGAATGCTCCACAGGAAATTAAAAATGTAGCCTGCTATCAAGCTCCGTCAAATCAAGAAAATGGTGTCTTACAAGTCTTAGCTAATCATTTTTTGAACGAGGGTGATTCGTGATAGAATAGTCACAAAAGGAGAAACTATGACTGGTTTTCAAGAACTATATCACAAAGCTGATGTGACAGAATTTCGCAACAAAGTTTTAGCTGACCAACAAGTACAGTTGTGGGAAAAATACGACGCTTTGAACAAACTGGTAAAACAGCCAAATATTGTCTTTGCTGGAGATTCTATCACTGAATATTTTCCAATTCACGAAATGCTGATATCTAATTTTCCGCTTTATAACCGTGGTGTTCATGGGATTAACAGTTTGCAGCTCTTAGAACATCTGCATACGCAGGTTTTAGATTTGCGTCCAAGTAAGGTAGTTTTGCTCATTGGGGTTAATGATTTAAAGATCAGACATCCAGAAGAAGTGTGTGAAACAATTGAGACAATCATGGCTACTATTCAACAAAAATTGCCTGAAACTGAGATTATCTTACTTTCTGTCTTTCCAATGAATGAGTCACCAAGATTTGTTCGCACACCAAATCATCGTAATAATGATAGCATCAATCAATTAAATAATTTGCTATCTAATTTGTCAAAAAAAAGTGTAATCTACCTCAATATTCACGATTCCTTGTGTGACGAAAGTGGTCATTTGCCACTAACTTGTACAATAGATGGCCTTCACCTTAATATCACTGGTTATCGTGTGGTGTCTGAAATTTTGTCAGTGTATTTGTAGTGGGATGGTATCATTTTCCAAGATAATAATGCAAGATTGCGCTTTCAAATAACGGTATACTATTATTGTACTTAATTGAAAGAGGGAAAAGATATATGACAAAAGCATTTCCAAAAAACTTCCTTTGGGGCGGAGCAATTGCTGCTAACCAAGCCGAAGGTGCTTATGACAAAGATGGTCGAGGACTTGTTGCAACTGATGTGACAACTGGTGGGTCAGTCAATGCGCCACGTTACATGACTTATATCGACAAAAATGGTAACCCTGGTAAAGCGCCAGCTATGGGACATAATGGTAAGATTCCTGAAGGGGCTAAATACGCCGTGCTCGATACAGAGCATTATCCAAACCATGTGGCTGTTGATTTTTATCACCGTTACAAAGAAGACATTAAGCTGTTTGCTGAAATGGGCTACTCTGTTTTTCGTTTGTCAATTTCTTGGGCTCGTATTTTCCCAAATGGTGTTGACAAAGAGCCTAATCAAGCAGGACTTGATTTCTACCATTCTGTCTTTGAAGAATGCCGTAAATATAACATTGAACCTTTGGTTTCAATTTGGCATTTTGATACGCCATTAGCACTTGAAGAAAATTATGGCGGTTGGAAAAATCGTAAGCTGATTGATTTTTATGTGCGTTATTGTGAGGTTATTTTTAACGAATACAAAGACTTGGTTAAATACTGGTTAACTTTCAATGAAATCAATAACACAACCATGTTCCTTGATATGTTTGGTTCAAAAGCTAGTGATGCAGATTATCAAGAAGGTTATCAAATTCTTCACCATCAATTTGTAGCATCAGCTAAAGCTGTTCAAATTGGTCATGCCATCAATCCTGATTTCATGATTGGAAATATGATTTGTGGTATTACATTTTATCCTGGCACATGTGATCCAGCAGATATCCTTGCTAATGAACACAAATGGCAATCAGGCATTTACTACTGTGGTGATGTGCAAGTAAAAGGAAAATACGGTACTTATGCCAAACGTCTTTGGAAAGAGCATAATGTTGAACTTCATATCACTGAAGAAGATCTTGAAGATTTGAAACGTGGTACGGTTGATATGTATACTTTCTCATATTATATGTCAAACAACGTGACGACCCACACAGGTGTCGAAGAAGTATCAGGAAACTTCTCAACAGGTGCTAAAAACCCTTATTTGACTTACTCTGACTGGGGTTGGGCACATGACCCAATGGGCTTGCAATATTACCTTGAAAAAATTTATGACCGCTACGCTATTCCATTGATGGTGGTTGAAAATGGTCTTGGTGCCTTTGATACGATTGAAGAAGACGGTTCTATCCACGATGATTATCGTATTGACTACCACCGTGCTCACATCAACGCTATGGCAGATGCGATTACAAATGGTGTGGACCTCATTGGCTACACAACTTGGGGTTGTATCGATATCGTTTCAGCTGGAACAGGTGAAATGCGTAAACGTTACGGTTTCATTTATGTGGATATGGACGATGCAGGCAACGGAACACTCAACCGTACACCAAAAGATAGCTTCTATTGGTACAAAGAGGTTCTGGCGACAAACGGACAAAAAGCCATTGAAGAGGCTGAAAATACAAGCAAAGAGTAGTGAGTCACTGCTCACCAATTAAGCTGGGACGACATGCCCAGCTTTTCTTTTTTATTAGTCAATAAAAGTCAAGCATTTCATTTTTCGGGGATTTTACCAACCTTAAAAATATGTTGAAATAGTAACAAAATGAAAGCTTTTTAGGAGAAGTTTATGAAGACAAAAGGTCATGGAGCCACAGGAGGCGGAACTGGAGTAACGGATAGAGTGACCGACGTTTATCTAGGTAGCAACGGTTTCAACATCCAATACAACCAACCAATCGCTGATGGGGCTAAAATCATGTTTGCGGTTTGGTCAGACAAGAATGGCCAAGATGACTTGATTTGGTACACGGCCGACAGCCATGGTAAAACAACAGCTAAATACACGGGTTCTTATGGCAAATACCATATTCACAC
Source organism: Streptococcus alactolyticus (assembly GCF_012277075.1). GTDB lineage: Bacteria > Bacillota > Bacilli > Lactobacillales > Streptococcaceae > Streptococcus > Streptococcus alactolyticus. Next base: position 354,168 of record NZ_JAAXMT010000005.1, on the reverse strand, counting down.
CTATCAAAACCTTAATGGTAAAATGACTGGACTGAATGGAACAAGCATCATTGTGCCCTGAGCCAAGTGCCAAAGTGACAATTGCGAAAGCCAGCGAAACCAGTTACAAAGTAACGGTTTCAGATGTACCTGTCTACATTTCAAGCGTGCAATTGCCAACATGGACTCAAGCCAATGACCAAGATGATCTGATTTGGTACAAGACAACTAAGGATTCAAACACCACTTATTCGGCTATTATCAGTGTGGCTGAACACAATCCAGAAAGCGGTCGCTATAATGTTCACGTTTACGGAACGAGCGCGGTAACCAATGCTTTGACAGGTTTGGCTGGTACGCATTTTGAAGCGGATTACTATTTTGGTGACGTAGCGGTTGATGCCACATTAGCCAAAGACGGCATTGATTTGACTATGCCAAGTGATGTCAGCAAAGGGATGGCGGTTTACCACGCGGTTTGGTCTGCGGAAAATGATCAAGATGATATTGTTTGGTACAAGGCTGACCCTTCAGGTCATACTAAAGCCAACTACACTGGCTCTTACGGAACTTACCTCGTTCACACATATGGAGTTGTTCGCGGGCAAATGGTCGGTTTGAACGCCACTTCAGTCCTTGTGCCAAAACCAGAAGTTAAGGCTAATATTACCAAAGAAAGTGCGACGACTTACAAGGTAACCATCACTGATGTACCGATTTACATTGATGATATCCAAGTACCAACTTGGACAGAGGCAAATGGTCAAGACGATCTTCAATGGTACAAGGCAGAAAAAGCAGCAGACGGTTCTTATTACGTTGTTTTCAGCGAAGCGACCCATAATCTAGAAGCGGGTACTTACAATGTCCACGTTTATGGCTATAACCACGTTAAAAAGTACAAACAGGATTACTTGGCAAACGCTTTGAATCAGACTATCGTTTCGGTGATGTGGCCGTTAAGGCAGAATTGGCTCCAACAGGTATCTACATTACCATGCCAAGCGACGTCAGCTCAAACCTCAAAACTTACCACGCGGTTTGGTCAGCCAAAAACGATCAAGACGATATCAAATGGTACCAAGTGGCTAAAAATGGTCAATTAACAGCTAGCTACACAGGTGATTACGGTGCTTATTACATCCACACTTATGCCGTTGTCAAAGGGAAAATGACCTGCATCAGTGCAACCAGCATTGACGTGCCAAAACCAGATGTCAAAGTCAGTGTAACCCAAGCCAGCGATACTTCAGCTAAGGTTGTGGTGACCAACGTCCCAATCTACGTTCATGATATTGAAGTGCCTGTTTGGACTAGCCAAAACGGCCAAGATGATATCAAGTGGTACAAGGCAGAAAAAACAGCAGACGGCAGCTACACTTACACTTTCTACGCGAAAAATCATAACTTTGAATCAGGCCACTACAACGTTCACGTTTACGGTGTCAGCGAAGTAACACATTCCCTTGTTGGTTTCGCTACTACTTCAGGGATTGATTTGACCTTTAATCAAAACTTGACAGCACCAACGGTTACCGTGCAAAACCACAACGCCGATAAAGGAACGCTGCAAGTTGTTATTGCCGAAACAGAAACCTCAAAATCTATTGCGAGTGTGTCCGTAGCAGCATGGTCAGAAAGCGATCAATCAAACCTTCATTAGTACACAACGTCAAATCTTGTCGATGGTTCGGCAACTGTGACCGTGGATGAAAAATACCACCACAATCTAACAGGAAATTACACTGTTCATACTTATATCAAAACAAAAGATGGCAGTACCATTGGTTATAATTTGGAACAATGTGCCTTTAACAATACCCAATCAACAACTAGCGTAACAGCTACTTATAAGGGGACAGGCGTTTATGGCGTTACCATTTCAGGTGTGTATTCAAATGGCTCTGTTAAATACGCTGTCTGGTCAGATGTTAATGGCCAGGACGACATTAAGTGGTACGACGCTTCTGTTTCACAAGCGGTTGCAACTGGTTTAATTAATGTTGCTAACCATTCTGGAACAGGAACCTATCATTTGCACGCTTACCAGTCTGATAATGGGAAAATGTACTTGCTTGGTAAAACGGAATTTACCGTGAAAAAAACCAGCTACAACACTCCTTATTACAATCAGAAAGATGAACGCTGGGGAAACACTCTCTACGGTGGCTACAAAATGGGAGCAACAGGTTGTGTGCCAACCAGTTTATCTATGATTATCTCGTCATTATCAGGAAAAGAAATTTTACCAACGATGGTAGCAGATTACCTGTATTATGATACGGTTGAATTTAACCGTGGTAGTCAAGGAACGAGTGGAAATGGTGTATTGTTGGCCTCTAAACACTTTGGAATGACACCGACAGCTTTGGGTTCAGTGAATGAATTAACCAATGCCTTGAAAGAAGGTCACTATGTATCAGCATCTGTTCAGATGAATAAGTTCTCGTCATGGCCTTTTGGCACCAGCCACGCTATTGTCTTAAAAGGCTATTCAAATGGAAATACCTATGTTTTAGATCCGTATAACGCAGCCAACAACGGCTGGTATCCAATTGATGCCCTTTGGAGAGAACAAAGTACGCAATATGAAAACATTGCTGCTTTGGGTCATCCATTGGTGAAAATCACGGATATCTAATGACAAAAAGGGAACCAGGAGGTTCTCTTTTTATATTTTTTCCATGAAACTCATATCATTATGAGGTGTTTTTATTTTCAGAAATAGGGAGAAAACTTGAAACAAAATACTTGTAAGCGTTTTTTCTATGTGGTATAATAATAGTGATAAAACTATTAGTCAGTAGAGGTTTTTCTTATGAGTAAAATTGTTGTTATCGGAGCAAACCATGCTGGAACAGCATGTATTAAAACCATGTTAACCAACTACGGAGCTAACAATGAAATTGTTGTTTTTGATCAAAATTCTAATATTTCATTTTTAGGCTGTGGTATGGCGCTATGGATTGGAGAGCAGATCTCTGGTCCAGAAGGGTTATTCTACTCTAGCAAGAAAGAGCTAGAAGAGTTAGGTGCTACCATTTATATGAATTCTCCTGTGGAGTCTGTCGATTATGATAATAAAGTGGTAACAGCAATTGTAGATGGTCAAACACATGAAGAACACTACGATAAATTGATTTTTGCGACAGGTTCGCAACCTATTATTCCTAAGATTAAAGGGGTTCACATGGACCCAGATTCTCTTGAATTCAAAGCAGCTCTTGAGAATGTTCAGTTTGTGAAATTGTACCAAAACGCTGAAGATGTGATTAATAAATTACACCATGAAAACATTTCACGTGTTGCCGTTGTTGGTGCGGGTTATATTGGTGTAGAATTGGCAGAAGCCTTCCAACGTAATGGCAAAGAAGTAACCCTTATCGATGTTGCTGAAACATGCTTGGCAGGTTACTATGACGCAGATTTTAGTGCAGCGATGGCGAAAAATTTGGAAGATCACGGTATTCGACTAGCCTTTGGTGAAGCCGTTAAAGAAATTGCGGGTCAAACAAAAGTTGAAAAAATCATCACTGATAAAGCTGAATACGATGTTGATATGGTTATCCTTGCTGTTGGTTTCCGCCCAAATACTACTCTAGGTGGTGGCAAAGTGGAACTCTTCTCAAACGGTGCTTTCCTAGTGGATAAATACCAAGAAACAAGTGTTCCCGGCGTCTATGCTATTGGTGACTGTGCAACTATTTTCAATAACGCAACACAAACAATCGATTATATCGCTCTTGCATCGAATGCAGTAAGAACAGGGATTGTGGCAGCCCACAATGCTTGCGGACATAAATTAGAAGGTGTCGGTGTCCAAGGTTCAAACGGTATTTCGATTTATGGCTTAGACATGGTTTCAACTGGTTTGACTTTGGAAAAAGCAGCTGCCAAAGGATTTGAAGCAGCAGAAGTGGAATACAAAGACAATCAAAAGCCTGAATTTATCGAGAAAGACAATGCCAAAGTAACCTTGAAGATTGTTTACGATAAAAAGACTCGCAGAATTCTAGGGGCACAATTGATGTCTAAAAAAGACATTTCTTTGGCACTGCACCTCTTCTCATTGGCTATCCAAGAGCAAGTAACGATTGATAAATTAGCTTTGACAGATTTGTTCTTCTTGCCACACTTCAATAAACCTTATAACTACATTATTATGGCAGCGTTGAGTGCTGAGTAGTGTTGAGTAAAAAAATAACAGGGAGTGGTAGTTTCCTGTTATTTTTTATTTTAAGGTAGAAAAAAGAGAGTCTTTCGACTCTCTTTTACCATCCTTTAGAGCTAATTAGTTTTTAGAAGCAGCAACGTATTCTTCTTTAGAGAAAGCTTTGTCGATGATAGCTTTTAATTCTTCTGCAGAAGCTTGCATTTTTTGTGTTTCAGCATCGTTCAATGGAATGTTCACTGGACGAACGATACCATGTGCACCAACGATAGCAGGTTGACCAATGTAGCAATCAGTTACGCCTGGGTATTGACCGTCTTGATATACAGAAACTGGAAGAACGGCATTTTCATCGTTAAGAATAGCTTGAGTAATACGTGCAAGGGCAACAGCGATACCGTAGAATGTAGCACCTTTTTTGTCGATGATTGAGTATGCAGCGTCACGTACGCTTACAAATAGATCAACCACTTCTTCAGCGTTGAAGTTTTCAACATCTTTAAGGTAGTTTTCGAGATTTACACCAGCAACGTTAGCATGTGACCAAACAGCGAATTCAGAGTCACCGTGTTCACCCATGATGTATGCGTGTACTGAACGTGCATCAACACCAAGTTTTTCACCCAATGCTTGACGGAAACGAGCTGTGTCAAGTGAAGTACCTGAACCAATAACGCGTTCTTTAGGGAATCCTGAGAATTTCCATGTAGAGTAAGTCAAGATATCAACTGGGTTAGCAGCGACCAAGAAGACTCCGTTGAAACCAGATTTAACGATTTCAGTAACGATAGATTTGTTGATAGCCAAGTTTTTATCAACAAGGTCAAGACGAGTTTCACCTGGTTTTTGAGGAGCACCAGCAGTAATTACGACAAGATCAGCATCTGCACAGTCTTCGTATTTAGCAGCGTAGATTTTTTTAGGTGAAGTGAATGCAAGAGCGTGGCTCAAATCTTCAGCGTCACCAACAGCTTTGTTGAAAAATTGTGGAATTTCGATGATACCAAGTTCTTGTGCGATTCCTTGGTTTACAAGCGCAAATGCGTAAGATGATCCAACGGCACCATCACCAACAAGAATAACTTTTTTGTGTTGTTTAGTTGCAGTCATTATCTAAACATCTCCTTAACTTTTTTTGAGGTTAAAGCCTCATACGTTTATATTTTAGCACGTTACGTGAGATATGTCACTAATTTATTCTAAAAACTTTGTGAAATTTTATTTTAGTGTAGTCAATCTAAGTTTGGCTAGCCATGTCGTTTCTAGGAAAAATATGGTATAATATAGAAGAGTTTTACAGTAGAGGAGGAGAGTTTTTCCTTAATGCAGGATAAAAATTTAATTGACGTTAATCTAACCTCAGAGATGAAAGTAAGTTTTATCGATTATGCGATGTCTGTTATTGTCGCACGCGCACTGCCAGATATTCGCGATGGGTTAAAGCCTGTTCATCGCCGCATTCTTTATGGAATGAATGAGCTTGGAGTAACGCCTGATAAACCGCATAAAAAATCAGCTCGTATCACAGGGGATGTCATGGGTAAATATCACCCTCATGGTGATTCTTCGATTTATGAAGCTATGGTTCGAATGGCTCAATGGTGGAGCTATCGTCATATGTTGGTTGATGGTCACGGAAACTTTGGTTCAATGGATGGTGATGGTGCAGCAGCACAACGTTATACCGAAGCCCGAATGAGCAAAATTGCGCTAGAGATGTTGCGTGATATCAACAAAAAAACAGTTGATTTCCAAGATAACTACGATGGTAGCGAACGTGAGCCTTTGGTCTTACCATCGCGTTTTCCTAATTTGTTGGTCAATGGTGCAACAGGGATTGCCGTCGGTATGGCGACAAATATCCCACCGCACAACTTAGGCGAATCGATTGATGCGGTTAAGTTGGTGATGGATAATCCTAACGTGACGACGCGTGAATTGATGGAAGTCTTGCCTGGACCAGATTTCCCAACAGGGGCTTTGGTAATGGGACGTTCAGGGATTTACAAAGCTTATGAAACAGGTAAGGGGTCTATTATCCTGCGTTCACGTGCAGAGATTGAAACAACTAAGAGTGGTCGTGAGCGTATCGTGGTGACGGAGTTCCCTTATGGCGTCAATAAAACTAAGGTACACGAACACATCGTGCGTTTGACGCAAGAAAAGCGTATCGAAGGAATCACAGCGGTACGTGATGAATCAAGCCGCGAAGGTATTCGCTTTGTTATTGAAGTGCGTCGTGATGCCTCTGCTAATGTGATTTTGAATAATCTTTTTAAATTGACCAGCTTGCAAACCAATTATAGTTTTAATATGCTGGCGATTGAAAATGGTGTGCCTAAGATTTTATCACTCAAACAGATTATTGTTGATTACATCGAGCACCAAAAAGATGTGATTGTTCGCCGCACAAAATTTGATAAAGCAAAGGCAGAAAAACGCGCTCACATCTTGGAAGGCTTGCTGATTGCTTTAGACCACTTGGACGAAGTGATTAGCATTATCCGCAATAGCGAAACCGATGTTTTGGCACAAAAAGAATTGATGGAACGTTTCCAATTGTCAGAACGTCAAAGTCAAGCTATCCTTGATATGCGTTTGCGTCGTTTGACTGGTTTGGAAAGGGAAAAAATCCAAGATGAATACGATGATTTGTTGGCTTTGATTGCTGATTTGTCGGATATTTTAGCCAAACCAGAGCGTATTATTGCGATCATCAAAGAAGAAATGGACGAGATTAAGCGTAAATATGCTGACCCTCGCCGTACAGAATTGATGGTGGGAGAAGTGCTTTCACTAGACGATGAAGATTTGATTGAAGAAAGCGATGTTCTCATCACCTTGTCTGATAATGGTTACGTTAAACGCCTTTCTCAAGACGAATTCCGTGCGCAAAAACGTGGCGGTCGTGGAGTCAAGGGAACAGGTGTCAATGACGATGACTTTGTGCGAGAATTGGTATCGACAAATACTCACGATTACGTTTACTTTATGACCAATCGTGGTCGTGTTTACCGTTTGAAGGGCTATGAAATCCCTGAATACGGTCGCAGTGCCAAGGGATTACCAATTGTCAATCTCTTGAAATTGGACGAAGACGAAGTGGTTCAAACCATCATCAGAGCCACACAAGCTGAGTCAGAAGAAAATTATTTCTTCTTTGTGACACGAAATGGGATTATCAAGCGAACTAAGGAGTCTGAATTTGCGCATATTCGTCAAAATGGTCTGAAGGCTATTACCCTTAAAGACGGTGATGAGTTAATCAATGTTATCCGAACAAGCGGCGATGATGATATCATCATTGGAACACGTTTTGGTTATAGTGTCCGCTTTAAAGAAAGTGCTGTTCGTAGTATGAGCCGCTCAGCTTCAGGTGTTCGTGGGGTAAATCTTCGTGAGGGTGACGCTGTTGTGGGTACTTCACGCATCACAGATGACCAAGAAGTGCTTGTGATTACAGAGAAGGGTTACGGCAAACGTACAGCTGCATCTGAATACCCAACTAAAGGTCGCGGTGGTAAAGGTATTAAGACTGTTAAGATCACTGAGAAAAATGGTCTGTTAGCTGGTCTAGCAACTGTCAATGGTGACGAGGATATCATGGTTATTACAGATACAGGTGTTGTCATTCGTACAGGTGTGTCTAATATTTCGCAAACAGGTCGTTCAACCTTGGGCGTTAAAGTCATGAAATTGGACCAAGATTCTAAAATCATGACCTTTACCCTCGTCCATCCCGAAGAAGAAAATGATGAAGTATAAGGCTATAAGGATATGAAAAGAAGATTCGAAACAACTCTGAAAGTCTTTATCTGCTTTGTTTTAATCGTCGTTGGTCTAGCCTTGATTTTTAATCAGTCTATTTGTAATTTTTTGATTGGTCGCCAGTCAAATCGTTACCAAATCGAAAAAGTATCTAAAAAAACACTGGAAAAAAACCAGTCGGCAGACGTGACTTATGATTTTTCAGCGGTTGAGCCAATCAGTTTGCAGTCTGTTTTAAAAAATCAGACGAGTCAGGTTGATTTGCCTGTGATTGGTGGGATTGCCATCCCTGATTTAGACATCAATCTTCCTATTTTTAAAGGCTTGGGCAATACAGAATTATCTTACGGCGCTGGGACGATGAAGAAAAATCAAGTTATGGGCGGGGTCAATAATTACGCACTCGCCAGCCATCACGTTTTTGAATTGGAAGGTTCGTCTAAAATGCTCTTTTCACCACTTGAACGTGCTAAAACTGGCATGACGATTTATTTGACGGACAAATCAATGATTTACACTTATGTCATCACGTCAGTGGAGTCAGTAGCACCTGACCGCTCAGATGTGCTAAACGACAGTCCTGGGCAATCTGAGGTAACCTTGGTGACGTGTACCGACCAAGCTGCGACCAACCGTATTGTGGTCAAGGGCAATCTAGAAGCTTCAGTTTCCTATGACTAAGCTCCAAAGGACGTGCTAAAGGCTTTCCAATATGCTTATAATCAAATGTCCTTTTAACCTAAAACCTTGGTTACCATCGTAGGAAAGAAAAACTATAAGAATTGTCAATAGTTTGTTCTAAATTTTATGATGCTTTTCATGTGCTAGTTTGATTCTAAAATACTCTTTTCTTTAAAGTTTGATAAAATACTTAACAAAAACTAGCTAGCAAAACTGCTAGCTAGTTTTATATATTCCTCAATATACGATTTCTTTGGGGTGATTGTTGGTAAAGTATTAAGTGGCATCAAGTATTTGGCATTTGACTAAAATATCTGAGTATTCATAGCGAAGTCCGATTCTGATAAATAGAATTTCTACTTTAAGAGTAAATTTAGTATATAAGTTAACCTCTCCTCATACGACAATTTAGTGCATCAGACCTATAGCTAGTTAAAAAGCAACAATGATTTTTTATACTATATTCGTGGTTCTAGTTAATTTAAAAATAACGTGAATTATGAGCAAGAACGATTTGTTCAGGTCTTAACTGTATCCAAGCTAGTCTTCTAACTAATGATGTGTCTTGGACACCCAAAAGACGAAAAGACGGCACAGTTCCGAAAAACCTTGTCCATAGATAGTACCTTTCCAGTCCTAGGCTCTACTTGAGTTCATTACTTAGATAGTCTAAATCGCTGATAATGAGCAACTGTTTGCATGCTTCTAATAGCTCATGGGTTGCTTTGATATCATGAACAGAGATTGGTGTCATAACGTAGTTCAGAATATAACCTGATAAAGTAACCAACATCTGCTAATCCTTTAAAAATGGAGACTCTGTGATTGCGTACAGCTTGGCAATGAAGCGGCAGATGTTATAGAAATGGCGTTGCGATGTCATGTTCAGTTTAGCTTGTAACAAAAGCAAGACGAGAAGGGACACATCAGAAAAGTTAACCAATTTAACGTTACGCCGATGTTTAAAGGAGTCTGGGCAGTAGTTTTTTGTGTCTTTTGAAATTAATTAGCACCAAGGGTATACCATACCAAAATATATCTCACTAATGGATAGTGCCTGCTTTGTTTATATATATTTCGTCATTCTCATTTCAAATTTTCCCAGACGGTTTGAATGGCAGCAATTTCCTTTTTAAACTGAGATTTGTTCGTTTTCAGATAGGCAAGGTAAAAATCAATCTGTGCTGTTTCGTCGGTAATAGGCATTTCTAAACGACGATTGTGAACTTGCTTTTCGCGCGTGAGATGCGTGATGTTGGTAGTGAAATAAGGTAGACTTGAATAGCGCCTAATTTCATTGAAATCATCAACTTCATCTTGGTAAATAAATTTCGCATTTGGAATATTGTCCTCAATAATTTGTTGCCAAATACCAATGTCGCGAAGAACCACGAAACTAAAACCAGCTATTTCTTGAAATGTTGTTTTGGTTTTATTAGCTGGGACGATCATGGCATCACTGTTAACACGTAAACTTTCCGTGCCGACATAAAGTGATTCGATGTTATCTGTTTGAATTTCTTGGTGTGTAAAAATGAGTTGATAATCTGGAGAAAGCAATTTAGCAATAATTCCCCCTTCAGAAAGCAAATTTTTATCAATGCTAATATGCTCGGATGCTACATCTTCAGCAATGTAAAGCGGACCAGGAGCTACTGAACCTAATCGTATTTTTCCTGAATGTTTCTCAAAATCTTGGATATGATCGATAAAGGCCTGTTTGGCTTCTAGCAATTTTTCAGCTTCTTTGGTAGCTAATTGACCTGTTTCCGTTAAGCTAATGTGATTAGGAGTTCGTTTGAATAAAGTTACTCCGAGTTAGTCTTCGAGTTTTTGCATGCCTCGTGTGACCGTTGGCTAAGTGACCATAAGGTGCTCTGCTGTGGCAGAGAGCGTACCGTATTTGGCAAAAGCAACAAGGGCTTCTAAAAGGTAGTCATCAATCATGAATGCTTTCCTTTCTGGTAAGTATACGTTACAAGTATACTACTATAGAAGAGAAGTAATTTTCAAATAAAAAGCCTTGGTATATAGTTTAAGTATCAAAAGGAAAGAGGGTTATTTTGAAAACAATCTTTCCTAAAGGTTAGTTGGAGGAAAAATTATGAGTATTTTGTTTATGGGCACCTCTAAAAACTCCTCAAAAAACCTATAAAATGAGATAATAGAAATACAAGTATAAAACTCGATAAACGAGGTTAAACACGATGCATTTATTTACTGATGATGAAAAAATCTTGTCAAAACTCACTGAAAAAGGTAATCCATTGGAACGTCTAGACGCTGTCATGGATTGGCAACTCTTTCTCCCCTTGTTATCAGAATTGTTTTCTCGCAAGAATAAAGTTATTGGTCGTGGAGGTCGTCCTCACCTTGATTACCTCATGATGTTCAAAGTCCTTTTACTTCAACGGTTACATAACTTGTCTGACGATGCTATGGAATATCAATTGCTTGATCGCTTATCCTTTCGTCGTTTCGTTGGTTGCCACGAAGATAATGTCCCAGATTCAAAAACTATCTGGCTTTATCGAGATCGCTTGACTCAATCAGGTCGCGAAAAGGAATTATTCGACTTGTTCTATACTCAACTCTCGGACGAAGGTTTGATTGCCCACACAGGTCAAATAGTTGATGCTTCATTTGTGGAATGTCCTAAGCAGCGCAATTCCCGTGAGGAAAATGAGAAAATCAAAGCGCATGAAACTGTAGAAGGTTGGAACAAAGCCAAACGATGCCAAAAAGATATCGATGGGAGCTGGACTCAAAAAGGGGGTGTTCGTTACTTTGGCTATAAAAATCACGTCTGTGTTGATAGAAAATCAAAGCTAATCAAAGATTATGGCGTCACAACAGCTAGTATACATGACTTCAATGTTCTAGCTTCTCTTTGTGATGCCAACGAACCTGTATTTGATGATAGTGCCTATGTGAGGAAAAGTGTTCCTGACAACTGCCAACACCATACCGTCCGTCGTGCTTTCCGAAATAAACCATTGACCGATACAGACAAGAACATTAACCGTCATATTGCCAAAGTCCGTTGTCGAGTTGAGCATGTTTTTGGTTTTATTGAAAATAGCATGAAGGGAAGTACCTTTAGAGGGATTGGAATGGATAGGGCAAAGACAAATGTGACCTTAACCAATCTCCTCTATAACATCTTTCGATTTGAACAGATTAAACGACTAGGGTTGAAATCATGGGCTTAGTGCGCCCAAAAATTGGGAAATAGCCTTGAGTAAGACTCACAAACAAAAATTTACAAGAAATAAACTGTAGATTAAAGATAAATTTGACGCTCTAGATGCTCTACTGGTGTTTTTAGAGATTCCCTTATCAACTACGCTAACTATTCTATTTAGCATTTATTAAGAAAATCATATTGCTATGGCTTTTCTTATTGAAAAGGAGAAACATGGCTCAAAAAGTTCAAAAATTTGGTATGGTATTACCAATTGTATTGCTTAGTTATTTTATGATTTTATTGGATAATTCGATTATCTTTACTAGTACTGTCCACATTAGCCAAGATTTACAGATGTCTGCTACTTTATTGTCTTGGGTTAGCAATGCTTACGCGTTAACATTTGGTGGTTTTTTACTATTTTTCGGACGAATGGGAGATATTTACGGACGTAAACGCATTTTTCAAATAGGGCTTGTTATTTTTACCGTTGCTTCCTTTTTAGTTGGTATTTCAACAAGTTCTACCATGATTATTGTGATGCGAGCGTTTCAAAGAATTGGGTCTGCCATTTTAGCACAGACGACCTTGGCGCTTTTAATGGATGCCTATAGGGGGCCAGCTATTGCCTACTATGGTGTCACAGCAGAGCTTGGGGCTAGTTTTGGTTTGCTGATTGGTGGTCTAATTACGAGTTACAGTAGTTGGCGTTATGGCTTTTTGATTAATGTTCCTGTGGGCATTATCATGTTTTGCTTGACGCAACGATTTATCTCACAATCTTTAAGAGATAAGGATTTAGTTTTGGATTGGTGGGGTGCTATTTTATCAGTAATAACCTTTAGTAGTCTTGTTTACAGTATTAATGGTAATGTTTTACGTTGGTTGTCAGGAGTGATTTGTGTTTTTGCTTTTGTGACTTTTCTTTAGATTGAAAGTCACCATTCAAAACCGTTGATGCCCCTTAGCCTTTTTAGAAATGGAATGCGTTCAAGTGCGTATATTGCTCGTTTTTTCTTTATGAGTGCTAGTATGTCTTATTTCTTCTTGATGCCTCAAGTACTTCAGCGTTATTTTTGGTATTCACCACTGCAAGCTGCTTTTGCTTTTATTCCAATGACATTGACACAATTTATCTTTTCACTTTTTGTTAATCGCCTGACTCAACGTTTTTCAAATGTTTTTGTTCTTGTTTTGGGAACGGTTATGAATTTGACGGGATATATCATTGGGGTTAGTTTGGGCTTACATCATGGCTACTTTTTAGGTGTCGCTATTCCGATGGTTTTCATTGGGGTTGGGCAAGGACTTGTTCTTGGGCCGATGACTGTCGAAGGGGTATCCGATACTAAGGCTGATGAAGCAAGAGCTGCGTCTGGTGTTGTTAATACCGTTCACCAAATCGGTGGAGCCGTAGGATTGTCATTGGTGTCTTTATTGACATCATCACTAAGCAATCCTGAAAAAATGATTGTTCATAGCCAGTAAATCATGTTAATTTACGTTATCATCATGCTACTAGCTTCCCTAAACATTTACCGTTTAAAAAGTAAATAGAGATCAGAAATCATATTACTATGGATTTTTCCTTTATTACAGGGCTTTTATTACCACCTCATTTTGAAAAAATATTATAAAAATGTTATAATATTATAATAACAAAGGAGTTTAATTAAGAAAGGAATAAATCATGTTCAGTATCAAAAAGTATTTCGTGGCAGTTGCTCTGCTTATCGCTTCGATGATAGGCGCGGTGCAAGTGCAGGCTGCTGGACAATCTGTTCAAGATGTTATTGATGAAACCTATGTGCAATCGCAATATGTTTTAGGCTATTCTTTATCAGATGAGCAGCGTTTGCAAACCTTGGCTTTGTTGAATTACAATGAGTCAAAAGACACCAACATCAAAACCATTTCAACAAGCGCCTATGCCAAAATTATGAATGTCGCGGATGCCCCAAGCTTGCAGTTGTATTCTTCGGTTAAAATCTAAAAACTAGGCGCTTCTGAAGTCCTTACGGTCAACATTGTCACACCTGAAAACATCACAAAAGTGACCAAGGATATGTACCGTAATGCTGCGGTAACCTTAGGCATTGAGCACGCTTCTATCGAAGTGGCGTCACCTATCGCGGTAACTGGTGAATCTGCCTTAGCAGGTATTTATTACTCACTCGAAGAAAATGGGGCAACGATTTCAGACGAAAGCAAAGAACTTGCCCAAGAAGAATTGGACACCTTAGCCACTATCAATTCTGAAAACGAAGGAAACAGGGGTTACAGTGCCGACCAGCTAAATGTGGCACTTGCTGATATCAAATCAGCCGTAGCAGACGCAGGCGAAGGGGCTTCTAAAGAAGATATTCAAAAAATTGTCGATGAAACCCTCAGCAACTACAAGCTGCAAAATGTGCTTTCAAATAACCAAGTCAACCTCATCGTGAATTACGCGGTTAATTTATCAAAATCAGATGTGGTTAATAGCAAGAGCTTCCGTTCAACCCTAGCTTCACTTAAAAATAGTATTGTCGAACAATCAAAATCATAAAGGTATGAATTTGAACTTTAATGCGGCAGATACGTTACAATCAAGCCAAAACTTTTTAGTGAGAATGTGGAATGCTATCGTGAACTTCTTTAAACAGTTATTTAGCAATTTTGGTGCTTAATGAATAACCCTTGCAGGTGTCTGCGAGGGATTTTGTATACAAAAAAAGAGAGAAAGTTCCTCTCTTTTGTCTTATTTGACGAAGTTGTTGATTTCAGCTTCGATGTTAGCAATTTTAGCTTCTGCATCAGCCAAGTCAGTTCCAACTGTCGCGATGTAGAATTTGATTTTTGGTTCTGTACCTGAAGGGCGAACTGCAATCCAAGAATCATCAGCAAGAGTGTATTTCAACACGTTGCTTGGTGGCGTTGTCAAAGCTGTCACGCTACCGTCAGCAGTAGTAGCTGTTTGCGCCAAGAAATCTTCTGTTTTGGCAATAGCTGTTTCGTTGAATGCCACTGGAGCGTTGTTGCGGAATTTATCCATGATTTTCTTGATTTCGGCAGCACCGTCAACACCGCTAAGGGTAACAGAAATAGTTTTTTCAGCGAAGTAGCCGTATTCTTTGTAGATTTCTTCGATACCATCAGCAAGTGTCAAACCACGTGAACGGTAGTAAGCGGCAATTTCAGCCACGATAAGAACGGCTTGGATAGCATCTTTATCACGTACAAATGGTTTGATAAGATAACCAAAGCTTTCTTCAAAACCAAACATGTAAGTGTGGTTGCGTTTTTCTTCAAATTCTTGAATTTTCTCAGCGATGAATTTGAAACCAGTCAAGACGTTAAACATTGTTGCACCGTAGCTTTCAGCGATTTTTGTCACCAATTCAGTTGAAACGATTGATTTAGCTAGGGCTGCATTTTCTGGTAATGTACCAGCTGATTTGTGGGCTTCAAGAATGTATTTAGCGATAATAGCACCGATTTGGTTACCAGAAAGGTTGCGGTAAGAACCGTCTGCTTGACGAATTTCAACACCAAGACGATCAGCATCAGGGTCAGTGGCAACAAGCACGTCAGCATCGACCTTGCGGCCAAGTTCTTCTGCAAGAGCAAAGGCTTCTTGGTTTTCTGGGTTTGGTGATTTAACGGTAGAAAAATCAGGGTCTGGAACAGCTTGAGCTTCAACGACTTGAACTGAGTCAAAACCAGCTTGAGCAAGGGCACGACGTGCCAACATTTCACCAGTACCGTGAAGTGGTGTGTAGACAATCTTCATGTCTTTACCGTATTCATCAATTAAGTCTTGGTTGATGTTCACGTCTTTAACTTCTTTAAGGTATTCTGCATCAACCGCTTCACCGATAACTTCAATCAAGCCAGAAGCTTTGCTTTCTTCAAGGTCAGCCAAAGCAATGGTGAATGGGTCTTCAATAGTACGGATAAAGTCAGTCAAAGCATCAGCATCAGCTGGTGGCATTTGCCCACCGTCTTCACCATAAACTTTGTAACCGTTAAATGGTGCAGGGTTGTGGCTGGCAGTAATCATGATACCAGCAAATGTGCCTAAATGACGAACGGCAAATGATAATTCAGGGGTTGGACGTAATGATTCAAACACATAGCTTTTAATGCCGTGTTGGGCTAAAACTTGTGCTGATTCAAAGGCAAATTCAGGTGAGAAGTGACGAGAATCGTAAGCAATAGCTACACCGCGTTTTTTAGCCTCGTCGCCTTTTGTTTCAATCAATTTTGCCAATCCTTCAGTTGCTTGGCGAACAACGTAGATGTTGATGCGGTTTGTACCAGCACCGATGTATCCACGCATACCAGCCGTACCAAACTCAAGGTTGGTGTAAAAGGCATCCTCTTTGGTTTTTTCATCCATTTGGAGCAATTCCTGACGAAGATAGTCAGGGAGTTGTTCAAAGTTTAACCATTTTTCATAATTTTGACTATAAGACATAAGTAGAACTCCTTTATTTGTTCGTCTAAACGCTTACATTATATCATGTTGTTAGGGAATTATCTAGTGCAAATTGAAGAATCCTTTGTAAAATCCCTAAAAATAGCCTGTAAATTTTCAAAAAATGGGAGCCAATTTGCTTAAAGGAGAACTTTCTTTTTGCTTAAAAAAATAGTATAATAGAAGCACTATAATTTTTAGAAAATTTCGAGAATAGCTATTACAACTATTTTCACAGGAAGAGGTATTGAAATGGGCTATACAGTCGCTGTCGTTGGTGCCACAGGTGCCGTTGGAACTCGCATGATTCAACAATTGGAACAATCAACACTCCCGATTGACAAGGTGCGTCTTTTGTCATCTTCTCGTTCTGCTGGTAAGGTTTTGCAGTACAAGGGGCAGGATGTGACGGTTGAATTGACCACTGAAGAGTCATTTGAAGGCGTTGATATTGCTCTTTTCTCAGCAGGTGGTTCAGTGTCAGCTAAATTTGCTCCTTATGCGGTAAAAGCTGGAGCAGTGGTCGTTGATAACACGTCTTATTTCCGTCAAAATCCAGATGTGCCTTTGGTTGTTCCTGAAGTTAATGCGCACGCGCTAGATGACCACAACGGAATCATTGCCTGCCCAAACTGTTCAACCATTCAAATGATGGTTGCTTTGGAACCTATTCGCCAAAAATGGGGCTTGAGCCGTGTTATTGTATCAACTTACCAAGCTGTTTCAGGTGCGGGCCAATCGGCTATTAATGAAACCCTTCGTGAAATCAAGGAAGTGGTGAACGACGGTGTTGAACCAAAAGACCTCCGCGCTGACATTTTGCCATGCGGTGGGGACAAAAAACACTTCCCAATTGCCTTTAATGCCTTGGCACAAATCGATGTGTTCACAGACAACGATTACACTTATGAAGAAATGAAAATGACCAAAGAAACTAAGAAAATCATGGAAGAGCCAGAACTTCCTGTTTCTGCGACTTGTGTGCGTGTGCCTGTGCTTTATTCACATTCAGAATCTGTTTACATTGAAACCAAAGAAGTGGCACCGATTGATGAGGTGAAAGCGGCTATCGCAGCCTTCCCAGGTGCTGTGCTTGAAGATGATGTGGCTAACCAAGTTTATCCACAAGCGGCTAATGCAGTTGGTAAACGCGAAACCTTCGTTGGTCGTATTCGCAAGGACTTGGATGTTGCCAATGGTATTCATATGTGGGTGGTTTCAGATAACCTCCTCAAAGGTGCTGCTTGGAACTCAGTTCAAATTGCAGAAACCCTTCACGAACGTGGTCTTGTCCGCCCAACAAAAGAATTAAAATTTGAACTAAAATAAGCCAAGCAAACACAAACAGGAACATTAGAGGACAAAAAGGATAGGAGATAAGGATGGCTATTGAAGATTTAAAAGACGTTAAAATCATTACGGCGATGATCACCCCTTTCAATGCAGACGGTTCTATTAACTTTGGGGCATTGCCAAAATTGGTGGAGCATTTGCTGGCTCACCACACAGATGCACTTTTACTAGCAGGAACAACAGCAGAAAGTCCAACATTGACCCACGATGAAGAGTTGGAGTTGTTTGCAGCAGTTCAAAAAATCGTCAACGGTCGTGTGCCACTGATTGCTGGTATCGGAACAAACGACACGCGCGACTCCATTGAATTTGCTCGTGAAGTAGCGGTCTTTGGAGGCTTTGCGGCTGGTTTAGCCATCGTTCCTTATTACAATAAGCCATCGCAAGAAGGCATGTATCAGCATTTTAAAGCCATTGCTGATGCCAGCGATTTGCCAATCATTATCTACAATATCCCAGGTCGTGTAGTGGTTGAAATGACTCCTGAAACCATGCTGCGTTTGGCTGAACACCCTAACATTATTGGGGTTAAAGAATGTACCAGCCTAGCCAATATGGCTTACTTGATTGAACACAAACCTAAGAATTTCTTGGTTTACACAGGTGAAGACGGTGATGCTTTCCATGCCATGAATCTTGGGGCAGACGGTGTGATTTCGGTTGCTTCTCACGTTAATGGTGATGAGATGCACGACATGCTGACAGCTATCGAAAACAGTGACATTAAAAAAGCGGCTGCCATCCAACGCCAATTCATTCCGAAAGTGAATGCCTTGTTCTCTTACCCAAGTCCTGCGCCTGTTAAGGCTGTGCTTAATTACCTTGGCTTTGAAACAGGTCCGTTACGCTTGCCATTGGTTCCATGTCCACCAGAAGATGCCAAACGTATCATTGACGTTGTTATTGACGGTGATATTGAAGCCACTAAAGAAACCGTCACAGGTGTTTTGCGACCAGATTATTAATCAAAACAAAAGTAGCAAAGTTTTTGAACTGCACCCCAAAAATTAGACATAAAATCTAACGATCGGGGTGCTTTTTGTATGAAATTAACTTATGAAGACAAATTGGAAATATACAAACTAAGAAAAAATGGAATGTCTTGGTACCTAAAATATATGATTAAACTCATAGATATGGTGTTGAGATTGTTAAGAAAAGTAAGAATACGTAATAACTCGTATAGCATACATTATACGAAGTTATACGAAAGACAAATTGGAAATATACAAACTAAGAAAAAATGTAATGTCGTGGTACCTAAAATATATGATTAAACTCATAGATATGGTGTTGAGATTGTGAAGAAAAGTAAGAATAGGTATTATTCTCCTGAACTAAAGCAAGAAATAATCAATCAAGTCCTTCTTGAAGGACGCTCTCAATTGTCCTTTTCTCTCGATTATACTCTTCCTAACATAGGAACTCTTTCCAATTGGCTAGCACAATATAAGAAAAATGGGTATGCTATTGTTGAGAAAACAAGAGGGAGATCTTTTAAAATGGGACGTAAAGCGGAGAAAACTTGGGAAGAAATGACAGAGTTAGAACGACTTAGAGAGGAAAATGAGCATCTACGGACCGAGGTGGCATTTCTAAAAAAGTTGAGAGAAGCTCGCTTGAGGGACGAAGCAAAAATGCGCGAACAACAGCGACAATTAGAGAAATGGTTAGAGGAGGATTTAGATTAGATATCTCGTATAACTTCGTATAATGTATGCTATACGAAGTTATGCACCATTATACGAAGTTATACGAATTATGGCTATCGTCGTATCACTTTGGAACTAAGAAACCAAGGCTTTTTGGTCAACCACAAAAAAGTGCAACGCTTAATGAAACTCATGAATGTAACGGCACGCATTCGCCGCAAACCTCACTATTCATCTTACAAGGGTGAAGATGGTAAGAAAGCCGATAATCTCATCCAATGTCAGTTTGAAGCTTCAAAGCCCTATGAAAAATGTTATACAGATGTCACAGAATTTGCTATTCCAGCGCTGTTATCATGAATTTCTTAATCAAAAGGGAATTCGTCCATTCATGTCCCGTAAAGGCAATAGCCCAGATAATGACATGATGGAATCCTTCTTTGGTATCTTAAAATCAGAAATGTTTTATGGCTTTGAGAAGACATTCAAATCGCTAGATGAACTTAAACAATCCATTATAGATTACCTAGATTATTACAATAACAAACGTATTCAAGTAAAACTAAAAGGACTCAGCCCTGTACAATACAAGACTAAATCCTTTCAATAATTACTTGTCCAACTTTTGGGGGTCAGATCAATTTCAGGGTTATTTGCTACTTTTTTGCTGCTCTTTTTAATAAATCAGTGGTGCCGTGTGGCAAAATCAACAAAACGGAATTTTTCCAGCTTGTGTCTGCTTTCGGTGAATTGAAATTGGCGCTTGTCCGCCAGATAGACCTTGGATTTGACGGACACAACATGG
The DNA here is from genome assembly GCF_012277075.1 of Streptococcus alactolyticus. Classification (GTDB taxonomy): domain Bacteria; phylum Bacillota; class Bacilli; order Lactobacillales; family Streptococcaceae; genus Streptococcus; species Streptococcus alactolyticus. The sequence continues at coordinate 334,113 of NZ_JAAXMT010000005.1, read as the reverse complement.
TGTTCAGGACCAATATCTAGCAAGAGCTTATCACGGTCTGTCAGCTGGTCAATGGTGATTTCTTTTTGCGCATAAGCAATGCTGAGGTGCAGTTGCTTTTCCAAATAAGCGTAAATAGACACCTCAGCAATCTCTCGTGTCATGTCAGGCACGAGAGATTTGTCTAAATAATCGATATCAAGCACCGAAGCAACCTCGTCAACCACACGTTGGCGAATGACCCGCCAAACCAAGTGATTTTTTTGAAACCCTGTGAGAGCAGCCAGTGTGTCATCGACAATCAGTTTATCAATACTGATAACATTGGTTTTAGAAGTGATGTGATGGGCATCAACCAATTCTTTGTAGCTGGTTAGTTTGGACACTGGAAAGTCAATGGGATCATTTTTGACCACTTGGGAGCCTGATCCATGGATTTTCTTGATAAGTCCAGCTTCAGCCAAAAGCCCCAAAGCCTTACGAATGGTGTCGCGGCTTACTTGGTAGGTTTTGGTCAACTCATTTTCAGTGGGAAGGTAGTCCCCAGCTTGATAGACCCCAGCGTTAATATCATGTTCGAGTTTTTTAAAAATATATTCGTATTTTTTCATGTGCTCTTTAGGAAAAACTCCTCAGTTTTATAGATTTGTTTTTAAAATACCATACAACTTATCTTTTTTCAAGGGATTTTTAGGTTTTTTTGAAGCAAACAACTTGCATACAACACCGAAAACGATTACAATAACCTTGTAAATAAAGCTAGCGACTATTTATAGACTAACGAAGGAGTCGGTTTTACCGAAGAGATATGGGAAAATTTGAAAAAGAAGCTCGCGAGATGCTAGAAGCAATCGGCGGGAAGGATAATATTGCGGCAGTGACACATTGTGCTACTCGGATGCGTTTTGTTTTAAATGATGACAGCAAGGCAGATGTCAAGCGTTTAGAAGCTATCCCTGCTGTTAAGGGAACCTTTACCAATGCAGGTCAATTTCAAGCGATTATTGGAAATGACGTTCCTATTTTTTATAATGATTTTACAGCGATTTCTGGTATTGAAGGTGTTTCAAAAGAAGCGGCTAAATCAGCAGCGCAACGCAATCAAAATTGGCTTCAGTGTGCCTTGGCCATGATGGCAGAGATTTTCACGCCAATTATTCCAGCGATTATCGTTGGTGGTTTGATTTTAGGTTTTCGAAATATCCTAGAAGGGGTGCAGTGGTCAGCCCTAAATGGCAAAACCATTGTTGAAGTCTCTCAATTTTGGTCAGGTGTGAATGCTTTCTTGTGGTTACCAGGTGAGGCTATCTTCCACTATTTACCAGTGGGGATTGTATGGTCGGTCACACGGAAAATGGGAACCAGTCAAATTTTAGGGATTATCCTTGGAATTTGTTTGATTTCACCAAATCAATTGCTAAATGCGTACAGTGTGGCTAGTACCTCAGCGGCAGATATTGCCGCTAACTGGACTTGGGATTTTGGTTTTTTCACCGTTCGTATGATTGGTTATCAAGCTCAAGTCATTCCAGCGCTTTTGGCAGGTTTGGCTCTGGCTTATCTAGAACGTTTCTGGCGCAGACACATTCCAGAAGTGGTTTCTATGATTTTTGTGCCTTTTCTATCTTTGATTCCAGCTTTGATTTTGGCGCATACAGTACTTGGGCCAGTTGGTTGGACCATCGGTAAAGGCATTTCAGCTGTTGTGCTTGCTGGTTTGACAGGTCCTGTGAAATGGCTCTTTGGAGCAATTTTTGGTGCTCTTTATGCCCCACTCGTTATCACAGGCTTGCACCACATGACCAACGCTATCGATACCCAATTGATTGCGGATGCTGGTGGCACAGGGCTTTGGCCAATGATTGCCTTATCAAATATTGCACAGGGTTCAGCAGTTTTGGCTTTTTATGTGATGAATCGTCATGACGAACGTGAGGCGCAGATTTCCTTACCAGCAGCTATTTCAGCTTATCTTGGTGTTACGGAACCAGCTCTTTTTGGGGTCAGCTTGAAATACATTTATCCATTTGTGGCGGGTATGATTGGTTCAGGTATTGCAGGACTATTTTGTACAAGCTTTAACATTACAGCCAACGCCATTGGTATTGGTGGACTTCCAGGGATTTTATCTATTCAAGCCAAATACATGAGCTTATTTGCCATCAATATGGTTATTGCCGTCGTGGTACCGTTTGTCTTGAGCTTAGTATTCCGAAAAATAGGTTTCTTGACCAAGACAGAAGATGATTTGAAAGCCAGCGAACAATCGCAAGTTCAAGCCGTTATTGAAGCGAAAAAAGATGCTGAAGCACCTGCTGGAACAGTTGTTACAGTAAAAAGCCCACTTTCAGGAGTGGCAAAACCCTTGAGCGAATCACCAGACCCTGTCTTCTCTCAAGGTGTCATGGGGCAAGGTATCGTGATTGAACCTGACAAAGGGGAATTGGTTGCCCCAATTGACGGTGTAGTGTCTGTTTTATTCCCAAGCAAACACGCGGTGGGGCTGATTTCAGACGAAGGCATAGAATTGTTGATGCATATTGGGATGGATACGGTTAGCCTTGATGGTAAAGGGTTTACGGCAGAAGTGAAACAAGGTGACCGAGTGTCGGCAGGTGATGTCTTAATTCGTTTTGACATTCAAACGATTCAAGAAGCAGGTTACCCTGTTACAACGCCTGTTATTGTAACCAATCAAAACGATTTCCAAACAGACGTGACAAGAGCATTACCATGTGATATTGCGCATGGGGAAACGATTTTCACAGCAAGTAAATTGTGATAAAGGAGCAAAAAGTGGTATTTGATAAGAAAAAAGTCGTTTATCAGATTTATCCAAAATCATATAAGGACACGACAGGCAATGGTGTCGGCGATTTGCGCGGGATTATAAGCAAATTGCCTTATTTAGAAGAATTGGGTGTTGATGTCATTTGGCTCAACCCTTTCTATCCAAGCCCTCAGCGTGACAATGGATATGATATTTCAGATTACACCGCGGTCAATCCCTTGTTTGGTAGCATGGCTGATTTTGAAGATTTGGTTCAAAAAGGCAAGGCACACGGTATTGATATTATGCTAGATATGGTGTTGAATCATTGTTCGACGGAGCATGAGTGGTTTCAAAAAGCTTTGGCGGGAGATCGCTATTACCAAGATTTCTTTATCTTGCGGGATCAGCCGACCAACTGGGCCTCTAAATTCGGCGGCAATGCCTGGGCGCCTTTTGGGGACACGGGCAAATATTACCTGCATTTGTTTGATGTGACCCAAGCAGATTTGAATTGGCGCAACCCTCATGTGCGCAAAGAGTTGTTTAAGGTGGTAAATTTTTGGCGTGACAAAGGCGTGACATGTTTCCGCTTTGATGTCATTAACTTGATTGGTAAAGACGAGGTGCTAAAAGACAATGACCAATTTGACGGCAAACCTGAATACACTGACCGTCCGATTGCGCACGACTACCTAAAAATGCTCAATCAAGCCACTTTTGGACAAGATTCAGATAGCATGACAGTTGGCGAAATGAGTTTCACGGATATTCCAAACTGCATTCAATACAGCAATCCAAACAGTCATGAATTGGACATGGTTTTCAATTTCCACCACCTCAAAGTGGATTACGACCAAGGGCAAAAATGGACCTTGAAGCCCTTTGATTTTGCAGAACTCAAAACCTTGTTCCATACTTGGGGTGAAGAGATGAGTGAGGGTGGCGGCTGGTCAGCCCTGTTTTGGAACAATCATGACCAACCACGCGCGTTGAACCGTTTTGTGGACGTCGAGCATTTCCGCAATGAAGGAGCAACTATGCTTGCCGCATCGATTCATTTATCTCGCGGGACGCCTTACATCTACATGGGCGAAGAAATTGGTATGTTGGACCCTGATTATGAGAGCATGGCTAACTACGTCGATGTAGAGAGTATCAATGCTTATCAAGCCTTGCGCTCGGCAGGTAAGACAGAATCCCAAGCCTTTGCCATTGTTCAAGCGAAATCACGGGACAATAGTCGTATCCCGATGCAGTGGAATGACGAGGAAAACGCTGGTTTTTCAACTGGTCAACCTTGGTTACAAGTCGGAAAAACCTACCGTGACATCAATGTTGCCAAAGAAAAAAGTGGACCGATTTTTACCTTCTACCAAGAATTGATTGCGCTCAGAAAAATACTGCCAATCATTGCTGAGGGTAGCTATCAGTCCGCTTACCAAGATAATCCTTACATCTACGCTTTTGAACGTCAGTACGGCAAGCAACGTCTATTAGTTTGCAATAACTTCTTTGCTAAAACGGTTAAAGTGCCCTTGCCAAAAGCTTACCAAGAAGGGCGCGTGTTGCTAAGCAATTACCCTGAAGAGGCTTTATCAGACACGATCACGCTAAAACCCTATCAAACCTTGGCCATTTTGGTGGACTAGAAGGTTATTAGTTCAAAATCATTTTCAACGTTTTTGGCAAATGCTGGTTATTAGGCAATTTAATAAAGCGCTTGGGGGCTTGGGTTAGGTAATTGTTTTCGAGATAATCCACCTGTTTGGTAAATTTCAGCTCGCCCAAATGCTTGTTTTGAGGCAATTCAATAACCAAATGTTGCAATGAACTGCTAAAATGCAGGATATTTGGAAAACGTGCCAAAAGCTCCGTTGACTTGTTCTCTTGTTCTTGAAAGACTTTGCTGAGATAGGTGAGGTTTTTGTCAAACATGCCATTGTCCAAGTACAAAGACAGCGCCTTTTGCATAATAAGGTTGGTGTCGTAGTCCATTAGTTTTTTGAGTTTTAAAAAAGACGGCATGAGTTCTGGCGGTAGCACCAGCGTGCCAAGACGCAGCGCTGGGAAAATAGTCGCTGAAAAAGATTTTAAATAAATAACGTGCCCCGAAGTATCATAGTAATGCAGAGGCAAATCAGTGGATTTGGTGAAATCGCCCATGTAATCATCTTCAATGATGTAAACATTGTAGCGTTTAGCCAAGTCCACGATTTTTTGTTTTTCGCTGGCCGTGTAGGACAAGCCCAAAGGATTTGAAAAACGCGAAATGGTGTAGAAACATTTAATGGGCTGCGTTTTAAATAGATGTTCCAATCGAGCTAAATCAATACCATTAAAATCACGGTCAATGGTCTGGTAGGGGAGATTTTGCGAGGCGACCAAGTCAATCATACGGTGATAGGTCGGCTGCTCCAAAAGGATGACACCTTGCTCATTAGGAAATGGGACTTGAGATAAAATGTAGAGAGCTTGTTGGGTACCTGAAGTGACCAAGATGTCGCTTTCTTTGGCGTAAATATTTCCTTTTTCCAAATACTGTTTGAGCGAGCGAATGAAGGCTTTTAGTCCTTGCTGCTGAGCGAAGTAGTCAAAGAGGTAATTTTGCCCCTTTACCAAGGTTTCCGTCAAACAAGCAGTAAAATCTTCGTAGGCAATGTTATTGTAGTCGCTCAGACTGAGATTGAGGCGGTCCTCATGCTGACTCTTACCCTCCAGCACATAATAGCCACTTTTATTTACGGCATAAATGTAGTGTTTGAATTTTAATTCTAATAAGGCTCGTTGCACGGTGTCCTTGCTGCATTGGTAGCTTTGGCTGATGGCACGAATCGAAGGGAGTTTATCCCCTTTTTTTAAGGCACCAGATTCGATTTGAGTAATGATGTCAGCCATAATGTCTTGGTATTTACTGGTCATGTTTTGTCCCCATACAGTTTTTGATTGTTTCTATTGTATAATAAACTGAATTTTCTTACAATAATATCATCACTTGAACCTCTCTAAGTTTTGGAGAAGGGATGAAAAGGTTTTATCACATGACACACATTACCAAATCACTCATCGTGGCGAATGATATTGTCGGTTTAGGCAAAGTTGCTTTATCAGCAGCACTCCCCATTTTGTCAGCCTGCCAAATCGAAGTCATTCCCTTGCCAACCGTTCTTTTGTCCTCGCATACGGGTGGCTTTGAGAACATTAGCATCACCGATTTAACCGATGCGACAGCAGGCTTTCTCAGCCAATGGCGTCAGCTTCCCTTTCAAGCAGACGGGTTAATGACAGGCTACGTCAAGTCACCAGAACAGTTGCAACAAATAGCTGATTTTGCTTCTCAAAAAGGTTTAGGGCGTTTTGTAGACCCTATTATGGCGGATAATGGACGGTTGTATGCTGGGTATGAGCAGAGTTTTGTGGCAGCCATGCGTGCTTTTTGCCAAGAGGCTGATATCATCACGCCCAATCTCACGGAAGCTTGCTTGTTAGCTGATGTGCCTTATCTTGGTGATGCTTATGACCAAGAGGCTATCGAGCACTTGTTGACGCAACTAACTCCCTTGAACAATAAGCATATTATTTTGACAGGAGTGTCTTTTGAGGCCGGAAGCATCGGTTTGGCTCATTGGGATAGGGAAAAGGCGAGTGTTTCGTATCATTTTGTCAAAGCCTACCCGCAGAATTTCTTTGGGACGGGTGATGTTTTAAGTGCTATCTTAGCCGCTGGGTATTTTCATGGTTTATCTTTGGATGCTGTTGCCACATTAGCACTTGATATCATTGATAAGATCTTGTCACTGACCTTAGAGCTAGAGCGTGATATCAAATGGGGGCTGTGCTATGAGCCTTATTTGGGCGATTTAGCGAGTCGTTTGATGGTTTTAAAGGAGGAAAAGGAATGAAACATCTCACCACACGTCAACTTGTCGAACTCAGTCTTTATGCTGCCTTAATCTTTGTCAGCGTTCAATGTTTGCGTATCCCTATGGGTGCCCAATTCGTTCATTTTGGAAATGCCTTAGTCGTTGTCGCCGTTTTGCTTTATGGGTCACGCTTAGGCGCCTTGGTAGCTGCCGTTGGGCTTGGCTTGTTTGATGTTCTCAATGGCTACGCTGCAGAAGTCTGGATTACCATTTTAGAATCTTTGATTGTCTGTGCCGTTCTTCACTTGGTTTTTGAAGGACTAATGCAATCCAAAGACACCACGCGCAATGTGATTGTCGTTGGTGTCGTAGCTGCTTTGACTAAAATCATCAGCAACCTCATCAAATACACCCTCATCAACAGTCTGGTTGGCGGACTCAATCTCCAAGTTGCTTTCTTGACAGCCGTGGTTAAAATCGGTGGCACTATTGGTTCGGCTTTGGTTACCATCATCGCTGTTCCGATTCTCTATCCTTTGCTAAAACAAGTCTTTGCTCGCCAACACACGCAAACTCGTACAGTTTCAAATTAATAACATAAGCCCTCGAAACGAGGGCTTTTCCTATGCGGTTTTAAGAAGAAGTCATTGATTTCAGATTTAAAGTCATGCTATAATTGAAAAGATTCGTTTGACGAAACCCATGTCAAATGAAAAAATAATGAAAGTTTACGAGTAATGAGTATTTTAGAAGTTAAACATTTAAGCCATGGTTTTGGCGAGCGTACCATTTTTGAGGACGTGTCTTTTCGTCTGTTGAAAGGAGAGCATATTGGACTGGTTGGTGCCAATGGTGAGGGGAAATCTACCTTTATGAGCATCGTCACTGGGCACTTGCAACCTGATGAAGGCAAGGTCGAATGGTCAAAATACGTGACAGCTGGTTATTTGGACCAACACACGGTTCTTGAAGCAGGTATGATAGTGCGTGACGTGTTGCGAACAGCTTTTGATGAACTGTTTAAAACCGAAGAACGCATCAATGCCATTTACCTGTCTATGGCAGACGAGGGAGCAGATGTGGATGCCCTCATGGAAGAAGTTGGAGAATTGCAAGACCGCCTAGAATCCCGTGATTTTTACACCTTAGACGCGAAAATTGACGAGGTGGCGCGTGCCCTTGGTGTTATGGATTTTGGCATGGAGTCAGACGTGACAGAACTCTCAGGTGGTCAACGGACCAAGGTCCTCTTGGCTAAACTTTTGCTTGAAAAACCTGATATTTTACTTTTGGACGAGCCGACCAACTACCTTGATGCCGAGCATATCGAGTGGTTGAAACGTTACTTGCAAAATTATGAAAATGCCTTTGTCTTGATTTCACACGATATTCCATTTTTAAATGACGTGATTAATATCGTTTACCATGTGGAAAATCATGATTTGGTACGTTACACGGGTGATTATGACAATTTCCAAGCGGTTTATGCCATGAAAAAAGCTCAGTTGGAAGCAGCTTATGAGCGCCAACAAAAGGAAATTGCTGATTTGCAAGATTTTGTCAACCGCAACAAAGCGCGTGTGGCCACTCGAAACATGGCCATGTCCCGTCAGAAAAAATTGGACAAAATGGAGCGCATCGAATTGCAGGCTGAAAAGCCAAAACCATCTTTTGAATTCAAAGAATCACGGACGCCAAGCCGTTTCATTTTCCAAACGCATGGTTTAGAGATTGGTTACGACCGTCCTTTGACTAAGCCGCTCAATTTGACTTTTGAACGCAATCAAAAAGTGGCTATCATCGGAGCAAACGGTATCGGAAAAACCACCCTACTTAAGAGCCTCTTGGGTATTATTCCGCCGCTTTCAGGCAGTGTGGAACGTGGGGATTACATCGAATTAGGCTATTTCGAGCAAGAAGTCGCCTCAGGCAATCGCCAAACCCCACTTGAAGCCGTGTGGGAAGCTTTTCCAGCGCTCAACCAAGCTGAAGTGCGTGCAGCCCTTGCTCGCTGTGGATTAACGTCAAAACACATTGAAAGCCAAATCCAAGTTTTGTCAGGTGGGGAGCAAGCCAAAGTGCGTTTTTGTCTCTTGATGAACCGTGAAAATAATGTGCTTGTTCTGGACGAGCCAACTAACCACTTAGATGTTGATGCCAAGGACGAACTCAAACGCGCCTTACAAGCCTATAAAGGCAGCATTTTGATGGTGTGTCACGAGCCTGATTTTTATGAAGGTTGGACAGAAGTTTGGGATTTCAACGAACTCATGTAAGCAAAAAAGAGAGTTTAGCACTCTCTTTTTTAAACTCTTGTTATCATTTGGTGTTCGCAACGTTCTACAAGAAGGGCAAAACACTCATCGTCTGATTTGTCTTTGTAAATACCAGCCCTAGTGACAAAGGCGAATTTTTCAGAAGCTAATGCATCCTTGGCAAGGGTTGAAAAATACTGCTAAAATTACAATCATAGCACAAGCACCGGGGATTCATGCTCAAGAGTTAGGTATATTTTTCAATGATTTAAGCGACGATAACCTTCGTGAATGGTTAGGTATTGATAGAGAATGTTTTTATGATTCTGGATATTTCGCAGTGGTCCCAATGGATTATTATTTTCCTGGAAAAGGTAAAACGGGGGACTTACCTCCAAGAAAAGGATTTGCAGAAAAATGGCATAAGAAAACATTATATCTCATGCCAAATAAACAATTAATACTTTTGATTGGTGCCTATGTTCAATGATATTACTTAAAACAAAGATCGACGGAAAAATTAACCAATACTGTAAAAAATTTCGATAGATATCTACCTGAATTTTCCCCCCTTGTGCACCCCCTTCGCCACGTAATAATATTTGGCAGTCCAAAAATCCTTGGTTTCTAGATCAGGTTATTCCTGTTTTGCAGGAACGTGTTAAAGCAATTCTTAAATAAAGATTCGGAAATATACAGAAGATTTTTTTTATAGTCAAAATTTTTAGAACTGACACTATCGTAACTGAATAGAATTATAAAAATATAATTCTATGATTAATATCATTAAATCAATTGAAGATAGTTAGATGTATTTGAAACAATCTAGACATTCTAGTATTTTTAAAACTTGATATAAATCAATTATTATATTTTTATGCTCGGTTATACTGGATATAATAAAGGAGGTAGAAATCATGCAAAAATGGTTATCACGTTATCGGAATTGGTTGACAGCAATAACTGGTGTTCTTATTATACTTGCTTTTTCATCCAAATGGATTTTTAGTAGTGAGCAGGGCTCAGCTTATCTACTGTTTGTAGCTTCATTAGTTGGCGGTTTACCAATTTTTATTCAAGCCTATCAAGCTCTTAGAGTTAAGGTAATTAGCATAGATCTCTTAGTAACTCTTGCTATTTTAGGGGCATTCGTTATTAAAGAGTTTGAAGAATCAGCTATTGTAGCTTTTCTCTTCTTATTTGGTGCATACTTAGAACAAAGAACATTAGCCAAGACACGTTCTGCGATTAAGAATCTCGTGGAGATGGTACCAGAGACTACTTTTCGTAAACTACATAATGGTGACTTTGAAGAGGTATCAGTTGAAGAGGTTAATGAAGAAGATATTCTTTTAGTAAAAACTGGTGGAAAGATCCCAGTTGACGGTGAAGTGATATTTGGCTCTGGTACTGCAAATGAAGCAAGTATTACGGGCGAATCTATTCCAGTCTCTAAAGGTTTAAGAGATAAAGTTTTTGCTGGTACCATTCTCGAAAATGGCACTATACAAATACGTACTGAGAAGATTGGGGAAGATACAACTTTTGGGAAAATTATTGAATTAGTAGAAGAAGCACAGGACAGCAAGTCAAAAGCTGAGAGATTTATTGACCAATTTTCAAAATACTATACTCCTTCAGTTTTAGTGTTAGCGATTATTGTTTGGCTTATTAGCCGCAATATTGAGTTAGCCGTTACTATTTTGGTTCTTGGATGTCCTGGTGCACTGGTTATTGGCGTACCAGTTTCAAATGTGTCAGGGATTGGGAATGGCGCACGACATGGTATTTTATTTAAGGGTAGTGATGTCATTACAAACTTTAGTAAAGTTGATACAATGTTATTTGATAAAACAGGAACATTAACTTATGGTAACCCTCAGGTTGCACAGACAATCTATTATAGCAGTGATAGGAGTCTTGCTGAGAGCTTACTGGCTAGTGTTGAGAGAGAATCAGATCATCCGCTCGCGAAAGCAATTATGAACCATTACTCAGGTTCTGTAGTAGAGGTTATTGACTCAACAGAGGTCGTTCAAGGTGGGGGAGTTGTTGCTCGTATTCAAAATCACCAAGTCCTCGTTGGGAACTCTTATTTGATGAATCAATATAATATTCCTTTCACTAACCGGATGAAGAGCGACATAGCAGGGATGGAAGCAGAAGGGAATTCAATTGTCCTAACTGCTATTGATGGACAAATAGCTATTGTTGTAGGGATTCGCGACCAGATTAGACAAGGAGTCAAGGAGGATTTAGAGACGCTTAAGAATATGGGAGTAAAAAATCTCATTCTATTATCTGGAGATAATCAAGGCACAGTTGATTTAGTTACTAATCAGTTAGGCTTAACCGAGGCTTATGGTCATCTACTACCAGAAGACAAGGCAGAATTTGTGAGAAAACGTCAGGCAAGTGGAGAAATAGTAGCATTTGTCGGAGATGGTATTAATGATAGCCCATCATTGGTCTTAGCAGATATTGGAATTGCCATGGGAAACGGTACAGATGTTGCCATTGAAACTTCAAATGTTGTTTTGATGAATTCGGATTTTCACAGAATCCCTCATGCGATTGGATTAGCTAAAGCCACACGACGTAATATGATTGAAAATATCTTCATTGCATTGCTAGTCGTAGTAGTTCTTCTTATCAGTGTTCTCTCAAGTTCGTGGATGAATATGGCAATTGGCATGTTTGTTCATGAAGGTAGCATTCTCGTAGTTATTTTGAATGCTATGAGGCTTTTAAAATATAAAAGAAAATAGAGATTCTTGATAGAAATCAATTTTTTATTCTAAATATCGTACTATACTAAAGATATAATAAGGAAAGGAAGTAAAGATGATGAAAAAAGCGATACTACAGCTTGAAACACTGGCTTGTCCAACATGTATGCAAAAAATTGAGGGAGCCATTAAAAGTGTAACAGGTGTCGATAAGGAAAGTGTCAAAGTTCTATTCAATGCCAGTAAGGCAAAAGTAAATTTTGACGCTAGTATGACAAACATTAATGAAATTGTGAAGGCAGTGCAAGCAATTGGCTATGATGTCCTAAAAGCATCAGAAAAATAATAGGAGAAAGTTACAATGTTAAAACAATTTTTTGAAGCAAACGATGAGATGCTTGATATATATACAAATGCTATTACAAAAGCTCATGGGAAAAATCATCCAGAAGTCTTTGATGTTCGCAAAGTTTATGAAACAATTCAACATAAAATTAGGGATAATAATTTGGACCTATCAAATGAATTTTCAGAACTAAGAGCTCTTACAAAAGATTATACAATTCCAGATGATGCTTGTGAGACATTTACTAAAACTTATCAGCTATTAAAACAATTTGATGAATTATCTCAAGAATAGGTTTTATCAATTAGAAAGAGGCTATCCATGGTTCAACACATTTGTGTGACACTTGTACCATTATTTAATTATCTGTCAGAAGATGAACAGATTAAAATTAATAGATTGACACAACACAAACAATTTAAAAAAAATGAAATTGTTTTTAGACCAGGAGATGAAAATCTAGACATCGTGGCTCTCGGAAGTATGAAAGTATTCCAACTGTCTACAAATGGTGATGAACAGCTTTTACGGGTCGTTGAACCAGGTGGCTATGAGGGTGAGAATCAGTTGTTCGGTATTAAAAATGAATCTCTTTTTGCTGAAACTCTTGAAACAACTGAAATTTGTAGATTAAGTAAACAAGCTTTTGATCAAGTAATGCTTAGGAATCCACAAATAGCTCTTAAATTATTTGAATTAAGTGCGCAAAAGATGATTCAAGTGGAGAAGCAGGCCCATATTTTATCTATGGAGCGTGTTGAGGAACGTTTAGCGAACTACCTCTTGGATCTGTCAAAAGTAGCGAACGATTATCGGTTCAGTTTACCTATGAAGATGATTGATATCGCGCGATATATAGGGACTACCCCTGAAACTCTTTCTAGAAAATTTAGATTTCTTGAGGATAATAGATTGATAAAACGTTCAGGTAGAAAAATAATTATTCTTAACAGAGATGGCTTAATTGATTTATGAGGTAAAAAATGTCGTTTGACAAATTAAAGGAATATCTACCCTATCGAGGAGAAAAATATATTAAGCCGGAAAAGGCTGGTAATTATCGCCAGTATATGATGGATTTAAGGGACCTAGCTCGACAGGCCCGGGATGAATTCAGTTTAATCAGTAAATCTTTTGAAGACAGGGTAAAGTCATTTAAAGCAGAGCGTGTTAGTCAATGGATGAATCAATCTCAGCTATGTCGTCCACATTTTTGGTGTTACTTCCGATTGCCTTCCGATGATTTGGATGATTCAGCATTGGCTATTCGTCTTTATGGGGAATCTGATATTTTTGGAATTTCCGTTGAGGTTAGTTTTGTAGAAAGAAGCAGGTCTGAAAACAGTTTAGAGAAACAAAATAAAGTTTTGAATCTTCTTCCTTTTGGAGCCATGTATTATTTTGTACAAAAAAATGGTATAAGTTTCAAAATGGATGCAACAGAAGAAAATCGAAAGAGTTTACTAAAACAGGTCAAATCAGGTGAGGTTCGTAAGGTCTTGGTTAAACAGGATATTCCAATTGAGACTGACCACTCATTAGAACGGTTAATTGATGATCTATTAAAAAGTTTTGATGAATTACTGCCATTTTATAAGGAAACAAAGAAATAAACTAAAGGATAGGTAGAAGTAACACCTATCCTTTAGTGGCTCTATAATTTCTGTAGTGGGTAACTCCACTGTGGAATTATAGGGCTTTTTGAGTATCAAAAAAGTCCCATATGACTTATAATGAAAAGCGACCAAACTCACATTAGAAAGCATCATATGGAACAACTCTATCATACTACACAATTGATTGGAATTAAAGACAAAAATATCACGTTGAACAAAGTTTTGAAACACAAGACACACATTGAGATGATAGCTACACTGGACTACGCTCCTGGAAACTGTAATCACTGTCAGGGAAAACAGATAAAATATGACTTCCAAAAGCCATCGAAAATACCATTTCTTGAGGTGGCTGGCTTCCCCAGTCTTATTAGGCTCAAGAAACGGCGTTTTCAATGCAAGAATTGTCGTAAGGTAACAGTCTCTGAAACCAGCTTGGTACAGAAAAACTGTCAAATCTCTGAACCTCTCAGACAGAAGGTCGCGCAAGCCTTGGTCAATCGTCAAGCCTTAACACACATTGCTTAGGATTTAGCGATTTCAACCTCTACCGTACACCGAAAACTCAAGGAATTCACTTTCAAAGAGGACTTCTCTCGTCTGCCTGAAATCCTCTCCATCGATGAGTTTTCGTATCAAAAAGGAAAGCTTGCCTTCATTGCACAGGATTTTGAGACCAAGAAAATCATCACCATCCTTGAGAATCGGACACAAACAACTATTCGCAATTGTTTCTTCAGGTATTCTAAAGAGGCTAGAGACAGTGTGAAAATCGTTACCGTTGATATCTTTGACAGTTACATCCCAATGATTCCAAAACTCTTTCCTAACGCTAAGATTGTTATTGATAGATTTCATATCGTGCAGCACATGAGCCGTGCTCTTAATCAGACAGGTATTCAACTCATGAAGCCGTTTGACAAGAAGTCTCTTGAATATCGTGCCCTCAAATACTACTGGAAATCCGTGCTGAAAGACAGTCGTAAATTCTCTCTAAACAGCTTTCGTTCAAGGACTTTTGGAGAAACGCTCACACCAAAAAATGTTTGACCAAGATATTCCACCTTGTCCCTGAGTTGAAAGGGTATTATGACCTCTACCAGCTCCTGCTGTTCCACCTGCAAGAGAAAAACGCTGACTACTTCTTTGACTTGATTGAAGAAGCCTTACCACATCTCAATCAAACCTTTAAAACAGCTCTAAGAACTATCCTTCACTACAAGGAACACGTCACAAATGCTATTGAGCTTCCTCATTCTAACGCCAAACTGGAGGCAACCAACAAACTCATCAAAGACATCAAGCGCAATGCCTTTGGATTTAGGAACTTTGACAACTTTAAAAAACGTATCTTTATCGCTTTAAACATGCAAAAAGAGAAGGCGCATTTCCTCTCCTCTCGTGCTTAGCTATAAGTCACCCACTACAGTTGACAAAGAGCCCCTTTAGTTTATAAAAATTATAGAAAGTCAAATTTATCCCAAAAAGAACGAAATAGTATAACTTTCTTTCCATTTCTATTTATTAATCCTTCTTCTTGAAAAGCTCTTAATTTACGGGATATAGTTTCAGGACTGGTAGCTAGATAGCTGGCTAGTTCTTTCAGTGAGACTGGTATCGTAATGGTCTCTTCAGTCATTACCTCTGAAGGGAGAGAGAGCTGACTGAAGTAGGTAGCTAAACGATCCTCTATTGAATCAATTGCCAGTAGTTGCAGTTGCTTCTCAATCTCTAAAGATTTGTAGGCATTTAATTGAAGTAGTTTGCAGCTTAATTGTGGATAAAGATTGATTAACTTATTGAAATCTGACTTATATAGGATACATACTTTTGTTTCTTTAATGGCCTCTCCATAAAGAGAATCATTTGAGAGACCAAAGAGATAATTCTCTCCGTCATATTCTCCCTCATTAACAATACGAATAAGCTGTTCCTTACCAGTTTTACTCAGTTTATAGATTCTCATAGCACCAGCTGAAATAATCGATAGCTGCTCTGGATCATCGGGAGAAAAAATAATTTCTCCCTTTTTAAAGGTTTTATGATATAGCAATTCTTGAACCTTACTCTGTTCACCGCAAGCAAGATTATTAAAAAGAGGAACCCGATGAACGCAGCCAATTTTTGTCATATGTTTATTCTCCCTTGCATTTTTTTATATTTCCTAAAAAATTGACCATGGTCAATTTTTTTTAATTAGGGAAGATATATAATTAAATCACTATATGTAGTGTCTGTTTTTATCATCAAATACAGTATATAGTAATTATACATATTAGGAGGGAAAAATACAAGTGATTAGAATATACTATATCAGTCTTAGCGGGAATACGACTAATTTTCTTGAAAGATTAGATCATTATTTCCAGAAGGAACTTCAAGAGAAATTGGATTATGTTAATGTCAAGGATTTAGTAAAAAATAATGAATCATTGGAATTTGAAATCAAAGAACCTTACTTTGCTTTTCTACCAGCCTACCTTGAAGGAGGGAATGGTGTTACTACTGGTAATATCGAAATATTAACAACACCCCTCCGTAGGCTTATTGCATATAAAAAAAATAGTAAATATTGTATGGGCATCATCGGAAGTGGTAATCGAAATTTTAATAAACAATTCTGTCTGACAGCTCACCAGTATTCTGAGGAATTTGGATTTCCAGTATTAGATGAATTTGAATTACGAGGAACTGAGGAAGATGTTATTCGCATTTCAAATCGATTGAATACTAGGGTAATAGAGTGGAGATACAGTTCAGAGCTTGTATCATATAGGCACTTACCTAATATGACATCACATCATATGCCTCATCCCTTGCGGCACAGTCATCATATTAAAGATGGGACTTGGGAAAAGATAACTATTTGGTCCGGGAAGATAAAGATTTTCGAATTGAGAGAGAATGGAGATGTTCTCAGAGAGTGTACTTATGACACTAGCAATCAACCACCATTTATTGAACCCCAAACATGGTATAAACTCTCTCCGTTAACGGAAGACCTAGTATTTTCCATTGATCTCTTTTGTAAAAAATCCGATTTTTTACATCAATAAAGGTAAAAATATAAAAATAGAAAGAAGACTAGAATGACAAAAGATTATTTTATTCTGAATAATATGTTAAATGTACCGGTAGAGGGACAGATTCCACTTCATTATGACAGGGAGGCGTTAGAAGAATATTTAAATACAGAAATTAGGGATAACTTGAAAACCTTTGATAGTATTGATGAGAAATTGGATTATTTAATTAGTCATGATTATATTGATGAAAGTGTTTTGAGTATTTATGGTAAAGATAATAGGATCTTTATCAAGGAACTATTTAAGTTCGCCTATAACTATGGTTTTAAATTTAAAAGCTTTATGGCTGCCTATAAATTTTATAATCAGTATGCAATGAAAACAAATGATTCGAAATATTATTTAGAAAACTTTGAGGATCGTGCTGTATTTAATGCTTTGTATCTTGCGAATGGGGATAGGAATCTTGCTCATAAGATACTAGAAGAACTTATTTCCCAAAGATATCAACCTGCAACACCAACATTTCTAAATGCAGGTAAGAAGAGGCGGGGAGAAATGGTTTCATGTTTTCTTATTGATATTGAAGATTCTATGCTATCGATTGGTCGGAATATTAATTCAGCTTTACAGCTTTCTAGAATGGGTGGGGGCGTAGGGGTTAATCTATCCAATCTACGTGCAACAGGATCCCCTATAAAAGAAATTGAGAATGCTTCTTCGGGTGTGCTGCCTGTTATGAAATTACTGGAAGATTCATTTTCCTATAGTAATCAACTAGGACAACGAAATGGTGCAGGAGTAGTGTATCTTAATGTTTTTCACCAAGATATTCTGGAATTTTTATCTACTAAAAAAGAAAATGCAGATGAGAAAATTCGAGTTAAGACATTATCGCTAGGATTAGTAGTACCTGACAAATATTATGAGCTGCTTAAAACAAATGAACCAATGTATCTTTTTAATCCTTATCACGTTGAGCGAGTTTATGGTATCCCGTTTTCTTATGTTGATCTGACGAAAGAGTACGATACTATGGTGGCTAATGATGAAATAGAAAAAACTGTAATTAATGCTCGTGAATTAGAACAGGAAATTTCACGTTTACAACAAGAATCTGGTTATCCATATATTTTAAATATTGATACAGCTAATCGAACTAATCCTGTAAAAGGAAAAATTATTATGAGTAATCTTTGCTCAGAAATCCTTCAACCACAAGAACCGTCTATATTAAATCCAGATTTAAGTTATAAAAAGGTGGGGACCGATATTTCTTGCAACCTTGGTTCAATGAATATGGTAAACCTTATAAAATCTAAAGATTTTGGAAAGTCTATAGAATATGCGATTCGGGCGCTCACCACTGTTACTGATCGGGGTGCAATCAGTGAAGTTCCAACTGTGGCTAATGGAAATTCGCTCTACCATACAATTGGGCTTGGTGCAATGGGACTTCATACAGTTTTAGCTCTTAATGGTATTGACTATGAATCTGATGAAGCCTTAGAATTTGTAGATGCTTTCTTTCTGGCTATGAACTATTACTCTTTAAAGGCCAGTCACCAAATTGCAGTGGAAAAGAACGAAACTTTTCATGATTTTGAATACTCTCGCTATGCTGATGGAAGCTATTTTAATTATTATCTAGCGAAGGAATTTCATTTTACATCTGAAAAAGTGGCAAAGATATTTGAAAATATCTTATTACCGACAATTGAAGATTGGCAGTTATTAAAAGAAGATGTCATGAAAGATGGTCTCTACCATCGAAATAGACTAGCTATTGCTCCTAATGGTTCTATTTCTTATATCAATGAGACTAGTGCATCTCTTCACCCAATTACTCAATTAATTGAAAATCGTCAAGAGAAAAAAGTTGGTTCAATCTTTTATCCTGCTCCATACTTGTCGAATAAAACACTTAGATATTATAAGACAGCTTACAACATGGATCAACGAAAAATTATTGATATCTACGCTAAAGCTCAGCAACATATTGATCAAGGAATGAGCTTGACACTCTTCATGCGTTCTGTATTACCTGAAGGTATCTATGAGTGGAAGAAGCAAGGAAGTTCAAAATTAACAACTCGAGACTTAAATCGTCTTCGTAATTATGCTTGGACAAAAGGGATTAAGTCACTCTACTATGTTCGGACATATACGGAAGATGACGAATTCAATAGTGTAAATAATTGTGAAGCTTGCATGATTTAAGGAGGTACCATGTCAAAAAACTATTTATATTATAGAGCTATTAACTGGAATGTTGTCGAGGATGAATTTGACAATGCAGTATGGGAAAGAGCTACATCACTGTTTTGGTTGGATACCCGGATTCCAATTGAAAATGATTTTACGAATTGGGTAAAGCTTAATTTGGAGGAACAAGAACAATTAAAGCGTTTACTGATACTTTTAACGAATTTATCTACTAATCAGTCCATAGAGGTAGGTGAAATTGTTCGAAATGGTAAGTGTTCGCAACAAGAAGTTGCTATTTTAAATAATATTCAATTTATCGAGATGGTCAATACCAAAGCTTATAATCGAATATTGCTCACCTTTGATAAAGAGATTAATCTTAAAAAGTCATTTGAGTGGGTTGACAATGAATCACGTGTACTGGAATATTTGAATGATATTAATACTGTTTATAGAGAATCGAGTCTAGTTAAAAAAAGGTTCATAGCGCTATATGTAGAAGGTCTCCTGAACTATGCTTATCTTGCATACCTTTTTGAGTTATGGATTAATAAAGAATTTAATAACCTCGGAAGTATGTTGGAAATGATTATCCGTAATGAGTCCTTGCATTGCTTTTATTTTAGTCATAAGATAAAGCTTCTACTAAAGGAATCAGACCTGCAAGAGGTTGAACGCTTCAAAGCATGGGGTTATGAAACTGTCGACCACTTTGTAAAGTTGGGGATTAATTTAATTGGTGACTTTTATTATTTGAAGGAGAGTAAAATAATCGCTAAAAACTTAATATTGCAGGAAGCTAATAATATTCTCATGGGGATTGGATTGAAAGAGCAATTTAGTTTTAATGCTGAGGTGTTGAAAGGAATAAATTATCGGTTAAATAACTTACGCGAGCATCATTTATCCATCTCTAGTAACAAATCAACTTCAACCGATGAAGAGATTATGGAAGAATCTGATTACGAGTTCTAGAGGAGAATATGTAATATAGGGATATAGGCTTAATTTGGTAATTAAACTAGAAATTAGGATTGGTGTCATTGATTTGGAATTAGTCTATGATACATAATTTTAAGGAAAGGGAGTGATAGACACCATTATCCTATTAATGAAAAAGGATAACAATAGATTGATCAATCTTATTACTGACTAGATATATATCGTATTAAAATCAATAATAGAGGTTTCAAGTCTTTATGATTAAGTAGGGGTAGGAACTTGCTTAGTAACTAGAAGGATAAGTTATTATGCATAAATTGCATTAGAGACTTATTAGAAAAAGTGATAATAGAGGGTAGAAATAAATAAAACTACTGTTTAAGAAAGGAATTATATTATGACAACATTTTTTGGGAAAACCGTTACAGTTTCAGCAGAGAGACAACTACATGTTGGTGATACAATGTCAGATTTTACACTAATGTCAAGTGACTTAACTCTTAAAAGTTTAAGTGATTTTGATGGGAAGAAGAAAGTTATCTCAATTGTTCCTTCACTGGAGACTGATTTATGTTCAACACAAACACGTACATTTAACAAGGAATTATCAGAACTAGAGGATACGGTTGTTATCACTGTATCAGTTGATTTACCATTTGCTCAGGCGCGGTGGTGTGGTACTGAAGGATTAGATGTCGTTTTACTTTCTGACTATTATGATAATAGTTTTGGTAAAGCATTTGGTGTTCTCATGGATGAGTGGCATTTACTAGCTAGGGCAGTCTTGGTTCTAGATTCTCAAAATACTGTTCAATATACAGAATATCTTGAAAATATCAATGAATCTCCTAATTATGAGAAGCCTATTGAGGTTGTTAAATCACTATAAGTGTGTGTTTTGCGTATATCATATACTATTGATATATTGGTAATATTAATAAGTACAAAGGTAAGGGGAAAAGAATGCTAAATAAAACAATGAATTGGCAGCTTATAGAAGATGAATTAGATGAATATGTCTGGGATAAGGCAACTGCGCAGTTCTGGTTGGATACAAGGGTTCCTGTTTCGAATGACCTATTAGATTGGAGAAAACTTTCTGATATGGAAAAGGAGGTGGTGAAAAAAGCAGTTGGAGGACTTGCCTTATTGGATACGTTACAATCCGAAGAGGGCTTATATGCATTAAAGAAAAATGCAAGAACCTTAAAAGAGAGGGCTGTGTTGAGCGACTTCACCTTTATGGAATCCATCCATGCCAAAACATATGGAACTATTTTAATTTCACTTAATACATTTAAAGATATAGAAGAAATATATAATTGGATGAACAATGACCATAGAATGCAATTTAAAGCTAGAAAGATTAATGAGATCTATCAGAACGGCACACCTATGCAGGTTAAGGTTGCAAGTGTCTTTTTAGAAGGAATATTGTATTATAGCAATTTCTTTATCCCCCTTTGGTACCGAGGTCAGAATAAATTAGCTAACTTAGCAGAACTCATTAAATTAGTTATACGAGATGAATCAGTACATGGTACATATTTAGGGTATAAGTTTAGACAGGACTTTAACGAGTTATCGATTACTGAACAAGAAAACTTTACTAATTGGATGTATTCCTTTCTAGAGGAGCTGTTAGACAATGAGTTTGCATATACTGAAGAAGTGTATTCTGAAATCGGACTAGTGGAAGATATTAAAACATTCGTGAAGTACAACGCAAATAAGTCTCTGCAGAATATGGGATTTGATATATATTTTAAAGACGCCTCAGCAAATGATGTAAATCCAATTGTAATGAATGGCATTTCTATTGAAACAGCAAATCATGATTTTTTTTCACAGGTTGGTGCTGGATATCTAATGGGAGAAGCAGAGGAAATGCTTGATGATGATTATATTTTTTAAAAGTAACAACTAAAACGGGAGCTCATTAGATGAAAACAACTAAACAACACAAAAAAGTTATCCTTGTTGGTGATGGTGCCGTAGGTTCTTCATATGCCTTCGCTCTTATTAACCAAGGAATTGCTCAAGAACTTGGAATTATTGAAATTCCTCAACTGTTTGAAAAGGCTGTAGGCGATGCACTTGATCTTAGCCATGCGCTTGCGTTTACCTCGCCTAAAAAAATTTATGCTGCGCAATATTCAGACTGCGCAGATGCTGACCTTGTTGTCATTACTGCGGGTGTACCCTCAAAAACCGGGTGAAACCCGTCTGGATCTTGTCGACAAAAACCTTGCTGTCAACAAATCCATTGTTACTCAAGTGGTTGAGTCTGGATTTGATGGCATTTTCCTTGTGGCAGCCAATCCGGTTGATATTTTAACTTACTCAACATGGAAATTTTCGGGTTTCCCTAAAGAACGTGTTATTGGGTCAGGGACATCACTTGATACTGCTCGATTTTGTCAAGCCCTTGCGGAAAAAATTGGAATTGATGCCCGATCTGTTCATGCTTACATAATGGGTGAATACGGTGACTCTGAGTTTGCTGTATGGTCACATGCGAATGTTGCTGGTGTGAAACTGGAACAATGGTTACAAGAGAATCGTGATATTGATGAAGAAGGGCTTGTCAGACTGTTTGAATCTGTTCGTGATGCTGCTTATTCCATCATTAACAAAAAGGGTGCTACATTTTATGGTATTGCAGTGGCGCTCGCTCGGATTACGAAAGCTATACTGAATGATGAAAATACCGTTCTTCCCTTATCTGTTTATCAGTATGGGCAATATAAAGGTGTCAAAGATTTGTTTATTGGACAGCCAGCAATTATTGGTGCTCGTGGCATTGTTCGACCGGTTAATCTGCCATTGAACGATGCTGAATTACAAAAGATGCAATCTTCTGCAGGACAAGTAAAACGAATTATTAATAATTTCTTTTAGGATAGGTATTGTTGGATCTCCAACAGTTGTAAGGCGGATTCTTGAACCAAAGAAAAAGGAAAAGAATAAGATTGCTTTTGAAGTCGCAAATAAGATTAATGCTCAAGTTGGATTGACACGGCCACTAACCGAGTTGGATATTTTTCAATTGAGAATCAAATTGGTCAGTCAGGACACACCGTTAAGCCTAATGTGATTATTAATTTGGTGGGTATACAGGGAGCAAGTCAGTATACCACTGGCATGGACAAAGCAGATTTAAACATCTCTGTTAACATTGATAGAAATGCGCCCATTTTTGATATCTCTGATTATGCCTATGTTGGGGATGTAAAGGAGTTTTTAACAGAATTAAATTTACAAATTTAATAAGTCTTTGAATTACAGTGTTGAATAGAAAATTCACTGAAAGGCTAAGTGCAGCTAGATATGAACTATCCAAAAGTACTACTCTTGTGATTAAATCAGGACGGCACCCGTTGAGTTATGAAACTTAATGAGTGCTTTTTTTATTTTCCTTTCATAAACTCGTTTTATTTATGCTCTAGTACTCTTTCTTAATTATTTGAGCAATCATGTTAAGGTCGACATTAAAAAATATGCCAATTTAGAATAAATCACACACTTCACTCTGTACCAAATTATAATTTTAAGTAGGAGTGAACGAATGTATAGACGTCTCAGAGATTTGAGAGAGGATAATGATTATTCACAAGAGTATCTTGCCAAGTATTTATCCTGTAGTCAATCGTCATATTCAAAGATAGAGGCTGGTAAACGTCAGTTACCTACCGATTATCTTATTAAATTATCTAATTTATACGGCGTGAGTACAGATTACCTATTGGGGTTAACTAATTATCCTCCCCGTTTGAAGAGTATAAAATAGTTCTCCATTAATTTGACCATTGACAATTGAATAAACCGAGGTGGGACTTTCTTATTTGTCGAGCAATTTAGTGAGATACGCCGTGATAGGAGCAAAATTTATTAGCTATAAAATAGAGTGGTTTTCTATCTGCCATGACCACAAATAAGGACAATGATACTTCTGAACGTTCAGGCTGCCATCGTAAAAGGACAGTGGGTGAAATGCCCATGAATGATTTAACCAATCATACCCACGGAGGTTAATAATATAAAATAGAGAGAAACTAATATGAAAATTAAATTTGTATCGGTTGAGAATAGCATAGCTGAGTGGGCAGATAAAAAAGCTATATTGAGGAGATGGGAAGGTCTGAATCAATATACACTGAACAGATGGTTAGGTGAAATGAGAGATAATAAGCAGTTTAAAGATTATGTGATCAACCCAACTCATAAACTAGTCTTTATTAATTTGGAAGGCTTTGAAGAGTTTTTAAGATGGAAACAAAGGGCGGTAAAATAAAAAGAATCATGATATAATATAAAATGGTTATATTTCTATGATTGATTTTTCTTTTCAAGTTTAAGGAAACGAAAATGTACTATAGAACAAAAACTAATTCAAAAGGAGTTACTCGATACGAAGTTGTAGATAAATATAAGGATCCACTAACTGGAAAGTGGAAGACAGCTGTTGTAAGTTATCATAAAAACACGAGTCGCGCTCGAAAACAAGCAGAACGTAAGCTCAAAGATAAAATTGAGAGATTAGTTAATGGCAGTGAAGCCCAATTTAATCCCCAGTTGATAAGAACTTTCGGAGAGTTAAAGATGAGTTGGCTAGAAACCTGGTCAGTATCAGTAAAACCTCAGACAATTAAAAGAGAGGCTTTTGTGATAGAACGTCTTGGTGAAATTATTGGTGATGATTATTTACTCGAACGCTTAACACCATTATTGATGAAAAGGTGTTTGACTACCTATATGGAGAAATATAATGCGTCACAATCTACTATGATACATATAAAAAGCACTTGTAACAAAATTTTTAACCATGGTGTTCTTTATAATGTTATTCAGTTCTCACCAATGTCTGTAATAAAGCTAGAAACGTCCCTTGAGAAAAAGCGTGAAACAAAGAAAAAACGAGAAGCAAAGTTTTTAGAAATTCATGAAATTAGAGCTTTCTTTGAAACACTAAGTCGAAGAAGAAACCCAAATTACTATGACTTGGCTATAGTTTTACTATTTTCAGGACTGCGAATCGGAGAAGCTGCTTTTACAAAGAAAGATTTTGATGCTGAGAGAAGTATACTACATATTGATAAGGCTTTACAATATCATGATTTGAAAGTTTCAGAATTCTACTTTGATGAAACCAAAACAATAAATGCTGATCGAGATGTTGCTTTACCTAAAGTGGCTTGTGATGCTATATTAAGGGGTATACAACGAAGTGAAGAGTTTGACCGCTATGCGATTGAAAATCCTTTTCTTTCCGGGAAGTACTTGCTCGTGTTGAAACTGATCTTACTAAAAACTGCGAAGAGAGATACGGTTTCAAATGGACAAAGCATGTAACCCCTCATTCCTTTAGACATATGCATATTACCTATTTACAAAGTGAGGGTATGAAAGTTGCTATAAAAGAAATTATGGAACGTGTTGGACATGCTAATTATGAAACAACTATGTTGTATACTCATAGTCAAGGAATATCTCAAAATCAAACAGTTAAAGCCTTAGATAAATTTATTGATAGAAATAATTTTAGATTTGAAGTATTAAAATCTTGGTCTAGCAAATATTCCAAAATATTAAATGATGAAATAGAAAATAATCTTGATTCAAAAATGATTGAATTTTCTTTAGATGATTTTAGAGACAAACTTGGTCTAAAATCAACCCATACACCTAGGCATATAACTGCAAATATAATTCCTAAGCTTAAGAAAGATTTATCAAAATATTACAAGTCATTTGATATTTCTTATTTAAGAGAAGGAAAACAAAAGGTTGTTGGTTATAGGTTAACTTGGTGAATACAAAATCTTGGTGCCTGTTTGGTGCCTAATAAAAAATAGGCAGGTTTTTCAAACAAAAAAACTTGCTACGAAAGGATTTATAAACTTATGGCTACTATTCAATGGTTTCCTGGGCATATGTCCAAGGCACGCCGACAAGTTCAGGAAAATCTAAAACACGTTGATTTTGTCACGATTTTAGTAGATGCTCGCCTCCCTCTCTCAAGTCAAAATCCTATGTTGACGAAAATTGTCGGAGATAAACCCAAACTCATGATTTTAAATAAGGCCGATTTGGCTGACAGTAACTGCACCAAAGAATGGCGTCAGTATTTTGAAAGTCAGGGCATTAAGACCTTGGCCGTGAATTCTAAGGAGCAAGCAACTGTCAAATTGGTCACCGATGCTGCCAAATCTTTGATGGCTGATAAATTGGCTAAATTGCGTGAGCGCGGTATTCAAAAAGAAACGCTCCGCACCATGATTATCGGTATTCCAAACGCAGGAAAATCAACCCTCATGAACCGTTTGGCAGGTAAAAAAATTGCCGTTGTAGGCAATAAACCTGGGGTTACAAAAGGGCAACAGTGGCTCAAATCAAATAAAGACTTGGAAATTCTTGATACACCAGGTATTTTATGGCCAAAATTTGAAGACGAAGTTGTTGGCTTAAAATTAGCTCTGACGGGTGCTATCAAAGACCAGCTCTTGCCCATGGATGAAGTGACTATTTTTGGCTTGAATTACTTTAAGGAACATTACTCTGAGCGTTTGATTGAGCGTTTCAAGGGCATTGATTTGGAAGAAGAAGCGCCTGAAATCATCATGGCCATGACGCAAAAATTAGGATTTCGTGATGATTATGACCGTTTTTACAATCTGTTTGTGAAGGATGTCCGCGAAGGCAAATTGGGGCGTTACACCTTAGATGTCGTAGGAGAAGTGACAGATGGCGACTATTAAGGACATCAAGGAAGCGCTGGCTCAGATTGACTGTCTAGACGATGACCGCTGGGACTTGTACGCATCAGATATTCGCATCGGTGTGCAAAAAGCGATTGTACAGCGCAAAAAAGCTATTCAGGCAGAGATTGACGAGTACGTTCGTCTTGAAACAATGCTGCGCTACGAAAAGGAGTTGTACCAGAAAGGTTATCAAGCTATCGCAGGCATTGATGAAGTTGGCAGAGGCCCTTTAGCAGGACCTGTTGTCACTGCTTGCGTGATTTTGCCTAAAGATTGTAAAATCAGACACCTCAACGATTCCAAAAAAATTCCCAAAAAACACCACGAGGAGATTTACGAAGAGGTCCTTGCGCGTGCTTTGGGAGTGGGGATCGGCATCGTGGACAATGACACCATTGACCGCGTCAATATTTACGAGGCGACAAAACTTGGTATGTTGCAAGCAATTGAGCAGATGAAAGGCGAGGTAACAAAGCCTGATTACTTGCTTATTGATGCGATGCAGTTAGACACACCTATTCCCCAACTATCCCTGATCAAGGGCGATGCCAATTCCCTTTCTATTGCAGCAGCTTCGATTGTGGCAAAGGTTACGCGTGATCATATGATGGCTGAATACGCAAAAGAATACCCAGGTTACGCCTTTGATAAAAACGTTGGCTATGGTACTAAAGACCACCTAGCAGGCCTAAAACAATACGGTGTCACCCCTATTCATCGCAAAAGCTTTGAGCCTATCAAATCCATGCTCTCTTAAAATGACTAACCATCTTGTTTTTTAAGGCAAGATGGTATTTTTTGCCCTCTTTATCGAACTAATAAGATAGTGAGGTGACACATGAATCATTTTGAATTGTTTAAATTAAAAAAAGCAGGCTTAACCAATCTGAATATCTTAGCGATTTTGGAGTATCACGAAAAGCAGAAGAAATCCCTGTCCTTAAGGGATATGGCTGTTGTCTCAAAGTGCCGCAATCCTGTCTTGTTTATTGAGAATTACAAGTCGCTAGATAGCAAAACCTTGCGGCAGGAGTTTAACACTTACCCAAGTCTTTCGATTTTAGACAAGGAATACCCCTTGGAGCTGAAAAATTGTTACAATCCTCCTGTCTTGCTCTTTTATCAAGGCAATTTAGACTTGCTTCAACGTCGTAAATTAGCGGTTGTTGGCGCTAGAAATGCGTCTGCTGTGGGAACCAAGTCGGTTCAAAAGATTATCAAAGAATTGGGCAATCGTTTCGTGATTGTTAGCGGTTTGGCGCGTGGGATTGATACCAGTGCTCATGTATCTGTTTTGAAAAATGGCGGAGCGACCATTGCTGTTATCGGTTGCGGGCTGGATGTGTATTACCCTAAAGAAAATCAACAATTACAGGATTATTTAGGCAAAAATCATTTGGTTTTAAGTGAGTATGCCCCAGGAGAGAAGCCTTTGAAGTACCATTTTCCTGAGCGAAATCGCATTATCGCAGGTTTGTCCCAAGGTGTGCTTGTGGCTAAGCCAAAGCGAGGTCGGGAAGTCTTATCACTTGTGAGAGGGTATTAGAAGAAGGTCGGGATGTCTTTGCCATACCAGGAAATATCTTGGATGGTCAATCAGACGGTTGCCACAAACTCATCAATGAAGGCGCTAAATGCGTGACTTCAGGGCAAGATATTTTGTCGGAGTATCGTGATTAAGACAAGCCTTTTTCTTACATTTTTTTTACCCTGATTTTTTGAAAATGTTTCCAAAATGCGTAACTTTTATATTGACAGTTTAAAAAAAGCGGGTTATCATGATATAAGTTTATTACTAATAGGAAGTGAGCTTTATGGTAACGACTGTTTCAAAAGCATCTAAAACTGTCAAAAAAACAAAAACAAAAACGAAACGCAAAAAACCACAAAAGAATTTGGTTATTGTGGAATCTCCTGCAAAAGCAAAAACCATTGAAAAATATTTGGGGCGTAACTACAAGGTTGTCGCTTCAGTTGGTCATATCCGTGATTTGAAAAAATCAAGCATGTCCATTGATTTTGACAATAATTACGAACCGCTATACATCAATATTCGCGGGAAGGGTCCTTTGATTAATGACTTGAAAAAAGAAGCGAAAAAAGCTAAAAAAGTCTATCTTGCAAGTGACCCAGACCGTGAAGGAGAAGCGATTTCTTGGCATTTGGCCCATATTTTAAATTTGGATGAAACGGACAAAAACCGTGTGGTTTTCAACGAAATCACCAAAGATGCGGTCAAAAATGCCTTCGTTGAACCGCGACAAATTGATATGAATCTGGTTGATGCCCAACAGGCTCGCCGCGTTTTGGACCGTATTGTGGGGTACTCGATTTCGCCATTGCTTTGGAAGAAAGTCAAAAAAGGCTTGTCAGCGGGGCGCGTGCAATCGGTCGCTTTGAAACTCATCATTGACCGTGAAAATGAAATCAAGGCTTTCAAACCTGAAGAATACTGGACTATTGATGGTTTCTTCCAAAAAGGAAACAAGAAATTCCAAGCCTCTTTTTACGGTGTTGATGGCAAAAAACTAAAACTCGAAACCAACGAAGATGTGCAAAAAGTGCTCGCTTTAATCACGAGTGACACCTTTGAAGTAGCCAAAGTTGAAAAGAAAGAACGTCGCCGCAATGCGCCACTTCCTTACACCACGTCATCTCTTCAACAAGACGCTGCCAACAAAATCAATTTCCGAACTCGCAAGACCATGATGGTCGCACAGCAATTGTACGAAGGAATTAGCCTTGGTAAGAGCGGCACACAAGGTTTGATTACTTATATGCGTACGGACTCAACGCGTATTAGCCCTGTGGCTCAAAACGAAGCCGCAAACTTCATCACAGAACGTTTTGGAGCGACTTATTCGAAACATGGCAATCGTGTGAAAAATGCTTCAGGTGCTCAAGATGCCCACGAAGCTATTCGTCCGTCAAATGTGACCTTAACCCCTGAATCGATTGCACAGCATTTGGATAAGGACCAGCTAAAACTGTATACCTTGATTTGGAATCGTTTTGTGGCCAGTCAAATGACAGCAGCAATCTTTGATACCATGAAGGTGCATTTGGAGCAAAATGGCGTGCGCTTCACCGCCAACGGTAGTCAAGTGAAATTCGACGGTTATTTAGCCGTGTATAACGACTCTGACAAAAACAAAATGTTGCCAGACATGGCTGAGGGCGATAGTGTTAAAAAGGTATCAACCAACCCAGAACAACACTTTACCCAACCGCCAGCTCGTTATTCGGAAGCAACCTTGATTAAAACCTTGGAAGAAAACGGTGTGGGACGTCCGTCAACCTACGCTCCAACACTTGATGTCATCCAAAGACGTTATTATGTCCGTCTGGCTGCTAAACGCTTTGAACCAACCGAATTGGGTGAGATTGTTAATGGCTTGATTGTGGAATTCTTCCCTGATATCGTGGATGTCAAATTCACGGCTGATATGGAAAGTAAGCTTGACGAGGTCGAAGAAGGTAAACAACAGTGGCAGACCGTCATCGATGCCTTCTACAAACCGTTTGAAAAAGAATTGGCAAAAGCTGAAACCGAGATTGAAAAAATTCAAATCAAGGATGAACCTGCTGGTTTTGACTGCGAACTCTGCGGGCATCCTATGGTTATCAAACTCGGTCGCTACGGCAAATTCTACGCTTGTAGCAACTTCCCAGAATGTCATAATACCAAAGCTATTACCAAGGAAATCGGCGTGACTTGTCCGCTTTGTGGCGAAGGTCAAGTGATTGAACGCAAAACCAAACGCAACCGTATTTTCTATGGTTGTGACCGCTACCCCGACTGCGAATTCACCTCTTGGGACAAACCTGTCGGACGAACGTGTCCAAAATCAGGCGATTATCTGGTTGAGAAGAAAATCCGTGGTGGAGGCAAGCAAGTGGTCTGCAGCAATGAAGAATGCGATTACGCAGAAGAAGTCATCAAATAACCAAAAAGCTTCGCAATGAGTTTGCGAGCTTTTTTAGTGTTATATTATTTACATAATTATAATTACGTAAATAATAGTTTATTTTGGTGTTTTATGTCATTTATGATATGATAAAACATATCATAATTAGAAAGATTCAGATGTGGGGCATTCCCCGCATTTGGAAAATGGCGGTGAGAACTGTCATTTTTGGAGGTATTAGTCTATTGTCTCAATCATCTTATATCAATGTCATTGGAGCTGGTTTGGCGGGATCTGAAGCTGCCTATCAAATTGCTAAGCGTGGCATTCCTGTCAAACTCTATGAAATGCGTGGGAAAAAAGCGACCCCACAACATAAAACCGACCAATTTGCGGAGTTGGTTTGTTCTAATTCGCTGCGCGGTGATAGCTTGACCAATGCGGTAGGACTACTCAAGGAAGAAATGCGTCGTTTGGATTCTGTTATCATGAAAGCCGCAGAAAGCACGCGTGTACCTGCAGGTGGTGCTTTGGCAGTTGACCGTGACGGCTTTTCGCAAATGGTGACTGACGAGGTCAGCAATCATCCGCTTATTGAGGTTATTCGTGAGGAAATCACGGAAATTCCTGATGATGCGATTACTGTGATTGCCAGCGGTCCGTTGACGTCTGACGCTCTTGCTGAACGTATTCATGCGTTAAATGGTGGGGATGGCTTTTATTTCTACGATGCAGCAGCGCCGATTGTCGATAAGGGTTCGATTGATATGGATAAGGTTTATCTTAAATCACGTTACGACAAAGGAGAGGCTGCTTATCTGAACTGCCCTATGACCAAAGAGGAGTTCATGGCTTTTCACGATACTTTGGTTAATGCAGAAGAAGCACCACTCAACAGTTTTGAAAAGGAAAAATACTTTGAAGGGTGTATGCCAATTGAAGTGATGGCGAAACGCGGCATTAAAACCATGCTTTATGGCCCGATGAAACCAGTTGGCTTAGAATACCCAGAAGATTACAAAGGACCTCGAGATGGGGAATTTAAAACGCCTTATGCGGTTGTGCAGTTGCGTCAAGATAACGCTGCTGGTAGCCTGTACAATATTGTCGGTTTCCAAACGCATTTGAAATGGGGCGAACAAAAGCGAGTTTTTCGTATGATTCCTGGTCTTGAAAACGCTGATTTTGTTCGTTATGGTGTGATGCACCGCAATTCTTACATGGATTCGCCAAATCTTTTGACGGAAACTTTTGCCACACGTAAAAATCCAGACCTCTTCTTTGCTGGTCAAATGACAGGGGTAGAAGGTTACGTTGAATCAGCAGCGTCAGGTTTGGTAGCTGGTATCAATGCTGTTCGCCGTTTCAAAGGTGAAGAACCTGTGATTTTCCCACAAACCACGGCTATTGGCGCGCTACCACATTACATCACTCATGCGGAAAGCAAGCATTTCCAACCGATGAATGTCAACTTTGGTATCATTAAAGAGTTGGACGGTCCTCGTATTCGCGATAAGAAAGAACGTTACGAAAAAATTGCAGAGCGTGCTTTGACGGATTTGCAAGCTTATCTTGATGTCTAAAAGTATCTCAGGGAGGTTGCCAATGTTTCCTGTTCGATTAGGTTTGAAAGCCAGTTGTGACCCTATTCAAGTGGCGAGTCGCCTAACATACCAACCTGAAATCTTTGAGTTTTACACGTCAGAACACGATTTTACTCCTCAAGGTTTGAAAATGTTGCGCGATGCCATTGAAACTGTCAAAATGAGTGGGGTGAAGCATATTATTTTACATCAACCCATGAAATACCAAGGGCAGTTTTTGGAGTTGGTAGCTCATCCAGCCCACAAGCCAGAACTTGTTTCGTTTATTGATGAAACCACCAAGACTTTGCTGGAACTTGCTAACGCATTTGACTGTAAAGTACTGGTGCATGGCTCTTATGATTTGCGAGAAAAGGACTTGCTAGATCCCTTTGAAACCCTCAAAAACGCTCAAGATTACCTCTTTTCTCGAATAGATGCTCTTTGGCAACTGGGTGGAAATCGCATCATGTTTGAAAATGGGATTTCAAATCTCTTTTCCTTTGGCCATCCTGATTTTGACCAAGTCTTGCTGCAAAAAGGCTACCCGTTGGCTTACGATATTTCTCATGCCTTCATTTTCTTAAATCGGGATAATGTGGCCCTACAAAGGTCTTTAAGTACCCTGAAAAAGAACATCGTTCACTACCATTTGGTGGATTCTTTTGGAAAACGCCACGATAGTCTGCCGCTGGGACAAGGAAAGATAGATTGGGCAAAGCTTCTGCCACTTCTTAATAGCCGTGCTACCAGCATTTACGAGATTAATCTGGCAAATGTCACCAATCCTAAAGAGCAAGTGGCTAGTCATGCTTATTTGAAACGGTTGGTACAAGAACTGAACTAAAACGACAAACGTCTGAGATTTAGTCTCAGGCGTTTTTGATGACTTTATTCTTACATTTTTGTAAGATTTAAAGGAGAAACTGTAAGGAAGGAAAGGCTCCTTTTTCGATACAATAGACTTGTCAATAAGAGAGGAGCAATGAGATGAATCAAGCAATCAAAAGACACCTACAATTAGGAAGTCAGCTGTTTATTTGGTTGAGTATGGCAATAGTAGGTTCTGCAACCTACTAGTCTATCAGACCTTCCGCTTAGTCAAATAAGAATGTTAGGAGAAATAAGCCTAATGGATACCAATAGTTTAATAACCATTCTATCCCTGATCACCGCAAGCGTCATCAGCTTAGGTGTGTGGTATTGGAGTGGCAGAAGAAAAATAAAACACAAATAGTATTAAAATACCAAATAAAGGAGAAAGAGATGTTATTAGAGATTAATCACTTAGAGAAAGTTTTCCGCACTCGCTTTTCAAAAGAGGAAACGCGTGCCTTACAAGATGTTGATTTTAAGGTTGATAAAAACGAATTTATCGCTATTATGGGAGAATCAGGTTCAGGAAAAACCACCTTGTTGAACATTTTGGCGACTTTGGAAAAACCAACTAAGGGTTCTGTCATGTTAAACGGAGAGGACATTACCAAAATCAAGGAAAGTCAGTTGGCTGCTTTTCGTTTGAAGAATCTTGGCTTTGTCTTTCAAGATTTTAACTTGTTGGATACCCTTTCGGTCAAGGATAACATTTTCTTACCTTTGGTACTTGGTCGCTTGCCTTATCAAGAGATGGAGCAACGCTTGCAGCCTTTGGCAAAGAAACTACACATTGAAAGCTTGCTAGACAAACGCCCGTTTGAATTATCTGGTGGTCAAAAACAACGTGTTGCCATTGCTAGAAGTCTTATCACTAAGCCACAATTGCTTTTAGCAGATGAGCCGACTGCCGCTCTTGACTACAAAAATTCAGAAGATATTTTAAAACTGTTTGAAGAGATTAACGCAGACGGTCAGACTTTGCTGATGGTAACTCACTCTGCCAATGCGGCTAGTCATGCGAAAAGAGTCCTCTTTATCAAAGATGGGCGTATTTTCCACCAAATTTACCGTGGTCACAAGACCAATCAAGAATTTGCAAAAGATATTTCGCTTACCATGAGCGCTTTACTTGGAGGTCAGTAATATGTTTTATGCAAAACTCGCTTGGTCTAATATTAAAAAGTCCATTAATGTTTTTGGACCATTCCTGCTCAGCAGTACAATTTTATTTGTCCTAAACTGCTCAACTTTGCTGATTTTGTTTAGCCCTGTTGGTGGGGGAATGCGTCATGGGTCCTCTATTCTCAGTCTCGCTTTGATTGTTTTGGCGATTTTTTCAGCCGTGATGGAAATTTACAGCTATCAATTTTTACTCAAACAACGCAGTAAGGAATTTGGTCTGTATAATATGCTGGGGATGAATCGTTGGCAGGTCAGCTGGCTATCAACCATTGAATTAGGTTTGATTTTGCTGGGAGTCATCGTGTTAGGTAGTGTCTTGTCTGCTATCTTTTCACAATTGTTCTATTTGGCTTTTGTGAATCTCCTGCATTATCATCAGCTGGTCTTGACCTTATCCCTTGAAGCCTTTGTGAGTGCAATTGTTCTCTTTATCGGAATGTTTGTTCTGCTAGAAGGGGGCAATCTTTACACCATTCGTCGCACCTCACCGCTTGCCTTGTTTAAAAAGCAAGAGCAAGGGGAAAAAGAACCTCGCGGTAATGTCTTGCTGGCTATTTTGAGTGTTTTGTCTTTGGGAATTGGTTATTATTTGTCCCTATCATCCACTAAAGTAGCTGCTTTGGTTGTATTGTATCGTTTCTTTGCGGCAGTTGTGCTGGTTATCATAGGAACCTATCTCTTTTATATCAGTTTCATGACTTGGTATTTGAAACGCCGTCGTCAAAATAAGGCTTATTTTTACAAACCTGAACACTTTGTCACAACGGCACAAATGATTTTCCGTATGAAACAAAATGCCGTTGGTCTGGCTAATATCACTTTACTAGCGGTTATGGCATTTGTTACGATTGCTACAACAACGTCGCTTTATGTGAATACCCAAACGCAAGTGAACATGATGTTCCCAAAAACCACCAAGGTAGCTCTTAACGCTGACAATCAAGCAGATATGGATACCTTGATGGAAAAAGAGGTCATGGAACCCTTGCACAAACCTGCAGACCAATGGCTCACTTACCGTTCTGTTTATACGCTTTTCCCAGTTTCAGATGCCAAAGAGATTGCCATGACGCGTGAGGATGTCGAAAATCCTAACCTTAGCAGCGCTGGCTATCTTTACATCGTCACACAGGATGACTTTAGAGCCTTGGGAAACAAACTCTCACACCTCAATGAAAACCAAACTGCTTTCTTTACCCAAAAAGGCAACAGCTATTTGGAAAAACTGGACTTATTTGGGCAAACCTTTGACAATGTCCATAATCTCAAGGAGGTTAACTTCCCAGAAGTAGTCAATACCTACAACCCAGCTGTCTTAGTCGTCAGCAACCAAGAAGTGCTTAATAACATTGAAACAATCTTCACGAAAAATAAGGTTTTCCATCAAACGTCACTTATCAGCTATGCTGACCTTTCTCAAAAAGAAATCAAGTCCTTGGCACACTTTGGCGGTGAATCAGAAGTCGTTCACGAAGATGCCAATGGAAATAGCATTTTAGCTACGGTAGAAACCAAACAGGAATACCTCGACAGTGCTTATGCCTTCACAGGTGGCTTCTTGTTCACAGGTTTCTTGCTGGGTATCAGTTTCCTAATGGGCGCAGCCTTGATTATTTACTACAAACAACGTTCAGAAGGTATTGAGGACAAGAAATCTTATAAAATCTTGCAAGAAGTTGGGATGAGCAGCCAAGAAGTGAAAAAAGCCATCAATTCACAAATTTTACTGGTTTTCTTCATGCCGTTAGGACTAGCAACCCTACATTTTGCGGTGGCCTTGGTTATGTTAAAACAAATGTTGCTTATTTTCGGTGTGACAAGCTCAAGCACGATTTACATCGTGAGTGGTTCGACCATTGTCATCTTAACCCTCGTTTATTTCATGATTTACAAAATCACTAGCCAAACTTACTATAAAATCATTGAACGTTAAATAAGGTGGCCCTTGCGGCCATCTTTTATTTTGATTCATCAGAGCTTATGTTACAATAATACTATGAAACAAGGAAAGATTTACATTATTGAGGACGATGAAACCATCGTTAAATTGTTAAAACAGCACTTGAGCCAGACTTATGAGGTCTTTAGTGTGCAAAATTTTCGAGCCATTAAGCAAGAAGTTGAGGAAATTCAGCCAGATTTGATTTTGATTGATATTACCCTGCCTTATTTTAATGGTTTTTACTGGACGACAGAAATTCGCAAGACGATGACCTTGCCTATTATTTTCATTTCATCCAGCGATGATGAGATGGATACGGTCATGGCGCTCAATATGGGTGGAGATGATTTTGTGTCAAAACCCTTTTCATTGACCATTTTAGATGCTAAAATTTCTGCCTTTTTAAGACGAGCTTACCAATTCACCTCAGACACTTACCAGTTAGGGGCATTTAGCCTCTCGCGTGACGGGGTTTTGTCAAATGGCACAGAACAAATTTCCCTTTCGCCAACAGAAAATAAAATTTTATCCATTTTATTTGAACACCAAAATCAAGTGGTGACCAAGGAGGAATTGCTGGAAAAATTGTGGGAAAACGACAGCTTTATCGATCAAAACACGCTCAGCGTCAACATGGCACGCCTGCGTAAAAAAATAACACCACTAAGTTTCAATGCCATTCACACAGTCCGAGGAGTGGGGTATCTCTTAAAATGATTCGAACTTTTTTTAAAGAAAATGCCGTTTGGTACTGGAGCTATGCGTTACTGAGTGCTCTCTTTCTAATTGTTTTTGCTCTTTACCACTTGCCTATCGTCTATTTTGTGATCAGTTTTCTGCTCAATCTGACGATCCTCAGCTTTATCACCTTATGGCAGTACCAACGTTTTAAACATAAAATCAATACGTTACAACAATTTATTTATGTAAACGAATTAGATACCTTACAATTGCCGTCAGAATTAGCCTATAAAGATGTGATTATTCGTTTGTACGAGCAAAGTGCACAAGAATTGTTGGCAGAGCAGGCTAAGACTGAAGATGGGCAGAGCCTTGTCAAGATGTGGTCGCACCAAATGAAAGTTCCATTGTCTGCCCTGTCCTTGATGGCACAAACCAATCAGCTAGATGGCAAGGAAGTTCAGCAACAACTGACTCGCCTGCAGAACTATCTGGATACCTTGCTAACCTACCTCAAATTCAGCCAGAACAAGGATGATTTTCGATTTGAACGCCTGTCTGTACGCGATATCACGATTGAAAACGTTAAAAAATACCGCATTCCTTGCCTACTGAAGCAATTATCTATCGAAGTCGAAGGTGATTGGCTGCTTGCTTCTGACCGCAAATGGCTCAGCTTTGCCATTTCACAAATCCTAGACAATGCCATAAAGTATTCTAAGGAACAAGACAAGATTAGAATTGAAATAACAGATGGTAGGATTAGCATATCAGATAATGGTATTGGAATACTAGAAGAGGACTTGCCACGTTTATTTGAGGAAGGCTTCACAGGTTTTAATGGCCATGAGAATCAAAAAGCCACTGGTTTAGGGCTTTACATGACCAAACAAATTTTAGATAGTCTGAATCTAGCCATCAGCATCACTAGCCAAGTTGATAAAGGCACTCAGGTTACTATTGCATTACCAAAAGAGTAAGAGAAAAAGTAGGGGGTTAATCCTACTTCTTTTTTTACAATTTATCCAAGGCATTTTTTTGTTCGTCGTTGACGATGTGGGTGTAGAGGTCGGTGACTTGAGTGCTGGCGTGTCCGAGTTGGTGGCTAACTAGGACTTGTGATTTTGTGGTGTCGTATAGGCGAGTCGCCAAGGTGTGTCGCAATTTATGCGGTGTGACGCGGACTTTGAAGGCTTGCGAGTATTTTGCGACTAATTTTTCTACGCTGGATGCGTCGATGCGATTTGGAACCCCACGGTATTCGGTGAGAAAGAGGGCTTGGTCTTGCTTTTCAGCCTTATAACGTGGGGTACGAATTGCAAGGTAAGCTTCCAAATAAGGTTTAGCAAAACCAGCGATATTGACTGCATCACGTTTGCCGCCTTTTCGTGTCACTTCAATAATCATCATGTTAAGATTTAAGTCCTTGACGTCTAGATTGACTGCTTCGGACAAACGAACGCCGGAGGCAAGCAGTAGGGCAATCAAGGCCAAATCGCGCTCTTTATTTTTTTGGAAAGAAGATAAGGCACGATGCGACAGCGTACTTTGATAAGTTTTGTCAATATAATCAATGAAAGCCATGGTTTCATTGCCCAAAAACAATTTGCCCTTGATGTTTTCTGCCCGAGCTGCCAAGGTTTCTTTTTTCTTTTTGGTAGCGACTTTTTTCATGACGTTGCGGTAGAAGTAGGGGTCACCATTTTCATCCTCGACCTCTTCTGTCAGGTATTTGAAAAGGCTGGAAAGCGCAGAAAGCGTACGGTTTATGGTTGTTTGTGAAACCCCTTGCTTTTTGGAATAAGTATTGAGCGACGGACGTTCACGCAGGTACAAAATAAAGGATTCCATGTCTTTTTTAGAGAGGTGTTCCAAGGTTGATAAGTCAATATCAGCCATTTTATCAGCATCTGAAATCCCAGAATCCAAAAGCCATTCAAAAAAGCGTCTGTATTCCTTGAGGTATTCATACAAGGTCGTAAAACTGTAAGGAACGGTTAATTTTGATTGATAATAATCCAAGACGTACCAAGGCATGAGCGTTTTCAGCTCGTCGATTTTTTGTAAAATGTGTTCACGTTTCATTTTTTGCTAAAAAACTCCCAAATATCTGATAACTAGAAGTATATCACAGGTCTACCTATCTTTCAAGAAAATTACAGTTTTTCAGAAAGATGTTCGGAGAAAAATATAAATACTTCAGAAATCTGTTTCCATAGATAACGTAAATTTATTTATGTATATCTATTATTTTATTTTTTGTTCTTCTCTTTTCTTTGCCTCGCTTTTTAGTCACATCTTTTGCTAAACTATCAGCTTTTTCGTTCCAAAAAATTTCAGCGTGTCCACGACACCATTTAACCTCTAAAATTAACTCTTTGCCCAATTCTTTATACAATTTAAACACTTGACAGAGATTTGAATAATACCAATTCCACTGAAAAATCTGCTGTTTTTCTTTCTTTTTATAAGATGATTTCCTATGAGTATTTAACAAATGATGAAAGCGCTCCAATTCTCGATAATCCGTCATAATGCTAACACTCACTTTATCAGCATCTTTGCTTATTTTCCGTAGAGCTTTTAAGGCAATAATAACCGAAAAAAGTTCTACGCCTACGGAATTTAGTAACTTTTCTTTGGTATCTGAAATGGCACTCTTTCCCTTTAAAATGACTTCGTGATTGTCATCTAAAACAATATAGGCACATGAAGCTTTAACGTTACCGCTGTTGTACTTTTTATAAGAACCATCTGTGTAGATGATATAATTTCCTGAATGACTGGTTTCACAATTCATATTTTCCCCTTAGGTTGCTGATTTGTATAATAGGGTAAATAAAAAGCCCGCTCGCACGGACTTTCAATAGTTTATTAAGGCTGTAGTTTTCTTTCCAAGGCTTCTGTTAAGACTTGAGAAAAATTAACATCGTTTTCCTCTGCCAAGTCATTCAACCATTCAGGAATAGTCACGTTTTTACGAACCTTGTTGGCATGATACTTTTTCATTTAGACAACCATATCAATTTGAATTAAGGCGATATAGCTATCGGGAAATTGCTGTTTTAAATCCGATGGCGAAGTTGGTTGTGGATACTCTTTATAATCTTCGAGTGCAAATCCTAGAACTTCTGTAGCTTTTTCAAAAGCTTCTTGAACATCTTTTCCTTGAGTAATAGCTTCAGGAACGTCTGGAAAAGTTACAAGAATATAATCACCATCTTGGGTAAATAAAGCTGGATAAACTAACATAATAAACCTCCTCGTAATTGTTGTAGTGAAATAAGCATTGCTATTCAGCAAGAAGATTATTTCAAACCTGCTTGTTTTAAAATAGCGTCTTCAAGGCCCTTTCCGAGGTCTTTATTGTGTAATGGAACAATGATTTGGTGTCCTTTATCATCTCGAAATTTCTTATGGCTTCCATTTTGGCTGACTTCGTAAAACCCATTTTTTTAAGCAATTTTATCATCTGCTTAGGGGTCATTGGCATATTGCTTGTCCTCCTATTTATACTTATATTATACACATCAAATAATCAAATAAATAGAAGTAAAGTTTTAAACTAGCTCTCTGGGGTGTTTGGTAAAAGAAATACCTTTAATTCATAATGAAAAAGGCCAAATCATTCAGCCTTTTTCATTGATCTATTGATTTATCTGCAAGATATTTTTTATTTCTTACGTTTTTTCTTGGCTTTTTTCATTCGGTTTGCCATGCGTTTCATGGATTGTTTCATGGCGAATTCACCGATTCGGCCTCTGAGGCCGCCGCCCATCATTTCGCGTAAGTCCATATCTCCGCCACCTAGGGCTGATAAATCAGGTATACCATTTCCGCCCATCATGCCTTCTAGAGCTGACATATCCATGCCATTTGGCATATTTTTAGGGAGGTTATTTGGGTTGATGCCCATTTGTTTCATGGCTTTGTCCATGTCACCTGACATAACGCCTTGCATCATTTGTTTGGCTTGGTTGAAATCTTTGATGAATTTGTTAACTTCGACAAAGCTGTTACCAGAACCCGCTGCGATACGGCGGCGACGGCTTGGGTTAAGCAAATCTGGGTTTTCACGTTCTTCAGGTGTCATTGATGACACGATGGCACGTTTTCGAGCAATTTCTTTTTCGTCCACTTTGAAGTTTTTCATGGCTGGATTGCTTGCCATACCTGGAATCATCTTAATCAAATCTTCCATTGGTCCCATGCTTTGCATTTGGTCCAATTGTTCGATGAAATCGTTGAAATCAAAGGTGTTTTCACGCATTTTTTCAGCGAGTTCCAATGATTTCTTGTCATCGTACTCTTGGCTGGCTTTTTCAATCAGCGTCAACAAGGCTCCCATACCGAGAATACGGCTAGACATACGGTCTGGGTGGAAGGTTTCGATATCAGTGATTTTTTCACCAGTACCAGTGAACTTAATTGGTTTACCTGTGATTTCGCGAATAGAAAGCGCTGCACCACCACGTGTATCCCCGTCAATCTTGGTTAAAACAACCCCTGTGATATCCAATTGTTTGTTGAACTCGTCAGCGACGTTGGCAGCCTCTTGACCAATCATGCTATCAACAACCAAGAGAATTTCATTTGGTTGTGCCAAGGCTTTAACATCACGCAATTCGTTCATGAGTTTTTCATCAATTTGCAGACGACCTGCCGTATCAATGATAACGTAGTCATTGCGGTGTTCTTTGGCTTGGGCTAAACCGTTTTTGACAATCTCAACAGCTGAGTGGTCCGTTCCCATGTCAAAGACAGGTACATCGATTTGTTGCCCAAGGGTTTTCAATTGGTCAATCGCTGCTGGACGGTAAATATCGGCCGCAATCAACAAAGGACGTGCTTTTTCTTCCTTGATGAGCTTGTTAGCTAATTTACCAGCAAAGGTTGTTTTACCAGCCCCTTGCAATCCGACCATCATGATAATGGTGGGAATCTTAGGTGATTTCTCAATTTCAGCCGTTTCAGACCCTAAAATCTCTGTCAATTCTTCATTGACGATTTTGACGATTTGTTGAGTTGGGTCAAGGGTATCAATGATTTCATGCCCGATAGCACGTTCTCTGACACGTTTGATGAAGGTTTTAACAACTGGAAGGGCAACGTCCGCCTCTAACAAGGCCAGACGAATTTCCTTGGTGACTTCCTGCACGTCTTTTTCAGAAAGTTTGCGTTTGCCACGAATGTTTTTAAACACGCCTTGCAGGCGTTCGGTTAAACTCTCAAAAGCCATAATATCATTCTCCTACTTGAATCTGTCTTTCATTTCTATCATTTTCTCTGATGGGTGTTTAATCACGGTTGTCAATACTACTCAAAATCGTGATTTTTTCTTCTAAGAAAGCATTATCAGGGTATTTTTCTAAAATCTCATCAAAAATCTGACTACGAACGATATAATCAGAATACATATGGAGCTTCATCTCGTAAGCTTCGAGGATTTTTTCAGTTCGCTTGATGTTGTCATAAACTGCCTGACGGCTGACACCAAACTCCTCAGCAATTTCTGCCAAGCTGTAATCATCAGCGTAATACAACTCGATATAATTCATCTGCTTATCGGTCAACAAAGCCGCATAAAATTCAAACAAAGCGTTCATGCGATTGGTTTTTTCAATTTCCATAGCCTTTATTTTATCATATTTCGCGCGGTTTTAATAGTCAGAAAGCACGCAAATGGTCAGAATTGGTTAAATTTTTCAATACAAAAAGAAACACCTTAAAAAATCAGGTGTTTCAGATCATTTATTTTCCAAATAAAATTCAAATCGGTCACCAACATATTGGCTGTGGACATATTCAAATGGTCTGCCGTCGGTGAAATAGGAAACTTGTGTCAGGGCGAGGACGGCGTGGTTTTTAGGAATTTTGAGGTAATTTGCCACTTTTTCGCTGGCATTTTTGGCGTAGATGGTTTGCTGACTCTTGCCA
Organism: Streptococcus alactolyticus; assembly: GCF_012277075.1. GTDB lineage: Bacteria > Bacillota > Bacilli > Lactobacillales > Streptococcaceae > Streptococcus > Streptococcus alactolyticus. Next base: position 291,509 of record NZ_JAAXMT010000005.1, on the reverse strand, counting down.
ATCTCGTAACCGTGGTCGGTCAAAGTTTGGAAAAAATGCTCGGTAATGTCCTCTTTATTGAAGGATTGAATGAGCGTTTCTGAAATGGCAGCCACTTCAAAAACAAGCGGCATATGGTCAGCGTAGCGCACCCGTTCCATGCGAATCACATAATCCGTTTCTTTCAGCTGCAAGCGTTGAATCTCGGTGTTATTGGCTGGTTTTCGTTGGTAAGAAATCAAGCGAGATGAAGGCGCCTTTCCTTGTGAGCGGACAATCTCGGTAAAACTAGTCGTTCCACGCATTTTTTCTTGCACGCGGTGGCTGGCGACATAAGTCCCGCTCCCCACACGACGCTCCAAAATGCCCTCTTCCACCAAGAGCGTAATAGCCTGACGCAGCGTCATACGGCTCACCTCGTACTCATCTGCCAAATCCCGTTCACTCGGCAAACGCTGCCCAATCTCCCAAAAGCCATCGTCAATTTGTTTCTTAATCGCATCGTGAATTCTAATGTACGCTGGAACCATACGGCACTCCCCTCCTAAAAAATGTCCTTTTCTCATTGTACCATATTTTTGAAGAAGTTTTTAGACTTCTCAAAGAAAAACACCGCTAAAAGTGTTTAGCAGTGTTTAGACTCAGGATGCCGCTCCTAAAGCAATGGCTTCACTTTTTAAACGTTCGACATCTTTAGCAGTCGGCTCCCAACCTTCAATCATATTGGTGCTTAGAGCGTACCAAACACTTGTAAAAATTTTTCTATCCTCAAATGGAACACCCAAAATGACCATTTCTTTTACATTAATATCTAAAATCATAATACTAACTCCCATTTATTATATCATAGATTCAATTTTGTCCAAAAAAGCTAACGCTTGGGAACAGCGTAAGTGAACCCTTTAAACCTTATGTTTGGTATTTTGCTATCCATACACCCCTCCAATTTCAAGAAAACGGCAGAAAACTGTCACGATTCCGTGCTTCCCCAAGCTTTTCGACTCAGATTGGGGAGGTGTTCTCCATTATTTCGCAGTAATAGCTCCATTATACACGCTTTTAGTGCTCTTGACTAGCCGTTTTCAGAAAAAACCTTCCCTTGGGAAGGTTTATAGTTTACATAAATAATATTACGTTAATATTATCGAATGGTATTCATCCATTTTCGGCTGCGAAACATGAAGATGGACACGATAAAGCGGAAAAGCTCTTCTTGGGAGAGGATGAAATAGACCCAAACGATAGGGAGTTTGAGGACGAGTCCTGTGAAAAGCCCTAGGGGAACGCCGATCAGCCAAGTGCCCATCATGTCGATAATCATGATGTATTTGGTTCGACCGCCGCTTCGGATAATGCCGCCCCCTAAGATCATGTTTTGGACTTTGATAGGGGCAAGGATGGCAAAGGCTAGGAGCAATTGTGAACCGACGTGACTGACCTGCTCATCGACATTGTAGAGATTGATGTAGCTGCTTCTGGTGAGGATAAGCACGAGCGAAAGCACCAAAGACCCTATAAAACCATAAACGCACAAGCGTTTGGAATCGTAGTAGGCACTTTCGTAGTCGCGTTTGCCGAGGCGCCTACCGATGAGAATGCCCGCTGCTTGCGACAGCCCTGAAAGAGCTCCGATAAAGAGCCCTTGGATAGGACCTGTCAAGGACATACCAGCCAGCTCACCTGTTCCCATGTGCCCATAGATGAAGGTATTGACACTCTGCCCCAAGGTCCAAAGCAATTCATTGGCAACGATAGGGAAAAGCATGACAGCGTACTGCTTGACTTCGCTTGAGGTCATACCCAAATCAAAGGCAAACTGGCAATATTTCCGATAAAAATAAATCATCAAGAGTAGATTTACCATCTGCGAAATCAGACTGGCAATGGCTGCTCCCTTGACCCCCATGACAGGAAAACCAAAATTACCAAAAATCAAGAGGTAATTCAAGACCGTATTGACCACGGCTCCCACCGCACTTATGTAGAGCGGGTATTGGGCGTAACTGTAGCAGCGCATATGAACGGCCAAGATGGAGGCCATCCCTGACAGTGGGTAAATAAAGGCCAAAATTCGCATGTAATCCGCCGCCGTCGCAATCACCTTTTGGTCGGTAGTGAAAATCCCCGCCACCGTGCTTGGCAAGAAGAAACACGCCATAACGGTCAAGGCTGCCAAGGCCAACATCACAAGGAGATTGGAGGACATGCTGGTGTTGATCTTCTTCTGCTCCTGTCGGCCCATGTATTGGGACACCATGATCCCCGTCACGGTTGCAATTGCCCCACTCACAAAAGTGAAAATAAACTGTGGTTTTCCGCCAATTTCCACCGAAGCAATGGCCGTCTTGCCCAATTGCCCCACCATCAGCTGGTCAATCATGGAAAAAGACGATTGCAACATAGCTTGCAAAGCAACGGGCAATGCAATCGTCATGGCTTCTCTGAAAAATGGTTTTCGTTGTCATTAAAGCGTTTTCTCCCTAAATCATCATACTTAGATTATAAAGCAAACGCTTGCATATTAGCAATAGATTTTTGCATCTTTTTAATGATTTTTGGGGAGGAATCGCTTTAATGACAAAAAAAACTTGCCGACATTCAGCTTTCATTTCTGAACATCAGCAAGGTTTAATAATTTTATGAGTAGTACTCGAAATATTGCCAGCTTCTACTGTAACTTGCAGGCTAATAGCTTTTTAATCCTCTGTTTATTACTCCCATTCAATGAGTAGGTTTGGCTTTGAAAAGCCCGTTGTTATTGCGTTTGTAAGGTGTCTCCACTATTTTGGAGACAGTTCTGGAGACAATTGTTTCACGGATTGATTGCCCGTGAAGGCAAATTGTTTACTTGGTGCGGTTGATATTGTGATAATCCCCGCCATAGATTCAGCGACACCATCATCAATCCCTCGCCACAAGTGTGCATAATGCTTGAGCGTGATTTCTGGCGAGCTGTGCCCGAGTCGTTTGGAAACAATCAAGACAGAAGCATTGATTTCATTAATTAGAAAGCTAACATGACTATGTCTTAGCCCTTTGGCTTGAATCACGGGAACACCCGCCAACCTGACCGCCTACCATCAAGATTTGCTGCTCTTGATAAGGATATTAAAGCACTCACAAAGTGTAAGGGTGGGGTGGTAAAAAAATGTTTCAGCAAAAAAGACCCCCCCCTTTATAGTGAGAGTCTATACTTTTAGCGTTTGATATGTAATTCTAATCGTTTACCTAGACAAATTGAGCTAATGAATGGAACAAAAACTTTTTCAACAAAAATATCTAATTTCTTTGGTAATTCGATAAATGTTAGTACTTCATTTTTGTACTCTTTAGCCTTTTTATCCACCTTTGTCTCATCAACCTCTTCATCCTTTTTAGGTTTATTAGGCTTTCTCTTCGTTCTATACACTAACTCATCCTCACGATAATACCCAAGTCTTTTGGCAGATTCAAACTCGAAATAACTAATTTTGTTAAAAGTGAAGTTGATAAATTGGTCAATCAATGCCTCATATTCTTGGTTATATGATTCATCGATTTCTAAAATAGGAACCTGATTTTCTAAATAAAACTTGGTTATCTCGGACTCAGTAGAAAGCGGAATTCCTATCCAAAATTTGGTGTAATCTTTATATTCTTGAATTTCTAGTAGTAATATCGTAAAAAACTGTTGAAAATACTCGGAAATATCTTCCCACCAATAAAGTTCATTTACGTCTGTAAAATCGAGATTCTCCATGATTGCTTCCTGAATTCTTGGAGTAATCAGGTACGGATTGTTTTTTGTCCTTATGCAGTTTAGTACTCTACTAACTAACTTGCGGTCCTCGGGAAAAAACTGAGATTGGGTATTATATTTTAGGTTATCTTCTTTCCATTTACGATATTTTTCGACAATTCTTTGTGAAGTCAATTGATAAATCAACTCACAAGTTTTGAGATAGGGTCGTGAATTCACACTTTTCTTTGGCATTTCACTCATCCTCCTCGATTATTACATCAGTAGAAGGGTCTGCTACCATCAATAAATCTATCTGTTCATTAGGTTTCTGATAGGTCACACCAGACATTGCCATCAATTCAGGGATTGTGTTTTGGCCGTCTTTTGCGGTAAAGAATTTCAGACCGCTAATCTTGACGTTATCGACACCATCTTCAAATTCCATCTCTGCTTGATGGTCGGTCATATAGAGCAACAAGTCCTGCTTCCATAGCTCGCTTACGAATCTATCGCCACTCATGCCTTTTGGTTCAATGAATATTTGGAAGTAAAAGTCACTATCTTCAAGGAACAAGATGAAGTCGGGTTGGAAGCCCTGCAAGTGCATATCTACAATTTCGCCAGCTCGATTGATCCGTGAGCCATATTGATGGAGCTTGAGCTTTTCGCTCTTAGCTGACTCACGGTGCATATTCTCGTCCATGCGGAACAAGTAAACTGCCTTGTTATATTTGGCTTTTAGCTCATTCACATGGGCTTGAATACGTGTGATGAGGTCAAATTCCAACTTGTTGACGATAGCACGGTCATAGACATAGAAGTCCTCAGCCATATCGTAAACTGCAACTTTTTGAGTGGTTTCATTCAAGAGGTTTGCCGTGTCATACTCAGGTACTCGCTTATTATAGTTGGTCAGATACTCGCTAATTGGATAACCAACAAATTTGTTTGTACCACGTTTCTTGACGTAGCCAGACTTGAATTTGACTTCGTACTCTTTCAAAAGGTCAATGGTGACTTTCAAAATATCGTCTGCCGTAATATCTGTTGACTTGTATTCTTTTGGAACGGTCAGGAAAAGTTTCAACTTACTTGCGTTGAGCCAATTTTCTCCATAAATGAAGTCTTTCATGGATTCAAGTAATGGCAGATACTTTTTCAAGTTATCAAATTGATAAAACTCAAGGCGGTGAATGGCTTTCTTAATATAGCGGTCATCAAACCTATCAACATGGACTTGTTTTGTCTCAGTCAATGCGACTGTTGCTTGATAAGACACTTCACGAGTACCATAATTCAGACTTCTTTGAATGTCCGTCTTGTGTGTGATTCCGTATTTCTGAATGGAATCAAACCAATCATCTGCCACATCCTCAGCTTCGTTGTAGTAGATTTTTCCCGTCTTATAGGTATCAGTTTTCTTGAAAGCAGGCTTAAGCTTGATTTCAATTGGTGGATTTTTCTTGTCCTGCCCCGTTGGCAAGTCCATTTGCTTCAATGAGCCTACAAGCTGTTTAAGGTATTGTGGCTCATTCATCGTGTGGTAGTGCAACGTTTCTAGGAACAATTGCTTGTTTGAGCTATCGCCATCAAATCTACGTTGATAGCTTTTTACACCGTCTAATTCAAATGGATAATACCTTGCACCACGCCCAATGAGTTGCGCTTCAACCATTGTGGCATTTTTGTTTGTCGCAGCTTCCTGTTCAATACGAACAATATCATAGAGATTGAGAACATCCCATCCCTCTGTCAGTTTTGCGACCGCAAAAACCACACGATAGAGGTTGTTTGGGCTTTCGAGCGTGTTGAGTGCCTCATACTGCCCCTTTTCAAGCATATTTCCGCTTGTGTCATTAGCATTTAACACGTTTCTCGGGTCAAAGTCTTGCTTAATCTCACGGACGATTTTTGCAAGGTCATCTTCGTTTTTGAGATAGTAGTTGTAAGCCAATTCCAAAGCTGAGCTGTCGTTGCTATCTAGGACTTGTTGGCGCTTGATAAATGCGAGCAAATCCGTAACATTGAGATTTTGAATCAGCTCATTAAAGACCTTGTTGGCTTCCAGTGATATCGCAACTTTTGCTGACTTAAACATAATCACGGGCTTAAATGTTCCTGTGACACCCTCGGCATAAGCACAGTATTTTCTAAACTGCGAAAGCAAGACCGCGTTTAGCATTTTATCTTGGTCGCTTGCGGACGTTTCAATTCGCTTAACCTGCTTGGAATAGCCATCAAACATGAATTGATTCAACGGATAGCGGTAGACCACCTTATCCCGATACTTGTTATATATGACTTCTTTATCAAAATCGACTGTTGCCGTAAATTCAAGGAGGAGATTCTTTTGTTCCTTATCATCACGGGCACGCAAGATTTTGTTAATGGCTGATTCCCAAGTATTTTCAGCTTCCTTCTCTGACTTGGTGCTTGCGGAATAATGGTGTGCTTCATCTGCTAAGACTGCAACAGGTTGGTTTTCATAGTCTGAAAGCCCCATGGTATTTTCTTTCAAGACAAACAGGTCATCCGATACTTTTTGAACCGAAGATAGCTTAATGTAAATGGTGTTGTCTTGTTGGACTCTAGGAAATCGTTCGACTTGCTTAATGAAAATATGCTTGCCGTCGATTTCAATTTTGTCTTGGAACAGGTATTTTTCACTATTTTCGTTGACCAAGTTGTCCTTTGTTTTCATCAAGACTGAGTTGGTATTGACGGTAAACAAGAAGTTGCGATAGCCATGCTCTTGATAAAGGTAGAGGATAAGCCCTGCCATCAAGTCGGTTTTCCCTGAACCTGTCGCCATGTTAAATAAAACGTGTTGAGGGTTTGGTTTAATCTGTGTTTGGGTATAGTGATAATTTCGGATAGCTTTATCCTGATAGGCACGCAAAGTATGAATTAAGTTTGCGTTGATATACTCAGGAATGATATAACCTTGGTGCTGACTGAACAAGTCTTTTTCTGCTTGTTCAGCCTGATCCACAAGAGGAAATTGACGAGCGTTAGCAGGTATTTTCTTTGCTTTTGCCATGCTAGTCACCCCCTTCATAGAAATTCTTGTTGAAGGTGTAATCTTCATCAGAGATTAAGTCACGGACGTTTTTATCGTCAATTTCAGAGTAGTTATAGTAAAGCCCATTTTTATCAAGGAGCTTCACAAGTAGACGCTTGTTTTCGTCAAATCCTTGTAGCCAATCAATCTTGGATAAGTCAGCACGGAAAGAAATATCAGCAGGTTCCATAGTATCTGTTCCTTCTAACATACGATTGTACACGACTTTCAAGTCATCTAATGTTTTTGCATGAATAATATCTTGTAGATAACCCATATTCTTAGGCATTAGTTCTGTATAGACAAATGAACCCCCGCCTTGCCAATTTACATCTTTAGAAATACCACCTTGTTCCCCAGCGATTACTTTTTGTAGTCTTGGTACAGATACTTCGTTAATATAGTCCATTTGTTCAATACCGATAAATCTGCGGTTCATTTTCATCGCGACTGCTTGAGTGGTTGCAGAACCCATGAAAAAATCAAGAACAATATCATTTTCATTTGAACCAATTTGAATGATGTCTGAAATCAAATGTTCAGGTTTAGGAAACGAAAATTTTTTCTCTCCAAATAAAGTTTTTAACTGATTTGTACCATTACCACTTGAATATTCGGGACGGTAAAAAACTGACTTTGCTTTTTTAGATGGTAGGTCTCCAAGCTCTGGTCTTTGTTTTTTATAGATAGAGTAACCATCTGTTCCTTTAACGAGGATAACATCATCAATTAACCTCTTCATAGTTTCTCTTTTCCATCTCCACGACACTTCCTGTCCATCTGTTATTGGTAGAAGCTCAAAGTCACTTTCTGATTGTCTTTCAAATTGAATTTTACCAGCGCTACTAATATAAATTGGATAATATAAATTTGGTCGTTTCGTTCTTGGTGCATTTACACCCGTTGCTTTTAAATTAGCCCCTTTTTTAAAGTATCCGACTTCATCCTCTTCCCACTCATCAACTGATTCATCCGTAATAAGTAAATTATTAAACTTCGCAAATGAAGTGTTTTTTACAAAAACTGTCAAATACTCATGTGTCCCTGCAAAACCATATTGGTCTTGATTCCCTTTTAAATTTGAAATCACCGGAACAGTAGAGACAAAGTTACTTGACCCAAAAATATCAGAAGCTAAAATTTTGAGATATGCTTGTTCATTATCGTCTGATTGAATGAAGATTATTCCATCATCTGAAAGTAGGTCATGAGAAATTTCAAGTCTATTTTTCATAAATGCTAACCAAGAGCTATGGCTAAATTTATCGTTGTAAACAAAACTATCATTTTTAGTATTGTAAGGAGGGTCAATATAAATAAGTTTCACTTTACCAGCGTACTTATCCTTGATTGCATGTAAAGCTAGTAAATTATTTCCCTTAATAATTAAGTTATCTTTATCTTCATCAAATTCTGTTACAGCTGACTCACCATTTTCATCGTACTTTTTACTATTTACAAAAACCTTCTTATCAAACAAACGGTCAATCTCGTCTTTCTAAATCACTTCATTCAAAAAAGCATCATCATAACCATCTTCATTATCTTCTTTTGTCATAGAAGCAGTGAGAACACCATCTTTGAACGGGAAGTCTAATACGACATCTTGGCTATCTTGTAAGAACTTCCCTTTTGAAGCTAACCCAACACGATTTTCATATTTGGTGTAGCTTGTGTCCCAGTAATCGTTATAGAGAACGGCTTCTTCAAGTTGTTCAATCTGAAAGAGCTTTTGCCCCGCCACTTCCTTGATGAAATGTTGCTTGATGAAATCTACTTCAAACAACTTGCTCAAAAGTGCTTCATCATAATTTCGTAAATCATCCGTGAGTTTGGAACGGTTCAATACTTCTCCGACAAAATATTTGTCGCCAAAAGATACCAAAGCCGTTTTCAACTCGTCAAAAATTTTCGGTTCAATTTTTGCCATTTTGCTCATCTCCTTAATAGTTTATCTCTTAAATTATAGCATTGAACGCCTTACACGTGTTAGCGAGAATCAAAAGAATCCTCCCACCGACAACCATTCAGTGAGAGGATTTTTGGCGACAGTTTTGGAGACAATTCAAATCATTTTGTGTCTCCGAACGTCACTTGAGTTTTAGCTAAATGCAGTAAAATCAACGTTTCTGGTGTTATAAAGTGTCACTACTTTATTCCCATTCTACTGTTGCAGGTGGTTTACTTGTAATATCGTAGACGATGCGGTTAACGTGGTCCACTTCGTTTACGATACGAACAGAGATTTTTTGCAAGACATCCCAAGGGATACGAGCGAAGTCTGCGGTCATGCCGTCAATTGATGTGATGGCACGGATAGCGATAGTGTAGTCGTAAGTACGACCGTCACCCATAACCCCAACAGAACGAACGCCAGTGTTAACAGTGAAGTATTGCCAAATGTCACGGTCAAGACCTGCTTTAGCGATTTCTTCACGGAGGATGGCATCTGATTCGCGGACAGTTTCCAAGCGTTCTGCAGTGATTTCACCCATGACACGGATAGCCAAACCAGGTCCTGGGAATGGTTGACGCCAAACCACTTCGTCTGGCATACCAAGAGCTGTTCCAAGCGCACGAACTTCGTCTTTGAACAAGGTATTCAATGGCTCGATAAGTTCAAATTGCATGTCTTCTGGAAGACCACCAACGTTGTGGTGTGATTTGATGGTTTGGGCAGTATCTGTACCAGATTCGATGACATCAGTGTATAGCGTTCCTTGTGCAAGGAAATCAACACCTTTTAGCTTGCTTGCTTCATCATCAAAGACGCTAACGAATTCATTTCCGATGATTTTACGTTTTTTCTCTGGGTCTTCTACGCCAGCCAATAAGTCCAAGAAACGTTTTGAAGCGTCAACGCGGATGATGTTAAGTCCGAATTTACCACCAAGCATTTCCATAACTTGGTCACCTTCGTTTTTACGAAGCAAACCATGGTCAACGAAGATACATGTCAATTGGTCGCCGATAGCGCGTTGAAGAAGGACTCCAACAACAGATGAGTCCACGCCACCAGAAAGTCCTAAAAGCACTTTGCGGTCACCAACTTTTTTGCGAATTTCGTTGATTTGCAAGTCGATGAAATTATCCATTGACCAGTCACCTTTAGCCCCACAAATTTTGAAGGCAAAGTTGCGCAAAATGTCGTTACCATATACAGAGTGACGCACTTCTGGATGGAATTGGATACCGTAGATGTTTTTCTCAGTGTTTTCAATAGCAGCGTAAGGGCAATCAGCCGAATCACCAACCAAGTGGAAACCTGCTGGGATTTCTGTAACGGCATCACCGTGGCTCATCAAAACCGTTTGCTCTTTTGGTGTATCTGCAAAAAGTTTTGATTCTGCTTTTAGGCGAAGTGTTGATTGGCCGTACTCGCTATTACCTGTTTGACCAGCTGGCACTACTTTTCCGCCGAGCTTATCAGTCAATAATTGCATCCCGTAACAGATACCAAGAATTGGAATACCCAATTCAAAAATAGCTTCATCAATACCAAAAGCATTGTCCGCATAAACAGAATTAGGACCACCAGAAAGCACAATTCCGATTGGATTGATTTCACGAACTTCATCGGCTGTGATTTTGTGGCTTCTCAATTCAGAGAACACACCAAATTCACGAATGCGACGTGCGATTAATTGGTTATACTGGCTACCATAATCAAGAACAATGATTTTTTGAACATCAGTCAAAGTAGATTTGTCAGTCATTATTACCCTTTCTATATCGTCGGCAAACCGCCAACAGTAATCATAGCTCATTGTAACATATTTTTTCTTATTTAGCATTATCTATTTTTAGGTAAGAAAAAAAACAGAACAGCTAAAAACTGTTCTGTTCGGAGTTAATATGAAAAGGATCGGTATGCTATTAGTATATAAGATGTGGCCCTAAATCACATCCGTCTAAAGTCCTATTTTTTGAAAAAAGAGTTATTTTGTCATGAGGATGTTAGATTTCAGTCAATTGACTCATGTCAAAACATTTGAAAAGTTTTTAAGTGGGCGTTAAGATTATTTGGTTATATTATAAGAAAATCCTAAAACTTTTCTTTTTCATAATCTCCATAGGTGAGGGCTTCTAGAGCTCTTGCTTTTTTATTGTTCCCAAATAACCACAAACAGTCTGCCTTGTCAGTTGCATGTTATATTTCAGAAAAGGTTGTACTTTACGCAAACGGTTGCGTTATTTTATCTTTTTGGTACAATGGAAGAAACAGCTTTTTCTTTTTAGGAGATTTATTTTTATGACAAATGAAACCTTAATGCAGTATTTTGAATGGTATTTGCCTGATGATGGTAAGCACTGGCAAAACTTGGCTGCTGCTGCACCGCAATTAGCTAAAAAAGGGATTACGAAGATGTGGCTTCCGCCTGCCTTTAAGGCAACGCACTCGGCTGATGTGGGGTACGGTGTTTACGATTTGTTTGATTTGGGAGAATTTGAGCAAAAAGGCAGCGTTCGGACTAAGTACGGTACCAAGGCTGACTATCTAGCGACTATTAAAAGCCTGAAAGATAACGGCATTGAACCTATGGCGGATGTGATTTTGAATCACAAGGCTGCTGCTGACCACACGGAAGTCTTTACCGTGGTGGAGGTGTCGCCTGAGGACCGCACCAAGGTCTTGAGCGAGCCTTTTGAAATCGAGGGTTGGACCAATTTTACCTTTGCAGGTAGAAAGCATAAATACAACGCTTTTGAGTGGCACTGGTACCATTTCACTGGGACTGACTACGATGTCAAGACAGGCAAGACAGGTATTTTTCAGATTCAAGGGGATAACAAAGGTTGGGCGAACCAAAATCTGGTGGATGGTGAAAACGGTAACTACGACTATCTCATGTACGCTGATTTGGACTTTAAACACCCTGAGGTCATTCAAAATATCTACGACTGGGCGGACTGGTTCGTGGAAACGACTGGCATAACAGGTTTTCGTTTGGACGCTATCAAGCACATTGATTCTTTCTTTATGGGGAATTTCATCCGCGATATGAAAGCCAAATACGGCGATGATTTCTATGTCTTTGGGGAATTTTGGAATAGCGATGAACAAGCCAATACGGATTATCTGGAAAGCACGGATTTTCGTTTTGACTTGGTAGATGTGCGACTGCACCACAATTTATTTGACGCGAGCCAAGATGAGCAATTCGATTTGCAGACGATTTTTGAGGGAACGCTGGTTAAAAACCACCCTGATTCTGCGGTGACTTTCGTCGATAATCACGATACCCAGCGTGGACAGGCTTTAGAATCAACGATTGCCGAGTGGTTTAAGCCTGCAGCCTATGCTCTCATTCTCTTGCGACAAACAGGACTTCCTTGTGTTTTTTATGGGGATTATTACGGCATTTCTGGTGAATTTGCCCAAGAGAGCTTTAAAGATGTGATTGACCGCCTACTTCTACTGCGTCAAACGGTGGTTTACGGCGAGGAAGTGGATTATTTTGATGAGGAAAATTGCATCGGCTGGACTTGCCTTGGCGATGACCAGCACCCAAATCCTCTAGCGGTTGTGATTAGCAATGGCAAAGCGACCTCAAAACGCCTTTTTGTTGGGGAAAATTGGGTTGGACAAGCCTTTGAAGATGCCCTATACCACTACCCTTTGCCTGTCACGATTGATGCGGACGGTTATGGGGACTTTCCAGTGGGTGAAAAATCGGTGAGTGCTTGGGTACCACTTGGGGTCTTGTAGGTCCTTTCGCTTAGTGATTGAGGAGGACTTGCCATGAAGGGAAACAACCGTATTTGGTACATTGGCTATGCCTTGTCACTCCTGCTTATTGTAATGATGTTTTGCAATGATTTTTCTAAAACGATGGATATGGCGCTTATCTTTTTGTTTAGTGCGGTTTTTAGCATTTCTTACATTCAGTTTGCTGCACCATAAAATGATGCGAACAGACACAACTTATCGCATCAGCGTCAAGACAGAACGCAATACCTTTATCAAGGAAAAGGCAGGCAGCATTGCTCTGATGATAACCATGATTTTTCTGGGAATTGTCACGGTTTTGCTGATTGCATTGGATTATTTTTTACCAGCTATCATGACAGGGACGCTGATTTTACTGCAACCGATATTGCTCATTCTAATCAGCAATATCCTTGAAAAACAGTATCCTGATAACTAAAAAATACCTCTCTCATGGGAAACATGAGGGAGGTATTTTGGCTTAAAAGGCACTGTCGTGTGCGGTTTGCATTTGGTAATAAACACCTTTTTTCGCCATTAAGGCATGGTGTTTACCGTATTCGACCACATCCCCGTCAACCATAACGAGAATGAAATCCACGTTTTTGATGGTTGATAGACGGTGGGCGATAATAAAGCTGGTGCGTCCTTTCATCAAGGTTTCAAAGGCTTCTTGCACCAAGAGTTCTGTCCGTGTGTCAATTGACGATGTGGCTTCGTCTAAAATCAAAATTTTCGGTGATTTGATAAAGACGCGGGCAATGGTGAGCAATTGGCGTTGTCCCTGTGACAATGAAGCGCCTGCATCAGCCAGATAAGTGTCGTAGCCGTTTGGCAATTGACGGATAAAGAAATCGGCATTGGCAGCCTTAGCTGCTGCGATGACTTCTTCTCTTGTGGCATTTGGATTTCCGTAAGCAATGTTATCATGGACGGTACCAACCTTGAGCCACGTTTCTTGCAAGACCATTCCGATTTGGTGACGTAAGGCCTCCGCGTCGTAATGGGACATTGGCACGCCGTCTAAGTCAATTGAGCCGCTATTTAACTCGTAGAAACGCATCAAGAGATTGATTAGGGTTGATTTCCCTGCTCCTGTTGGCCCAACAATCGCGACTTTTGAAGCTGGCGGAATAGACAAGTCCAGATGTTTAATCAAGGTTTTTTGGCTGGTATAACCAAAAGAAACGGCTTTGAAATCAATTTGCCCTTTAATGTTTTCAGCGTCCAGCTCTATTTTCACTGGGAGCGGTTCGCTTTTTTCATCCAAAATGCTATACAGACGCTCTGCACAAGCCAAGGTGCTCTGCAATTCTGACAAGACAGATGAAATGTCATTGAAAGGCTTGGTGTATTGGTTGACGTAGTTTAAGAAGGTGGTCAATTCTCCAATCGTGAAGGCACCTGACATGATGCGCAAGGCTCCAACCCCTGACAAGAGGGCATAAATCAAACTATTGATAAAGCGAGTGGCTGGGTTCACCGTTGAAGAATAGAAAATAGCCTCTTGAGAATAATCGGCATAAGTATTGTTAATGCCTGTAAATTGCTCGATTGTAGTATTTTGAGCGTTTAAAAGGTGGATCAAACTTTCCTGACGAATCATTTCCTCGATATACTGAGTTTGTTGACCACGTGATTTGGTTTGATTTTGGTACAATTGGTAACTTCTTTGGGCAATAAAACGTGCCAAAAAGAGTGATAAGGGCGTCAAAATCAAGACCAGACCAACCATTAACAAATCAATATCAGCCATAGCCACAATGGTAATGACAATGGTTAAAATACCGATGAAAAATTGATTAAAGACCATTAACAAACCGTTGCTTAATTGTTCAGAATTGGTCGTGACGCGGCTGACGAGGTCGCCAGCGCTCTTGCGGTCCAAATAAGCAATGGGCATTTGATTGAGTTTTTCCATGACTTTTTGCCGCAATTGGTAAACGAATTGGAAGGTCAAGCGGTTATAAATCAAAGGATTAACCCACTGAATCAAGGTGTTGAGTCCGACGACGGCAATCATCTTGGCAATAATTGGCAACAACAGTTGAATGGAATTGGGTGATAAAACAACATCAACCGCATCCCCGATGAGAATAGGGAGGTAAACGGTCAAGCTCACTTGCATCAGGGTTCCAATGGTTGCTCCCAAGACCAGCCATCTTTGTGTCAACAAATCTTTGATTAAGCGTTGGGTGGTCTGTGTTTGATAGCGTGCTTTCATCCTAAACCTCCTTCTTCTTCAGAATGTTGTGAGTAATGGATAGCCTGATAAACCTTGTTGTGAGCTAACAAGTCATCATGTGACGCAAAGCCTAATTGCTTGCCTTGGTCTAAGAGCAAGACCTTGTCAGCAGCTTTTAAGCTATTGGTGCGTTGTGAGATGAGAATCAAAGTGGTGTCCTTCAATTCTTCATGAATGGCTGTCAATAGCTTGGCTTCAGTCAAGTAGTCCAAGGCTGATGTGGAATCATCCAAAATCAAGAACGGCGCTTCTTGCACCAAGGCGCGAGCAATGGTCAACCGTTGACGCTGCCCACCTGAGAAATTACGCCCAAAAGCTTCCACCACGGCATCCAATTGCCCTTCTTTTTCTGAAACAAATTCAGTGGCTTGGGCAATATCCAAGGCACGCCAAAGCTGTTCATCGCTAATCTTTTCTTTTAATCCAAAGGTCAGATTAGAACGAATGGTTCCTTGGAACAGCTCTGCTTTTTGCGGCACGACATTGACCCACGAACGCCATTCTTTCAAGGTTTTAGGAGAGTGTTGCTTTTGGAAAATGTTCAAACTTCCCTCTTGTGGGGTGTACAGGTGCGTTAGCAATTCCACCAAGGTTGATTTTCCTGCTCCTGTCCCTCCGATAACCCCGATAAAGGCTCCTGGAGTGATGGCCAGGTTAATATCAGACAAGGCAGGCTCAGCTGCGGATGGGTAAGTGAAACTCATGTCCTTGATGCTAATAGCAAGGTCAGACGTTTTTTGTGGCAATGGGGTATTCAAATTTTCTGACGGCATCTCAAACACTTCGGTCATGCGTTTAGCACTGATGAACGATTGGTTTAGCGATGTGACTAACATGGTCATCTTGAGCAATTCTGTCAAAATCTGCAAGAGATAATTAACCAAGGCAATCAACATCCCTTGTGACAATAAACCTTGTCCGATAGATAGATTTCCCTGCCAAATCACGATAATCAGCGTGCCGTTAACCACGACATAAGTCAAAGGGGTCACTAAGCTAGACAAGTACCCTGCCTTAAGTTGCAAGCGCGTGTAGCCTTGATTAGCAGCAGAGAATTCCTCTTCTTCTTTGTCCACCTGTCCAAAGGCACGGATAACGCGAGCACCTTCTAATTGCTGACGCGTCAGACGCACAATGTGGTCGATAGCCAGACGAATTTTTGCATAAATGGGATTTAGCAAGCGTGACATCACAAAGACCAAGGTAAAGAGAATGACCACCATCAAAACAAAGGCAATGGTCAATTTTGGGCTAATGGTAAAGGCCATGATAATTGACCCAAAGACAATGATAGGTGCGCGTAAAAAGAGGCGTAGAAATTGGTTAATACCTGTCTGAATCTGATAAGTATCACTGGTTAGACGCGTAATCAAACTAGAAGCGGTTATGCGATCACGGTCCTCCTTACTCAAACTCATGATTTTCTTAAACAAATCCTGCGTGAGCTGACGGGTGTAACCAACGGCAGCTTTTGATGAGAAATACTGGGCTGTAATAGCAACGATTACACCTACAATAGCCAAAAGAAAGAGCAAGCCAATCATGGCATACAACTGTGACTTATTATGGTGGGGAATGATGGTATCAACGATTCTAGCAATAATAATGGGAACTAACAGTTCAAAAGAAGCTTCAAATAATTTAAAAAGGGGCCCCAAGATTGTCTCTTTCAGGTACCCTTTAAAATACTGTCCTAATGCTTTCATTTTCTACTTTCTAAAACATATGTTAAAACAAGCTCATCAACTCAATCAGATAGAGATTGAAATGAACTTCGCGTGAGTAATAGATATTACCACCGTTTTTGTACAATTTTCCTCCAGATATGAGTGCTATAGGGTGATGGTAAAAATAACTTTCCCCAGTGGTGTTTCCAAGACTGGGAGCAACGACATTTTTGGAATATTCAGTGGCTAATGCAATGGTACTCTTACCACCATGATTAGCAACATAATCAATATAAGCCGTTCCAAAATTGTAGGCTTGCACTGCCGTCCAAACATCCACGCCTTTTTCCTCAGCTAAGGTAAGGTTTTTAGACAAGAGAGTGACGCCCTGACGGATACTGGTTTGGCTATCCGTAATGGAATTGGCAACTCCTGAGGTGCTTTCGCTGGATTGCATAACGTCCCCATCACTGCCCTTGGTTTCCGTGTAAATCATGGCCAAAACCAAGTCAACATTGGCAGTGGTGTCATTGGTCGCCAAAATCTCCTTCACCATAGTTTTATATTGCAAGACATTATGTACGTTGACATAAGTGTCGTGAATTTGAAAGCCAGCAAAGAAAACAAGCCCAAGTATAACCAAACGTCTGATACATTTAAACATTATTTATTTTGAATATCCTCTATATTTTTGATTAGAATAGAATAGGTTCCATTTGGGTTTTGAATAAATTCGACTGACTCGGCATCCTCATAGACATTATTGGGAACAATGAGTTGAATGCCATTTGAAAGTGAGAGTTTCTGATTTTCCAGTTTTTTACTCTGACGCGAATGGTCAATATCTGATAGTTGAATAGGTTCTGGAATGCTTTCTTTCAATTCATCCACAAAGGTCAGACGGGCAGTCAGGTTGCTATCAAACAATTGGTCAGCTAGCTTTTCAGGCGACAACTCCTCTTCTTCCAAGTTTTTATGGATAGCTGCTTTCATTTTCGATTGAAAAGCAAAGTCATCTTGCTGAAAATTTTCAGCGATTTTCTGAGCAGTCTGTTCCACCATTTTAATGGATTTTTTCACAGATTGTTCAGGCTGAACTTGCAAGAGATTTTCTGAAAAATAATGAGCAAAACTGCCATTATGCTTAATTCGCTTCTCGATAAGATAGTAATTGCGATTTTGACGGTTGACAATCAAGGCCTCATCAGGCACTTGTGCAGCCGTTGGCAGATTGTTTTGCGTGATTTTCAAAGGATTATCATTATCGCTTGAAATATGTGTGAAATTTTCTTTCAAAGCAACCCGCAAAAAAGCAAAGTGCTCCATGCCATCCTTGTCAAATTGAATGAAAATGAGATCATTGACTTTTTGGTTGTCAGACAAGACAAATTCTTCTTTCCACAGCTGGGCAATCTGAACCGATGATTCCAGCAAATCATCGGTGAGATAGCTCCAAAAAACATTGTCCTTAGAAAAAGTGCCACGCTTGGCTTCGTCTGAAAAGACTTTACTGAGTTTTTTGCGAAAATACTCATCAATTCGCGGCGTCAGAGTCAACGGTTGGTCTGACAAGATTAGGTCAGTGTCGTTGGGTGTGAATTGGTGAATCACAATCCGTTTAATATATAAATCAATCATGTTGGCTGTTTTAAGTGTTCGTTAGTAGAGCGGGAAAGCATCTGTTAGAGCCTTCACGTCCTGACGAACCTCCTCTAAAATAGTTTCGTTTTGGTGATTTTCTAGGGTCTTGACAATCAATTCTGCAATCGTACGTGATTCAGCTTCGCCCATGCCACGACTAGTGATGGCTGGGGTGCCGATGCGAATGCCTGAGGTTTTAAAAGGCGATAAGGTTTCAAATGGAATCGCATTTTTGTTCAAGGTAATATTGACTGATTCCAAAATGTTTTGGGCCACTTTGCCATTTTCAACGACCTTCGTCACGTCAACAAGAAAGACGTGGTTGTCTGTTCCTCCTGAAATGACGCGGAAATTTGGGTGTTGGGTAAAAACCTCTGCCATAGCGGCAGCATTTTTCACCACCTGCTCACCGTAAGTTGTGAAAGCAGGGTCCAGGGCTTCTTTGAAGGCAACGGCTTTTCCAGCAATGACGTGCATCAAGGGTCCACCTTGCAAGCCAGGAAAGACCGCAGAATTAATCTTCTTAGCTAGGGCTTCATCATTGGTTAAAATCAAGCCACCACGAGGCCCACGTAGGGTTTTGTGGGTTGTGCTTGTTGTGATGTGGGCATAAGGAACAGGGCTTGGGTGATGACCTGAAGCGACTAACCCCGCAATGTGCGCCATATCCACCATCAAATAAGCCCCAACGCTATCAGCAATGTCACGGAAACGTTTGAAATCAATGATACGAGAATAAGCTGACGCTCCTGCAACGATGAGTTTTGGCTGGGTTTTCAGCGCTAATTGAGCTAGAGCATCGTAGTCAATGCATTCAGTGACGGGGTCCACGGTGTATGACACAAAGTGATAAGTTTTTCCTGAAAAGCTAACGGGTGCTCCGTGCGTTAGATGCCCACCAGCCGCCAAATCCATGCCCAAAACAGTATCGCCAGGTTGGATTAAAGCCATGTAGGCAGCGGCATTGGCTTGACTTCCTGAGTGCGGTTGAACATTGGCAAATGCAGCACCAAAGAGTTCTTTTGCACGGTCAATGGCAAGGTTTTCGACCACGTTCACGCAGTCTGTTCCCCCGTAGTAGCGTTTACCTGGGTAACCTTCAGCGTATTTATTGGTCAAAACGCTACCTTGTGCTGCCATGACAGCTTTTGACACCACATTTTCAGAGGCGATGAGTTCAATGTTGTTTTGTTGGCGAACTTCTTCAGCGTGCACGGCAGCCCAGAGTTCTTGGTCAAATGCTTCGTAGTTTTCCTTGTCAAAAATCATAACCTGATCTCCTTTTTGATAAGTCCAAGTGACACCCTTGTCGTCAAGTCTGTCAAAGCCAAAACATTATGAGAAAAATTCCCCCTAAAAACCTAATTGGATTCAAACGATAATTCAGGTGCCACAGCCAATAATTCCGCCTTGGTAATGGCACCTTGGCGCAAAATTCGAGCTGTTTCTCCAGATAAATCTAAAATAGTTGAATCCACGCCTGTTAGGGCAGCATCATCTGCCAGCCCTGTCACCTCGTTGTTGAACTGGGTTTTAATATCAGCAAAGATTTTCCCACTTTCTCGCCCAGAGATATTGGCAGAAGGACCAATTAAAGGCCCTGTTTGCTGAATCAATTCCAAGGTTTTTGGGTGATTGGGAATTCGAAAACCAATTGTTGATAAGCCAGAATTGATCCAAGCTGGCACACGGTCATTGGCCTGTAAAATAATGGTCAAAGGACCAGGTAAAAAAGCCTCGTAAAGTGTTTTGAGGTAGCTGGGTTGATTTTTTGAAAACGCTAAAATGGTTTCCAAATCAGCCACATTAAGATTCATCGCCTTGTCTTTTGGACGACGTTTGAGTTGGTAAACGTGCTCAACTGCTGCTTCGTTCATGGCTTGCGCAAATAGTCCGTAAACCGTTTCTGTCGGCAAAATCACCGCTCCGCCATTTTCTAAAATCTCTTTTAAATTAGCCATTATCCATCACGACCATTCTATCTTTTCCAAATACATCTTGTAATACCCGCACGCGCTTGCCAGGAAAATGCTGCTCCAGCAAGTTTCGCAAACCGTCACCTTGCTTATACCCAATTTCAAAATAAAGCTTTCCTTGCTCGGTTAGGTAGTTGCTAGCTTCTTCGATAATCCGACGGTAAATAGCAAAACCATCTTCGTCTGCAAACAAAGCCAAATGCGGCTCTGAGGTCAAAACATTCACACCCACTTCATCCCTATCGTCAAAGGCGATATAAGGCGGATTGGAAACAATGATATCAAATGTTCCTGTCAGATTGCTAAATACATCAGATTGCACCCAATCAATCTTGACTTGGTGTTTCCCCCCATTGTCACGCGCTAGGTTTAAGGCATCTATTGAAATATCAGACGCTGTCACTTGCCAATCTGTCCGCGCAGCCTTGAGTGAAATGGCAATCGCCCCGCTACCTGTACCGATATCTAAAACACGTTTATCTGCTCCGCTATTTTCCTTTAAAATCAACTCAACCAATTCTTCGGTTTCTGGTCGCGGAATCAAAACGCGCTCATCCACGGCTAAAGCTAAATCGCGGAAATAAGCCGTACCTGTGATGTATTGAGGGGAGCGGTGCTGGCTTAGTTGGGACATAATCCCTGCCAACACTTGCTCGTCCTCGGACGTCACAGATTGATTTTGGTGTAAAATGTAATCCAGCAAAGTCCAGCCTTTGATGTCACGAAAAACGTAAGCAAGGTTTTCGGGGGCTTCGCCAAGGTTTTGTAACTGTTTTTCTAATTGGCTGATGGTTTCAGCGTAATTCATTATTGATTCAACTCTTCTAATTTCTTGGTTTGGTCAAAGAGAATCAAGGCGTCAATGATTTCGTCCAATTTTCCTGACAAAATGCTATCCAATTTTTGCAAGGTCAAACCGATACGGTGGTCTGTCACACGGTTTTGTGGGAAATTATAGGTACGAATACGTTCTGAACGGTCACCAGTACCGATGGTTGATTTACGTTCGGCGTCTTGTTCGTTTTGAGCGATTTGGGCAAAGTGGTCAGCCACGCGCGCACGAATAATTTTCATGGCTTTGTCGCGGTTCTTTTGTTGGGTACGTTCTTCTTGCATTTCCACTTTAATACCTGTTGGAATGTGGACCATACGAACGGCTGTCGCTACTTTGTTGACGTTTTGTCCACCAGCACCTGAGGCATGGTAGATATCCACGCGCAAGTCTTTTGGATCAATTTCGTATTCGACTTCTTCTACTTCAGGCATAACCAAGACGGTCGCTGTTGAGGTGTGAACACGCCCTTGGCTTTCTGTTACAGGAACACGTTGCACACGGTGGGCACCTGATTCGTATTTCAATTTAGAGTAAACCGATTGACCAGATACCATGACCACTACTTCTTTGATACCACCGACACCGTTGTAAGAAGCTTCCATGACATCAAATTTCCAACCTTGGCTTTCAGCGTATTTTTGATACATTTGCAATAAGTCACCAGCAAAAAGAGCTGCTTCGTCCCCGCCTGCTGCTCCGCGAATTTCCAAGATGATGTTTTTATCATCGTTTGGATCTTTTGGCAAGAGCAAAATCTTCAATTTTTCTTCGTATTCTTCCTTGGCAGCTTTTGACTCTTTGAGTTCTTCTTTGGCCATTTCTTCCAATTCAGGATCGCCACCAGCGTCTTTAATCATTTCTTCAGCGTCTTCGATGTTTTGAAGAATTTGCTTGTATTCGCGGTAAGCTGTCACGGTATCGCGGGTATTAGCTTCTTCGCGTGACAATTCCATAAAACGTTTGGTGTCGCTAACGACCTCAGGGTCACTAAGCAATTCTCCCAATTCTTCATAACGGTCTTCAACCGCTTGTAGCTGATCGTAAATGTTCATTGTTTTTTATTACCCTCTCTTTTTCCAGTTTTACTTGTCTGTTGGCATCATCGGATTGAAATAATGCTTGCGGCAGACAGGTATATAGGTTTCATTACCACCAATTTGAATCTGATCGCCCTCGTACACAGGCTTACCATTTTCCGTACGCAAGACCATCGTTGCTTTTTTAGAACAAAATTGGCAAATGGTTTTAATCTCGTCAATCTTATCTGCCATAAGCAAAAGATAACGTGAGCCTTCAAATAACTCATTTTGAAAATCATTTTTCAAACCAAAAGCCATAACAGGAATGCCTAACTCATCCACAACACGCGCTAAATCATAAACGTGTTGTTTGTTTAAAAACTGACACTCATCAATCAGCACACAATAAGGTGTGAAAGGCAAAGCTTGTACAAAAGCAAAAATATCCA
The DNA here is from genome assembly GCF_012277075.1 of Streptococcus alactolyticus. Taxonomy (GTDB): domain Bacteria; phylum Bacillota; class Bacilli; order Lactobacillales; family Streptococcaceae; genus Streptococcus; species Streptococcus alactolyticus. Next base: position 269,206 of record NZ_JAAXMT010000005.1, on the reverse strand, counting down.
TCTCTTCTGTGATAGCTACTGCCTCACGACGCATACCAATACGGCTAGAAACAATCCCGTACCCATCACGCGTATCCAGTGCCGATGTCATAATCACAACGGGCTTGCCTTGTTCTTCATAGTTGTGAGCCACTTTTAAAATTTCAATGGTCTTACCAGAATTCATGGTTCCGTATTTATAATAGAGTTGAGCCAAGAATAAGATCCTACCTTCTATTAATATTCTCCTATTTTACCATAAATACGACTTTTCGTATATGGGTACTATTTTGACTTCCAGATGAAAAGGCATTTTAACAATAAAAACGCACCCTCCTCGATTAAGAGTCTGAGTGCTAAATTATCGTCTTATTGAGGTTTTGAGTCATTATCGCCAGCGTATAGTGCAATGAAAATCGATAGCATTGCCACGATAAACATAGGTTTCATTTATTCTACCTCTATATGTATTCTTTACATGTGAGCGAATGTCGCTTTTTCTTTTATCTACACCTTCATTATACCATTTGTTTCTGAATTTTTGTGCAAAATATGCTACAATACTGATATTACTAAATGTTAAGGAGAGGTATCATGCCATTTGTCAAAATTGATTTGTTTGAAGGTCGTACGGAAGAACAAAAAATTGAATTAGCTCGTGAAGTAACTGAGGTGGTTTCTCGTGTTGCTAAAGCACCAAAAGAAGCTATTCATGTCTTTATTAACGATATGCCTGAGGGAACTTACTACCCATACGGCGAAATGAAAAAGAAAAACTAAGCCAAAAAGCTAGACGATTTGTTCTAGCTTTTTTCTTTGGATGCTACTGCTTTTTGATAGGCAATCTGATGACGGTTTTCCATTTATCAGGAGCAACTCTTCTAGCATCTGACAGATAGATTTCATGGTGACGTCGCTCATCCGTCAAATCCGTGACATAGCCATTCTCAGTAAGAAACTCTTGCATTAACGCGATGGTTTTTGGTTCATCGTCAAATGGTCCCTGATGCATGATTTGAACGCATAAGCCCTCATCAAGCGTCAGCCTTTCAACAGGCGAACAATCCAACTTTTTCTTTTTGCTTGCTGTGGCGATAGCCCAATCGAGGTCTTTTGGTGTGACAAAATCAGGCAAACGAATAAGGGAAATCCAGTGAAAAGCAGACTTGTCTTTATAATTGATATCACCACCTCTGTCTTGCCACCAAAGTCCTTCTAGTGGTGGAACGACGTACTCAAAAAAGCCTTCCATGTGGTAGTCGGTTTTGTAGCTCATTTTCAAGGTATAAGCTACTGAATAAAGCAACTGAATAGCTTGCTGGTAAGCTCCGCCTGTTTCGTTAGGATCGCCCTTTCCTCGAACGGCAATATAATGTGCCTTTGGCACCTCAACGATTTCTGGTTTGTTTTTAGGTTTGTAAAACATCTTGTATTCTTTTTTAAAATCAAAAGCCATGGCACCCTCCTTTTGACATAGTATAACAAATAATGATATCGCTTTCAATGTGTGGTATAATAGAGTGAAGTTTACGGGAGGTATGGCTATGAAACGGGAATTAGGAATAGCAAGGTGTGGTTTGGCCTGTTGCTTATGTTCAGAAAATGTGACCTATCAGGGCTGCCATTCAAACCAATGTCCTGGAAGTACGACTTGCATCAATCGTAACTGCTCCATGGAAAAACAATTGTCCCACTGCTACCAATGTTCGCAAGAGTGTCGAAAAGGCCTACTTGGTAAGATAAAGCCCTATGCTTTTACCCTGTTCATGAAATAATATGGCGAAGAAAAATTGAATGAAAAAAGAGGCATTGTTTACCACCGTGATGGCATCTATGGTGACTACGATGATTTTGACGATGTGGGCCAGCTTATCCAATTTATCTTAACTGGTGAGCGTCAGCCTTAAAATGAAAACCAGCCCTTGAAGAGCTGGTTTTTTAAGCTTATTTTGTTTGTGTTTTACCATTTAATACGAGGTTTAGCACAACGGCTAAAAGCGTAGCAATAACGATACCGTTGGTTAAGAACATTTGTAGAGTTGTTGGTAGGCTATCAAAGAGATTCGTTCCGTTAAAACCTACACCACAGGCAATGGAAACGGCAGCGATGATGAAGTTGTGCTCGTTGTGTTCAAAGTCCACTTGGTGCAGCATTTGAATCCCTTGAAGAGCAACCATACCAAAGAGGACAATCATCGCACCACCAAGCACAGGACTTGGAATCATTTGTGCCATGGCTCCAAATTTAGGAAGCAATCCCAAAATCACAAGGAACAAAGCTGTGTAGTAAATCGGGCGACGTGTCTTGATACCTGAAATGCGTACCAAACCAACGTTTTGTGAAAAACCAGTGTATGGGAAGGTATTGAAAATTCCACCTAGAAGGACGGCAAAACCTTCTGCACGGTAACCATTACGCAAGCGTTGGCTGTCAATCTTATCCCCTGTCAAATCTGCAAGTGCGAGGTAAACACCTGTTGATTCAACCATTGAAACCGTCGCGATGATACACATCATGACAATAGAGGTGATTTCAAATTTTGGCATACCAAAGTAAAATGGTTGTGGAACATGAACCAGCGGAGCTTCTACCACAGCAGAAGTATCTACCAAGCCCATGAAAGCCGCAATAACGGTTCCGCCAATCAAACCAATCAAGATAGCAATAGATTTCAAGAAACCTTTGGCAAAAATATTAACGGATAAGACAATAGCGATGGTTATCAAGGCTAAAATCATTGACTGTGCTGTTGGCGAGTCAATGTTATCTCCCATATTTCCCATAGCAACAGGAATCAAGGTCAAACCAATGGTTGTGATAACCGAACCTGTCACGACTGGCGGGAAGAAAGCCGCGATTTTTGAGAAAATGCCAGCAATCACCATAACGTAAATTCCTGAGACAATCAAAGCACCAAACATATAAGCTGAGCCTTGGTTTGCACCGATAATAGACAAAGGTGCGACTGACTGGAAGGCACATCCCAAAACAACGGGCAAACCTACCCCAAAATGCTTACGCAATTGCAGTTGCAAGAAAGTCGCTACCCTACACATGAAAATATCGGTCGAGATGAGGTAGGTCAGTTGTTCCGCTGAATAATTTAGTGCCCCAGCAATCATGATAGGCACCAAGATTGAACCAGCGTACATGGCTAATAGGTGTTGTAAGCCCAACACCGCTGAGCGTGAGTGTGTTTCTTCGTTCATCTTATGCATCGGCCTCCGTGAAAACCACCTTTCCATCACAGAAAGCTTCGATACGTGCTAGAGATGTCACTGGCACACCCTCTTCTTCCAACAAATGGCGCCCTGTTTGGAATGATTTTTCAATCACAATCCCAATACCAGCCACCTTAGCTCCAGCCTGTTGGATAATATCTAACAAGCCTTTTGCAGCTTGACCATTTGCCAAGAAGTCATCGACAATAAGCACCGTGTCATCTTCTGACAAGAACTTGCTCGCAATAGAAACCGTGCTTGTCACTTGTTTAGTGAAGGAATAAACTTCAGTCGTTAAAATGCCTTCTGTCATCGTGATGTTTTTCGCTTTTTTAGCAAAAATCATTGGAACTTGCATGGCTTGAGCAGTATAAAGCGCGGGAGCAATCCCAGAAGCTTCAATTGTGACAATTTTTGTAATACCAGCGTCTTTATAAACCTCTGCAAAAACTTTTCCAATTTCTTGCATGAGCTCATAATCCACTTGGTGCGTCAAAAAACTGTCAACTTTTAAGATATCCTTACCTAAAACATCGCCATCTTTTAAAATGCGTTCTTCTAATAATTTCATACACGTCTCCTTTTCTTTTCACAACTAACCCATTAAGCTAGGATTTTGTTATTTACTTACCACTTTTGTTCACTGCTTCTACCTCGCTAAATGGTTAACTGCATAGCTATATAAATGTTTCTACCCCACACATGGCACGATTGGCTGTGATGGGGTAGATCAGTTGTTCTATTGTAACATTTATTGTAATTATTACAAGATGCTCATTAAATCAGTCATCTGACAGATTAGAACAAACCGATAGCTGTTCCGTCTTCTGCCACGTCCATATTAAGAGCGGCTGGTTTCTTAGGCAAACCAGGCATGGTCATCACATCTCCTGTCAAGGCAACGATGAACCCCGCACCTGTTTTCGGTACAAATTCGCGGATAGTGATATCAAAGCCTTCTGGAGCCCCTAAAAGCGTAGGGTTGTCAGAGAAACTGTATTGTGTTTTCGCCATACATACTGGCAATTTATCCCAGCCAAATTGGGCAAATTGTTTCAATTGCGTTTGTGCTTTTTTGCCAAAGATAACTTTGTTACCACCGTAAATTTCAGTAACGATTTTAGTGATTTTTTCTTCAAGAGAATCGTCGTCTGAGTAAAGGCGTTTGTAGTCAGCATTGCCATTTTCAACAGCATTAACAACGGCATTTGCAAGGTCAATACCACCGTCAGCACCGTTTGCCCAAACGCTAGCCAATTCAACAGGAACGTTGATTTCGGCACAAAGTTCTTTAAGAGCAGCAATTTCAGCTTCAGTATCTGCTACAAATTCATTGATAGCAACAACGGCAGGGATACCAAATTTACGAACGTTTTCCACGTGACGTTTAAGGTTGGCAAAACCAGCACGAACAGCATCGACATTTTCTTCAGCTAAATCTGTTTTCGCTACGCCACCATGCATTTTAAGAGCACGAATAGTGGCCACAATCACAACGGCGTCAGGTGTTGTTGGAAGATTTGGTGTTTTAATATCAAGGAATTTTTCAGCCCCAAGATCTGCACCAAATCCAGCTTCTGTGATGGTATAATCTGCTAGACGAAGTGCTGTGCTTGTTGCCAAAACAGAGTTACATCCATGTGCGATATTGGCAAATGGTCCACCATGAACGAGGGCAGGTGTGCCATAAATGGTTTGCACAAGATTTGGTTTAATAGCGTCTTTAAGGATAAGCGTCAAAGCACCTTCAACCTTCAAATCACGAACGTAAACAGGTGTACGGTCATAGCGGTAAGCTACCACGATATTGGCAAGGCGTTCTTTCAAGTCATTGATGTCAGTTGCCAGACACAAAATGGCCATGATTTCAGACGCAACAGTGATATCAAAACCGTCCTCACGTGGGATACCATTAACTGGGCTACCAAGACCAATGGTTACATGACGAAGGGCACGGTCATTAAGGTCAACCACACGCTTCCAGATAATACGACGTTGGTCAATACCAAGTTCATTACCTTGGTGAAGGTGGTTATCAATGATAGCTGAAAGGGCATTATTAGCTGTTGTAATGGCGTGCATATCCCCAGTAAAATGAAGGTTAATGTCTTCCATTGGAAGAACTTGGGCATAACCACCACCTGCTGCTCCCCCTTTAATCCCCATAACAGGACCAAGAGATGGTTCACGCAAGGCAATCATAGTTTTCTTGCCAATTTTATTTAAGGCATCTGCTAGACCAATGGACATGGTTGATTTTCCTTCACCGGCAGGTGTCGGGTTAATAGCTGTCACAAGGACAAGCTTACCAGGTTTATTGTTTTGAACAGCTGCAATTTTATCAAAAGATAGTTTCGCTTTGTATTTACCATAGAGTTCAATATCGTCGAACGTAATCCCAACTTTTTCGACAATTTCAGTAATAGGTTTTAGTTCAACACTTTGTGCAATTTCGATATCAGATTTCACAAGATTCTCCTCTAAATTATAAGTGATAGCTTTATTATATCACATTTTATAAAAAACGCACGTTTTTATTCATAGTTTTATAAATGTTCGTATTTTATTCGATGGTTTTACTTTAGAAAGGCAGCAACAAGCCTATTCTAGCTTATGGTAAATCGTTTACGAAAAAAATTTTTTTGTGTAAAATGAGAACATGAAGATTTTAATTACATCTGGTGGAACCACCGAAAATATTGATGCCGTTCGTGGTATTACCAATCATGCCACTGGGACTCTTGGCAAGGAAGTTGCTGAGTGCTTTTTGGCGCAAGGGCATGATGTGACATTGGTGACGACACAAAGAGCGGTCAAACCCAAGAAACATTCCAAGCTCAAAATCATCTTGGTCGAAACGGTGGCTGATTTAATCGCGGAACTTGAACCCTTAGTGAAAACGCATGATGCTATCATCCATAGCATGGCGGTATCTGACTACACCCCTGTTTACATGACGGACCTTGAGGAAGTGGAAAAAGCACCAGCCGTCAAAGATTTGCTTCATAAAAGCAACACAAGTGCCAAAATTTCCTCTCAACAAGATTACCAAGTGCTTTTTCTCAAAAAAACACCAAAGGTGATTTCCCTAATCAAGCAATGGAATCCTGATATTATGTTAATCGGCTTCAAACTCTTGGTGGGAGTGCCAAAGGAGGAATTGTTAGCTGTTGCTAGACGCAGTTTAGCGACCAATCAAGCCCACTATATCGTCGCAAATGACCTCACCACAATAGATGATAATCAGCACTTGGCTTATTTAGTGGGGAAAGATGACGTGGTTGTCGCTAAGACCAAGAAAGCAATTGCCGAGCTGATTTTGGAAAGGGTAACACATGACTAAAACTGTATTATTAGCCGTTTCAGGCAGTATCGCCGCTTATAAAGCAGCTGATTTAACCAATCAATTCACTAAAGCAGGATTGAACGTTCGGATTTTGATGACACCTGCTGCTACTCAATTTATCACCCCTTTAACCTTGCAGGTGCTTTCTAAAAATCCCGTCACCCTTGATGTGATTAAGGAAGAAGATGCTCAAACCATCAATCATATTGATTTAGCCAAGGAAGCGGATGTCTTTTTGATTGCCCCTGCTTCTGCTAATACCATCGCCAAACTCTCTTATGGCATGGCAGATAACATCGTGACCACAACAGCTTTAGCCTTGCCAGCTGACACGCCTAAACTCATTGCACCTGCTATGAATACCAATATGTACAATAATCCCATGACCAAACGCAATATTGAGCAGCTTATTCAGGCAGGTTATCAGAAAATCGAACCTCGTTCAACGCGACTGGCCTGCGGTGATGTCGGTAAGGGGGCTTTGGCAGATTTGGAAACAATTATTGAATCAGTGTTAAAAGTTTGTAAAAATCACGAATAATGGTAACGGATACACTTGTCAACACTAGCCCAAACCTGTATAATGGGTTAAAGTCTTTTCAAAGACTCAACGCATTTATTCTCGGCTTTTGGATTTAGGAGGAACCATGAAAAAAAGACAATCCGCATCGGATATTGCCGTTATCGCCATTTTCTTTGCAATTATGCTCGTTATTCATTTCTTGACTAGTTTGGTGTTTAACCTGTGGCCTGTCCCAATTAAACCCACGCTGATTCAGATTCCTGTTATCGTGGCTTCTATCATGTATGGTTCGCGTATTGGTGCTATTTTAGGTGGTCTGATGGGGATTATCAGTGTGACGGTCAATACCATCACGCTGATGCCGACAAGCTACCTCTTTTCTCCCTTTGTTGAAAATGGGAATCTTGCCTCACTTGTGATTGCTATGGTGCCCCGTATTTTAATCGGTATCACCCCTTATTACGTTTACAAATGGTGGCACAGTAGAGCTGGTCTGGTAGTAGCTGGAGCAGTCGGTTCAATGACCAATACTATCTTTGTATTGGGTGGCGTTTTCTTTATCTTTTCAAATGTGTATAATGGTGACATAAAAGCCTTATTAGTAGCTGTTTTTGGAACCAATGCCATTGCAGAAATGATTGCCTCTGCTATTTTAACCGCTGCAGTCGTTCCTGTCCTTGAAAAGCAAAGACGCTAATAGATACTAGAAAGTTAGGAGGTCTCTCCTAGCTTTTTTGCTATCAAAAAAGCCCTCCCACCAAATAGGTAAGAGGGCTGAGGCATTCATTTGAATGTGACAAAATGGTTCACACAAATTGTCAAAGTCCGCTCCTGCGTTCTAACAAAAGTTAGAGTGACCTCCTCTGCGCAAATAAACTCATTAAGAACGAGTTCACTCGGCTCATCGCATAAGATTAGTATAGCATATCTTATAGGAGCGGCGCAATGGTTTTGACCAACATACCCACAACTTTTTCATGAACAGGGCGTTTGGCTAGAGTTTCAGGCGTCACACGCTCACATTCTTCCAAAGTCATGGTGAAATCTTCGTAAATATCTCGAATGGCATCCACTCGGTACATATAAGTTGCGCATTCAAAGTGATGGTAAAGACTGCGGTAATCTAGGTTAATGGTTCCCACAACAGCTTTAATGTGGTCGCTGACAAATACCTTGGCGTGCAAGAAGCCTGGCGTGTAGAGGTAAATCTTAACCCCAGAACGCATCAATTTGCCAAAGTAAGTCTTAGCTAGAGCATACGGAATCGGTTTATCAGGGACACCAGGCATCATGATCCGCACATCCACTCCACGCTCAGCCGCAAAACAAAGGGCGTGTTCCATTTCGCTATCTAAAATCAAATAAGGCGTCATGATATACACGTAATCTCTAGCATGGTTGAGGATATCGATATACACATTTTCCCCAACTTTATCCGTATCTAAAGGCGAATCACCATAAGGAATCACGTAACCATCGGCTGTTCTAGTTGGCGAGTGTTCCATCAAATAAGGTTCCACCACCAATTCTCTTTCCGTAACAGACCACATTTGCAAGAACAAGACCAAAAAGCTATCGACGGCTTCGCCTTCAATCATCACGGCCGTGTCTTTCCAGTGACCAAAACGCTCGATTTTGTTAATGTATTCATCAGCCAAATTCACCCCACCTGTAAAGGCAACTTGCCCATCAATGATAATATTTTTACGGTGGTCACGGTAATTGTAATAAGTCGAAATGAAAGGTGAAATAGGTGAAAAAACTTTGGCTTTAATTCCAATTTTTTCAAGACGTTGGGTGTAGTCAGGTGATAAGGTTGATAATTCAATCATGCCGTCATACAAAACCCTAACCTCAACGCCTTGCTTGACCTTATCTTCAAGAATACTTAGGATTTCTCCCCACATCTCCCCTTCAGCTATGATGAAAAACTCCATGAAAATGTAGTGTTCGGCTTTAAGGAGTTGTTTTTTTAATTCTTTAAAGAAATCCTCACCTGTCGGAAAATAAGTGACGTCGGTATTTTGGTAAACAGGAAAATTGCCACGGCTACGACTGAAATATTGAACAAGATGATAGGTTGTTGAGGTATCCTCTTTCAAGGTTCTCACAATTTCGGGATGATGTGGCAGGTATTGCACACTCTCGTCCACGCGTTGTCCCATCCGTTGCTTCAAGCCTCTATAACCCCAGTCTAGCTTGGTGTAAATCAAGAAAAGCGACCCTAATAGTGGTGCTATCATAATCAAAATCAGCCAAGTCACTCGAGAAAGAGCATCCATTTCACTATTAACCAAATACAAAACGGCTGTAATAGTCAAAATACGTTCAATAATCTCCGCCCAAATCCGAGATTGGTCTAACCAAATGTAAGAATCAAAGATAAACAGCAGTTGCAAGATTAACAGAACCGAAATAATGGTCGTTCGACTAAAGATACCTCGAAGCAACCCACGACGGCTCTTACTCAATAAACGAACAACTCTGCTATCTTTATCTGTGTTTTTCATTGCGATAATCTTAACCTCCAAAAACTTTCAATAACTAACATTATACCATACTTTTAAAAAGTATTTCAGGAACTGCTATTTTTAACAAGGAAAACAGCCGAACACAAGACGGTTCAGCTGTCAAAAAACGAATAATGGCTACTGCGTGTAGCTTTTGGTAAAAGCTTTTTGAACCTTAGATGGTGCTTGGTCGTATGGTGTTTTGCCATCATAAGTCGTCTGCACGATCAAACGGTTGCTCGCTTGCAAATCATCACACGTCACCAAGGTCAGTAAGGTCTTATCAGGAACATCCTCAATGACTTCAACATCTGTCGGAGCCACAACTTCCTTGCTAGTAATTGTGTAAGTGTAGATATAAGCCTTGTCTGTCAGATAGACTTTCTGCCCCACTTCCGCTCTTTCTAGTGGTGAAAAGAGCAGGTGATCGCTATTGACTTGGTCAAAAACATGGTGGCTGGCAAGCGCATAATTCCCCTCTCCCATGGTTTGATTTTCCTTCATGGTTCCCGCACCATATAAAAGGTTGGTATTGTCAATGCCTTTAAAAACGGGCAAATTCATTTCCAGATCTGGAATCGCAATGCCACCAATGACGTTTAGTTTTTGACCACTCATCTGAGCTGCTAGCACACCTTGGGTAGAAACAACAGCTACCTGTGAAAAATCAAAATTACCCTTACTTTTTTCATTTTGTTCAATATTTTCTCGTGATACATGGCTCACTTGATAACGGTCGGTCGTGTAAGCCATCATAATGTGGCTAATGGTCTGATGAAAGAATAGTGCCATGCCTACAAGCAAAAGCACTAGAATCAAGATCCAACGTACCTATCCCCTTAATAATCGTTTCATAGCGACAATTTCCCTTCTGACTTTTCTAATCCAATAATCTCCTACCAGCATACCATTTCTTGACCAAGGGAGCGAATGATATGCTTTCAAACACACAAAAAGGAATAGCAGTAATAGCTCCTACTCCTTTTTGCTTTTATCATCTGATTAAATGGAATCCCCATTCCAAATCGAATTTTTAACAATCACGTAATCCACGCGCGTCAAGCTATGCAAGTCACGGCCACCTGCATAAGAGATTGAACTTTGAAGGTCTTCTTGCATTTCTTGCAAGGTATCTTTCAAATGACCTTTGACAGGTAAAAGGATTTTCTTACCTTCGACGTTTTTGTGCTCACCTTTTTGGTATTCTGAAGCAGAACCGTAGTATTCTTTATACTGTTCGCCATCCACTTCAACTAGTTTTCCAGGACTTTCCAAATGCCCTGCAAAAAGTGAACCAATCATAACCATTGTAGCACCAAAACGGATTGATTTGGCAATATCACCGTGTGTTCTCACACCACCATCTGCGATAATAGGTTTTTGAGCGGCTTTCGCACACCAGCGCAAAGCTGCCAATTGCCATCCGCCAGTACCAAAACCAGTTTTTACTTTTGTGATGCAGACTTTACCAGGACCGATACCGACTTTTGTCGCATCTGCACCCGCATTTTCCAACTCACGAACGGCTTCAGGCGTACCAACATTTCCGGCAATAACAAAGGTGTCAGGCAATTCTTTCTTGATGTGCTTAATCATGTTAATCACGCTATCAGAATGCCCATGAGCAATGTCAATCGTAATAAACTCTGGTGCGTCCTCTTTTAAGCTTGTAACAAAGTCATATTCGTAATCTTTAACACCCACTGAGATTGAAGCAATCAAGCCTTTATCATGCATACGTTTAACAAAAGGTTTACGAGACACTTCATCAAAACGATGCATAATATAAAAGTAACCATCTTTAGCAAGTTTTTCAGCGATATCTTCATCGATAATCGTTTGCATATTTGCTGGGACAACTGGCAACTTAAAAGTATAATCCCCAAGTGTCACATGCGTATCTGCTTCTGAACGGCTTTTAATGATACATTTGTTAGGAATGAGTTGAATATCTTCGTAATCAAAGACAGGCATTTCGTTATACATATAAGTTTCTCCATGGTCTTTGTGTCCTTACAAACTCAAACAAAGTCAAAGGACAATACAAAAAGGCCACTTTTTTCTCTGTCAGAGTAGGCAAAAACACATCGACTCTTTCATTAAAAAATGACCTTCCTATAACTCTACTGAGCATTGATTCAATAGAGCATCGCTAGGTAAAAACTTACCCTTCCATTATCATTCTACAACTTCATTCGTTTTATGTCAACTATTTTTCTTTTGTATTTTTATATAGTTCGTTTTATCCGTACGTTATTTATTGTACACCTTTTCATCAGTTTAAGCTTTATTTTAGTTTTCTTTCAGTTTTACTTAAGTCTTATTCCCTAAACTTTTTGTAAGACAATTGCAAAGGAGTTTTATATGAATTTTATTAAACGTGCTTGGCTTGCGACAAAAGCCAAAAAAGGACGTACGGGACTACTAATTCTAGTAACCAGCGCTATCTTGATTTTTGTTCTAGCAGGCTTGACCATCAAAAACGCTGCTGATTCAGCTGTAAAAAACGCTAAAAAGCAAGCTGGCGCAACCGTCACACTATCGGTTAACCGCGAAGCAATGATGAAAGCTTTCAAACCTGATAGCAATAATAGTTCTGATTCAAGTAGTGACACATCTGCTATTACCTCTGTTGACCTTGCAACCGCAAAATCTATTGCTGAAAAAAGCGATGTAGCTTCATACCTTTTTACGACAACAACAACTGCTACAGCAGGCGATGATATCACTGCTATCTCAACATCATCTACCTCATCATCTTCTGATGAATCTTCAAACAGCAACTCTCAACCAGCTGGCCCTGGAATGATGGTTTCTGGCGATTTCACAATTACAGGAGTCAATAGCACAGATAAGGTAAGCGACTTTACTTCTGGGACAAATAAAATTTCTAAAGGAACTGGTATCACTGAAGACACTGCTGACAATTCAGCACTTATTTCAGCTGATTTAGCCAAAGAGAACAACTTAAGTATCGGCGATAGCTTTACAATTAAAACGACTGTCAATGATACCGAAACAAGTTACACTCTAAAAATCGTTGGTATTTATGACAATTCATCGACAGCGACAACTGCTCAAATGATGTCAAATGCCTCAAATCCACAAAATAACATCTATACTAACCTCACAACGGCTAATACTATGAAAGGTGAATCCGACAAATTAGATTCAGCTATTTACACTCTTTCAAACCCTGAAAAAATGGATGATTTCGTCAAAGAAGTCAAATCAGAAATTGATACTGATTCATATTCTGTAACCTCTAGCGATGAAATCTATGAACAAATGCTTTCACCACTCAATAACATTTCATCAATTGCACAAAATATTGTTATTTTAGTTGCTGTCGCTGGTGCCGTCATCTTGACGCTCATTGTCATTCTAAGCATCCGAGAACGTCGTTACGAAATCGGTGTCCTTATGAGTTTAGGCGAAAATCGCCTTAAAATTATCGGGCAATTCTTCACAGAATTATTTATGGTAACAGTCGTTTCCCTTGTCATTGCTACTGTTGCTGGAAATTTTGTAGGCAACGCACTTGGTAATCAGCTTCTATCATCTTCAACTCAAACCCAACAGACTGCTAAAAATGATTTTGCTGGTGGTCCTGGTCAAGATAGCGACTCTTCTGATAAGAGCACTAAAAATGATTTCCAACAAAAACTTGGCCGACCAAGTGGAGCTGGTTTTGGCAATATGATGACAATGGCTACTTCTTCAAGCAAAGAAATTGATCAATTAGACATCAAGTTAACAGGAAATGATGTCGCAAAACTTGGTGGAATTGCCCTTCTTATCTCATTTATCTCAACTATCTTAGCAAGTATCGGCATCATCCGCATGAAACCTAAAGATATCTTATCTTCTAATTAGAAAGGAAACCATATGACATTACGCACACAAAATATCGGCTACTGGTACACCAACAATCCCGACGACTACCTTTTCAAAGATGTTAATTTAAACTTCGAAAAGGGAAAAGTTTATTCAATCCTTGGTCAATCTGGAAGCGGAAAAACGACATTTCTCTCTCTTTTAGCTGGACTAGATAGCCCAAAGACTGGGGAAATATTCCTCAATGACAAAGGCATTAATAACTCTGGTCTGACTAATTACCGTAAAAATAGTGTTTCTACTATTTTTCAAGCTTATAATTTAATGACTTACATGACTGCACGTCAAAATGTTCAAACGGCGCTAGAAATTTCCAATAAGAACGTTGATAATGCAAAAATCGAAGAACTTTTTGAACTCGTTGGCATTCCAAAAGAACTAATTGATAAACCAGTTCTTCAACTTTCAGGCGGCCAACAGCAACGCGTCGCAATTGTACGAGCCTTGGCAACAGAACATGATATCATTATCGCTGACGAACCGACTGGAAACCTTGACGAAGAAACCACCCAAGATATCGTTAATATTTTTAAAGAAATCGCGCACCAACAAAATAAAACCGTAATCATCGTTACTCACGAAACGGCTGTCGCTAACGAAACAGATGTTATCTTCGAACTCAAGAAGAAAAGATTTACTCAGATTTAAAAGAAAAAGCACTCAATATCAAAATTGAGTGCTTTCTCTATTCATTTTAATCTGACAAATCTTGTCCGTTTGTGGCAATAACTTTTTTATACCAGAAGAATGAATCTTTGCGGTAACGTTCAAGACTACCAACTTCTTCATCTGTGCGGTCAACGTATATAAAGCCATAACGTTTGCGAATACCTTCGTGAGTTGAGATAAGGTCGACTGCTGACCATGGGTTATATCCAAGCATATCGACACCATCAGTGATAGCCAATTGAATCTGTTCAATGTGAGCACGAAGATAGTTGATACGGTATTGGTCATGAATTTTAGCATCTTCAGTCAATGTATCATAGGCTCCAAGACCATTTTCAGTAACTAAAAGTGGCAAACGGTAACGACTGTACATTTCACGGACAGTGGCACGGAAACCAACTGGGTCAATTTCCCAACCAAATTCTGTTTTTGGTAGGTTTGGATTGTCAACACCACGGTAGAAACCAGCTTCTCCACGAGCTGTTTGTTGGTCAGCTGATGGGTTTAGGCTTTCTGTTCCATCAGAAGCAGCCACGGTTGCTGTATTGTAGTAGTTAAATCCGATGAAATCAGGTTTTGCAGCCTTCATGATAGCCAAGTCTTCTTCGGTAACAACTGGTGTAGCATCTTGTTCTTCCAAATAAGCCCAAACCAAGTTGTTGTAAACACCGTAAACCGCAGCATCTAAATAAAGCCAGTTACGGATAGCGTTAAAGTTTTGTGATGCCAAAACATCTTCTGGTTTTGATGATGCCGCATAAACAAGTGAGATATTTGGAGCAGGACCAATTTTAGCCTCAGGCAACATTTCGTGACAAATTTGCATGGCTTTGGCTTGCGCAACCAATTGGTGATGGTTTTGTTGGTAAACTTCTTTGGTTACATTTGTTGTTCTTTCTGGAATGTGGAGGGTTCCGATGACAGGACCCACCAAGGTTAGCATATTTTGTTCGTTGATGGTCAGCCAATATTTAACACGGTCACCAAAGTTTTCAAATAAGACACGAGCGTATTCTGCAAACCAATCAACTGATTCATGCGTTGACCAAGAACCGCGTTTATCAAGAGCTGCTGGCATATCAAAGTGGAACATAGTCACGATAGGTTCAATGTCATATTTCAAACATTCGTCAATCAAATCATTGTAAAAGGCGATTCCTTTTGGATTCACTTCACCAACACCTTTTGGCAAGACACGGCTCCATGAAATAGAGAAACGGTAAGATTTGAAGCCCATTTCTGCCATTAAGGCAATGTCTTCTTTGTAGTGGTGGTAATGGTCAACAGATACCGACAAGTCTGCTGTTCCTGCAGGAATGTCTTTCACGTCTTGGCATGAAGGCCCTTTGCCGTCTTCTAAGGCTGCTCCTTCTACTTGGTAAGCAGATGTTGATGCACCCCACAAAAAATGTTCTGGAAATGGTTTTAAGGTTTTGTGTAACATAACGATTCTCCTTATTGCTGTGTTTTCAATAGTATTATAACAATCGCAGTTGGTAAAAACTAGTTTTATAAACCGTTTTCTTGGTACTATTCTACGATATCCTCTTTTTACTCAATTTACTTTAATGCTTTAAAAGCATTAAACAAACCATCTTCTTCCACGTCATCGGTGACCATATTGGCCATGGCTAGACTGTCAGGACCTCCATTTCCCATGGCAACCCCAATCTCGCAATAATCAAGCATAGGAATATCCACCTTAGCATCGCCAAAGGCAATGGTGTCTTGTTTGTCCGCTTGCAGATACTTTAAAAGCACGTCAATGGCATGGGCCTTGGTAATATCTTTGACACCTAGGTCGCCAAATAATGCCGTTTCCCCACGGCCACTCCAAGTCCCTGCTTTGAGATTTGGAAAAACTAGGACAGAATCCAAATGGTCTTGATACGTCTTGAGAATAAAACTCACCTTATTGACATCATCGCAATACAATTCATCCCCATAAACCAAGCCGTACAAAGTATCCTCTGCTTCCAAATCTTTCACCTCTGCTGCTGTTTTTCCCTTACGCATGGCGTATTGGCGCATGATAGAACAAGCCGCTTCTTTGAATTGTCTGAGGCAAAAAGGCCGTTGTTTGATTTCAAATAAAAGGCTAAAATACGCTCCTGCAACCAATCCACAATCACCTTGGTGTCTTCTTTTGATATCAGTTGGTGCATGACAACCTGACCGTCACACTCCACATAAGAACCGTTGCCACCAATCATGCCATCAAAATCAATCGCCCAAAGCTTATCAGGCATTTCTGTGCCCATGTTTTTCCCTCCTTTCACTGTCATTATAAGAGCTGGCTAAAGGAAAAGATAGTATGATGTTAGCGTTTTCTAATAGAATGGTATGAAAAAACACCTCCTTGACTAGCAAGAAAGGTGTTGCTACTTTGATTAGTCGCGATAAACGGGCTGCGCACCAAATGTCTGTGAAACAGGCATGATTTCGATGCGATTGATATTAACGTGCTCAGGCTGGCTGGCAATCCAAGATACCGTGTTAGCAATATCCTCAGGTTGAATAGCATGTGCTCCTTCGTAGAGTTTGGCAACTCGCTCATCATCTCCCTTAAAGCGCACATTTGAAAATTCTGTTCCTTCGCACAAGCCTGGTTCAATATTAGACACGCGGATTTTAGTACCTGCAAGGTCCGCTCGTAAATTGAGGGAGAATTGTTTAACAAAGGCTTTTGATGCCCCGTAAACATTTGCGCCTGGGTAAGGAACAGTTCCAGCGGTAGAACCAAGATTGATAATCAAACCAGAATTGCGTTTGACCATATCTGGCAGCACTTGTCGTGTGAGGTAAATCAAGCCTACAATATTGGTATTAATCATGGTCATCCAATCGGTAAAATCAGCCTCATAGGCCTTGTCCAAACCTAGCGCCAAACCAGCATTATTGACCAAAACATCGATAGCGCGCCATTGTTCAGGTAAGCTAGCCAATGCCGCATCAATAGCTTTTGGCTGAGCCACATCCATTTGGAGGGGATAGACCTTGTCTTGTCCCAACTCGGCTTGCAACTCTTGCAATTTATCAAAGCGACGGGCACAAGCAATCACTTGATAGCCGTCAGCAACTAATGTTTTGACAATGGCTATGCCAAATCCAGCAGAAGCCCCTGTTACTAAAACAATTTTTGACATGATTTCTCTTTTCTATTTGCTAAATGAGAAAGTCAGTTGGATTATCCAACTGAACTTTGTGTTTATTCGTCATCATCAATAGCTTGGGCAGCTGTGATAATGGCTAATTTGTAGATATCTTCGGCACTTGAGCCACGAGATAAATCGTTAACAGGTTGGTTAAGACCTTGGAGAATTGGCCCGATAGCCTCAAACATTCCCAAACGTTGGGCAATCTTGTAACCAATATTTCCTGATTGAAGGTCTGGGAAGATAAAGACATTTGCTTGTCCTGCAACGTCACTGCCTGGCGCTTTAAGAGCTGCAGTTCCAGGCACAAAAGCCGCGTCAAATTGTAATTCCCCGTCAATAGCAAGGTCAGGTCGTGCTTCCTTAGCCAATTGCAGAGCTTCTTGAACTTTTTCCACTTGGGGGGCTTTAGCGCTGCCCTTAGTTGAGAAGCTAAGCATAGCTACTTTAGGATCTAGGTTGAAAATTTTAGCGGTGTCTGCTGTGTTGACAGCAATCTCAGCGAGTTGTTGGGCATTTGGGTCTACATTGATGGCACAATCAGCAAACACCAAACGTTGTTCGGTTGTCTCACGGCTCATCAAAAATACTCCTGAAGTTCTTGATACGCCTGGTTTAGTTTTAATGATTTGAAGGGCTGGTCGAACCGTAGCTGCCGTTGAATGCATGGCACCTGATACCATCCCGTTAGCAATCCCCATTTTAACTAACATAACCCCAAAATAATTGACATCGTGTAAGAGTTCATCAGCTTCTTCAGGTGTTACCTTGTCTTTGCGAATTTCTAGAAAAGCTGCTTTCATCTCATCAAAGCCATCGTATTCCTCTGGGTTAATGATAATGTAATTCAAATCAGCAAATCCAATCATGTCAAGTGTTTCACGAATGACCTGAGGTTCTCCTAGAATAATCGGTTCTATTAATCCCTCAAATTTCAAACGTGTTGCCGCACGCAAAACACGTTCGTCACTGCCTTCAGGAAAGACAATCTTGAGGTTTTTTCCAATGATTTTTCCGCGCAAACTGCCAAATAAAGAGCGAATTCCCATATAAACAACCTTCAATTCTAATTTTTTTGTAATTTAATGATAACGTTTTCAAAGTCTTTTGTCAAGGGGATTTTCTGGATAATCTCCTTATTGTCATAAGGATTTCTAAAACGCAAGTAATGGCAATGCAAAGCTTGACGTGTGACGCCTAAATCCATCCGACCGCCATACATATCATCTCCCAGCAAAGGAAAGCCAATGTGCGCAAAATGCACGCGAATTTGATGGGTGCGTCCTGTGTGCAGCCGAATGTCCACCAAGGCCACATCACCAAAACGTTCGACCACTTGATAGCTGGTGTGAGCGTATTTGCCTGATGGGTGAACACGGCGCGTGATGATGCTGTCATCTGAGCGAGCAATTGGTGCAATAATCTCGCCGCTATCTTCCAATTCTCCCTTGCCAGAAACCAAAGCCAAATAACGTTTTTCAATAGACTTGCTTTGCAGCTGCTTATCTAGTCTGGCATGAGCGTAGCCGTGTTTGGCAAAAAGCATCAAACCACTCGTATCCTTATCCAAACGGGTCACAATATGAACCTGCTTATTAGGGTAATCATTTTCCATATAATAAGCCTTCACAAAATTAGCGATGGTGTTAGAGTGCAAAACACTTGGAATGCTAGCAAAGCCGCTCGGCTTATTGATGATTAGAAAATGTTCGTCCTCATAGACAATATCCAAAGGGTGTTTGACGGGAATGAGGGTTTCGTGCTCTTGCTCGTCAGGAATCTCAATCGTGACGACATCTCCTTTTTCTAAGAGGTAAATCGCATTTTGCTCAACGCCGTTAACCCAAATATTCCCCCCTTTAAATTTAACCTTGGCGAGTAACCCTTTTGAAACATCATGGCTTTTTAGAAATGTCTTGACCTTGGTTTGACGGTCTGCAACAAATTCAAATCTCACGAATCCAAATCTCCTATGAAAGCATCTGTGACACGTTCCCAAAAACTTGTATGCGATGGGGTTGCCACAAAGCTAATTTTTTTAGAATCAATCCGATATTCCACTTTAGATAAATTTTTATAATGCATGGTTTTATTGTCCACTGAAATGGTATAGATACCTTGGCGGGTCGGCTTGATTTCAATCTTATCTTTTTTAGGCACAACAATTGATGACCCTAAGGTGCGATAAACACGGTTATTTAAACTTGAAATTTCAGCTAACTGCATGGCTTCAATGGTTGGGTACAAAAGAGCCCCACCTAATGATTTGTTGTAAGCCGTGCTTCCTGTCGGTGTTGATACAGACAAGCCATCACCACGGAAACGCTCCAAGATAACATCGCTAACCATGACATCTGCCACCATGGTTTTTTCAATCCGTTTGATTGACGATTCGTTCAAGGCTCTAAGGTTAATGACTTTGCCGTCATCAAGGGTAATTTTCACTTTCAAGATAGGGTAAGAAGCCTTGTCGCCCTTGTCTGAGCGCAAATTATCAACCAATTTGTCGATTTCAAAATCACGGTAATCGGTGTAAAAGCCCAAATGCCCCGTGTGAACCCCCACAAAACGGACGGTGTCTAGATTTCTTTCGTACATATGGAAGGCTGAAAGCAACATACCATCGCCACCAATTGAAATCACTACATCAGGGTCTTTTTTGGTTAAGTAAAAATCCTTGTCTTCTTTAAAAATCGCAAACAATTTTGAAGCTACTCGGCGACTTTGTTTTTTTCCATTTGAAACAATAGCCACACGCATAGCTTTTTTGTTTTTACCTGTAGTATTCGTCTGTGTCATCGCTATTCCACACTCCATCATTTAATTTTCGACTCGCTGGATCAAATAAAAGCTGTGCTTCTCTGATATCTTCCCTAATTTTCCGCATTTCCTCGTCCAATTCCAAAGCAATTTTTGCCGTGATTTCCAAACGTTTCTTGATTTCTTCTGGAAATTCCCCCTTGTACTTGTAGTTCAAGGAATGTTCAATCGTTGCCCAAAAATTCATGGCCAAAGTCCGAATTTGAATTTCGGCTAGGACTGTTTTTTGACCATCTATAGTATCAACAGAATACTCAATAATCACATGGTATGAACGGTAACCACTTGATTTCATATTGTTGATGTAGTCGCGTTCTTGGATAATGGTCATATCATGTCTGCTACGCAATAGCGTCAAGACTTCCTCCACGTCATCGACAAATTGAACCATAATACGTACCCCAGCAATATCTTGCAAATCTTGAGCGATATTTTCAAGCTTAATGCCTCGGAGTGCCATTTTTTCTTGAATACTCTCAACCGATTTCACACGTCCTGTGACAAACTCAATCGGAGAGTGTCTGTTTTGCTTTCGAAATTGCTTTCGAATCCCTCGCAGTTTAATTTTTAACTCTCCTACGGTTTGGATATACGGATCCAAAAACTTTTCCCAATCCAAAAATCATCATCCCCCTTTATCATGACAAGTCCATTCTTGTCAAATAAATAACTTTTTTATAGAATTAGTATAACATTCTAATTATATCATATTCACTATTTTTATCACAAAGGAAAACTGGCTTATGACACATCTTGAAATAGAATACAAAACCTTATTAAACAAGGATGATTTTAACCGTTTGAGCCCACAATTTGCACAAGTCGCTCCTGTTACTCAAACCAACTACTACTTTGATACAGCGGCATTTGATATGAAAGCCAATCGGATGTCCTTGCGCATTCGCACATTTGACGACCGCGCCGAACTCACTCTTAAAGTGCCCAAAAAAGTTGGCAATTTGGAACACAATCACGATTTGACTTTAGAAGAAGCAAAAAACATTATTCAAACCAATCATTTTCCAAAGATTGCATTTTTTGATCACATTCGAGAAAATGGAGTTGATCCAGCTGCATTGAAGTGTTTTGGGCATTTGACAACCACTCGCCGCGAAATGAAAACGTCTATCGGTTTAATGGCGCTAGATAGCAATCAATACGCTGGCAAACAAGATTATGAGTTGGAGTTAGAGGTGGAAGATGCCGATAAAGGTAAGGCCGATTTTGACCGTTTCCTAGCCCAAAACCACATTCATTTTAAATACGCTAAAAGCAAGGTGGCTCGTTTCAGTGCCACACTAAAATAATTTCAGCCCATTTTTCGTTATAAAATGCTGAATAATTCCATCTTTTTTGATAAAATAGAACTATTAATGTTTAAAGGAGTATATTTATATCATGGCAGAACTTTACGCCGACAAACAATTTAAGCTTTTTTCTCTTTCTTCTAATGTGGAAATTGCCAAAAAAATTGCGGATGCCGTTAAGGTGCCGCTAGGAAAAGTGTCAACACGCAAATTCTCAGACGGCGAAATCATGATTAACATCGAAGAAACTGTTCGTGGTGATGATATCTACATTATCCAATCAACGAGCTACCCAGTGAATGACAACCTTTGGGAGTTGCTCATCATGATTGATGCTTGTAAACGTGCCAGTGCCAACACCGTAAACGTGGTGATTCCTTACTTTGGTTACTCTCGTCAAGACCGCATTGCCGCATCACGTGAACCAATTACTGCTAAACTAGTGGCTAATATGCTTGTTAAAGCTGGTGTTGACCGTCTTCTTACACTAGACCTTCACGCTGTCCAAGTTCAAGGTTTCTTTGACGTTCCAGTAGATAACTTGTACACTGTACCTTTGTTTGCAGAATACTGCTACAACCTTGATTTAAAAGGGGAAGATGTTGTTGTTGTCAGTCCTAAAAACTCAGGAATCAAACGTGCTCGTAGCCTTGCCGAATACCTTGATTCACCTATCGCTATCATCGACTACGCTCAAGACGACTCACACCGCGAAGAAGGTTACATTATCGGTGAAGTTGCAAATAAAAAAGCCATCCTTATCGATGACATTTTAAATACAGGTCGTACGTTTGCTGAAGCAGCTAAAATCCTTGAACGCGAAGGTGCAACTGAGATTTATGCGGTAGCCAGTCACGGATTGTTTGCTGGCGGTGCCGCTGATACGCTAAATACTGCTCCTATCAAAGAAATTGTTGTAACTGATTCTGTTGACACTAAGGAACTTCTTCCTAAAAACTTGAAATACCTTTCTGCCAGTGAATTGATTGCGGATGCTATTATTCGTATCCACGAAAAAGCACCACTTAGCCCACTCTTTTCATACGACGCTAAAAAGGATTAAGATATGATTTATTTTGATAATGCTGCTACTACTCCACTAACTCCGTCTGTCATTGAGGCGATGAAGGATATCATGACCACCGATTTTGGTAACCCTTCTAGCATTCACAGGATTGGACGCCGTGCCAACTACCGCCTGCGTACTTATCGGCAAATGATTGCGTCTGCCCTCAAGACAACCCCACGCCGCATTATCTTCACTTCAGGAGCAACTGAAAGCAACAATACTGCTATTAAAGGCTATGCTTTGGCCAATCAAAATAAGGGAAAACACCTGATTACAACGGCTATCGAGCATCACTCTGTCTTACACACAATGACTTATTTGGAAGAAAGTTTTGGTTTTGAAGTAACTTATTTGCAACCTCAAAACGGGACAATTTCTGCCCAACAAGTGGCTGACGCTTTGCGTAATGATACCATTTTAGTTAGCACCATGTTGGCTAATAACGAAACAGGCGACCTCCTACCCGTCAAGGAAATCGGAGAACTCCTTGAATCGCATCAAGCTGTTTTTCACGTGGATGCTGTTCAGGCCGTGGGAAAACTGGACGTTTTTCCTGAGGAGTTAAAAGCCGACTTTTTGTCTGCTTCTGCCCATAAATTCCACGGTCCAAAGGGCGTTGGTATTTTATATTCGACGCCGCAACACTTTGATAACCTACTTCATGGTGGGGAGCAAGAAGAAAAACGCCGAGCAAGTACTGAAAACATGGTTGGTATTGCTGGGATGGCACAAGCCTTGGCCGATAGTGTAGCAAATAAAAAAGCCAATTATGACCACGTTCAAATCTTGCGTGATGCCTTTTTGGAGGCTATTTCTGGCTTGGACTATTACCTCAATGAAACAGCCAATACGATGCCTCATGTGCTTAATATCGGTTTTCCTCATCACAATAATGCCACATTATTAACCCAGTTAGATTTGGCTGGATTTGCCGTTTCAACAGGTTCTGCCTGCACGGCTGGTACGGTTGAGCCAAGTCATGTGTTAGCCAGTATGTATGGCCAAGACTCACTACGTTTAAACGAGTCTATTCGCATCAGTTTCTCTGAACTCAACACACTATCAGAAGTGCAAGAGTTCGCCCAAAAATTAGTAGAAATAATAGGAAAATAAGATGGCATTTGAAAAAACAATTACATTAACAGACTGCCTATATAGCTATACTCTTAGCGATGACGTTAAAAAATATACCCTTCGCGACACGACTTTTACTCAAAATCGTGTAGGACATTATGAATTGATACGTTTATTGGAAAAAGTCCCTAATTCTGGTGAAGGTTTTGCCCTAAAAATCACTATTAACAAAGAGCTAACAGGCTTTAAAATGAACATTACGGACAAATCTGGTCTACGCCTCGTCAACATTTTCAAATCAGAAGATAACACCATTTTACAAGAGAAATTTTACTTCTTGATGGATAGCCTTGTTGAACGTGATATTTTCACCAAAACATCCGTTTAATGATCATCAGCTTGATTTCTAGTTTTGCTTAGAAATCAGGCTTTTTTTATCGGAATTTATGAAATTTGTTTTTCTTTTCACAAGCTTTTTGTTACAATAGAAGTAACAAATATGAGGAGATGGTATTGTGACGACTGATAAATCTATTCCTAAAGCGACAGCTAAACGGCTATCCTTTTATTATCGTATTTTCAAGCGATTCAATACAGATAATATTGAAAAAGCGAGCTCAAAACAAATTGCAGATGCCATGGGAATTGATTCTGCAACAGTCCGTAGAGATTTTTCTTACTTTGGTGAGTTAGGTCGGCGTGGTTTTGGTTATGACGTCAAAAAATTGATGAATTTTTTTGCGGATATTTTAAACGACCACTCGACCACGGCAGTTCTATTGGTAGGCTGCGGTAATATTGGACGGGCTTTACTACACTATCGTTTCCACGATCGTAACAAAATGCAAATTGTGATGGCTTTTGATACCGATGATAATGAATTGGTTGGGCAAACAACGTCAGACGGCATTCCTATTTATGGTATTTCAACCCTAAAAGAACACGTCAAAGAATCTGGTATTGAAACGGCGATTTTGACCGTGCCAAGTACCAAGGCTCAAGAGGTGGCTGACTACCTCGTCAGTGCTGGTATTCGTGGTATCTTGAGCTTTTCACCTGTACACCTCAGTGTCCCTAAAGACACCATTGTACAATACGTTGATTTAACCAGTGAATTGCAAACGCTATTGTATTTCATGAATCAATCAAAATAATCAGTCTAAAAATACCCTAGAAACAGGATGTTCTAAGGTATTTTTTATTTAAACTAAAATATGCTCCTCTTCTCGAAAACTATAATAACGGTATTTGCCAACAATAATGTGGTCCAAGCAGCAAATGCCAATCATCTCACAAGCCGTTTTGATTTTTTCGGTAAATCGCACGTCGTTTTCACTTGGATGGGGTAGGCCAGACGGGTGATTATGTACGATAATCACAGATGTCGCCATGTTTTTACAAGCATAATAGAGAATTTCACGCGGTTCTGCTACTGACCGTCTAACCGTTCCAATGAAAATCGTGCGTTGCTCGATGATGTGATTTTGTGTGTCTAGGTAAATGGCAACAAGATGCTCCTGCTTTTGTGCTCCCAATTCCAGCATCATTTTTTGCGCCAATTTTTCACTACTTAAAATGCGCTCGTTGTCTAGGCAAACGTCTTTGAAAATCCGTTTGGATAATTCAATCATGGCCTTGATTTCAATGGATTTGACTACTCCTATGCCGTCAATTTGTTGCAATTCCTGCAAAGAAAGGTGTTCCAAATCAGACAGGCGATTGATTTGTTTTAATATTTGCTGCGAAAGGGCTGAAACAGGGAGTTGCTTGGTGCCCGTTCGCAATAAAATGGCCAATAATTCTTGGTTGCTTAATTGTTCGGCTCCTAAATGTTGCAGTCTTTCTCGAGGCAACTGAGAAGCGGATGCGGCATCGATTCTATACATAAAAAAGTCCCTCCACTTAATTATTCGTAAGCGAAGGAACTTGTGTTTTAATCTTTGCTGTCTTTTAAACGCAAGGTACGGTGCCAATAATGTTTGTAAAGGGCACTATAACGACCTCTATAATCTTTTTTCCAAGGCTTGTCACGTCCACAAAAATGCAAGAAAACGGTATTTTCAATGACCCAGTTCAAGTTCCACTCACCTGAACTTCTGCCGTAATAAAGCACGTTGTAGCGTGCATCGTAATTGTAGATTTGGTCTGGAATGAGCACCGTGCGATGACCATATAAAGCATTTAGAATATCTTGGTCTGGCAAAAAGAGCAGGTGACTGTTTTTCTCAATGTAATCCAAAATGTCTTTTCGAAAAACCGATTGCCTAATAACTTCCAAATTCATCAAAAGCACGCCAGAATTGAAGTAACTTTCGGCTTCAAAATTTCGCAAGCGTAGCTTATTGACCAAATTTGAAATATTACCGTCTGACGTATGGCTGGCCGCTGCGTACAATTTATCCTCCAAATCCATCTCGTAGAGGGCAACCATGTCATTTAAACACAAAATGTCTGCGTCAACATATAAGATTTTATCCAAATCTTGTGGCAAGTATTCATGTGCCAATAAACGATAATAAATGGTTTCAGGATAACGATTTGTTGTCGGTGCATCTTCAAAGGATTTCTCGCCAATCACAACAGGGTGATAATCAAGACCTAGCTTATGGCAAAATGTCTCAATCGCTTCGTTTTGTGCTAGCTCCGTTTTTTGCAGTACATAAACAGAAAATTGCTGATTGGAACTGTTTTGGTGAATGGAATACAAGGTCACCATAAATTGTTGCACATAGCCATCATCGATGGCAAAGAGTAAATTCATTTTTTTCATCGTCATAGTTATTCTAAGTTGTTTGACTGGGCTTGTTGACGTTTGGCAACGTTGTCTTTAATCATTTGATAAAGACTAGCAGCAATTGGCACAGCGACAATCATTCCCAAGACACCCCAAAGTGCGCCACCGATAGTGATGGCCATCAAGACCCACATACCAGGAAGTCCAATTGACCCTCCAACGACACGCGGATAAATCACATTTCCTTCGAATTGTTGCAAAATAACCAAGTAAATCAAGAAGAAGAAAGCTTGTGAAACGGAATGAGTGGCAATGAGGATAAAACCAATGGTTGCCCCAATGTAAGCCCCAACAATCGGAATCAATGAGAAGAAGGCAACAAGGATACCGATAGTTGCTGCGTATGGGAAATCAAGCAGGAACATTCCCAAAGTGGTCAACGTTCCTAAAATCACCGCTTCAATGGTTTGACCCACGAAGAAACCGTGAAAACGCAAGTGTAAAATACCAAAAACATAGCGAATACCGTCAGCGTATTTGCTGATATAAGTATCTATCAAAACATTAAATTGACGTCCCAATTCTTCTTTACTAGCCAAGATATAGATTGAAAAAACAAGGCTAACAAAAATGTTCAAGACTGTTGAAGCAATGGTACTAACAGATGTCAACACGCCTGTTAAAACAGACAAGACTTGATTTAGGAATTGGCGACTGTAATCTGAAAGGGTGGTGGTAATATCAGACAAACTGCCAAAATAATTCAAAGATTCTTTGATGACACTATTGTCACTGATTTCCTTGATAAAATGAGAAAATCCGCTGGTATCAATCCGCAAAAGCGAATTGATACTGACGATTAAGTCTGGCAAGACAATTGAAAATAACCAAAAAATCACAAAAATAAAGGTGAGATAGGCTAAAATCATCGTTATTGACCGCTTGATTTTTTGCAAGATAGGATGTGTCAAAAAGCGGTCATAGAGGCTCTCGTAAGCACTCATGACAATATTGACAATATAAGCAATTCCCGCACCAATCATAAAGGGAATGCTGGCTTGATAAATAGTATAAACCAAAGCCGCTCCGCTATGCCAATAAGCCTGTATGGCGTAACAAATAATGAAAGCAAAGACAACATAATAGACTTGTTTTTTCTCGAATTTCATAATAACTCCTCGTTCAACATTCCCATTATAACAAATTAATACCAAATGCGCCATTGTGCGTTTTATGGTATCTAGTTCCTCTTATGCACACAAAAAAACACCTAGAACATTCTAAGTATCTTATCCTTTGTAAGTAAAACGTAACTTAGATTTGAGTTTTTCATAGAGCTCTACAACCTTTCGAGTCTAGTAATTCAAGGCCTAATGACTCTATAAAAAGTTATAACCTCTTCAGGCGAAGCTCCCATTATGTCCATTTGAATGTATCATCCTTAAGTGTATTATAACGTTTTTCATCAGATTTATAAAAAACTTTCTTCAAATGCCAATAAACTCGCTAAAAACATTTATATGTAGTCAGTTGGATATTTTTACAATTTTTAAAAAGTCGATAAAAGTTTGCTATGATAAAGCATACAGCTATTGAGAGAACTTGCTTTCTCTAACTGTGATTTGACAAAAGCTTGCAAGACCTGTACAATAGATGGGTTGAAATTATTCATTTTTCTGAAAATACCAACATTATTTCAATTGTTCCTGCCGTGTTTGGCTAGGCTTTTTCATAAGAAACGGTTGCAATAACACGGTCGGACTTGATATTTAGGAGTTTGATTTATGTACCATTTTCTATCTTCCTTAGATAGTTTTGTCTGGGGACCGCCTCTTCTTGTCTTGCTGGTTGGAACGGGATTTTACCTTTCTGTTCGCCTAAGACTGCTGCAAGTTTTCCGGCTGCCCAAAGCAATCAAACTGATTTTTGCTTCGGATTCTGACGGTCAAGGGGATATCTCAAGCTTTGCGGCCTTGGCAACGGCACTGGCGGCGACTGTTGGAACAGGAAATGTGGTTGGCGTTGCGACTGCTATAAAACTTGGAGGACCTGGAGCCCTCTTTTGGATGTGGATGGTTGCCTTCTTTGGTATGGCAACCAAGTATGCTGAAGGGGTTTTGGCTATCAAATACCGTACCAAAGACGCTGATGGCTTTATCGCTGGAGGGCCTATGTACTACATCGTTAATGGGATGGGGCAACAGTGGAAACCTCTAGCTATCGCTTTTTCTATTTTTGGTGTCATGGTTGCTCTCTTTGGCTCAGGAACTTTCACTCAGGTGAACTCGATTACCGACTCTCTCAAAAATACCGTCGGCTGGTCGCCACAAGTGATTAGTATTATCTTGGCTATTTTGGTCAGCATCATTATTTTTGGGGGAATCAAATCCATCTCAAAAGTCGCTGAAAGTGTTGTGCCTTTTATGGCTATCATCTACATCATCGCTACTGTGACTATTTTGCTTTCTCATGCAGACAATATTTTGCCAAGTTTGGGACTGATTTTCCAATCTGCTTTCACTGGAAAGGCTGCAACGGGTGGTTTTGCAGGGGCAACAATGGTAACAGCTATTCAAGCAGGGATAGCTCGAGGCATTTTCTCTAACGAATCTGGTTTGGGTTCTGCTCCGATTGCTGCGGCGGCTGCCAAGACCAATGAACCTGTTGAGCAAGGACTTGTGTCTATGACAGGAACTTTCATTGATACCATTATCATTTGTAGTTTGACAGGGCTTGCCATCATCGTAACTGGCGGCTGGTCTAGTGACCTAAATGGTGCCATGTTGACCCAATCTGCCTTTTCATCTGTCTTTGGTAATTTTGGGGTTTATGCCTTAACCTTTAGTTTGATTCTCTTTGCTTTCACAACTATTTTGGGCTGGAGCTACTATGGCGAACGCTGCTTTGAGTTTCTATTTGGCGTGAAAGCCATTCCTGTTTACCGCGTTTTCTTTATTGCCATGGTTGCTTTAGGCGGATACATTAGTTTGGAAACCATTTGGGTCATTGCCGATATCGTTAATGGTCTGATGGCTGTGCCAAACTTAATTGCCCTACTTGCCCTCTCACCTGTTATTATCAGCGAAACCAGACGCTATTTTAACAAACACCAATAATGTACCTCTCTCGTTTTTTTCCGATTGTTAAAGGAGCTATTCTTTATGTCATCTACACCAACTTCTAATCTTCAACTGGCTAAGCGTGGCCCGATTGTTAGTATAGTGGCTTACCTGCTCATCTCGATTGCCAAATTGATTGTGGGTTATAGCATTAACTCATCTTCATTGATTGCCGACGGTTTTAACAACGTTTCGGATATTTTAAGCAATGTGACCTTGTTGATTGGTCTGCATTTAGCCAGCAAACCTGCTGACGAGGACCACCGTTTTGGGCATTGGAAAATTGAAGATTTAGCCAGCTTGATCACATCATTTATCATGTTTATCGTTGGTTTCCAAGTGCTATCGCAAACCATTCACAAAATCATTTCAGGAACAACTACTACTATTGATCCTGAAGGTGCCATTGTCGGAGTGGTTTCTGCGATTATCATGTACGCTGTTTACCTCTACAACCGTCGATTGTCTAAAAAGGTCAAATCAAGCGCCCTCGTTGCCGCTGCCAAGGATAATCTTTCTGACGCCGTTGCTTCTATCGGAACGTCTGTTGCCATTATCGCCGCTTCTTTCCACTTAGTCATCATCGATAGATTGGCTGCCATTGTCATTACTTATTTCATCTTGAAAACGGCTTATGATATTTTCATGGAAAGTGCCTTTAGCTTATCAGATGGTTTTGATGACAAGGAACTCAAAAAATACAAAGAAGCCATTTTAAAATTACCAAAAGTCACTGCGGTTAAATCATTGCGCGGACGTTCATACGGAAGCAATATCTACCTCGATATCGTGGTTGAAATGAACCCTGATTTGTCTGTTTATGAAAGCCATGAAATCACGGAACAAATCGAACGCTTGCTTAATCAAGAATTTTCGATTTACGATACCGATGTTCACGTAGAACCTGCCGCTATCCCAGAAGATGAAATTTGGGAAAATGTTTACCACAGACTCCAAAAAAATGAAAAAATCATTCTCTCAAAAATCCCTGATTACGAAGAATTATTGGCAGATAACTTCCGCTTGATTTCAGACGACGGTCAGACTTATTCTAAAGAAGAAATGATTGCGCGTCAAAGACATTATGTCAGTCAATTTGAAGATTTTGAGATGACATCTATTAGCCAAAAAACCAAATTGATTACTTATACGCTTGGAGGAGAGGCTCACACCAGCATTTGGCGCCGCCAAGAAAATTGGTACCTCGTCTTCCACCAAATCACTCCAAAAAAATAAAAAAATACGAAACCCCATCTCTGAGTAGAGATGGGGTTATTTGTTACCAAATATAAGGAATTAAGCGATAACGTACTTTCTTTTGATATTCTGTATAGCCTGTTAGTTCCTTTGACAACACCTGCTCTTCATTTTTTAGCCTTTTGATAATCATGATTGGATATGGTAAAAAAACTAAAAAAGCAATTAAAGAGCCCAATACTAAAGGCATCGTCAGAAACAGAATAATTGTTGCACTGTACATCGGATGTCTAACAAGACCGTACAAGCCTGTATTAATGACTTTCTGTTCTTCTTCTACCATAACGGTACGAGATAAGTAGGTATTTTCTCGTAAAACTTCTGCCTAAAGCGCATAAGCTAGAAGAAAAAGAAGAGCAGAAACTTTGGAAATAATTTGTGGTAGTGGCAGCCAATCTAATCGAAAATCCAATCCTGCTAAGATAAAGCCCACTACAAACATAAAACCCGTAGCCGCAATAATTTTTCTTTGCTCCCCTGGTTCTTCTTTTACCTTCAAGCGCCTGCGCAACAAGTCAGGATTTTTAACCATCAAGACCAGTCTTGCTAGAAACATAGGAACAAACAAGATAACCATAAGCAAAATAGCGTTTGGATAATTTAGCGTCCCCGCAGGAATAAACAAAAGAGCAGCAACCAGAACAACACCTAACAGAAATTTGAATAAAGCACTAAGACATAACGTGAAAGTCATACAGGACTCCTAACTAGGTCAGAATAGACGGGCACTCCTATTCCTTAACCGATTGCGTTGCGACGTCTTCGCCAAACCATTTTTGGGAAATCTTTTGGAAAATTCCTTTTTGATAAAGTGTTTTGAAACCTTGGTTAATTTTTTCAACTAGCGTTTTGTCAGCTTTTCTCGCTCCAACTGCAAAATCTTCGCCTGTAAATGCACTCGGAATGATGTTGTAGCGGTCCAGCTCGCCTTCTTGTTTCAAGTAATAATTGGCATACACTTCATCAATCAACAAGCCATCAATACGGTTGTTTTTCAAATCAATGAGGGCTTGCGTCAGCGTTTCATACTGTGTGGCATCCTTGCCAGCTACGATATCTTTTAAGACTTTTGGCGAGGCTAAAAAGGCATCATAACCTGACGAACCTGACTGTACGCCTAAAGTCTTGCCCTTCATGTCCGCAAAATCCGTAATGCCAGATGATTTTTTCGTCACCAACACTTGTTTGTTAATCATGTAGGGATTGGTGAAGCGGACTTTTTCTTCCCGCTCCTTAGTCATCGAATAGCCATTCCAAATCAAATCAATAGTGCCATTGTTTAACTCGGTTTCTTTCATATCCCAATCAATGGGCTGCCAATTAACCTTGATGCCGTATTCTTTAAAGACCGCATTGGCTAAATCAACGTCAAATCCTGTGTAGGTGCCATCTCGGTCCTCAAATCCCATGGGAACGAAGGTATTGTCAAAACCAATCGTGATTTCACCTTTTTTCACATAACTATCCCACTGGTCAGTGCTGGCTGCTTTCTTTTTAGCTGATAAATCACACCCACTCAAAGCCATCAGCAAAAGAAGGAGCGTTGTGACTATTGTCCATTTTTTAAATGTCATTTACCCACCACCTCTACTTGGGATTGATTTTTAAAATATGGTCGGAAATGGTTTCGGCAAAGGCCAAATCATGGGTTACGACAATCTGCGTCATGCCTGCTTCACGATTTTGCAAGAGTAGTCTTTCCACTTCTTGACGCAGCTCAGGGTCTAGTGCCGAAGTTGGTTCGTCATAGCCAATGATTTCAGGGTCAATCATCATGGCCCGTGCCAAAGCCACACGCTGCTTTTGCCCTCCAGATAGGGAATAAGGATAGGCGTTAACGTGTTCGCCCAAGCCCAAACGACGCAACAAGCCCATGGCTTTTTCAGTTGCTGCTTCTTTACTCATTCCCATGGTTTTGGTAGGAGATAAAATCAAATTATCTAAAACTGATAAATGGGGAAATAATTGAAAATCTTGGAAAACAAAGCCCAGCAAGTTGAGGTTTTCCAAGTGGTCAATGGGAAAGGTTTTGCCATTATAGATGAGGCTACCAGAATCAATTTTTTCAAGTCCTGCTAACATACGAAGCAAGGTCGTCTTTCCCCCACCAGATGGTCCAACAAGGGATAAAATCTTGCCATCTTCAATGGTTAGGTTGAAATGATCAAAAATCTTTTTTTGACCAAACTGTTTGGAAATATTGCGTAATTCTAACATTGGTCACCTTCTTATTTGTAATAATCAAATTTCTTTTCTGTTTGTCGTGAGATGATCGTCACTACACCAATCATCAGCAAATAAAGTGCCCCTGCGATAAACATCGGTGCCAGTGAGGCATCACGGTTGGCTGCTGTTTTACTAGCAAGCAACAAGTCGCCTACCCCCAAGACATAGACCAAAGAAGAGTCTTTGACCAAGTTAATGGTTTCGTTAAAGACGCTTGGGAGAACGATTTTGAACACTTGTGGCAAAATGACATAAAAAATAGTCTGAAACGGGCTTAATTTTAAGACCTTAGCCGCTTCGTATTGCCCTTTAGGAATGGCAGCAATCCCACCACGGAAAATCTCAGCAAAATAGGCCGCGTAATTCAACGTAAAGGCCACAATGGCTGCTGGTAAACGGTCCATAACAATGCCGATGTTTGGCAAGACATAATACAAGAAAATCAATTGCAGCAGCAAAGGGGTACCACGCATAACCCAAACGTATAGGGTTAACAGCCATTCTAACGGTTTAAACTTAATCTGCATCAAAAACGCTAAGACGGCACCAAGAGGAATTGATAAGATAATCACAATGAAAAAAATCTCAATAGTTACCTTTGCACCGTCCAATAAGCTTGGCAGAATTTCCAAAATATAAGACATGTACTCTCCTAAATTAAAATTTATTCTATTATACCAAAATTTTCAGACGATTTGGGTCATATTAGAAGGATTTTTCACTTGATTTCAGAAAAAAAGAAAGCAGGCTAAAACCTGACCTTCTTATTTTTTCTCAATTGGTGCCACACTTGCCAAGAGTTTTTTAAGCCCAACTTCTGGGAAATTGATTTTTAACTCTTGGGTTTGACCTGAACCTGTCACTGACAATACCGTGCCATCACCCCATTTTTTATGGTGGGCAATGTCGCCGATTTGCCAATCAATAGCCTCTTTGCTAGCCGAAGCACTTTGCCCAAACAGCACTGCCTTGCCAGCTTTTGCAAATGGCTGCGCACCGCGGCTTGATTGTGGTTGTACCTTGGCTTTGCGAGATTGAATCGCTTGTTGCAAGCTCATGCCCTGCCCAAATGACATGGTGTCATCACCACCACTATAACGCACTCCATAGGATGAATTGGCTGGGCGTGCTAAGCCTTGGTATTGCAACAATTCTTCGTCAATTTCACGGATGAAGCGTGACGGACGGTTGTAATTGGTCTTACCAAACAAAGTTCGCGTGTTAGCATTGGTCAAAAAGAGGAGCTTTTCAGCGCGGGTAATCCCAACATAAGCTAGGCGGCGCTCTTCTTCCAACTCGTCTTGGTCCTCAGTTGCGCGTGACAATGGAAAAACCCCTTCTTCCATACCAATCAAAAAGACAATTGGAAATTCCAATCCCTTGGCGGCATGCAAGGTCATCAAGGTCACTTCGGCACTCTCTGCTTCGCCATCGTCAGTATCAGCAATCAAAGCCAAATCATTCAAGAAACGGCTGAGTTTTTCAAGACCTGTTTCCCCTTCTGGGGCATCTTCTTGATTGTCATCAAAGTTTTTGGTAACCGTCAAGAATTCTTCGATATTTTCAATACGTGCTTGGCTTTCCAGTGTATTTTGCAAACGAAGAGCTTCTAAGTAGCCTGTCTTGTCAAGGACTGCTTCCACCAATTCGGTAACCGTCATGCCATCAAGCCCATCACGCAAGGTCATGAGTAATTGCGCCAAATCCCAAACAGCTTGTGCAGCTTTTCCTTTGACACCTGATAACATGATGTTAGCCGACGCTTCTAACAAACTCATTTGTTGCTGGCTGGCAAAATCACGGATTTTATCCAAAGTCCCAGGCCCCACACCACGTTTTGGCTCGTTAACAATACGCTCGTAGCTGATGTTGTCTGCTGCATTGGCAATGACATTGAGGTAAGAAATCACGTCACGGATTTCCTTACGACTGTAGAATTTGGTTCCACCAACCATGGTGTAAGGAATGTTCGATTTCAGCAAGGCTTCTTCAATGGTACGAGATTGGGCATTGGTACGGTAGAGAACCGCAAAATCTTTGAAGTTTCGCCCTGTTTCACGCACAATATTGTCAATCGTTGAGGCAACAAAAACAGCTTCCTCACGCTCATCACGCGCACGGTAATAAACAATAGATTCCCCAGTTTCATTATCCGTCCGCAAGGTTTTTGGACGACGGTTGCGGTTGTTTTTAATCACGCTGTTGGCTGCCTGCAAGATATTTTTGGTTGAACGGTAGTTTTGCTCCAGCAAAATGGTCTTGGCTTCTTTATAATCTTTTTCAAAATCAAGGATATTTTGCATATCCGCCCCACGCCAGCCATAAATGGATTGGTCGGCATCCCCCATAACACAGATATTTTGGAAACGTGACGCCAACAATTTTACCAACTGGTATTGCGCGTGGTTGGTATCTTGATACTCATCCACATGAATGTACTGGTAACGTTGCTGGTAATAAGCCAAGACATCAGGATTTTTGTCAAACAAACGCAAGGTTAGCATGATAAGGTCATCAAAGTCCATAGCTTCGCTCTGACGCAATTCCTCTTGGTAAGCCTTGTAACATTTGGCAACAATTTGCGAATACATATCGTTGGCTTGTTTTTCGTAAGCCACTTCGTCTAGCAAATCGTTTTTGGCATTTGAAATGGTCCCTAAAATGGCTCTCTCATTCCATTTCTTAGGGTCCAAATTTAGATTTTTGAGAATACGTTTCATCAGGGTGCGTTGTTCCCCAGGGTCAACGATAGTGAAATTACGATTGTAACCAATATGGTCAGCATCACGACGCAAAATGCGCACACACATGCTATGGAAGGTCGCAATCAAGGTATCCTTGGTCGCAGGGTTTAGTTTCATAGCACGTTCACGCATTTCACGCGCAGCTTTATTGGTAAAGGTAATTGCCAAGATATTCCAAGGATTGACAAATTTTTCATCAATCAAATAAGCAATTCGGTGGGTCAAGACACGCGTTTTACCAGAGCCAGCCCCTGCCATGATTAGCACAGGACCTTCTGTCGTTTCAACCGCAAGTCTTTGTTGGTCATTCATTCCTTCTAATAATGGATTCATTGTCTAATACCACGGCTTACCTCACTAGCTAAGTCCGTGTGTTATTCCTCCTAGATAAATAGTCATCAAGATAATGCTTATCTATTGTACCATTTTTTAGAAAAAATGGGGTCCCTTGTCGTTACTTTGTCTGACAGATGCTCAAGAAATAAGAATGAATGCTGTCGTTCTCATCCACCTCAGGATGAAAGGCCAAGCCCAGCTGATTGTGAAAGCGTGCAGCCACAATCTTACCATCTTTTTCAGCTAAAACCTCAACACCCTCGTCAACTTGGTTAATATAAGGCGCTCGAATAAAGGTTGCGGGGACCTCACCCAAATCTCCGAATGAAAGCGGCGTATTAAAGCTCCCCAATTGCCTGCCGTAAGCATTGCGTTTTACCGTGACAGGTAAAGTCGCCAAATGTGTACTCTCTTGGTCTTCAATCTGCTGAGACAGTAAAATCAAGCCTGCACACGTGGCAAGCACAGGCAAACCAGCATCAATTTTACTTTTTAAAGGTTCTAGCATCCCTAAATCACGCAATAATTTGCCTTGAACCGTTGATTCCCCACCAGGTAAAATCATGCCATCCAAGGGAGCTTGCAAATCTTTAGCCTGTCTAATGTCAATGGTTTTGGCTCCCAAAGCGACAATTTTTTGGCGGTGTTCAGCAAAATCTCCCTGTAAGGCTAAAATCCCAATCACTACCATAAAAACCTCCTAGATGCCACGTTCTGCCATGAGCAGTTGAATCTCGTCTTCGTTAATTCCCACCATGGCTTCGCCTAAATTTTCTGATAATTTTGCCAACAATTGTTTGTCTTGGTAATTGGTCACGGCTTGCACAATCGCACGCGCACGTTTTTCAGGGTCACCTGATTTGAAAATACCAGAACCAACAAAGACCCCTTCTGCTCCCAAATGCATCATCAAGGCTGCATCTGCTGGTGTTGCTACCCCACCTGCCGCAAAGAGAACAACTGGCAATTTGCCTGTTTCATGCACATCTTTGACCAAGTGATAAGGCACTTGCAGTTCTTTAGCAGCAAGGTAAAGTTCATCATCACGAAGCGACTGGAGGCGTGCCATTTCTTGATTTAACTGACGTAAATGGCGAACAGCCTGCACCACATCTCCTGTCCCAGGTTCTCCTTTTGAACGAATCATGCTAGCCCCCTCAGCCACACGGCGTAATGCTTCCCCAAGGTTTTTAGCCCCACACACAAAAGGCACCTCAAATTGAGTTTTATCAATGTGATAGCGGTCATCTGCTGGCGACAAAACCTCGCTCTCATCGATATAATCAATCTCAATCGCTTCTAAAATCTGAGCCTCAACAAAATGCCCAATACGCACCTTGGCCATAACAGGAATAGAAACCGCTGCTTGAATTTCTTGAATCATTTTAGGGTCACTCATGCGAGAAACACCGCCAGCTGCTCGGATATCCGCAGGAATACGCTCTAGTGCCATAACCGCACAAGCTCCAGCAGCCTCAGCGATTTTCGCTTGTTCAGGTGTCGTGACGTCCATAATCACGCCCCCTTTTAGCATCTGAGCCAATTGTTTATTGAGTTGATAGCGTTGGTTTGTCATAAAAATACCTCATTTACTTTTTGATTGCTTTTCATTATAATAAAATCTGACATGGTATCAAGTGCCATTTTAAAGATTTTTAAAAAGGTCAGATTGGAGAATTATGCTAACTTACACTTTGGACGCACAGGCCAAAATCCCACTTTACGAACAACTGTATCGAGCGATAAAAACAGACATTACCAAGGGCATCCTAAGGTCGCAGGACAAATTGCCCTCAAAAAGAAGCCTAGCCAAGCATCTAGGCGTTTCCATTGTAACGGTGGAAACCAGTTATCAGCAATTAAAGGCAGAAGGTTACATTTACAGCCAAGCTAAAAAAGGCTTTTTTGTAGCAGATATCAAGTCTCAACGTCCGATGGTGAGAAAAACAGCAAGGTTAGTTTCTCTTCCAAAAACCAGGTCAGATGATACCTCGCCCAGCCTTAACCTTAGCAATAATCAGACCAATCCTGAAACCTTTCCCTTTGCCACTTGGTCCAAATTGCTCCGTCAGGTGCTTAATAACCACCAAACTGAATTGATGCAAGCCTCACCCAGCCAAGGGCTTTGGGAACTCAGACAAGCTATTGCCCAACATTTAAATGATTACCGTGGCATGGTGGTGGACCCTAGGCAGATTGTCATCGGGGCGGGAACGGAATACCTCTACACCCTACTGATTCAGCTGCTGGGTCTAGATAAGACTGTGGCGGTGGAGGAGCCTTCCTATCCTAAAATCACCAAGATTTACCGACAATTCAACATAACACAAGTCCCCATTGCAATGGAAAAAGACGGGCTTAGTGTGGCACAACTCCAAAAAAGTAAGGCTGATATGGTTCATTTATCTCCGTCACATCAATTTCCAACAGGTGCTATTTTATCTGTTAGCAAACGCTATGACTTGCTGAGCTGGGCTAGTCAAGGAGACCGCTATATCATAGAAGACGATTACGATAGTGAGTTTCGTTTTCAGGGCTTACCAATCCCTAGTTTGCAAGAAATTGATTGCTCAGGCCGAGTGATTTACATCAACACCTTCAGCAAAAGCCTAGCTTCAACCCTTCGCATGAGTTATATGATTTTGCCCCCACAATTGCTGGAAGTCTTTGAAAAAAAGCTCAGTTTTTATGCTAATACCGTTTCTAATCTAGAACAGTACACACTGGCTGCTTTTATCCAAGAAGGTTATTTTGATAAGCATTTAAATCGGATGCGACTTTTTTACCAGAAAAAACGGGATGAATTGATTACCTGCTTAAAGGCTAGCCCGCTAAAGGATTACATCAGCATCCATGAACAAGAATCAGGGCTGCACTTTATCATGACTATTGACAGCCACTTGTCTGAAGATGCCATTTGCCAGAAAAGTCGGCAAAAAGGCTTGCAACTAACGCCTATCTCCCACTACTACCAACACCACACGCCCCAATCTACCAATGCCTTCATCGTGAACTATGCCAATATTACGGCCCCACAAATTGAGCAAATTATCCAAATGTTGACGGAAATTCTCCTATTAGAGAGTTAGTTTCCAAACATTTTAGAATATCTCATTGACAAGGTTCGCTTTTTTTGTTATCATATTTGAAAGTTTAATAGCAAACCGAATGATGTTATTCAGGAGAAGAAAGGTTTTCCTTTCGCCGAAGGAGTTACGCTCTCAGGTGTCTAAGACAGGACTGGATGACGGACGGACTTCTGGAGAGACCTGATGATGACAATCATCACCACGTTAGAAACGTGGATACAGGCGCCGAAGGGGCAAAGTTGTCACAGACAACTCAAACTCTCAGGCAAAAGGACAGAAGATAAGAAATACTTGTAGGCTCTTGTTTTTTTGAGTACCAGCAGGTATTTTCCTATCACTTTTCAGGAGTTATCGTAATGATAGCTCCTTTTGTAATAGCATCGTTTGGGAGATATGGTATAGGGAGAAAAAGAATGATGCTCAATTTTTTTAACAGTCTTGACAATGTCGTCTGGGGTGCACCACTGCTTATCTTGCTAGTGGGAACAGGCTTTTACTTCACTGTTCGCCTTGGCTTACTCCAAGTCACGCGATTGCCAAAAGCCTTTCGCTTAATTTTTGCGGATGACAAAGGGCAAGGGGATATTTCCAGTTTTGCTGCCTTAGCGACTGCACTTGCCGCCACTGTTGGAACAGGAAACATCGTGGGAGTTGCAACCGCTATCAAATCAGGTGGTCCAGGGGCACTATTTTGGATGTGGGTTGCTGCTTTCTTTGGAATGGCGACCAAGTACGCTGAGGGACTTCTAGCTATCAAATACCGTACAATCGATGACAACGGGGAAGTTTCAGGTGGCCCCATGTACTACATTGTCAATGGGATGGGCAAACGCTGGAAACCTTTGGCAACCTTCTTTGCCATTGCAGGTATCTTAGTCGCTTATTTTGGAATTGGAACGTTTTCTCAGGTTAATTCCATCACATCATCACTTGAAAATTCCTTTGCGCTATCGCCTCAGATTGTCAGCATTGTGATTGCCGTCATCGTGGCTATTGTTATCTTTGGCGGTATCCAATCCATTTCAAAAGTTGCTGAAAAAGTGGTGCCTTTCATGGCCGTCGTTTACATCACGGCAACATTGATTGTTATTTTTGTGCATAGTGAGCAAATC
The DNA here is from genome assembly GCF_012277075.1 of Streptococcus alactolyticus. GTDB lineage: Bacteria > Bacillota > Bacilli > Lactobacillales > Streptococcaceae > Streptococcus > Streptococcus alactolyticus. The sequence goes on along the minus strand of NZ_JAAXMT010000005.1, from coordinate 229,018 downwards.
ATGCCTGCTTTTAATGCTATTTTCAAAGGAGCCTTCACTGGTACGGCTGCTGTTGGTGGATTTACGGGTGCGGTTGTTAAAGAAGCTATTCAAAAAGGGATTGCACGCGGAGTCTTTTCAAATGAATCTGGGCTTGGTTCTGCTCCTATCGCGGCTGCAGCTGCCAAAACAAAAGAGCCTGTGGAACAAGGGCTTATCTCAATGACAGGGACTTTTATCGATACCATTATCATTTGTACCTTAACAGGACTTTCTATCATGGTAACAGGACAGTGGAAAGTCGCAGGACTCGAAGGGGCACCACTTACCCAATCAGCCTTTGCATCTGTTTTTGGAACACCAGGTATTCATGCTTTAACCTTCTGCCTTGTTTTGTTTGCTTTTACAACTATCCTAGGCTGGTCTTACTACGGTGAACGTTGTTTTGAATTCCTTTTTGGAACCAAATACATCAAACTCTACCGTATTATCTTTGTCATTATGGTTGCCTTGGGTGGTTTCCTCAAACTGGATTTGATTTGGGTGCTTGCTGACATCGTGAATGGTCTAATGGCTCTACCAAACCTAATCGCTTTGTTGGCTCTTTCACCAATCATTATTTCAGAAACCAAAGATTACTTTGTTCGTCAAAAACAAGCAGCTGACGCTGAAGAGTTGGTAGGGTTAGCAGATAACTTAGTTGAAGACTAAAAAAGAGGGAAATTTCCCTCTTTTTATGTTCTTATTTTGATTTGATATAGTTGACACCATCTGCTTTAGGAGCCACGGATTGACCAAAGAAGACTGCTAAAACAACAATTGTTAAGACGTATGGTGTGATTTTGAGGTAAACAGATGGAATGTTTGAGAAGAGCGGTAATTGTGCTCCGATGATTGCCAATGATTGTGACAAGCCGAAGAATAGACTTGATAGCATGGCACCGACTGGATTCCAACGTCCGAAAATCATGGCTGCAAGAGCGATAAATCCAGGTCCTGCGATCGTTGTAACGGCGAAGTTATTTGAAATGGTTTGAGCATAAACCGCACCACCAATACCACCGAAGAACCCTGAAATCATAACCCCTAAATAACGCATGAGGTAAACATTGATTCCAAGTGTATCCGCTGCTTGAGGGTGTTCACCAACAGAACGGAGGCGAAGACCAAAGCGAGTCTTGAACAAGATAAACCAAGATACAAATGAAATAAGAATAGCCACATAAGCAACCAATGACGTGTTGTTGAAAAAGACTTGACCGATAAATGGGATATCTTTTAAAACAGGGAATGAGAAACGACCAAAGGTCTCTGAAATGGTATTGGTTTGTCCTTTACCAAATAAGAAACGGCAAAGGAAAACGGCTAGTGACGGAGCAATCAAGTTCAATACCGTACCAGACACGATATGATCTGCACGGAAGTTAATGGTCGCAACAGCATGAAGAAGAGAAAATAGAAGTCCTACAACTCCTCCCACCAAAGAAGCAATCCAAGGTGTCGCACTGCCAAACACATCTGCACAGCTTAGATTGAAGAGAACCCCTGAGAAAGCCCCCATAACCATGATACCTTCAAGACCAACGTTGACAACCCCACCACGTTCTGAGAAGGTTCCACCGATACTTGTGAAAATAAGTGGTGCAGAATAAATGAGCATGGAAGAAACTAATAAGGCTAATGTTGTTGTAAAAGTCATTTTATTTTCCTCCTTCTACTTTTTTAGAGTTAAGAAAACGACGGATAATGTAATCAGAACCAACAAAGAAGATAATGAAAGCTGAAATAACATCAACAATCTCTGAAGGAACGCCAATCATACCAGTCTTACCAACGGAAAGTACTGCATACAAGAAAGCTGCAAACGGAATCCCAATGGCATTATTGATCGCTAATAGTGATACAGCCATACCATCCCAACCAATGCTAAGTGAACTTGTTTGCGTATAAACATTTTCAAAAGTTCCAAGTCCTTCGACTGTTCCACCAAGTCCTGCAAGGGCACCTGAAATCACCATAGACGTGATGATAAGGCGTTTTGATGACATCCCTGCATATTCTGAAGCATGTGGGTTAATCCCCACAGAAGTGATTTCATAACCAAGTGTGGTTTTCTTCATCATAAACCATACGATAACCACAGCAATTAAGGCAATGAAAATACCGATATTAATACGTGAGTGGTTCGTCAAGTTAGACAACCATTCAATTTGATAAGATGCGTTTTGAGAAACTTTGATCGTAGCTTCTGTCGTACGCATGATGCTATCTGAAAAGACGTCTTGAATGAGGTATTGTGTTGAGTACAAGATAATGTAGTTCATCATGATAGTTACAATAACTTCACTTGTTCCAAGATAAGCACGTAAAATACCTGGGACAGCTGCAGCCAATCCTCCAGCCACAAGACCAATCACAATAGTACAAAGAACTGAGATTGGTTTTGGCAAATCAGGGAAAGAAAGGGCAAACCAGCCAGCCATTACCCAACCAATCAAGGCTTGTCCTGGAAGTCCGATATTGAAGAAACCAGCTTTAGAAGCAACTGAGAAACCAAGGGCAATCAAGATAAGTGGCCCCATAGCACGAAAAATTTCACCAATATTTTTGATAGAACCAAATGCAGTGTAAAGCAAGTCGTTATAAGCCCAAAATGGGTTATAACCAAAGATGAGCATGAGCACTGCTCCTAGTAACATCCCTAGAAAAACAGCTATTAAAGGAACTGCCCAGCGTTGTGTTTGTTTAGACATTAGCTTCCTCCTTTGTCACATGGCCCCCAGCCATCAAAATACCAAGTTCTTGTTTGTTTGTTTGACTAGCATCTAGCATACCTTGAATTTTACCATTGTGAATAACGGCAATACGGTCAGAAACATCCAAAATTTCATCCAATTCAAAACTAATCACTAAGACAGCTTTCCCTTTGTCACGTTCTGCAATTAAACGTTTACGGATGTATTCAATCGCACCGACGTCCAAACCACGGGTTGGTTGGCTAACGACTAACAAATCAGGGTTCAAATCAATTTCACGAGCGATAACGGCTTTTTGTTGGTTACCACCTGAAAGTGAGCCAGCTGATACTAATTCATTTGCCGCACGAACGTCAAATTCTGACATCAATTTGCGAGCATGTTCATTAATGTTTTTATAATTCAAGAAACCATTTTTGCTAAACGGCTCTTTGTAGTACGTTTGCAAAACAATGTTTTCAGCAATGGTCATATCAAGAACCATTCCGTCACGGTGGCGGTCTTCTGGCACATGCCCAACACCAAGTTCTGTAATTTTACGTGGACGTTTGTTGGTCATGTCTTCACCTTTGATAACAATGTGACCTGATTCGACTTTGCGAAGTCCAGTAATGGCTTCTACCAATTCACTTTGACCATTGCCATCAATACCAGCAAGCCCGACAATTTCACCCGCACGCACATCCAATGACAAATTCTTCACAGCCGGCACTCCACGATTTTCATTAACCACCAAATCTTTAACAGACAAGACAACTTCTTTTGGATTAGCTGCTTGTTTTTCTGTTTTGAAGGAAACGGCACGTCCAACCATCATCTCAGCCAATTCTTCACTGGTTGAATTAGCAACTGGAACAGTTTCAATAGATTGACCGTGTCTGATAACCGTTACCCTGTCGGCAACCGCACGAATTTCGTCCAATTTGTGCGTAATCAAAATGATTGATTTGCCTTCTTTAGTCAAATTACGCATGATATTTAGCAATTCTGCGATTTCAGACGGTGTCAAAACGGCTGTCGGCTCATCAAAGATGATAATGTCAGCGTTACGATACAAGGTTTTCAAAATTTCCACACGTTGTTGTGCACCGACTGTTATGTCTGAAATTTTAGCAGAAGGATCCACCGCTAAACCATATCGTTCCGACAAAGCTTTGATCTCTTCGCTAGCTTTTTTCAAATTAAGCACACCACCTGTTGAGATTGTTTCATTCCCCAAAATGATGTTTTCAGCAACTGTGAACGCTTCAACCAACATAAAGTGTTGGTGCACCATTCCGATTCCTATTTTTGAGGCTTTAGTAGGCGAATCCAGTTTAACCTTTTCACCTCTTACCCAAATATCCCCGCTGGTTGGTTGTAATAAACCTGAGAGAATGTTCATCAATGTTGATTTACCTGCACCGTTTTCTCCCAAAAGTGCATGAATCTCACCCTTACGAACATCTAAATTAATATGGTCATTGGCAACAAAATCACCAAATTTTTTAGTAATGTCACGCATTTCAATGACTTTTTCTTCTGCCATGTTAATCCTTTCAATATAATTATCTTTAAGTCAGTTAAGCCCATTACTCTCATTAATGAGCTTAACTGAGGAGAAAATTAAAAGTTCCTCAGCTGTTAAAAAGGCGACCTCTCGGCCGCGCTTAAAGAACGACAATTAATCACTTAAACCATCTGGAACAGTGATGTCACCGTCGATAATTTTTTGTTTTGCTGACTCAACAGCTTCCTTAATGTTGTCAGGAAGGCTGCTTGTTGTAATATCAATACCACCATCAGCAAGACCATATGTTTTTGTTTGGTCACCCTCAAACTTCTTGCCTTCAAGTTGCTCGTTAGAGATATCTTGAACGACTTGGCCAACTTTCTTGATTGTAGAAGTCAAGACAAAGTTAGATTCTTCTTTGTTTGAAGCTTTGTAGTCACCTTCGTCTACTTGGTCACGGTCAACACCGATAACCCAAACTTTTTTATCACTATCTGCAGGTAATTTTTCATCGATTTCTTTGGCTTCAGAGAATACACCAGTACCTGAACCACCAGCTGCTTGATAGATAACGTCAGCACCACCAGCGTACATAGTCGCAGCAATTGTCTTACCCTTAGCAGAATCAGCAAATGAACCAACGTATTGAACATCCACTTTGATTGAACTATCTACTGATTCAACACCAGCCTTAAATCCAGCTTCAAAACGTGTGATTGTATCTGATTCAACACCACCTACAAAACCAACGTGTTTTGTTTTACTTTGCATAGCGGCAGCGATACCGGCAAGGTAGGCTCCTTCGTTATCTGCGAACAGAACACTCTCAACGTTGTCGTGACCAGAAACAACATCATCAACGATAACGTAGTTAACGTCTTTATTGTCTTGAGCAGCCTGATCTACAGCATCGTGAAGGTTGTAACCAATACCAAAAACAAGGTTGTAACCATTTGAAACAGCAGAATCAAGGTTTGTCGCGTAATCTGACTCACTATTAGATTGGAAGAATGTGTAGTCAGTATCTTTCTTCAAATCGTGTTCTTTGCCCCAAGCTTGAAGACCTTCCCAAGCTGATTGGTTAAATGATTTATCATCAATACCACCAGTATCTGTAACAAGGGCAACTTTCACTTTAGAATCTGAATCAGATGATGAGTTAGAACGACTACATGCAGCTAGACTCAATGCTGCAACGGCAGCAAGACCAAGACCAACAATTTTTTTGTTCATGAAAATGAACTCCTCCTTAAAAATACACGCAATAAGATTGCAAATTTATCGAGTCAGACGACTCAATCCATACAACAGGCTATAAAGCTTTAAAACTGTGGCATCAACCACATGACTATCATCACGACCGTCTTTATTATCAAGTTACTAAAAAGTTCAGTAACCTTCTGTCACGGTTTCACCACTAACGATGGCAACACCTGATGACGTTCCAATTCGAGTAGCACCTGCTTCAATGAAAGTTTCAGCATCTTCGTAAGAACGTGCACCGCCAGCTGCCTTAACGCCAATATTAGGGCCAACCGTTTCACGCATCAATACGATATCTTCAACCGTGGCGCCAGCCGCTGAAAAACCAGTTGAGGTTTTCACAAAATCTGCGCCAGCAGATACCGCTAATTGACACGCTTTAACTTTTTCGTCATTGGTAAGCAGACACGTTTCAATGATGACCTTGACCAACTTGTCTTGGCTAGCCTCAACAACTGCACGAATATCTGCTTTTACGACTTCGTACTGACCTGATTTTAACTGACCGACGTTGATAACCATATCGATTTCATCTGCACCGTTTGCGATGGCATCTTTAGTTTCAAAAGCTTTTACGCTGCTTGTGTTTGCTCCCAAAGGAAAGCCAACCACTGTACAGACTTTTACGCCAGTACCAGCCAAGGTTTTCGCACAATGAGCCACCCAAGTCGGATTGACACAGACGCTAGCAAACTGATACTCAACCGCTTCTGAAAGCAAGTGATCAATTTGCTCTTGGGTACTTTCGGGTTTTAATAACGTATGATCAATGTACTGATTAATAGGCATTTTTGCCCCTTTCTGATCTATTTTGATCGTTTCCTAAAAAACAAACCCTTTATATTTTACCATTTTTTTCAAAATATGTAAGTCCTTTTTATCATTTTTTTACAATGAAACAAAATTGTAAAATCCGAAGTATCCTTCTATCAAGAAAAAACAAGGAAATTGCCCTAAAATCCGATAATATCAATTGTGACAACCATGTCACATTTATTTATACACATAAGAACTATCGGATTTTACTGAACTTTTTCATCTTATATATAGCTAATTGACAAGAATTAGTAAGGGAGAGGAAATAGTTTTGCCCGCTTTTTTCTATTATTATTTTATAAAAATTCTAATAATGTTCTATAAAGATACAAAAACCTTTTCTAAAGAAGGCTACTAAGGCCCTTTAGAAAAGGTTGGTTCACTCTTTAATGCTTTGTAAAATATAATAACCTTTGTCGCGTTTTAAAATGGTAGCATTGCCAAAAACGTCTTCCATTTTAGCTTTGGCACTTGGTGCTCCTTGCTTTTTCTGAATAACCAGCGTCAAGCTACCACCCGAATTAAGATGCGTGATGCTTTCACCAATCATTTCATGCACAATTTGTTTTCCTGCTCTAATAGGAGGATTGGTGATGATGTAATCAAAAATTCCTTCCACTTGCTCATAGACATTTGACTGAAAAATAGTGGCCGAAATCCCATTTTTCTCAGCGTTTTTACGGGCCAAATCAAGGGCACGGTTATTGACATCAACCATGGTTGGCTTCACTCCTTGCACCTTTGCTAAGGCAATTCCTAAGGGACCATAACCACACCCAAGGTCCAAAAGCGTCTTTCCTGCTTCAAAAGAAACCGCATTGAGAAGCACTTGACTTCCATAATCAATCATTTTTTTAGAAAAAACACCAGAATCGGTCAAAAAAGAAAAGTGTTGTCCTAACAAGGTAACCTTCAACTCATGAATATCGTGAGCGCTGTCTGGATTTTCTTCATAATACATATTTGTCTTTGTCATTTCCCTACTCCTTCTCAAACGTTTTATTATTTTATCATATATTGTAATGGTTTTCAATTAGGTTATAAAATGCTATAATGAAGCAATAACCTCAGTAGGAGCGTAACATGACACGTGAGTTTATCAATTTTAACGACATTTCTCGAGAATCTTGGCAAAAATTGCACCAACATACCAAACCCCTCTTGACGGCAGAAGAACTTGAAGCTATCAAAAGCCTTAACGATAAAATCAGCATTCAAGACGTGATTGATGTGTATTTACCATTGATTAGCCTGATTCAGATTTATAAAAAGGCACAAGAAAACCTCTCTTTTGCTAAAAGTATTTTTCTAAAGAAAGAAGCCTGCCAGCGTCCTTTTATCATCGGTATTTCTGGTTCGGTAGCTGTTGGCAAATCAACTACTAGTCGTCTGCTGCAAATCCTTTTATCACGGACATTTAAAAATAGCAAAGTGGAAATGGTCACGACAGATGGCTTCATTTACCCCAATAGCGTGCTTATGAAACGGCAGATATTGAACCGCAAAGGCTTTCCTGAAAGCTATAACATGGAGTTGCTCTTGAACTTCCTCGATTCTATAAAAAATGGCATGACGGCTGAAATTCCTGTTTACTCGCATGAAATCTACGATATTTTACCTGATGAAAAGCAAGTGATTCAGTCGCCTGATTTTCTCATTCTTGAAGGCATCAATGTCTTTCAAAATCAGAAAAACACTCGCCTTTACATGACAGGTTACTTTGATTTTTCCATTTACATTGATGCTGATATCAATAACATCAAAAAATGGTATTTGGAACGTTTCGATAGTTTGCTCGAGTTGGCTAAGACAGATAAAAACAATTACTACCACCGCTTTGTGCATATGGAGCGTGAAGATGTCCTTAAAATTGCTGAGGATACTTGGGGAAGCATCAATCTCGTGAATTTGAAAAAATACATCGAACCCACACGAAACCGAGCAGAATTGATTTTACACAAGGCTTCTGATCACAAAATTGATAGAATTTATTTGAAAAAGTGATAAAGACTTGCCAAAAGTCAAGAAATTCTATATAATGATATAGTTAGATTAATTTGGAGGTGAAAACATTGGCAAATATTAAATCAGCTATCAAACGCGCTGAACTTAACGTTAAACAAAACGCTAAAAACTCAGCACAAAAATCAGCTATGCGTTCTGCTATCAAAGCATTTGAAGCTAACCCATCTGAAGAGCTTTTCCGCGCTGCTTCTTCTAGCATCGATAAAGCTGAATCAAAAGGGTTGATTCACAAAAATAAAGCTAGTCGCGATAAAGCACGTCTTGCTGCTAAATTGGCTAACTAATATCCAATGAAAACTCCAAATGGAGTTTTTTTATTACCACACAAAAAGGTATTGGAGAAAATCCAATACCTTTTTGTGTTTATCAATGATGGTGGTTAAAACGCACTTCAAAAATTGTTCCTTTAGGTGTATTGTCTTTGACTGTAATGGTTCCCTTTAGGGCGTCCACGATTTGTTGAGCTAGGGACAAGCCTAAACCAAATCCACCCTTTTGACGCGTTCTTGCCTTGTCCACTCGGTAGAATCGGTCAAAAATCTTCAGCTTATCGCTATCACTAATACCGATACCATTGTCCGCAACCGTGATAATGGTGTGTCTTTCCGTTGTTTTAACGGTAAATTCAACCACGCCATCTTCATCCGTGTACTTAATGGCATTATCAAATAAGATGGTCATCAATTGTTTGAGCAAGACACGGTCTGATTTGATCGGGTGGGTAGCTAGATTTTGCCCAATAAAGATACGATTACTCTCCTCGGCAATGAGGCTGTAATTTTCAAAGACTTCATCGAACATGATTGGCTGAATCATTTCTAAATCAACCTTCAAGACATCATCTCGCCGAGCCAAATTGAGCAAATTGGTAATCAAAAAGCGCATATTACGGACTTCGTCAAGGCTAGCCGCAATGCTTTCGCTATTATCTAAAATCGTGTCATTAGGTCTTCTAAACAAACCTTCCAAACGGTTTTGCAAAACAGCTAATGGCGTCCGCAATTCGTGACTGGCATTTTCCACGAAGGCTTTTTGCTTTTCATAACTTTCCAAAATCGGCTTACGCGTCCAATTGGCAAGGTAGATGCTCGCCAAAATGGAAATCATCCAGAAAATCACCATGACTGTGATCGTAATGGTCACGTAACGTTCATTGGCTTCATCCAGCTGCCGCACGCTAATCAAAAAAGTTGCGTACTTAATCGCTGGATAATCCGCATCATCGACTTTGACCGTCAGCACATGGTATTTTTCATTTTGCCCGAAAATGGTTTTGATTTTTTCCTCTTTAATCTCCCCAATGCTATCCTCATCAAGGCTGTAAGATAAAGCACCAAATTGGAGAAAGGCGTCCAAGGCATTTAAAATCTTGCCCTTTTTATCGTACAAAAGAACACTCACATTGGTTAGCGTTTCGCCGTTGAGGGCTGATTTGAGTTTGCTGCCATTTTCATCCGCAAAAAAGGATTCATAGTCCGAATCATCAACCTGCAAAGAATCGCTGCGCTTCATCGTCCGAGCGACATAATCATTAGCATTATAAGCAGCATTTTGCAAATTGGTATCCACTGTCGAATACAAACCAAAACGCATGATTTGCAAGATAATAACAGTCATGACGATGAAAATACCTGTAAAGACCGCGAAGAAATGGAAGAAATGCGAAAAGGTTGTCCCTGATAGTAATTTCTTAGACCACTTATTCCGCATCTTTTAGAATGTACCCCACACTACGCAGTGTTTGAAGGTTTTTGGCAAACTCAGTTCCCTTCAATTTTTTGCGTATTTTAGACACATAGACTTCCACCACCGAAATGGTCGTATCACTGTCAAATCCCCACAAACGGTCAAAAATTTGTGATTTTGGCAAAATAACGTTTTGGTTTTGTAAAAAGTAAACCAACAAATCAAATTCTTTACCAAGCAATTCAACGACTTTTCCGTCAACAGTTGTGGTATTTGTCGCGGTATCAACGGTCACTTCTTTGTAAGACAAGGTATTGCTATTATATTTTCCAGAGCGTTTCAAAAGGGCCTGAATACGCATTTTCAACTCTTCAAGGTAGAAAGGCTTAGTCAAGTAATCATCTGCTCCCAACTCAAAACCATGCCCCTTATCATCAAGGCTTTCTTTCGCTGTCATAATCAAAACAGGCGTCGAAATACCTTTTTCACGCAATTCTTTAAGCACTTGGAAACCGTCTTTTTCAGGTAACATAAGGTCAAGCAAAATCAAGTCATAGACCCCACTTTCAGCTTCATAAAGACCTTCTTCACCGTCAAAAACCTGCATCACATCCGCAAAATCATCCAAGAAATCAAAGACAGAATTTGACAAGCTCAAATCATCTTCAACTAACAAAATCTTAATCATAGGCTATCTCCTTACAATCTTATTAACATCCTCTTAAGTTCATGTAAATCATGTTTTTATTATTCTAGCCCAGAGAACTTAAGACTAGCTAAATCAGATAACAGTTAAAAACGTCTGAGCTGCCTCAAACGTTTTTAATGATTTTAATGGTCATTCTTTTTATAGTTCAGCCAAAGCACTTTCAACAGCAGCTTTGCTTGTGTTAATCAAGTTGATACGAGCTGAAATTTCTTTAATACCCATTGTGATGTTACGGCTGATAGCCATGTCATCTAATTGTGGTTCAAAGAAGGCTTTGTATTCTTCCAAACGTTCAGGTGTTTTGAAGGTGTTAGCTGGGTAAATGACAAATTTGTCAAAACTCATATCGCCTCCAAGTGCAGAGGTAATCCAATCCCAGTTTTCACAAGCCCAATTCCAGAAGGCTCCTTGTGAGAAGTCCTTGTTAAGGAATGGACGGTACCAGCTCATGGCAAGGTCTTGCGGTTTCACAACATCTTTGTTTTTCAATTCGCCCAAGATGCGCTCAACGGTTGCTTTTTCTTTGGTGTTAGACAAGGCAGCAGCCAATTGACGACGGAAGTTACCATCATTAGTCTTAACGTAGCAATCCAAGTATAATGATACTAATTCTTCTGTTTCAGCGTGTTTTACTTGGTTGGCCAAAACAGATAAGCGGATTGAAGCAGGGATAGATTCGATGTTTTCTTTGTGAGCGTCAAAGATTTCTTCGGCTTTAGCCACAGCGTCCGCATTGTCTGCATAAAGCATCAAGCTAATCGCTTTTTGACGAACCATTTCATCTTCGTCAGATTCTCCAACTTGTGGTTCGAATCCAAGACGGTCATAATTCTTTTGCATCAAACGGTTAACCAAGGCTTTGAATTCAGCTTGGGCTTCACTACCTTCGTCCATAAACATATCCAAACCATCCACAACTTGCGCAATTGCTTCAGACACAAGGTAAGAAGTTTCGTCTGTCAATTTAGTCAATAATGGAATCAATTCCGCATAAGAAATCTCACCACTTTCAGCCAAAAGACGGCGTTCTTGAACTACTTGTAGTTTTGATGTGGTATCAAGTTCTGTTAATTGGTTAAGAACAGCCTTCAACAATTGACCTTTGTAATTAGTGATGTAGTGAGCTGTATTAGCAGTGTTCAAACGAAGCGCACCTTCATTTTGAGCGGCTAATTGGCTAAAGTTTGGAATAGCAAGGCGTTCTTCAGTCAAGGTTTCTGGCAAGCCTGTCCAGTTGGTATTCAATGGAATTGGCCAGATACGGTTTTGGTCTTGTCCTTCTCCGATGAAGAATTGTTTTTGGCTAAGAACAAGCGTATCATCTACCACTTCTGCTGTCACAACTGGGTAACCTGGTTGTTCCAACCAAGCATCCATAAAGGCAGCAACGTCTTTGCCTGATGCTTCTGACAAGGCATCCCAAAGGTCATGACCGATGGTATTACTGTATTGGTGTTTTTCAAAGTAAATCTTCAAACCTGCTCTGAAATCATCATCACCGAGCCAACGACGAAGCATGTGCATTAAGCGGCTTCCTTTAGCATAAACAATGGCAGGGTCAAATAAGGTATTAATTTCATCTGGGTGGTTAACAGCTACGTGAACAGATTGCACACCGTCAGTCGCATCACGTTGAAGTGCTAAAGGCACACCTGTTGTTTGGAAATCTTCAAAGATGTTCCAAGAAGGTTCAATAGCGTCGATAGACACGTATTCCATCATGTTAGCAAATGATTCGTTAAGCCATAGGTCATCCCACCATTTCATGGTTACTAGGTTACCAAACCATTGGTGAGCTAATTCGTGAGCAACGACAAGCGCAACATTTTGACGGCTCTTAACGGTAGAATTTTCATCAACGAGCAAGTACACTTCACGGTAAGTTACCAAGCCCCAGTTTTCCATAGCACCAGCTGAGAAGTCAGGAAGCGCCACGTGGTATGACAATGGGATAGGGTAGCGAACACCAAAATAATCTTCGTAAAAATCAATCACGCGAACAGCGATATCCAAGGCAAAATCCAATGTTTTTGGATTGTGGGCTTTGGTTGAGAAGACACCAACTTCTGTTCCGTTTTTACTTGATGCTGTTTTACCTTGCAAATCACCAAGTGCAAAGGCTAAAAGATATGATGACATGCGTGGAGTGGTATCAAAAGTCCAAAGACCTGTTTCTTTGCGGCGTTCTGCATCCACTTCAGGCATGTTTGATAGAACAATTTCATCAGCAGCTTGGTCAAATTTGATGCTCAAATCAAAGGTTGCTTTTGCTTCAGGTTCGTCAACACATGGGAAGGCTTCACGAGCAAAGTGGCTTTCAAACTGTGTTGAAATTACTTCTTTTTTCATGCCATCTACTGTGTAATAAGATGGGTAGATACCTGTCATGTTATCCGTGATTTTTCCTGAGAATTCAATCACAAGTGTAATTGTCCCTGTTTCTGGTAGGTCAATACTAAGTGATTCTTGTTGGTTATCAACCTTGAAATCCAAGTTTTGATTGTCCAATAAAACAGTTGCAATGGTTAAATCTTTTTGGTGGAATGAAATGACATTGTCTAAAGCTTCACCGGTAATAGCGACATTTCCTGAAAATGATTTTTCAGTACGATTGATGTCAAGAAAAATGTTGTAATTTTCAGGAACAAATTTTTCAATAAAATGTTCTACAGTTTTCATATAACTCCTTTAGAATACAGAAATGAGGTTTGATGCCTCATCCCTCACTTTAATTTGAGTAATTATCACTAACTCTAGTGGCATAAAGACCACCGAACCCTAATATTATACCACAAACAGGGCCTATCTGTCAGACCTAACCTACAAAAAGTAAGTGAGTTGCCTTACAATTCGATAATTTTACCTGTTTTGAGATAAACCACCCATTCACAAATATTGCGGGCATAATCACCGATACGCTCTAAATAGGTGATGACTTGAAGGTATTCTTTTCCTGCAAAAACCGTATCAGGTTGTTGACGGATAGCTTCAACTGCCATGTTTTGGATTTCACGGAAATAGTTATCGATGACTTCATCAGAAGCAGCGACTTCATAAGCTCTTTCTTCGTCACCTGTAATATAAACATCAAGAGCTTCTTCTACCATGCTACGCACGGCTTTCCCCATTTTCTTGATTTCTTCTTCAACCTCTGGCAAACGGGTTTCACCTTTGACACGGATAGTCGCTTTTGCAATAGAAGCAGCATGGTCAGCCATACGTTCCACATCGCTTGAGGCTTTCAAAACTGTGATAACAGTTCGCAAATCGTGTGACACAGGTTGTTGCAAGGCAATGATTTCAAGTGATTTCTTCTCCAACTTGGTTTCAAAATTATTGACAACCTCATCCCCTTCAATAACCTCTTTTGCTAATTCGCGATCGTGGCTAATGAACGCACGCACTGTTTTATTGATTTGTGATAAAACCTCAGTTCCCATCGCATAAAACTGGTTATGCAGTTTTTCTAATTCATCATCGAATTTTGACCTCAACATTATATCGCCTCCCTTATATGATACTTCCTAAATATTAACCAAATTTTCCTGTAATATAATCTTCTGTTTCTTTTTGTTTTGGATTCATGAACATCTCATGTGTTTCACCGTATTCAACGAGATTGCCGTCAAGGAAGAACCCTGTTCGGTCTGAAATACGCGACGCTTGTTGCATCGAACGTGTAACAATGAGCATGGTATATTTCTCTTTTAAGCCGTACAGTGTATCTTCGACTTTTCCTGCTGAAATCGGGTCAAGGGCAGATGTTGGTTCGTCCAACAAAATAATTTTTGGGCTGGTTGCCAAAACACGAGCCACACAGACACGTTGTTGCTGACCACCTGACAAGCCAAGAGCTGAATCGTGTAAACGGTCTTTCACTTCATCCCAAATAGATGCCCCAATGAGAGAAGATTCCACAGCTTCATCAAGCACTTGTTTATCGCGAATGCCTTTCAAACGTAAGCCATAAACCACGTTTTCATAAATAGACATTGGAAACGGGTTAGGTTGTTGGAACACCATACCGATTTCCTTACGCAACTCAACAGTATCCGTTCTAGGGCTATAAATATTGTGACCGTTATAGACAATAGAGCCTGTAAGAGTCACTTCTGGATTCAAGTCCCCCATACGATTGATAGAACGTAGGAGGGTTGATTTCCCAGAACCTGATGGACCAATCAAAGCGGTAATTTCGTTAGGATAGAAATTCATGGATACATTATTGAGCGCTTTTTTATTGTTGTAATAAACAGATAAATCGCTAACTTTTAAAATAGGTTCTGTCATCTCTGTCCTTCCTAACCAAAGTGTCCTGACACGTAGTCACTTGTTGATTTGAGTTTTGCATTTTGGAAGATGTTGTTGGTCTTATCGTACTCAATCAAATCTCCAAGGTAGAAAAAGGCGGTGTAATCACTAGCACGAGCTGCTTGTTGCATGTTGTGCGTTACGATGATAATGGTGTAATTTTTCTTCAACTCAAACATGGTGTCTTCTAACTGCATGGTTGCTACTGGGTCAAGGGCTGACGCAGGCTCATCCATGAGCAAGATATCTGGTTTAACCGCAATGGCACGAGCAATACACAAACGTTGTTGTTGCCCACCTGATAAGGTAAAGGCAGAATGGTGAAGGTCATCTTTAACCTGATCCCACAATGCTGCTTGTTTCAGAGAGGTTTCAACCACTTCATCCAAGAATTGCTTGTCTTTAATCCCTGCACGCTCATAAGCAAAGGTGATGTTTTTATAAATGGATTTGGCAAAAGGGTTTGGTCGTTGGAATACCATTCCGATGTGCTTACGCATTTCATAAACATTGATGTTTTTAGCGTTCACGTCAATGCCTTCGTAAAGAATTTCACCTGTTACTCTAGCAATATCAATCGTATCGTTCATGCGATTTAAACTGCGTAAGAAGGTTGATTTCCCACATCCTGATGGACCGATAAGGGCTGTGATTTTATTTTTTTCAAATTGCATATCAATGCCCTTGATGGCTTCTTTTTGCCCATAATAGACATGCAAATCTTTGGTAGCTAAAGCCAATTTATCCTCAGGAAAGGTGATAATATGTCTTTCATTCCAGTTGTAATCTGCCATCTCTTCTCCTTTAGTTTGCTGACGTTAATTTTGCATGAAGTCTTCTGCCGATGTAACGAGCTGATAAGTTAAAAATCAAGATGAAAATCAACAAGACTGCTGCACTACCTTGAGAAACTTGGGTCGCATCTGGAATGGTTCCTTCACTGTTAACTTTCCAAATGTGTACGGCCAAGGTTTCTGCTTGACGGAAAATAGAAATTGGACTGGTAACACTTAGTGGATTCCAGTTTGACCAATCAAGAGCTGGCGCTGACTGACCTGCTGTGTAGATAAGGGCAGCGGCTTCACCAAAAATACGACCTGAAGCAAGCACGATACCTGTGACAATACTTGGAAGGGCTTCTGGTACAACGACATGAATAACCGTTTCCCAGCGTGACAAACCAAGAGCCAAACCAGCTTCGCGTTGTGTGTGGTGAACATTTCGCAAACCATCCTCAACGTTACGAGTCATCTGTGGCAAGTTAAAGACCGTAAGGGCAAGGGCACCAGAGATGATTGAGAAACCGTATTGGAATTGAACAACGAAAATCAAATACCCAAACAAACCAACAACCACTGATGGAAGTGATGACAAGATTTCAATACAGGTACGGATAAAGTTCGTCAAACGCCCTTTTCGAGCATATTCTGATAGGTAAATACCAGCTCCCAGTGATAGGGGAATAGAGATGATTAAGGTAATCACCAAAAGAAAGAGGGAGTTATAGAGTTGGATCCCGATACCTCCACCAGCTTCATAAGACGATGAACGTCCTGTTAAAAATGACCAGCTAACGTGAGGAAGCCCCTTAACTAGAATATAAAGCAATAACGATGCCAAAATCGCAACAATGATTCCTGCAATGGTGTAGAGAACGGTTGTTGCTATTTTATCTATTTTTTTAGCGTGCATAATTTCTCTTTCTTTCTCTTGTAATAAATTTAACGAGCATGTTGAATCCAAGACTCATCAAAAGTAAAACTAAGGCTAATGACCATAGGACGTTATTTTGAACAGTTCCCATGACAGTATTACCAATTCCCATCGTTAGGACGGATGTTAGGGTTGCTGCTGGTGTGGTTAATGACGTTGGAATAACGGCTGAATTTCCCACCACCATTTGGATGGCCAAGGCTTCACCGAAGGCACGTGCCATACCAAAGATAACCGCCGTAAAAATACCAGGTCTTGCAGCGTTCAAAATTACACGCCAAATGGTTTGCCAACGAGTTGCGCCCATTGCCAAACTAGCTTCTTTGTAATGTCTAGGGACAGCTTTTAAACTATCAACCGTCATGAAGGTCACAGTTGGTAAAATCATGACAAACAAGACGCATACCCCTGATAGAATACCAAAACCTGTTCCGCCAAAGATTGAGCGTACAAATGGCACAATGACTTGCAAACCGATAAATCCATAAACAACAGATGGAATACCAGTCAACAATTCAATCGCTGGCTGTAAAATTTTCGCACCGTATTTTGGAGAAATCTCAGTCATAAATACGGCTGCACCAATGGCAATCGGTGTAGCGATAATGGCTGATAAAATGGTTACGATGAACGACCCTAAAATCATTGGAAGGGCTCCAAATGATCCTGAGCTTGGATCCCATTTTCCGCCGAATAAGAAGGCTAGTGGATTGACTTTATTGACAAAGAAAGTCGATAGCCCTTTTTGGGCAACAAAGACGAGAATCATTGCCACAATAAAAACAATTAAGACTAGGCAAAAAAATGTAATGCCTCGACCAAATTTTTCCAAGCGCGAATTTTTTGACGGCGAGGTTAATTGTTTTTCCAGTTCTTGATTTTTCATCACTTCTCCTTATTTTGCTGTTATTGTACCGTCAGCTGACTTGGTTACTTTCATATCATTAACAGAAATATAACCCATTTGTTTGACAATACCGTTTTGCACTTCGTCGCTCATGACAAAATCCAAAAATTCTTTTGTCAAACCTGTTGGCTCACCTTTAGTGTACATGTGTTCGTAAGACCAGAGTGGCCAGTTATTAGTTGTTACATTTTCAGCTGTCGGAGAATAACCGTTTAAATCAAGTGTTTTGACGCTATCGTCAACATAGGCAAATGCCAAATAAGAAATGGCTCCTGGTGTTTGTGAAACGATGGATTTAACCATACCATTTGAATCTTGTTCTTGACTACGGATGGCTGTTTTTCCTTTCATCACAACACTGTCAAAGGTCGCACGTGAACCTGAACTAGCGGCACGATTAATGATTGAAATTGGTAGGTCTTGACCGCCTACTTCTTTCCAGTTGGTAATCTCACCAGTGAAAATCTTTTGCAGTTGTTCTAGTGATAGGTTTTTCACATTAACCTTTTTATTGACAATCACTGAAAGACCTGCAACGGCAACTTGGTGGTCCACCAATAAGGAAGCATCGATACCGTCTTTTTCTTCTGCGAACAGGTCACTGTTCCCGATTTGGACCGCACCAGATTGTACTTGCGATAACCCAGTACCAGACCCGCCCCCTTGGACGTTAATGATCTTCCCAACGTGGATTGAAGAAAACTCATCAGCAGCAGCTTCTACAAGTGGCTGCAAGGCCGTAGAACCAACGCTGGTAATCGACTGTCCTTTATCAATCCAACTCGCACATCCCGATAAGATGACGACCATTGAAGCAATTAGCATGAGAAAGCTACATTTTTTCATTTGTTTCATTTATGATTCCTACTTATTTGAAAATATAAGGTACACCCCATGAGATAAACTTTACAAGCCTCTTACAAATACCTTACAAAAAAATAGTAACATATTAAGGAAGCATTTGCAAAGTGCTTCTCAACTTATTTTGATAAATGATATCTATAACAGTTTACGAGTAAAATCGTAAACCTTTTGGAAAGTAATTTTTAAGTACCTTTCCTGTGATTTTGGCAAAGCCTATGCCGTTCCCTTCTACCGTGACCAAATACCAGCCGTTTGCTAGTGAAGTGTCGAGCGGCACGACATTTCCTGACGCATAATGTTTGAACTGTTCTATATCAATTTCAACAGATTGGGTCACTTCTTGAGGAGAAAGGGCCAAGCCCAAGGCAAAAGACGGCTCAAAGCGGTTCTTTTTAAAGGTTCCTAGATGCAGGCCGTTTCGGGCAATTTTTAACTTGGCTAAATCAGGCAAGCCCTCAGGCAAGAGATAGAGATTATCACCAAAGGTTTGCAGCGTCCCTTTCAAATCAACGGTTAGATGCTTTTTATCAAAATCCTGCCACAAGGTCAATTGCGTCTTGTTCAAACGAGAAGAAGTTGGCTTGATGCGACGCGTTTTAGGAGGTCTAGTATCTCGCAACTTCGCCACAAACTGCCCTTCCCCTTTAAAATGATGGGGATACATGCGAGCCACTTCAGGCATATCAATTCCCCCAATCATGCCATTGATTTTGTCAATTGGGAGCAATTCTAAGCTTTCGTAGTTGTCTAGCAACCAGCTTACCACGCCTTCATTTTCCTCAGGCGACCAAGTACAAGTCGAATAAAGCAGTGTGCCGCCAGGAGCCAACATGGTCATGGCTTCTGCTAAAATCTCCTTTTGCAAAGCCGCACATTCTGCTGGGTAATCCTCATGCCAATACTGAATGGCAGATGGGTCCTTACGAAACATGCCCTCACCAGAACAAGGACCATCAAAAACAATCAGGTCAAAATACTCTGGAAATACCTTGGCTAATTTTTGAGAACTTTCGTTGGTCACAACAACATTTCTGGCACCAAAACGCTCAATGTTTTCCACTAAAATTTTACTACGCTTGGTGGAAATTTCATTGCTAACCAAAACCCCTGTGTTATTAAGGTAACTCAATAGATGTGTGGATTTTCCTCCTGGAGCGGCTGCCAAGTCCAACACTCGCATGCCTTCTTTTGGCGCAGCAACTTGTCCCACTATCTGAGCAGCGGGTTCTTGCGAATAAACCAATCCTGACACGTGCTCAGACGACTTGCCGTTGACCTTGCCATAATATCCCCAAGGTGTATTGGGGATAGGATCGTTAAAGGTGACTTGCACGGGTTTTAGCGGATTAACACGGAATCCTGAGACGGGTTCGTCATCAAACGACGCCAAAAAAGCATCTGCTTCAGAACCAAGAAGATGTCGGTATTTTTCAATAAATGTTTTAGGTAATAACATACTTATATGATAACAATTTCACATGTTAATTACAACTTAAAAACAGGAGAAATTGTGCATTTTAAAAGGCGGTTTTCGAATGCTGAAAACTGCCTTTCTGAATTGTTTATTTGACTAACGCATGGTGACAAATTCTTCTGCGCCTGTCGGGTGAATGGCTACGGTTTGGTCAAAATCGGCCTTGGTTGCCCCCATCTTGATAGCGACGGCAAAGCCTTGAATCATTTCATCGACCCCATATCCGATACCATGTAAACCGATAACTTTTTCGTCCTTACCAAGCGTGACTAATTTCATCACGCAAGGTTGGCGATGGTCGCCCAAAGCGGTGTACATCGGTGTGAAGCTTGAACGGTAAACCTTAACCTCGTCCTTGCCAAATCTTGCGATGGCCTCTTCTTCTGTGTAGCCGATAGCCCCAATAGATGGGTGGCTGAAAATAACCGTCGGAACGTTGGTGTAGTCCATCTTGGCATGGCTTTGACCGTTAAACAAACGCTCTGATAATTGACGGCCTGCCTTGACGGCAACTGGGGTTAATTCCAATTTGCCATTGACATCGCCAAGGGCATACAAGCCTTCAACAGAGGTGTTCTCGTAAGCGTCCGTTTGGATAAATCCTTTGTCATTTAGGGCAACCCCTGCCTTTTCAATGCCAAACCCAGTGACATTTGGCTTGCGGCCAATCGCCCAAATCACAGCATCAACGGTGTAAGATTCGCCGTTTTCAAAGCCAATGGTTAAACTGCCGTCTGCATTTTTGAGGACTTCTTTTGGTATGGCATTCGTATGCAGATGCGGTCCGTTTTTAGCCATATTATCCACGAGTGTTACAACGATGTCTTTATCAAAGCGACGCAAAGGACGGTCATAGCGAACGAAGAGATGCGTTTTCGAACCGAGTGCCTCAAGCACCCCAGCCAATTCAACCGCAATGTAACCACCGCCGACAACAGCCGTGCGTTTTGGAACATCATCCAAAGCAAAAAAGCCGTCTGAGGTCATACCGTATTCTGCCCCTGGAATGTCAGGATAAAGGGCATGACCCCCCGTCGCAATGAGAATGTGCGGCGCCGTGTAATATTTGCCAGCTGCTTCAACCGTATGGGCGTCCAAAAAGCTAGCGTAGGCTTTGACACGCTCAACCCCATTATGGTCAAAACCTCTCTCATAAGAGGCATGAATACGATCGATATAAGCCTGACGATTGGCTTTTAGGGTTTGAAAATCGAACGCCGTGTCCTTGACCTGAAAACCATATTCCGCAGCGTAGGTGTTTAGCGTTTCAGCAACCTGTGCTCCATACCACATGACTTTTTTAGGCACGCAGCCTAGATTAACACAGGTACCACCAATGTCCTTGCCTTCAAATAAAATAACCTTGGCACCGTGCATAGCGGCACGATTGGCTGAAGCAATCCCGCCAGAACCCGCACCAATGACGATGTAGTCGTAATGATTGATTTCCATAACAGAGCCCTTAGTCTTGGTTGATGAAGTCTAAAATAACGGCTTCTGATAATGAAGAATCGCAGACCACACGAACCTTGCCTGACTTAGCCACCACAAGGGCTGGAACTGTTGGAATGTTGTAAGTTAAACGCAAATCTTGTGTCACAGAATCTTGATTTTCGCTGTTTAAATAATAAACCGTCAAATCATTGTCTTTGGCTACTTGAGTCAATTTTGGTTCAAAACGGCGGCAGTAAGGACACGTTGGACGTCCGATGAAAAGGATGAATTCATCCGCTGTTTTAAGGTATTGCTCAGCTTCTTGAGCCACGATGGGTGTGAAATATTCTGCAAATGTTGACATAGTTTTTCTCTCCTTTTTCTCCTATCATATCTCATAAGAGGACAATAATCAACTTTCCCGTTTGAAAAGGGCAAATGACTAGTGGCGAATGAAAACATCATCTGCTGGATAGTCGTCTGATAAGTAACGCTCTACCGTCATGTGCAGGTCGTATTTGTCCCTGAGCGCTATCACTGTTGCCATCATGGGTGAGGCGTGGTGGGCATCAATAGCAGCCTGATTTTCCCAACTATCAATCAAAAGCACCGTTTCAGGGTCACTAACTGGGAAGAAATAATCGTATTTGAGGTTGCCTTTTTCTGCACGAATCGCTGCTGCCGTGCCTGATTGCTCCATTTCTTCCATAAATTGCTTGGCTTTGCCGTTCTCACCTTTGTAATACAAGTGAAGGGTAATCGCCATCACATCACCTTCTTTCTTTTTCTCCTATTATATGGTGTTTTGAATTCGTTTTCAACCAATCAACTCCCCTTCTATCAAAAAATGCCGCTTATCCTAAAGCGACATCCATAACCATCATCAAAACAAAGCCTGCCATCAAGCCCATCGTGGCAATATCGGTATTGCCATTGGTCTGCGACTCTGGAATCAATTCTTCCACCACCACGAAAATCATGGCGCCAGCCGCAAAGGCTAGGGCATAGGGAATGACTTGCAACATCATCAAAACAAGGGCAGCACCCAAAACAGCACCAACTGGCTCAACGATGGCAGACATAGCTCCCACGAAAAAGGCCCATTTGCGAGAGCGCCCTTCTGCTCGGATAGGAATAGACAAGGCCGCACCTTCAGGAATATTTTGCAAGCCAATCCCCACTGTCAAGCTAAGCGCCGCCACAAGAGCTGCGACGCTCGGCTGCTGAGAAGAAGCCAAGGCACCAAAGGTCACACCCAAGGCAAGGCCTTCAGGAAAATTGTGGATGGTGATAGCCAAAAAGAGCAAGGCGGTTTTTGAGAGTTTTTTCTTGGGCTGAATGCCTTCTGCTTCAGAAAGGTCCATACCCAAATGCAAGTGGGGCACTAAAACATCAATCAAACGCAGACTAAAACCACCCACTAAAAAGCCAATCGCCACAGGCAACCAAGCCATTGTGCCATAATCTGCTTGGGCAAACTCCAAGGCAGGATTGAGCAAAGACCAAAAGGATGCCGCAATCATGACACCAGCCGCAAAACCCATTGTCGCATCCAACAGGCGACGATTGACCTGCGTGAAAAAGAAGACCACGGCAGACCCCAAAATGGTGCAGCCCCAAGTAAAGAGCCCTGCTAAAAAGGCGAGCAAAACCACATGTTGTGACAAGAGCCACTCTATCATCTTAATTTTCCTTTCATTACTGACATGATTCTAGTGAAAAACCTAGCCCCATGCCGAGCTAGGTTTTGACACATTATCGGTAGGGACAACTTATTAGGTGATCATTAACCACGCCGATAGCTTGCAAAAACGAATAGGTAATCACAGGTCCTACAAAAACCATGCCACGTTTTTTCATGTCCTTACTGAGTTGTTGGGACAAGTCTGACACGGTAGGAATATCAGACAACTGTTCCCACTTGTGGTCCATGATCTGTCCTTTGGTAAATTGCCAGAGGTAAGCGTCAAAAGAGCCATAGCTTTCTTGGATGGCTTGGACGGTTTGCGCATTTTGGCGAATACTGAAAATTTTCTTGCGATGGCGAATCAAACCAGAATTTGATAACAAGCTTTCTAGTTCTTCGTCAGTCATCTTGGCACAAGCATCAATGTCAAAGTCATAAAAAGCCTTGCAGTAGTTGCTACGTTTGTGCAAAATGGTTTTCCATGACAAGCCTACACTAGCGCCCTCCAAGCACAGCCATTCAAACAAGGCTTGGTCGTCGTGGGTGACCTTGCACCATTCAGTGTCGTGATAAGCTTCTAAAAGGGCATCTCCCTCGTACCAACTACGGCAACTTGCTTCTGCCATACTGTCCCTTTCTGATCTATCCTCACTTATGGTTTGAGGTATTGTTGAATAGTTGCTAATTTTGCCTTAGGCACAAACATGACTTTTTGACGAGTCTTGAAATCAGGCTCCTTGCCATCAATAGTGAGCAAGACATAACCTAATTTTTCCCCCATGACCTTAGCAGCAGCGTAATCCCACGGCTGAATATGTGAAAAATAGGCTAATAATTGCCCTGATAAGACATAAGCCATGCTAATGCCTGCGCCACCGTAAATGCGCACGCCAAGGCTTTGCTGAACCAATTCTTTGATGCCGTGATAATCATCCGCAAACATCATGGCATTGCAACCAATCAAGCTGCGGTTTAATAGTACGTCTTGGTAGGGCTGTAATTTTTTGTCGTTGGCATAGACGTCGAATTGCCCGCCACCGCTGTATAGCGTATCACCCATGACATCGTAAATCAAGCCAAATTGCCCCACACCATCCTCGTAATAAGAGAGCATAATGGCAAAATGATCACGTTGAACAATGAAATTCACCGTGCCGTCAATAGGATCCAAAACCCACACATGCCCGTCAGACACGGGGTGATAAACGCCATTTTCTTCGGCCATGATATGGTCATCGGGATAGGCTTGCTTGATTTTACTAATGACTAAATCTTGCGTTGCCTTGTCAAGATTGGTCACTAAATCATCAAAACGGGTCTTTTCTTCAATGTCTAGTTCTTGAATCATGTGTGATTTAACAAAGGCACCTGCCTCACGGATGATTTCTTTGGCAAAGTTAAATTTAGTTTTCAAGAGAAATGTATCCTTTCTCTGTCGCGCGTGCCTGTTTCACCGCTTGGTAGGTTGAATAACCGCTGCTTTGTTCAAAAGCTCGATCAATTTGTTTTTCTTGTGCCTTGCTTTTTACAACGGTTTTAAAGGCTGCGTAGCTGTCTAAGAGATCTTTGATGGCTACCTTGCTTTCATAAGCGTCTTCAACTCGATTCAAAAAAGAAAGCACCGAGGCAATTTCATCAGTGCTCCAAGATGGATCAAGCGGATAGCTATAATTCTTCATAAAGTATTTGTCCTCAAAATAGTCTTTTCCAACGCGCACGAGCGTCTTTTCATCGCAATAAGCTTATGATCAGACACTACTTCTGTTTTTTTAAAGACTTTCTTTGAGCTACTCCTTTCTTAACTGTCTATCTCAGCTCGAATCGTCGCTTGACGCAACTCTTGTTTGCGGTAATCCTTTGGTAAAAAGGCTCGAATTTCGTCTTCGTTAAATCCAATTTGCATGTGTTTGTGGTCGTCTAAGATAATCGGACGACGCAACAAACCTGGATTTTGCGAAATCAAGTCAATCAATTCTGAAACAGAGAGATCATCAACGTCAAGATCTAACTTTTGAAAAACTTTTGATCGAGTTGAGATAATGTCTTCTGTACCATTTTCTGTTAAGGATAAAATGGTCATCAATTCTTCGTGGCTGAGCGGGTTCGTGATGATATTGTGTTCTTGAAATTTCACGTCATGCTCATTGAGCCAAGCACGAGCTTTTCGGCAACTGGTGCAGCTCGGTGATAAAAATAACGTAATCATATAAGCGCTCCCCCCATATACTTGCTTATATTATACTAAAAAAATCCATAATTGACTATCTTTTTTCTAAAAACAAACCCATTTTTTCACAATTTTAACGAAAAGGCTTTATCTTGATGCAACTGAGTTGTTAGGGCTTTCATGTTTGAGAAATTGACCATATCCCTAATCTTCTCCAACCAAATGACGTCGATGTGCTCACCGTAGATATCACTATTGAAATCAAAAATGTTGACTTCAAGACGTAATTCTGTGCCGCCAAAAGTGATATTTTTACCAATGCTGGTCATGGAACGATAGCGTTTGCCACGTACAATGGCGTCTGTGACGTAAACCCCATATTGAGGCAACAGAACCCTGTCTTGAGGAATCAGATTTGCCGTTGGGAAACCGATGGTACGCCCACGCGCATCGCCATGAACAACTAAACCGTTAGTTTGAAAGTCATACCCTAACAAACGATTAGCTTCCTTGACTTGCCCAGTTTCCAGCAAATGACGAATACGAGTGGAACTGATTTTTTCGCCCTTGTCCGTCACTTCTGGCACAATCACCACTTCTCCGTCAAACTGCTGCGCTAAATCGCTGGCACTTTTGCGGTCATGTCCAAAACGGTAATCAAAACCAACGACAATGGCCTTTGCTCGCAAGGGTTTGACAAACAAGTTCAAAAAAGCATCCGACGACAATTTGGCAAATGAGGACGTGAAGTCTGTCAAGTACAAATTATCCACACCGTAAGCCGCAAATTTGTCATAACGAAGCTCAGGAGAGGTCAATTGACAGAGTAAATCCGGACTATATCGGCTCAAGGCCAATCGTGGCGACGCATTGAAGGTCAAGACTGTGACGTCTAGATTATCTTCCTTAGCAATGATTTTAGCACGGTCAAAAAGGGCTTTGTGACCAAGATGAAGCCCATCAAAATAGCCCAAAACCAACACCGCATCTTGGCTTGTTGTGATGTCTTTATAATCGTTTAATTCATAGATGTTCATTTGTCTTTATCTCACATAAACACTTTGCGTGGTTTGTATAGGTCCTCACGAGGCTCAAGAATCGCAATTAGCTTGTCTTGGTAAAAGCCTGCCAATCGAGAATCCGTGCGCTCTAGCGGAATTTTACGGCCAAATGATAGCTCTTTGGCCTCCTCGTCTGTCAAATCCACACGTGGCAAATCCATGACACCATACTCAATCGGCAACAAGAAAGACCAATCGTCTACCTGACATTTCTCCGCAATTTCTGCTAAAGTCAAGGCGTCATCCAACTGCAATCCTGCTGAAGCTTGACGTTCCAAGAAGGACATGTGACTGGCGTAGCCCAGCGATTTCCCTAAATCCACGGACAAAGTGCGGATATAGGTACCTTTGCTACATGCCACTTCAAAATCAAAATAACAACAATCATCCTTGAAGGTCAAGGAGCTGGTGCGCCTGAAATCGTAAATGCTGACCTGACGGTGTGGGCGCTCCACTTCTTCGCCCGCACGCGCGTATTCGTACAAACGACGTCCGTTGACCTTAACGGCAGAATACATGGGCGGTGTCTGATTGATATCCCCCACCATGCCTGCCATAGCCTCATCCACCTGCTCAGGACTTAAATCAGCAGACACAGGTGTTCTCTCCACCACCTCGCCACTGGCGTCCTCTGTCGTGGTCGAAAAACCAAGACAAATTTGCCCACGATAGACCTTACCAGCCTCGGTCATGTATTCAATAACACGCGTGGCCTTGCCAACGGCAATAGGCAAAACACCGACCACATCAGGGTCAAGCGTGCCACCATGCCCAATTTTTTTCTCGTGTAATAATTTCCGTAACTTAAAAACGGCATCATGACTGGTCATGCCAGCCTCTTTCTTCAAATTGATAATTCCATTAACCATAACTTTTATTATACCGTTTTTTACATAGAAAAGACAAGTCCGCAACTCAGTAGGCCAGCTGTCGATCTTGCCTTTTGGGTGTTATAAACTAAATGTTACGACTAGCATCACCATCTAGGTCACGAAAGACTTGAATGTCTTGGACATATTCTAGCACCCCTTGAAAATCGCCTTTTCGATCACGGACAGCAGCATAGGTCACATAGATAAATTTTCCTGAACGCTCAGACTTGTACCACATAGTCACCTTGTTACGCTCACCTGAGCGCAAGAGACTGAAAATCTTTTTGACCTTTTCCAGCACACGAGGTGGGTGACACAGTTCCACATGACGACCAATTTGGCTTGGCGTGCGCTTGAAAATCATGTTTTCAGGCTCAGTGTTGTCATTGTAATACTGGAAAATATCGTCCTTATTGACAAAAGTAATCTCCATCGGCAAATGATTGAGAATCAAATCGGCTTGTTCAACAGACAAATAACCATTGCCAAAGGCTTGTGTCGTGGTGCGGTCCACAGCTGCCTTGTCCTTTTTAGGAATGAATTGAATGGTCAATTGTCCCTCAGGCGTATCAATCACACGCGTCACTTGTTCAGTGTCTGAAAGGTCCTCTGCCACAAGAGATTCTTTGTTGTCAGTTTCTTCTTGAAGATCTTTTGGTGTGTCAAAGGCTTCACGGTATGGTTGCCACACCGCAGTTGGCTTGATGATGGCATAGCCATAAGCATCACTTTCCTTAGCAATGGCCAGCCAGTCATCCTGCGTCAAGGTTTCCAACAAAATCATCAGTAAAATCGCCTCTTCTTTGAAAATCATTTCCTCAAATTCTTTGGCGAAGGCTTCAAAAGCTGCAGAAACTTGGTCAATGCTGATGTTTGGTAATTGGTCGAGTTTGGCTTGGGTGGTTTTGAACAAATCACGAATGTCATCGTCAACACCCCACATGACTTTTGGTGGGGCGTCATGCCCATAGCGCTCCATAACTGGAAAGAAGAGTTTTTCCTTGCGAGTATAATGGCGATCAAATTGCCCAAGAAGGCTCATCTGATGGCGCAAACCGTTCAACAAATCCAAACGGTAAGGCTCATTTTCAGGCTTTTCATAGTTTTCAATGATGCGGCGAATGCGCAACATGGCAGCTCGCAAGGCGAGGTTTTCCTGCTTAAAGAGATAAACAGGGTGGCCTTCTTGCTCAGCGTCAGGCGCCTCCACATCTGAAATAGCTCCCTTAAAGAGATTGGCGTGGACATTGCAAAGCCCCATGACATCCTCAAAAGTAATGCCCGTATCAGACCCCATGAGCTCATGCTCCATCATGGAAATTTCAAGGGCCGAAACGCCTGTAAAATGCTGGTTGAAGTCCTCTTGCACCGAAGCCGCATCCGCACCGTCATGCAAACGCAAGAGAATGTCTTTTAACACGTCGATTCGCTTGTCAGTCATGGTCACCTCCGATTACATCATAGCCGTGAAATATGAGCGTGCGCTCAATATCTTCTAGGGAAATGCCTGTTAGTTTTGCTCCTGCTTTCAAGGATGTAACCTTGCCTACCGTGTGCAGCATGGCTGGATTGGCCAAGGGTTTGAGCCCCAAACCCACCAAAATCTCCTTGACTTCAGGGTGTTCTTGTATGATTTCGGCGACAGGTTTCGCCAAATCAATGGTATTTGTCATAAAAAATCCTCTCTTTTATAACATACTATTATAGCACAAGATAGGCCAAAGGAAACCCCAAATCCCGAAAGCCAAAAAATACTAGGTCAAAAACCTAGTATTTATTTGTTACCATTTTGCTAAAAAGTCAGCCAATTCGTTTTGGGCATCAGGGTTTGTCCCTACTAATTGCGTGAGCATGCTTTCTAATTTTGCTGTGGTTTCAGCGATTTGTTTGTCGGTATCTGCCAATTGGTCTGCCAAATCAGGTAGTGGGATCACAGGCTCTTCTTCAAAGGTATACACGTAACGTGGGATGTTTAGGTTATAGTCATTTTCAACAATTTCATCAAAGTTTGCCAAATGCGCAAATTTATCGATGTCTTGGCGGTCTTGATAGGCAGCCAAGATTTTGGCGATGTGCTCGTCAGTCATGACGTTTTGGTTTTTACCCTTGTCAAATTCTTTTGAAGCGTCGATGAAGAAGACATCTTTTGTGGTGCGGTTTTTTTTGAGAATGATAACTGTCGTTGGAATAGACGTGTTGTAGAAGATATTGGCTGGGATTTTGAGCCATTTTTCATATTCTCCTTGAACCTAGTGTAATGATTTTATTTTATCATATTTTCAACCATTTTCAAATCACATCACTAGTCCACTTTAACGGGCTTTTGCTCTTTTAGAGACTCAAATTTAGCACGCATGGTAGGATTCTTGCGGGTTAATTTTTTGACGGAAACATCATCTAGTTTGTTATTGGCAAGGCGGAGTTGATTTTCACTGGTCGTCAAGAAGCGTTTGACCTCCTCCATACGGCGAATAGACTTGTCGATTTCGTCAATAGCCTTTTGGAAATTGGTGCTGGCGGAATTGTAATTTTTGGCAAAGGCTTGCTTGAAAGTTTCAAGGTCATCTTCAAAATGCGTGATGTCGATGTGTTGCTCACGAACCAAGGCCAACTCTTGCTTGTACTTGAGCGAATTAAGCGCCGCATTACGCAAAATCCCAATCAACTGAATAAAGAGTTGCGGACGAACGACATACATTTTTTCGTACTCGTGGCTGACATCCACAATCCCCGTGTTGAAATAATCATTGTCCGCTTCCAGCATGCTGACCAAAACGGCATACTCGCATTTTTTCTCTCTGCGGTCCTTGTCCAATTCCTTGTAGAAATCCTTGTTCTTGTGCTTGGTCTTGGTTTCATCCGCTTCGTTTTTCATCTCGAACATGATAGATAGTATTTCAATACCATTCTCGTCTGTTTCGCGGTAAATGAAATCCCCTTTGGAACGGCTGCCTGATGATACCTCATTGTCCTTGCCAAAGGTAGCATTTGGAAAGGCAATAGCGCGCACCTTGTTGAATTCTGTTTCGGCATAGACTTCCAAGCTTTCTCCGATAGCCTTGGTGGATTGTTGCGCTTTGAAATTCTTGTAAAATTCGACCTGCTCATTGGCTGCCTTGAGTTGGGCTTCGTAGTCACTTTTGACTGAGGCAAGCGACAACTCCGCTTCTTTTTCTTGTAAGGCTAATTGGGACTGGGCTTCGTCACGTTCTTTTTCGACAGACGCCACCGCCTCCACCAAACTGGTCTTGTTTTCCAAAGCCAAACGTTCCAACTGGTTTTTCAAGTCCAGCACTTCTTTGTCTTTTTCATTTAGGGCTTGGGTTAATTCCAAATCCTTGACCGAAGTAATATTTTCTAATTGTGCCTTCAGATCTGTAACTTCCTTGTCTTTCTCGCTCAAAGATTGTTTCAACTCGAGGTCTTTGACTGAGGCGACATTGTCCAATTGGGCTTTTAAGGCTGCGATTTCTTGCTCTTTTTCACTGAGTTGGCGTTGGTTTTCCAAGGCTAAGGCTTGCTTGGCTTGCTCCAACTGCGTATTGAGTTCTGCGATTTCCTTATCCTTAGCGCTCACCTGCGTCTGCAAATCATTTTTGGATTTTTCCTCCAACAAGGCTTTTTCTTTTTCCAGACGGTCGTGGATTTCCTTGTCAAATTCCTGACTGCGAACCTGCGCCAACAGTTGGCTGTACTCTGTTTCATTGATGGTAAAAACCGTGCCACAATGTGGGCATTTGATACTGTTCATCTCTATTTCTCCCCACTCATTTCTTAAAATAAATTCTTTTCAACATCGTCACGCACCCGTTGCCACTCTTGCTGGGCTCTGACAATTTTTCGCTTGTAATCATTCAACCCCTGCTCATAACGTTGCACCAAATAGGTTTGTTTGACAAGCGGAATTTTTGGTATTTCAATACTAATCAGTTTTTGCGTGCTGACATTCATCACGGCCTTACCTGTATTGGCTTCATCTAGCAAGGCTTGCCCTAGCGGTGATTCCAAAAATAATTTGATATAGCCACCCAAGACGCCGCCAGTGGGACGCAAGACAGTGATATTGGCTGACGCGATGACAGGCTGGTTTTGCTCGCTAAAAACAGCAATCTTTTTAACCGTCCCTTTTGAGGCAATCAAGACGTCGCCATCTTGTAAAAGGTAACGCAAAACCGCACGTTTATCCATCTCAATGCGTTTCAAAGCCGCGTAATCAATACCCATGCTGGTCATATCACTGAGATTGATAACGGCGACATTTCCCTCATCACCGAGTCTAGACACGGCCTTGCCCTTGAAATGCTCGGTCACATCCTTGATAGCCACCTTGGCTGTCGAACTAGTCATATAGTCTGCAATCGTTTCAGTCATATTATTCTCCTTCTTCTTAGTATTGTAATACCAAAACTGATTTTTGGCAAGTTAAAAGTGGAATAGACACATCCTATTCCACTCTATGTAAGTATTTGGCGAAATCCATTTTGTAATCACAGGTTAGGACATTGAAGGCTTGGTCATGGCTAATCACCAAGACAGTCTTGCCAGCCTTTTTGAGTGCTTTAAACAGTTTTGACACCTCAACCATGTGGGCGTAGTCTAGGCCACTGGTCGGCTCATCACACAGCAATAATTTAGGATTTTTAGCAACCGCACGCGCGATGGACACCCGTTGTTGCTCGCCTCCTGATAACTGAGCAGGAAAATTATTGAGCCGCTTTTCCAAACCCACGTCAATCAAGGCCTGCTCAGCGTCTTGGGCATCTGCGACAATTTCAGAAGCCAATTCCACATTTTCCTTGGCAGTGAGATTTGGCACTAGGTTGTAAAATTGAAAAACAAAGCCCACATCATTGCGACGGTAGGTTGTCAATTCTTTTGGACTGTACTTAGCGATATCAGTCCCATCAATCAAGACCTGACCTTCATTGCCACTATCCATACCTCCTAAAATATTCAAAATAGTGGACTTGCCCGCACCAGACGCCCCCAAAATAATGACCAATTCGCCCTTTTCAATCGTAAAATTGATGTCATTATTGGCAATGATTTCGGTATCGCTCGTTTGGTAGCGCTTGTACAAATGTTTGATTTTAATATAAGCCATCTGCCTCACCTCGTTTTATTTCTGATTGATATAATTGACCAAGTGCATCTTATACCTTTCACAGCACTTGATGTTACCTTTGACCTTTAAGTTTTTTGGGACAAAGTTTTTTTATAAAATGAAACCCCTTACAATTTTATCATATCTTTTTTGTAACCGTTGTCAATTATTTTCATTTTACACTAAAGAAATCCCTCGTGGCACTTGATAAAAGGCAGAAAAAAAACCTGCAAGCTAAGCCAACATACGTCAGCTTATCTTGTTAGGCCTCTTTTTTATAATTGATTAAGGGCATCAAGTGCCGCTTGGTAATTGGGTTCAGAATTGACATTCTCCAAATACTCAGCATAAGTCAAGCGGTTATCGCTGTCTAGGACCAAAACCGCGCGCGCCAACAGGTGCCACTCTTCCATTAAAAGCCCATAAGCCTTACCAAAAGAATGGTCGTAATAATCAGACAACATGACCGCATGTTCCAAGCCCTCTACCCCGCACCAACGTGCTTGTGCAAAAGGCAAGTCCTCAGAAATGGTAATCACCACCGTGTCATCACGGTCAGACAAGGCCTTGTTAAAGGTCCGCGTTTGCACCGAACAAATACCCGTATCAATAGACGGCACCACACTAATCACTTTTTTCTTGCCTGCAAAATCCGCCAAGCCTTGATGCGTCAATTCACGCGTCATCAAAGAAAAATCTGGCGCAACCTCCCCAACTTGTACTCTTTTACCGACTAATGTTACCTTTTCGCCACGAAATGTTGTCATGAGATACCTCCTTTATGCTTATTCTGAAATAGATGCTTTCAGAAATGCTTTCCATTCAAATAGGTTTTTGAGAACCCTTACTCACACTCCTATTGTAACGAATTTCGAGCGTTTTCACTAACAATTTGATTGCAAATCTAAAAACCGCAAAAAAAGACAAGTGGTGAAACACTTGCCTTACAATTTTTTAACAAATTCTGATTTTAATTTCATGGCACCAAAACCATCGATTTTGCAATCGATATTGTGATCCCCTTCAACAAGACGAATGTTTTTCACTCGTGTTCCTTGTTTAAGGTCTTTTGGCGCTCCTTTAACTTTCAGGTTTTTAACGATTGTTACGCTATCACCATCTGCCAAGCGTGTTCCGTTGCTATCTAAAACAACCAGACCATCTTCTGCTTCGGCAGTGTCTTTTGGATTCCATTCGTAAGCACACTCTGGGCAAACTAATAATAAACCATCTTCGTAAACATACTCAGAATGACATTTTGGACAATTTGGTAAAGACATCTTTTCTCCTTATCAAAAATTACAATAACCATGTGCGGTTGATGTCAACCGACTCTCTTTATTGTAGCGGAAAAATCCTGTTTTGGCAAGGTAGAGCGGTTAGGCCTTAAAGTTGTGGCTGTTTGTTGACGTTTTCAATCATGTTCACAGCATCAGCAATCAACTCAGCGTCTGTTAGTTGAGTGATTTCAGTCACCACTTCAGGCAAAGGCTTACTTGTCAATAATTCTTGCAATTGCACGCTTTGGTCATCGTTTTCATCTTGGTAATAGAAAACAAAAGCAGCTGTTTTCAGCAAATGGTCATATGGCAAATCACGTTCTTTCAATTCGCGGATAGGTCTGATGAAACGTTCATCGTAACCAAGTTTACGGATTGGTGTGCGGGCCACACGGCTCACGTCATCCACGATAAACGGATTTTCAAAACGTGAAATAATGACCTTGTGGTAATCTTCCAAAGTTGCTTCATCAAAGCCCCATTTAGCAATTAACAACTGACGAATCTCTGCCAAAACGCCTTCAACTTGTTCTTTCACACGCTCGTCTTTGAGTGCTTCCAAAATAGTTTCTGCCCCATAAAAAGCCCCTGTGTAAGCTGACGTTGCATGGCCTGAGTTAACTGAGAAGAGTTTGCGTTCGATGAAAGGTTCCAAATTCTCTTCGTAATGCACGCCTTCTAGTTTGAAATCTGGATTTTTCATGCGGCTTGTTTCCACCACCCACTCGTTAAAAGGTTCCACGACAACAAACAAGGGATCTTCGTGGCTTTGCGCTGGTACGATGCGATCCACAGCAGCATTTGGGAAACCAACGTAAGTATCTAGATAAGCAAGGCCTTCTTCTGAGAGGTATTTTTTAACTTCTTCAAGAAGGAATTGTGAACCGCCAATCATGTTTTCACAGGCTAGGACGTCGATGGCTTGCGTATTAGCTGCTGTCATGCGAGCTTCGATACCTTTGGCAATCAATTCTGCAATTAAAGGCAAAATGTTTGGGCCGATCGCTGTTGTGATAATATCAGCGTTTGCAATAGCATCGACAACTGCTTGAGGGTATTTTTGATTGTTAATTCCTCTGACATGGTCCACAGTGATATGAGGCTGACCTTCTTGGGCAATCTCAATCTCATATAAATGGCGTTGGTTCAAGGCATCAATGACACGGTCATTGACATCTACAAAGGTAATCGCGACATGATTTTTAGATAAAATTTCCCCGATAAACCCACGTCCAATATTTCCTGCTCCAAAATGTACGGCTTGTTTCATGATTCTTATTTCCCTTCTATTCTACATTATTCAATAAACGAATGATTTCATCTTTTGATTGGGTATCTGCCAATTTCACAACATTATCGACATCCGCACAGAAAATTGAAATTTTCTGAATGATTTCCAAATGCTCATTGCCGATACCTGCAATGCCAAACAAAACAGTGGCGATTTGCGGATTTTCATCACTGCCAAAATTCACACCATCTGGCACTTGCACCACGGTAATGCCTGATTTCAGCACTTTTTCCTTAGCTTCGTCAGTGCCGTGAGGAATAGCAATGAAATTTCCCATATAAACTGAGAGTTCTTTGTTACGCTGAATCATAGCCTCAACGTAATCGTTTTCAACGTAACCACCGTCTGCTAGCAAATTGCCGCAAAAACGAATGGCTTCTTCTTTCGTTTGAAAAGACTGATCTAATTGAATTAAATCTTTTTGAAAGTCCATTTCTAATCCTCCGATTTTTTGATTTTTTCTGTGAAAATTTGTTTCAAGAGTTGGTAAATAATGTCTTTGTTACCTGTCTTATAGATTTCGGTGTAGAGGTGGTTTTCAATGATAGACTGGCTAATGGCGGTCATGAGGTGGCGTACCTCTTCGCATTCGTCCAACCTCGTCAGCATGACCAAAATCCGTGAAATACTTTCTTCTTGATGGTTCATCGACAAGGCCGTGACAGGTGTTGCCAAGTCAAAGACCACAAAACACGTTTGTTCTACCTTACTTGAATGCGTGTGCAACAAAGCAAGGTGCGTGTCTGGAATGGCCATAGGGCTTATTTGAAAACGTTTCAAGAGTTTTTCTGACAAATAATCACTGTCCGTGATGCCTTCGATGTGGGCAACCAACTGAGGCACCGTTTCATCAAAAGAAGGCGCATTGTTGATAGACACATGTTTGAAGTGTTGGAGCAAGGTTTCGCTTGCCTGCAAATACTGTTGAAAATCATAGACAGGCTTTTCAATCAGCTCAACCTCCTCACGAACCTTCACTTCGCGGTGGGCCTGCACGTCTTGCAGAAATTCTTGCAGCGCTAGGAATTCCTTGGTGTCTGGATAGACCGACACCAGCTTAATGTCTTGGTCTTGTAAAACACTGGTTGACAACAAACAGTCATAAGAACGTTTGTCATCCACCGTGTATTGTGACAAGGTTTTCACCGCGATTGTCCCAACAAATGGGGCAATGGTCTTAATCCGTGTGACCAGCAACTCTGTTGCCAGCGGGCGTTCATCAGTCAACAACAGCAGATGAACAGGGTAAATGTCAGGACTACGCCGCAAACTTGAGGCAAAATGCAAGGTAATCAACTCATACTCACGGTCATTTTGAAAATAAGCTGGAAAGATTTCTTTGACCAACAAACTCACCACGCGATACAGGTAATCATTGCTTTTGATAACATGATGAGCAATAGTATTGGTCGCCGAATCCTCAAAAATCACTGGAATGGCTAAGTTTAAGCGAATATGATTGAACAAAAACTTAAAGAGTAGCTGGTCCTTGGCAAAATTGATTTTAGTGTAGCGCCCCACCTTATCAATCAGATTAGATACGTTATAGAAAAACTCACTATCGAAATTTTCATTAAACAAGGGGGTATTTTGACGCTTGATGACCAATTCATCCATCAAGGAAGCATAGTATAAAATCTCTTTTAAGCTGTAAAATTCTTGACTTAAGTGCGACAAGTGAGCAAAGACCTTCTGTGAAAATTCCAATGATACTTTGCTAACAGGAGTGGGATTCACTTCAAAAGTATCCCAATTAGACAAGGATAATAAAATAATGAAAAATTGATTTAATTTAGCATCAAATTCTGGTAATTCCTCTTGGTATTTCTGGAAAGCTTGCGTAGCTTGTTGCAGACGCTCAGCAGAAATGCAATCAAAGATACCACAGTCTTGCTGCCAAAATTGAGGTAAAGGAATATTCTGCGTTAGCAAAATGGCTAACAGACGGCGTTTCATTTGGCTATGACCAACGGCTAAACCATAGCCTTTACGCCTTTTCAAGACCAAGTTAAAATCTTTCAAACGTTTTTCAATATCAGCAATATCTTGAATGACAGTAACGTTGCTGACACCAAACTGGTCTTGTAAGCTTTCATTGGTGATATTCTCACGGCTGATAAGCAAGTTGTAGGTGATGAGATTGAGGCGTTCATTGCGCGTATAAGTCGCTTGTGCGCTCAATTCAGAAATGTTTTCAAAATCACCTGATAAATAATATTTATTGTTTTCTTTGATAATAGCAATGCCCAACGTGGCTAGGCTATTGGTCAAATCCGACAAGGTTCGATAAACCGTTCGTTTAGACACGCCTAGCATTTCAGACATATTATCCATTGAAAGCTTTCCAAACTTTAAGAAAGCTTTCAATAGTTGTTCTTCTCGTTTTGTTAATAGCATCCTAGGACTACTTTCCGTTTTAATGAGAGATACGAGCAATCATTTTGTCGTACTCAGGTGTTGTGACTAAACTATCAACAACCAAGAGTTGCGCATCACGAGCGTATTTTTGCACATCTGTTTGATTTGCAATATTAGAAACAATGAGAATATTATTCGCGTTAAAGGCTGGTAGGTCTTCATTGGCCACTTTTGAAACAGGGATAGCAATGCCCTTGTTCTTGAAGATAGCTTTCAAGGTTGCTTCACCCATAGTGACAGACCCTCTTGCTTTTCCGTAAGCAAAGACCACTTCATCAATTTGATTCAAGTCAATCTGTACGGGAGCTTTTTCACTCACTTGTTGATTAACAGGGACCGTTTCTTCAGCTGGTGCTTCGCTTGCTCCACTCAAACGAGTCACAATCTCATCGTATTTTGGTGTTGCAAGGAAATTGTCAACGCTGACGTGAATCGCGCTTGGTGTTTTCTGAGCCGCACGTTCTGCCAATTCTTCTTGGGTTACAATCAAAGTATTTGGCGTATCAGTTAGGTTTGAAATCGCTTTATTTGTTACAGGAATATCCAAACCAGCTTTTTTCACTTTTTCTCTCAAGATTGAAGCACCCATAGCTGAACTTCCCATACCTGCATCACAGGCAAAGATGATTTGTTGCACAGCGTTAGTGCTAATCATGAGTTCTTCTTGTGATGGTGCAACTTCTTGACCTTTTGAAGCTGCTTTAGCTGCTTGGCTAGCTGCCTGAGCTGACTCAAGCGAATCGCTTTCTGATCTGTCTGCTTTCAAAATCACAGATGCCACTAGGAAAGATGCCACAGCTGCCGCTGCCACACCAGCAATAACAGGTAAGTAACCGCCTCTTGGTGTCATGGCTAAGATAGCGATAATAGAACCAGGTGAAGCTGCTGCTGATAGACCAGCTCCTAGAAGTTGGAAAGTAAAGGTTCCCACAACACCCCCAGCAATGGCCGCTAGGAATAAAAGCGGTTTCATCATAACGTATGGGAAATAGATTTCATGAATCCCACCCAAGAATTCAATAATAACTGCTCCTGGTGCTGATGATTTAGCTGAACCTTTACCAAAGAATGAGTAAGCAAGCAAGATACCAAGACCAGGACCAGGGTTAGATTCTAGCAAGAAGAGAATTGATTTCCCTGCTTCTGCGACTTGTTCTGTTCCAAGCGGTGTAAAGATACCGTGGTTAAGCGCGTTATTTAAGAAGAGAACCTTGGCTGGCTCAATCAAGATATTTGCCAGTGGTAACATTTTCGCGTTGATAATAGCTTGAACCCCGACACCGATAGCAGCTGTCAAACTAGAAACAACTGGACCAACTGCTAGAAAAGCAAGAATAATCAAAATAAATCCGATAATCCCAGCTGAGAAGTTATTTAATAACATTTCAAATCCAGGACGAATTTTTTCTTGGAATTTCTCGTCAAATTTCTTGATACACCATGCTCCCAAAGGTCCCATAATCATGGCACCGATAAACATGGTTACTGATGACCCAACAATAGCACCGAAGGTTGCCATAGCACCTACAACTGCACCACGTTGTCCATAAACATTAAACCCTGCCGTATAACCAATTAACAAAGGCAATAGATAGGTCAAGATTGGTGATACCATTACACTTAGCGTGGGATTTGGGAACCAGCCTGTTTCGATGAATAGCGTTGCCAATATCCCCCATGCGATAAAAGCGCCAATATTAGGCATAACCATGTTGGATAAGGTTGTCCCTAATTTTTGGACTCTTACTTTTAATGCACTTTTGTTTTCCATTAGTCGTTTCCTCCTTTTTTCTTAACTATATTATAATATGTTTTGTAAGCGTTTTAAACTAAAGTTTTGGCAAAATTTTTGTGACAAAAAAAGCCTGGACGACAAATCCAGACTTTTTAGGGTTCTATTATTTAAAAACTATTATTCAACCGTTACCGCTTTAGCCAAGTTACGTGGTTTATCAACGTCAAGACCACGTTGTAATGACGCAAAGTAGGCAATCAATTGAGTTGGGATAACCATTGAAATGCTCGTCAAGTAAGGGTGGACGCGGTTAACCACTATATCATCTCCTGGTTTTGATAACCCTTCTTCAACGATAGTCAAGACATTAGCACCGCGGGCAGACACTTCTTGGATATTACCACGCGTATGGCTTGCTACTGCTTCACTTGATGAAATCAAACCAAGAACAGGTGTGCCATCTTCAATCAGAGAAATGGTACCGTGTTTCAATTCACCAGCCGCAAATCCTTCACATTGAATGTATGAGATTTCTTTCAATTTCAAGCTAGCTTCCATAGCAACGTAGTAATCATTGCCACGACCAATGTAAAAGGCGTTGCGAGTATCTTTTAACAAAGCTTCTACTTTTTCTGAAATGCTGTCTTTTTCTGAAAGAGTTGCCTCGATTGATTGTGCCACGATAGACAATTCATGTACCAAGTCAAATTCAAGGGCTTCTTTCTTACCATTTGCTTCTCCGACTGCTTTAGCAAGGAAGGCAAGTGCCGCAATTTGTGCAGTGTATGCTTTTGTAGAAGCAACTGCAATTTCAGGACCAGCATGCAACAACATGGTATAAGTGGCTTCACGTGACAAGGTTGAACCAGGAACGTTTGTCACGGTCAAACTTGGGATACCCATTTGGTTTGCTTTCACTAAAACCTGACGGCTATCTGCTGTTTCACCAGATTGGCTAAGTAGGATAAACATTGGTTTTTTGCTCAACAATGGCATATTATAGCCCCATTCTGACGCAATTCCCAATTCAACTGGTGTATCCGTCAATTTTTCAAGCATAGCTTTTGAAGCAAAACCAGCGTTGTAAGATGTTCCTGCTGCCAAGATATAAATACGGTCACATTCTTGCACGGTTTTAACAATCTCAGGGCCAACCAACATATTGCCTTCGCTGTCGGCATAGGTATTGATTAATTTACGCATAACAGTTGGTTGTTCATCGATTTCTTTAAGCATGTAGTAAGGGTAAGTTCCTTTACCAATGTCAGACAAGTCCAACTCAGCTGTGTAAGATTCGCGTTCGATAAGGTTGCCGTCATAATCTGTTACAGTTACAGAATCTTTTGTCAAAACAACCAATTCTTTATCGTGAATTTCCATGAATTCGCTAGTTTCACGAATCATTGCCATCGCATCTGAGCAGACCATGTTGTAACCATCACCCAAACCAATCAAAAGTGGTGATTTGTTTTTAGCAACGTAGATAGTATCTGGATCCTCAGCATCAATCAAAGCAAAAGCGTATGACCCTTCGATGATGTGCAATGCTTTTTTAAAGGCTTCTAAAACAGACAAACCATCTGTAACAAATTGTCCAATCAAATGAACAGCAATTTCTGTATCGGTTTCACCTTTCAAATGATGTCCGGAAAGGTATTCTTCTTTGATTTGCAAGTAATTTTCAATCACACCATTGTGAACCAAAACAAAACGCCCTGTTTCTGATGTGTGAGGGTGAGCATTTTCTTCAGTCGCATGACCGTGTGTTGCCCAGCGCGTATGACCGATACCAGTGTAGCCAGCCACATCTATCCCGATTTTAGCACGAAGGTCTGCAATACGACCAACTGATTTGATTAAGCATCCTTGATTTACACCGTTTGTCACAAAAATCCCAGCAGAATCGTAACCACGATATTCCAACTTTTCAAGACCTTGCATCAAAATATCTGTTGCATTTTTGTTTCCAACAACACCAACAATACCACACATAACATGTCACCTATTAGCAAGACACCCTTGCTATTTCTTTCTTATTTTTTTAATTGGTATAATCCGATAGTCATCAATAAAAACTAACAAAATCAGTATATAACTTTATATTATTAATGTCAACAATAAAATTG
Source organism: Streptococcus alactolyticus (assembly GCF_012277075.1). Taxonomy (GTDB): domain Bacteria; phylum Bacillota; class Bacilli; order Lactobacillales; family Streptococcaceae; genus Streptococcus; species Streptococcus alactolyticus. Next base: position 187,848 of record NZ_JAAXMT010000005.1, on the reverse strand, counting down.
GTATAGTTTATTTAGACCAATAGCAAACGCTTTATTTTTCCTATGATTATTCCTTTTGAAAATACAAAAAAACAGAGTAGCTAAACTACTCTGTTGTCAGAAAACCAAATTGACTTAGCGGCCATAATTTGAAGGTCACAACTCCTCGAATTTGTTTTGCCTTAATCAAGCCAAATTTACGGCTGTCATTAGTGTTTTGACGGTCATCGTTTAGCACCAAATAACTGCCCTTTGGAATTTTAGTTTCTTTGTTATCTGTCAATGTTTCAATCGAAAAATCTGACGTAAAAGGCATTTGGCTATCAGATGAGGCCGTGTATTTTGATTTCATCTGGCTGATATAAGGTTCTTCCTTGGCGACATTATCGATATACAAAATATCATCCATCACCGTCGCAGTCTGACCAGGTGTCGCAATCACACGGCTGATGTAGAAAGTGCCATCTTCTTCATATACCACAAAATCCTTGTACTGCGGCTGCCTATTGCGATTAACCACTACGACATCCCCATTTGACAAATAGGAATTGGCCGCATCGTCATGAACTCTAAATGTTGAAAAAACAAAAACCCTTAATAAAACAAGGACAAAAATAGCAATGAGCGCTATAATAATATTTCGAATAAAATCACGCTTTACCATACCTACTCCTATTCTTCTAATTATTATACCATGTTTAAAGGTATAAAAAAAGTAGGCATGAGACTAAAAAAGTATTTTTTAATCGCTTCCAAAAAAGATATCTAAATAAACCAAGTTATCAGTATAATGACTACAGTTATAGCAATCACTATCCAAGTTAGCGTTCTTACTTGTTTCTCACTCATCTTTTACTCATTTACTGTTAGTTTTTCATCAAATCCAAAGCATTTGCATTTAAAACTTTATTTCTTTGTGTCTAATCTTTAACTAGGCTTTTTTTCGATCAAAACTTCTTAAAATTTATATATAAGACTACTGTCCAAGCCTTATAAGTTCAACTTTTATTTATGTTTTCCTTTAAATAATAAGTCAAGGTTTTTCGTACAGAAAACATAACAATCCAAACGATAAGTAAAATTCTAAAAGTTGTATCCATCTTTTTTCTCTTATTGTTAAGTTTCCTCTAGCTCTCATCGCCATTATATTAAAGATAATAACAAGTTTTGTCCTTAATTTTCTTTAGTATATAAAAATATTGAAAATTTCTGACTTACATGTTTATTTTGCTATGATACCGCCATAAAAATCTATATCTACTCTACAAACAGAATAAAGTCAAAGTTATTGATGTAATAGATGAATTACCTTGCCCAAAAATGCCCCAAAACATAAAAAAAGCTCTATCACACAGGCTAGAAAGCTTGATATGATAGGCTTTTTTATTAATTAATTATTTTACAGTGCGGGAAGTGTAACTTCATTTTTGATACATATATAATAGTAGAAAACATTGAAAAATAAGCATTTATAAAACTGAAACCATTCTTCTTTTTAAAGGTAAAAATACAAAAGTTTTAAACTTATGCCCCTTTTGTGCCCCTTGGTAGCTTAAAAATATCATTTTATTACTCTTTTACCTTTTATTAATATACGATTATTAATATATATTATACAGAGTCGTTATAACCTCAATTTGCTGATAAGTCCGTTATAACGGAAATAAAAAACACCCGAAAAAAATCGGGTGTAACTTGTAAGATAAAAAAGTACCTAGATAAGGGATACTTATAGTATAACATAATTTATTAGATAAGCTCAAGAGCATATTTTTTTTATTTTTGTGGTTATAACGACAATAAAAAAGGACTAGCTCACGCTAGTCCTGCAAATAAGTCCTGCTGTATTTAGTTTAACGTGTACTCGCCAGCCCACACATTGCCTATCTAGTAAGACCTTTACACTCTTACAGCAGCTATTATACCATAAACGTGTATGACTGCCAATTTTGTTGACGTCAACATAATTTAAAAAAACCTAGCTTACGCTAGGGAAAAATATATTTTAAATTTTAGGAAAATATATTATCATAACTAAACCAGATAAAAACAGAAGTGACATAGTTAAGATTATTATACAGTAAAATTTATGTCTTTTAACAGCATGCCATAAACTTTTACACGAATTAGTTTTACACTTACACACTTGTCTAGTTATAGGTTTATCTATTATTTTTGAAACCCATAATAATAGTGAATAAATAATTGTAAAAATTGTTCCCATCAAAAACGAAGACATCAAGAAGACTTTTCCTAATGAAACATTTTCTTGACTTAAACTTCTAAGAATTTCTGATAAGGCACTGAAACCACCAAACATTACAAAAACAAAACTGGAAAAAACACCCAGAATGGCTATGAAGTCAGTATATATAGATGATTTTGTATTATCAATTTTCTCAATAAGATTCTGTGAATCCTTAATTTTTGATTGAACATTTTCTGTTTTAGATTCTAACAAACCAATATGCTCTTCTAATTCGTGTGATCTAACATTAATGTTCTGTAATATATATTCTTTCTGGACTTGCGCTAAATTATAGTGACGGTTTATCTTATTTAGATTTTTCTTAAAGGTATCATTAGAATCTCCCTTATATTTTCCTACTAGTAATTTGATATTATTATTCAACCATTCGTTATCTTCTGTGCTATTCTCTTCAGCATTGCTAAAAACGAAATCAGTAATAAATTCATAAGGAATTTCCATTCTTTTTTCTAAAGTTGAAAAAATTAATTTCAAAACTACCTGATTGCTGCTGTCTTCAATCATAGATGGTTCAATCTTCTGACTGATAACAAGATATATCACTTGCTCATCTACCGCTAAGTTTTCAAGATCTACTGTCACTATTTATCCCTCATTCCAAAGTTGATATTCTCTGTGGATTTCAAAAAAATCTTTAATTTCTTTGTCGGAATATTTTATACCTTTTTCGCCATTCCTTATTCTTTCTTCATCTTTTTTCCAAATGTTTTGTTCGTGAGTTTTCTCAACTAGTTCAAATGGAGTAAAGTCTTTTAGAGAATCAACAGTAGATTGTATCAACTCTTTATGTTGGATATCGTTTGAATCGTAATATTCTGTTGATATTTTAAATTTATTGTTTTCAAAAGGATTTCTTCCGAAATCAATAGTATGTTTTTCTCTTACGATATCCGACTTTGGAATATTAAATGCACCAAATCCTTTATATTCATGGTAAACTTGAGGTACCACTGGACCAAATTTCCATTTTTCAAAACTTTCTTCAAAAATTGGTTCATCATTTTCCAACAGACATCTTGCGTTTATAAAATAAAGTAGTTTTTGTAATTTTAAATTATTTATTTCATAATTTTTTTCGTTAGAATACTCTATAATGTAATTCGCAACAAATAGTGCTGGTACCATAATATTTCTCCTTATATAAGTTTCAAAGAAAAGAGTACAAAAATAACACAAGTATTACATCTGTCACCTGTGCTTCAACTTCATTGTACATTATTCAAAATAATTATTCAATCACTTTTTTTCGGATTTGTCAAATTAATTTTTCTTGACATACGCAAAAAAACTCCCCCGCAAAAAGCGAGGGCATCCAAAAGATTACGATAAAAACATGAAAACACTTGCTAGCAGAATACGCAAACTGTTAGCTTACTTATATTATACCAAAAAAAAGCCGCCCAGATACAAATCTGAGCGGTGCTGTAATGTTATTTATTTTTAATGGTATTAGCCACGTTTTCAAGTGCAACTTTGAGCACTTCATTGCGTTTATCATCATCTAGTTTCTGTGAATTGATCAAGCGGTCAAAATCACCATCGTCTAACACTAGATGTTTACAACCTGCTTCTTGCAAAGCTACCACTGTACCGATATCTCCGATACCAAAGATGGCACCATTGACACAACCTACATAACCTTGTTTACCTGTTTTAGAACGCATTACAAAATTTAACATATCTTCTTCCTCCTCCGAAATTTCTTCTTGTTTTTCTGATGACGCTGTTTGCTCGTCATCTAGCAATACAACATTTTTGTCAAGCCCGCCAGCAATACCCGTTGATGTAAACTGCCACCAGCGAATGCCATCCATGCTTGGAAAGATATCCCAAACGGGGTCGGGGGTCACATTATAGTTAGGATAAGCAGCAATCCACAGACTGTTTGGGTATTTTGCTAGGATTTGATGATAATCAACATTTGCCAGCGTATAAGGCTTGTAGCTATAATAGATTGGCTTGTAACCAGCTTGTGCGCATTTGTCCATGAACGCCAAAATGGCGTCTGTATTGGCTTGTTTTGACGTGCTAGCGCCGTCCTCATAGTCACATACGAGGTATGAGACTTTAGCAGGGATATTGGCCAAAAAATAGTTCGCTTCTGCTATTGCTTGACTGACATTGCCACCGAAACGGGCAAAGTGGTAGTATCCTACAGGTTCGCTGGTTTCCGTCTGTTTAAAACGATTGGGCGAAAGATAACCTGTTCCCTCGCTCACTTTAATAATCGTCTTGCGTGTGCCTGCAGCTTGGCAAATAGCTGTTAAGTCTGCCGACTGATAAGACGACACGTCAATAAAATAGTCATTCTTCTTCATTAGCTTCACCTAATCCTTTTTTAGGTTCTGTATACGTTAGTGCCTCTGCACTATCACCAACACCTGCTGTTGTTGGGTCATTGACCACTCCCAGCAATACAAGCAAAGTCAAAACAGTATTGACCACGTCCTCGATGTTATCTGGTAGTTTAAAACCTAGTTGTTGAATCAGCAAAATAACGGTACTGGCAATCGCTAACAATGTAGCTTTGTTTTTGAAACGTAGTTTCCAGTTAATCATGATAGCTCCTCCAGTTTATTATCAATCTTGTCTACTTTTTCTGACAAATTTTTAATCTGTTCTGTCATTTGAATAAGCACTTGCATTTGCAAGTCATGATTATCCAATCTAGCTTTGATTTCTGTTAGTTTTTTATCTTGTTGTTTACTATTCTCTTCAAGAATCGTTAAGCGTTTTTCTGTTGAGGTCATACGATTTTGAAAAAACGTGAAGATTCCTAAAAAAGAAACAACACAAGACAAGATAACGCTAACTGTCTCTGGCTTCCACATAGCAATCACACTCTCTAAGCCTATTTGGCGGTATCTTCTTTAGTCAACTCTGCCAAAATAGCATCTTCAACCTCATAGCGTTTATTGCGAAAAGCTTCCTCTTGTTTGCGCATTTCGGCACGGTTTTGTGTGTAAAGATTAGCGTCATAGATTGATTCACTAATGCTTGATATGCCTTGCCCGTTGATATCCACAACGTATTGTTTAACAAGTGCATCTTCTACTTTTAAGTTACCTACTAAGCGAGTTGTTTTGATAGTTTCTAAAGCCATAATAATTCTCCTTTTTAATTTTGCGGTGCAGTTGCTTCATCAAGTTGTTGCTGAAGTTCTGCGTTTTGTTTGGTTAAATAATCAACTTGCGCTTTGAGCGTTGCTTTATCCAATGTTAGCTGAGCAATCTCTAAAGCGAGGTTTGATTGTATGCTTTCGTTTAAATGTTCCATATTACGTTCCTGAAATTTTGTTTAATTCTGATTTGATTGCGTTTAGTGCATCGCTTGATATACCTCCGTTAACGATGTGACCAAAACAAGCTTTGAGTACGTTAATTGTAGCCCGCATCCAGTAGCCTGAGCCGTCACCATTGTCCAAACGAAGGTCGCCAACTACGATGTTGGACTGACGATAGCTGACCCCGTAAGGTTTCAAAACTACGTTACCTTTGTAACTAGTGTCAGGGGCATAGGTTTCCATTTTCCACCCTGCGGCAGACACGCCTGTCAGTGCGTCGGTTTCATATGAGTGAGTAAAGTAAATGTTATCCCCGATGGCTCGCAAGGTATCCGCTTTATCGTGGGCATTAGACGCTACGCCGTTGATGGTTTCAGCGACTATACCAGTAAATCCACCTTGGTCCCACTTGCCATCGTCAAGCGTACTTTCCCGACGGTCACCACCTAAAATTACACGAGATAAGACCTTGCTGCTACCGTTTACGGTTATGGCCGTGTTGGTAAATTTCAAGCCCATCGTACTTGCACCACTCTGCACACGAAAGACACCCGTATTATTGTTATTGTAGAATAGCTTACCAGTGTCTAGCTCGAAGTTTGTAGCATTGGATAGTGATTGGAGTTTACCACCCTTGATAATGTTAGCGGTTAAGCCATTTGTCACAATTTTAGAGGCATCGATGGAGTTTGAAGCTATCTTGTCGCTCGTGATGGCGCTTGCCTCAATATTGATAGATTTAATAGCGCCAGCCTTAATCTGCTCACTAGTTAGCGTGCCACTAGCAATCTGACTGGCGGAAATGCTACCAGCTTTTATTTTAGCAGCGTCTAGAGTGCCAGCGGTAATCCTGTCGCCGTTGATACTGTTAGCGCTCATTTTGTCTGTGGTGACTGCACCAGCCTTGATAGCGTCAGCAGTCACGGCGTTACTTGAAATCACATCGGCAGTAATAATTTTACCATTAAGGTGTGATGTATTGATTTGTTTGCTAGCAATCTTATCACTGGTAATTGCTCCGCTAACAATCATGTTCCCTTTGACGTTAATTTTGTCAGAAAATAAGTTGATAGCGTTTTGGTTAACAGCAAAATAAGACCCAATCGCATTGGCAACGTCAGTTGTTGACTTGCCAGCTTTCATGACAATACCGTCTGCGTTAATAGTCAAACTAGAACTCTTAACCGTTGAATTATCCAACGAAGACACGCTGGCTTTGATTGCATCAGTCGTCTGTTTGAATTCAGACTGCACTGTGGCTAGCTTGCTGTCGTAGTCTTCGGGAGCAGGTGACCAGTCAGATGGAACTACACCTTCTTCAAGTTTGATGTTTTTAATAATTAGCCAATTCCCGTTGGCGGTTGGCATACCTTGTAAGTAAACAACTTGTCCTACCAAATCTGACAAAGTCTCTTTACTAGTCAAAACACAAGAGACTTTTGTCCATTGATTGGCTGTGGCTTTATTCATTATCGCGCTATCGGTGAGTGGTCCTCTTCCATCTCCAATCACCAATGACGCTGTGAAGGTTACGTCCTGACTCGGATAAACATCAAACGAAAGTGTATATTTTGTATTTGGTTCAATAAGATTGCGACGTAAACCACTATATGAAATGTAGCTCCACGATGCCGAACTATCAGACGTGCGTGTTAATTTAACCGCATTAACGCCATCAACGTCATAATTTTCTGCAGTCCCTCCACCGCTCGAAATAGACCATGACCAATTCGTCTTACCTTGGTTGGTTTTAACAAGTAAATTTCGTCCGCCAACGCTTTTCGGTATCTTCCCCTCAACTGAGCTGACTGCACTTGTAATCTGACCAGGCACTGCTTCAACTTTTGTCTGCAAACTGCTAATATTGCCATTCGCTGTTTGTAGATTGCTTTGCAAGTTAGCCACAGCTCTATCATTGCTAGCTTGGTAATTAGCAAGATTGGTTTTAGTAGCATTAGCGGTCGAAGTGGTTGCTGATAGTTCGTTGCGAATGCCCGTGACATCACTAGTATATGTTGACTTAGCAACGTAGTCCTTAGCAATCGCTGTACGTTCAGCAGTCAATTGACGAGCCGTTTCAGTCTTAGCGCTCTCGAAGTATTGATTAGCTCGTGTGGTTTCCCCATCTTTGTATGTTTCAAGCGATTCAATACGTGTTTTGAATCCTGCTGCTGTTTGCTCAGCAGTGGTCTTGTTCTGCTGCACTGTTCCGTCCAGATTTTGGACGGTCGTTTGCAAGCTTGCGTAGTTTTGATCTGCATTCTGTTTGTACTCAGCTACTTTTTGCTCGATGTCGGATTCGTTCGGGCTGTAATCAGTTGCAACATTGCCGTGCTCTAGCTTATAGCCACCAAAAAACAAATATGCATCAGTATTATAACGTTCTAATCGTGGCATCATCCAGCCACCATGAGTGATTTTGATTTTAATGGCGATACGTTTATATGTATCTGACAAATCAAAACTTATAGCATCTCTACCGTCGGCATTCTCAAAACTTACAATACCTCCTGCCTGAGGTTGTTTTGAACTGTGATTCAAGTAAAATGAGATTCTATCGGTTTCTGCGCTACTTTTGACGTATGCACTAAATACATATTCTTCACCAGTTTTCGCCTCGAAAAACTGCGAGACTCCACCCCACACATTTTGCTTTTTAAAGATTTTAACACCTTGATAATCTTCAGCATATACTGCAGAGCCGCCATTCAACCAACTTCCACTAAAATCACGACTACCTTTAAATAAGTTAGCTCCGCCAACTGACAAGCTATCAAATCTCGCATTCAAACCATTCAAGCCAGTTTCTAAAGTAGCTGTTTTTTGACTGGTACTGTCAGCTGTCGTCTTAACTTGAGATAGCGTTGTTTTAGTTCCTGCCAAATCATCTTCGACTACTTTAGTACGTGCAGTAACGCTAGTAATGTCTTTTCCGTTTTGAGCTACTGTCTTACTTAATTCACTGACAGTCGTCTTCGTGCCGTTAGCAGTCGTTTCAACAGTCGTCACACGGTTGGTCAATTCCGTTTGGGCATTGGCTTGCGTCTGCAATTGTTGGGCGTGGCTCACCAAGTCTTGTTTGGCTTGCGTAAGCTCTGATTTGGTGCTATCCACCTTGGTATTGACTTCAGCAACCGAGTTGGTAAGGTCTTGCTTAGCTGTGCTTAACTCATTAGCGACTTCGGTCAATTCTTGCTTAGCTGCATCAACTGCTGCTTGGGCATTGTTTGCGACAAGACTTGTCTCAGTTAAGTTGTTTTTAACGTTAACCAAGTCCGCCTTGATTTCGCCAGCTGCTGCATTGGCAAGCTCTGCAACCTTGGCTGTTTCTTGGTTAATCGTATCAGCATATTCTTTGGCATTGCTTTCCGCTTGCGTTTTGGCTGTTTCAATCTGCGTTTCGATTTCCGCTTTTGAGTTAGCCAATTCCTCGGCAATTTTGTTTTCAAATTCTTCACGGTTTGGTACGTCTTTTAGGTCTTCGGCGATTTCAGCGCGAAAGGCATCGACGTCAAAGTTTGCACCAACAGCGGCTGGTTTCGTCGTGGTAACTGTGCCGTCTGTATAAGTGATTTCATCATATGCCCATAAATACTTGCCGTCTTCTGTCGGTGCTGGTGGTTTATCAGACCATTCTGCTCCTTCGATTGTCACGCCGTCCGATTGGTCACTTGATGTGAAATAGCGGTCGATAGATTCAACACCTACACCGTCATCGCTGTTTGAAAAGGTCATGTAGTCGCGTACAACTTCATTGCCATTAACGTAAGCAATGACCGTGACAGCCATTGTGTTCGTGACCTGTTCAGCCTTAACCGTTAGTTTGTCACCAGTTCCAACAACCTTATTATCAACGACCCACTTCCATGTTGCCGCTATGTCTTTGCTGTATTTCTCAAGACGTGCGGTGATTGTGCTTGACCCCTCACCATTTTTAAAAATATAACCGTTGTTGGTTGATAGGCGGATAATGTAAGGGGCTGCGTCTTCTGCGAGTGCTTCAACCTGTTTTAATAAGATGTCTGCAATCTGACTGTATTTGCGTTCAAAGTTGATAAACGTTGATTTTGTCACTTTGCCTGTCAAGATGTCATCTTCAAGTTCAGACACCCGAGCTTGTACATAAAGTGCTGGTTCAAAATGAATATCATCAATCAATGTTTGCGTGTCGCCAATACCAGCTTCTATAGCACCTTCGACTTCGTAGGTGATTTCTGGTAAAGACTTCTTTTGGATTTCTCCATACATATAGCCCCAGAGTGCTTCTTTGGTCTCGTACTGTGTTTCACCCAAATCTTCAACAATCCAGTTGTCATTTGAGCCTTTGCCGACAGATGGAAAGCGGTCACGAGATTGTGGCGCATAGACTGTCATACCACTTGAGTAATAGAGTAGCTCTTTATTGTTGTCGTAAATTTTTTTATTAAGACCGTCAATGGTTAAACCGTCTTTACCAGTAGCGCGTACTGCTGTTCTTAACTCTTTAATATTATCGCTGTAGTTGATGACTTTAAGCTCTTTGCCAACTCTTACAGGCTGACTGACCTTATTTGTGCCAAGATTACCTTTTTTGTAAATATTCAGTACTTGACGTTTAAGTGAGTAATCGTCATTGAGTTCTACGTTAAAGTCAAGTTCAGCGCCAAAGCTGTTCGCGACAGAAAAAAGACGTGCCAGAATCGTGTCTGTTCCCGTCCATTCCAATTTGATTCGTTTGTCAGATACTTCATTAACGCCGATTGTTAAAGCGTGTTCTGGGTCGTAATAAGCCACATATTCAGCAATTGACATAGCATTCGCTGGTTTATGTTCGCCACGAGTTTCATTATTCAATTCAAGACCAAGCGAATAAGCTGTCAATTCAACTTCGAAACCTTTCTTCTCGAAGCTCATGACATTAAGCCAGTAATCACGATTTTTATAACGAAAAGCAAGCTTACAGCCAGAACGAATGGTGTCAATGTCTTTTGAATTGTACTTAATCGTTAAAATACTTGCCGAGCCAGCCAAGAAACGTTGCAAATTGGCACTCTTATATTTGATTCCTGCCTGATTATCAAAAAAAGCCACGTTATGGCTGTCTGTTGAATCACGAATCGCAATACGTACATTATTTTTTGTCAAATGTAAACCTCCTGTATTGTCGCTGTGGCAGAAGTAATTTCCGCAAAGCTAGAAAGTATTAACTGCACCTTTGTTTTTCCGGGTGGCACTTTAAAATAAGTTGTTCCTAAAATTTCGTCGTCTGGACGAATTTGATTATTGACTTTGATTTGTCCTTTTTCACCATCAATAGCAATCGTTGAACCGTTTGGATAGCGATTAGGGACATCTTTCCAATAATCAACATGCAATTGATAGAAACTAAAATCATTTAGATAATGGTGTGTGACCTTTCTGTCTGTCGTATTTCGTCCTGCGTACTGTCCGACAAAGAATTGAATTTTCTTCGCTTTGACATTTGCCAAGCGAGAATCATAATACGGATAATAGCCACCATACCAGAAGAACTGCACACGGTCTTTCTCTTTGACTAAATCAAACATATTCGAGTACGTATCACGTCCCTCTGAACCGTACGGGTTAGGTGGAAACCAGTACGAAGGTGTAAACGGAATCGTCTTAACCGTACGGCTACCACCCGAACCGTCACCCATTAAGAAGCGAACATTTGCAGTATTACCAACTGTGTCGTCTTTCTCAATTGCCATGCCAGCTATGAGATGATTGTTCTCGTCAAGGACCGTTAAACACCAAGCGCCAGTTTGCCCCATCAGTCCGGTTTCAAACCAAGCTCTAGCCCAAATATACCATTGAGAAATTGGATTGGTTAGTGTGTATTCCTTAACCGCACCATATTGATAAGCGCCAGACGTTCCGCTCGTTTTAAAAGAGCTTGGCAATAAACCAAGACGACCGCCGTAAGAGGTGTCAGCGGTCATTGTGGTTGTAATAATTTTGTTGGTATTCTCGTAGTTAACTGTGCCGTCAGTCCAATTGGCAAAATCACCTTTTTGATTGCTGGTTATCACGACGTTTTTGCGATCGATGTAACCATCCGCTTCGTCAACTTTCCCAAACTGCATAGCGCCGTATTCGCTAACAATGCCAACAAAACCAGATTCTTTCTTGAGCTTAATTTCGTAATTGACATATGCGTCTTCGCTTCCGTCGTTGACGATTTCAGTTTCCCAAATGCCGTCAGAATTCTTAGCAAATCCAAACTCTCGTGCTGCTTTTGAATGTGCTAAGCCGTCTGCGATAATAAAGTTAATCGTACCCTTGCCGTCTCGCCGAGTTAACCTTTCATAATCAATGTTACCGCTAGGAATAGCCTGAAACGTTATGTTTGGTAGACTGCTAAAACGCAACTCTTTAGGCTCGGCAACGTTAAGAATAGCCATCAATTTGTTGTATTCTTGTGTTGTTCCGGCTACATTGTAAAACGGAACTGGAATTTTTTTTACGTTGAAACGTGTGTAATTGAAGTCTGAACCACTTAAAATTTCACTTTCGCTAAACTGTGGGTCGAAATCAGCACCTTGCCACAAATGAAAATCAGACGTGACTGTAATGTATTGTGTTAACTCTTGTCCGTTAAAATATACTCTTTCGATTTTTACCACCCTTTCCCATAGATTGCATTTTTAATGGATTCCTGACGCTCTTGTTCACTAGTTACTGACTTTGCTACAGAGCGTCCAACACGTTCAGTATCCATGTAATTTTCAATAATCACTTGTCTGTCTGCTAAACGCTCAATACTGTGTGTATTTTCGATAATCAAATCAATAATTTTGCCAATCATGCGATGTGTGTCACTACCGCCGTTTTGGATGACAGCTACATCGCTGTTGCCTTGCAAATTACCGATTCTTTGTGCGACATCTGCAACACGAGTATTTTCAAAGCCAATGCCGTTCGCATATCGAGGAAACAGTTGTTTTGTTTTGTTGGCAGGTAGGACTTTCGAACCTCGAGGCAACGGCAACATAACGTTACGGTCTTTCGGAATGAAGCTAGTTCCGTCAGGCAAAGTAATTAACTCTCGATAAGTACCGCCCTTTTGGTCATTGACGAGCGCTAAGCCACCTGGGTGGAAGTTCGTACCTTTTTCATTTTTAGTGTGGTTCGTCCTGATATTAACGACTTTATCGTGCAGAGTCTCCAACCATCCTTTGATTCCGGAAATCACGCTAGAAGCGCGGTCTACCGCAGTGATGTGCACTGTTTTGCCCTTAACGCTATTGATGTTCCCTTTGGCGCTTGATGTTGCTCCACCAGTCAAATCAGACGCTAAGATGCCAGGAACTGATTTCTGATTAACGTTGTTGATTTTACCTTGTGCAGAACCCGTAGCCCCACCTGTTAAATCGGATGCTAAGATTCCAGGAATAGATTTCTGATTAACGTCATTGATTTTGCCTTGGGCAGACGCTGTGCTGCCGCCTGTGTTATCAGTGGCTGTCAAATTAGTGTTTTTGTCATCAGGTACAGTCAAAAGCATGTTGATTGCTGCGCTGACTGCGTCAGACGTTTGGTTGTGCGCTATCAAATCTTTTTGATCTGGTGTTGCATTATTCCACTTGTCAAGCATTTCTTTAGCTGTTCCTGCGTTCGAAGTGAATTTTTCATTTTCACACAAAAGTTCTTTAACGTTTGTCGGCATACCGTTCCAAATATCGAGCTGGTCTTTAGATTGGTAAATAGCTAACAAACCTTTGTCGTTTTGAAACAACAATTCTTTTTGCTCAGGTGTCGTATTGTCCCATTCGCCTAATTTTTGCAAAGCGTCTGCAACTTCTACGCGAGCGTTGGAATTTATATTGGCATTCTTGAGAATGAATTCCATGTTGTTCCAACCGTTTTCAGCAGTCAAAGCTTTTGCTACTTCTTGCACTGCATTCGTTTTAAGTTCACCAGTTAACAAATCGAGCGTCAAAGAATTCCATTCGTCGGTAGCGGTTCTTGCATCTGATGACATATCGGCAGCATATGTACCAATCATCGATGTATTTTGACCTATTTTATTAGCAGACTCCAAAGCTTGGTTCGACAAATCTTCAAAGCTCATGCCATAATCTGCCAAGACTTTTCGAACCTTTTCAGCGTACACACCAAACTGGCCACTTTGAGCATCTTGTTCTTGTGCTACTTTAATTAGTGCTTTACCGAATTCAGACATCGTCGCATTGTGTTGTGCCTTGAGCGTAGCCATTTTCGTGTTGTATTCCTCTTGATCCATAAGACCGAGTTTTAGTGATTCTTTCAAATCGCTCCGCTGTTGTTTATACGATTTTTGTTCTTCTTTCATCGCAGCTTTCAAAGCCGAAGATTGGTCTTTGAGCTGTGCCATCGTCATGTTTTTAACATCACCGTTAAAGACTCTGAGGATAGCTTTTTCTTTATCTTTACCAAGGCCCAATTCCTGAATACGAGCTTTGCAAAGTTCTCTCATATTGTTTTCAACAATCGTCTTTTCAGTAGCGGTCAATTTGCTGACGTCGCCATTGTGTTTCTCGTAAATTGACGTGATTTGGTCTGCCATCGCTTGCGAATTCGAAACAATCTGGTCTTGTTTAGCTTTCGCTGCGGCTACCTGCTCATCGGTAAAACCGTATTTTTGAGCGAGCTCATCTATTCGAGTTTTGGTGTCACTGGCACCTTGCGTGATTTGTTTCATCATATCTGCCACTGCTGTCTTGACATTATCAGCAGACTGCACTGCGCCGGTTTCAAAGTTAGTCATAGCTATCTTAGTGTTCGTTACTGCAGTTCCGAATTGGTCAAGTGCACCTTTTGTTTCGCCAGAAAGCGTTGTTCCGTATTTTTGAGCCTGTTCAGTAGCATGTTGTTTAGCATTAGCTAATACAACCAAACCACCAGCAAGTGCTGCTGCACCTCCTACAACTAAACCAAGCGGATTTGATAACAGTCCAACGGCACCACCGAAGTTAGATGCGGCACCTACCGCACCACCTGCTGCACTTCCAACACCAGTTAAGCCAGAAGCCATTGGTGCGAGCTTGCCGACAAGTTTTCCAATTCCACTATTGACTGAACCGAAGACTTTAAACATGCTGCCGAGACCAGTTGTTAGTTTTCCTAAAATCGAAAGCGCTGGACCAGCAGCTGCTGAAATGGCTAGCCACTTCATAATGTGCTGTTGCTGAGCTGGACTGAGCTCGTTGAATTTCTTGGCCATGTCAGACAACGTCTGAATGAGTGGTTTAGAAGCCTCGAGACCATTTTTCAATGCATCGACGAACGGACCACCGAAGTCGATAGCCATATCGACCACTTGGTTTTTTAACATTTTAAGCTTTGATTCAGTCGTTTCATAACGTGTGCTTGCTTCGTTAGTAAGCGCCGTATTTTCACTCCACGCTTTGTTCGATAAGTCAACTGCGCCAGTCATCGTGTCTGCGGCAAGTGCTAATGATTTAAGCATGTTAGACTGACGAACACCAGAAAGTTGCATGTCGTCCAACACCATAGTGGCACTCTCGCCTTTTTCGTCAAGTTTCCCAAGACCTCGAATGAAATCTTGGATAGCTTCGATTGGATGATTTTTCCATTTATCAGCGAATTCTTGTGCAGATTCGCCAGCGACTGTAGCAAATTTTTGTAGGTCTTCCCCGCCAGCAGCTACCGCAGATTCGATAGCTGATAGGGTTTGTGTCATTGCAGTTCCCCCAGCTTCTGCTTCAATACCGACAGAAGACATCGCGGTTGCAAGACCTAGAATTTCTTGGTTAGTCAAACCTGCCAATGTTCCAGAAGCCGCTAAACGGTTAGCCATGCTGACAATGTCTGATTCAGTTGTTGCGAAATTGTTACCCAAAGCTACTACCGAACTACCAAATCGTTGGTATTCATCTGATGTTAAACCAGTTATGTTCGCAATCTTAGCAATTGCTGATGCTGCGTCTTCGGCTGACAAGTTAGTTGACTCACCCATATCAATCATTGTTTTCGTGAAACTAACAACGTCTTGTGACTTGATACCTAACTGCCCTGCCGCTTCGGCAACCCCTGCAATTTCTTGGTGACTCGCTGGCAGTTGTGCTGCCAAACCACGGAGACCATTTTCGAGGTCTGCATACGAATAAACAACATTACCAGTCGAATCAACGACTTCATCGTTGGTCTTTTTAACGCCAGCAAAGGCGCTTTCCCAAGACATGGCAGATTTAACGACGGCTCCAACTCCTGCTACAATTGGCGCTGTCACACCAACCGTCATGGCATTCCCAAGCCCTGTCATCTTACCGCCGACGTTTTGAAGCGTGTTACCAAAATTGGTCATTGCCGAGCCCATTCGAGTAAACACACTCATTTCAGTAGCTAAGCCTTGTAAACGTCCTTGTAACTCGCTTACTTTAGCTGCGGTATCCATCATCGCTGTATGTGCGCCAATCAGAGCGTCTTTTTGAGCTGCTGTCGCTGTCGAGAAGTCCCCTATTTCAGACTTCAAAGCATTATATTTTTGAGATTGCTGTACTAGTAATGACTGATAGCCTTTGAGAGCTTGTCCTGTTTCATTATAGACGGCACGTAAACCTTTGATTTTACTCCCTTGACCGCTAATAGATTTTTCAACGGCTTTCAAAGAGCTGTCGATGCCACGCATGTAAGTTTTCAATTGTTTTGTGTTGGTTTGAAACGGCGCTATGTCGAGCGTAGCAGTGGCTACCAATTTACCTATGTTTGTCATTTATCCTCCCTTCTAACCAAATAGGAAAGGAAAAGCTTTATCTAACGTTGTCTCAGTTTCTTCTGCTACTGTTTCTTGTTCTAATGCTTCCACCATCAGCTCAAAATCTGATAGTTGCATTTTCTTAATATCAAGAATTGTGTAGCCGCTATTCAAAAGCGATTGAATCATTTTTAACAAGTTAGACTTGGCTTGCTCTGGTGTTATTCCTTTTTTTCGGCATCTTCCTCTTCGTTGTTTTCACCACGACCAAAAGCATCAACATAAAGCTTGTCAAGAACGTTCAACGTCTCAACGTCTGCAGTTTTCAAATCCGCAACAGTGAATTGCTTGCCATACATATCAACGAACATTTGAAGATATGCTTCGTTAAGTTTACGTGTCTGTTTCGAATCGAAAGCAGCTTTATCATTTGAAATAAAAGCGTTTTGACGTGCGTTGTGGTCAACGGCTAAAAGGTTATCTTCAACATTGATGTATTCTTTTGCGTATTCTTTGGTAACGCCGCCTTTTTTCAATTTAATTTCGTACATAATTTTTCCTCACATAAAAATAAAAGGCCACAAAATGCGGCCAGTTGATTATTCCGCAGTTGGAAATACCATTTTTTTGAATGCTGTTAGTTCAAAGCCTTCTGCATCTTCACGACCAATCAAGAGAACTGTGCCTTCTTCGCCGCCACGAGCCACGAAGCTTCCTTCAATTGAGTCAGCTTTAGGATCTGGCGCACCATCAATAGTAGACGCTTCAAAACTAGGCAAATTGAATTTACCTTTCAAGAGGCCAACCCATACATATTTGCCGTCGTCCATTTTAGTGCGGAACAAAATTGCGACGTCGTTCGGTGTAAGGTCTTTAGTGTATTTTTCAACACCGTTTTCGACAGTAATGCCAAAGAAATCTTTGCGTGCATCAGATGTCAAGTCATATGTTTCAATTGTCAATTTAGCTTCTGTAATACCACCCGAAACGACAACGTATG
Organism: Streptococcus alactolyticus; assembly: GCF_012277075.1. Classification (GTDB taxonomy): domain Bacteria; phylum Bacillota; class Bacilli; order Lactobacillales; family Streptococcaceae; genus Streptococcus; species Streptococcus alactolyticus. Next base: position 170,618 of record NZ_JAAXMT010000005.1, on the reverse strand, counting down.
GTCCGTCATCAGCTGAGAGTGTTTTTAGTTCGTTTGTTAGCTCAAGTTTTGCGCTTGTAAGTCCTGGAAGACGTTTGCTTTGTGTAACTTTTTCGGCATTATTCAAAACGCCATATTCACAACCACTAAGTCCAAATTTTACTTTACCCATGTATTAATTCCTTCTTTCTTTTAATTGCCCCAATCAAAAAAACGATATTTTCTTACGTTCATAAGTAAGCCAATATCGTTATCTTTATATCGAGGCGTTTCGTTAGCTGTATACCATTCAAAACCCGCTTCGGTTAGAATGGCATCGATGCGTTTTACAATTGCTTCTGATTGCGCGGCCGTCTGACACCAAAAATTGATGACAATACGCTGTTCTGTGCCAATATAGCCATCGTCAGCATATGCATTTGGCGCATCGTAAATCGTGTTAATTCGCAGAAATGGAGCCAGTTCTTTTTTCTTCATGTTGGTCGGTTTCTCTGGAATGTCATAAGTGAAAATTCCTTGTTTAAAACCGCCCCCAAACTTCCCTCCACGATAGCTGTCAAACAGCTCATTCAATTGAACATCGTTACTTAAAAGCTTGTACGCCGTCGTTTCGGCAATCATAAATCTAAGCCCTCCTTCACCTTTTCTGCAAAAATTTTCTTAGCAACGGGCGTCATTTGATTGATTGTTTTTTCTTCAAACTCTTGGCCTCGTTGATAAATCGTTCCTGAATCAGGATACTTCGCACGCCACCCCGTAGCATTACCATAACCAATTTCTTTCGAGACAATTCCTTCACTAGCGCCTTTAAAGCCACTAATCGCTGTGTCCTCTTGCAAATGTTCGATAGATCTGCTTTCTCTAGGTGTGTTTGCTTTCAATTGTTTTTCAAATTCTTCAGCAACTTCAGTTACCGCTGCTCTTGCTGTTTTAGGTGCTTTAACTTGCAGTTTCGTAAGATTAGATAAGATTTCATCGAGTCCAGATGTCATTCGACACGCACCCCGCTTATCATAATCATTTCCTTGTTGGCGTAATCAACTTCCATTTTTTCAATCTTATATTCAAGCCCGTTAAAATCAACGAACATTGAATTGTCAAAAGGTGGTTTAGGCATATAGCGAATTAAAAAGACTTTCGTGTCGCTCGTTTTAGTCAACGTTGCATTATCTGCTTGTTTGCCTGTCGTATTCTCACGAAAATCTTTAACAGTCGTCTTAGACACTTCAGCCCAACAACTCATGATGTCTGTTCTGACATTGTCTAAAACTTCGCCATCTTCGTTTTGCCCACCTTCTCTTTTAAAAATGGTGATACGCACATTCATCTTACGTGTCAGCATTGTCACCACCTCGCAAGCGCAACTGATGAACGATATTTAACACACCATTCGCCAGTGGGTAACGGTCGCTATCAGCAGTAACACCTCTATGTTCGTAATCTTCTTTGACTTGTTTTTTAACAGCAAGATCGAATTTTTTGTAACCCGCAAAATCCTCTGGTGTTGAACCAGCTTCAATCGCAAAGCAAATCTGTTCTTGCGCAGCTTCAATCATTTCTTCCAAAATGCTATCTTCAAAGTCAAAGTCAATCTTGCAATAGAGCTTAACCGCCTCCAATAATTCTTGTGAGTCTGCCATCTAGCTACCTCCTTAAGAATTTATTAAGTTCAATAATTCAGCTTTAGTCCTACTACTTGTATAGCTAATGCCTTTAGTATCTAAGTAAGCTTTAATCTCTGTAATTGTGTTAGCCTCAGTCGGAACGCTTACGATTTCCGCATCAGCCTTCGCTGGGTGTAAATGTTACGAAGTAGCCAGCTTTCGCATCAACTTTCTTAACGCCAAAACGAAGAACAGCTTGCAAGTATTGACCATAGATTTCGTTATCTGCCCAACGAAGCCCAAGGTCTTTACGGTCTGCGAACAAGACACCACGTTTGAAATCACCAACAAACGCTTTAGCTTCTCCAGATGCACCAAGAATTTCATCAGAGAGAACGAATACTGGTTTGCCAAGCAAGACTTTGCCAGTTACTGCAGTGATTGAATCTTGCAAAAGATAGCGACCATTTCCGTCTTTAAGAGTGTCAAGAATTTGGTAGAAGCTTTGTGAAACCACGAATGCCACGTCATAAGCAGGGTCAAGGTCGACATTGAGAATTTTCTTAATGTCATCAACGTTTGCTACTGTTTTAGCTGTAAATGTTTTAAGTACGTCGGCAATAGCTGAATTGGTTGTGTTAACTTTAATTTGACCGACTGTTTCAGCAACAATGCTAATCAAATCAACATCTGCATCGTCAACAGATTCTTGTGAAACCGGAATAGCTCCACGATATGTTTCGACAGACCAGTCCACTTGTTCGAATTCTGGTTTAGCAAGAGCTGGGTTTTTCTCCAATTCAGCAACGCTAACCATTTTTGATGTAGCTTTTTTCAAAATTGGATATTTACCAGAAGCTTTTTTAGCTGGATAAATTGTTGTGAATGGTTTCAAGTCAACAGTCGTCTTGATTTCACGCATTGGAGTGGTTACAAGTTCTTCGCTAGTAACTTTAGTAGTATCTGTTTTCTTAACACCATCGGTTTTTGGCACAACTGGTGTAACTTCGTTCATTGAGATAAGAACTTCATCTTTTCCGTTAAAGCGAAGTCCATCATTAACAACAGTACCTTTTGAATGCAAGAATGCGTTGATTTTATCGCGGTAAGTCATATCATCTGTTTCAATTTCACGACCCGTTTTGTTTTCGGCTCCACCTGAATTTTTAGTAGCTTCAAAAAGCTCAAGGTCGGCTTTAGCTGTTTTTAATTCTTCTTTTGCAGTGTCAATTTCATTTTTGATTGTACGAGCTTTTTCAAGGTCATCAGCTTCAAGAGCGTTTTTAACCTGTGCTGTTTTATCAGCGATAGTAGTTGAAAGCGAGTTGATAGATGCTTTTAATTCTTTGATTTTTTCATCAAACATATAGTTTTTTCTCCTTTTTTGTGCAAAATAAAAAGGACTTAAAGTCCTTGTAAAATTTCTTCTTTTTCGATTTCACGTTTCATAGCTTCAATTTCTTTTCTGCGTTTTCCGTGAACTTCGAAGAATTCATCAATAACTGCCTGCGGTAGCAAGCCGTTTCCAATACTGGCGACTGCTTCAGATTCGTTAAATGTCATAATTTCATCAGCGAAGCCTTTTTCAACAGCTTCATCGGCGCTCATATATGTTTCATTTTTCATGAGTTCAAGCAATTCATCTTCACTTAATCCAGTTTTAGCTTTGTAAGCATTAATAATGCCTTTATCGCTAGCTTTCAAAGCGTTTGCTGCTAATTCAAGGTCGTCACTATTACCAGAGACGTCGTTAAGCAGAGCCTTGTGAATCATAATTTGAGCTGTCGGGCTGATGACAACCTTGTCAGCACCCATAATTGCAACACTACAAGCACTTGCAGCCATTCCAGTTACTTCAACTGTAACGTGCCCAGAATAATTTTTCAACGCTGTATAGATATCACTGCCTACTGTCACCAAACCACCGTTTGAATTAACTTCAACTACAACGTCTGAACCGTCTTCTGGAAGTGCTTCAGCAATCGATTTAGCGCTGACCGCTTCCATTCCATAATAGTCGTAAACTTCTTGGCTATTATTCGGAATCAGCGGACCCCTCATCTGAATTCGTTTCGGCATTTTCCTCACCTCCTTTCAATGATTGATATTCTTCTTTCTTGTCCAAGAAAACGTAATTAAGGCTTGTTTGATACCTATCCATATCTGGATTATCAGACGGCTGTTTGCCAAGCTCAATAAGCCCTTGGTTTGGTGTTAATAGCGTATTATTGACAAGTTTAACAATCTCATCAACATTTCGACCTGTAACGCTACGTGTATCAAATTCAAGTCGGCATTTCCGTCTATCTCTTGGACTAAAGATTTTAAGACCTAATTCGCTCGTTATCGCGTCAAAATAGAACGGCAAGTCATTTGTAACATAGTCTTCAGTAAGCTGAGCTACGGACTGATTAGGGCTATTTACACCCAATTTATAGCTAGGTATTCGCAAAGCTTTAGCAATTTGAGCAGTTGAAAAATTATTACTTGAAATCAACTGAAGAACATTCGTATCGATTTCTAACGGTTCGTAGGTCATCGTGTTATCAAATACTAAAGGACTGCCACCTTTCGCTCCTTCTCGCATTTTCTCGAATTCTTCACGAGCCTTTTTGCGAGCTTCACCACTCAACATAGCGCCTTCCATTTTTAAAATACCGCTTGAAAAACCGTCTTTAAAGAATTTTAAAAGCGTACTTGTTCCGCTGTTTTGCAAACTAATTTCATCACCTAAAGACAGCAACGGGGAACGCCCTAAAATTGTGTCATGGCTAAAGAATTTCCAATGGATGACGTCATCAGCTCCACAAGTGATCTCTTTGCCTGTCAAGCTATCGATGAAAGTGTAGATAAGTTCATGACTATCTAATTCTTCCACACGAGTTTCAGATGGTTTATAAAACTGAAATTGCAACGCATTGCCAGTTCGTGGGTCTCTCAAAATACGAGAATAAGCATTACCTGTCAAAATAGTATTGACTGCCATCGCAAATTTCCACGTTCGAGCTGAAGCATTGCCAGTCGATTTTACATTCAACAAATAATTGATGTCCTCGTCTTGAATGATGTCGCCATTGATGTTTTTCTTGATTAACGGAAATCTGGCAATATCACCAGCAATAATTGATGTTGCTGTCAGTACATCGCTGTTTCTAAGAGCTGAAATACCAACATACTTTGCGCTATCATTGCCAGACACTACCGAAGCGACATAATCGTCATAAGAGAGTTTGGAATCTCCTAACGACTGAAAAAAGCTCATTGTCTCACCTCCTTTCTAACGCATGGTTTTGTCAATATATAAACCTAAAAATGTACACATCAAACCCAAACACATAAAGCCAGCTGTTAAATCCAATCTAAAAAATGAATAATCAATCAAGCCAAATCCCGTTAGTAGTAGTAATGTATGAATGTTATTTTTAAAAAATTTCAAAACAGACCTCCACTTTCAAAGATTTTTTCGTCAGTCCAATAACCTGCGCCGTCAAATGCTTCGAGATAACAAGCCGCATAAGCGTCTAGTAAAGCATCGAGCGGGTCAATTTTATTGCTGTTTTTATTCTTATCAATACGCATACCGTTGTTGTCAACTCGTGTATAAGCATTATTAACAGCCATTGTAAGCAACTTATTGCCCGAATGTTTTATTTTCCCAGTTTTGACGTCATCTCTAAACTGCTTCGTCGGCATATTCAGAACCATTGTTGTTTGTGGGATTTGGACTTGTGTCCATTCTGGGTGTCGTTTCTCAATCATCGTTAGCAAAGCGCCGTATTGATAAGGGTCGAAATAAATCCCCTGAACTTCCCAATCGTTTTCAATAACCATTTCTTCGAGTTTTTCCATAACTCGTTCATTATCAATAACACCAGACTCGAGCGCGGTAATTTCGCATTCGCCCATGCGTTCAAGGTTCGTATAAGATACACCATCCCGCTTTTCTTTAGCTATCAAACCATACTTTGTAGCGATAAAAGAAAAGCTGTCAGCGTACCAATAATCGTCCATCATCGTCATTGTGCTGATTGAAAACAAGTCGCTTGAATGTCCAACGTCTACGCCTATCCAGACGCGTCTGCCAGTCGTATCTGGCTTATCAATAAGTGCATCTTCCCACGTTTGTTTATCCATGTAAGAGGCTTCGCTAGATTGACGCCACATGTTGAAATTTTTAACCAAAACTTTGTTAATTTCACCCGTTTCAAGCGAAGTTTTACGCCTTTTTCGCAAATAATCCATGATTTTTTCATACAACGCTGGCACTTCCAAAATAGGATTTGACTTAATCCAATTGCTTTCGTCAGCAATTTCTTTCTCGTCATCTTGTTCGGAAATGAACGCAAAATACGAATCATCAACTGTTTTCTTATCTAAAATCTTAGTAGCGTACTTATATTCAATGGTGTACATTGGTACATTCAAATCTAGACCAGCTGTCGAAATAATTAAAATCAATGGATTATCAAGCTGACCTTGACCAGATTCCAAAAGTTCAATCATTTCATTTGTTTTGCTTGCAGCGTATTCATCTAGCACGCCAACATATGGTTCAAAACCATCAACTGCCCCAGTGTCACGACTTAATGCCCTGATATACGATTCATCACGCTTGTTTGTTAACTCATCGCGAACAATCTTAGTAGCTTTGAAAATGTCCTTATCCTTAGCTCTAAGAGCTTCTAACTGCTTCTTAGCCATCGTCCATGCAATTCTTGCCTGTGTGCGGTCATTTGCCGTACAGAATAACTGACGACTTAATGCGGGGTTCTTACCAAATAAAAACTCGTATAGCAAAATACCAGCGATTAAAATGGTCTTTCCGTTCTTACGAGCAACTGAGACCATAGCCTTGCGGAAGCGTCTGACAGAGTGGTCTTTCTTCTTCCGCCAACCATACAAGCTGGAGATGATGAATTTTTGAAACCTTGCAAGCGGATAAGTTTTGCCTGTTTTAACATCTGGCAAAATCTCCAAAAAATCGATAGTGTTTTGGGCTTTCTCTGGGAAATAATCAAATTCAAAATCAGAATTACTAATATTTTTCAAATCATCCAAATGCCTTTGACAAGCTTTGATAACTTTCTGACAAGCTTTGATATTGCCTTCGACCACATCGAGCGCATAATAAAAAGCAGTATCTTTATACTGCTCTGGAATCTCTAAATAATCGTAAGCTATTTTGATTACCTCCTTTCATTTCTAAATACGGAACGACTGTCCAAGAGTTCTTTTGAACCCTCTACCATCATTAATGTCAAAAAATTCAATAAAGAATCCATTTTCCCACGGTGCATCGATTGCGTTTCCGGATTCGAAGCAAAATTTTACTTTAGCAATGTGGAGCACTTCTTCTCCGTCTATTTTCACAATTGGACAGCTATCGCCTTCTGTTATTTTAATAGAGAATTCTTTTACTCGCTTCATTCTTTATTTCCTTTCACTAATTCCCAAACTTATCAAACATTGTGTCTTTCTTTTCTTCTGTTTTAGGTACATACATTTTCATACGACTGTCGACAGTCAAACCTAACTGCGCTGCGCACGATTTAATATTGTTTGTCGCTTTTTCGAGCGTAACAACTAATGGATTCTGAATCCACATGCCTTTATCTTCGCTAAAAACAGAAATACCTATTTCATTTACTTTTTGACTTGCTTCAACATATATACCGTACCATGTGCAATAATTTTCTAAAATTGCTCTATCCAAATCACGAACCGGCAAACTTTTTAAATCTTCAACTATACGAGCGTATTCAACTTTCGCTGTTTCTCCTAAGTGTTCAGGAGGTGTTAGTTGTAACTCAATCAAACCGTCACCAGCTGATTTTTGGATTTCGACACGTACAGCTTTTTCAGCTTTAGTCAAATGTTTTTTGTTATTTTCAACTACCTTTAACTTTCGTCCCAAAGCTTTACATCTCCTTTACATTAAAATTTTTAGCTTTCAAAAATTCAAAAAGGGAAAATTGCGCACGAAAGAGGGCGGCGTTGTTATATCCGAACGATACATAGCCCCGATAAAAAAACAAGGGGGATTACCGAACATTTATACCACCTCACACCCGTTATAGGTGGGATAATTCGCCTTTTCTATGCTATTTTTTGCCATAATTTTCACGATTAGCTTTAGCATCGTTGCATGCTTTACAGCTTGCTTGAAGGTTCGTCAAGTCTAATCTTCTTTTCCAATCTTTTTTTATTGGAATTATATGGTCAACCATCGTTGCTTCTCCTCCACACATTTGACAGACATAATCATCACGAAGCAACACTAACTTACTTGTACTTCTCCAAGCAGAACTATTATAGAATCTTGTCAGCTTCTTATCATAGTTCCATCTTGTCTTATTATAGTTCTTGTACTCTTCGCTTCGACTATCAAAGTCTACTTGCTTTCGCTTTCCACCAACGATAGTAAGCTTCTGTGGTTTCATATTCCTTTTCCTTTTTTTTGCATAACAAAAGGAGCTACCTTTTAGCTCCCCTCGTCATTATTTCATACTACTATAATACACCATCTCATTGTATTTGTGAGTATTACTTTGTACTATTCCCGTACGATTCCGTATTGATTTAGTATAATGTTCAGACTTTTTACAGCTTTTGCTTTGATAGTGTAATATTTGTTCCTATTTAATTCCAGCTTATCAATAGCTTCGTCAAACGTTTGACAGTTTAGATAAGTAGTCAACAGGACATAGCGTTGAGCACTATCAGGTATTTGCATGATAACGCCGATAATTTCCTCACGTCGTTTTGTCAAGCGGTCAATCTCTGCCAGTCCATAATCTGACGCATCGATAATCGAGACGTTTTTGTCCGTCTGTGACTGTCGAATACCACCGCTCACTTTCATATCAGACCATTTCGGAGACGTGAGCAGCGAGCTTCTAGTAGCTTCAACATCTAATTTTAATTGTTTGATTATTTTAGGAATCAGTCTTAGTTCTTCCAATAAATATTCTGCTTCTGTTTTACTTTTAGCCACCACTCACAACCTCCAAATATGTTATAATATTAAAAGTGAATATAACATTGGAGGTCCTTACGTGAGTAGGGCTTTTTCTTTTTGGGCAGGCTCTCGCCTTGCATAATAACAGCCGACTGTTAGAGCTGCGTTAGATTGTAGAAGTAACTTAAATTTAGAAAAGTCTCCTCACTTTCTATTTTAAATTTCAGCCTCGCCAGTTTGCGCCTAGTAACAAACCAACTTGTACTTTTAGAAATTGCAAAGGAGTTCCTCCATTCTATTATTTAATTCTAGGCTACACCCATGCAAGGGCTCGAACCTTGCTAGATACCGTTATGGGTTGCTGTCGTTATTATCTGTCTGATAAACAATTACCTGATTATCTTCTAATACCTTTATCTTCGCATTCGCATCTTTCAACTCCTCTTGCAAGTCTGCAATCTGTTGCGTGTAGCCTACTTTAACGCTCTCAAATCCAGCGTACATGCTAGCTATCAGCACACCTACGCTCATGCAGACCGAGAGGGTAAACACCCAGTTAAATTTCATTGGTTAACCTCCATTTTTGATATGAGTTTCCATTTTTTGACAATCTCTTCAATTTCATCATCGTTTTCGCCTCTATAATTAAAGTTAATTTTACGAAAATAATTTTTCATACACATTCGAATATTACTTTCTCCTAAAATAAAATAAATTTCGTTACATCCGCTATCTTCGCCGCAATTTTGACAGCGTCGTGAACATTGCAAGTAATAAGCCGGAAAATCATCAATGCGTTCGATGATGAAATTATCAAAGCGCCCTCTAAATAAGTATTGTGTTTCCATTGTTTATCCAATCATCATTTTAATAATCACCGCAACAATAATAGTAATCATAATCCGCATAATGCTGCCGCCTTCATCGTGGTATATTTCCGTATACGTTGCTTGTCTTCTTTATCAGAAACAACATCTGCAACTTCAATTTTATCTTCAGGCGGTTCTTCGTCATAGCTAACTTCTTCCATGTGCAGCTTTACTCTTTCAATGCCGTTTCGCTGTTCATACTGTGAAAGATATCCCAATTTTACCCCTAAAAATTGAGCGCACTTCTCACGAGTACCAGTGAATAACCATTCTCCATCCTTAAATAATTGATATACCCAAACCTTGCGGCGTTCTTTTTCCTCTCGTGTTTTGCGTGTGAGTGTTCGTATTTCTCTTCGTTTTTCCTGCAGAATATGAATTCCTTTGCGGTGTCTAGTATATACCGTAACTGGTGAAATCCCTAACTTTTCAGCAATCTCATCAGCTGTTCCTGTAAAAACTACATTCCCATCTATTATCAAATCATAGATAATAACTTGCCTTTTGTAATTAGCCATTTTTCATCACCTTCAACATCATTTTTTTAACTTTTTCGTTTGGCAAATCTTCTAACCGTTGCAATTTTCTAGCTTTATATGCACTTATGCCAAGTAATTCAGCAACATCTTCTGGTTCGCTGATGCCTTTGCTATATAACCAGTCAATAAATTCATCCAAAATATCGAGAACCGTTTTGCTATATGTTTCATAATGCGTCACGGAATATTTTGCACGCATTTTGTTGCCGCCTTTTTTCATATTTTTACCTCAAAATATCAAAGGTAACCGAGTAACCGATAAAAAACACTTTTTTATTTATTTCCTACACCTATATTCGTAAGAATCCCTTTATATCAACATTCTTTATATATTTACTATTTTATATAATACTTTTTATAAAAATATAAGTTATCGGTTACCTTTTATATAAGAAAGTCAATAATATCAAGGGTTTAAGTGGGTAACCGAACTCTAAAATTATCGGTTACTTACGGATACCTACGGATACTTTTTGTCAAAAGGTAACCGATGGTAACCGATAAAATCAGAGAAGTAACCGAACTATTTTTTGATTTTTCGTTTAAATCCTTTAGTGTTTTTACCGGCTATTTTGAATTGTTTCTTCTCCCATTCAGGATGATTATCCATGACCATATTGATTTTCGTTGACAGCTTTCTATCGTTCGAACTTCTCATAAACAAGTTATACATCATTTCTCGTGTTGAAACTTTTGTCAATTGAGCCTCACCAGCATCAAAACCATGGCTGTTGTCAAAATAGGCTTGCGTGTATTGATGTTGCTTTTGAGCAGACATGCTTTCCCAATTTGACGGAATTGGCATATCTAAGTATTCCAAGACTTGCTGTTCGACTTCGTCTCTGTACATGAATCGTTCGCGATAAACGTTTAATTCTTGCTCTGTTTCTTCATCGAACATCAAACTTGCACCATTTTTAAAAATTGTGACGGCTTCACCCCAGATTTGTTTAATTGTTTCTGGTTCGATTTCCATCGGATGTTTCTTTTGGTTCTCGGCATTTACCATAATCGGTAAGAAACGACGTTCACCTGTCTTATCCTTTAGATATTCTTTTTGGTTAGTCGTGCGTGCCAAAACGAAGTTTTTAGCAAATTCCTCTGTTCGTTTCATGTATGGTTTTCTGAAACGTAAACTTGTTTTTGAGATAAAAGCCTTGGTTTCAGCAAATGACATTCGATTACTTGCCACCATTTCATCATCATTAACAATCAAACTCTTTAGCATGATATCGTAATTATCTTTGTTTGAGAAATCTGTGACAGCATCTGTGTACCAATTGCCGCCTAATTTTTGAAGAAGCGATGTTTTACCAACACCTTGACCGCCAACCAAATCTAAGACATAGTCAAATTTAACATATGGATCATACACCTTCGCAACTGCACCTACTAACCACATTTCAGCAATTTTTGAAACTAGTCCTATGTCGTCAGCGCCTAAATAGACTTGAAACATACGATCGATTCGCTGTCTGCCATCCCATTCTTTAGCTGCTTTTTCCATATATTCAACTACGGGATTGTAAGTTCTTTCTGAGAAGAATGTTTCCATACCATCGACCATCGCTTGATTTGAAAAAGCTACTTTCAACACGCTTTCGAAATACACTTTAACAACTGAATCAAAATTAGAAGGTAGCTCACCTTTTTTGAAATGAGTGTTACCGATTTTGATGTCTTTGATTAATTCATGTTCTTGCGAGAATTCGTTGTGTTTTAAATAAATACTTAATTGGTCATCTGACTTAAAAGCCATTAAGACATTATTTGGACTGTTAGCTCTAATATTGCCATCTTTCGTGGTAATCATACCTGCATTTCTGTCAATGCTAATCACATCACCAATTACAATCACCTTCTATCTTTTTTAATCATACTTTCAACAGTCCGTTCCACTTCCTGTTGAGGAAGTGGGCTGATACTGTTGTTATTTGCTATTTGAGCTAATTGAAAAACTAATTCATCATCAACCGCCCTGTACAGCAAGCCGCCAACAAAGCTAGTGAGCTTGTCATTACGTCCACCTTCACCACCAAAACCAACCGCGATGGTTTCGAACAATTCAGTTGTCTTACTTTTAGTTTTCTGATACGTTCTTGCTCTTAAAGCTCGCAAGCCGTCTTTACCATCGTAGCTATGCCCGTTTGTTAAAGCATATTGTTTTTTAATAGCTTCTATTAGTTGTTTTGACGGAGTTACCATCGTCAAACCTTCTTTAGATTTCTCTAAATCCCACTCGTATTGACCTTTATCGGTTGCCGATGGCGCCACTAAGACGTAATTGTTTGGATGCGCTTTGATGTCAACACCTGGAAGGAAACCAATCATTTGACTGATTTGAATATCTTCTCTTTTAAAATAGAAAAGATGCTTTCCGCCACTGGCAGTCTTAGCTTGTAAAGTTGGCTCGATAAGCTTTAAACCATCCCATTTTTTCAAGCTTTCAAATCCGTTGGTTGGTCCATGCTTATCAATGTCGATGACGAAAAAATTAGTCGTTCGAACAGCGATGTTAGCATTCGGATAGCCGTTCCAAAAACTTTCAATTTCATCAGCTGACATCGTTTTGTTCGCGAAGTCAATCAACGGCATTTTATTTTTTGGATTGATTGGAATTACTGAAAAGCCTAGCTTATTGTACTTCAAAGCATAATCTTTCATGCAAGACATGCTAACATCTCCTGTCTAATGCAGATTTTTAGAATGGAAGGTCATCATCGTCAATTTCAGTAGCTGACATAATAGGTTGATTTGCTTCCTCTTCGATATCGTAATTGCGGTATTCTTTCCCTTTTTTAGAAACACCTTCGTCAATAATAAGATTGAAATAAGAACCAACCGCTTTACGTTGAAGAGCTTCTTCCATGGCTTTACCATCTTCAAAATCACTATTTTTAAGCTCATCACCAGCCAAAACAATAACTTTTTGGAAGAATTTAATAGTTTTTTCGACAGACCAGCCTAAATCGATTGTTTTTCCATCTTTTGTTTCCCAAGTATCAAGTGTTCCGAAAGTGACAAAATCTGAACGTCCATCGTAATCACCACCGCGGACTTCAAATTGATAACCGAGACTTTCCCAGCCACTATCTGAAATGTTGAATTTCGCTTTTTTTAACACAACCGGATAAGTACCAGCTGGAATTGCAGGTTGTCCATTAACACTATCTTTACGTGGATCAAATCCATTCTTTTTAAGTCCTTTTGCAATATCTAATAAACTCATGTGTATATTCTCCTTTTAATTAAAATAAATCTTCGTCGTTAGTTGTTTTCGGTTTCGCTTCAGCTTTAGCAACTGATGCCGTTTGTGTTTTTTGGTGAGCTGGTTCAACAGCTCCTCGAATAGTTTGTAAAATCTTTAAAATCGCTTTGTCATCAACTTGGTCTGCATAGTAGGTTTTACGTTTTCGGTCGACTTCACGATTGTAATTGTTGCCAATTTTTTCGGTGTGAATCATCAAATCTGAATTACCATTGATGAGATTGACATACTTATCTTTCAAACTTGGTTTGTCTTTGGTTGCATTGCCTTTATCGTCATATTCTGAAATTTGACGACTAATATAAATGACATTCATTGGTAAAGCTTTTAAATCAATAACAAGCTCTGTCAAAGCTTGATTGAAATAATCATAGCCTTTACCATAGCTAATTTCAGATAATGACTTAACACCGAACTGACTGCAAACAGCCATTTTGATCATGTCGATAACATCGTCAATAACATCGACTACTACTGTTTCGTAGGTGTGTTCTTGCGTTTGCAAAGCCAGTAAGATTTCACTAAGCTGGTCGATAACTGATTTTGTAATACGTCCGCTCCTGTCTCGCGCATTGATTAATTGAATCGCTGGTACACTGTTAGCACTAGCATTTCCGTCCGTGTTTAAGACGATTGGATTCGGAAATTCGTTGGCCAAGTAAGATTTTCCGCTCATTGTTTCACCGTAGATGAAATAGTTTCGTGGTGTGTCTCTCGGCACTTGTGGTTTGTTTTCTGGTAGTTTAAACATCTATTCTCCTTTATAATAAAATTCAATAACATTGACATCATGCTGCTGACGACTTCCTGTTACTCGCCATAGGAGCTGGCGATAATCATCATATTCACCGCTATCTTTGTCAACTGGATCAAGAACGACAATTGTTTGAAATCGATACTGAAGACCATCAACGCCAACACCCAAAACTTGACTTGTAGCAACGACTGTTTGGTTATCAATGCCTTCTTTAACATCTCCTGTCCAAATTCCTGTATTTGGATTGCGTTCATGAATGACGTTAACAACCTGTTTCGATTTACTAACAATCAACATGCCATGTGGTGCCCGCTCAATTAAACCGTCCAATTCTTTTAAAAGTGGTGTATCAGCGTTGACGGCTTTTATTTTCGGAAAGTCAACAATTACACCTGTTTGACTTAAGTAGCGTTCAAACGTCTTACGACCAAATGATTGTTTGGCCATTGCGGTCTTGCCGTCGATTGTTACTAAGTTCATTTTTTTAAATTGCTTTAATTTTTCAGGATTAGCAACAGGAACTGTCTTTTGAAAAAATTTGATGTCATAGCCATTGTTCTTTTTGGCATTTTCAATCTCTTCAATTTCTTCCCAACGCATGAAATTTGGTAATTTAGATACATAGCTTTCATAGTCTCTAAAGTCATCCCATTTCTCTTTTGAGTAAGAGAATGGATCATATACCATTTTTCCGTGTGTTTTCTGCCAATCAAATTTTCTGTTAGGATTAGCAAACCCCCACAGCGTTTTTTCTAGCGGATAGAAATTTTGTCCTTTTTTCCTAATCGGTGTGGCTGATAATCCTATCGTGTAATTGCGCTTTATCTTGGCATATGCTCGCACGTTTTTATCACTTGATACATTTTGCCACTCATCAATAATAAGTACGTCACAAGCTATTTTTTGCGTTTTGACACGATTTTGTAAAGCTCTATCAGTTAGGTAGATAACTTCAAAGTCTTTATCGAATTCAAATTTTTGAACTGTTTCTTTCCAACCGTCTAAAATAGCTACTCGATTATTAACAATGATGACTTTGTCAACACTTTTAGCTTTACAGATTGATAAAGCACAGATGGTTTTGCCTCTACCGCCTAAAGCTTCTAAAAAGATACCGTGAACAGGATTTTTAACACTCTTTTTTAAAGCTTCTTCTTGCCATTTTCTAAGCGTGATTTCGATGTTCAATCACCACCTTCCCAATGTCTTGAATAACTTCTTCAATGTCGTTTCGCATTGCGTAAAATAGCCCAAGTCTGGCGGCTGCTCGGCAATCTTGATGATGGCTTTTTTCAAATTTCCATAGACCCAAAATTTTTAAGAGATTATCTGGAATGTCAGATTTATAACCAGCATTGCGTTGCAAAATTAAATTCGGAAAGCACATTTTGATAAAAGCAATCGTCTCCAATACTGAATTATCTTTTGACTTGTCATTATCGCGAGCTTCGAATTTTTCAACAACAACGACATCTGGCTTTAAATCAAATCCAATAGTCGTATACCACTCTTTAAAACCTCGCATGCCGTATGTTGCTATCCAAGAACATTCAAGCCTTGCATTGTCCAACAAAACAATTCCAGTTGTACTGGTTTTGATTTTGTTTGAAGATGGATCAATAGCTAAAATCTTCACGTTCCCACTCCTCAAACTCGTTACCAGTCAGACCAACCCATTCGACAAGAATAGTAGCAACATCTTCTATACCAAGCTGGTAACCAACGATTTCATGCTTCCAACAATGCTTATTCAATTCAATTTCATGGTTTAACCAATCTGTAGCGTTATAGCTAACACCGTCAAAATACTGCTTTACAAAAATCATTTCCCATATTTCTCCTCGACTAGTTCTGTTAGCACTGTTTCAAAATCATTAAAACTTTTGATTTGTCTTTGTCTTTCGACAAAAAGTTCTTCAGTCGGAATATCATCAAAAATTGGTTGCCAGCGATTAATAATCTCTTGCATAGCTTCGTTGACTTCTTTTTCGATTTCCTTTGTGAATTCACCATCTTTAATTTGCATAGTTTCGTTACTGACACCACCGTATTTTTCAAAAACTTCTGGTGCTAAAATCAATTTTTTTCGTTTATTTACATATACTCTCATTCGTATGCCCTCGCTTTCCATATTTGATAAATATCTTCGCTTTCGCATTCTGGACATTCAATCGGTGGGTAACTGTCAATAATTTCCCAGCGCTCGCCACAATCCAAACAGCGATATTCGTATGTGTACATTATTGATTCCTTTCCTCTCTTTCGCTCATAGCGTCCTTTTTTATCTCTAGCTGGTCTATCTCGTCCAGTTTGCCGATACATTTATCAAGCGTTGATTGCAGTATGTAGCCATCTGAGATAATGATATCCAGTAGATTTGCTTTTGCGTTGACTTTGTAACTGTTTGTTAGCTCGTTGTTTAACCGTCTGTTTTCGTCCCTGAGGGCGCTGTTTTCGTCAAGCAATCCTTGCATACTAAATCCTCTGTTTGTCATGGTTACACCTCAATACTTGCCTAATTCGTGCGCTGTCATTTGTTTCATAAGTCTGTCACGTTGCTCCCAACGTCTTTCAGACGCTTCGTGTCCGTTTTCTTCAATCGTCCATTTCCATGTTGGTTTTTGGATAACTTCTTGTTTTTTAGGTTTTGCAAAAATCCAATTAAATAATTTCATCTTCTATATCCTCCAAATCAAAAATTGATAATCGTTTGCCTGCAAACGGTAAAACGATTATTTCAGTTAACGTTAAAACTGTGACTGCGATAATTAAATATGTCATGTTATATTCCGACTCTTTCTTCTAGTTTGATATTTTCCAGCATTTCTGCTAATGTTTCTTTTTTTGATAAATATCTATTGCGCGATTTCCATTTAACAAATAGTTCAAATCCTTTGTAATTGATAAAAACTATTCGATGTGTAGGATTATCAATATATTTCCTAAATTCTGGATGTTCACGCATTTCGGCTGCCCACTGTTTGGCAACGCTCTTGCTCAAACCTTCCCAACGTTGCATCAAGTGGTCATAATCGCCCCACTCTGCTTTTTCGTCGTTACCAACAGCTTTATACGTTATATTTGCTTTCGGCATAGCACACTCCTTTTAAATGTGATATAATCTAGTTAAGTTTTTTTGTGTAAGTCACTGATTTTTCAGTGGCTTTTTTGTTATAATCATCTCGAAAAGGAGGTGATTATATGATTTCTAAAGAGCAAATCGCCCACGATTTGGCTATCGCAGTTATCACAGCAAAATTGTCTAAACAAAATTGTCCACAATCTTCAAGACAGTTGCTCGTAGATTACGAAGCCGAATTGAAAGAAATCAAGCGTCTTCAAGGGCTATAACCATTGAGTATGCTTCATAAGCTTCTGACAGTTTGATAAGCGTTAAAGCCCTGTGGCTTTCTCTTCTGCTGTCAGAGGTTTTTAATTCGTCTAGGATAGACTGCATTGCTTCTAAAATAAGTTGTTCTGTTTTCATGCCATATCCTTTCTTTTTTGGTTTTCCAGCTAGGCTGGTATAGTCCTAGCAGACCTAATGGAGCTTCATTTCAACACGTCAATTATCTATAATTTTTAAGGAGGTTGTCTGCTAGAACTGTAGCAACCTAGCTGGAAATGTGTATATTGTCACCTATCTGTTTTTGATAATGCTATTTCTTTCATGTATTATCCTTTCTAAATTCATCTAAGCTAACATCTAAAGCGTCAGCGATTTTGACCATATTTCGAAATGAGATTTTACTATTTCGAATATTTTGGATTGTGTTTTGACTAATTCCTGCTTTTTCCGCAAGTTCTTTTTTTGTCATTCCTTTTTCAATCAAAATATGATTTAATTTTTTCCACATATTTTCACCAAACCACAATATGTTGTATCTGTTTTTGATTTTACTCACTACATTTTGTGGTTAATCCTACTTTCTGCTATAATATAGATATGACAATCAGGTAAAAACTTTAACTACCAATTTAAGCGATTTCCTGTGAGTCAAATATTAAGGAAAGGAGAATAGTATGTCTGAACACTTAGTCACATTTCTGAAACACCGTACAATCATCACAGGTCAAGCAACAGTAGAATTTAGGTCTGAAATTGATTACACAATCGTTGCAGGCGAGGATGAAAACAGTATGGTTCAAGCAATAAATTTTTGTAAAAATGGTTTAGTAGTGCTTTCAAACTCTGAAACAAGAGAGTTATGGTCAAATCGTAAACCAATTCTAATTACAGAAAACGGTAAACAAGTTTTTACTTTTGAAACTGAATAACAGCCTGATTCAGAAGTACAGATAGCTTTCCGTTCTTGGAACTCAGAACTTGCTTATTAGCAGGTTCTTTTAATTTTTGTCTATACGGATAACGTTTTGGTTTCATGTTTGCTCCTTTTAATTTTCTTCAAATTCTTCCCATGGCTCACGAATGCTAAGAATTTTAGAAACACGTAGTTTTAAATCAACACTACCTTTACCAGTTTTGAGCAAATCGGTAATGGTACCTTGACTTCGTAAACCAACCGCTTGTGTTAAATCTGCTTTCGACCAGTTTTTTTCTTTCAATCGTTGTTCGACTAAAGCAATCCATTTTTTATGTTGCTGACTCATTTTGTATATTTCCTTTCTTTAAAATGGTAAAGCGAATTTTTTTGCGAATTTTTTATGCTTTTTATTGACTTTTTTAAATCAATAGATTAAAATCAAAGTATAAGAAAATCACTAACAAAATACTTGATAAATACTGATAATCAAAGTCGCCAAACTTATTTTTTTAGTTTTATCTTCGTTTTTTGTTTCGCTTATTCATTCGCTTTACATTTTATATTGTAACCTATTGATTAAATAAAGTCAACGGTTTTTAATCAAAAAATTACAATATTTTTTTGTAATGCTTAGAAAGGTTGTTATATCAATGTTTCCAACATTCGAAAAAATTAAAGAACTCGCTGATAAAAAAGGGATTTCAATCAATAGATTAGAAGAACAACTTGGTTTTAGTAGAAATACAATCTACAACATGAAAACCAAGAAGCCTAACGCAGAAAGAGTTGCAACAATCGCCGACTATTTCAATGTGTCTACAGATTATCTATTGGGACGCACTGATAATCCAAGAATTGCTTCTGATGATACTGCATCAGAATACACTACTGAAGATTTACGTAAAATGGCAAGAAACGCCAAAACATTTGACGGTAAACCACTTACTGACGAAGATGTTGATGCAATTACAAACATTATTGAAATCTACTTGAAAGGTAGAAAATAAAAATTACTTAGCAAAGGAAGATAGTCTATGACTATTGAAGAACTTGTTGAATCGTATGGAGTTACACTAGCTTATTTTGATAACAAGCTATGGCCACGACCTGGAATCTATATTGATGACATTAAAATTATCTTCGTCAATAAATCACTTTCGGAAGAAGCTATGAAGAAAGTTGTTTACCATGAGCTTGGACATCTTGAACATGACTCTAGCCAATATCAAAGACATCATGAACAATTTGAATTGCAAGCTAACCGCCACATGATCCGTCTCTTGTTAGAAGAAGAGTTGAGAGAATCAGATTATGAATTCAACTACGTCAATTTCATGCAAAGGCACCAATTGAATACTGTAGCTGATGAATGCATGGTAATTGATGAATACTATAATTTAATGGATATTGTTTAAAAAAGCTATGTGCAATCACTGAACCACAATAAAAGCTGGAGAATGGAGAAAAAAAGATGGGATTGTTTGCTAAACGCTGTCCATATTGCAGAAGCACTAATATTCAGTTTATGAATCAGGACAGAAAAAATTTCAATGGTTGTGTTGGTTGTATTGGATTTTTAATTTCTTGGCCACTCGTCCTACTTGGACTTGTCGGTAAGAACGGAAAAAACAACTGGCACTGTAATAACTGTGGTAGAACCTTTAAAAGTAAATAAAGGGTAAAGTTATAAAAAGGGATTTTGTTAACAAAAATAGTAAGTGGTGAAAAGCAAAAAAGGCCGTTTACAACAAACGACCTACAACTATTTAATGCATTTTACGATATTAAGAAAGATGGACGCTATTGCTACCACTATAAAATCGGTAATCGATATAGCTACGCTCCAGCTTTCTGTGAGTTTTTCATTGAAGAGATTGAACGAAACCCTGAAACATTCGTAGAAAACTTGAAAAAGAGGACAATGCAGTATCTGCTGGAACTGGCCAATTTTTAAGTGATGTACAAAAAGAAACTATCACGTTGCCTGTTGAGTATGACGCAGATTTTGTTGTCCCTGTCTACGGTGATTCAATGGAACCAGAGTATCATTCTGGTGACTATGTATTTGTAAAACTTTCTGTTGACTTATCCAGCGGTGATGTTGGTGTATTTGAATTATATGGCGATGCTTATATAAAAGAAATTACTATAAAAGATGATCATGCATTTTTGCATAGTTTTAACACATCTAAATATCCGGATATTGCAATTGACGCTGACAGCGACTTCCGTGTTATCGGGAAAGTCGTTGGTAAATACTCTGAAAAATAATTACTATATATGCTAATAAATTTATTTAAAAGGAAGAAATCAATATGACAAGTATAGAAATGAAACCCAACCCTTTTAGGGAAAAAATGACCGCAATTCGAATTGTTAAACCTGATAGCGGACAACAATTAGGAACTATCAATAACCTAGATATGTATCCTGGTTCAACAACTCTAGTTGCTTTCCTGGATTTTTTCAATCTTAAGCCAGAAACTAACTACACTTTATCGGTTTTTGCTTTTTTCCCAGATGGTTCAAACTACCCTGTCCACGCTACAAGAGTATTTATAAAAAAAGAGGATTTTACTCTATTAAAAGATGGTTATGGTAAAGTAACAGGGAATTTTGATTTCAATTTTACAATTCAAAACCCGAGCGATTTTTATTTTTTATTTGTATTAATGGATGGGAACGGTAATGAGTTAGATACAGCATATAGCTATCACTACTTTGGTAAATGGGGGTAAAATATGCCAGCTGAGATACAGGCTAAGACGCAAGATAATTTTAAGCCCACTAAATCAAATATCACACCTTTGCAGAGTGAAAAAACTTCATCGACAACTACCCAAAAATACTATAATGGTATAATGGAATCAGAATTAAACATGGGGGATTTCACTATGTCTCAAGATACATACTCTAAAACAGAAATTGATTTAAAATTAGATAAAATCAATTCAGATACTCAGCACGGTTTTGAAAGAATTGATTTAAAATTCGACAATTTTGAAAAAAGAATTGAAAATCTTTTACTTTCTCAAGAAAACAAAAGAATCGAAGAGCAAGCCAAAAATAGACGCGAGTTCATTTATTGGTTCGTTGGATTATTTATTAGTTCTATCATCGGTATAGCAGCAATTATTGTTACTATACTAATGACCAAATAATCAAATATGTGCAAACCTGAACCACGGTAAAAGCTGGAATAAAAAGGGAATTGTAAAAAATGAAAAAGTTTATCAAAATGCCACTTTTTTGGTCAACGGTCGTTTTAGGATTGTTAACAATTATATTTGCATTCGCTACCTATTCGCTGGCTGATAGGGTGGATGCGATTAATGACGCATTAGACAAATATGGCATGTATTATGACGAAAAAGATGATGACATTTATCGCGAGAGTTCATCGAATAAGACGAGCTACTCAAGTAACTCCTCTGAAGAAGAGGAAGAAACAACTACTGCTTCATCTTCAAAAGAAGTGCAATTTTACAAAACAGGAACCGGAATCGATTTTTCAAATGGTTTGATGGTTAAAGTCAACAGCATTACTCAAGACACTTCTAGAGCTTTGAATGATGATACAGGAAATATTCCTGTAGTCGTTAACTTTACAATCGAAAACAAAGGAAACAGTTCATGGTCAATGAATCCACAATATTTCAGTATGGTAGACGGTTCGAAAAATATTGCTAATTTTGATAGTTCAAGCTATGAAACAGATTTTCCAAACAGTTTGACAGCTGGACAATCAATTACAGCTGATATTGTTTTTAGCGCTAAAAACGACGGTCCTTATCAAGTTACTTTCGCTGACACGACGTGGTCTAACGAATACGATTAAACAAAAAATCCCTCACACTCTCCATCGCCAAACTTAGAGTGTAAGGAATAATTGGTAGTAGGGAACTTGTTCAAGAACTACTTGAACAAGTTGAGGAGAATTTACTTGGAAAATAAAAAAATAGTATAAAACACTTGACACATATTGAAAATTAAGAAAACATAAAGTTTTTTATTCAAAAAGCCAGTTACTAAGTATTAATAAAGTAAAATCAAAAAACGATTCTGTTCAAATAATTTAGATTGTGAGGTGTGAGTATTTTGCTTAAAGACATTATTGAAAGTAACAGTTATCCTATTGTTTTTATAGGCTCAGGAATATCCAAACGTTATTTAGAAAATTTTCCCACTTGGTCAACCTTATTAGAAGAGTATTGGCAAAAGCTAGGTGAAAAATCATCCATATTTAGTTATATGAGAAGTATAAAAAAAGAAATCAAAGATACTATTTCTGATGATGAAAAAGATTTTATCGTTAATATAAAAACTGCGTCATATATTAAACAAAAGTACGATGATTTATTTTTTGACGGAAGTTTTTCACTACATGGTCTTGATCAGAGTACTGCTTATCACGAAAAAATTTCGCCCTTTAATTTTTCTCTTTCTGAAAGGTTTAAGAACTATACCATCAAAGAAGATATGAAAAATGAAATTGACTTATACAAAGTATTTTTATCAAAAGCTAAAGTAATTATCACAACTAATTATGATACTCTTACCGAAGATTTATTAAATTCTATAAATGAAAAGCCAACTATATACATAGGTCAAAAAGGTTTTTTCGATGATACATATAATTGGTCTGAATTATTTAAAATACATGGAGACGTAAAAGACCCTAGTAGTATCGTCATTACGGAGGAAGATTACGACAAATACGATAAAAATTCAATTTTAATAAGCGCTAAGATTCTTTCAAACTTAATAAATTCCCCGATAATTTTTCTTGGATATTCGCTTTCTGATAGAAATGTTCAAAAGTTATTATCTGACTTTGCTTCTCAATTGCCAGACGGGGATGTAAGAAAAAATAGTAGTCGTATAACTGTTGTAGAATATTCTAGTGGGGAAGATGAACTTATAGAACAAATAGTAAATAACAATTTACTAAATATATCTTATTCAACTATAAAAACTGATAATTATTCTAAAATTTATAAAGAAATTTCAAAAATCAATCAAGGATTGACAGCATATGAAGTGAGTAAGTATGAGTCTTTGGTCAAAAATATTATTATTACTGCAGGTGCAAAAGGTAAACTTGATAGCCATCTAGTTTCACCTCAAAATCTTGATAGTTTGTCTGAAGAAATTAAGAAAAGACGACTTGTAGTTGCTTTAGGTGATAAAAAAAATATGTTTGTCAATCCTAGCATACCTGATTATGTAGAAGATTATTTTTTAGATAATGCTTCATTTCTACCAGAAGTTTCCCTGCCAGTAATTGCTGGAGAGCATACTACAGCAAGAATTCCTTTTGTAAAATATGTAAAAAATATAAACTACCAAGAATATGATTTTCTTTCTACACGTAGCAAAAGAAAAATAAAAAGACGTATATCAGAGATGGGGTCGCTACAAAAATTAATAGACTCAATTCCTAAAACAAATAAAAAAGAATATTCAACTTTGGAAGAAATTTTAAATTCTCCTGGAAAGATGAATAAAAAATTAGAAATCATTGTATATAATATTAAACACTTAGATAGATTGAAACTATTAAATTTTATTCAAAATAACGTACTAACCGAATTTAGAAATAACTATAATAATAGTTTGTCAACCTCACAACAAAGAAGACTTCTACTAGCATACGACCTTCTTGAAAACGGAGATTTAAACTAAAAAAAGACCGGTGAGTTCCGCTCATGAACCTAAGTCCTAACGGAAAACAAACGGTCTAAACAAGAAACAGACATCTAATACGGCTAGAGGTAAGCAACTCTTGTTATATTGTTAGCAATAGTATAACAAAAGTTATATGAAAAGTAAAATAAAAAATCCCTACACTCTCCGTCGCCAAACTTAGAGTGTAAGGAAATTGGTAGTATAGTAAAAACCTGCATACTGTAGGCCTCTTTACTATACCCATTTTATCAAAAAAGTGAGGTAAAAACAAATGTGGATTGAAGAATTAACCAACGGCAAATATAAGTATTTCGAGCGCTACAAAGACCCATATACCGAAAAATGGCGCAAAGTATCTGTAACACTTGAAAGTGCTTCTAACCGAGCGAAAAAGGAAGCTCAAAAAATTCTTGAAGAAAAAATCAAAACAGCTTTAAGGAACTTAAAAACTTCTGATGCTTACTTCACTGATGTTTTAGATTCATGGTGGGAATTTCACAAAAAAGAAATCAGGCGTACTTCTATTAGTGCTCTCACAAGTAATGTTAGACTAGTACGTGAAACTTTTGGTTTAAAAACAAAAATTACGAAGATTGATACTCTTTATGTTCAAGACTATATAAACAAACTTGATATTTCACGCCCAAAATTAGAGCGCGTTAAATCAATATTAAACCTATCTTTTGATTACGCTGTAACTATTGGGCATCTCAAGATGAACCCTGCTAGACAAGCAAAACTTCCTAAAAAAGTTCTAACCCTTGAAGATTACGAAAAAATCAAGAACAAATATCTGGAAATTGAAACAGAGTTAATTCCATTAATTAATGAATTACGACGCACGAAACGAACTTACTTGAATTCACTGATTGCCGAATTTCTATTTTTAGATGGTGCACGTATTGGTGAAGTCGTTGCTTTAGAAGATATTAATTACCGTAAAGACGATAATTTTGTAGATATTTTTGGCACTTTAGACAGCGTCCAAGGATACAAGAAAGCCAAAAAAGAACCACCCAAAACACCTGCTGGCTATCGTAGCAATAAGTTATCAAAACGAGAATCAGAAATATTAGATGAAGCTATTAAGATTCGAGATTTAAACAAAAGTTTAAATCCTAATTGGATAACTATGGATCGTAGCTACATATTTGTAACTAATCGTGGAGTGCCTATCCAACGTAATTCATTTAATGAATCCATCAAGGCCGCTAATCAGCGACTAGAACATCCAATTAATAAACCTATCAGCTCACATATCTTTAGACACACGCTTGTTAGTTATTTGGCTGAAAAAGGTGTTCCTTTAAAAGCTATCATGGATCGTGTTGGACACGAGGACAGTGACACCACAATGAAAATTTATACGCATGTTACAAACAAGATGAAAGACAAAGTTGTCGACATGATTAATAAATTACCACTTTAGTTTGCCCCTTCTGTGCCCCTCGCTACCATTTTGACATAAAAAAAGCCCTATCACACAGGCTAGAAAGCTTGATATGATAGGCTTTTTTATTAATTAATTATTTTACAGTGCGGATACGCATGGTGTTTGTACCACCTGAACCAACTGGAACACCAGCGACGATAACGATATTGTCACCTGATTGAACCAATCCTGATTCAAGAGCAACTTTTTCAGCCACTTCAAACATGTCGTCTGTTGAAGCTGGTTTTTCAGTTACGATTGGGAATACACCCCAGTTAAGCATAAGTGATTTTTGAGTGATTTCATCAAATGTAACAGCCAAGATATCTGCATCTGGACGGTATTTTGAAATCAAACGAGCTGTGTTACCTGATTCAGTAAGAGCAACAACTAATTTGATGTCCATTGAACGAGTTGCGTCTTTAACAGCAGATGCAACAACTTCTGTCTTAGATGTACGATCAAATGCTGATGAATCAAGACGTCCGTATTCATTAAGAAGTGTTTGAGCGTTTTTATCGATAGTTGCCATTGCACGAACAGATTCAACAGGGTATTTACCGTTTGCTGATTCACCTGAAAGCATTGTAGCATCAGTACCATCGATAACAGCATTAAATACGTCAGATACTTCTGAACGAGTTGCACGAGGTTTTTCAGTCATTGATTCAAGCATATTTGTTGCTGTAACAACGATTTTACCTGCAGCGTTAACTTTAGTGATGATCATTTTTTGATATACTGGAACCATTTCAAATGGAACTTCGATACCCATGTCACCACGAGCGATCATAATACCATCAGCAGCTTCGATGATTTCATCGATGTTGTCGATACCTTGTTGGTTTTCGATTTTAGCCAACAATTTCACATGTCCGTTACCAGTTTCTTCACAGATAGCGCGAACTTCGTTAACATCTTTTGCAGTACGTACGAATGAGATAGCGATAAAGTTAAGACCTTGTTCAAGACCAAATCGAATATCAGCGTTGTCACGTTCAGCAAGAGCTGGGAATGGGATTTTAGTGTAAGGAATGTTTACACCTTTTTGTTTAGCGATGATACCGTCGTTTTCAACTTCAACTTCAAATTCGCGAGTTGCTTCGTCTTTAGCGATAACACGAAGACCAAGTTTACCATCGTCAACAAGGACTTGTTTACCAACTTCAACGTCATCAAAGATATCAAGAGCACCAGCTACGTTCAAAGCAATGACTTCACGAGTTGATTTGATACCTTGTTTAGTTGCAACGCGGATTTTTTCACCAGTTTTATATGAATATTCTTTAGCATCGCCTTCAAAAAGTTCAGTACGGATTTCTGGACCTTTAGTATCAAGAAGGAAACCAACTTTTTGACCTGCAATTTCTTCGGCACGGCGAACAGTTTTCATGCGTTCACCTTGTTCTGCGTGGTCACCATGTGAGAAGTTGAAACGGAATACGTTTGCACCTTCTTTGATCAATTCTGCAATTTTTTGTGCTGATGCTTCAACATCAAGGCTTTCACCCCAATAACCATCTTCACCAAATTTTTTACCACCGCGGAGTTCTACCGCAGGACCAAGTGTAGCAACGATTTTCACGCGTTTATTCATAATAATCTAAAACTCCCTTTATATTTCGTCGATATACGACGTTAGTAACAATAATAACTTTACATTAAGTAAATAGTCTTAAATATGAGCGATATCTCGATTCAATTCTGCGAAATCAAGACGTGCTTTGTGTGGCATATTAACAATGATGCTGCCATCTTCTGCCAATGAGAACAAGGCACCTTCTTCTTTTGTACCAAGAATTGGGCTTTCAACAAGTTCTTCATTGTGGATACCAACAGCAAGACCACCACGTCCTTCAAGAAGAAGGTCAACGGCATGAGCACCCATCCAAGAAGCAAGAACACGGTCACGTGGAGATGGTGCACCACCACGAAGGATGTGTCCAAGGTTAGTTGAACGAAGGTCGCTAGTGTCACCAGCTTCCTTCATTAATTGTGCGAATTTATCAGCATGCATCACACCTTCAGCAAGAACGATCAAGTGACGTTCTTTACCTTTGTTTTCGTAACCATCTTTTACTTTTGCAACAACATCGTTAATGTCGTATGGTTCTTCAGGAATGATGATTTGATCAGCACCTGCAGCGATACCAGACCAAAGAGCGATATCCCCAGCGTTACGTCCCATTACTTCAACAACGAAAGTACGACGGTGACTGTAAGAAGTGTCACGAATTTTATCAAGGGCATCTGTTGCTGTATTGACAGCTGTATCAAAACCGATAGTGTAGTCTGTACCAGCAATATCGTTATCGATTGTACCTGGAATACCAATAGCTGGGAATCCATGTTCTGTCAAACGCATAGCTCCGTGGTAAGATCCGTCACCACCGATAACAACAACACCTTCGATACCTTTTTTCTTAAGTTGCTCAATTCCTGCCAATTGACCTTCAAGAGTGGCAAATTCAGGGTAACGAGCAGATTGAAGGAAAGTACCACCGCTTGTCAAAATGTTTGATACACTTTGATCATCAAGTGGGAAGATGTCTCCCTCAACCATACCAGCATAGCCGCGGTTGATTCCGAAGACTTCCATGCCTTCTTTAATTGCTTTACGAACAACTGCACGAACGGCAGCATTCATACCAGGGGCGTCGCCGCCACTAGTTAAAACAGCAATACGTTTCATTTTGCGTATACTCCTTTTATTAATCTAACGGTTATTATTATAGCACATAATCTTGTAAAAAGTCTCACTTTATTGTTTTTTTACCCAATTTTTATTGATAAATCGTTTTCACTGCGTAAAGAGAGAGGGCTTTTAGAAGTTGTGGGCTTTTTTGGACAAGATGTCTTTGGCTTTTTAGCGTTTGCTTGCTATCTTGGTAGTGCAGCATCACTGGAATATTGCCTGGGTATTGCGACAAAATGTCTGAGACTTCTTGGTCATATAGGTGATTTGGCAACAAAAGCCAGAGGCGTTCTGAACTAGCTTCTTGTACGCGATTCAAAATCATTTGCAAACGGTCGTTGCGTTTTTGCACCTTGCCTGTAAGATAGTAGAATCGGCCTTCTTGCAAATCTGTTTTAAATTGGGCATATCTTTCAGGAAAAGCCGTCACATCAAATAAACGATGCATGTCTGTGACCGTTAGAAAAGCCATTTGTTCTCCCTTAGTCTTAGTCCTAATCACGCGCATCTGTTTTAATTCAACCAAGATAGTCGCTTCGCTATTTTCCCGCAAATCCTCTAAAGGGGTAAATGGCACGGTGGACTGCTTGGCAATTTTCAAAAGTGGATGCGGGCTAATGCCTACGCCTAATATTGCTTGTTCCAGGCGGTATTTTTCAGCATCTGAATAATCATCTACTTCTGTCCAACTATAAGCACTATCGGCAAATAAACTCCCCAACTCCGTCACAAAAAGGAAAAGCGAATCCAAGTTAGCACTAATTTTATGGCGATTTTTATCAAAGACATCAAAGGCTCCAACCTCCACCAAAGGAAGCAACAAGTCCTTCTTGCGGTAATTTTCAGGTAGGCGAATCAGGAAATCTTCTATCGTTTTAAAAGGACGATTCTCAATAATCCAGTAGCACAAATCACGCGGAACCCCTTTTAAATCTTTTAATCCCAAGAAAATCTGACGGCCAGAAATCTTATTTTGATAAGGTACGGTGTTGATGTTAATCGGCTGCAAGGTGAAATGGGCTTCTAAGGCATCTTTGACATAATCTACGCTGGCGTTATTTAGCATGACATCGTAGAAAACATCAGGATAATGTGCTTTAAAGTAAGCCAGTTGAAATGCTAAGGCTGAATAGGCAAAGGCATGACTGCGGTTAAAGCCATAACCTGCAAATTTGGCCATGCGGCTAAACAATTTCTTAGCGGTTTCAATCGGATGACCTAGGCGTTCAGCGCCTGCTAAGAAGTCTGCTTCCATTTGTTGCATGGCTGTAAGATCTTTTTTTGACATGGCACGTCGCAACAAATCCGCTTTACCAAGCGTAAAACCAGCATACACTTGGGCAATCTGCATCACCTGTTCTTGATACAACATAATACCGTATGTTGGCTGTAAAATAGGCGCTAATATAGGATCAATGACATCTACTGCTTCTTTTCCAAATCGACGTTTGATGAAATTCTCCGTATAATCGCTGGCACCAGGACGGTTCAAACTGGTTGTGGCAACGATGTCTTCAAATTGTCGTGGCTGGATGCGTTTAAGCAGATTGATAGCTCCAGCTTGTTCAAATTGGAAAATGCCTTTTGTTCGACCTGCCGCAAACAAAGCCAGAGTTTCCTTGTCCTCCAAATCAATGGCCTTAATATCAATAGCGACATGATAATCCTTAGCCACTTTTTCTTGCATACGTTGCACAAAGGTCAGATTGCGAAGGCCAAGGAAATCCATTTTCAAAAGCCCATTGGCTTCAACAGCAGAGGCATCATACTGAGTAACCATCAAGTCTTCCCCAGCTTTTAGTGGAATATGATTGGTCAAATCATCGTCACTCATCACTACACCAGCCGCATGGATAGAAGTCTGACGTGGGTTCCCTTCAATGCGTTTAGCAATAGCAAAAGCCTTCTGATACTCTGGTTTTTCGTGAATTAACTGGCGAAAGCCAATATTTTTCTCATAAACCGAGGTCAACGTATCTCGAAAACTGATTTTTTTGGTGAGGCGGCTCAGTTCGTATTCAGGCACACCGAAGCGTTTAAAGACATCGCGAATGGCTTGCTTGGCTCCAAAGGTCGAGAAAGTCACAATTTGGGCAGAATGTTGACTACCGTAACGGTCACGCACATAATGAAGAAACTCGCTACGGTAAACGTCAGGCAAATCAATATCAATATCTGGCATACTGTAACGTTCCGCATTTAAAAACCGTTCGAATAGTAGGTTATTTTTAACAGGATCTATTCCTGTGATGTCAAGGGCAAAAGCAACCAAGCTCCCTGCCGCAGAACCACGCCCCATTCCCATATAATAACCACGACTACGACCAAAACGCAACAAATCCCAAACAATCAAGAAATAATCATCAAATCCCATCTGATGAATAACAGCTAATTCCTTTTCCAAGCGTTCTTGATATGCGGGTAACCACAATTGCTTGGATTTCAAGCCTTCTACCGTACGCTCGACCAATTCTTCCTGAGCGGGTTTGTGACGGTTAAACCGTGGTAATTTTAAATTGGTATCAAAAGTATAATCAATAGTAGAAACGAGTTTTTCTAAGGTCTCAAGGGCTTGGGGGAAACGTTCTTGAAAGGTTTGTGTGACTTGCTGGCAGGAATAAAAGGCTTGCCTTTCAGGAGCTGGAGCGGCTTCTTTTAAGGAAAGATTGTCCCGAATAGCATGCAAAACATGAAGCGTCTGCCTTTCGCTGGCTTCAAAATAACGAACCGTTTGCAAGGGTACTAAAGGCTTAGGGTACTCTTTTTGAGGAGACTGCAAATGAACACCGATATAATAGTCAAAAGGAAACGCTACCTCTTCTATCCCTTCCACATAAGGAATAATCACAGCAATCCCAGGCAAATAAGAAGGCAGATCCTCTAACTCAAGTCCTGAAGAAAGCTGTTTGCTGGACAGTTTCATGAGGTTCTGATAACCCAAGGTGTTTAAGGCAATCAATTGCACCGTCACTGTCTGCCACTCTTTTATCGAAAAAGCACACTCCAATCCCAAAACAGGCTGCAACCCTTCCTTTTTAGCTTCTTGAATAAAATGAAAAGCCGCGTACAAATTATCCCTATCCATGATGCCGATCGTTTGATAGCCCAAATCTTTCGCTTTTTGAATATAGGTTTTCAAATCAATCAAACTGTCCATAAAAGTATAGACTGTCTTTGTATCTATCTGTGCAAACATGCCAAAAACTCCCTTGTTTCCTTAATATGTCTATTATACACTATTCAGCGAGCAGGATAAAATACCTAACTTAAGTTATGTTTTCTTGACTTTTTAGGCTTATTTTTGTACCATTTTTTTAGTACAAAATATTACTGACATAAAATAGAAAGGGGCATCGTATGTCCTGGAATTTTGATGAAAAATCACCTATTTATATTCAAATTGCGAAACACATTAAAATGAAAATCATCAGTCAAGAAATTAAAAGTGGCGACCAACTCCCCACCGTTCGTGAATTAGCCGAAGAAGCTGGGGTCAATCCTAACACGATGCAACGTGCCTTTTCAGAATTAGAGCAAGAGGGCATGGTTTTTTCCAAAAGAACCTCAGGGCGTTTTGTGACAGAAGATGAAAAACTCATCAAACAAAAACGCCACGAATTAGCAACCGAGGAACTCCAGTCTTTTGTACAAAATATGCATCACATCGGCTTTGATACAAGCGACATCATTGCTGTCCTAGAATCTTATGTTAAGGAGAATCACTGATGACAACACCATTACTTCAATTACAGCATGTTAGCAAACAATACAAAAAGCAGCCGGCTATTGATGACATCACAATCCGGTTTTCTTCTGGTAAAATCATCGGTTTACTAGGACCAAACGGAAGCGGTAAGACCACCTTGATGAAACTGATCAACGGTTTGTTGCACCCTAATTCTGGGGAGATTGTCATTGACGGTTACCGTCCGTCCAAAGACACTAAAAAAATCATTTCCTACCTGCCTGATACTTCTTACTTGAGAGATAACATCAGAATTGAAGAAGCCATCACCTTCTTTGACGATTTTTACGAAGACTTCTCACGACAAAAGGCGAAAAAACTCTTGGCAGATTTGCAGCTGGATCCTAAGGAATACCTTAAAAATCTATCTAAGGGAAATAAGGAAAAAGTGCAACTTATCTTGGTAATGAGCCGTAAAGCCAAACTTTACTTACTTGATGAACCAATTGGTGGTGTGGATCCATCAACCAGAGAAACGATTTTACGCACCATTATCAATAACTACTGCGAAGACGCTTCTGTGATTATCTCAACCCATCTCATTTCAGAGGTAGAGCCCGTCTTAGACGAGGTTGTTTTTCTTGATAAAGGAAAAGTGATTTTGCAAGGTTCTACTGATGATTTACGAGCTGAGCATGGCAAATCAATTGACGCACTCTTTCGCGACACTTACCGTCATTAAGGGGGATTTATGTTCACTACATTATTAAAATACGACTTAAAATCAATTGGACGCTGGTACATCGCCCTAAATACAGGCATTTTAATCAGTTCTTTTGCCTTAGGGCTTAGCCTTAGATCCTTTGAATCTTTTGCCCAAACGACAAGCAGCTCACCAAATCATGTGATGCAGCTCATTCCGCTGATTTTAGCAATGATTTTTGGCATCTTGGTAGCAGGGTCTTGGGTGGCTACGGTGATTATTATCGTTCGCCGTTTCTACCAAAGTATTTTTGGTAAGGAAGGTTATTTGACCCTCACCTTGCCAGTCACCACTCATCAAATAATTCTATCACGCTTACTAGCCGCTTTTATCTGGACCTTGTGCAATACCCTTGTCCTCATCATTGGCGTAGGACTCTTGATTTTGCCTATGTCAGGCGTTGGGCAATTTCTTATCGCTCTGCCTCACATCGTATCTTTGCTGACCATAAGCAAATGGGAAATCCTGCTTGTTTACCTAATAGCAGCTACTATTTCAGAGATTCTCATGTTCTATCTCGCTATCACTATTGGACAACTCTTTACGAATCGCCGTATTCTCATGAGCTTTGTTGCTTACTTTGCCATTGCCATTATCGGCACAGTCTTGTCAAGTATAATCGATTCCCATTTATTGAAAAACATTGTTGATATATCCTATTTTGGTTATGCCACTATCGGAGAAATCATTGACATTCTCATTTTCTACTTCATAACATACTATTTATTGGAAAATAAAGTTGATATTCAGTAACAAAAGAATAGCCGTCCCTTGAAGGGACGGCTATTCTTTTGTTAACTCAAAAATTGTCTAATAAAATCACCGCCGAAAATCCACAAATAACTATATGATAGAATTGACACAGGCTTGGTGAGTAAGATAATCCAAGTAAATCGTTTCACAGAAATGTGTGACAAACCTGTCACCATCACGATGACATCAGCAGGCGAAATAGGCGCTAGCATTGATAAAATGAAAAAGAGTTCATAGCCATGCGTTTCCAACCTAGCCGTGTATTTATCGTAGGTCTTTTCATTTACAAACAAGAGAATAAAGCGCTGCCCAAAAACACGAACCAATAAAAAGAGAATCACGCTTCCAATCACAATCCCAATGTAATTGTAGATAAAGGCGGCTAGCGGGTCAAAAATCAAGAACCCCGCAACCGTCGTCACCCCACCTGGAATCACAGGGAAAACCACTTGGAAAATTTGCACCAGGATAAAAATGAGGGGACCAATCAAGGGACGAGCATGGATAAAATCTTTTAAGACATTGCTATCATTCAAAATGCCGAGTCGGTAGAACCATATCACTAAAAATACTGTTCCAATAATCGCTAAAATACCTAATAACTGAATCAAACGCTGGAAAAACGCGTAAAGGTTTATCTTTTTCATCATGTTGTTATCATATCATAACTCCTGTTTTTTTGCTATTTTTAAACATATCTGTTATACTAGTAATGTTGGTTATGAAATCAGCATTTTGTCTGGGGTCGTTACGGATTCGACAGGCATTATGAGGTATATTCTGCGACTCATCGGCAGATGTAAAAATGCCAGTTAAATATAACTGCAAAAAATACAAATTCTTACGCTGTAGCTGCCTAAAAACCAGCTCGCGTGATCTCTACAAGATTGCTTGAGTTTTGCTAGAGGTTTCATTGTTATCAAGCTACGTTTGGCTATTGTCTAACTAGTCAAAAAGAGATTTTTTAGACTCGCTTGAGTGAGGTTTGAGTTATGTATCGCGCTTAAGTTAAATGAAAGACATAACCTATGGTTGTAGACGAATATATTGGCAGGTGTTTGGACGTGGGTTCGACTCCCACCGGCTCCATTCTTGTAGATACCGTTTAAAGCGTTGCGTTATCAACGCTTTTTTCTTTTTATTATCTTTTCTGAAAACTTATATAAAAGCGTTTTCCAAGTCTTGCAATTCTTCTTTAGAGTAGTAGACTTATACTGGAGGATTTTACTGATGAAACTATACGTTCAATTTATGATTATCTTGATTTTCTCACTCATCGGAGAAGCCATTTCAACGCTTTTTCATCTGCCTGTCCCCGGTAGTATTATCGGTTTGGTTCTGCTTTTTCTCGCCCTTGAATTTAAAATCATTCGTTTAAGACATGTTGACACCGTTGGTAATTTTTTGCTTGGCAACATGACAATTTTATTTTTACCCGCAGCGGTTGGTATTATGGAAAAATTCAACGATATCAAAGATTATTTGCTTCCTATTACCATCATCATTTTAGGGGCTATTTTACTAAATGTGGCTGTCATTGGTCTAGTCGTCCAATTTGTCAAGACACGCTATGAAGGCGATTACGTTGAAAAAGGAGCTTCTAATGACTGACGTTTTATCAAATCCTATTTTTGGCATCATGCTTTCTATCTTGGCTTATCTGATTGGTATGCTGATTTTTAGACGCTTTCCACATCCTATAACCACACCACTTCTTTTAGCTACCTTTATCATCATTCTCTTTTTAAAGCTAACCCACATTTCTTATGATGATTATTATGTTGGCGGTAGTTACCTCAATATGCTCATCGTGCCATCAACGGTTGCCTTGGGCATTCCCCTTTACCGCTCTTTTCATCTCATGAAACACCACATTCGCAGTATTTTAGCAGGAATATCCATTGCCTGCGTGGTCAATACCACTTTTACTGCTATTATCGCCAAAACCTTTGGTATCAAATATTTACTCGCTATTTCCCTCTTTCCAAAATCTGTCACTACTGCGATGGCTGTCGGAATCACTAATAAAATGGCAGGTATAACAACTGTAACCCTTGTTGTAGTCGTTATCACAGGGATTTTGACTAGCGTTCTTGGGCCTGTTCTATTGAAATACCTGCACATCACCGATCCCGTAGCAGTCGGGCTAAGTCTTGGCGGGACAGGACACGCCATTGGTACTGGTACCGCTCTAAAATACGGTTATGTCGAAGGGGCCATGGCGGGCCTAGCCATCGGTGTCACAGGAATCGCCTATGTTATCGTCAGCCCAATCATCGCTCAAATCATTTTAAAATAAAGCACCAAACACCAAAGCAGAACGACACGCGGTCGTCCTGCTTTTTTATTTCTATAATTCTATGGCAAGTAAAATCAACGAGTGATAGTTAAAATCCCACCAAGAATGATCTTGGTGGGGAACGTTTTTACATTTTTTAAATAGTATTGAAGAACTCTTTTACCTCTAAGATAGTACCTCAACTTGCTAATACTCAAGTCTATTATACAAATATAAAGAGACAAGATACAAAATCACATAGTAAACGACAAACAGTAATGTGAGGAGTAATACGCAACTACCAAAAGATACATGTCCTAACACATTAACATAACCGTTTAGAAACAGATATTTTAGCGAAGTAAGGTGTGGAGCTATAAAAAAACAATTCCTACAAGCATAGTGAAACCATTCGTCAAGAGAATTGATGCCAAACTAGCAACTAGCAAACACAACAAAAATACCAAAATAGTTCCAAAAATACTAACCACCGTATATTGTATGTCATCCATTTTTGAAGGCAAAAAACTACCTGACGTATAGGGTTGATGAATCAAATAAACATAATAAGTGAATAATGAAAAGAAAGTCATTACAATATACAATAATTGAAACAATAAAATTACTCCTAGTTTTGCATTTAAAATAACTTTTCGACTAACATCCTTGAAAAGATACATAATGCCGCTTGTTATTTCATCTCTAAAAATCGTACTAACAATATAAATAAAAACGACCAGTGGCAATGTCATTTGGTATTGAGTGGATAAAACGGTGCTAAAAAACTCCAAAAAGCTTAGTGATCCTATTGGAGCACTTAATTGCATAAAATTGGTATTGAACAATCCCTACAACAATTAGTAGCATCGGGAAAAAGCTAAAAGCTAACGCAATTTTTGATTCTCTCTTCTTCAACAATGCTTTAAAAAAAGTAATGTTAAGTAATTCATCTCTATTCCTCCGTAAATAATCTTTCTAAACTATCTTTTTTTTGATAAAATATTTTTAATCAGCTTAGCAACTGCTAGTTGTTCCAAGATAGCATTTAAGGCTTCATTATTTACAGAATTATCAATTTCAATACAATTTTCACTATATTTTAAGTAATAATTTTTCACAAGATTTTCTATCAAATGACCATCTTCTTCACTGATCATCTCATTTAGCTCTATAATGATACTATTGTGTTCTGCACTGATTTTATCGTCAATTGTCCCTGATTCAATGAAAAGATAACGTGTACACAACTCTTCTAGCTCTGCTAACTGGTGACTAAATATGATCATTGATGTTTTATTAACTTTTGACCATTGTTTTAAAATGTCCAATAAATTTCTGACGCCAATAGGATCTAAACCTACAAAAGGTTCATCTAACAATACAAATCGAGGTTCTGTAACAAGAGCCAAGGCTAATGCGGTCCTTTGTTTCATACCAAAAGAAAAATCCACAGGTTTTCTATTTTTAGCTTCCCAAAGTCCAACTAATTTCAGTGTTTTTTCGATATTATCTTGATACTGTTCTTTCTTATGAATTTTAAGATATAACTTTACATTTTCCTCAACACTAATTTGTGGAAAAAAGACAGGCTCTATCATGATTCCAAAATCTCTGAGAATATTATCTTCTTTAAAAATATCTTTACCATTGAAAAAAACAGTTCCTTCTGTAGGATTTTGAGATTTTGCCAATAGTTTCAGCAAAGTACTCTTCCCTGAACCATTTTTACCGACTAAACCTACAATATCTCCCTCTTCAATAGTAAAATTAGCATTTTTCAAAGAGTAAAAATCATTACCCTTATATCTTTTCCCTAACCCTTTAACTTCAATTATTGCCATTTTTCTCCTCCCTTATCCCAATATAACTTTTCCATTATATCATGTAAAAAAAAAAGACCCCACCAAGAATTATCTTGGTGGGGTAGAAGTCATTTCGCACCATATTTTTCTTACATTGCTGTTTTAAGCAATGAAAAGTGACACACATATTGTGCAAAATATACAATTAAAGGTTATAGACGCATTAAACAATCTTTCTAAATGTTGAATATACAAAAAACCGCCAATCCTAAGAATAGCGGTTTTATCGTTTTATTAGGCTACTTGAGTAGTTACTCTATTATTTAAGAGTAACATAAGCAAATTGCTTTTAAACCTTAGTATTATGCATTTTTCAAGTCAAATATTATCGATAGTGGTCCTTATCGGGGTGTTGATGAAACACCCTCCTTTTTCAATAATTCTGTTATCTCGTTACCTACTGTCTGCTTTCTAGCATTGTAAAAATGAGAATAAGTATTTAGAGTTGTAGCTTTATCAATTCTACCTGAACGTTGAGAGACTGCTAAAACATTTTTTCCTAGGATATTGATCATAAATGAATCATGACTATGCCTCAATCCTTTATCAGTTATCTCAGGTACACCTGCTAACTTAGCCTGTCTCTTCAACATTCTAGTTAAGGTACTCTTAACCATAGGTTCACCAAACTTAGATAAGATGTAGTTATCATCAGAATTAGCAACTTGAACTTTTCTCCAACGTTCTATGACATTAATTGTTTCATCATCTAGATCAATAAATCGAACTCCTGCATCCGTTTTAGTCTGATCTTTTATACGATAAATACCACCTTTTAACGCTTCTAAAGTTGAATGGACAAAAATTCGCTTATTCTCTTTATCATAGTCAGACCACAATAAAGCAAAACCTTCACTGACTCGAACCCCAGTCATGTAGTATAACCAAGTTGTCGTAAAGCGATGTAAATCTTCATAGTCTTCTATATCAAAGGTTGCAATAACTTTTTTGAACTCATCGAATGTCCAAAATTTTGTATCTGGTCGCTTCCCTTTTGGATTATCAAGACTCTTACATGGGAAAGTTTTAATATATTCCATTCTTTCCGCATATCCTAAGCATTGTTTGAAACGAATCCAAACACATTTTGCATAATTAGGAGAATGGTTTGCTATAAGCTTTAGTCGAAATCTCTCGCAATCACGTGGCTTAATATCACGCAATTTCATTTTCCCGAATTCCTCTATAAATAACGTAAAATGAGTGATTGCAGTTCTATATGTTGAATCCTGTACCGTTTGTTTATAATACGGTAAGAAAATGTCTTCCATGTATTGAGCAAATGTTAAATTATAATCTGAATAATCAAATTTATCATAAAACTCTACTCTTGCTCGACAAAGCTCATCATAAGCTTCTTTCTCTGTCGTGAAAGATTTTCCCCACATATTGCGATAACGTTTAAAACGTTGACGTTTCCCAGTTGCAGATGCCTTAAATTCAGTTTGACAATATATCCTACCTT
Source organism: Streptococcus alactolyticus (assembly GCF_012277075.1). GTDB lineage: Bacteria > Bacillota > Bacilli > Lactobacillales > Streptococcaceae > Streptococcus > Streptococcus alactolyticus. The sequence continues at coordinate 131,758 of NZ_JAAXMT010000005.1, read as the reverse complement.
TTTCATCTCTAAATACACCTTTATATTTCTTAGACATTTATTTGTTTTCCTTTCTTTCATCAATGATTGGAAAACCGAGCAGCTCCTCTACGATAATTTTTGGAGCTAAGTCTAATCGTCTATTATCAAAAGGCGATTTTCTTAATTTTACCGCATTATTATCTAAATGACTACTATAAAATTGATTAACGGCTATTGCTTTAGCTTCTCTGATAATCAACTTTGAAGCTGTCTTAGAAAAACCAAGCTTCATAATACTTTTATGTGTAACAGTTTCCATAAGATACTCCTTCTATTTTTATTCTGATTAAATCTCAGTAATAGTAATGTATCAATTAATATTTGAAAAGATTATCACAATACAGTTTTGGATGAAATGCTACTTCCAAAATTTAATAACTTAAAATTAAAAAAAGTAAAATCCTAAAATCAAATAGTTGGATATGATGAAACACAATCTAATAAAATTCTATAACTTAGTTGTTCTAGCCTATATACTTTTCACGAAACTCCAGGCTCAATGGTTGCGTCTGGTTCACTTCCGAAATCAAATCTTGAACACAGCCCAATAAAATAGATACATGTTCCTGAGTCACCTGATTATTCGCTCTTGCGACAATCATAACTTCATAGACATCACGACCAATCTGCTCTAATTTTTGATTACGCCAGAAAGAAAACCATTCTTTTTCCGTTAACTGCTTATCATCAGTCATTAAAATTTTATCTCTGACAAATGGTGAAAAGTGTCGATAATGATTGTCCCTCATTAATTTTTCAATTTGTTTTAGCTCATTGGCTGTTAAATTTATTTCTTTGCGAATATCTCTATATTGTTCAGACATAATAGTTTCTCTTTATTATCCTTTCTCGGGTAAAACCCGGCCCCGTATATCATACAGGAAATTTTCTAAAGACCTTGTTCGGTCTTTGCGAGCTCAGGCATTGTGGTCACAATACCCAAAAAATCATATCGCCAGCCGACCAAAACTTTCCAGTTTTGACAACCAACGATAAGATTACTTGGTGGCTTCGCCCCCCAACCCCCAGTGAAAATTCAAGACTTGATTTTCTTAGGAATGCCATTAGAATAACAAGGATAATTTGGAAAAGTTATCACACTTCTAAAAAAAGTTTCAAAACTTGATAATAAAAAACGTTTTATAGAGGCCTTATTTCTGACAGAGTTATTTCTAATAAAAAAACTACCTTTTACAGCATAATCAAAAAATACATAAATATATTTATCATTGAATTGTTTTTGCAATTTCGCAAATTGTCAAGTCAAGTGCAACAAGAATACTGCTAAACAAGAATTCGATAGCTTAAACAGTTTGGGTTACCCCAAACAGAAAAGTTGCCGTTTTATAATTGAGAAGTCGTCTCGGTCTTTCATTAATAGCGGAGACATACTGAGAAAGCTCGTCATCCGTTAATGGATTAAGTGATTTCCCTTTAGGAAGAAACTCTCTGAGTAGGCCATTAAAGTTCTCATTTGATCCTCTTTCATGAGATGAGTAGGGATGGGCATAGTAAATATCAACTCCTGCTAAGTGTGACAACAGACTAAACTCAGAACCATTATCTGATGTGATAGAACAAATAGGGTACTGAGAGAGTAAGTCTCTGACAGATTGATGGATAGTTTCAGCTTGCTTATTCGGTAACTTACAGGCTAGGGCAAAACGAGTCTGACGTTCTACCAAGGTCATGACAACAGCCTCACCCTTGGTCTTTTTACCAAGAACCAAATCAATCTCTCAATGACCAAATTCAGAGCGAGTCGTAATGGTTTCTGGACGCTCCTCAATGGATTTACCAAGAGTTTTCTTATGGGTCTTAGAGGCAGGCTTAGAGCGTTTTCGAATACTGACCATCTTAGGTAAATCAATTACTTTAATCGCCAACAGACCGTCTTTGATGTAACGGTACACTGTTTTGGTGGACGGGATGACTTCCAGTGGATGTTCCTCTTTGTAGGTTTGAACAAAGCTATCGACATTATGACAACGTGGTTTCGTTTTTAGAGCTTTGACGAGCTCCTTGAGAAAGGTTGAGGAACAGTTCTTGAGCTTGTGGTAGGTAGAGTTCTTACGATTTGTTCCATAGGCACGTTGACCGCTATCTGCGAAATAAGCCTCGTAGTAGTTCAGCTTTCCATTTTTATCTTGGACTTGTGTAACAGTTCCTCGCCTTATTTCACGACAGATGGTCGAACGGTGACGATCCAGGAGCCGAGCAATCTCAGCTGGCTTCTTTCCCATCTTGAGATAAGCACTCATTTCGCCACATTCAAAGGCTGAGAGGTGTGAATACGAAGAATTTTTGGTAGAATGAATGGTGGACATGTTTATCTGCTTTCTATACTGAGTTGGGGAATTCTAGTATAGCAGAATAACATGTCTTTTTTGTTGCACTTCATTTTACAACGCGGGGTTTTTGCAATTTAAAAATATTTGTCTAAATGTGCTTAAGCTAACTGGTCTATCAGGGAGTTCGGAAACACAACTTTAGTATCAAAGTTTTAAAAATTGAGTTGCACATCAACGCCCCCCTATATAGGATTAGATAAAGATTGACCTTATAAATCACACGAAGACATTAAACGATACCGCCCTGATATTCTTACGTTCCCAATACAGTTATAGAGTAGTCAGAATGAGTTACGTTAATTACTCAGTATTTGTGGATGACAACTATTCCCTATTCTTTCTGTTCTATGCCTCGGAAGTTATCGAGGAGGAGGATAAACGCTAAACCACTATCAAAACGATACATTTTCAATCTAGTTTTTTTGACGTACAAAATGAAACTGCCTTATTAGACAGCTCCAGAAATATTGCAAGAAGTTAATTTATCGGTGGGTATTTGGAAAATAATAAGATAACATTCTTATTCGAAGTGATTATTGAACAAAAATTGCTACTCCTTAGCTAGCTTTACGCTAACTAATTCAGCATGGGAATAAGAACATCAAGCTAGATGATATTCTCAATATCAAACTAATAGAGGTGGTGTACCATGAATCAGCTTGAGTTTCAGCGTAATCACCTGCAAATGGACTATTACAGCGAGAGCTACCAAGATTTTGAACGTGACTTCTACCGCTACTCCAACATGAATATACCATTGACCTTTCTGACTGATGATATCCTCAAAACCATGGCGACTTCTCGTAAGAATTACTTTGTCCTAAATAAGGAGAAGTCCAGAGATAATCGTGATCACTTCTTTATTTTTGAAGTAAGAACCTTAGAAGAGAATCCACTAATCTACCGTTATTCTTACAAGAAAACAACAACGTATTTAACAGAAAAATAGGAGTGATGCAAAAGACCACTCCTATTTTCTATCATCTCATTATATAATTAAAATCACCATTTTATTGAAGTAACTAGATTCTTACCAATTATTTTTTCTATAATATCTAATTGCGCCGAATGTACTGGTACTTCTTCCTTTTAAATGAGTTGTTTAGGTTCTGTTGGCTAATCAAAATAGATTGGTTTGCAAGAATATCTCTACTCTCATTTACTCTTTTTGGGAAACGAGAATGTTAAACATCTCGTTCTGATGAATGTGTGCCAATTTTTGATCCCAAATATTGTTATTTTGTCTCATCATTTCAGCCATGATTTTCAGCTTCAAACTCTGCGCAATAATACCCGGGTTTGTACTTGCTTTTCCGACAGGCGTTGCATTATTAAAAGTAGAATTGCCAGATACCGTAATCAAGGCTAAATTACCAAAGCAATTCAGATCTGCATCAGCCCAAGGTGACAATTCAGTTGGATGTTGAGGGTAGAAATGTTCAATTGAACTTCTGAATTGAAATTGCCAGTCACTCGATAATGGCCGTATTATTTCCTGACCATTGTATGAATAGCCATCTCTATAAATCAAATAATCTAAATAAGTAAACACAATCCGTTCAAATCCAAATCCAGAAGCCGTTTCATATTCAGCTGCATCAACTTTTGACTGTGCATAACTTTCAAGAATCTTCAAAACATTAGCATTTTCATCATTAAAATAGCTTGACAAAACTAATGAAATCCAATGCATTGTTTTTGGAGATGTGTATGTTATACGTAAGGCAGATTGTAAGGTTCGAATCTGTCTATTTTTATTATCTTCATCTCCACCAAACGTTCCGATATATTTGGGTTTATCTGTTCTAGCATCACGATATTTTTCAAGCTTTTGTAATGACCACTTTCCTGTTTCTTTGTAGTCACGCGCAAATTCACGCTTTAACACATATTTGTCGAATATAACGCGTGCTTTTAGCAGCATAAATAAAAAGTGCTTAGCAGACAATTCATCTGCCCAATTATTCTTAAGATTTGTTAAAAAATTCTTATCATCCAAACTTGAGTCGTCGTCCGCATTTGATCTCGAAATAGCTTCATTGACTTGTAATAAGAAGTTCGGGAAAGAAATAATTGACTCAAAACGTTCATTCTCTAACTCTTCACTTGATGTTGATTCACCACTTAGTTCTCCCTTACCTTGAAGTATTTCTTCAAGAGTGAATCTTTCTTCTGTTACTGATTCATTTAGATAGCAACAGGATAATGAATCAAAGTCAACTATTTGCTCGGATAAGCTACTCCAATCATTGCTAAAAATCATATCCCGTTTTTCTTTAGGATAATTCATTTGAATGTAGGAGTCCATGTTGGAGCAATATTCCCAGATATCACTAGCGATTTTCTTGTCAACTGGTGCCGTTATTTTTGACAAAAAATTTGCTTTGGCAATTTCATGTAATTCGAGTTGCTCACCACGAGTATTCATAATTTCAAAATAATGGTTCAAGTCGATTTTATCGGGTACCTGTACACGGATAAGATTCACCTTATCCAAACGCTTGATGAATGATTCTTTTTCTTCTTTAAGACCTGTCTTCTCAAAATAATCATCAATAATTTTATAGCCCTCTTTAATTTCTGAAGACTGCAACTCATCAGTTAATTGGTTTGTATTGGGTAATGTTGCTAGCGTTCTATTCGCCTTATCTCTAGCTTCAAAACGTAATGCATCATTAGCAAACGCAATACCCAAATATCTTTCCAGTAAAAATAATGTTGTCAAGCGTTGTTGCCCATCAATAACTTCATAAACATTATTTTCCTTTTGATTAACGATTAGATTACCCAAAAAATAATCATTTTTGGTGCTCCTAATATCTTCGATTAACTGTTCAATTTGGTCAGAACCCCATGCGTAATTTCGTTGATAAATTGGAACCTCATAATGAATATCAGAAAATATTTTTGAAACTGGTATCATTTTTAAATGATTGTCCATGATTACCACCCATTCCATTGTTTAATTAATTCATAAATTGCTTTGTAGCTACTGCTTTGAAGGTCGCTCTCTTCTACACTTTCTAAGAATATGGATTTCAATTCTTGCGGGTCATTCATTTCACTCATTATTGAAAACAAATCTTTACCCAGATTGATCCGATCATGTTGACCAATTGCATACTTATTTATAGTTTGTGGATAAATAGCCTTCATTCGTAATCTTAATGAATAACACCAAGTGTATAGCTGATGCATGACCGATTCATCGATTGTTTCAAAACCAAACCTATCAGCATAAAATAGCAACGAAGCCTCATAAAGTTGTTTTATGTAAATGTCACCAGTTCGCCTTCCTGGGACTTCTTCTTCTTTTTTATGGTAACTATTAATTTTATTTTTGACTTGTTCCAATAAAGCTGAATAATGCAAGGTCCACTCAAAGAAGCGTTTTCCGGCAATAATTGGTTGGGTTAATTGAAATTGGTTTAATTCCCCAGAACTGAGCAATTCACTTGAACCACTCGAATTAACTTGTTCAATGAAAATATTACTGGCTTTATGATAAATCGCATAGTTATAAGTATTCGATTGCTTGATCCCTTTGAAATACTGAATTTTATCAGATGAATAATGTAGCCCATCCCTGTTATTAAACCATCGAATGACTGGATACAAATAATTTCTAAACAAATCCTCAAGAGCATTTTGATCCGTATCTTCCCAATCAGAAATCAATCTTATTTTTAACTGCTCAGAATCTCGAGCCATTTCTCTCAAGTGGTACGACTTCAATAAATCATGAGGCTTGAGTGCTTTTCCACGTGAATTTTGTGAATCAAAGAATTGAAAGGCCTCCTGCTCACTGTCTGTCACAATTTTTACAACAGTACAATTTTTTTCAAGAAACTCTTTATACTTTCTTTGTTCTTCCTTGGTAAGTTCATTCACTCTCTTTTGGAGCAATTTATAATTATTGTAAATTGCATCACGAGATGATGGTTTATAATTTTCACTCAGAAGTTTTTGGCTTTTTTCACCAAGCGCATAGAGTAAAATGGATAAGGTTGTAGTCCGTTGCTGTCCATCAACTAGATTATAATCGTAATGTTGGCTATTATGATTCAATGCCCTATGCAAAATGACTGAACCTAATCTATACTCATCAATTCCTAACTTATAAGCTTCATAGGTATCTGCAAAAAGGGTATTGGTTGAACTAGATGACCAACGATATGGACGTTGATAATCTGGAATCTTTAAATTGATATTCATTAACTCATTTACGCTGATGATTTTTAATTCGTCTTGAATTAACATCAAAATACTTCCCTCCTTATTGGAATCTAACTCCTTCATTATAGCACATACAAACTTTTCACAAGTCCGCAATTAGTAATCAGAGAACACAAGAAATAATATGAACATGATATCCGAAAACGAACTCTAAGTAAGGTGTGTCAATTGTAAAGTTGTAATCTTACTAGCTTTTCTTTTCAACACTAGCGTTTGGAATAGTTTCCGCATAAAATTCTGCTGATTGTTTATCATAAAAACCTTGTGCAATCACATTCCCGAACTGATCGACAACAATCCATTCTTGCATGTTAGGTTTCTCCTTCCTATCTAAGTTTACTAATCATTGATTTTGGGATGTCATATTTGTTGTTAATCCCCATTGTAATCGTTCCTGTAATGTGCTAGAAACTTCCATGCTATTGGGGTCAATAGTGGATGAAATAATCACTTGTTTCTTGTTTGCTTCAATCAGCATGGCGATTTTTTCTTCCAGAGCTTTATCTTTAGGCAGTAATTGCAAGTCATCGATGAGAATATAGTCATCATCTGACAACATAATTTTTTCTACCATTTCAACTGCCAGTTCTTTTGCTGATAGAAATACTACCTTATTTCGTTCAACAATTGCGTTGATGGTGGTATTTAGCAAGTGCGATTTCCCAACTCCTTCTTTACCGTATATATAAACCGGATTATAGTAATTCTTATCTCTAATAACTGTCTTTAATGCAGCTAAAGCCCAAGCATTTCCATCATTAACCGAAAAATTCTCAAATGTTTGATTTTTATTGACTGGTTTCATCTTTTGTCCCTGACTTATAACTTGATAGGTTTATTATAAAAGATTCCATAGACAATATTTGTCCACTTAGTCTACTTGTCATAATTTTGCTGCATTTTTTTAAGAAAATTCTTCATATCATCTACTAGCGTTGCAGGAGAAAGCACTGTCAAAGCATCTACTTGACTCAGCAACCATCGTTTCAATCCTGGTGTGTCTTGACTGATAAATTCAATCACAGCTCCGTCAGGGGTATGTTCAATAATCCTAGCAGTTGGAAATTGATCCGTTACAATGGTTTGGTCATAGGTAAATTGAACTCTAATCGTCAACTCTCGTCCCATAAATGGATCAACACGTTTGTTCCGTACTTCTCCATCACGAAACTTCTCCCCATAAGAAATCTGTGGTTTCTTTTCCGTAGATACTTTCCAATCTAAAATTCTATCCAATTTTAAAGTCATGTACGATTCAAAAGTCAAATTAAATGCTACAACATAAAAGTAATGCAGATCATAGTAAAGGGATACGGGAAAAATGGTATGCTGCTTTTCACTATTGTAAGGCGATTGATACCGAATCTCTAGAACTAGCTCTTTTTGTATTATTTCCGACCATTCCCAGATTTTGTCAATTCGATTTTGAGTATCAGACAGTGGCGCATAATTTAGTAGTTCGCTCGCAATAATTTGATAAACCTCTTTTTGTTCCTTTTTAGAGATTAAAGCCAACAAACTATCGATCAGAGACTTATTTTCCTCTTTGTTCAAAGAACGGTTCTCTAATAAAATCTTTGAGATTATCAAAATATCCTTTTTATTAAATAATGATTTCCCTTTTAGATAACGGGTATGGTATTTCGCATCATAGGCAAGTTCCGCTGCAACTATAGGCTGAGATTCCAAGAAATGACCTAATAGAGAAAAATCTCTCTGTATTATTTTTTCACTAACTCCAAACTCATCTGCTAACTGTAACTTAGAAAGATGAGCACCTGATTGCAAACGTAGAAAAACTGTTAGTAAGCGTTCTTGATCATTCATATTTACCTCATTCCTTAGAAACATTATAACACCTCAAGTAGTCCCTATTCAATGATATTCCGACTTTTTCAAGGTTATTATTTTGCAAATAAGATTAATTTTAGTATCTGCCAAATCCAATTGTCCGACTTAACTTCTGAGTACTAAATCCAAAACTTTCCAGAGCATTCTCAATATCCTCTAATGTCACTAGACTCAAATTCTCCAGACTTGTCAATTGACTATCTTCCATATTAATAACCCGTTGTGCTTGATAAAGAATAATATGGTCAACAAGTTTTCGGACATATCGAGCATTCCCGAAATAACTATCTCTTTCTAGTTCGGATAGATGTTGGTATAGCTTATGTTTGCAATCACCTTTCAACTGATACTGTTTCCTCGAAATCATCAGTTCGATGATAGCAAAGAGTTCGTCAGAAGAGTAGTCTTCAAATCGAATTTCCCGTGAAATCCTTGAAGACAGACCTGGGTTTATATCAAGGAACTCCTTCATCAAATCTTCATAGCCCGCAAAAATAACTAAGACCTCATCTCTCCGATTTTCCATTTCCTGAATAATAGTCGCAATAGCTTCATGTCCATAATCTTTTTCGTGCCTTGGAATTAAACTGTAGGCCTCATCTATAAAAAGGACACCTCCTTTGGCATCATCAAATACCTTTTTAACTTTGGGAGCAGTACTTCCAATATACTCTCCAATCAGATCCGCACGCCCTACTTCCACCAATTTGTTTTCTTGAATTATCTTATTATTAAACAAAATCTTTGTATAGAGTCTTGCAACTTCTGTTTTTCCTGTACCAGGGTTTTCAGAAAAGACAAGATGATGATTAACAGTATCGTTGTAAATTCCATGCTGTTTCCTGAGATGGTTGACCTTATTGAATGCAATTTGCTGAGTCAATAAATTTTTGACCTCTGTTAGCCCTATCAGTTCTTGCAAAGTATCTTCTGGGGTCTTACTCAATCCAATCTGACTTTTAGGGCAGATTAAAAAATTTTCTAAATTTATCTCCTTATCCTCAGAGGGATCATATCCAGTTTGGACTGAAAACTCTATAATCTCTTGAACAAATTGTCGAATATGTTTTGCATTGTTTATTCTCGATTTTTTTGATAGCGCGTTTTTAAAATCATCATCGTTGACTCGAATCATTTTCTTTGCCAGCATCATCCTACCAATAGAAGCTAGTTCTTCTTGCTGATAATCTGGAAAAGGAACAATTGAAATTCTATGATTTATTTCTGATAGTTCTTTTTCAATCTCCTTTGCTTCTTGGTAATTATTGGCCATAAAAATAGCTAAGGTGTGTCCTTCTAGTTGGCGTAAACTCTCAAAAAATTCAATTTTTGGGTTTGGTCTTGCTGAGAAAAAATCATAAACTACTGGAAAATCTTCTGTTGTAATTTTTGGAAGGAAAAAATCCTTACAGTTCGCAACAACTGCTCTCAAGCCAAATAATGATTCCAAGAATTGAATGGCAAATTTTCGACCTGAGCCTTGTTCACCCGTAAAAATATAAAAGTGCCTTTGCTTCTCATTATTATTTATTTTATTTTGGAATGATAAATAGGCGATAAGTTCCTTTACTGCATTTTTAAAATCAGTCAACCCAACAATACTATTCAATTCCTGTAACTTTTCAGCGTTAGAATTCATCAATGAATACTTTGTATCATTTCGACTATTGAGTAAAAATTTGATCAGATCACCACGATTACTTCTCTCGATCTTTTTTAAAAAATCAGTTTCTGTCAATACCTCAAACTTATCCAGAGAAACCTTTTTCTCAAAGATACTTCTTAATTTTTCAATCATTTCTCGCCAACTGTAATCATCTTGTGAAATAAGATAATAAGTCTCGGACTCTTTAATTAGTATCCAACGATTATCAGTAATAAAATCTTCTGTTTGTACTTTTAAAAATTCATCAGGATTTGTAAGCTCAACTTGATAATATTTCATTTCTCACTACCTCATATCATTTATTGATACATTGAGTTTACAAAAAAGGATGGGAGATAAATGTCCATTCTAATAATTTTTTCTAAACTTCCTAATAATTTTTAACAATCCAAACTATTCCACAATAATATTCACTACACATCATTTACTTTGCAATAAGTAATGGTTAAAACCAATTCATTCAATCATTATCCACATTATGACACCTTGAAAACAAGCATTTTCAAAATATTTTGAGATTTTGTATTTTTTTCACTCATCTTACACTAGTTAGTTTCCCTAGGCCAAACCTTCTAGAGTTTCATCCATAGGGTGGGTAAATGGAAATAGAATGGGATAGTTTGATGCTGCCGCTTCTACTCACTATAAAAAATTACTCACTCTGATAATTCCCCACCACATAATAAAAAGCCTTGCTACCAAGGCTTTTTATTATCCCTTTCGTTCAAAGGTTTCTAGGCTTTTACAAGCAGAGCAACACACTCCACGTGATGTGTAATTGGGAACAAATCAACAAAATAAATTTTTTCTATAAGAAAGAATAATTGCAACTGCATACATCTCTCAGTCATAAGATAAACTAATATATTTTCCAGCGATATTACAATCTAACCATTTTAATTCATTAACTAAATACAAATATTCTCCATGTAAGCATTCATCTAAATTAGGAAAATCATTTTCTTTGGTATTGATAATAACTTCAAGTAGATTAGTTAATTCTCTGATTGAAAAACTATAATCTAAAGTTTCTTCTTCATATGAGTCCTTAAGTTCTATATATCTTTTATATTCAACATTATTTTTAAAACCAAGAGTTAACATTTCTTCTAACTCATAATATAAATCTTCACTTAACATAAGTTCCCTCCTCTGTATTTGTCATTAGTTTACTGCAACAAATATAGAATGTCAGCTAGAAACAAAACACCCCCACAAAAATTTGTGGGGTGTTTTGTGGGGAAATTTCAATTGAAATTATCCCTTCTTAATCACCTTGACATTAGCGAAAAGGCTTTAAAACTCGGCTTTCAGCCTTAAACAATCAATAATTGATTATTTAAGAGTGATAGAAGCTCCAGCTTCTTCAAGTTTAGCTTTGATTTCTTCAGCTTCTGCAGTTGCAACGCCTTCTTTAACGTTAGCAGGTGCACCATCAACAAGAGCTTTAGCTTCTTTAAGACCAAGACCTGTAACTTCACGTACAGCTTTGATAACAGCAACTTTCTTGTCACCAGCTGAAGTCAATTCAACGTCAAATGAGTCTTTAGCAGCACCAGCGTCAGCAGCACCACCAGCAGCTACAGCAACAGGAGCAGCTGCAGTTACACCAAATTCTTCTTCGATAGCTTTTACAAGGTCGTTCAATTCAAGGATTGAAGCTTCTTTAATTTCAGCAATAATGTTTTCAATGTTCAATGCCATTATAGATTCCTCCAAAAAATAGTATATGTTTTTTAATAAATTAATATAGCACTAGGCTACTTTTTGCATTAAGCTGCGTCTTCTTTGCTGTCTGCAACTGCTTTGACTGCAAGAGCAACATTGCGAACTGGCGCTTGAAGTACAGAAAGGAGCATAGAAAGAAGTCCTTCGCGGTTTGGCAATGTAGCAAGGGCAAGGATTTCTTCTTTTGAAGAAACAGAACCTTCGATTGCACCACCTTTGATTTCAAGTGCTTCAGCATCTTTCGCAAAATCATTGATAATTTTAGCGGGAGCAACAACATCTTCGTTAGAGAAGGCTACTGCTGATGGTCCAACGAAAAGATCTTTCATATCGTCAAGACCAGCTTTTTCAGCTGCACGAGTCAAAATTGAGTTTTTGATAACTTTGAACTCAACACCGCTTTCGCGAAGATTGCGACGAAGAACTGTATCTTGCTCAACTGTAAGACCACGTGAATCTACAACAACGATAGATGCAGCAGCTTTCATTTTTTCAGCAACAGCTTCAACTTGCTCAGCTTTTTTAGCGATAATTGCTTCACTCATTAGTTTTACCTCCGTTATTATTTTTGGGATAGGCACAAAAAAACGCACCTAAACCTAGACACGAAAGTACAAATACGTTATTCTCATTACGTTTTGTGCCTCGGCAGGAATATTATGAGCACGGCTCCCCTGCTGTCTTAGGTCAGTTTTATCATAAAACCTTAATTAGTATATCGTCTTTTTGATGACTTGTCAACCCATTACGCCCACTTTTTTATCTTTTTTGCTATTTTAGGAAACTTTCTCTTTTTAATAACACCGTCTCTTTCCTATAAAAATATAGGTTTTTAGCTCCGAATCATATTATAGTATTACTTTTTTTAAATTTTTTGAGTATTTTTTGTTGACTTTTAAGAGAATATGCTATATGATAATACTATAAAGGTGATTGAAAAAAAGACAATCAACCAAGCCTTATCAAGCTATTGATCTAGTCCGAAAAAGAGATTTTGTATCGCATATCATCTTTTGTTTAAAATCGTACTATAATATCATTTATATGAAGAGAGGTAATAGATTATGGCAAGTCGTGATTTTTATGGAAGAGATCCTTTTGGAGGAATGGACGATATTTTCAATCAACTCATGGGAAACATGGGCGGATATAATTCTGAAAATAAACGTTACCTTATCAATGGACGTGAAGTAACACCTGAAGAATTTGCTGCTTATCGTAAGACAGGTAAACTTCCTGGTAACGAAGAATACCGAGAACAAGCTGCTGCTAACGCTCCTAAACAAGATGGTATCCTTGCAAAACTTGGTACTAACTTGACAGAACGTGCTCGCGCTAACGAATTGGACCCTGTTATTGGTCGTAATAAAGAAATTCAAGAAACAGCTGAAATCTTATCACGTCGTACAAAGAACAATCCCGTTTTAGTCGGTGATGCTGGTGTTGGTAAGACAGCCGTTGTTGAAGGTTTAGCACAAGCTATTGTCAATGGTGATGTCCCTGCTGCTATTAAGAATAAAGAAATCATTTCAATTGATATCTCTGGTCTTGAAGCTGGTACACAATACCGTGGTGCTTTTGAAGAAAACGTACAAAATCTCGTTAAAGAAGTCAAAGACGCTGGAAACATCATCTTATTCTTTGATGAAATCCATCAAATTTTAGGTGCTGGTTCTATTGGCGGTGACTCTGGCTCTAAAGGTTTGGCTGATATTTTGAAACCCGCTCTTTCTCGTGGTGAATTGACCGTTATAGGTGCTACTACTCAAGACGAATACCGTAACACTATTTTGAAGAACGCAGCTCTTGCTCGTCGTTTCAATGAAGTTAAAGTAAATGCTCCTTCTGCTGAAGATAGCTTTAACATCTTGATGGGTATTCGTGATTTGTATGAAAAGCACCACAACGTTGTCCTTCCTGACAATGTTTTGAAAGCTGCCGTTGATTTTTCTATCCAATACATCCCACAACGTAGCTTACCTGATAAAGCTATTGACTTGATTGATATGACAGCTGCTCACTTGGCTGCACAACATCCTGTCACAGATGTCAAAACACTTGAAAAAGAAATTGCAGAACAAAAAGATAAACAAGAACAAGCTGTTGCTAATGAAGATTATGAATTAGCACTTAATACGAAGACACGTATTGAAGCCCTTCAAAAACAAATTGACAACCACACTGAAGGTCAAAAAGTAACTGCTACGGTTAACGATGTGGCTGAATCTGTTGAACGTTTGACTGGTGTGCCTGTATCTAATATGGGTGCTAGTGATATTGAACGTTTGAAAGAATTGGCTAGCCGTTTGAAAGGTAAAGTCATCGGTCAAGACGAAGCTGTTGAAGCTGTTGCTCGTGCTATCCGTCGTAACCGTGCTGGTTTTGACGAAGGTAATCGCCCAATTGGTAGCTTCTTATTTGTCGGTCCTACTGGTGTTGGTAAAACCGAACTTGCTAAACAACTAGCCTTTGATATGTTTGGTTCAAAAGATGCCATCATTCGTTTGGATATGTCTGAGTACTCTGACCGTACAGCCGTTTCTAAATTAATTGGTACAACCGCTGGTTACGTTGGTTACGATGACAACAACAACACTTTGACAGAACGTGTTCGTCGTAATCCTTACTCTATCGTCCTTTTGGATGAAATTGAAAAAGCAGACCCTCAAGTCATCACCCTTCTTCTTCAAGTCTTAGACGATGGTCGTTTGACAGATGGTCAAGGTAACACCATTAACTTCAAGAATACGGTTATCATTGCGACATCAAATGCTGGTTTTGGTCATGAATCATTAACTGGTGACGCTGAAAAAGATATGGAGATTATGGACCGTATCGCTCCTTACTTCCGCCCAGAATTTCTTAACCGTTTCAATGGTATCATCGAATTTTCTCATTTGACTAAGGAAGATTTGAAAGATATTGTCAACTTGATGCTTGATGAAGTCAGCGAGACTATCGCTAAGAAAGGTATTGATTTGGTTGTTAGTGACGCAGCTAAAGAACACCTTATCGAAGAAGGTTACGATGAAGCCATGGGTGTCCGTCCACTTCGCCGTGTCATTGAACAAGAAATCCGTGATAAAATCACTGACTTCTACCTTGACCACACCGATGTGAAACATCTTAAAGCCGATATGGAAGATGGCGAACTTGTTATTAGCGAAAAATAATCTTTTCCACTAAACGCTCCCAAAAAGCCCAACTTGTTTGAGTTGGGCTTTTTTTATTTGTGAAAAGCTTGCGCCAAACTAACAATATCTTTGGGACTAGTACGGCAGCAACCACCAATGATTTGGGCACCTAATGTTAGCCAAATCTTGCTATTTTCAAGAAGGGTCCGTGCTTCATCAGGACTTGAAGTCCAAGTTTGAGTGCTACCGTCGTAAACTTCACCAGAATTAGGATAGGCAACTAGCGTTTTTTGAGATACTATCCGAATGCGTTTCAATAGACCCGAAATAACTGTCGGGCTGCTACAATTAATGCCAAAAGCTAAAACCTGAGGACTTTGCTCACACAAATCCGCCACTACTTCAATTGGAGTGCCATCTGAAATGTGGCTATCGTCTTGTGCTGTAAATGACAGATAGGCTTCTGTTTCTGGAAAATCCGTCGCCAATAAATCAATCAAAGCTTTGGCTTCATGAACATTTGGAATGGTTTCAATGGCTAAAAAGTCGCATCCAGCAGCCAACAAAGTTTGAATACGCGAACGATGAAAGGCTTGGTAAGCTTCTTTACTTAGATGATAATGCCCCGTGTACTCCGAGCCATCTGCCAAATAAGCGGCATAAGGCCCAACATCTCCAGCAATCAAGGGATAAGAGCGTTTGGCCTTTTCTTCATCTGATAAAGTACGCCAAAACTCATCACGAGCTTGCTGGGCTAAGGTGACTGTCAAAGCGATGATGTCCAGAGCTTCTTTTTCAGATAAACCAAAATCCGTTAAGCCCTGAACAGTTGCTTGGTAGCTTGACGTTGTAGAATATCTGCTCCCGAACGAAGGTAAATACTGTGAAGATACTGAATGATACGAGGATTTTTCAAAAGGTATTTAGCAGACCACAATTTTCCAGATACATCATAGCCACGCTCTTCCAATTCCGTACCCAAAGCACCATCTAAGATGATAACTTCCTGATTGGCTAATAAATCCTCCAATTTTCCCATGGCTTATTTTCCTCCTACCATTTTTTATACCGCAAATAATGATAACCATAATATAAAAGAACAAACGGAGTGCCAAAATACAGTCCTGCACGTTGTGACGCATCCCAAGTAATACCGATAATCGAAATCACCAACAACACAATAGTGATATAGGGCAAAACAGGAGTGAAAGGTGTTTTGAAAGACAAGTCATCCAAAGTGTGTGTCTTCAAGAAGGCTTTACGGAAACGAATCTGTGCTATGGGAATGGATATAGAGATAAAGCAACTTTCCTACCTCCTTAAAAAGAACATAAATACAGCGACAATTGATATTGTATTGCCAAGAATATGTGAAAAGGTACTGATAACACAATTTCCAGACTTATAATAAATTACTGAAAAAATCAAACTGTCAATGAACACACCAGCAATATCGTAAGCTACAATCCCTATGTTTCCAGTAGCAATATGTCCAGCAGCAAAAACAATAGACGATACTACGGCACTAATCCAAATTGGAAATATTTTCAAGGATTTTCCAAAGAAGAAACCTCTATATGCAATTTCTTCTCCAAATGCTGCAATGATAACTTGACCTATCAATAATGCCGTCTTATCAAAAGACAAGATAGAATCCGTCCGTCCCATTACATGGGCAACAAATTCTCCACCAAAAATGATATTTCCTGCAACAAGCGCCGCAATACCACTTAAACTCGGTAGCAACATCCAAATAATGACTCCCGACTTTTTGAGGTCGGTGACGATAGTATTGAAACGTAAACCCGATTCGGAAGCTCGTGTTTTACTAACATCTTCTACTATAAAGAAAAATACTATCCCCACAAATACGGAATACCCTGCTATGGTTGAGGAAGGAACAACTTTTGTCAAAGTCAACAATATCATTACTGTTATATCGATGAGTGTAAGAGCAGTACTCTTTTTGTTAATATCCATCATTTGCTGATTTTTCATTTCATTTCCTCCTGTATTTGGAAGTGTTCCCCGTGTTAAAAATGATAATTCTCTATAAACGCCATCTTTTATAATAAGTATATATCTATAATAGCATAAGATTTTCAGGGAGGGTAATAGTCTTTATCTATCAATAGCGCTAGGCAAAAACGATAACAAAAAAAGACTGGCTAAACCAATCTTTTCCTTTATAATTCACTTAAAATGCTATCCCAAGCGTCATCTAAGCCAGTACGGTCAACAGATGAGAAGATAACGAATTGGTCTGATTTATCAAAATTCAGTGTTTTTTTGATTTCAGACTCGTGTTTGTTCCATTTACCGCGGGGGATTTTATCAGCTTTCGTAGCTACCACGATGACAGGAATCTCGTAATATTTAAGGAATTCGTACATCTGCACATCATCGGCGCTAGGGCTATGGCGCAAATCCACCAAACTCACTACCGCACGCAAATTGTCACGGCTCACCAAATACTCTTCAATCATCTTGCCCCATTTAGCACGCTCGGTCTTAGAAACTTTGGCATAGCCATAACCTGGAACGTCCACAAAACGCAGCTTGTCATCAATATTGTAAAAGTTCAAAAGCTGGGTTTTTCCTGGTTTGCTTGATGTCCGAGCAAGGTTTTTACGTCCTAAAAGGGTATTGATAAAACTTGATTTCCCAACGTTAGAACGTCCAGCCAAGGCAATTTCCGGCAAATCATCTTGTGGGTAATGCGATTTGTTAGCGGCACTCAAAAGAAGCGAGGCATTATGGGTATTTAAATACTCAGTCATCATTCTCTCCTTAAGACGCAATTTCTAAAATCGGTTTTTCCGTTCCGTCAACTGTCGCTTTCGTGATACGAACTTTAGTGACATCTTCTTGGCTTGGTACTTCAAACATAACATCCATCATGGTTTCTTCAATGATAGAACGCAAACCACGCGCCCCTGTTCGACGTTCGATAGCTTTATTGGCAATAGCTTGCAAGGCGTCGTCATCAAATTCTAACTCAACACCATCATAAGACATAAGGGTTTGGTATTGTTTAACCAAGGCGTTTCGTGGTTCTGTCAAAATACGAACCAAGTCATCTGCAGTCAATTTTTCAAGCGCTGCAACGACTGGCAAACGTCCGATAAATTCAGGAATCAAACCGAATTTTTGAATATCTTCTGAGATGATTTCTTGCATATAAGAAGCATCATCAGCAATTTTACGGTTGTTTTGACCAAAGCCGATAACTTTTTCACCCAAACGTTGTTTGACAATGTCTTCGATGCCATCAAAAGCACCACCAACGATAAAGAGGATATTTTTGGTATCGATTTGAATCATTTCTTGATTTGGATGTTTTCGTCCACCTTGTGGTGGCACGCTGGCAACGGTTCCTTCGATGATTTTCAAAAGTGCTTGTTGCACCCCTTCACCAGAAACATCACGCGTAATGGATACATTTTCCCCTTTTTTCGCGATTTTATCGATTTCGTCGATGTAGATAATTCCGCGCTCAGCTCGTTCAATATTAAAGTCAGCCGCTTGAATCAGTTTGAGCAAGATATTTTCAACGTCTTCTCCGACATAACCTGCCTCAGTCAATGATGTCGCATCGGCAATCGCAAATGGAACGTTCAAGGTTTTGGCCAAGGTTTGCGCAAGGAAAGTCTTCCCTGAACCCGTTGGGCCAATCATCAAGATATTTGATTTTTGCAAATCAACATCTTCTTCATCGCGGTTTTCTGCAAAAGCCACGCGTTTGTAGTGGTTATAAACCGCCACAGAAAGCGCACGTTTGGCACATTCTTGCCCGACAACGTATTCATCAAGCATCGCCATCAATTCTTTTGGTTTTGGAACTTCTGATAAATCCGCTAGCACTTCTTCCGCCAGTTCTTCACGGATAATTTCTTGGGACAAAGCCACGCATTCATTACAAATGAACACATTGTTTCCTGCAATGATTTTCTTGACTTCGTCTTGTCCTTTCCCACAGAAAGAACAATATACTTTAACATCATTTGTTCGATTTCCAACCATAGTTACTCTTTCTCACCTATCCTTTTCATTTCATTAAAATAACGTGCCATAAAAGGCATGGATTGTATTTACTAGGTTTGTAAAGGCATTTAAAAACAAAAGAACAGCCAAGGCATAGCGTCTTCTTCTAAGTGCTGGGATAGCACACAAGATACAAATAACCATTAAAAAAGCCGTAAATACACCAAAAATACTTCTTTGCATCCTCTTCCTATCTTTCTAGAACTGTAATGGTAAAATCGTAAGCATTTTTTTCATCTTTGTCGTAATGCGTTTCTGAAACGGTTTTAAAATCTGTCATATCCACTTCTGGGAAGTAGGTGTCGCCTATAAACGTCGCATGAACCTTTGTTCTAATCAAGGTCTGGCAATCAGGTAAAAAGCGTTCGTACACATGGCTACCGCCCACGACATACAAGTCTTTATCGTGTTCATCTAACCACTGGAAAACCTCTTCAGGACTATGAACAACGGTCACACCGTCAGCCTGATAGGTTTTATCCCGCGTCAAAACAAGGGTATCACGCCCTGGCAAAACACGATGACCCATGCCATCAAAGGTCACTCGCCCCATCAACAGAGCCTGCCCCATTGTTGTTTCTTTAAAATGCTTTAATTCCTTTGGTAGATGCCAAGGCAGACCGCCATCGACACCGATCAAGTGATTTTCATCTTCTGCCCAAATGGCAATCAGTTGTTTTGTCATACTATCCTTCCATTCATCAACTCCATTTTATCAAATTTCTCCAAAAAATTCAGAAATCCAACATCACAGGAGCATTTTCCCAAAACCTAGATGGCCAAATCGAATGTCAATTGCGGCTTAACTGGGTCATAATCTACCAATTCAAAATCATCGGGCTTAATGTCAAAGAAATTGGTTCCGTCAGGTACGTTTAAAACTAGTCTTGGTTTGCAATCCGTTGGATCACGACGTAATAATTCCTGTGCTTGTTCAAATTGATTGTCGTAAATGTGTAGGTTATTGACAAAATAGAAGAATTTGCCGACTTTCCAACCAAAGTGCTTGGCAATCATCATCTGCAAAGCCACGTATTGCATGGCATTGATGTGGTGCGATACCAACATATCATTTGAGCGTTGGGTTAGGGTCGCATCAAGGTAAATATCGCTGCCTACACGCCTTACATCGTACATGGTCTGAAAGGCACATGGCAAAAGCCCCTCCGTCCGCTCAAAAGCATCGTAATCCCAAAGCGAGATGACATTGCGTCTGTTCCACGGATTATCTTCCAATTGTTTTAAAATTTTGTTGATGATGTCGTGTTTTTTGACTACGGCACCGTAGCGCTCGCCGATTGTTCCTGTGTGTCCAACTTCCCACTCGTTCCAGTATTTCACACCGTATTTGTCATTTAAAACGGATAAATCGTTGGTTTGGTCTTGATAAATCCAAAAAATCTCACGAATGGCACTCTTAATGGGAATAGGGCGCAAAGTGGTAATGGGAAACTCACCCTTACTCAAATCGTACTCTGCAAAAGCACCCGTTACGTATTTTGAGTTGGCTTGCCCGCCACTTTGGTAAACAGGCCGTGCATTTTCTGAAAAGACCCCTTCTGTCATAATTTTTTGGATGTTTTCTTTAAAAATGGCATCAGCCTTTGTCATGTGTTTTTCCTCGATTCTCAAAAATTAGCTTTTTTTTATTTTAGCTAAAAAGTGTCAAAATTGCAAAGGAAACCAATAAATGGCTTAAATTCTTATTTAGTTTGAAACTTAAAATGAATACGTTTTTTGTGGGGCTTTTTGGGGAGTTTATGATAAAATTAACTTTGGACATTTTTGACAGGATGTATTTTATTATGACGAGCTTGTGATTGTTTTTAAGCTCCCACGCAAAAATATTCTATTTAAGAAAGGTTTGTTACTAATGAACGTTGGTATTGATAAGATTGGTTTTGCGACAACGCAATACCTATTGAATATGGATGATTTAGCCAAGGAACGTGGGGTTGACCCTGATAAATACAGCAAAGGTTTGCTTTTGGAAAACCTCAGTATCGCACCCATTACTGAGGACATTATCACTTTGGGAGCGTCAGCGGCTGATAGCATTCTAAGTGATGAGGACAAAGAAACGATTGACATGGTCATTGTCGCGACAGAGTCTTCTATTGACCAAAGTAAAGCAGCTGCGACTTACATTCACCATTTGTTGGGCATTCAGCCTTTTGCTCGTAGCATCGAAATGAAAGAGGCTTGTTACAGCGCGACGGCGGCTCTGGATTATGCCCGTTTGCACGTTGAAAAACACCCTGACTCAAAAGTCTTGGTAATTGCTGCTGATGTGGCACGCTACGGCGCCAATACCCCTGGTGAACCCACTCAAGGAGCTGGTAGCGTAGCCATGCTCGTTACACAAAATCCTCGTATTTTGCTTTTGAATGATAACTCTGTCGCTCAAACACGCGATATCATGGATTTCTGGCGTCCAAATTATTCAACAACCCCTTATGTCAACGGCATGTATTCAACCAAGCAATACCTTGATATGCTCAAAACGACTTGGGCTGAATTTCAAAAACGTTTTGACACCTCATTGGCTGATTTTTCTGCCTTTTGCTTCCACTTGCCATTTCCAAAATTAGCCCTCAAAGGCTTCCGCAAAATCATGGACAAATCTTTACCTACCCAATGGCAAGAAAAACTCCAAGCCAATTTTGAAAGTTCTATTCTTTACAGCAAACAAGTGGGCAATATCTACACAGGTTCTATTTTCCTTGGCCTGCTTTCCTTGCTTGAAAATAGCCAAAACCTAGCGGCAGGTGACCGCATTGCCTTCTTTAGTTATGGCAGTGGTGCAGTGGCTGAAATTTTCACAGGAACCTTGGTCGATGGCTTTCAAGAGCAACTCCACAGCAGTCGCCTCCAAGAACTCAACCAACGTCAACCACTTAGCGTTGCGACTTATGAAAAACTCTTCTTTGAAGAGGCTCAGCTCGATGCGGACGGTAATGCCACTTTTGCAGACTACCTCACAGGACCATTTGCCCTCAAAGAAATCCTCGGACACGAAAGATTGTATGGAAGAACAAATGACAAAAACTAAAGGAAACTGGGGAGGCTTCTCCAAAAAAACGTTGCCAGAGCGCCTTGATGTGCTAGACGCCCACCACTTACTCAGTCAAGACAACCTTGCTCTGCTCAAGGAAAATAAAGGCTTGTCCCTAGATACAGCCAATCAATTGACCGAAAATGTCTTAGGCACTTTTTCGCTACCCTTTTCTTTGGCGCCTGATTTTCTGGTGGATGGAACAGTTTTCAATGTGCCAATGGTTACGGAAGAGCCGTCAGTAGTGGCTGCTGCGAGTTTTGCTGCTAAAATCATCAAACGTTCAGGTGGTTTTAAAACCACTGTTCATTCCCGTCAAATGATTGGGCAGGTGGCGCTTTATGACGTCACAGACAAGACAGCCGCTCAAAAACGTATCTTAGAACACACTGAGCAGCTATTATCCGTGGCAAATGACGCCCATCCTTCTATTGTTAAACGCGGTGGCGGAGCACAATCGCTGCGCATGGAAGAAAAAGAGGCCTTTCTCATCGTTTACGTGAACGTTGATACCAAAGAGGCTATGGGAGCCAATATGGTTAATACCATGATGGAAGCTTTAGTCCCAAGCTTGGAAGAACTATCTGGAGGCAAAAGCCTCATGGCTATCTTGTCAAACTATGCGACGCAAGCCCTTGTTACTGCCGATTGTCAAGTGGACCTCCGCTACCTCAGCCGCAATACAAGCGAAGCCAAAAAGCTAGCGAGAAAATTTCAAATGGCAAGCCAACTGGCGCAAGTGGACACCTACCGTGCCACCACTCATAATAAAGGTATTTTCAATGGAGTGGATGCTGTCGTTTTAGCCACAGGAAATGACTGGCGTGCTATCGAAGCTGGAGCCAATGCTTATGCTTGCAAAGACGGGCAATACCGTGGCTTATCGACTTGGACATTTGACGAGGACAAGCAGCATCTCCATGGTCAATTGACCCTGCCGATGCCTATTGCAACGCGAGGAGGCTCAATTGGACTTAACCCAACGGTCTACATCGCCCATGAGCTGCTTGGTCAACCAGACGCCCAACAATTGGCTCAGATTATCGTATCAGTCGGATTGGCACAAAATTTTGCTGCCGTCAAAGCCCTCACGTCAACTGGTATCCAGGCGGGACACATGAAATTGCAAGCCAAATCGCTGGCTCTCCTAGCAGGTGCTAAGGAAAACGAGGTCACTCAGGTAGTCAACCAGCTCCTTCAAGCCCCTCACATGAATTTGGAAACTGCTCAGGCCATTCTCAAAACCTTAAACTAACTCAAGACATCAAGCAACACTCGATATTTCGGGTGTTTTTTCTTGACAATATTTTTCATAGATTATATAATCTAGTTATAAATACTAGATAAAGAGGTAAGGAAAACGTTATGACAAAATCTTATCCAAAATGGACGGATTTGCCAGAAATTGACTTGTATTTGGACCAAGTACTTCTTTACGTCAACCAAATCAACCAAGCCAATCATCCAAGTGACAAAGGCTTGACCGCTTCTATGATTAATAATTACGTCAAACACGGGCATTTGGATAAGCCCACTAAAAAGAAATACAGTCGCAAGCAAGTAGCGAGGCTCATTGTGATTACGTGTTTGAAAAATGTTTTCTCCATTCAAGAAATCAGTCAGACCTTGGCGCTGTTAACCGCAGATGATCAGTCGCAAAAACGCTACGATGATTTTGTTGCTTGCATGAATGGGGAAGAGGTCGCTGACGTGCCAGCTGTTGTGCTTTCTGCTTGTCAGACCTTGCAACTGTATGACCAAACCCACCAATTAGTTCAAGAATTAGGAGGAGTCGCTGATGAATGCTAGCATGACCGTGAAATTAAGTAAACGCTTATCATTTGGTGAAGAAGTTGCCAACAGCGTGACACATGCCGTTGGGACTGTTGCCATGCTTGTTTTATTACCTATTACCGCTATTTACAGCTACCAACATTATGGTATGGAAGCTGCTGTTGGGATGTCTATTTTTGATATTAGTCTATTTTTGATGTTTTTATCATCGACCATTTACCACTCTATGCAGTACGATTCACCGCAAAAATTCGTTCTTCGAATTATTGACCATAGTATGATTTACATTGCCATTGCGGGTTCTTACACGCCTGTTGCTCTCTCTTTAGTGGGCGGATGGCTTGGTTATCTGATTATCGTTTTGCAGTGGGGTGCAACTATCTTTGGTATTTTGTATAAGATTTTCGCCAAAGAGATAAACGAAAAATTCTCCCTTTCCCTTTATTTGCTTATGGGCTGGTTGGTGATTTTCATCATTCCAAGTATTGTGACGAAGACTGGTGTCGTCTTTTGGTTGCTCATGCTTGCGGGTGGATTGTCTTACACCGTTGGTGCGATTTTCTACGCACGCAAACGCCCTTACGACCACATGATTTGGCATCTCTTCATTTTATTAGCCTCTATGCTGCATTACGTTGCCATCGTCTTCTTCATGTTGTAATACAAAAAACACTGATATCGCTATCAGTGTTTTTTTGTTGCTTGTAATTTGCCATATAATAAATAATCAACCTGCCTAAGTTGGTCAATGGTTTTGCAATTTAGGGCACACATAATCAAACGCAGGTCATCTTTCCAGCCGTTGATAATGGCAATCACTTTTTCGACTGGGTATTTTTCAACAAGTTCTAAAACAGTGCGAGATAAACCGACTGCTTTAGCCCCTAATACCAAACATTTAATGATATCCAGAGGATGGCGAACACCACCAGAGGCAAGAATTTCCATCTTATCCACCATTGGCTGAGCATTTAAAAGGGTCTGCACTGTGCTTTGTCCCCAATCATCGAGGTAAGAACGGTTATTGCCACGCTGGTTTTCAATATAAGCAAAACTAGTCCCACCACGCCCTGAAATATCGACAGTCTGAATACCCAGGTCATGCGCCATCTCAATAGTTTTAAGGTCCATCCCAAAGCCGACTTCCTTAAGAATAACGGGAACAGGAGATTTGCTGGCATAATCAGCTAGGTTGGCTTTCCACTGATGAAAAACGCGCTCTCCCTCAGGCATAAGCAACTCTTGCATGAGATTAACATGGACTTGCAGAAAAATAGGCTGCATCTCTTGAATAGTTTGCAGACCGAGTTCATAAGGCTTATCAATGCCGATATTGGTCGCTAATAACAATTGTGGAAATTCTGACGACTTGGGATAAGACTGGTCTTTTGGATTTTTCAGCGCAGCACTATAAGAACCCGTCACCATAACCAGTCCTGTCGCTTGGGCCACCTGAGCTATTTTGCGATTGACAGCTCTGCCTTTTTCCGAGCCACCCGTCATCGCATTGATGTAAAAAGGAAAATCAAAATCTTGCCCAGCAAAATGAGTTGTGAGATCAATCTCGCTCAAATCATAGTCTGGCAAGGAATGATGAATTAATTCCATATCGTCAAATGAATTGTAGGGCGACTGGTAAGCCAAAGCGTACTTGATGTGGTCATCTTTACGGTTGGTCATGCTAATTCCTCCAAATCCAGTAATACAATTCCTGCATCTTCCCAGCGTTTGATGAGGGTTTTGGTGTCTGTTTGATTAAAGGACAGAGCGATGCCGCAATCGCCGCCGCCTGAACCTGATGATTTGGCAATAACGTCCAAGCCTTCTTCGGCTGCTTTCAAAGTTTTCAGAGTGTCATTGTAAATGGCTGGGCTCAAACCGAGCAACAAATCGCTGACCTTTTGCAGACTGGTTTTAATGACATCTTTATCACCTGTTTGTAAGGCTTCTTGGCAAATTAAGACTTGATTTTGAGTGTCCTTCAAAAAATCTGGTGTGATAGCCGATTTGACCAAACAAATCATATCCTTTGAAATAGAAGGTTGTCTGGTCCAACCAACCAAGAAATCACAGGCTAAAGCAGGCTTAAGAATGTCAATGCGATAGCCCCAATCCTTAGCCAGCACCTCTTGAATGCTTTCTGTGGCAATCCAACTTGCGACTTTTTGACGGTCAAAAGCGGTAAAGGCCACCAAATCATCATAAGTAATACAGGCAATATCGCCCATTGAACCGTTGTCCCCCATTTTCAAGAGCGTATAAGACGCCAACTTAAAAATAGTATTTGCCGATAAGTTCAAGTCATAAAAGGCAGACAAGGCTTTCAATGTCAGAACCGTCACTGAACCACTTGAGCCAATACCAAATTTCTTGCCGTCGCGCTCCATTTTTCCTGTAATACGAAGGTCAAAGGCAGGCAATGCTTCCAAAGATTTCCCCAAACAAGCGGCTAATGTCTTAATCGTCTGCTGAATAAGGGAGTAATCACTGTTTGGAGTCATGTCAGCACCTGCATCAAACATATCTGAAAAGAGGTGGATCGTCCTAGCTTCCCTAACCTGCGCGGTCATGTAAATGGGGATATTTTTGATAATAGCGGTCTGACCTGGGGTTAAAATAGCGTATTCCCCCGCAATATAAAGCTTACCGCCTGTTTGCACACTAATCGTTTTCATCTGGCAATACCTTGGTTTGTGAGGCAATTACGCGATACTTCTCTTCAAAACGTTTGGTTAAGCGCTCCAAATCATCTTCTAAACAAAGCACTTTAACGTTCGGACCTGCATCCATAGTGAAATAGCATTTTTCCCCTTGGGCACGCAAACTCTTAACAAAGTCCATAGCCTCATAAGACGCATCGGTCAGATAGTTAAAAGGAGGATTGGCATGGGTATTGGTATCATGCATGGCAAGGGCGTTGCGCTCAGTCAATTCCCCCACGCGCTCAAAGTCGTTGGCTTTTAAATAAGCCAACATATCCTTGTAATCTTGTTCTGATTGTTTGACCCAATCCGCAAAAGTGGTTGAGGTTTCTACGCAACGTTTCATGCCTTCGCGGCTAGAAATAGGCTTTTTATTATCGTTTAAAACTAGCATAATCATCGCCAGCTTGAGGTCAGTCTGAACAGGGTAAATGTCGCCGCTGTCCTTATCCCAAGCTGCAATGGGTCCAAAAAAAGAACGCGACGATGAACCAGAGGCAAATTTGGCTTTTTGAGCTAGTCGAGCCTGCGTCAATCCAGTTTCAAATAGTTCGTTGCAAGCTTTGACAAGGGCTGATAGGCCACTAGAACTTGAGGATAATCCCGCAGCTGTTGGCATGTTATTGCTTGTTTCAACGCTGACAAACTGGCTACGGTCCCTACGGTATTGGTCAATAATGGCTGAAATCTTAGCGTGTTCTTTCTCGTCTTGCAAGACCCCATTGATGTAAAATATATCCTTAGTTGCTGATGGGGGCAGGAAAGAAACGGTTGTTGTCGTAAAGAGATTGTCCAAAGTCAAGGAAATACTGCTAGTTGCTGGAATCATGCAGGCAGCGTCAGCTTTTCCCCAGTATTTGATAATGGCAATATTAGCGTATGATGTTACCGTTACAGTTTTTCGATCCACGTTTGAACCGCTCCTCCTTCTTTTAATACATGACTAATGTGCTCCGCGTCAGCTTGATCGCTTGCAAGGGCAATAATACACCCCCCAAGTCCGCCACCGCTCATCTTGGCTCCAAGGGCACCATTTTCCAAAGCAAGAGCAACCAACTGATCCGAAAGATCCACGCTGACACCGATAGCTTGCAAATGACTATGGGCCTTGGTCATCATCTGACCGATGGTGTCAATAGCCTTATCTTGAATCGCTTTCTGGACGATTTCCGTCAAATCACCCAATGCCGCTAGATGAGGAAGGTTGGCTTCTTCAGTTTGTGCCACTTTTTCGACGGCTTCTCTGGTGTTACCATAAATCCCCGTGTCTGCAATCACCAAATAAGCCCCCAAATCCAAATCTAGCGTGTTAAAACCAATGTTTCGGATAAAGGTGATGGCTTGGTCACTCAAACACGTCTTGGCATCCAAACCACTCGGATTGGAATGCGCAATGATTTCCGCCTTGTTCACCAAAATTTCCAATGTTTGTCGGTCAATGCTTTGCTCAAAGTAATCAAAAACCGCTCGAATAGCTGCAATAGATACCGCTGCCGACGACCCCATCCCTCGTTTTTGAGGAATTTCGGAACGAATGGCACAAGAAATCGGAATATCCGTGTGATTAAGGTACTCAAGAGCTGAATAAATCGCAGTTGACACCGTATCGTAAAAGTCAAATGTTATCTTCTCTTTGGCTGGATAAATGCAGCACTCAACCTCAATTCCCTTAAGCGGAATTGCAATGGCAGGATAGCCATAAACCACCGAATGCTCACCCATCCAAATAATCTTACTATGCGCCTTACCAACGCCAATTTTCTTAGTCATTTTCTTCTCTTATTAAAAAATTTAGTCCACTTATCATTGTATCATCAATAACAAAAAAAAGCGACTATTACTGAAAATTGATTAGAGGGAATATAATTCTTTTCATATGCTACCCACATTTTGGAAGGAAAAAAGTAAGTATAATCCTTGTGTCTTATTGACAGTGGGATTACACTTACTTGCATTTAACAATTCTTATTGATTTTTGTAGCTAGCATCAATGCCAGAGAAAAATTGTTTAGATAATTTGGAAATGGTGCCATCTTGTTCAAGTTCTTTCAGGCTTTGTTAAGCTTCTTTTGAAGAGCTTCATCTTGACCTTTATTAAAAGCAATGGCAATGTTTTCTTCACCAATTTCACCATCTAAAATTTTCAAATCCAATCCTTTTTGCTTGATAATAGCAGCTAAAATGGTCTTAGCATTTGAATAGCCATTGACTTGACCATTTGTCACTGCAGAAAATGCAGCTTCGCGGTCATCATAAGTTTGGATGGTGGTGCTTGGATTAAATTGCTTAAGGACGGTGATTTGGTTAGAACCAACAGTTGCTGCGATGGTCGTATTGGATAAGTCATCAACAGATTTTAGGTGAGAATCTGATTGAGTGACAACACCATATTTGAAAGTAGCATACGGTGTTGAAAAATCATAGGCTTCTTTTCGTTTATCCGTTATTGCCACAGAACTTGCCACTGCATCCACTTTATGGCTAGTCAACAAACCAAATAAACCGTCAAAACTAGTTGTCGTAAAATCAACACGATAACCCATTTTATCTGCTACAGCTTTCATAACTTCTACGTCAAATCCTGTTAAATTTCCATTATCATCTTTATAAGACCCTGGAAAACTAACCCCAGTTGTCGTCTCTTTCAAAACAGGTTTATCTGATGAGGCTGTGCTTTCTGATGCTTGATTGCCCTTGGTAGCTGTTTGATAGCCAAAATAAGCAAGTACTGCAATAACCACAATGGCAATAATCCCAATAATCGATTTTTTCTTCATTCATTAATCTCCTCTAAAATAAACTTGAACAGTTGACACCACATCGTCAACTTTAGCTAAACTTTCTCCAATATTATTTTCGGGAACAATCCAAGATTGAATTGTCTCCTTACTAAAATGAGTGCTTACAGTAGGCTCTTGATAAAGCAAACTAATAAAATCATCGTGATTTTCGATTGCCTTCATCGCTGCTTGATAAACCAACTCATGTGCGGTTTGCTTACCAATAACTTTCCCCAACTTAAACATGATACGCTCTGAATAAGGGAGACTGCCTTGAATATCAAGGTTTTTCCGCATCTGAACGGTATTAACCTCTAACTCCGACAAGATATAAGTCAATTGAACTAGCTGAGCATCCAAATAACTGGTGATTTCTGGAAGAGCAACCCACTCATTGCGCCAATGAATAGCGTCACGTTCGCCATCAATCAACATAGATTGTAACATTAGGCTAACATCTGAAAAAATGGGCTGCGTCAGGCTTGCAACCCCTTCTATCAAAGCTGGATTGCGTTTTTGAGGCATGGTTGATGAACCAATTTCCCCCTTACGAAAAGGTTCGTGAATTTCATTGATTTCAGTTTTCATCAGGGTAAACAGTTCATGTCCAATTTTACCCAAGGTACCAGCATAAATCCCTAAAGTCGTAGCGAATTCTGAAAAGTGATCTCTGGATGGCTGCCATGAAATATTGGGAACGACCAAACCCAATTCAGCCAAGGTTAAACGCTCAACTTCAATTCCCCTTCCGTCAAATGCAGCTTATGTCCCAACAGCACCACTGATACTTCCAACAAAAACCTCATTGAATTCCAATTGGCGTAAACGTTTGTGATTTCTTAATAATTCATCCAACCAAATGGCTAATTTAACGCCAAATGTAATCGGAATGGCGTGAATGCCATGAGTTCGCCCCATCATAAGAGTAGAACGGTGCTTTTGGGCCAATGCTGCTACTGTTTGAATGAGGGCTTTTGAATGTTGTACAATCACATCATAGGCTTCTTTGGTTTGCAACATAATACCTGTATCAACAATATCTTGAGTGGTAACACCGTAATGCACGTATTCCCCCACCTCAGTGCCGACTAATTCTTGAAGCGCATGAATTAAAGCAATCAAAGAGTGCCGCTTTTGAGCACTTTCTTTTTGCAAGGCCAAAAGGTTGAGATGTTCAACTTTTGCTTTTTCAATAATTTGTTGTGCTGCCGTTTTTGGAATAATGCCCAATTCACCTTCAATTTTAGCCAGAGCCACCTCAACCGCTAATTGTTTTGATACTTTGTTCTCGTCACTCCAAATCAAGCGAATCTCAGGTGTTGAAAAATTATTTTGCAATAATATCGAATCTAAAACACTTGTCATTTGTCATCTTTCCCTTTCTTATAAGGCTGAACTCTCTAAAGACCCACGATAGAGTGAATGAACAAAGGCACGCACGCGCTCATGACTGTTATTATTAGAAAGTAATAGATCCGTAGGTCCTTGTGTTAAAATTTCCCCATTTTCAATAAAGACAACATTATCTGCCGTCTTTCTAGCAAATGCCATTTCATGAGTCACTAAAATCATGGAAATATTTTCTTCTGCCAGAGTTGAGATAACTTGCAAGACTCCATCGACCATTTCAGGGTCAAGAGCTGAAGTTGGCTCATCAAATAAAATGATTTTGGGCTTAAACGCAATAGCAACACGTTGCTGCTGCCCGCCTGATAAAGTAACTGGGTACTGATTTTCAAAAGCTGCTAAACCAACTTTTTCCAAAGACTCATGTGCGATGATTTCGGCCTCTTTTCTTGAAAAACGACCGCTTAAAACCAAAGGCTGAACCACATTTTGCAAAACCGTGTAATTCTTAAACAAGTGAAATTGTTGAAAAACCATGGTTGAATGGTTGCGAATCTGACGAATATCACGCTTATTTATCTTTCCTCCGATGACTTCAGTATCTCCAACTCGCAACCTTCCTGACGTTGGTATCTGTAACAGATTCAAGGTGCGTAACAGAGTTGTTTTACCTGAACCGCTTGGCCCAACAAAAGCGGTCACCGTTCCTTCTTCAATAGTTAAATCAATGGATTTTAAAATGGTTTTGTGACCTATTGTCACTTCTAAATTAGTTAACTCAATCAAACTCATCTACGGACCTCCTATACGGTGCTGTCAAATCTCTTTCAAATAGATGTTGTATCCAAGTGTAGATCACAATCATCAGCCAATACAGTAACCCTATGGCTAAATAGGTTTCAAAATAGCGTAAAGAACCTCCTGCAATCATTTTTGCGTGGGCAAATAACTCTATTATTCCCAAGGTGAATACAAGCGATGTTTCTTTTAGCAAACTAACAAATGTATTTCCGGTAGCGGGTAAAGCATTTAAAGTCGCCTGAGGCAAAATGACATGTAGAAAAATCTTCCAACCCAGGATGTTAAGAGCTTGCCCTGCCTCAATTTGCCCTTTATCAACAGAATTAACGGCTGCTCTAAAAATCTCAGCCAAATAAGCAGATTGTTTTAAGCCAAGACCTACAACAGCTGAGGTAATGGCGGTCATTCCTTGAAAAGCTGGAAATAACTGAAGTAAGCCATAAAATATTAAAAACAATTGCACCAAGGTCGGCATCCCACGAAATAAGGAAATGTAAACATTAGCAAAGTATCGTAGCGTTTTTTGATTGGATAGTTGAAACTATGTCATCAAAGATCCGACTAAAATCGCTAATAACATAGAAGCCATTGCAATAAAAATGGTTACAGGAATGTAGGCAGGTAATTTTAAAAATAATTCAAAAAAGTATTGCCAACTAAAATTCATGGCTTACTCCTTTCAATAATGTTTGCAAAGCTTCATCCTTAACATCTAACAAAGCTTCTTGATTAAAGGTTTTGATGAGGTAAACCGTTTTATGATCTGAAAAAAGTGACT
The DNA here is from genome assembly GCF_012277075.1 of Streptococcus alactolyticus. Taxonomy (GTDB): domain Bacteria; phylum Bacillota; class Bacilli; order Lactobacillales; family Streptococcaceae; genus Streptococcus; species Streptococcus alactolyticus. The sequence goes on along the minus strand of NZ_JAAXMT010000005.1, from coordinate 99,470 downwards.
TCTCACCAAGGTAACGAAAACCCATTTTTTCGTAGGCATCAATGAGCCAAGGATGTTCTAGAGCCGTTCCCAGCGTCACAGCAGGTGCCTTCAATTCTTTTAGGATATAGTTGTCAATGATTTCTGATATCAAGGACTTAGCATGTCCCTGCCCTTGAAAATGAGGATTTGTCGCCACCCAGCCTAAGTGGGGGAGGAAAAAAGGACTCCGATTATCTGACCAAGGCAGCCTAACTGAAACAGACGATACCAGTTGTTTATCAAGCACTTTTACAAAAGTAGGCGTTGTTTGCAGTACTTTTTCAAGTTCTGATTGAGTCATTATCCCTGCTTTAAAATGAATTCCTAGTCTTTCATTTGCTGCATAAGCTTGATGATACAAGTTCACTAATGCTTCACTAAATTCATATGTTGCTTGCTGATAGGTCATACATTTCCTTTCTTTTTTAGTCTAACAATGTTATTTTTTCAAAAAATTCTGATATTTTTAGCAGTGTTTTTTCCATTAGTTGCCAATAAATGGCGTCGAGTTTCCCTTGAGTTAACTGGTGATACTTAGCAAAATGCTCTCGTGATGATAACGGATTTTGAGGAGAACCTTTAGGATATTGTACTAACTGATCAAAAATGATCTGATGATTGCTTCTGATAATCAAACGTATTGGACGTGTGCTATCATCGCTTGGCAAATCATTAAAACGGCTAATTTTTTGTGCAAATTCACGAAAGTCAGTAGATGTTTTTTCCTCGGAAAAATCAGAACTTTCCACACTTCCTTTAGATAAAACCAACCACAAAAGGTATTCAATTGAAAACTTACCTTCTAAACACGTTTTAGGAAAACGATGCGTCAAAGCCCGATCCCCTGTCGCAGAAAAATGTACTTCAATATCAGATACTTCATCAGCCCCTTATCCCAAATTGGTAAGCTTTTTCTCCCAAATCATAGCCAGCATTGGCTGTAGAGCAAAAAGGGTATTTCTTAAACCATAAGCCTGGTGATAAGATTTGAGCAGGTTCCAACCAATTATCCAAGAAAGCCGTCACAGAGAAATGCTGCCGATTAAAGATTTGAAACCAACCTGTCAAGGGGGATAAGACATCATCGTAAGCTGTCATGCCCAAATTCACTAACTCATAGGCTTGAACAGCATTTCTTGCTGCAAATCCTACATTTAAAGGCTTACCATCTGTTCCTTCTTGGCAGAGAAAGCCTGCAGATTGCGTTGATGTTAACGATAATAACTGAGAATATCCGTCAACGGTAAGGTTTTAAAATAACCAATAGCAACAGCAGCAGCTAAACTACCAATGGTGGCTGTACTATGCCAGCCTTGTTTAATGTGTTGAGGTTGGCACTGCAGACCAATCCTGCCAGCAAATTCCACGCCTTGAACATAAGCCGCTAATAACCTTTCAAAAGAATCATCGGCATCACTGACAGCTAACAGCGCCGAAAAGATTACTGCACTTGGATGCCCTCGAAAATTGGCTTGAACACCGTCTAAATCATGGTAGTGAGCCAAATAGCCTGATAGCAAGGCTGATTGCTCCTTTGATGTTCGATAAGGGGTTAAAAGAATCAGATGACTGCCAGCTTTTTCGAGTGATGCTTGCAACAAACCTTTCCTTTTAGCTGATTGTAATCCAGCAGAATAACAAGCTAAATAATCTAATAAAGCTATTTTCGCAAGCGCTATGCTTTCCTTATATTGCGGAGTATCATGAATCTCTTTTTGCAATTGTTGGATCATTTTTTTAGTAACGCTCATAACTTCTCAAATCATTTCTCACCAGCGTAGTAATCCAATAAATACAAGGCATTTTTAACAAAATAATTAACTGCAACTGGAATCGCCTCATCTTTTACACTAAAGTCATCGTGGTGCCAGTCAGGGGCATTTTCGTCACCATTTGAACCAATAAAGGCAAAAACTCCTGGAATTTTTTCTTGATAAGCAGCAAAATCTTCACCACCTGTTGATGGCAGGGTTTCAATAACCTCAGCAAAGGTTTTAGAATGTTCAAAAATCAAAGGCGTTAGCGTAGAATCATTAAACGTAACTTTTGGTGAATTTCCCCAAGAAATCGAAACTTCCGCTCCAAATTGTTCCGCCGTATGTTCGACTACTTTGGTAAATTGCTCAATGACTGACAAGCGAACGTCAGGATCAAATGTTCGAATAGTCCCTTCAAAAAAACTACTGGCTGGTAAAACATTCCAAGTATTGCCAACATCAATATGAGTCACAGACAAGACTGCTGATTGAAAAGGTGAGATTGTTCTTGACACAATCGACTGTAAATTATTAATAATAGTTGTGATAACCAATACTGTATCAACACCTAAATCAGGCCGAGCTGCGTGAACGCTGATGCCTTTGACTGTCACTGCAAATTGTTCCACTCCAGCCATTATAGCTCCTGAACGCAAACCGATTTGACCTGGTTTTAAATGAGGATTATTGTGATACCCCACAATAGCTGATACCCCTTCTATGCCACCAACCGCTATGACTTGATGTCCACCCTGAAAATGTTCTTCTGCTACTTGGAAAATCAAGCGAACGGTTCCTTTTAATGTTGCTTCTTGTTGTTTTAAACGTTCTGCTGCTCCCAATAAACTGGTTTGGTGAAAATCATGGCCGCAGGCATGCATCGCACCATTATCACTCGCATAGGCAAGCCCTGTCTTTTCAAAAATAGGAAGAGCATCAATATCTGCTCGTAAAGCAATAATGGGATATCCATGCCCAATTTCAGCAATAACCCCTGTTTTCAAAGGGTAATCCAAGGGCTCAATCCCAATATTTTGCAACTGTTCTTTGATAAAACGAGTGGTGTTGTATTCTTTTTCTGAAACTTCTGGATGTTGATGAATATGGTGACGAATCGCTGTCAATTTTTGATAAAACGTATCTGACAAATGCCTATCCTCCTCTTTTCAGATTGCTATTATCTTATCACCTCATTTTCACCTTGCATACTCTATTTTACTTATGGCAAGCTATAAATCATGTTTATAGAGGACTTTTAAAAAATGTTCTTTCATTAAAGGACACATGAACCTTCCCCTTCGCTATTACATTTTTTTATCACGGGTTTGGTTTTTTATATCAGAACTTTGCGATTTTTCAGTTTACTTTTTGTTATAATAGCTACAACTTTCACAAGGAGGGATGGGTTCATATGAATTTACAGCAGTGTCGTTATGTTGATATGGTGGCTCGTATGGGGTCTTTTAGTCAGGCGGCTAAGGAATTGTTTATGACACAGCCCAATTTATCCAGTTCCATTAAGGATTTGGAAAATGAATTGGGGGTTCAGCTTTTTGTGCGTTCCAATGTCGGCACGCGCCCGACCGAAGATGGCTATGATTTTTTAAAATATGCCAAGCGGATTCTTGGTGAGGTGGATTTATTAGAGCAACGTTATCAGGAAGATTTCAAAAAGAGTTTTACAGTCGCATCGCACCACTATGATTTTTTGTCCATTCCCATGGCAACCGTAGCGCAGCAATTTAACGAGGAATATCAGGAATTTCAAACCATTGAAACCACAACCAAGGAGATTTTGGATAGTGTGGCGACTTTTGAGGCAGATTTGGGCATTATTTACCTTGATGACGACAACAAGCATATTTTAGAAACGTCCTTGGAGCATCATGATCTGACGTTTACGTCTTTGGGGGATTTTCCCACGCGTATTTTTTTGCGAAGGCAACACCCTTTGGCAACGAAAAAAGAGATTTCTGAGAGTGATTTGAAGGGCTACGACCAAATTCGTTTTCGTCAGGAAGAGTCTGGATTGCATTTTGATGAGGACGCTCTGAGCATTCATCGTAAACAGCGCGTACTTTATAGCAATGATAGAGGCACGGTCATGAATTTGCTTTGTGCCACGGATGCTTATGCTTCTGGTCTTGGCATCGTCAATAGTTTTGTGCGTGACCAGATTGTCTTGATTCCGCTGAAGGATAGCCCCAAACATACACTTGGCTACGTTACCCATAAACATAAAAAAATGTCTGACATTGGGGCGGCTTTTGTTGCTGAAGTGCGAAAAAGTTTAGATGTCTTTCCAAATGCCATCTAAGACTTCTCTTGAAAACACTTTCTCTTTTTGTGTTACAATAGAAAAAAGGAGGATGCATTATGGAATGGAAAACACTTAATAACGGCGTGAAAATCCCTGTTTTGGGGTTTGGCGTGTGGCAAATGTTTGACCAAGCTGACTGCCAACGTGCGGTGGAGGAGGCCTTTGACGTTGGCTACCGTCTGATTGATACCGCTGCTCTTTACCAAAACGAAGAGGCTGTGGGACGTGCGGTCAAGGCTTCAGGTCTAGCCCGTGAGGACGTTTTTCTAACCAGCAAGGTTTGGATTAATGACTTGGGTTATGAAGCAACCAAAAAAGCCTTTGAAAAAAGCCTTCAAAAGCTTAATACCGATTATTTGGACCTTTATCTCATTCACCAACCTTATGGCGATACACACGGGGCTTGGCGAGCAATGATTGACTTGTACCGTGAGGGACGCATTCGCGCTATTGGGGTGTCTAATTTTTCAACTGGTCGCTTGACAGATTTTGCGATAAATACTGATATCGTGCCAGCGCTTAATCAAATTGAGCTGCACCCTTACAAGCAACGCCCTCTCATGCAAGCAGCTAATGCCGAATTTGGAGTGGCAACTCAGGCATGGAGCCCTTTCAACCGCGGAGAGGACAATATCTTCAAGGATCCTGTTTTGAACAACATTGCTGAAAAGCACGACAAAACCGTGGCACAGGTCATTCTTCGTTGGCAAATTCAAAGTGATATTCTCACCATTCCAAAATCAGCACATATTGACCGTATGCGTGACAATATCGATGTTTTTGATTTCCAATTGACAGATGATGACCTCAAACGCATTCAAGCTCTCGACCGTTATCCAAACGACTATGGTCCAAACGAAAGCCCTGAGCAAGTCAAGCGCTTATCAACTTTCTTCCCATCTTAATCGTAAGAGCACTCAAAATCTTAGATTTGGGTGCTCTTTCTTATTTTCCAAAAACGGCTTGAGAGGTTACTCCACTCCTTCACTTTTGAATAATTCTTCGGTCAAATACAAGATAACCTGAACCAAGATGGAAAGAGCCACTGTGAGGAGAATGCCCCAAATCAAAGGCGGAAAACTCATGGTGCGCAAGCCATCAAACAAAATGCGACCTAATCCGTCAGCATTGATGGTGGCTGAACCTAAGGAAAGTCGCAGTTTCAGTCTGGATCCTTCTTTAGGTACTTTAGAAAATATTGTCGTAAAAAATGGCCAGCAAGTTAAAAGTGGTGATGTGATTGCTACTTATCAAAATGCAACGATTGCTAATCAAGCCAATGAGCAAGCTCAATCTTTAAATAAATTAAATTTAGCCATTACCAATGCTAAGACAAATTTAGATAGTGCCGTTCAAAAACGTAACCAACTAGCCAATCAATTAGCCCAAGCTAAAAAGAATGTGCAAAGTTTGCAAGCAGCCAATGATCCTAGTGCAATTGAAGCATCGGCACAATTAGATGCAGCCCAACAAGCCTATGATGCCCAAGTTGAAGTGGTCAATCAAGCGCAACAAGCACTAGATAATGCCAATTTAGATTTTTCTGATGCTAATGCCCAAGTCGAGCAAACACGTAAGAAAGTTACTACTTCAGTAACTGCGCCGTTTGATGGTACCATTTCACGTTACTATCAAGGAAGTAAAAATACCGCTAGTGTAACAGCTGTATTGGATAAAGGGACAAAACCAGATGAAGTAGCTAAGAAAATTTTGGATAAATTGAAAAAACAAGGAAGCTTACGTAATCAGGGAACTTATCAATCATTTGATAGTAGTTTCTTAACCAAGGGTATCGGTAAAGTTTTAAGTACCATTACCTACTTTATCTCGGCGGTAGCAGGTATCTCATTATTTATTGCCGGTGTAGGTGTAAAGAATATGATGTATATTTCTGTCTCTGAACGGACAAAAGAAATCGGTATAAGAAAAGCCTTAGGAGCTACTCAGCGTTCGATTATGATCCAGTTTTTATTAGAAGGCGTCATGTTAATCTTTACTGGTGGAATTATCGGTTACCTTTTAGGAATAGTTGTGGCCTATTCGATAGGCGCTATTATGAAAATTGGTATTCAAATTGATTTTTTTACTATTAGTATAGCTGTAGGTGTCTCGACGTTAATTGGTTTAGTCTTTTCAGTAATGCCAGCTAGAGAGGCGGCTAAGAAAGACTTAATTGATATTTTACGTTAGTATGAAATAAAAAAGCTTTGCGATGTGTAGGTCGCAAAGCTTTTTTGGCGTGTTAAAAAGGTGTGAAGAAAACACGCAGCGTAAAGAAGTTGAAAGAGGATATTTATTTAAGTCAAATTTTACTGCATTTACCAATTATTTATGATTAAGCTAATTAAAATGAGTAAGCCAACGCCTTAATTGACTTGTCTAAATTGTTGTTTATCTTCCATAGGGTAAACAAACAATTTAGTAGATTCCAGATCAACTTTTGACATAGAAACCTTTGAGATTTGGTTGTTGGTATAGGTTTTATAGTAATAATCACCAGTAGCAGCATTTCCGCAAGAAGAATACATAGTGATATCATGAGTATTTCGATCAGAAGTGGTACAGCCCTGAACAAAAGCGACTGAATCTAAAATGTGGAAGAATTGTGTAACATTGGCTACATCATCTTGCGGACAAACTGAATGTTCTTTAACAAAGGTGGCTTTAACTAATCTAGATGCTGGTGACCAATCACCAGGTAAACCAATCGCACCAAAACCTTCGCCAAAAGGTTTTGCATCCCAATCAGGAGAATAAGAATTGTGAGGTTGTTTGCTACTTAAATGACGATAATTGTGTAAATTCATTAAATGATAATCAAAACTAGGACTATTAGTTAAAACGCCAACAGGATTATCATAAATGACGGTTTTTCCGTCAATAATTTCAACGACAATCGCTTCGTCTTTGTCGGCGATGAGCCAATGTAAAGTAGTGTTCGGTACATTAGGCTTAAAAGGAATATCAACCATATTTAAATTTTTAAGGGCAGCTTTAGTTTCCTTAACAGTTGAGAATTGTGCTAACACCCAAGGCACTAATTCATAAGGAGGAAGATTAAGGGCACCTTCTTTGATTTCATCAGCATATTTAGAAAACTGTGGGAAATTCAAATTTGCAATGCCTAAGCCTTTTTCGTTAATCGCATCGGCATAAAGTGGATAATTATCTAATACCATAGCTACGCCGATAAAAGCATAGTGTGATTTTTGTGAAGGTTCATTTTTATAGGTGATTTCATAGTTTCTAGGTGTAATAACGATTTCTTCGCCAAAATGGTAATCTAAATCTAAATTTCGTCCAAAGTAAAAATCTCCGTTAACATATCTTAATCCAGTACACATAAATATGATGCACTCCTTTCAAAAAATTATACATTAAGCAGTTTGATCGGCAAATTTATGTTTTTGAATATCGGTAATGAAGAATAATAAACCAGAAAATCCGATAAGTACATAACATAAAATGCTAATCCAAGCTGCAGTAAAGCCAAAGGTATCAACAAAGAAACCAAATACAATATTTCCTAAAGCAAAGCCAACTGCAAAAAAGATACTAAATACACCTAGTATTTGACTGGTGTCTTTCATACCGAAGAGTGTTTGCATCATTACAGCCGGTGCACTCATATAAGAGTAAACATTAAAACCATAAAGGACGGCCCAAGCAAATGCAGAAAAGACTTTAATGCTAGGAATAAAAATACTAGCAATTAGCAAGATAACGGTAACTAGTTGTAAAATAAAGGCTAAAAACATGGCGTTGCGTACACCAATTTTTGAGAATAAGAAACCTCCGCCAACATTTCCAACCAAACAAGCAATGGCAAACGTAGAGCCAATCGTACCAATTAAGGTAGTATTGATATGAATAGAAGCGAAAAAGTTTGCATATTGACTGGAAAGAGCAGAAATAGCTAATCCTATAATTAAATAAAAACAAGATAATGCCCAAAAACTTTTTTGTTGGGTAGTTTTTTTATAGCCGATACCGGTTTGAGTATTAGCAGGATGGGTACCTTGGGGAACAGATTGATTTGTAGAGATTTTTGAGTCTTTAGAAGAATCAGTTGATTGTTTGGTAGCACTAGATTCGATAGGTTGTTTGTTAGGATGGATTAAAAGCACACCAACAAGTACCCCAACAACCAAGGAAGCCAATGCACACATGAAATAGACTTTATGTAATTCATAATGATTGAGTAGGTTGGTTACGATAGGTTGTAAGAAGAAATTCCCGATAGAACCACCTGCAAAGGCAATTCCTAGTGCGCTAGCTTTAGATTTTTCATCAAACCAAGTAGCGATTAAAAACGGTACCCCTAAACCTGAAAACGTAACAGTTCCTATTTGAGTAATTGCATTTGCTACTAAAAACATCCATAATTTGCTTGAAACTGCGTTTAACATAACTCCACAAGCAGACAAAATTAATCCACCTAACATCATTAGCTTGACTGGAAATTTACTATACATTTTACCAGCCATTGGTGAAATTAATGATGCTGCTAAAGCGCCAATCATAAAAATATAACCAACACTTTGGACACTAAAATGATATTCTTTCTCTAAATAGTGAATGAATAATGGAGGGATGTTTTGTGCAATGCCATAAGGAATGGCTTGTAATAGCATACAAGCAAAAATAATTAAATGTTTACTACCTTTAGACACTTTTGTCATAAATTATCACCTCAATATTTATTTATAAAACATTGATCTCTTAAAAATGATAACAGACCTCCTTTTTTGTGAATATTTTATTTTTAGAGAATAACATATAAAATGATTTATTCAATAATTAAGAGAATCAATGAGATATCAATAGAAGATTGATTGAAGTCAATTAATCTTCTGTTGTATTATACAACTTTCTGTTGTATTATACAACCAAATAAAAAAAATATCCAAAATAAAGCATTGGATTAATAAAAAAAATGAATGAATGGAGGGAATATATTCAGAAAGAATATTTTAGAATAGGAATTCTTATAAAAACGGACTATATATAATAAATAATCGTAAAATAGCCAAGCTACTTTACGATTAAAGTTAATATTGACGCTGTAATAATTGTAAAGTTAATTGTTGAATGCAATCTTTGGCTGGAGAATTTGGTAATTTTTTAATATCGATCAAAGCTTTTTGAGTGAAAGCCTGAGCCATTTGTTTTGCTTGCTCTACGCCTCCTAATTGAACAACTAGCTTTGCGACCTCAGTAATCTCATCAGGAGTAATCGCTGATTGTTTACATAGATAAGGAATCAATGCTTCAGGATTTTGTTGTTTGGCTAAAAGTAGCGGTAAGGTATAGATGCCTTGTCCTAAGTCTTCAAGCACTGGCTTTTTAAGTTTATCCTGATCAGCAGTATAGTCTAGGATATCATCATAGATTTGAAAAGCAAAACCGATGTTACGACCAATTCGGCCGGCTAAACGTACTGTTTGCACATCGCAACCACCGAAATAAGCCCCTTCTTTACAAGCTAACCAAAATAATTCAGCCGTTTTTCCTTTGATGCTACGTCCAAGCGCTGTTTTCACTAGAGTGTCCGACACCGATTCAAAACCGATAATGGTCTGCAGCAAAATGGGAGGAATACCCAGAATAACCAAAGCAATTAAGGCAGGCAGCCGCCCCACTCCGATAAAAGGAATGAGAATAAACAATATCCCAAGGCTAGGAATAACCCGCAAACCTTGCGTCAAAAGGGTTGATACCTGCTGGACCCAAGGCTTTTCATAAGAAAAATAAGCCAGAGGAAGCGCCAGCACACAAGCCAGTACCAGAGCTTCGATACTCAAGCTCAAATGCTGCCCGACATAAGTTAAATACGTCTGACCATTATTTACAAAATAGGTGATAATGTCTTGAATCATTGGCTTTTCCTACTAACTTTCCGATAAGTTTCCATAACAGTATCAGCATACCACAATCTCTCTTGCAATAACATTTTTTGGTATGGCAAAAAGATAAATTGGTAGTATCTGAAACGGCTTTCATGACGCTACCAATTATGGTACAGACCTCCACTTGCGTCAACTATTTGGTTTTGGCATCAGACAAAAAAGAAAAACCAGAGCTACGTCTGATTTTTCCTGTCTATTAAGCGACTTCAAATTGTGAATTGTAAAGATCTGAATAGAAGCCACCTTGTTCCATCAATTCATCGTGGTTACCTTGTTCGATGATATTACCATCTTTCATCACGAGAATCAAATCGGCATTTTTAATGGTTGATAGACGGTGAGCGATCACAAATGATGTGCGTCCTTCCATCAATTTATCCATAGCTTTTTGAATCAATTCTTCAGTACGTGTATCAACTGAAGATGTGGCTTCGTCCAAAATAAGCAATGGAGCATCTTTCAACAGAGAACGCGCAATGGTCAACAATTGTTTTTGACCGATTGAAAGCGTTACGGAATCATCCAAATAAGTGTCGTAACCGTCTGGCAAGGTCATGATAAAGTGGTGCACACCAACAGCCTTAGCTGCTGCAATGACTTGCGCATCAGTGATGTTTTCTTGGTTATAAACCAAGTTTTCCTTAATAGTTCCTTCAAACAACCAAGTGTCTTGAAGCACCATTGAGAATTGGTCATGCACTTCTTCACGTGACATCAAACGCGTATCCACGCCGTCAATACTGATGCGACCTTTATCAATGTTGTAGAATTTCATCAACAAGTTAACAATGGTAGTTTTACCAGCACCTGTTGGTCCAACAATCGCAACTTTTTGACCAGGTTTTGCCACAGCTGAAAAGTCATGAATAATGGTTTTATCTTTAGAGTAACCAAAGAAAACATTATCAAAAGCGACTTCACCTTTCACATGGTTAAGTTGACGTTTCTTATCAGAATCGTCTTCCATTTCTTCTTCGCCAAGGAAATCAAAGACACGTCCCATAGCGGCAATAGCTGATTGCAATTGGGTGAAGGCTTGAGCGATTTGAGAAAGGGGTTGTGAGAAGATACGCACATAAGTCATGAAGGCAACAACGTCACCCATGTTTAGGTCACCGTTGATAACTTTGACCGCACCAACGACACAGACCATAACGTAACCAAAGTTACCAATGAAAATCATCAAAGGCATCATAATACCTGATAAGAATTGTGATTGCCACATTGATTTGTAAAGGTTTTGGTTCAATTCTTTAAAGGATTCGCTCACTTCTTCTGCTGCATTGTAGCTTGTTATCACGTTATGACCAGAATAAATTTCTTCGACATAACCGTTAATGGCAGCTAGGTTATTTTGTTGGCGTTTGAAGAGGGGTTGTGAAGAACCCATAATCACGATCACCAAGACAAAACCAATCAAGACAGAACCAATTGTAGTGAAGGCCATGCTGATGTTTGAATAGAACATCATGATGATTGAGCCAATCAACAACATCGTTGATGTTACCAGTGTTCCTAAACTTTGGTTAAGTGATTGGGCGAACAAATCGACGTCGTTTGTGACGCGTGACAAGGTATCCCCTTGGGCATGGCTATCGAAATAATTCAATGGCACATTATCAATCTTATCTTGGATAGCTCGACGCAAACGTTGTGAAAAACGTTGAACGATAGTGGCCACAGTGAAGTTTTGAATGTAACCCACAACAGCTGCAATCCCATACAAAATGGCCAAGGTCATCGCAATATGACCAATTTTATCCAAATCAATACCTGGAATCGTTCCAGTAGCCGTTGGTGTTAAGCCTTTGGTAATGGTATTGGTGATTTCTTTTAGCTTATCAGGACCGATAACCGTTACCGTGGCTGAAATACAAGCACCAATAACCGCAAGGAGAAATGGAAGTCTGAAACCTTTGATATAAGGTTTCAATTGACTATAGAAACTTGTTTTCTTTTTATTTTCCATTTTCTAATTCCTCCTTAGATAATTGTGAGTACGCAATTTCACGGTAAACTTCATTAGATGCCAACAATTCTTTGTGTGTTCCTTGACCAACCACACGACCTTTGTCTAGAACAAGGATTTGGTCGGCGTCCATAATGGTTGCAATACGTTGCGCCACAATCAATTTTGTCATGTGACTTGTTTTTTCTCTTAATTGAGTACGTAAGATACGGTCTGTCTTGTAATCAAGAGCAGAGAAGGAATCATCGAAAATGATAATTTCAGGTTTACGCGCCAAAGCACGTGCAATCGCCAAACGTTGTTTTTGACCACCAGAGAAGTTTTGGCCGCCTTGTGATACAGGCGCTTTCAGTTGCCCTTCTTTGCGTTCCACAAATTCTCTACCTTGTGCCAAATCTAGTGCTTCCCACATTTGGCTATCATTTAGAGGAGATTCAGGGCTTTCACCCATGTCCATATTAGAAGCGATATCACCACTAAACAAGACAGCTTTTTGTGGAATATAACCGACAATATTATGCAAGGTATCGTGGTCATATTGGCGAACGTCTAAACCATCGACTTTAACCGTTCCTTCAGTAGCGTCATAGAAACGCGGAATCAAATTCACAAGCGTTGATTTACCTGAACCTGTAGAACCGATAAAGGCAACCGTTTCACCAGCTTTAGCTTTGAATGAAACGTGTTCCAAAACAGCTTCTGAAGTTTTGCTGTAACGGAAAGACACATTGTCAAATTCGATAGACCCTTTTTCAGTTGGTTGTTCTTTAGTAGCTTCAGGGTAAGCAATTGAGGTCTTAGTTTCTAGCACCTCATTGATACGACCAGCTGCGACAACCGCACGTGGCAAAATGAAGAAGACGACAATCATCATCATAAATCCCATAACGACTTGCATGGCATAAGATGAGTAAACGATCATATCAGAGAAAAGTCCGACTTTGTCATGCATGGCACCAGCAATTTTAGTTGGATCTTTTGGAATAGCCACATCTTCAATCAAATGTGCCCCAATCCAGTAAATGGCCAAAGTCATTCCGCTAGAGATTGCTGTCATGACTGGTGACAAGATAGCCATTGAACGGTTGATGAACAAGTTGGTATTGGTTACATCGTCATTGGCTTTGGCGAATTTGCCATCTTGGTAAGATTCGGCGTTGTAAGCACGAACCACACGAATACCAGTCAACGACTCACGAGTAATACTATTCAATTTATCCGTTAATTTTTGGATAATACGTTGCTTAGGCATAACGACAATGAGTAGGAAGGTCAACATCAAGAACATGACTGCAACAGCGACAATCAATACCCAAAGCCATTCGTGGTTTTTATCGGCAATCTTCGTAATGGCCCAAATAGCCATGATAGGTCCTTTGGTAACCACCTGAATTCCCATGGTAAATACCAATTGAATTTGTGTGATATCGTTGGTTGTACGGGTTAAAAGACTTGGAATTGAAAATTTCTTGATTTCAGCATCAGAGAAATTCAAAACACTGTGGAAAATGTCATCTCGCAAGCTCGTACTAAAACTTGCCGCGATACGAGAAGCTAAAAAGCCGACAACAACAGCTGATAAGAAACTAGCAAACGATAACAAAATCATTCGCATCCCTGGAGAATCAACATCCCAAGCGAAAATATCATCCGCCTTTGTCCCTTGCGTTGACAAGAGCTTGGTAATCGTTGACATGTAATCTGGGATTTTCAAATCAAGATACACATTTAAGCAAACGAATAAGATGGCAAAGACAAGCATGGTGATTTCCTTTGCCGTTAAACGTTTCAAAATTTTTAACATGCCTTACTCCTTATTTTTCTAAATTTTTTAAAGCTTGTTTAAAGACGCGAAAAGAGGTTCTCAAATCCTCTCGGCTAATCCCTTTTAACACTTGGTCATGCATTTCATCGTGAAATGCCTTGATAGCCTTCGCTTTTGATTCACCTAATTCTGTTAAAACAACTTGTTTGTAGCGCTTATCCACTTTTGATGGAATCACTTGGATAAAACCATTTTTTTCCATACGTTTAATCAAGTTACTCGTTACTGATTTGGAAATGTTTAACCGCTTTTCAATGTCTTTGATAAAGATTTCTTTTCCTTTATCCTCACAAAGATACATCACCACAAATCCTTGTGGACCAGCTAGTTTTTCAATTCCGTACACCGCAGCAAGATGATTGACACGATTTTCCATCAAATTAATAAAATCCCTAAATTGTGAAAATGGATCTTTTGGGCGCATTGTCTCCTCACTCTCTAAGCATTTATAAGCACGATTTATTAACAAACAACATTATAGTTCTCATGGAAACCATTGTCAAGTGAAAACGTTGCTTTTTCACATTTTTTCAGAAAAAAAGAGCATGGCGCTCCACGCTCCTTCTTATTAGATGATAATCCCTTCCAAATGGTCAAGCTCATGCTGGCAAATTTGGGCTGGTAAACCTGTTAAGGTCAAGGTTTGACGTTGCCAGTACTTATCTAAGAAAGACACTTCGATGGTTTGGTAACGACGTGTCGGACGAGCCCCAGACAATGATAGGCAAGATTCTTTGGTATCAAATGGAATGGATTTGTTGAGCAAGACGGGATTGAACATCACCACATCTGCCACTCCCATATTCACAATAATCACACGCTTTATCACGCCAATCATATTGGCTGCCATGCCGATACACTGATCACGATTGGCTTCCAAGGTATCTTGCAAGTCCTGCGCTAAATACAAATCGTCTTTTGTAGCGTCTTCTGATTTTTGCGCCAAGAAAAAGGTGTCTTTTACAATCTCTTTAATCATGTTTTCTCCCATCGTTCTTTTATCCGATAGTATTATTATACCAAAAAAAGAGCCCACTAAGTGAGCTCTTTAGAGGTAGAATCGTCTGATTAAACGATACCTTGTGCTGACATGGCTTCAGCCACTTTAAGGAAACCAGCGATGTTGGCACCAACAACAAGGTCGCCTTCTGCACCAAATTCTTTGGCTGCTGCTGCTGCGTTTTCGTAGATGCCTTTCATGATGTCATAAAGTTTGGCATCAACTTCTTCAAATGACCATGCTGTGCGTTGGCTGTTTTGAGCCATTTCAAGCGCTGATACGGCTACACCACCAGCGTTAGCTGCTTTGGCAGGACCAAATGACACACCTGCTTTTTGGAAGACTTCGATAGCTTCAAGCGTTGATGGCATATTAGCCCCTTCTGTAACAGCGATAACGCCATTAGCAACAAGGGTTTTAGCGTCTTCTTCGTTAATTTCATTTTGTGTTGCACATGGGAAAGCAAGGTCAGCTTTGATTGACCAAATTGAACCTTCACCTGCTGGTGTGAAAGTAGCACTTGGACGAGCGTCAGCGTATTTAACGATACGAGCACGTTCGACTTCTTTCAATTGTTTCAAGAGAGCAACGTCAATACCTTCTGGGTCGTAAACGTAACCTGATGAATCTGAAACGGCAACGACTTTAGCACCAAGAGATTGCAGTTTTTCAGTCGCGTAAATAGCTACATTACCAGAACC
Source organism: Streptococcus alactolyticus (assembly GCF_012277075.1). GTDB lineage: Bacteria > Bacillota > Bacilli > Lactobacillales > Streptococcaceae > Streptococcus > Streptococcus alactolyticus. The sequence continues at coordinate 83,968 of NZ_JAAXMT010000005.1, read as the reverse complement.
TGAAACGATAGCCACTTTACCAGCGAAATCTTCGCCACGTGCTTTCAACATTTGTTCTGCAAAGTAAACAGCACCATAACCAGTCGCTTCTGTACGGGCAAGCGAACCGCCGTAAGTCAACCCTTTACCTGTTAGAACACCTGTGTATTCGTTGCGAAGGCGTTTGTATTGACCGTAAAGGTAACCAATTTCACGTCCACCAACACCGATATCACCCGCAGGAACATCTGTATCAGCCCCAATGTGTTTGCTCAATTCTGTCATGAAGCTTTGGCAGAAACGCATGATTTCATTGTCTGATTTTCCTTTAGGGTCAAAGTTTGAACCACCTTTACCACCACCAATTGGTTGGCCAGTCAATGAGTTTTTGAAGATTTGTTCAAAACCAAGGAATTTGATGATTGATTGGTTAACAGATGGGTGGAAACGAAGACCACCTTTGTATGGACCAATCGCTGATGAGAATTGCACGCGGTAACCACGGTTAACCTGAACATGACCTTGGTCATCTACCCAAGGCACACGGAATGAAACGATGCGTTCTGGTTCAACCAAACGTTCGAGAAGATTTTCGTCAATGTATTTTGGATATTTATCAAACACGGGAACAAGTGATTCAAACACTTCTCCAACGGCTTGCAAAAATTCTGGTTCATGAGCATTTTGTGCTTTGACTTTTTCAAAGACACTTGTTACATAGGCTTTACCTGTTGTCATATCTATTCCTCCGGAATTTAGATTATAATCAAACAAAATGACTATATGAATATTATAAAATTTTCTGAAAATTATTGTCAAGTATTTACGTTCTTTTTTGCATTCTCTTTACAAAAGAGACTTTAAAATCACCGAAAATCCAAATGATTGGCAAATAGTTGATATTCTTTAGCAGCTTCCTTTTCCTTTTGCTAAAAATATGGTACTATAAGGGTAACGAACGAGGAGGTCTTTTATGAAACGTCTTTCATTATGGTCAGGTGTGATTGCCTTACTGATTGGGATTTGGCTTTTTGTCCGTCCTTTTACGACAACTGCTATGATTGGTTGGATTATCGCTTTTTTGGTCTTTATGTCAGGGTTAACCAGCCTCATCATGTACACCAATAGCGTCGAACGACAATTTTGGTACTTGTTGCAAAGCATCTTATCCATTGTGTTTGGGATTATTTTATTATCAAGTTCTGCCTTTTCACTCTCAAATGTAGTGATTACGGTTGCTGCTTATTGGATTTTAATTAGTGGATTCCTTCGCTTGGTCGGTGGGATTCAAATGCGAAAAGCTGGTTTTTACGATGCCAATCGTTTCCTAAGCTCTGCGATTTTGGCTATCTTCCTTGGTATTTTCCTACTCTTTAACCCAACATTGTCTGCGATTTTCATCGGACGTTTGACTGGACTTTTGCTCATAGCAGTCGGCGCGTCAGGCATTGCCTTTTCATTCCGTATCTAGCCCCAAATACTTAAAAAGAACCTGTTAGTAGGTTCTTTTTTATGTTTTTAACGATTGTCAATGGTTTCAGGATACAGGTCGTGATTCATCAAGCGGTACTCTGCCATTTTTTCATACTTAGTACCTGGTTTACCATAATTAAAGTAAGGGTCAATCGACAAGCCTCCACGTGGGGTGAATTTTCCCCAAACCTCAAGGTAGCGTGGTTCCAAGAGCGCAATCAAATCCTTACCAATGGTATTGATGCAATTTTCATGAAAATCCCCATGATTGCGGTAGCTAAATAGGTAGAGTTTCAGCGATTTTGATTCCACGCAACGTTGGTCAGGAATATAAGAAAAGTAAATGGTCGCAAAATCTGGCTGGCCAGTCATAGGGCACAGCGACGTGAATTCGGGGCAATTGAATTTGATAAAATAGTCGTTATCGACATGGCGGTTATCAAAAGCCTCCAAAATATTTGGGTCGTATTCGTAAATGTAGTCTGTTTTTTGATTGCCCAAAAGGGTTAAATCTTTCATTTCATCTGTTTTTGTCATGTTAGCTCCTTTTTAAACGCCTCGTTGGTTGTCATATAATAAGGTGTGTAATTGGGGCAAGACGCATACGCTTTGCCAATCTGGGTCTTTGGCCACACTATCCCATAGTTGCTTTAAACGAACCAATTGGTGCTCCACAATATTGCCACTAGCATTTGGCTCGGGATTGCCTGCTGATAAATACAAAACATCAGGCTGGTAACGTTTTTGAATGGCTTTGGCAAAAGCCAAATCGGCTTCATCAAAGACAGGAATTTTAAAGGTAACTTGGTCTTTGTCTAGTTGTGACACAATAAAATCTAAGGTGTCCAATTGGACAGTCATCTGACTTGAAGGTGGTTTTGGGCTCAGAGTTACTTGGTCAATATCTTTTAACCAATCTTGCCAGCGAGAACCTTGCGTTTCAACAGCTAAGGTCACTCCTCTGGCTTTTAATTTAGCCACCAATTCTGCCATATTGGCTGCCAGCAAGCAAGGATTACCACCTGACAAGGTCACATAATCATATTGCCCCAGTTGGTCCAATGCAGCAATGACTTCATCAGCCGTCATGCGTCTAGGTTTTTCGGAACCATCCCAAGTAAAGGCAGAATCACACCAAGCACAGTGGTAATCACATCCTCCTGTTCGCACAAACATGGTCTTTTGCCCAATTGCTCGCCCCTCTCCTTGAAAGGTGGGACCAAAAATCTCAAGAATGGGTAGTGTCAGCGGTCGTTTTGACATCCTTATCCCACTCCCTTCTAAATTCTGCAAAAGAGGTTGGCGTTTCATACAGACGCACAGATTCTAGTCTTATATCGCGTTCTGTCGGCAAATGGGTCTGAACTTGTTTGAAAATCCAGTACACCATGTTTTCTGCTGTTGTGTTCATGTAAGGCAAACTTTCGTTGAGGTAACGGTGGTCGAGATAGGGTTCCAAGTGCGTTTTGTAAATGGCTTTCAAATCCCCAAAATCCACCGCCATGCCACGATGGTCTAAAAAACCTGATACCGCTATTTGCAAGTGATAAGTATGTCCGTGTAGGGCTTTGCATTTCCCCTCATAGTCAAATAAATGATGGGCAGCATCAAAGGTAAATTCTTTAGATACGCAGACACGGCGAGGGCAATAAACCAAAGATTCACCCGTTTGGGTTTTTACTTCTGTTGGTATTTGAAACATTAAGCCTCACCTCTTCTAGCCAGATATTGCTCTAGGCCTGCTTGGCGAAGGTGGCAGGCTGGGCATTCCCCACAACCACTACCTTTGATACCGTTGTAGCAAGTCAAGGTATGGTCACGCACGTACTCAAATTTTCCTAGTTGGTCAGCCAATTCCCAGGTTTCTGATTTATCCAGCCACATCAAGGGTGTCTGAATAACAAAATCATAAGCCATAGCCAAATTCAAGGTCACGTTGAGGGATTTGACAAAGGAATCGCGACAATCAGGATAACCTGAAAAATCCGTTTCGCAAACACCTGTCACAATGTCAGTAATCCCAAGCCCTTTCGCAAGAACTGCAGCAAAAGATAAGAACAAATGATTTCTGCCATCCACAAATGTATTTGGCAGGTCATCCTCAGAATTTTCAATTGCAATGTCGCGTGTCAGCGCATTTTCTGTTAATTGTCCCAACAAAGACATATCCAACAAGTGGTGCTTGACCCCTTGTTCTTTGGCAATCTGCTTTGCGACTTCAATTTCTAAACTGTGTCGTTGACCATAATTAAAGGTTACTGCTTCAACGTGTTCGTAGTGTTTTAGTGCCCAAAATAAACAAGTGGTGGAGTCTTGTCCTCCACTAAAAACAACAAGGGCTGATTGGCGTTTCATGTCCATTCTCCTCTATCTTTTCTAAGATATTTGGGTCAAAAAAAGCCCCTATGAAAAAGTCCATAGGAGCGCTAATATCAGTCATAGAGCTGGTTTTTTTTAGCGATGGCTTTTCCCAAACATCGTTATAATAACAGTATCTATGATAACATCTTTCAAGCAGATATTCAATGGGGATTGTCAATTAACTGCTCTTGCTAAATTGACTGTTGTACAAATCATAGTAGAAACCTTTGGCGGCAAGTAGGCTTTCATGGTTTCCTTGTTCGATAATTTGACCGTTATTTAACACCAAAATCTTATCAGCCTCTTGAATCGTTGACAAACGGTGGGCAATGACAAAGCTAGTGCGTCCTTCCATCAAATTCGTCATGGCTTTTTGGATAAGCAATTCCAAGCGTGTATCAACTGATGAAGTCGCTTCGTCCAAGATAAGAATTTTAGGGTCAGCGAGCAAGGCACGCGCAATGGTCAACAATTGTTTTTGCCCCAAGGAAACGTTGGTTGATTCTTGGTTCATCTCCATGTTGTAGCCACCTGGCAAGGTCCGAATGAAATGGTCAACGTTGGCAGCCTTGGCAGCCGCAACAATTTCCTCATCCGTCGCCTCTAAATTACCAAAGCGAAGGTTTTCCTTAATGCTAGCCTCGTAGAGCCAAGCGTCTTGCAAAACCATTCCAAATTGTTTGCGGTATTCTTGACGAGAGAGATTACGAATATCATGCCCGTCGATTTTGATAGAACCACCAGTCACATCGTAAAAACGCATCAAAAGGTTAATCAAGGTCGTCTTACCAGCACCTGTCGGACCAACGATGGCAACCATTTCACCTGGTTTGACCTCCAGATTAAAGTTTTGAATCAAAGGCTTGTCTGCAACATATTGGAAAGACACATTTTCAAAGCTGACTTGTCCTGTCAAATCATGTGTCAAATGTTCTGTGACTTGTGACACTTCATCAGGTTCATCCAACACTTCAAAGATACGGTCTAAAGATGATTTGGCACTTTGAAGAACGCTAGCTAGCTGAGTGATGGTTTGGACGGGTTGGCTAACTTGCCAAACGTATTGCACAAAGGCCTGCATATTACCAATTGTCAAAGTTCCTGAAAGCACTTGAAGGGCACCAATTGCTGCGATAATCAAGTAAGCCATATCTGAAATGGCACTAAGCACAGGCATCATTATCCCTGAAATAAAGCTGGCTTTAAAGCCGACTTCTTGCAAGTTTTGCGTAATCTCACGGAATTCCTCACTTGAAATTTCTTCACGTCCGTACAACTTCAAGACATTAAAACCTGTTAGATTTTCTTGAACAAAACCATTCATATCACCAAGAGCATCGGCTTGTTTCTTGAAATAAGGTTGCGATTTTTTCAAGATGAACTGAGCACTGACATAAGTGATTGGAATCATGACAATCACGATCATCGCCAATTGCCAGTTGAGGTAGAGCACCATAGCAATAACCAAAATAATGGTTAAAAAGGCATTGATAATCTGCAAGAAACTTTGTTGAAGGGCATTTGAAACGGTTTCGATATCCGATGTGAAACGCCCCAAGACATTCCCAAATTGTTGATTATCAAAGTAAGAAACGGGGACTTTATTAATTTTTTCACTCAAATCATGACGCAAATCACGGATACTATTTTGCACCGCATTGGTCATAAAGTAGCTTGACCCATAACTGCCCAATTCGTAAAGCAAGCCGCGCAGGAAGTAGAGCACCAAAATCACGCCAATGTAGGTGGTATCGATGTGCGCACCTGGAATCCCTTTTGCCATATCGATGAGGTTAGCTGTCAATTCGGTGATAGCCAAACCGAGAACAAAAGGTTCTAGCACGCTCATCACACTACTGAGCACTTTTAGGAAGATGGCAAAAAAGAGCGCTCCTTTATAATGCCTAAGGTAATCCCACAAGCGTAGAAAAGCATTACGTTGTTTCATCCTTATTCTCCTCCCATTTCATCCATATTTTTCAGTTGGGAATTGGTAATTTCACGATAAATGTCATTGGTTTTCATCAATTCATCGTGTGTACCACGTCCAACAATTTCACCATTATCCAAGACAATGATGTGGTCTGCGTCCATGATGGTTCCGATACGTTGTGCCACAATCAAAACTGTCGCATCTTGCGTGACTTCTTTCAAGCGTGCACGTAATTGCGCATCGGTTTTATAGTCCAAAGCAGAGAAAGAGTCGTCAAAGATGTAAATATCTGGTTTTTTGACCACCGCACGCGCAATAGACAAACGTTGTTTTTGACCACCTGACAAGTTGCTTCCGCCTTCTGCAAGGTGGGTTTGGTAACGCTCGTCCTTGCTTTCGATGAAGTCTTTCGCCTGAGCCACTTCCGCCGCTTCTTGCAATTCAAAAGTGCTGGCATCCACTTTCCCATATTTAAGATTTTCCTCGATCGTTCCTGTAAAGAGCAGCGCTTTTTGTGGAATGAAGCCGATTTTTTGACGCAAGGCCTTGAGCTGGTAATCGCGAACGTCCACGCCATCCACCAAAATACGGCCCAAAGTCACGTCATAAAAACGTGGAATCAAATTAACCAAGGATGATTTTCCAGAACCTGTCGAACCAATAAAGGCAACCGTTTCACCTGGCTTGGCTTTAAAGGAAATGTCTTTTAGTACTGGGCTTTCGGTTTCTCCAGGATAAGCAAAAGTGACCTTGTCAAATTCTAAATAACCTCTCTTATCAGTTGTTGTCACGCCATTTTCATTTGGATTGATCGAAATAGGCATATCCATCACTTCTGTGATCCGTTCGCTAGAAACCACGACTTTGGGATACATGGTAAAAAGATTAGCAAACATCAAGAAAGAGAACAAGGCATGGAAACTGTACTCGATAAAGGCAACCAAATCACCAATTTGTAGATTTCCTTTACCAAGCGGATTAAGGGCAAACCACACAATAGCCACAATCATAGCAACAATAATTTGCACAAATAAAGGTTCTGTCAAACCTGTGAGCTTGAACAAGCGACTTGAAATATCCTTGTATTCTTCGTTTTTTTGGTCAAAACGTTCTTCTTGGAATTCTTCACGAGCAAAGGCGCGGATAACACGCAAGCCTGTGAGGTTTTCACGAACATACTGGTTGATTTTATCTAGCGTTGCTTGTTGTTTTTCAGATAATGGTCGTGTTTTAAGAGCAACGTAATAGACAACCAAAATCAAAAGGGGAATAGCAACAGCGACAATCCAAGCCAAAGATGGGCTGGTGATTAAAATCATGGCCACACTGAAAATCATCATCAAAGGTGTCACCACCCCGATACGCAACGATTGTTCAGCAAACTGCATCAAAATAAAGGCGTCACTGGTAATCCGAGTCACCAGCGAAGACACCCCAATTTGCTCGTACTCATAATGCGAATATTCTTGCAATTTGTCATACATATCATTACGCATATCTTTAATCATGTTTGTCGTGATTTTCCCAGCCGCATAAGCTAAGGTAATTCTACCAATCACCCCAATAACAACAATCGCAAACATAATCATTGCCCAAAAGTAAACTTGCTGTCGGTCATTTGCCGTTATCCCTTGGTCAATCATACGCGCCAAGGCTGTTGGCAAACCAAGGTTAACCAAGACAAATGCCAAGGCACCAAAGACGTCCAAAACAAGCCATTTGGGATATTTTTTCAAATAAGTCCAAATGAGTTTCATAGCTCTTATCCTTCCTCTTTTATTTTTCCTTCAACAGCACTCTAGCAAGCAAACGTATGAACGTTTACTCGGCTAAGTCACTTAAATACTCATAACGTTCGTATTTTTCCAGCAAGGTTTCATTGGCAGCATCTAGCGAGCGTTGCAGTTCTGCTAATTTGCCATAATCGCTGGCATTTTCTTGCATTTGAGTTTCGATGGTTTCGATGTCTTCTTCTAATTTGGCAATCTCATCTTCGATGGTTTCCCATTCTTGTTTTTCAAAGTAAGACATGCGTTTTTTCTTCGTTTTTTCTTTTTCTGCTTTGGGTGCAGCTGCCTTCTTAGCTTGCTCAGTCGCTACATTTTCTTCAAAAGCCTCTTCGTCCAAATAATCGGTGTAATTACCGAAAAAGGCACGCACTTGACCATTTTCAAAAGCGAGAATTTTATTGGCTACTTTGTCAAGGAAGTAGCGATCGTGGCTCACTGTGATAACAGGTCCCGAAAATGTTTGCAAGAAATTTTCAAGAATAGTCAAAGTTGCAATATCAAGATCATTAGTCGGTTCGTCAAGTAACAAGACATTAGGCTTTTCAATCAAAATCTTAAGCAGATACAGGCGCTTCTTTTCACCACCTGATAATTTTGAAATCAAGGTTCCGTGTGTTGAGCGAGGGAATAAAAATTGCTCCAGCAATTCCGTGATGCTCGTTGTCCCAACGCTCGTTTTCACCTCATCTGCTACTTCTTGCAGGTAATTAATCACGCGTTTATTCTCATCTATGTCTTTTATCAATTGCGAGAAATAACCAATGCGGACGGTTTCCCCAATGTCCAGTTGACCGCTAGTTGGCTGCAAATCACCATTGATAAGGTTGAGTAAGGTTGACTTTCCAACACCATTGTCACCCACAATCCCAATACGGTCCTTGTTTTGCACCAACAAATTAAAGTCCTGCAAAATTGGTTTATTGGGGTAAGCAAATGAAACATCCTTAAATTCGATAACCTTTTTACCAATACGGCTGGTTTCAAAATGAATTTCCATTTCGCTGGACTGCTTAGTACCTGATAAATCAGCTTTTAAGTCATTAAAACGATTGATACGGGCTTGTTGCTTGGTTGCACGTGCTTGCGGCTGAGTCCGCATCCAGGCTAATTCTTGCTTGTAAAGTTGTTTTTTCTTATGCAAGGTTGCTGCATCACGCTCATCTTGCTCCGCACGCAAGCGCACATAATCTTGGTAATTTCCCTGATATTCCGTCAATTGACTATCAGCCAACTCAAAAATACGCGTTGCCACATTATCCAAGAAATAGCGGTCGTGGGTGATAAAGAGCACGGTTTTCTTGCTGTTCTTCAGAAATTGCGTCAACCAAGCAATGGTATCAATATCCAAGTGGTTGGTTGGTTCGTCCAATAACAATAAGTCCGCATCATTCAAGAGGACCTGAGCCATTTGCACACGGCGACGGAGCCCACCAGACAAATCACCGACTTTTTGCGACAAATCATGCAAGCCTAACTTGGTCAAGACCGTTTTGACTTCGCTTTCAATGGTCCAAGCATCAAGAGAATCCATTTCTGCCATGACTTTTTCTAGCTGAGCTTGGTTGGATTCGTTATAGTCTGCCATCAATTGCTCATAGGTTTTAATCAAAGCCATTTCCCGCAAATCAGATGATAACACCGTGTCCAAAATCGTTTTGTTATCATCAAAATCAGGTTCTTGGGTCAAATAAGCGATTTTATAACCATTTTTAGCTGAAAATGGAGAAACATCTCCATCAAAACCAAGTCGACCTGAAATCACATCCAGCAGCGTCGTTTTACCTGTTCCATTGACCCCAATAATCCCAATACGGTCATAATCGTGCATGATAAAGGAAATATCACGAAAAACCGTCTTGTCACCGACTGATTTTGTTAAATGTTCTACAATAAAGTCACTCATTTACTCGCCTCTCTAATCCATTCCAGAATCGCTGCTTTATCGTTGGCCAACTCGCCTAGTACAATCGCGTCCTCAACCTGTTTCAAGGTACGTCCTAGGTCTGGTCCTGGTTTATAAGCCATTTCTTTGATTAAAATGCTACCATTAACCACAATTTCATGTTTGTCATGAATAGTCAATGCCTCGTCCAAACGCTCGATGCGCTCAATATCAACTGGCAAGCCAAACCCAATTCGTAAATCCTCAGCCTGCTCAATCAAATCTTTTCCATAACGATAAACCTGTTTTTTATCCAAAGAAGATTGCAAACGCGCACGGTAAATAGTCACAATGGTTTCAACATCTTTCTGAAACTGCGTTGACGTTTTCCAAGATCTCAAGAAAGCACGACTATCGGTAATGTCTAGGGACAATAGCAGAGCTGCCCAAGCTTGCTCAGAGCTTTTGAAATGATAGTCCTCAGCCAAATGATCCAACAAGCCTTGTAGATTTTCATGTGCTTCTTCCAAATGTGGCAAGTATTTTTGGGCCTGACTGGCCAACATAGCTGTAATCCCTTTTCGCCAAAACGGTGCCAACAAAAGCTTATCAAATTCAATAAAAGAGCGCTCTACTGAAATTTTTTCAAGCAAAGGTGCATGAGAGGCCATAGCAGCAAAGGTATTTGCTTCAATGTTAAAATCAAGGCTGGCTGCAAAACGAAAACCACGCATGATGCGCAAAGCATCTTCGTTAAAACGTTCAGCAGGGTTTCCTACTGCTCGCAAAAGCTTGGCTTTCAAGTCAGCCAGACCATCAAATTTATCAATCACATTTCCTTCGTCGTTCAAGGCAAAGGCATTTACTGTAAAATCACGGCGTTTCAAATCTTCTTCCAAGGAACGCACAAAGGAAACGCTGCTCGGTCTGCGGTAATCCACATAGACATCTTCTGTTCGGAAGGTGGTGATTTCATATTCACCACTATCTTCTAATACCAAGACCGTCCCATGCTCAATCCCGATATCAATCGTCCTAGCAAAGATGGTCTTGGTTTCCTCAGGATAAGCACTAGTAGCAATATCCACGTCATGAATAGGACGATTGAGGAGGGCATCACGCACACTTCCTCCAACAAAATAGGCCTCATAACCAGCTTCACGAATTTTCTTTAAGACAGGTAAAGCCTCCTGAAATTCAGAAGGCAAATTATTTAATTTCATAATAATTTTTCCAAACCATAAACGAGTTTATCTCGTTTTACAACTGCTCTTACTCCAATATTAACACCACTCATGAAGGATTTGCGGTCATACGAATCATGACGCAAGGTCAATCCTTCGCCCTGAGCCCCAAAAATCACTTCTTGATGCGCCACCAAACCAGGTAGACGCACACTGTGAATGCGGAAGCCATCAAATTCAGCACCACGCGCACCCTTAAGGCTTTCCATCTCATCAGCTGCCCCTTGTTGCTTAGGCTGGCGAACTTCACGAATCAATTCTGCCGTTTTAATGGCTGTTCCAGACGGTGCATCCTTTTTATTGTCATGGTGCAACTCAATAATTTCAAGGTCAGGGAAGTATTTGGCTGCTTTAGCCGCGAATTCCATCAGCAAAATAGCTCCAATGGCAAAATTAGGCGCAATCAAACCACCGATTTTTTTGTCTTCAGACAGGGCAATCAATTCTACAATTTCATCTTCTGTAAATCCAGTTGTCCCAACCACAGGAGCAAACCCATGTTCTAAAGCAAAGCGGGTATTGTCATAAGCCACGGCTGGTGTGGTAAAGTCAATCCAAACATCCGCATCAAAGCCAATAAGCTGTGATTTATCTGTAAAAACAGGCACCCCATCTACCTCAGTGTCCTTCGCAAATGGGTCTAACAAGGCTGACAAGATAAGGTCTTCATCTTCTTTGACCATATTCACAGCCGCAGAACCCATTCTCCCTCTGAAACCTGCAACAATAACTTTAATCCCCAAAATAGTCCTCCCCTAACATTAAAACGTTTTAAACAATTGGCGTGAAACCAAAGGCAACAGCACCTTCACCTAAGTGAGTCGCAATAACAGCATCAAAACCAACAATTTCAAGTTGGTGGCCGAAATGATTGTCACACAAGGTTTGGTAGAAATGTTGCGCTTTTTCTTCAGCACGCGTATGGATAATAAAGACTTCATACTGACCATTTGCTGTCTTTTCTGTCAAGACTTCTACAAGACGCTTGATGGCTTTTTTCTCTGTTCTCACCTTTTCAAACACTTCGATAATGCCGTCGTTAAAGTAGAGAATTGGCTTAATGCTCAACAAATTACCAATCAAAGCCGAACCATTTGACAAACGTCCGCCCTTTACCAAGTGATTCAAATCATCAACCATGATAAAAGCACCTGTTCCATCAATTTGTTGCTGCAATTTCTCTAAAATAGCCTCAAAAGCAAGTTCTTCCTCTCCCCATTTTAAAAGGTTCTTCACCATGCAGCCAAGCGGTGCTGACGTAATCTTACTGTCTGGAAAGGCAATCGTCAGTTCTGGGTGGTCTTCAATAAAAAATTGAATGTTTTGCCAAAAGCCTGAAATACCAGAAGATAAGAACAAGCCAATCACGTGTGTATAACCGTCTGAAACCAGCTGCGTTAAAATCTCATCCAATTTGGCTAAACTTGGCTGACTTGTGTGTGGCAGCGTTGGAGAATGGGCCATGCGATGGTAAAACTCATCTAAGCTCAAGTTTTTCCCTTCCACATAGGTTTCCCCTTCAAACGTAATAGGAATATCTAAGATAAAAAGATTTTCTTTTTGCTTGATATCATCCGACAAGACAGCGGTTGTATCAGTAATAACTGCTAATTTCATTAATTTCTAAACTCCAATTTCACTCCAGGACGGTCTAAAGCAATCTCAGTGACTTCGTAGGTTAAGCGTTGAACCATGTTTAATAATGGCGCTGCTAACGTTTCAACTTCTCCTCTTTCAAATTCACTTGGCTCGTTCACAATACGGTTTTTGATGTGAATCATTTGTGAAACTACGCCACTAATGACAAATTCTTCCTTCACAACCATAAATTGCAAGACAGCCACAATAGATGTCTGGTTATTTTCGATATCTTTATTAACTAATTGAAAAGTAACCTCAAAGTTTGTCTTTGGGGTACCATTTTTTTCTTCCCATTTTAAATTTCTAGCATCATAATGATATTGGTTAACGAATTCTTTTTCCCGTACTAATTCCATGATAGTCTCCTCATTGTATATCCTTTTAATTATAGCATATCTTGAGCAGTTTTAAAAGAGAGGAAATCACGAACCTTCTTGTCCGTGCCTTGCTCTCTTTTAATTGCTACTGCTTGCCGAATGGTTCTTGTCAGCTGACATCCGTTGTTTCAAGATTTCTTGGAAACTTTGCCCTTCTTGGTAAGCTGTTTCCATGGCACGCCCATGCCTGAAATTACTGATAAATTTCAAAAGTGGCATGAGAATGTAAATATAAACCCCGATTGTGTTGAAACAAAGGGAAATAGCCAGCAGAACAATATCTGCCACTAGGCTACCAATTGCTCTACGATTAAGCCAATCGTTGAACATTTGAATGGCCTCTTCATCCTTATCAGGTGAATTTTTCACGGCCTTCATGGCTAATTCGTAGGTCATGCAATTGACCAAAACGCCAGTCAGCAGATTAATGCCCCCAAAAAAGAGAATACCAACCCATCGGACGTCAAATTCAACCAACATTTTAGTGGCTAATGGGAAAAGGGCCAAAATAGCATGGGCAATAACGTCCATCAAAAATGTCCGAAAAGTCGTCTTGTCCGTTGCTCGCATGGCTTGAAAACGGCGGTACCAAAAATTAATGATGATAATAAAACTCAGCAAAAACAAGGCAACTTGCTCAAACAAATGCGGCAAGCCCTTCATGCTGGATGGAATGGAAATTTCCAATACTAAAATAGTCATCACAATCGCGATAATAGCATCGCTTAAGGTATCAAAACGGTCTTTTAATAATTTCATTGTCTTTTTCCTCTTTGTTACCTATTCTAACACAAAAAAGAAAAGGGTGGTAGGTGAAACAAAAATTCCTCTACTCTTATGAGTTTCCCAAATATTTTTCTAGCAACACTAACTGAACTTCCGAAATACCATTGAAATCCGTTGAAACAATTCCGATTTCTGTGTAGCCATGCTTTTTATACATGGCCTGAGCGACTTCATTTTTGGCATTCGTGTCGAGTCTAAGTTCAATGCAACCTTGCTCCAACGCATAGTTTTCATAAAACTCAAGAAAGGCTTTGCCATAGCCCTTCCCTGCACTTGCAGGTGAAATAACTAGGGTGTGCAGGACACAGACTTGCTCATCAGAAACCCTATGCTTCCAGTTTCCTTGATTATAAATGTCCACTTGTAGCTTGTTTATGATGGCCGTTCCATATAGTGTGCCATTTTCTTCAAGCACAAATAAATCCTCTCGTTTTAATGCTGCTTCTGCCGTAGCACGAACAGGATAAATCCCTCTGACCCAGCCAATGTCTTGTTTATTTTCTTCTTCAGCCGTGTGAATGGCATCGTATAACTTTTCCACAGCATCGATATCATTTTCAGTCGCTTTTCTAATCTTCATCCTAACACCATCCCTTTCCATTACATGCTTCAAACGTAAGTCCATATCACTTATTATAACATGACTTTTCGCACATAAAAAATACCCTCGCAATCAAGGGAAAACTGTTAAAACTTTTTAGATTTTCTTGGATAAGTTCTTGCAATTCAAGCAAATCTTCTTTTGTGACATTACTACGAATAAAACTACGAGCCGTTGACCGCTTAGTCATGTCATCTCTGCGTTCTAATCATAAGACATAACAAAGTAGGCCAATAAGATTGTGATGATTAAATCAATCGTGCTTAACACGTCAAAACCTTGCAAAACTGATAACATAGCATGCAAGACTAACAAAATAACGACTAGTGTTTTAAATCTTTTCATTGTTTTTTTATCCCTAACTTGATATACTAGAACCAAAGCCAAGTCGTGGAGCACTTTCCCCACGGTTAGCGTTAAATTATTTGTTTAAGAAGATTTTGACAAGACTGATGATCTCTTTTAGAATCTCGAGTTTTATCAGTAAAATTGCTAAATCTACTTTTTTGTTTCCTTTTTTCTAAGTGTTTATTAACTCATTTTTCTTAAAATAGTTGTGCCACTATAAGAATCACTGTCAAAACAATATCTACAATCAATAAACCTTTGATTAAGTTGTTCAATTTCATTTGCATTATTACCATTTTTAGCTTAAAATAACAAGACAAGTGAGTGAGGTTTCTCACCTCACCCGTCATGTTTCTAGAAGCGTTTAAGCAACTCGATTATCTTGTATAGGATATCCAACACTAATAAGATTATTCCTAACTTAAGATTTAATCGTTCTAGCTTTTTCGCTTCTTTTTGTTGCCTGCGTTAGCACCAACAAACGACAGCTAATATTGAATTCCTTTCATTGCCATTTCATCACAGACTTGGCATTTTTATTTTTCAAAAAAATTGACAAGAGCGATGATTTCTTTGAGTATCTCAAGTTTTTAGCGTCTTGTCAATCTTTTTTTGGTTATAAGCTAATTGGTATCGTAGTCAGTGAGGTGGTATTCTTCGATGATTTGATTGAGCTTGGCCCCATAGGAAGTGTCGGTAGCATAGACACCTGTTAAAGCTGCCGTGGCATCTTGGTAAGAATTGGTATTGGATTTTTGGACGCCTGCATAGATATTTTTTTGAAGAAATTGGGCATAATCTTCCAAAGATTCCATGGGATTATCATAAGAGCGAAAGTCGGCATCAATGGTGTAGGCATTGCCATTGCCGTCATCTTCCCAAGTTTGCATGGTAACGGACTTGCCATTGTAATCGCCCTTGATACCAAAAAAGTTGTAATTTGGGGCTTGACTGAGGGCGGATTGCCCACTATTAGACTCTAAAATGGTCTGGGCAATCATCACAGAAGCATACAAATCATTTTGAGCCGCAATGTAGCGAGCATCTTCACCAATGGTTTGAATGAAAGTCTGGGTGTCTTGGCTGGGTGTTTCTAAGTTCGCCGTATCCGCAATGGCTATGCTATGCAGTTCTTGATAATACCGCTGTCCAAAAAAGACCACACTAAATAGAGCTGCCAAAGCAATGGCCGTTTTTAGCAAACCCTTTGGCATTTTTGATGAGCGACGTTTGCGACGTCGTTTTTTTCTGCGCTTTTGGCTTGGGTATTTTCTCGCTTTTTTTGCCATGACTCTCCTCCTTTCTCAAAACTAGATACCAGTATATCAAAACTCCTTTAAAAAAGACAAAAAAAGAAAGCCTTTTGACTTTCTTTTTACGATATGACTAACTGCTTTTGCTTCACTTTTTGATGAATGTAATCAACCAACTCTACCGTCAAATCATAACGCATAAATGGCGTAATCAAGTAAATGCCATTAAAGTATTCTAAGGCTCGGTCAATCAAGCATTTGCTCTCTTCCAAAGCAAGTTGTTGACACGTTTCCTTGTCGCCTTTCACCGCTTCTAATTTAGCTAAAAATGCTTCTGACAATTGAAGACCTGGAACCTCATTGTGCAAGAAAATCGCATTATTGTAGCTGGTAATGGGCATGATACCGACAAAGAAAGGCGTTTCATAGTCTTTTGTCAAATCAGCCAATTCTTCAAAAATATCGGCATTGAAAATGGGTTGTGTGATGAAATAATCAGCACCAGACGCGATTTTTCGCTCAATCAAGCGTCCGCAACGCGACAAATTTTTGACATTGGGATTGAACGCCGCTGCTGCTGTGAAATTGGTTGCTTTCTTAACACTAGCACCACTGTAACCTTGCCCATGGTTCAATTGCTGAATTAGCTCTAGTAATTTAAAACTGGTGGCATCATAAACGCTAGTCGCTCCAGGAAAATCGCCAATTTTAGACGGGTCCCCTGTAATGGCTAACACATTATCAAATCCTAGCACATTCATTCCCAACAAACGCAACTGCAAGCCAATCATATTGTGGTCACGACAGGATAGGTGCAACAGAAAAGGTGTAGCAATTTCATTTTTCAACAATGAAGCTAAGCTGACATTGCAAATGCGGGTTTTGGCTAGGGAGTTATCCGCCAAGGTAATGGCCGAAATACCTGCCGCATCCAAAGCCTTGACCCCTGCTGTGAACTTGCTGATGTCAAGCGTTTTGGGAGGGTCAAGTTCAGCAATAATAGTCACTTCTCGTTTGACCCTATCTACCAAGGTTTCTGATGATTTGACCCTTTTGATAAGCTCTGCCTCTTCCACCATAGGCGTGACAAATTTCTTCTCGACAGGTTTTAGACCTTTAATGGCACACTTGACAGCTCTGATATGGTCTGGTGTTGTCCCACAACACCCTCCAATCAGGCGTGCCCCTTCTGCCACAAGAAGCTCTGCACTTTTACCAAAATAATCCGCATTCTGACTAAAACCATAATGACCGCTGCCATTATCATCCTCAAAAGATAGCAGGCTGGCATTGGGATAAACCGACAAATAGGACTGGGCAAATAAGGGCACTTGCTTGAGGGATTTAATCATGTGGTAGGGACCAAGGTGGCAATTTAAGCCAACAATATCCGCTCCCAGCATGACCAAAGTCCCCAATAATTCCACCAAGGGGCGACCATTTTCCGTAATCCCCGCCTCATGAAGAGCGATATTGGTGATAATCGGGAGGTCTGTTAGCGGTCGAACGGCTTTCAGCACTTCGATGATTTCTTCTTCATCGTAATACGTTTCAAACAATAAACCATCAATTTGCTTGGTTTCTAACAAGTAACCCACTTGTTCGAGGGTTTCTTCAATGATTTCATCAAGCGTTAAATCACATTGTTTCAGAGCACGGAGAGCACCAACGGTTCCGAGGACAAAAGCGTCCTCGCCCGCTGCTTTTCGTGCCAATTCAACACCAGCTTGGTTGATGGCTTTAACCTGTTCATCATAGCCATAACCTTTTAGACGGTGGCGTTTCGCCGCATAAGTATTGGTTTGAATCACATCTGCTCCCGCCTCCAAATAAGCTTGGTGAATCGCAGAAATATTGTCTGGGTGTGTCAGATTATAGGCTTCGTAGCAATTGTCAAGACCATTGGCATAAAGCAGTGTCCCCATAGCGCCATCCGCTACTAGAATATCGGTTTTTAAACATTCTAATAATCGTGACATAGCCTCCCCCTTCTTATTTGCCGTATTTTGCTCGAACCTCTTTAGTTGCTGCTACCAAAATCTCAAGAGCGGAAATGGTTTCAGGTTCACGGTGCGTTTTCAAACCACAATCAGGGTTAACCCAGAATTGTTCAAGTGACAATTGACGCAATGGGCGTTCAATATTGGCAATCACTTCTTCTTTGGTTGGAACGCGTGGCGAATGAATATCGTACACCCCAAGACCAATACCAAGCGGATAGACCGCTGTTTCAAATGATTCAATCACATCACCGTGGCTACGACTCGTTTCAATAGAAATCACATCAGCGTCCAAAGCGCGAATAGAATCAATGATTTCACTAAATTTTGAATAGCACATATGCGTGTGAATCTGCGTTTCATCTTTCACTGATGACGTAGCGATGTGGAAGGCGTGAACAGCATCGTCCAAATAAGCTTGTTGCTTGCTCTTACGAAGTGGCAAACCTTCACGAAGCGCAGCCTCATCCACCTGAATAATAGCAATGCCAACATCCTCAAGCAGCTTAATTTCATCTTTAATAGCCAAACCAATTTGATTAAACAAATCCGCACGCGAAATATCTGAACGTTCAAATGACCAGTTGGTAATAGTGATTGGGCCAGTTAGCATCCCTTTCACTGGACGATCTGTCAGGCTTTGCGCATAAACCGTTTCCTTGACCGTCAATGGCTGAATGTGTTTAACATCACCATAGATAATTGGTGGCTTAACCGCACGTGAACCATAAGATTGCACCCAACCATACGCAGTTGTTGTGAAACCAGCTAATTTTTGGCCGAAGAATTCCACCATGTCCACGCGCT
The DNA here is from genome assembly GCF_012277075.1 of Streptococcus alactolyticus. Lineage (GTDB taxonomy): Bacteria > Bacillota > Bacilli > Lactobacillales > Streptococcaceae > Streptococcus > Streptococcus alactolyticus. The sequence continues at coordinate 65,493 of NZ_JAAXMT010000005.1, read as the reverse complement.
CAAATTCACCGTGCACCAAGACATCAATATCCAAATCCTCTTGAATCTTAATCCAACGCGCAATTTCAGATTGAATGAAGTTTTCGTATTCCGCATCTGAAATATCCCCACGTTTCCAAGTCAAACGCGTACGGCGAACTTCAGGCGATTGTGGGAAAGAACCAATGGTTGTGGTTGGCAAAATCGGCAAATCTAGTTTATCTTGCTGCACCTGACGACGAACCTTGTAATCCACGCGCTCAGTCACCACATCATCCAAGTTTTCCAAGGTCACATTACGGAAATCTGCAGCTTGCAAGGCATTAAAATCCGCAACGTGCTTGGCATAAGCCTCAAATGGTTTACCCTCCACATGTTGGCTCAATAACTGAATTTCCTGTAATTTTTCATCCGCAAACGCCAAACCATTTTTAAGAACAGGTTCTAACTCTGTTTCGTTTTTAGTGGTTACAGGTACATGAAGCAATGAACAAGATGGCTGAATCACAAAGTTTCCAACCTTAGCTTGAAGGTTTGCTAGCAATTCTGATGTTTTGACAAAATCACTCGCCCAGACGTTACGACCGTCAACCACACCAGCAAAAACTTCCTTATCAGCAAAATAACCAGCGTCAACAGCTTCTAGATTTTCCTCCAAACCATGCACAAAATCAAGGCCAAATGCAGCTACTGGCAAGTGTGATAACTCCTTAGCATCAATCAAGGCTTCAAAATAAGTTTGGAAAATGAGTTTAGCCTCAGGCACTTCCTTGGCAAAATAAGCATAAACCGATTTAGCTGCTTCTAGGAGGTCATCGCCTTCATCAGTCACAAAAATGGGCTCATCCACTTGGATGTAAGTCGCTCCTGCTTCCACCAATTCTGTAAAGACTCGTTTGTATAAAGGCAACAATTTTTTCACAGCAGCGGTAAAATCGCTGACTTCTGATAACAAGGCCACATAGGTAATTGGCCCTGTGATGACTGGTTTTGCCTTGTCGCCGATAACTTCTCTGGCCTCCAAGTACAAGTCCAACAAACGGGTATTTGTCAAATGCGGCTGAACACCAGACCACTCTAGCACAATGTAATGGTAATTGGTGTTAAACCATTTTTTCATTGAAGAAGCCACATTGTCTTGATTGCCACGCACAATCGCAAAATACAAATCTAAATCGATGTCCTCATCAGAGAAACGCTTTGGAATCACGCCAAATTGCACTGACAAATCCAAGATATGGTCATACAGTGAGAAATCTCCCACTGGAATCAAATCAAGACCAGCATCAGCCTGTTTTTTCAAAAACGCCAAACGCAATTCCTTGGCTTGTGCCTGCAACTCTTCTTGCGAACCTTACCTGCCCAATAAGACTCAATCAATTTTTTCCACTCACGATTTTCCCCTAGACGTGCATACCCCAAATTTGAAATCTTTACCATAAGAACCTCCTGGTTTCGTATTAGTTTTAAACTATACATTCTATTTTTTTGATAGTTAAGATTCTAACGGATAATACAGTTTTTTCAATACTTTAATCCATTCTATCTTTTTATGCTTTAGTATAGTTTTAAACTATATCTCGAGATGCAAAAAGAACTCCCGTAGGAGTTCTGTGTTAGATTCATAAAAGACTTATTTTGCTTTTCTAAGGGCACCGAAGAGAAATCCTGAAATAATAGCACCGATAATGATTGCGACAAGGTATAGAACCCAGTTGCTTGTCAAGGCAAAGACGAAGATTCCGCCGTGTGGTGCCATCAATTTGATGTCAAATGCTCCGACAAGGGCACCCGTTACTGCTGAACCAACCATAAAACTTGGGATGGCACGAGCTGGGTCAGCTGCACCAAATGGAATAGCTCCTTCTGTGATGAATGACAAGCCCATAACAATGTTTGTTAGACCTGCGTCACGTTCTTCTTCTGTAAATTTGTTTTGGAACAAACGTGTAGCGACAAAGACTGCAAGAGGAGGTACCATACCACCTGCCATAACGGCTGCCATAACGACTGAACCACCATTAGCAAGGGCTGCGGCTGTTAAACTACTTGTCCCAAAGACATAAGCAGCTTTGTTGAAAGGTCCACCCATATCAATGGCCATCATACCACCAAGGATAAGTCCAAGGATAATAGCAGAGCTACCAGATAGGCTATCAAGGAAACCATAAAGAGCAGTGTTGATTGCGGCCATTGGGATGTTGACAAAGAGCATCAAGCATCCTGTGATAAGCACACCAAGAAGTGGATAAAGAAGGATAGATTTGATTCCTTCAAGTGATTTCGGTAAGAATGCTAGCGCCTTCTTAAGGGCTAAAATAACACCACCTGCTAAGAAACCACCAACAAGGGCACCAAGGAAACCTGAAGCGACTTGGTTGCTAGACAATTCTGCTGCACTAGCGACACTGTAATAAGAGATACGACCAAAAGCAATCCCTGATGTTGCCATCGCACCAGCTGTGAAACCAGCTACCAAACCAGGTTTTTCAGCGATAGAGTAGGCAATGTAAGCTGCAAAGACAGAAATCATGAAGCCAAAGGCTGCATTTCCGAGTTGGTTAAATACAGCAGCGATTTCATGGTAGTTACCAAGGTGACTTAATTGGTCTTTAGGCACCCCCATAAATTGGTCAATCAAGAATGAAATGGCAATGAGAATCCCGCCCCCAATAACGAATGGTAGCATTTGAGATACACCACTCATCAAGTGTTTGTAGAAGGCTGCTCCCAAGCTGAGGTTTTCTTCTTCGGCTTCTGCAGCAGTACCACCAGCACCGTTGTAAATGCTTGCTTTGCCGTCAAGGATTTCATTAATAAGTTCTTCTGATTTTTTAATACCGTCAGCTACTGGACGTGAAATCAATGGCTTGCCATTGAAACGACCCATTTCAACTGCTTTGTCCGCTGCAATGATAACCCCTTTTGCTCGTGCAATTTCATCACCAGTCAAACGGTTACCAACACCTGAGGCACCGTTGGTTTCAACACGAACGGTTACACCCATTTCATCACCTTTTTTAATCAAGGCTTCTTCTGCCATATAAGTGTGGGCAATTCCTGTTGTACAAGCTGTAACAGCAACAATCAGTGGGCGTTCGCTGCTAACTGGCGTGCTTTTATCTGCTGCTTTAGCTTCGTTTTCTTTTTCAACCGCATCAAAGGCAGCAATCACATCATCAGGCGTTGTCGCTTTTCGTAAGGTATCAGCAAATCCATCTTTCAAAAGGTATTTTGACAATTCCGCAAGCGCTGCTAAGTGGGTGTCATTAGCCCCTTCTGGAGCAGCAATCATGAAGAACAAGTCTGTTGGTTGACCGTCCAATGATTCATAGTCCACACCTTTGCTTGATTTGGCAAAAAGCACTGTTGTTTCTTTAACCGCTTCATTTTTACTGTGAGGCATGGCAATCCCATCTCCTAAACCAGTTGATGTTTGCGCCTCACGGTTCATAATACCTTGTTTAAACACATCAAAGTCTGTTACAACACCGTGTTTGACAAGGTTGGTAATCATTTCATCAATCGCAGCCTCTTTCGTGGTTGCTTTTAAATCCATGATCATGACATCTTTTCTGAGCAAGTCCTGAATTTTCATAGTTTCTCCACCTCTACCTTTTGATAAGTTTCTTTTATGAATTCGGCTGTCGCCAAGTCATCTGAAAATGTAGTTGCTGTCCCGCAAGCGACACCCCATTTAAGGGCTTCAATTGGGTCACCTGATTTGACATATTCGCCTGTAAATCCTGCAACCATTGAGTCACCCGCACCAACAGAATTTTTAACTGTTCCTTTAATTGGTTTGGCAAAGTAGGCAGCTTCTGGTGTGACCAACAAAGCTCCATCTCCTGCCATTGAAATAATCACGTTTTTAGCCCCTTTTGCCAACAATTCACGAGCGTATTTTTCAATATCGGCAAGACCATTTAAGGTGACATCAAAAATCGCAGCTAATTCATGATTATTAGGTTTAACCAAGAGCGGTTGGTAATTTAAGGCATCTAGCAAGGTTTGCCCTTCAAAGTCACACACCACTTCAGCCCCTACTTGTTTAGCAATTGGAATCAAGGTATTGTACACTTGGTTACCTAGGCTGCTTGGGGCAGAACCCGCAAAGACCACCGTATCATCACTTGTTAAACCTGCCAAAATGCTTTCCAATTCAGCTAATTTCTCATCTGAGATACGTGGGCCGGCACCGTTGATTTCCGTTTCTTCGCCAGCCTTGACTTTGACATTGATACGAGTATCGTCAGCAACCTCAACAAATTGTGTCGCAATGCCTTCAGCAGCTAAGCCATCTGTGATAAAACGTCCTGTGAAACCACCGATAAAACCTGTGGCAGTATTGTCAATTCCCAGATGTTTCAAGACACGGCTAACGTTAATCCCTTTACCGCCAACAAACTTGTCATCGCTTGTCATACGATTCACTTCTCCAATGGTTAAAGTATCCAAACGGACAATAAAATCAATGGATGGATTAAGTGTTACAGTATAAATCATACTTCAATTACCTTCGCCTTCTCTTTTATTTTTTTCATAAGTGTACTGTTGGATTGATTGGTGATAATTCCAAGATTGTCGATAGCAGCTACTTTTGCAAAAGACACATGACCGATTTTGGAAGAATCTGTCACAATAAAGGTCTTTCGAGCATTTTCAATCACTGTTTTTTTAATCACAGCCTCCTCCAAATCTGGAGTAGTCAAAAATTGCTCGTCAATCCCATTGATTCCCAAAAAGGCTTTGTCAAAGTTCAATTGCTTGATTTGCTGGTAAGCTATCGTGCCAATACTAGCGTCTGTCGTCTGTTTGACATGACCCCCAATAATGATCGTCTTGATATCTTTATCGACCAACTTCGCGGCATGATGAATGGAATTTGTGACAACGGTTACATTTGTTTGTGTAATATAATTAAGCAACAATTCATTTGTCGTCCCCGCATCCACAAAAATCACATCATTATCCGAAATAAAAGAAGCCGCTTTTTGAGCCACACACTCCTTGTATTGAACGTTTTTGATAGATTTTTGCTGAATGGTAAATTCTTCTTTGAGAGAACGAGGCAACTCTGCCCCACCATGAACACGGTGCAACTTATGCTCGCTTTCCAATTCATCTAAATCACGACGAACAGTGGATTCTGAGGTGTCTAAGAGGGTCACTAAGTCTTCGATATTAACAAACTGATCCTTGGAAAGTTTTGCCATAATCAACTGTTTTCGTTTAGACTTAAGAATCTTAATCACCTCCATGAAATCGTTTACATTTTATATTATACTCTTTTATAAAAAGATGTCAAGCGATTTCAATCAAATTCTATCATTTTTTATCAAAAAAAGACCTAGGCAAGTTTACCTAGGTCTGATTGGTTTTAATCAATTAAAGATGTTGAGTGAACAACGCGGTTGTCACGGTCAGGGTAAATATATTGAATAGCTTGGTTGATTGCTACTGGTGCTTCACCAAAACCTGTCGCGATGAGAGAAACTTTGCCCTCATAATTCGCCGCATCACCAATAGCATAAACCCCTGGCTGGCTGGTTTCAAACAAAGGTGAAACGTTGATGCTAGAGCGTTTATAGTCCACGTTCCAATTTTTGAGGTTTTTATTAGACGTTGAAAAACCAAAGCTGACAATCAAAGCATCTAATGGCAAATCAATGGTTTCATCTGATTTTACCTTTTGAACAGTCAAACGATTAGCAAAAGTACCATCACCTTCCAAATTCAGTGGCACATAAGGCGTCAAAATGATGGCGTTTGATTGTTCCAGTAATTCAACACTATGCTGGTGGGCACGGAAAGCCTCACGACGGTGAACGATAGTCACACTATTTGCCAAACCATCTAAATGATTAGCCCAGTCCACAGCAGAATCACCGCCACCACAAATCACCACATCTTTGCCAGCAAATTGGTCAAGTTTGTGCACGTTGTAGAATAAATTATTGTCCGCGTAGAAATCTTCACCTTCTAGCCCAAGCATGCGCGGTGCAAAAGCACCATTACCACAAGCGATAACGATAGCACGTGAAAAATGTTGCCCTTTGCTAGTTTCGATAGTGAAAATATCCCCTTCTTTTTCAAAAGCCTTCACTTCCTCTTTCAAACAAATGGCTGTTCTATCTTCAAAACGTTGCAATTGTTTGATGAGATTTTCCACCAAATCTGCAGCTGGAATTTCAGGAAAACCAGGCACATCGTAAATCATTTTTTCTGGATAAAGAATGGCAGGCTGTCCACCAAGCTCCGATAAACTTTCAATGATTTTTACAGAAACCCCACGTAAACCTGCGTAAAAGGCTGCAAAAAGTCCCACAGGACCCCCACCGACAATAGTGATATCATATATTTCACGATTTTCTGACATTAATCTCTCCAACTCCTTGTATATTTCTTCGATAATCGACGATTTATAGGCAATGTATTTATCAATATCTTTAGGGAATAGCTTCGCTGCTTTTTCTTTTACCTCGCCATAAGCCAAAACAGCCTCAGGATGACTACGTAAATAATCACGAAAAGCAAGATGACGCTTCAGTTCAGGCGAATTTTCAGGACAAACATAAATATGATGAACTTGAAGATGCTCTTTGCCTGAATAAGCAAAAGCTTCTCTACCTTCGATCCCTAAATTTCCCTCATGAACATAACCAATCACTGCTAATTCTTGAATCACCTCAGACAAGTCTGTGTCTATAGCAATCACCAAATCGATGTCAATAATTGGCTTTGCCGAAAGCCCTTGAACAGAAGTACTTCCCACATGTTCTATTTTAAGAATTAAGTCACCTAGAGCAGCTTTAAGCTCTTTGGCAATCTTCTTAAAATCATCTTTCCAACTTTCCTGATAAGACAGAACAAGGACTTCCTTCGTTCGCATAAAACCTCCCCAAAAATAAAGAGACATACAGCCTGCATGTCCTCTATTATATCACATATTCTATTCTTGCACGTCTCTCTCTTTGAGAATCTTGCGGAAAATAGCCTCTTCTTCTTTTGTAAAAGCATAATCTTCCAACAAATCCGGTCGACGCTCTAAAGTCTTACGAAGACTTTGTTCAATTCGCCATTTGCGAATATTTTCGTGGTGCCCACTCATCAAAACATCAGGAACTTTCATACCTCTGAAGTCATAAGGACGCGTGTATTGTGGGAACTCGAGCAAACCAGATGAGAACGAATCATCTTGGTGACTCGCTTCTTTTCCAAGAACATTTGGAATTAGGCGAACCGTTGCATCCACAATCGTCATCGCTACCAACTCTCCACCAGTCAAGACAAAATCCCCCAAGGAAATTTCATCTGTCACCAAGGTCTTAATACGTTCGTCATAGCCCTCGTAGTGCCCACAAATGAAAATCAATTCATCTTCCTGAGCTAATTCTTCGGCGTAGCTTTGGTCAAACGTCCGACCTGCTGGGTCTAAGAGAATCACGCGCGGCTTCTTGGCATCAATCTTATCAATAGTATCAAAAATAGGCTGTGCGCGTAAAAGCATTCCCTGACCACCACCATAAGGTTCGTCGTCCACATGACGAGCTTTTTCTGCATTTTCACGGAAATTATGGTAGTTGATTTCCAACAAGCCTTTTTCCGTCGCTTTCCCAACAATCGAATGCTCCAGCGGGGCAAACATTTCTGGGAAAAGGGTTAAAATATCAATCTTCATCGTCAAGTCCTTCTAAGACATCCACATCCACACGATTACCCGCTATATCAACGTTAAGCACAACTGGCGGAATGTAAGGCAGCAACAAGTCACGTTTGCCTTGGCGTTTTACGACCCACACATCATTGGCACCAGGTTGCAAGATTTCTTTCACCTGACCAATTAAAACATCGTTTTCATAAACGTCTAGTCCGATGATTTCATGGTAGTAAAATTCGCCCTCATCCAAATCAGACAAATTTTCCTCAGCAACTTTCAAGGTGCAACCTTTGTATTTTTCGATATCGTTAATATGGTACATTCCTTTGAATTTCACGATATCAAAATTCTTTTGCTTGCGATGGCTGGCAATTTCCACCTCAAGAAGAAATTGGTCCTTGTCATCAAAAATTGCTAATTTTGAGCCTTTTTTAAAACGCTCTTCTGTAAAATCGGTCACTGACAAGACACGCATTTCACCTTGTAACCCTTGGGTATTGACAATCTTTCCAACGTTAAAATAATTCATGCTTACTCCACTTAACTTAATCTTTATCATTTTACTATGATGGCAATAAAAAACCAGCTGCCACCGCAACTGGTCAAGATAGTCCGTACGGGATTCGAACCCGTGTTACCGCCGTGAAAAGGCGGTGTCTTAACCCCTTGACCAACGGACCAAAATCAATGATGTTACCACCAATGAACTCACTGGGGTAGCTGGATTCGAACCAACGCATGAGGGAGTCAAAGTCCCTTGCCTTACCGCTTGGCTATACCCCAAAACAACAAAAACTATTTTACCCTAGTTTAGCTAAGGTGTCAATACCTTTTTGAATATTTTTTCAAAAAAAATTAGAAAAAGAGCAGAAACAACTACTCTTTCTCATCAATAACGAGTCTTACTTTTTTACCTTGAGTTGGTACCGAATAGACAATCGATCTTATCGCTGTAATGGTACGACCTTTTTTACCAATCACACGACCAATGTCTTGAGCATCCAAATCAAGATGGTATTCTAAAAACTCAGGTGTATCCTTAATTTTGATAATAAGATTATCTGGTTGTGAAATCAAGGGTTTCACAATAGCGATAATTAGATTTTCAATGGTATCCATAGGCTTTAGCTTACTCTATTATTTTGAAAATTTTGATTCGTGGAATTTTTTCATAACGCCTTCACGTGAAAGGATGTTACGAACTGTATCTGAAGGTTGAGCACCTTTTGACAACCATTCAAGAACACGATCTTCTTTCAAAGTTACTTGGTTTTCTTCTACAAGTGGGTTGTAAGTACCAACTGTTTCGATGAAACGACCATCACGTGGAGCACGTGAATCAGCTACGTTGATACGGTAGAAAGGTTTTTTCTTAGAACCCATACGAGTTAAACGGATTTTTACTGCCATTAGTATTAAGTCTCTTTTCTATATTTTTTGTCTAAGTTAATAGCCTTGCCACTAACTCACTTTACTTATTATAACATAAAACCTAGGGGTGTCAAGAAAAAAACTTGACAGAGTTTAAAAATATTGAAAAAGGGCTCCAATAGTGTTTGGAGTCCCTTTTCTAAGCTTATATCATTCGTAACGAAGAGCTTCAATCGGGTCTAATTTACTTGCTTTATTGGCTGGTAGGATACCAAAGACCATACCAATCAAAGCAGAGAAAATCAAGCTACCGATAGCCACATTGATCGAAATGTATGGCTTGATTTCAGCGATACTATTGCCCAGAATATTGGTCAAAACAACCGCTAATCCCAAACCAATCAAACCACCCAATAATGTCAAGACCATTGATTCAATCAAGAATTGGGTCAAGATTTTTCGGCGTGTAGCACCCAAAGCTTTACGCAAGCCGATTTCGCGTGTGCGTTCTGTCACGGATACCAGCATGATATTCATGACACCGATACCACCAACTAAGAGGGAGATACCTGCAATGGCACCGATAACCGTCGTCATCATGCCATAAGCCGAATTAATTTGGTCAATTTGTTTGGACATGTCATAGATGGTGAAATGCCCCACCTTGACACCTGACAATTGGGTCATCATTTTAGCAGCTTGCTTACCTACCTCAGTAGATTCCTTGGCATCATTGACATGGACAAAAGCCCCTTCAATCTCATTCATATGGAATTCTGCTGCCAGTTGGGTATTGGTCATAATGGCATTTCCACCAGAAGCCATACCATAAAGAGCTGAACCTGCATTAGGGTCCTTATACACCCCAACAACCAAGTAGGATTTAGAACCAACAGATACTTGTTTGTTTAAAGCATTGTCGTTGCTGCCAAATAATTTAACCGCTAATTTGGTGTCTAGCATGATAATGCGTGAAAAATGCGAATAATCATCGGCACGGAAACTACGTCCTGCTACAATTTTGTACTTTTTAACGTCAAAATAGGTGCGATTAACCCCTGTAATATTAACGTTTTTCGCTTTTTTATTGACATAAGAAACCGTTGAAGTGGTCGAATTAGTCACATAATAATTTTGAACACCAGGCACATCCGCAGCAATCTTTTGGAGCCATTCTTCTTGAATCTTAGGCCCCTTATCTTGCGAAGTCGATTCCGTATCATCAAAAAAGCTATCACTATCAGAATCTTTTGTCACATAATAAATCTGAACATCTCGCGTATCAGCTGAAAACATATCGGTAATCTGCTTGGTCAAGCCTTGTCCCAAAGCCATGATCACCACAACAGATGCCACACCGATAATAATTCCCAGCATGGTCAAGAACGAGCGCATTTTGTGCCCCATGATTGAACTTAGGGCGAATTTCCAATTTTCCATATCTTTTCCCCCTAATCAATTCTGACGCTGTCAGTCGTATCTTTGGTAATCTCACCATCTCTGATAATGATTTTACGCGTTGCAAAATCAGCGACCTCAGGCTCATGTGTTACCATGACAATGGTTTTACCTTCTTGATTTAACTCTGTCAACAGTTGCATGATTTGCTCACTGGTTTTCGTATCCAAGGCTCCTGTTGGTTCGTCCGCCAAAATGATAGACGGATTGTTAACCAAGGCTCTGGCAATTGCCACACGCTGCTTTTGTCCACCTGATAATTCCGATGGCAAATGTTGCATTCGATTACCCAGTTCGACTTTTTCCAAAAATTGCTTGGCTAATTGGCGGCGTTTCCCAGCCCCCACACCTGAATAAATCAGTGGCAATTCCACATTTTGCAAAGCATTTAATTTAGAAAGTAAGAAGAATTGTTGGAAAACAAAGCCGATTTCTTCATTTCGAACCTTGGCCAATTCCTTTTCTTTCAATTCTTCAACCTGCTTGCCATTTAGGGCATAGTCACCTGATGTTGGTCTATCAAGCAATCCGATGATATTCATCAGTGTTGATTTACCAGACCCTGAAGGGCCCATGATGGCTAAAAATTCCCCATCATAGACCTTTAGGTCAACACCTTTTAGCACCTGCAATTCTTGATCACCGTTCTTATAGGATTTGACAATATTTTTAAGATCAATTAAAACTTTTCTTTCTTCTGTCACTACTCACTCTCCCCTGATTCATATGAAACAGTCGCGTTGTCAGCAACCACATCATCAACTGTTTCACCGTCTTTTAGGCGATCGTTAGGATTAGCAATAACCGTTTGACCAACTTCTAAGCCACTCAAAATTTCTTGCTCTTTCGCATCGGCACTACCAAGAGTGACTTCAACTTTGCTGACTTTTTGCGTGTCTTTGTCATAAACCCAAACGTAGTTTTTCTCACCTTCAGCAATCACTGCCTTCACTGGAACCAGTTTGTTTTTAGTGTCATTGACCACTTCAACAGATACGGTAAAGCCTTGTTTCAAGTTTGAAATATCACCGTTGATATCAACTTTATAGTCATAAGTTGAACTGGCTGTTGAGTCAGACGAAGCACTTGCTGCGCTGGCTGTATCGCTAGTTTGGTTTGGATAATTCGACACGTAAGAAATGGTACCAGTCCATTCTTGGTCTGGGTAAACTTTTGATTTAATCTTAACGGTTTGACCTGTTTTGATGTTTGCCAAATCGTATTCTGTCAAAGTTCCTTGAATTTGCAACTGACCTTCTGTCGCCACATGAACCAAGGTTTGACTGTTTTTTGAAGATGGGTCAATATCGCTGTTGACTTCTACCACCGTTCCTGAAACATCGCTCACGACAACTGTTTCGTTCAAGGCTTGTTGAGCTTTGTTAACTTCGCCTTGAGCATCGGCGTAAGAATCATTTAAATCTTGCAGTTGTTGGTTGTACTGTGCATTTGCTTGAGCAGATGGTGCTTGCGTAACAGTCGTTTGCTCACCAGTTTCTTCATCCGTTGATGCTGTCGTGGTTGGCAAATTACCGTATGTTTTTAGGTAATTAATTTGACGGCCAATTTTGTTAAGGTTACGAACAGCGGCATCATAGGCAGCCTGCGCCGTTGTGGTGTCATACTGCACTAATTGTTGCCCTGTTGTAATCTGGTCACCTACTGAAACGGTTGGCCTAGCTTCTGTCCCTTTGGTGCTGTCGTAATAAACATATTGTTCCTGAAGGGCTTTAACAGTACCTGTTAAGAGGGTTGATGAGGAAATAGAGCCTTCTGTGACCATACTGGTCTTGTAAGTCATTTCCTCTGCTTCTTTGCTGTCTTTGCCCTGTTGCCACCATAGAAGACCAGCTCCAGCGACTGCAAACAAACCAATGGCTGCCCCAATAATCACCTTGTTTCTTTTCGACATCGTCGTTTTACTTCTTCTAGACATAATTCTCCTTTATTCCACAATAGGTTTGTATTATTTTTATAAGACAATTATACGTTTTATAAGAATGGGTGTCAAGGCTAAAACGTTAAAACTATCTGTCAATTCTATTATAGCTAAAAAACATCTGACCTATCTTACACTTTTGTAAGATTTGCTTTTGAACGTCAAAAACATACTAAGATTAGTAGTGAGAAAATCTTCGACGGGAGAAAGTACTCTCTACTTTTTCTTTTATGTTAAAGTAGTGGTGTCTTGTTAAGTCGAGTTCTCTTGTGACGCTAGACGTCGTATCAAAAACTGGCAAGACACCTGTTTTAGGAAGAATGTTATCAAAGTATGTAGGACACAAGATGTCGAGTATTGAAAATGAAATCACTAAAACAAGGAATCATTCAAGACAAAGAGGTAATATGATGCGTACAGTATTTGGAATTGATGTCAGTAAGGCAAGTTCAGAGGTGGCTATTGTCATCAATGGCGAGAAAATTCATGGATACACCATGCCAAATGACACTATCGGTTTTACTCGCCTATTAGATGATTTAAAAACCGTTCAAAAGCCCGAGATCATTTTTGAAGCAACAGGTGTCTATTCGCGTCGTCTTCAAGCATTTCTTGAAGAAAATGGATACGCTTATACACAGCTAAATCCTTTGGAAGCTAAAAAGCAATTAGACAGTTTGCGTGTCCGTAAAACGGATAAAATCGATGCCGAAACATTAGCGATATCTCAATTTGTACTGAATCGTAAGCCAACTTATATCCAAGAAGAAGTCTATCAAGAACTGCGCGATTTAAGTAGATTCTATCAGAACTTAACGGAGGATATTGTCCGCACTAAGAATCGATTGCACAAGGTCTTACAAGTTACCTTTCCTGAGATGGAAAATATCTTATCAACGCCAACTAGGGAGCAATACTGGAACTTGGTCATGACGTTTCCTTACAAGGACTTCGTGCTTGAGTTAAGTAAAGATGAGCCCTTAGAAGGTATTCGGCAATCTACTTCAAAACGCATTTCCAACAAACGCGTGGCTTACTTAGCACAAAAGCTTGCAGCACTAGCCAATCAGTCTTATTGTACCGTCAAGAAAAACTCTCCAATACTTGAAGAAGTTCGTTACTATGCCAAAGAACTACTCAGACTTTCTGAACAAAGACAAGCTGTTCTTGAGCAAATGGTGGAATTAGCTCAGCCTTTACCAGAGTATGAGATTCTGCTTTCTATTCCTGGCATCGCTGAGACAACTGCGACAAGCATGATTGGTGAACTTGGAGATATCCGCCGTTTTCAGTCTGCCAATCAAATCAATGCTTTTATCGGTATCGACTTACGGCACTATGAGTCTGGAAACTTCCTCGTTAAGGAACACATTACCAAGCGTGGTAATCCCTACGCTAGAAAGATTCTGTTTAAGTGTATTCACAACATCGCTGCGGCTAGCCATACTAATCCTTGCCATATTGCAGACTTCTATGAGAAACGAAAAAGACAATCGCAAACAACTTCAACGAAGCCACATACGATTGCCTCTATACATCGCCTTATTCGGACAATGTATTACCTCATAACGCATAACAAACTTTACGATTACACTTCAACCCAAAATCGCTAAAATTGTTTATGCCATATTATTGTAACACCTTTTCAAAAATGTAGCTAGCTAAGGTGTTATTTAGTTGTGCACTTTTTCTCTGTTAAGTCAAAGAAATAACTTCTCTACTGGTTGAATTAAGTAGCTTCTGATAATGATTTCTTCTAGAAATCGTTGATATGCTTGACAAAAGGTAGAAAAAGAGAAGATTTTGAGAATCTCCTCTTTCGATATAGTTTTATTAACTTTAGATGGCTTGAGTTGTGAAGCTGAGGCTTTCAAGTACACGAATCATAGCATCTGCGGTATCCAAAGCGGTAAAGAGTGGCACACCGTGTTCAATGGCAGAGCTACGGATAGCAGCACCATCTTCGTCACAACTTCTCTTAGTACCAACGGTATTGATAATAGCTTGAACTTTTCCTGTACGAACAAGAGCAGGAATATCGTTATCATCATCTTCACCGAGTTTATTAACCACTGTTGCATCTAAACCGTGTTTGGCAAAGAAGTCCGCTGTTCCTTGTGTTGCAAAGATGCTGTAACCAACGTTGGCAAAGCGTTTCGCCAAACTAAGAGCTTCTTCTTTGCTATCATCAGATACCGTAAAGACAACGTTACCAAAGGCTGGCAAGTGGAAGTAAGACGCTTCAAAGGCTTTGTAAAGAGCTTTTTCAAGGGTTTGGTCTGAACCCATAACCTCACCAGTTGATTTCATTTCAGGACCAAGAAGGCTATCTACCTTGGCTAGTTTGGTGAATGAGAAGACTGGTGCTTTGACGTGTACAAAGTCAGACTCAGGATAAAGCCCATCTTTGTAACCAAGGTCAGCTAATGATTTACCAAGAATCAATTGGGTAGCTACTTGCGCCATTGGGATATTTGTTACTTTAGAAAGGAATGGCACGGTACGGCTGGCACGAGGATTTACCTCGATAACATATACCGTTTCATCTTTGATAACAAATTGGATGTTCATCATTCCGATACAGTTCAAACCAATTGCCAAGCGTTTTGTATAATCCGCAATCGTTTCTTGGATTTCTTTTGAAAGGGTTTGTGGTGGGTAAACAGCCATTGAGTCACCTGAGTGAACACCCGCACGTTCGATGTGTTCCATGATACCTGGAATCAAAACGTCTTTGCCGTCAGAAATGGCATCAACTTCGCACTCACGACCAATAATGTAAGAGTCAACCAAGACTGGATGGTCTGGACTGGCTTTAACGGCAGTTCTCATGTAAGAACGAAGATCGTTTTCATTTTCAACGATTTCCATGGCACGTCCACCCAAGACATATGAAGGACGAACAAGCACTGGGAAACCAATATTGCGGGCTGCTTCAACCGCTTCTTCTTCGTTTGTTGCTGTTTGTCCTGGTGGTTGTGGGATATTCAAGGCTTTCAACGCTTGTTCAAAGAGGTCACGGTCTTCGGCACGGTCAAGGTCTTCTACCTGTGTTCCAAGGATTTTCACACCAGCTTTAGACAATGGTTCTGCCAAATTAATAGCTGTTTGACCACCAAATTGCACGATAACCCCTTTAGGTTGTTCCAATTCGATGACGTTCATCACGTCTTCAAAGGTCAATGGTTCAAAGTAAAGTTTATCTGAAATCGAGAAGTCCGTTGATACGGTTTCTGGATTTGAGTTCATGATAATCGCTTCGTAACCAGCTGCTTGAATAGCTTTCACTGAGTGAACCGTCGCATAGTCAAACTCAACCCCTTGACCAATACGGATAGGACCTGAACCAAGAACCAAGATTGATTCCTTACCTGATTTGATAGATTCATTTTCCCACTCGTAAGTTGAATAGAAATAAGGTGTTTCTGATTCAAATTCAGCTGCACATGTATCCACCATTTTGTAAACTGGGATAATCTTGTTTTCTGTACGAAGTGTGCGAACCTCGTCTGCTGTCATGTTCCAAAGCTCTGCAATTTTACGGTCTGCAAAACCATTGCGTTTGGCTTCTTTCAACAATGCAATATCCCCAACGTTAGTAGCCAAGGCTTGCTCAATTTCAAAAATGTGAAGCAATTTATCCAAGAAGAAAAGGTCAATTTTGGTTAATTTAGATAATTCTTCGATGGTGTAGCCACGGCGGATAGCTTCAGAAAGATAGAAAAGACGGTCATCTTGGGCACGAACAATTTTATCAACCAAAGCATCATCAGTTACATTTGCCAAATCAGGCATTTCATTGTGGTAAACACCGATTTCAAGCGAACGACAAGCTTTCAAAAGTGACTCTTCAATGTTACGACCGATTGCCATAACCTCACCAGTCGCTTTCATCTGAGTTCCTAAGCGACGTTCACCATGTTCAAATTTATCAAATGGGAAACGTGGGATTTTTGCAACCACATAGTCAAGAGCTGGTTCAAACATGGCATAAGTCGTACCAGTAACTGGATTGACCATTTCATCAAGTGTCAAACCAACCGCGATTTTCGCTGCTAATTTCGCAATTGGGTAACCTGTTGCTTTTGAGGCAAGGGCAGATGAACGTGACACACGTGGGTTAACTTCGATAACATAGTACTTGAAGCTATTTGGGTCAAGGGCCAACTGAACGTTACATCCTCCTTCGATTTTAAGGGCACGAATGATGCTCAAGCTAGCGTCACGCAACATTTGGTTTTCAATATCTGAAAGGGTTTGTGTTGGCGCAAAAACGATTGAATCTCCCGTGTGAATACCCACTGGGTCAAAGTTTTCCATGTTACAAACCACAAGAGCGTTGTCTGCCGCATCACGCATTACTTCGTATTCAATTTCTTTGAAACCAGCGATAGAACGTTCAATCAAACATTGGGTTACTGGTGACAATTTCAAACCATTTTCAGCGATTTCACGCAATTCGTCTTCATTGTCACACATACCACCACCAGTACCACCAAGGGTGAAGGCTGGACGAACAATGACAGGATAGCCAATCGTATTTGCAAAATCAACCGCTTCTTCCACCGTGTTAACAATTTCAGATTCTGGAATTGGCTGATTAAGGTCTTCCATCAATTGTTTGAAGAGGTCACGGTCTTCGGCTTGGTCGATTGCTGATAATTTAGTCCCCAACAATTCAACACCTAATTCATCAAGGATACCAGCTTTTGACAATTCCATTGCCATGTTAAGACCTGTTTGCCCTCCCAAAGTTGGTAGTAGGGCATCTGGACGCTCTTTACGGATAATGCGTGTCACAAATTCTGTTGTAATGGGTTCGATATAAACCTTATCTGCAATTTCTTTATCCGTCATGATTGTGGCAGGGTTTGAGTTTACAAGAACAACGCTATAACCTTCTTCTTTGAGGGCCAAGCAGGCTTGCGTTCCCGCATAGTCAAACTCTGCTGCCTGACCGATAATAATCGGACCAGACCCAATCACCATAATTTTTTTAATATCTGTACGTTTTGGCATTGTTTTCTCCTATTTGTCAACTCTCTGATTGACTTTAAATATGTGACTGACTGTTGCATCAGTCAGATTAAGTAGTTAGCGACACAAGTAAATCTGTTTAGCGAGTGACTTTTTCATTTTGAAAAGCATCAATCAATTCCAAGAAATCATCAAACAGATAGCTTGCATCGTGTGGTCCTGGTGCAGCATCTGGGTGGAATTGCACTGAAAAGGCTGGGAAATCGCGGTGGCGAACCCCTTCAACAGACTTGTCGTTAATTTCTTCGTGAGTTACCATGAGGCAATCTGGTAGAGTATCACGATCCACCGCATAACCATGGTTTTGACTGGTAAAATCAATACGTCCCGTTGCAATTTCACGAACAGCATGATTGAAACCACGGTGACCGAATTTCATTTTATAGGTTGTCGCTCCATTAGCTAGGCTGAACAATTGGTGTCCCATACAGATACCAAAAATTGGAATTTTACCTTGCACACCACGAATCATATCAAGGGCTTCTGGCACATCTTCTGGGTTACCAGGTCCATTTGACAACATCACTCCGTCAGGATTCAAGTGAAGAATTTCTTCAGCTGTGATATTGTAAGGCACGACAGTCACATTACAGTTACGTTTTGAAAATTCGCGTAAGATAGAATGTTTTAGTCCAAAGTCAACCAAAACAATATTTTTCCCCACACCAGGTGCTGGATAAGCTGTTTTTGTTGAAACTTGCTCAATGTTATTGGTCGGCAAGACAGTTGCTTGCAATTGAACTTTTAGGTGCTCAATAGAATCACCATCGCTTGCAAGAGTTGCTTTCATAGTACCGTGTTGACGGATGATTTTAGTCAAAGCACGTGTGTCAATTCCTGAAATGCCAGGGATATTTTTAGCTTTCAAAAACTCATCCAAGGTCATCTGATTACGCCAGTTATTAGCCAAACGGGCATTTTCAGAAACCACCACACCCTTACAAGTTGGGGTAATAGATTCGTAATCATCACGATTGATACCATAATTTCCCACCAAAGGATAAGTAAAGGTCAAAATTTGACCGTTGTAAGATTGGTCTGTAATCGATTCCTGATAACCTGTCATACCAGTATTAAAAACAATCTCACCTGTCACATCAAGGTCAGCACCAAAAGCTGTTCCCTCGAAAATTGTACCATCTTCTAAAATTAAAAGTCTTTTTGCCATATTTTTTCCTCTCGTTTGCTCTCACGGGAGCACTTTAACGTTGTTTATTAACTAGCAGATACCGTCTTACGCTTTGCCATTAAGGACTGCTTCAAGAATTGCCATACGAACAAATACACCATTTTGCATTTGTGTGGCAATACGTGATTTAGGAGCTTCCACCAATTGTGATGCAATTTCGACATCACGATTGACAGGAGCAGGGTGCATGATAATTGCTGATGGTTTCAAACGATTGTAACGTTCTTGAGTCAAACCATAACGGTTATGGTAGGTTTCTTTTGAAAAACCTTTGTCACTGTCATGACGCTCATGTTGCACACGCAACATCATCATCACATCAACTTCATCCACAATCTCATCTAAATCAACGTGCTTACCATACACATCAAATTCGTCTGAATACCATTGTTCTGGACCAGCAAAATACAACTCTGCTCCAAGGCGTTTCAAAATTTGCATATTTGATTTGGCAACACGCGAATGCGTAATGTCCCCCACGATAGCCACTTTTAACTGTTCAAATCGACCAAATTCCTCATAAATCGTCATCAAGTCTAGCAAGCATTGGCTTGGGTGTTGTCCTGAACCATCGCCCCCATTGACAATTGATGTCTGAATGGTACGACTGCCGATAAGCTCTTTGTAATAATCTTCTTTGGCATGACGAATCACACAGATATCAATGCCTAAAGAACTCATCGTTAAAATGGTATCGTAAAGGGTTTCGCCTTTATTGACTGAACTTGTTTTAGCGTCAAATTCGATCACGTCCAAACCTAATTTTTTCTCCGCCACTTCAAACGATTTGTGTGTTCGTGTTGATGATTCAAAAAAGAGATTTGCCGCAAAATATTGTCTTTCAGGTGTGAAATGGGCTTCGTTCTTTTTAAAAGCAATGCCACGTTTAATCAAACCTAAAACTTCTTCATTGGTCAATGTTTCCATGGTGACCAAATGTTTTAACGATACCATATTATCTATTATAGCCATTTTTTAATCCTTTTCTGGAAGAATTTGATATAAAAGAATTCCTAGAAGAGTTGAAAGTGCCACACCTGTGATTTGCAAACCAGCCACTTGTAGGGTCAAGTTACCGATTCCAGATACCAAGATAACACTTGCAATCAACAGGTTTTTCTTATTATCAAAATTTACCTTGTTTTCAACTAAAATTTTCAGACCACTTGAGGCAATCACACCAAATAAGGCAATTGAAATACCTCCAATGACTGGTGTTGGGATTGAAGACAAGAGAGCTGACACCTTACCGATAAAACTCATCACCACTGCAATCACTGCAGCTCCAGCAATGACGTAAACCGAATAAATTTTATTAAGCGCCATAACCCCGATGTTTTCACCGTACGACGTTACTGGCGGTGCACCAAAGAAACCAGCGATGATTTGTGCCAAACCGTCACCTGTCAATGTGCGGTCCAAACCTGGATCCTTAAAGAAATCACGACCAGTTAAACTATTTAACACCATTACGTGTCCAAAATGCTCTGTCATCGTTACAAAAGCAATTGGCGCCATGGTTAAAATAGCACTTGGATAGATTTTAAAATGATAATCAATAAATAAAATGTCAAAATCAGGAATTTGGAACCACGGTGATTGGGAAACAGCTGAAAAATCAACAATGTTTTGACCCGTCACGGCACCAACAACTATGGCAAACACATAACCAACAATTAAACCGAGCAAGATAGGCACTACCGCAACGATTTTCTTGCCATACATATTAAACAATATAACCGCTAGCAAGGTAACCAAGCCAATCAAAAGGTAGATAAAATTGTACTGGCCGTCTTTTAACATGACATCATTGACAGCAGTTGTTGATAAACTCAATCCAATCACAACGATGATTGGTCCAACCACAACAGGTGGTAAAACCTTATCAATCCAAGCATTACCAACAAATCGCACAATCAAGGCAACCAGCAAGTAAACCAGACCTCCTGCCATCGCCCCTTGGGCAACAGCTGCAATACCATCTGTTTTCATCAACATTTGCATGGTTGCGATGTAAGCAAAACTTGACCCCATATAAGCTGGAATTTTATACTTGGTCACTGTTAAGTGCGCCAAGGTTCCTAAACCACTTGAAAACAGGGCTATAGCTGGATCAATTCCCACCAAAATCGGAACCAAAACCGTCGCACCAAACATGGCAAAGAGGTGTTGGAATGATAAACCAACCAACATCCCTGGTTTGGGCATCTCATTAACGTCGTACTTGATATTATCCACTAATCCACTTCCTTTCTCATAATCCCCAGACACAAATTAGTTAGGATCTACGATGCTAACACGGTCTTTACCGTCGATTTCAATCACTTCCACAATGATTTCTTCTGTGGCGCTTGTTGGGATATTTTTACCGACATAGTCCGCACGAATTGGCAATTCACGATGTCCGCGATCCACCAATACGGCTAGGCTAACACGCGCAGGACGACCAAGGCTAACCAAGTTATCAATAGCAGCACGAATAGTACGACCTGTATAAAGCACATCATCCACCAAAATCACATCTTTACCTGTGATATCAATTGGCATGATTGTTGTGTCTTCTTCCACTTTAATATCATCACGAAATGGTTTTGTATCCAATTCACCGATTGGAATATCAAGATTCTCCAATTGTTTCAAACGGTCTTGGATACGACGAGCAATGTAAACACCACGTGTTTTGATTCCCGCAAGAACAATGTTATCAAGATTTTTATTGCGTTCAATAATCTCATACGTGATACGTGTAATCGCACGTTTCATGGTAACATCATCAACGATTTCTTTTGTCTTCATCTCGTAAACCTCACTAAAAAATATACAAAAAATCTCCTTAACAACAAGGAGATTCCACAAAATATAGGTACACCAAACCCTAGATGCACACTTCTTTTATCGTTCTCTCCTTGCCTGCCTCACGGGACAGTATTAAAGGATATATCTACTTTCTTATCATACCAAAACTATCCCATTTTGACAAGCGTTTTACTAACCTAAACCTAAAGCTTATGAGCGCAAGTCTTAGTGTCTCAAATTTTCCAACGTTTCTTGGAAAATAGCTGGTGGTTCTACGGAAAAGCGTAAGCTTTCGCCAGTCGTTGGGTGGGTAAATCCAAGGGTTTGAGCGTGCAAAAATTGCCCATTACCTTTCAAGGTTTTGCGAGGACCATAAAGCGGATCCCCTGCCACAGGATGACCAATATAAGCCATATGTACCCGAATTTGGTGGGTACGTCCTGTTTCCAAGGTCAATTCTACCAAGGTGTAATTGCCAAAGCGTTCCAAGACTTTAAAATGAGTTACGGCTGGCTTACCTTTAGCCATAACAGCTTGTTTTTTGCGGTCTTTTTCAGAACGTCCAATAGGTGCCTCAATCACGCCACGATCATTTGAAATATTGCCATGCACAATAGCCAAGTACTTGCGTAATGATTTCTTGTCCTTTAACTCTTCAGCCAGTGCTTGGTGGGCACGATCGTTTTTAGCAATCATCAACAAGCCCGATGTGTCCTTGTCAATACGATGCACAATACCTGGGCGAACAACCCCATTGATTGAAGATAAATCGTGAATATGATACATCAAGGCATTGACCAAGGTCCCTGAAGTATGCCCTACTGAAGGGTGAACAACCATTCCTTGTGGTTTGTTGACCACGGCAACATCATCATCCTCGTACACAATGTCAAGCGGAATATCTTCTGCCTCGTATTCTAAGACTTCTGGTTCAGGCAAGTCGTAAGTGACAAGATCCCCTTCTTTGACGCTGTATTTGGCTTTGACAGCTTTGCCATTTACCAAAATATTCCCATTTTTAATAGCTTCATTGGCTTGACTGCGGGATAATTCGGTCAAATCTGCCAAGGCCTTGTCCAATCGAATCCCTGATTCTTTAATGATTAATTCCATCTTCTCCTTCTCTCCACAACACAATAAATAACATCACAACACCGACGGTCAAATAAGAATCGGCGACATTGAAAATGGCAAAATCCATGAAATCCAAATGTACCATATCCACCACATAACCAAGGCGCACACGATCAATGAAATTGCCCAATCCACCCGAAATAATCAAACTCAAGCTCAACAAGAACCAGAACGATCCATTAAGATTTCGGATAAAGTAATAAATAGCAGCCCCCACGACCACAATCGTTAAAATCACAAAAAACCATTGTTGATTTTGCAAAATAGAAAATGCCGCACCATAATTGCGCAAATAGGTCAAACTAAAAATAGGTGGCAACCCCTTATGAATGCTGCCTAAAGGAATGTGCTTGACAATCCATAATTTGCTCCATTGGTCCAAGGCGACCAAAACGACCATTAAAAGTGAAAAATAAAGATATCGATATTGTTTCATCTGACTACCTCTGGGCTAAATTCAGCGAAATAATCCTTCATCACTGAAACGAATTTAAGCGCACAGGCCGACAAATTCTTATCACTACGCTTAATATAAACCATTTTATTATCTAAATCATCTTCAAGCGGTATCACAGTGATACCATTCACACTGCGACTATCTAAAAAGCCGGACCCAGTCGCATAAGCATCTGTTCGCTCCAAAATACCATTCAAAGTCGCTCTATCAGTAACATTGTAAATACAAGGACTTTCTGTCGTATCCACAAAATTTTCAGAATAATAGAGATACTCATCTTTTTCCTGTGTAAATCGCACCGTTGGAAAATCTACTAAATCACTCATGAGCAAACTACTTTTGTCTGCCAAGGGGTGATTTTTCGCCAAATAAATGTGAGTCTGAAACGGAATAAGCTCCACAAATTCCAAGCCCTGCTTTTCCATACGCTGCAATAAGCCTTTACGATTTTGGTTATTGAGATAAATGATACCAATCTCACTATCACCTTGTGCCACCTCATCTAGAATCCTCATCGTTGTTGATTCAAATATACGAAAATGGCGATGCTCAGGATGCAATTTGGAAAAAGTGGTAATCAACGGAGGTAAAAAATCATAATGCTGACTAGCAATTGAAAATTCAGGCGAATCCTCTGATTGTGAAAAGTGTTTTTCAAAGGAATCAAACGTTTTCACAACATCCAAGGCTTTTTCATAAAAATTCATTCCTTGACTCGTCAAAATAGCCCCAGTCGTCGTTCTTGTAAAAATTTGAAAACCCAACTCCGTTTCCAAATTTCTGATAGCAACAGATAAACTCGGCTGACTCACAAAAAGCTTCGAAGCTGCCTCTCGAAAGGTCCCGCTGTTAGCAATCGCTACCACATAGCGTAATTGTTGTATATTCATACTACCTTATTCTTTCTAAAGTCATCTTCTCCATTATATCAAAAAAACAAGCCAAACGCTTGCTTTTTCTGATGACTAAGTTATGGAAACAAGGCACTTTAGTAACACAGTCAAAAATGTACAAAAAAACTTCCTGATTTCTCAGAAAGCTTTTCTCATGCTATTTCTAGCCTTATTTTGCGATAGGGTAAACAGAAACTTGTTTTTTATCGCGACCTTTACGTTCGAAACGTACAACACCTTCAACTTTAGCGAAGAGTGTATCGTCACCACCGCGACCTACGTTTACACCTGGGTAAATGTGAGTACCGCGTTGACGATAAAGGATTGATCCACCTGAAACAGTTTGTCCGTCAGCTGCTTTAGCACCTAGACGTTTAGCTTGTGAATCACGACCGTTTGATGTAGAACCTCCACCTTTTTTGTGGGCGAAAAGTTGCAAGTTAGCAAGATTCATTTTTAACATATATAGTGTCCTCTTTTCAAATTAGTTTGCGATGACCTGAACCGACACAAACTCTTGAGAATTTTCTGCCAAGTTCGTCATCCCTAAAAGAAAGCTTCCAAATAAAAGCTGAACTTTCTCATCCGTCTTTCGCGTTATATGAGAGATATCAATCTTCATATAACCGCCATCAATTTCATCAATCGCTAAATCAGCCTTGCAATCTGCCAACACTTCTAGCGAATTAACCAGGTTAATCGACAAGGTTGAAACGGCTGCACATACGATATCAAAACCATACTCGCCACTGCCAGCATGCCCAGTCAGCTCAACGCTTTCTAGGTTACCTTTACGGCGAATAAAGGTTGCATGAATCATAAGGATAAATTAAGCGTTGATGGCGTTGATAACAACTTTTGTATAAGGTTGACGGTGACCTTGTTTACGGTGGCTACCTTTTTTAGGTTTGTATTTGAAAGTAACAACTTTCTTTTGTTTACCTTGTTTTTCAACAGTACCAACAACAGTAGCACCTTCAACAACTGGTGTACCTACAACAGTTTTGTCTCCACCAACAAGAACAACTTCGTTAAATGTTACTTCTGAACCAGCTTCAACATCAAGTTTTTCAACATAGATCGCTTGACCTACTTCAACTTTAACTTGTTTTCCACCAGTTTTGATGATTGCATATGTGCTCATCGTGCACCTCCTATAAAATTAGTTACGGGAAATCCCGTTTTGTGAAGACTCGCCTTGCACCGTGAGCTACGCTACTTAATGAAACGGTGTTCGCGCGGTTGCACAGGATGTGCATTTAGTCAACAGTCTCATTTTATCATGATTTATCTCATTAGGCAAGATATATCTCTTGATTTTTTATAGAAAAATTAAGTCAAGTCAAACGAGGTTTTAATGAAGCCTAGCAAAGCTTGCTTGGTCAGGCTATCTGCCTTATGGATATCTAACGACGGATCTGTTGCCATAACTTGGTAGATTTCCTTGCCTTCATGATAATAATAAGCAGTCAGCTGGAAACCATTTTTGGCATAAAACGCCACACGTTTTTGGCGTTGGGCATAATTATCTGCTGACTCATCCAGAGGCTCAATAGCCAAAATGATGGGACGATTGCCTGCTACTTTTTTGATATCTTGTAAAATGGCACTACCATAACCACGTGAGCGAATCTTGGTATTGACCGCTAAAAAGAAAAGGTAAAGCAAATCGTTATTTTGCAGTAGGTAAGCTAGCCCTACAAAAGAGTCGCCGTCATAATAGGCATAACAGTCTGTCAAAGGACGATAGGTATTTAAAATTAGCGGTAAATAAGGTAGGCGCTCCACTTTTGGAAAAGCCGTTTGATAGAGTTGCTTGACTTCTCTGTACTGTCTTGAAAAAAGAGTCACTTTTTGACGTGTTAATCCCATTGTAAATTCACCAATTCATTCGTTTCTGCATAAGCTGTATCCACTTTTTCTTGCATAGTGCTATCCAGCAGATGACGGTATTTGCCTCCCTCGATAAAGTCTTCTAAAACCAGCGTGCGGTAATCAGACAAGGTAAAACCTTCAGAACCAACAACGCCCTTGCTCCAAACCCAAACCATCGTCGGGTGGGCAGACACATTTTTAATGCGTGTTTTCCCTTCTTGTTTTTCAAACGTGACATCCAATAACAGACCACGCTCAGTCCAAATGTCATCCACCGTTTCCAGTCGTTGATTGGAAATGAAATTTCCCATTGAATAGAAAATGATTTTCTTTTCGCCGTCTTTTTCAACCACTTCACAAGGTTCAGGAACGTGTGGGTGCCCACCAAAAATAGCATCTGCACCCCAATCAATCATTTTATGATAAAGTTTCACTTGCTCTTCGGTTGGTTCCAAAGCGTATTCCGTTCCCATTTGCG
The DNA here is from genome assembly GCF_012277075.1 of Streptococcus alactolyticus. GTDB lineage: Bacteria > Bacillota > Bacilli > Lactobacillales > Streptococcaceae > Streptococcus > Streptococcus alactolyticus. The sequence goes on along the minus strand of NZ_JAAXMT010000005.1, from coordinate 39,227 downwards.
GCATGACGATGGTTACATCGGCTTTTTTCTCTGCCTCTTGAATCTCCGCTTTTATCTTATCTTCTGACAAATCCGATAGATGCTTTTTGTACTCACTATCTGTCAAGGTCGCTTCCATGCCATTATAACCATAAGAATAGCCTAAAATGGCAATTTTAATTCCATTGACGTCCTTAATCAGAAAATCTTCCTTATCACGATTTTCTTGATAAATGCCAATGCAATCCATACCCAAGTCTTCAAAAATATTGACCGTTTGTAGAGCCCCTGACAAGCCCGAATCCAAAATATGATTATGTGCCAAATCAACAACATCGTATCCTGTTTCTTTCATGGCGAGGGCAATCTCACCAGGCGCATTAAACAAAGGGTAGCCAGCTAAGGGATAATCTGAACTGATCGTTCCTTCATAATCCCCAATCGCCAAATCAGCACTGGAAATCCAATCGGTCACATATTCAAAAAAGGGCAGAAAATCATAACTACCATCGGCTTGTTCAGCACTTCCATATAAGCCATTGTGAATTAAAATATCCCCATTTGCCATGACACGCGCTGTTTGAACACTATCTGCTGATGCGTCCTTGGGAGCACTGGTCTGTCTTTTTTCAAAAAACAGGCTGTAAATCCCAGAACCCAAAAGACTCAAGACAATAAAAGCAAGACACCATCTTGTTGTTTTTCGATACATCACCACACCTCCATGCCCATTATATCATGATAATGTGATGAAAACCGAAATGTAAAAGAAGAAAAGCTATTGAAAATAGCCTTCCTCCTTACAATAAATCATCAATCATGTCATCAACGTCATCTGAATCAGCTTGAGGGGTGATGGTTGTCACTTTGATGCCAGCAACTGCACGTTCAACCAATTCTTCAACTGCCATGCGTTTTTCGTATTGTTCCACATTTTTGATTTTTGGATTGGTTTTTGGTCTGTCTGGTGCAAAAATGGTACAACAATCCTCAAACGGTTGGATTGAAATGTCGAAAGTATCAATTTTTTGAGCAATATCAATGATTTCCAATTTATCCATTGTCACCACAGGACGAATAATTGGTGTGCACGTTACGGCATTGATAGCTTGCATGCTTTCCAAGGTCTGACTAGCCACTTGCCCAAGGCTTTCCCCGTTGATGATGACTAAGCCACTGCGTTCTTCACGGATACGGTCTGTAATACGCATCATGAAACGACGGGTCAAGGTCATCAAGTAAGCTTCTGGCGCTTTTTCCTTGATTTCTTCTTGAATTTCCGTAAATGGCACTTCGATAAAGGTAATATTGCCACCAAATTTGGTTAATTTTCGTGTTAAATCCTGTGCTTTTTTCAAAGCACCTGGGCTGGTATAAGGTGGGCTAGCAAAGTGTACAGCTTCAATATCAACACCACGTTTCAAGGCTAAGTAACCTGCAACAGGCGAATCAATACCACCTGACAACATAAGCATTCCACGACCTGCCGTTCCAACAGGAAGCCCGCCAGCTCCCTTGATGTTTTCATAAGACAAGTAAGCAGCTTCTTCACGAACTTCTACTTGCAGGTTAATGTCTGGTCCTTTCATCTTAGCTTGGATATTTGGCAAGACGTCAAAAACAGCTGAACCGAGGTATTGATTAAGCTTACGACTATCCATTTCAAAGGTGTGATCGCTGCGTTTGCTAGTAATTTTAAAGGTCAAACCGTCATGGTAAACATCTTGCATCACTTCTTGGACAGCTTGTTTAATGCTTTCCAAGTTTTTCTCAACCTTGTAAGACGGTGAAAAAGCTTGAATTCCAAAGATGTTTTTCAAAGATTCTGCCACAGGCACATAATCCGTACCATTTAGGAAAATGTGGGCACGGTCACGATTGGCTGTGATGGTCACATCAGGGTAGATTGATAGGACGTGCTTGATGTTTTGCTTTAATTTATTGATAAAGCGCATCCGATTTTTACCCTTTGTAGAAAGTTCGCCATATCGAACCATAATTTCTGAATATTCCATTGCTACGTCACGAGAGAAATGCTCTCATTCCTTTCTATAAAATTATCTCACTTTTTGTGTTTTATGGTAAATTTGTTTGAAAATGGTCAAAAATTGCTCGACTTGACTCATATCATTGTCATCATCAAGGCTAATTCTGACAGCTGATTGGGCCAATTTGCTTGGTACGCCCATCGCCACCAAGGTACCTGCTGGGTGCCCTGCTTTAGACGAACAAGCGGATGTGGTTGAAATGTAAATCTCATGTTCTTCAAAAGCGTGAACAATCACTTCCCCACGCACCCCTTTGATGCCAAAGGTTAGGATATTGGGAGCAAAGTCATCGGTTTTTTCAGAAAAGATTACCACATCTGAATAAACAGCCAAAGCGTCATAAATGACAGCTTTCATTTTGGCAATACGTGGTAGAGCCACGGTTTCTTTTTCCAAAGTCAAGCGCAGCGCTTTTGCCGTTGCAGCAATACCAGCCACATTTTCCGTTGTCGAACGAAGGCCATCTTCTTGCCCTCCTCCAGTCAAAAGAGGATTCAAACGTTTCCCAGCTTTTTTGTAAATAAAACCAACGCCACGCACACTGTGGAATTTATGCCCTGAAAAGCTGGCAAAATCCACACGCTCTGTCAAATAATCTGCCACTGGAACTTTGCCAATAGCTTGGACGGCATCCACATGGAAGGTAATACCTGGCTTGTCTGCTAACACATCTGAAATCGCTGCAATGGGCTGAATAGAACCAATTTCATTATTGACCGCCATAACGGAAACCAAGATTGTCTCAGGACGCAACAAGTCCGCTAAAGCCGCCACATCCACAAACCCACGCTCATCAACAGGAGCATAAGAAACATCAAAACCGTGCTGGCTCAACCATTTGGCTGATTCTTTCACAGCTGGGTGCTCAATGTCAGACACAATAATGTGATTGCCTTGGGGCTCTTTTTCAAAGGCGACACCTTTTAATACCCAGTTATCCCCTTCGGTTCCACCAGAGGTAAAGACAATCTCATCGGTGTTGACACCCAGTAAATCCGCTATTTGCTTGCGACTTGCTTCTAAAATACGACTCGATTTTGTCCCCAAGTTATGCAAACTAGAGGGATTTCCAATAATTTTACTCGCTACTTCTTGATAAGTGCGTAAAGCCTCATCGTACGGAATGGTTGTAGCTGCGTTATCAAAATATATCATAGCTTATTCCTTCAAAAAAAATCAATACTATCATTATAACACAGTCTTAAATATGTGGAAAAGATTTCTCTTTAGTTTTCCATAAGACTTTCTTGTTAATATAATAGTGGTGTCTTAGCGATGCTATTGAAAACATGATTAAATGCTGGACATTTAAAAAGAATGTTCTATAATAGAAACATACGTGAAAAGGAGTAAACTATGCCTCAACATTATTCAAGACGTGAACATTTAGAAACGAAAAAAGAAGAAAAGTCTGCTACCCCAACAAAACATATTAAAACGGGATTTTCTGCCCTTCAAAAAACCGTCGCCCTTGTCGGTTCGATACTCAGTATCATCGTGGCTAGCATTACCATCAATAACGCCTTAAATAGTTCATCAAGTTCTAAACCCAATCACAAGTCAACAACCACGACGACCGTTGTGATTAAAGAAAAAGACGATGATGACAGAGATGATAGTAAAACAGATACGTCAGATTATGATAATGACTACTCTGCTCCCGCCACTGCAAACAATAATACAACCAATAACGCTAAAACATCTGATGCCATTACTAATGGAAACACTAACAGTAGCTACAGTTCAAATACAGATAACACCGCAAGTTCTAGTGCTACTGATACACAACAAAGCACGAGCACACCATCTAGCTCAACCCCAGCTTCTAGCAACACTACTGCAAGCAGTAATGCCGACACAACGACTGGAAACTAATCTCACTTCGTAACATCATACCAATGGAATAAGCAATTATTCCATTTTTCAATCGCTAAAAATACCTATGAACTATACACAAACACTTGATTGGATTCATTCGTTCAAGGCAAATGGGCGCCGTCCTAGCCTTGAACGAATGCGCTATTTACTTACTCTGCTGGATAACCCACAAGACACCTTTCCTGCTATCCATGTTGTTGGAACAAATGGCAAAGGTTCAACAACTAGCTTTTTGCAACACATTTTAACGGCTTCTGGCTACCACACAGGAACCTTCACATCCCCATTTATCACGCGCTTCAATGAACGCATTGCTATTGATGGAAAAGCTATCGATGACCAAGCTTTGGTGGCCGTTGCCAAAGTCATTCGACCGATTGTGGATAGTCCTGATTTTCAACATAAAGTTGGCAGAGTGACTGAATTTGAGTTGGTAACCACCTTGATGTTTTACTATTTTGCAAACATGGCTAACGTGGATATCGCTGTTATTGAAGCTGGCATTGGAGGCACTTATGACTCGACCAATGTTTTCAAGGCGCTAGCTGTCATTTGCCCGTCGATTAGCTTTGACCACCAAGAAACGCTGGGAAATACTCTGACTGAGATTGCGAGTCACAAGGCTGGGGTGCTAAAAACAGGGGTTCCCTTTATTTTTGGGAAAATGGCAGAGCCTGTTGAACAAGTTTTCAAGGAAAAAGCAAAGCAGACCCATTCCCCTATTTATGCTCTGGGACATGATTTTTCAATCGTTTCAAATGGCAGAGCTTTTGATTTCAAGAGTCCAAAGGATAATTTGTCATCTATTCAACTCAAAATGCTTGGCAAGCACCAACAAAGCAATGCTTCTTTGGTAGCCATGACCGCCCTATTGTTGCAACCGTCCTTTTCTGCCATTTCGCTAAAAACAATTAGAGAAGGGCTAGAACAGACTATTTGGGCTGGTCGGTGTGAATGGCTAGGTCCTAATCTCATGCTAGATGGCGCCCACAACGAAGATTCCATTGCGAAATTAGTTGACTTGCTCAAAACGGAATTTGCCGATAAAACTATACACATCTTATTTGCAGGCTTGCGCCGTAAACCTTTGGCACATTTGCTGGAAGAATTGGCTGACTTTGATGTAGCCGTGACCACGTTTGATTTTTATCAAGCACAGGCCTTGGAGGATTACCCAGCGTCATACACCAAGGTTTCCCATTACAAAGACTGGCTGTCACAGGTTAATGACAATCCTGAGGACTTATTTGTAGTGACAGGTTCCCTCTACTTCATCTCCGAGGTTAGAAATCACTTATTGCAAGCATAGGAAAATCTCCCACCTGATTGCTAGGTGGGAGATGCTTTTTTACTGCAAACTTTCTGCAAATTTACGTTTAATGAAATCAGCTGAATAAGCTAATTTTTCCTCTTCTTCTGCTGGCAAGCTTAGGCTGATTTGCTCAATAATACCAGCACGGCCGACAATGGCAGGGTAGCTGAGGTAGGTGTCAAGCGGTTCATAATAATTAGAAACCGGCAATTCTTCGTGACTATCTGAAACAACCGCAAGCGCCAAACGAATGGCTGCGCTGGCAATGCCATAGCTGGTGTATTTTTTGCCATAAAAGACAGTGTGTCCACCAATCATGGCTTCGTGAGCAATCTCGTCCAAAGTTTCCCTGTCAGTGAAGCTTGCAATAGGTTGCCCTTTCACTCGGACTTGACTCCATGCCGTAAATTGAGAATTGCCGTGCTCTCCCAAATTATAACCATAAACACTACGAGCATCAACACCAAAACGTTCGGCCACCGCACGTTTCATTCGCGCCGTATCCAACAAAGTTCCCGTCCCAATGACACGTTCCTTAGGTAGTCCTGAATAGTGTTGGTATAGACTTGTGACCACATCAACAGGATTTGAAATGGCGATAATCACGCCGTTAAAGCCAACTTCTTTGAGGCGTTTCGCTACTTGTGGCACTTCTTTAGCTGTAAATGGCAATTCTGCAAAGCGATCTGCATTTGGATTGTCCTGCAAAGCAATATTTCCCAAGGCTGAAATCACCACATCTGCATCCGCCAAAGCCGCATAGTCATTAACCACGATATTGGCGTGCTGATTGAGATTGGCTGCTGCATCGCGGAAATCCACAGCATCGGCCGTCACCTTTTTCTCATTTGTATCAATCAAAACATAGTCATCAAATGCTCCTTGAGCAATCAAACCGTGAGCAACCGTTGAACCGACATGTCCCATTCCAATAATTCCAACCTTACGCGACATAAAACCTACCTCCTTGTGATATTACTCCACATTATAGCCCTTTCAGCTAAAAAATACGAAAGAAACCTAACAACTCATGTCAGGTTTCTTTTTTTATTTCACTAAATCTTGCAAAGGACCAAAAACAATCTTTTCAATATCTGCTACATAAACAGACAAGGCTTGTTGGGCATCAAGGTAATCTTTCAAAACAGGATTACCCTCAATTTTGGCACCGAGTTCTTGCATTTTGGTTTGCTCATCACCTGTTGGCATTTGCCCAGATTGGATTTTAGCATAAAGGCCTTGTTGGAAATCTGTAAATTCCTTGAACAAGTCTTTAGCTACTGGGTCAGCCTCGATAGCCGCACGACTTTCTTCAGCTTTTTTGTACTCAGGAAGGGCACGAATACCACGTTCCAATTCATTTGCTAAATCATAAACATTTGCCATTAATCTTCTCCTTAATTAATATAAACATTATAATCTGTGTGTTCGCTAATTGCTTGCTTGGCACGTTCTAAATCTTTCCTATTTTTGAAAGAGATTTGCAAAATACCATTGATATCCTCGCGGTTTTTCTCGTTAATATGGATATTCACCAGCGAAATACCTCGAAGCAATTCAAGAATATCCAAAATCACGTCTTCCTTGTCAGGAATATCGACAAAAATATCAAAACTACTTTCCACGCCACCACGCTTGTGAATGGTCATCTGTTGACGTGTGTCACGCGCATGGTAAAAATAATCCCAAATAGCTTGGTCATCACTTTGAACAATCAATTTGGCAACCGCGTCCAAACGGTCTTGAAAATCCGTAATGCGTTCTAGAATGGCTGTTTTATTGCTCAAAAGCACGCTGGTCCACATGGACGGGTCACTTTCTGAAATTCGCGTCATGTCACGAAAACCACCTGCCGCAAATTGATTGGTCATCTCGTGTTCAAGAGCATAATCCCCAGCCTGTTCCATCAGACTAGCTGCCAAAATATGGGGAAAATGGGAGATTTGGCTGGTCACACGATCATGCTCGTCCGCATCAATCCTTATAAATCGTGCATTAAGCCCTGTCAAAAGGTCTTGGATTTCTTCTATCGTTCCTTCTGAGGTTAAGACAGACGGCGTCAAAATGTAATAGGCATTTTCAAACAAGGTCACATCAGCTGCCAAGGGGCCTGATTTGTGTGAACCTGCCATAGGATGCCCACCCACAAAACGAATGGAACGATTAGCGAAGACGGACTCCCCCACAGCGACAATCTCAGATTTGGTTGAACCTGTATCTGTAATAATGACCTGATCCTTCAAATCCAAATCATCCAATTGTTTCAGGATGTCAATCGTGGGTTTTATTGGTGCCGCTATGATAATGATATCACTGATAGGAGCTAAATCTTTCAAGTCTGTCACTAAATCATCGACAATCCCACGTTCCATTGCAATGGTGCGTGATTTTTCTGACGTATCATAGCCAATGACCTGGTAATCAGGGTGGGCACGCTTAATGCCCAAGGCGATTGATCCGCCAATCAAGCCTAGACCGATAATCGAAATGATTTTATTTTCCATCCTTGATTTTTCCCCCATCACACAAGCTATCTCTGTGTTTTTTAGAAATGTTTGACATAATCACGGTATCTAGCAACCGCATCTTTTAGTTCTTCCAAATTATCTGACGAGAATTTATCTAAAATTTCATCAGCAATAACGGTTGCTACAACAGACTCCATGACAACACCTGCCGCAGGTAGAGCTGTTGGATCTGAACGCTCAACCGTTGCCTTATATGGCTCGTGCGTTTCAATATCCACTGACATCAGTGGCTTGTAAAGCGTTGGAATAGGTTTCATGACACCACGTACAACAATGGGTTGCCCATTGGACATCCCACCTTCAAATCCGCCAAGATTGTTGGTGCGACGTGTGTAGCCTTCTTCTTCATTCCAAAGGATTTCATCCATTACTTGACTACCTTTGAGATAGCCGTCCTTGAAACCTAGCCCAAACTCAACACCCTTGAAGGCATTGATGGATAGCACGGCAGCTGCGATTTTCGCATCGAGTTTTTTGTCCCACTGAACATAAGAACCAAGCCCGACAGGAACACCACCAACAACCGTTTCCACGATACCACCAATGGTATCTCCATCTTTTTTGATCTGGTCAATATAATCCTTGATTTCTTGCTCACGTTCTTGATTGACAATAGACACTTCAGATTGGCTAGCCAACTCCTTGATTTGAGCGACGGTCAAACCTTCTGGAACGTCAATTTCTTTTCCGCCAAAAACAACCACGTGATTAGCAATCTCGATATCCAATTCTGCCAAAATACGCTTAGCAACCGCTCCAACAGCAACACGCATCGTGGTTTCACGCGCTGACGAACGTTCCAAGGAATTACGCAAATCATCAAAACGATATTTCATGCCTCCAACAAGGTCAGCGTGCCCTGGACGTGGGTGCGTGATTTTGCGTTTGGTTTTGAGCCTATCCTCGATATCTTCAACCGCCATAATGTCTAACCATTTTTGGTGGTCTTTATTGATGACATGAAGGGTGATTGGCGCGCCAGTTGTTTTTCCGTGACGCACACCAGAAGTGATTTCCACTTTATCCGATTCGATTTTCATGCGTCCGCCACGACCGTAGCCACCTTGGCGACGTTTCAAATCGCCGTTTATATCCTCAGCCGTCAAAGGAAGCCCCGCAGGAACCCCCTCGATAATAGCCGTTAAACGCGGTCCGTGTGATTCACCAGCTGTTAAATATCTCATTTTATTTCTCCAAATACGCTTTCATCTCTTCAAGTGGTATCTGATTGATGGCTGCACGCCCCAATTCAGGAACAATGACTGTCTTAATCATGTGTCCGCGAGCTTTCTTGTCATGTTTTAAAGCATTATAAAGCTCATCAACCTGCCAAGGTTGGTAATCCGTTGGCAAGCCAAATTTTTGGCACATGTTCTCAATAGCTTGGGTAATGCCTTGTGGCATCAAGCCTTTTTTCTCAGCCACACGAGAGATTTGTACCATACCAATCGCGACTGCTTCACCGTGCATGACTTTGCCATAACCAGCGGTTGCTTCAATCGCATGACCAATGGTATGACCAAAATTAAGGTAAAGGCGGACACCATTATCTAACTCATCCTCAACAACAACCTTGCGTTTCACATTACAAGAACGGTAGATAATGCTTTCAGCATGGGCCAAAATGCTCTCAGGCGAACCATCCATTGCAGACAGTTCTTCCCAAAGTTCCACATCATCAATCAATCCGTACTTGATAACCTCTCCCATACCTTCGATAAGTTCACGTTTTCCGAGGGTTTGGAGAGTTTCAGGATCAATTAAAACCCCATCAGGTTGGGTGAATGTCCCGACCATATTTTTCGCAAAAGATGTGTTGACGCCTGTCTTGCCACCAATAGATGAATCCACTTGAGCTGTCAAACTCGTTGGTATTTGCAAGAAATGAATTCCACGCATATAAGTTGACGCGACAAAACCAGCCAAATCACCAACAACACCGCCACCTAGAGCAACGATGCCATCACTGCGAGTCATCTCGTGTTTAACAAGAAATTCATAAGCCTTATTGACTGTCTTAAGATTTTTAGACGCTTCACCTTCTAAAAAATCAAAGACAATAGCTTCAAAACCAGCATTTTCAAGGCTTAATTTAACTGTTTCAGCATATAAACTGCCCACACGATTGTCCGTGATAATAGCAATTTTTTGTGGTTGCCACAATGTCGCCACCCAATCACCCGCTTTTGCTAGGGCACCCTTTTCAATCACAATATCGTAAGGGGTTGGAAGATTAACATTTAGTTTCATACGCGTCACCTACCTGTTATTCTTATTTTGTATTGTATTTTTCTTCAAGCGCTGACCAAATTTCAGCAGTTGGCATGGTTTCTCTCGTCCAACATTCAAAGGCTTCAGCTGCTTGGAACAAAAGCATACCCAAACCATTTAACGCTGTTAATCCTTGACGGCGTGCCAAGGCTAAAAATGGCGTTTCAAAAGGTTGGTAAATGGTATCTGCTACCAGAATACCTTCTGGGAAGGTAAAATCTTCTGCGATAAGCATTGATATGCCGTCCATTCCCACGCTTGTCGCGTTCACAAATAATTGCGATGCCAAAACCTTCTCTTGAATCAAAGAAACATCCTCAACAGGGTAAACGTCAATAGATACGCCCGTTTTATCTGCTAATTCTTGTGCTTTTTGACGTGTTGCTTCTAAAAAAGCTGTTTGGTTGAAAATGTTAATGTGACGAGCGCCATTAAGTGCGGCTTGTGCAATAAGCGCCGTTGCTGCTCCGCCACCTCCAAGGATGGTCATAGTCTTATCTTTGACATCAAAATCAGCAAAAGTCGCTAAACTTCTAAAGAAGCCAATGCCATCAGTGTTGTGCCCAATCAATTTACCGTCACGATGAATAACCGTATTAACCGCACCAATCAATTGTGCCGAGTCTGTCAATTCATCCATGTAAGGAATGACTTTTTGTTTGTAGGGCATGGAAATATTGACACCAAACATATCGTAGCGTTTGACATTTTCCAAGGTTACTTTGAGGTCTGCTTCTGGAATATCCCAAGCCACATACACCCCATTGACACCTGTCTTATCAAAGGCATAATTATGGATAAATGGTGAAATAGAGTGCTTAATTGGAGTTGCAACCACCGCTGCTAACCGCGTGTGTCCATCAATTTTCATTAAGTACCTCCCTGATATGTCGCAAATCTTGTAAGGCGATTTGTCCTGGTGCGCTAGCTTGGTCTAGGCAAGCAAAAGACCAAGATGACCCAAAAACATCCACCGCAAGACGTGACGAACGGCCGAGTTTGCCCATTGACATGGTGGCATACTCTTGCTCTGGGTTTAAGGTTTTAAACCCACGAGTGTAATTCATCAAATCCAAAACATCTTGTTCACTGTTTGGCATCACGGCAATCTTAACCACGCGCGGTGCCAAAGCTGTCAACTCAGAAAACGAAGCCATAAGATTTTCAGGTGTTTCTTCAAAATTATGGTAAGACAAAACCAGATTTGAAAACTCTAACATTTCCTGAAAAGCTGCTTTATGTGAGAAATACTCAAAGTCAATGTAATCTGGATGATAAATGGCATTAATGTCTTTTAACAAGGCAACATAGTCCTCATCAGATATTTGCATCTGACCGCCTTCTTTATCGGTACGAATCGTAAAAAGAATTTCTCTGCCTGCAAAGGTTTCAAAGATAGCTGGGGCAACGGTCATAATGTCGTCTTTTTTCAAAACATCCGCACGCCATTCGATAATATCAGCTCCTTCAAATTTTGAAGCGTCAATATTCTGGGCCTCTTCTAAACTTTTAGGCATTATAGGTACTACTATTTTCATTTTTTAACCCTTATTGTAAATACTTTCAAATAATTGCTAACAGCGTCTGCCTCGTTGACTGTGAAATCACTTGGCAATTGTTGTAAGCGGAGGTAGTCATGCTTAACAGAAGCAAAGCCCTTTTCCAATTGCTTTTTGAACTGTGCTACTGAGACATTTGACGCATTGGTAGAGGCAATAATGACGCCGTTATCTGCTAGAATATCTAAAGCTTGACTAATAAGTCGATGATAATCTTTAGCGACCGAAAAAGTGTGCTTTTTATTACGGGCAAAACTTGGTGGGTCGATAACAATAACATCAAAGGTCAAGTGCTTACGTTTAGCGTATTTGAAATACTCAAAAACATCCATGACCACAAAATGGTGAGCTGCTAAATCCAATCCATTGCTCTCAAAATGCGCTTTTGAGAGTTCACGAGAACGTTTGGCCAAATCCACAGACGTGGTTTCAACAGCACCACCCATGGCTGCCGCAACGGAAAAAGCTGCTGTGTAAGAAAACATATTTAAGACACGTTTTCCCAAACCCAGCTCGTTAATCAAGGCATTGCGAACATCATGTTGGTCCAAAAAGATACCTGTCATCAAACCGTCATTCATGAAAACACTGTACTTAACCCCATTTTCCAAAATAGTAAAATGGCTTGGTGCTTCTTGGCCGTAAAGGTGAGCTGATTCATAATTCAACCCTTTGAATCGAATTTTCTCATAACCGCCCTTGATTTCAGGATAAGCTTGTTGAAAAGCCTTCACAATCGTGTCACGGTGTTGGTAAACAAAGGGATTGTACCATGAGAATACAGCAAAATCAGCATAACGGTCAACCGTTATACCACCAAAATTATCTCCATCTTGGTTAAATAGCCGATAAGATGTCGTAAAATCAGAATTTTCAAACGGTTGACGCCGTTCTTTGGCTATTCGAAACAGATTAAAAAAATAAGCTTCCGTTAGTGTTACTTTTTTAGGGCTCAAGAACCAACCACGCCCCTTATTTTGTCGAGAAAGATAAGCTGTCCCTAAAAACTGGTGCGATTGATTATAAAGCCCCACCAACTGGTCATCGCCTTTAGCCTGATAACAATCTTTATCATCTAAAAGCTGAACCCCACGTTTTATTTTTTTTTCTGTAGAAGAGCCTACATATAGTTTATTCATAAGGCTTATTATATCAAAATTTTGTGCGTTTTCCTACTATTTTTTGCATTTCTTCTGGCTCCCTAAAATAAATTTATGTTATAATCTTAACTGAGATTTTGTCTTTAGGAAAAATAAAAAAAGGAAGTTCCTACAGTGAAAAAATTGAAACAGGTTATCTCACACGTGTTGAGTACACGTTTGGGATTCATTTTAACACTTTTATTGCTTTATTGGCTAAAAACCATGTGGGCTTATCATATTGATTTTACCCTTGATTTAGGAAATTTCTATCAAGTTATCCTATCCATTTTAAATCCCATCCCATTTGGTTTGTTCTTATTAGGGTTAAGCCTTTATATCAAACGAACCCGAACCTTTTATATTGTGAGTTGGATTACTTACACGATTTTAAATATCCTACTCATTTCTAATGTCATTTATTTCCGTGAATTCTCTGACTTTATTACCGTCAGTGCCATGCTAGCAAGTAGCAAGGTGTCGGCTGGTCTAGGGGATTCTGCTGTTAACTTACTGCGTGTCTGGGATATTGTTTATATTCTAGATTATATTATTCTTATTACGCTTTTTGCGACGAAGAAAATCAGCATGGACCCGCGTCCATTTAACAAGAGAGCAAGTTTTGCGATTACAGCACTTTCAGGGTTGCTCTTTTCAATTAACCTCTTTATGGCAGAAATTGACCGTCCTGAGTTGCTCACACGTGGTTTTTCAAACGTTTATGTCGTTCGAGCCTTAGGTTTGCCATCGTTCACCGTTTATAGTGCCAATCAAACCTACCGTGCTGAAAAAGAACGAAGCGAAGCTACTGCTGATGATTTGGTCAAGGTAGAAGATTATGTCAAAGAGCATTACGCCGCTCCCGATCCTAAATACTTTGGTATCGCTAAAGGCAAGAATGTTATCGTGCTGCATTTGGAAAGTTTCCAACAATTTCTGATTGACTACAAGTTAGATGTTGATGGGCAATCCTACGAAGTCACACCATTTTTAAACTCGCTTTACCATTCAAAATCAACCTTTTCATTTGCTAATTTCTTTAACCAAGTTAAGGCTGGTAAAACATCCGATGCCGAAACGTTGATGGAAACCTCACTCTTTGGACTGAGCAGCGGTTCTTACATGGTTAACTACGGTGGTGACAATACCGCTTATGCCGCTCCATCTATCTTGGCACAAACTGGCGGATACACCAGCGCCGTATTCCACGGAAACGTCGGTTCTTTCTGGAATCGTAACAACGCTTATAAACAATGGGGTTACAATTATTTCTTTGATTCTTCTTATTTCCAAGAACAAACCGATAAAAACTCCTTCCAATACGGTCTAAATGATAAGTATATGTTTGCAGACTCAATCAAATACCTTGAGCATATGCAACAACCATTCTATACGAAATTCATTACCGTAAGTAACCATTATCCTTATACTAGCTTAAATGGCGAATCTGACGAAGAAGGTTTCCCACTCGCTAAAACCGATGACGAAACCATTAACGGCTACTTCGCCACTGCCAACTACCTTGATGCTTCTGTTGAAGCCTTCTTCAATTACTTAAAAGCATCTGGTTTATATGATAATACTATCGTTGTTCTTTACGGAGACCACTACGGTATCTCTAATTCACGTAATCCAAGCTTAGCACCATTGCTTGGCAAGGATTCAGAAACGTGGACCGAATACGACAATGCCATGTTGCAACGTGTTCCGTTCATGATTCATATTCCTGGTTATACTGATGGTTTCATTAGTGATACTTATGGCGGTGAAGTTGATGCTTTACCAACATTTCTTCACTTGCTTGGTGTTGATACCAGCCACTTTGTTGAACTTGGACAAGATTTGCTCTCACCTGAGAACAATCAAATCGTTGCTCTTAGAACATCTGGTTACTACATCACACCAACCTATACTAGCTACGGTGGACACCTTTATTACACCGCAACTGGCGAAGAAATCACTAACCCTGATGAAAATACCGTCGAAGCCACGAAGAAAATTCGTGATGCGGCAGCTGAGCAATTAGCTATCAGCGACGAGATTCAAACAGGTGACCTGTTACGTTTTGATAAAGACACTGGTCTTAAAACAGTTGATGCGTCATCAATTTCATATACACATTCGCTTAAAGATTTGAAAGCTATTGAGAAAAAACTGGGCGACGATTCAACCAGTCTATATAGCCAAAACGGCAACAAATCAACAGCAGACTTGTTCAAAGCACCTAGCTACATGCAACTTCACAAAAGCTCAACTAGCACAACAAGTTCTGAATCATCATCAACAGAAGCCTCGTCATCAGAATGATACCACACCAAAAAGCTCTTACTCCTATTTAGGAGTAAGAGCTTTTTTATTCTTATATTCCAAAAAATAGCAAAAACATACTAAGATTAGTAGTGAGAAAATCTCCGACGGGAGAAAGTACTCTCTACTTTTTCTTTTATGTTAAAGTAGTGGTGTCTTGTTAAGTCGAGTTCTCTTTTGACGCTAGACGTCGTATCAAAAACTGGCAAGACACCTGTTTTAGGAAGAATGTTATCAAAGTATGTAGGACACAAGATGTTGAGTATTGAAAATGAAATCACTAAAACAAGGAATCATTCAAGACAAAGAGGTAATATGATGCGTACAGTATTTGGAATTGATGTAAGTAAGGCAAGTTCAGAGGTGGCTATTGTCATCAATGGCGAGAAAATTCATGGATACACCATGCCAAATGACGCTATCGGTTTTACTCGCCTATTAGATGATTTAAAAAACGTTCAAAAGCCCGAGATCATTTTTGAAGCAACAGGTGTCTATTCGCATCGTCTTCAAGCATTTCTTGAAGAAAATGGATACGATTATACACAGCTAACTCCTTTGGAAGCTAAAAAGCAATTAGACAGTTTGCGTGTCCGTACAACGGATAAAATCAATGCCGAAACATTAGCGATATCTCAATTTGTACTGAATCGTAAGCTCGTATAACTTCGTATAATGTATGCTATAAGTTATTACGAAACGCGTGGCTTACTTAGCACAAAAGCTTGCAGCACTAGCCACTCAGTCTTATTGTTCCGTCAAGAAAAACTCTCCAATACTTGAAGAAGTTCGTTACTATGCCAAAGAACTACTCAGACTTTCTGAACAAAGACAAGCTGTTCTTGAGCAAATGGTGGAATTAGCTCAGCCTTTACCAGAGTATGAGATTCTGCTTTCTATTCCTGGCATCGCTGAGACAACTGCGACAAGTATGATTGGTGAACTTGGAGATATCCGCCGTTTACAGTCTGCCAATCAAATCAATGCTTTTATCGGTATCGACTTACGGCACTATGAGTCTGGAAACTTCCTCGTTAAGGAACACATTACCAAGCGTGGTAAGCCCTACGCTAGAAAGATTCTGTTTAAGTGTATTCACAACATCGCTGCGGCTAGCCATACTAATCCTTGCCATATTGCAGACTTCTATGGGATACGAAAAAGACAATCGCAAACAACTTCAACGAAGCCACATACGATTGCCTCTATACATCGCCTTATTCGGACAATGTATTACCTCATAACGCATAACAAGCTTTACGATTACACTTCAACCCAAAATCGCTAAAATTGTGTATGCCATATTATTGTAACACCTTTTCAAAAATGTAGCTAGCTAAGGTGTTATTTAGTTGTGCACTTTTTCTCTGTTAAGTCAAAGAAATAACTTCTCTACTGGTTGAATTAAGTAGCTTCTGATAATGATTTCTTCTAGAAATCGTTGATATGCTTGACAAAAGGTAGAAAAAGAGAGAACGTTTAATGTTCTCTCTTAACTCATTATTTACCAAGTTTAGCTTTAGCTGCATCTGCAAGAGCTGTGAAAGCTGCTGCATCGTTAACTGCTAAATCAGCAAGCATTTTACGGTTAACTTCGATTTCAGCTAATTTCAAACCATGCATCAATTGTGAGTATGATAAACCGTTCATACGAGCTGCCGCATTGATACGAGTGATCCAAAGTTTACGGAAATCACGTTTTTTCTGACGACGGTCACGATATGCATAGTAGTAAGAATTCATTACTTGTTCTTTTGCAGTACGGAACAAGATATGTTTTGCACCATAGTAACCTTTAGCAAGTTTCAATACACGTTTACGACGTTTGCGTGATACAACGCCACCCTTAACACGAGCCATTTATATTCTCCTCCAAATAATTCTTAATAATATTGAGTAAATGCTTTAGACTTATTTAAGACCTGAAAGCATTGCTTTAATACGTTTGAAATCTCCTGAGTGCACCATAGCGGCTTTGCGAAGATGACGACGTTGTTTTTTAGTTTTACCGTGGAAACGGTGTGATGTGAAGGCGCGGAAGCGTTTCAATCCACCAGAACCTGTACGTTTGAAACGTTTAGCTGATGCGCGGTGTGTTTTTTGTTTTGGCATTTTAAAAATTCTCCTCTTAAAATAGTTTAAAATTGACAATTATTTTTTGTCAGAAATTGGTGCAAGCTGCATGAACATTTGGCGTCCATCCATCTTAGCTCTTTGCTCAATAATAGCAATGTCTTGCGTTCTTTCTGCAAATTCCGCCAATACCTTTGCTCCAATTTCTTTGTGAGTAATCATACGACCTCTAAAGCGAATAGAGACCTTGACCTTATTTCCTTTTTCAAGGAATTTACGGCCGTTACGAAGTTTAGTCTCAAAGTCACCTTTATCGATAACTGGGCTAAGACGAACCTCTTTCACAGTCACAACGCTTTGTTTTTTACGTTGTTCCTTACGTTTCTTTTGATACTCAAATTTGAACTTTCCATAGTCCATAATTTTTGCAACAGGTGGCGTAGCTTGTGGTTGAATTAAAACCAAATCCACATTAGCATCATCAGCAATTGCTTGAGCTTCTGATAATGGTTTAATTCCTAACTGTTCACCATCAAGACCAACGAGACGAACTTCGCGAACGCGGATTTCATCGTTAATGAATAGATCTTTCTTAGCTATGATCTTCACCTCTTTATTTTTTTAGAGAAAAACGAAACGGACTTGAGAAACAAGCCCGCACACACGTAATATTCCATAAGGAATGTTTGACATGTTGGGCCAGACAACCGTAGTCGCAAGGCGAGAAGTTCTCACTTCTGCTTTTCTCATTGTTTTAAATTATAGCACGAATGTTAAGCCATGTCAATCATTTTCTCTGCTTTTTCTTGAATAAATGCGACAACACCATCAATGTCAACACCTGTCGTGTCAAATGTAATGGCATCAGAAGCTGGTTTCAAAGGAGAAACCTCACGATGACTGTCCTTATAATCCCGCTCTGCAATCTCTTTTTTCAAAGTTTCAAAATCGGTCGCAATTCCTCGCTCTTGATTTTCTTTGAAACGACGTTGAGCACGTTCTTCCACTGACGCAATTAAAAAGATTTTCAATTCTGCATCAGGCAAGACAACTGTCCCAATATCACGACCATCCATAATAATGGCACCGTCTTTGGCAATACGACGCTGCTGCTCAACTAATTCTTCACGAATTTCTGGAATAGCTGCAATATGTGACACATTAGCCGTCACATCATTGTCACGAATGGCACGTGTGACTTCTGTCTGACCAACAAAAACGGTTTGGCTACCATCTTTGGCACGTCCAAAAGAGATCGGATTGTCAGACAAGGCTTTTAAAATGCCCTGCACATCATCTATTTGGAGATTGTTTTTCAAAGCGAGATAAGTAGCTGAACGGTACATAGCCCCAGTATCTAGATAAGTATAGCCAAGATTATGTGCTAAAATCTTGGCTACTGTACTCTTTCCACTTGAAGCAGGACCATCAATCGCAATTCTAATTGATTTCATATTCCTCTGTCTTTCTTAGTTAACGTTAACGACATCACCTGGGTTAGCATACCAGTAACCTGATGTCATGTGACTTGGATTGAGTTGGTAAAGCGTGTCGACTGAAATACCAGCACGTGCGGCAATAGATGCAGCTCCTTCACCTGGCAATACGGTAATAGTCCCACCGTTGCTAGACGTATCTATACTTGATGAAGAAGGCGTTGTATCTGTACTTTGGCTAGTCGCTGGTGTTTCTTCTGTGCTCTCAGCTGGCGCCTCTGAGGTCGAATCACTTTCTGAAGGTGTTTCCTCAGAAGTTGTTTCTGATGTTTCAGTGCTTGATGACGTGCTGACACTGCTGCTTGTAGAAGCCCCGTAAAAATTAGAGGTTTCAGATACCTTGTCACCACTTCGATTTGAAGTGTAAAAGACAACAAATAAAATAGCCACAATGATCACAAAGAACACACTAAGCAAACCGGTCAACAAAGGTGTGCTCACTACTGAGCCCTTTGTTTTACGATTAGCAGATTGGTCTTTATCCTCTACGACTTTTTCTTCCCATGGTTGTTTTGTCATAATGTCCCCTTGTTAAATCAATCAATTCATATTACAATAATACTATGAAAGTACAAATAATACCAAAACAATGTATCGCCTGCGGATTATGTCAGACCTATTCTTCGGTATTTGACTACCACGACGATGGCATTGTTAAGTTTACTGATTCTGATAGCTTAGAAAAAGTTATTCCTAGCACAGATGTTGATACCATAACAGCCGTTAAAAACTGCCCGACAAAAGCTCTTACTATTTCGTAGGAGCTTTTGTCTCATTATGGTAAGCTTCAAAATAATCCAACTTAATCAAATTATCTGTTAAAACGACCTCGCCAGCAAACTCTGGACGTAACACTAAAGCATCTAAGAAGTATTTTTTCGGCCATTTTCGCATATAAAAGATACGATCGGGTTGGTTTTTGATTTTCATCACAATACCAGATTTATTAACCTCAATCGTTTGAATTTGCGCTATCGCTACTCTTGAGCGTCTAAATGGATTTAAGGCCACAATTCTTAATTTTCCATCATCTTCAATGATGAAATAGCGGTGAAAACCTAGCCCAACTAGAATCACAAAAGTCGCAAACAATACAAAGAAATGGTTGGGTATTTTAGTTCGTTCAAATAACAATGAGAATGCAATAAACATCGGCGCAAGAGCAATTGACCAATACGTAATCAGCCATGATAATTCAGGTTGCCAATGGTATCGCATCTTTCCAAAGATTTTAATCACAATGTTCCTCCACCGTTTGATTTTATCAACTAATGCTTATGCAACGCTTAAATGAGCTTATTTTCGGACAATTCCAATAATCACATCAACTGCTTTTTCCATTGTTTGAAGACTGACGAATTCAAAACGACCATGCATGTTTTCACCACCAGCAAACAAGTTTGGTGTTGGAATGCCCATAAATGAAATTTTTGAACCGTCTGTTCCACCACGAATTGGCTCAATAACAGGTTTGATGTTTAAATCTTCCATGACCTCTTTGGCTAATTCAATTGGTGTCATATCCTTTTCAATGACTTTTTTCATGTTGTAATATTGGTCATTCAAATGAACAAAAACACATTCTTTGCTGAGGGCTTTATTCATCTTGTCCGCAATCTCTTGTACGAGAGCCTTACGCCCTTTAAAAGAAGCATCTTCAAAATCGCGGATAATATAGGAACTATGCGCTTCATCAACTGTTCCTTCCATTCCGTGAAGATGGAAGAAGCCTTCATATCCTTCCGTATTTTCAGGACGGTCAGCTTCTGGCAATTGATTATGGAAATCAATAGCTAATTGCAAAGCATTAATCATTTGGTTTTTAGCCGTTCCTGGGTGAACATTACGCCCTTTAAAATCAACTTCTAAAGCTGCTGCGCTAAAGGTTTCGTATTGCAATTCACCAAGTGGACCACCATCAACGGTGTAGGCAAAATCCACATCAAAATCATCCACATCAAAATGATTAGCACCAACACCGATTTCTTCATCTGGACCAAAACCAACATGAATTTCCCCGTGTTTGATTTCAGGATGAGCCACCAAATACTCAATTGCTGTCATAATTTCAGCAATCCCTGATTTGTCATCAGAACCTAGCAAAGTTGTCCCATCAGTTGTCACCAAGGTTTGACCAAGGTAGTTATTAAGATTTGGAAATTCTGCTGGGTCTAGTGTGTAACCTGATTGACCAAGTTCAATAGATCCACCAACATAGTTATCAATCACTTGCGGGTTAACCCCTTCAGCATTGAAATCAGCCGTATCCATATGTGCAATAAACCCAATTTTACGGGTTTTAGTCGCATCATTGGCAGGCAATGTTCCAACCAAGTAGCCATTAGGCAAATAATGCACATCTTGCAAACCGACAGCTTCCATTTCAGGTTTTAGCACGTTCAAAGCAAAATCCACTTGGGATTGCGTTGACGGCACTGTTGTGCTGTTCGGATTACTACGCGTATTGACTTTAACATACGTTAAAAAACGTTTTAATAAATTCTCGTAAGACATCTTTCACCTCTAATTTTTCCATTCCTATTATAGCAAAAAAAACAGCCAAATGGGCTGTTTTTTTTAAGTGAGTTTTAAAAAAGAATCCACTAGTTTGTCACATGGTAATAAACCTTGTTTGCCAAGTCTTGAGAAGAAATATCTTCAGAGATAATCAATCGGTCTTTGCTGGTATCTGAAGTGTCTTGATTCCCATTCAAATACGATTCTGGAAAGATGGTGTTGGCTGGAATAATATAAACCGTTTCGTTTATTTTAGTTCCTGTTTGCACATTAAGCAATAAAATCCCATTTTGGTCTATATCCAAAAAGTCTGCGGTTAGACCTTCTGTTGCCAGACCCTTGTCATCAAACACCAATTCATCTCCAGAAGCATTTTACCATGTTCCTGCCATACTGGTGTAGTCTGCTTTTAAAACAGCACCTGTATTGACTAAGGGCAGGTCTGATTCTGTTGTCGATGACGCCACAACCGTAGCATTCTCAGAAGAAGTTATTGAGGCCTCAGAAAGTGTAGAAGTAGTTGATCCTGTGGTACTTTTAATGTTTTCAGTGCTGACTTGTTGAGAGGACGAACTTTGGTTGGTAGATTGTTGAGCAGTTGTCGAACACGCTGCTAATAACACCAATAACCAAGCGAAAAAGCTATAACGAACGATTCTTTTTCCCTGCATAAGTCTTATCTCCCATTACAAAGTGAAACGACCTGTGTAATCAATGTTTTCATCTAAAGCATGAGGAAGTTTCGGTGATACGCTTGTGTATTGCCAAGCCGCCGCATCTGAATAGTAAGACAAATCTTTAGCGGTTTCTTGGTCTGGGTAGTTGTAGCCATACACATAGTGAGCAACCCAGAAATTATCCATACCAAATTGTGATGTATTAACGGCACCACCTTTAGTGTCTAACCAGCTTGCCATAGTGTAATAAACCAAATCTGCATAGCCTAGGCGAATCATCTCTTCTTTCCAAGCTTGGGTGTTTTTATTGATGTCACCACCTGTAACCATTTCAGGGGATTCCATATCATTTACCATCACTGTCGCGTTTGACAAGCCTAGTGATTGTGCTGCTGACACAAAGTATTTTGCTTCTGCTTTCGCTTCTGCTTCGGTTTGGTAATGTGAATAATGGTAAGCAGACACTTTCAAGCCAGCATATTGAGCATTCTTGATTTGAGCACTGGCGTATGGGTTTGTGTAAGATGTTCCTTCTGTTAATTTGACAACAACTCCTGTGATGCCTTGATTTTTAAGCGACACAAATTCATTGACAGAAATGACACCGTTGTGGCTACTAATATCAACGAAGTAAGAAGCTGTTTGTTCCACAGGTTTCTCTGCATTGAAATTGTATTGTCCTAGGTTAAAGCTTGATGTTGTTCCATCTTTGAAATCAACATAAACATGGACGGTATAATCACCCTTGATGTAACCATGGTATTTTTCATCCACGGTCACAGTTGCCGAACCATCGACAAGATTTGACGTTGTGTACTAATGAAGGTTTGATTAATCGCTTTCTGACCATGCTGCCACACGAATGACTTGGATAACCTTACTTGTCGTGCATTCTGACACCTTAACTTGTAAAGTTCCCTTGTCAGCATCATGATTTTGCACGGTAACCGTTGGTGCTGTCAAGTTTTGATTAAAGGTTAAATCAATCCCTGAAGTAGTAGCTAAACCAACAAGGGAATGTGTTACTTCGCTGACACCGTAAACGTGAACGTTGTAGTGGCCTGATTCAAAGTTATGATTTTTCGCGTAGAAAGTGTAAGTGTAGCTGCCTTCTCCGATTTTACTAGCACTATACCACTTGATATCATCTTGACCATTAACATTAGACCAAGTCGGTACCGAAACAGACGTGATATACTCAGGAACATTGTGTATTAAAACATCAAAGCTATTTCCGTTGACTTTAGTAATCTGATAAGAAAGTTCAGGTCGATCAACTGTAAATTCTTGACCATTAATACCAATCATCTGCCCATTTTGTGAGAGATAGGTGTGTACGAAATACTTGCCATAACCTTTATGATTTTTTAAAGCAATCTGCGTCAGCCCTTTGCCGTTATCGTCGTACCACCTTAAATCATCTTGGCCATTTTCCTCAGACCAAATGGCATATTTCACTTGGCCATTTGACGGGGCATAAATTTCTGTCGTCAGCTGAATGACCCCATCTTTGACCGAAACTTGAGGCGCACTAGGAGTGATCTTAGTATTATCTAAAACAAGTCCTGAACGACTTCCATCAAGGTAAGTGGTATAAACGTGCGTCACATAATTTCCAGCGCGATTGCCATGATTGGCTAAATGAAATTGAACACTGGCTTGATCTTCGGTGATCGCGTTCGCGGAATACCATTTTAAGTCGTCCTGACCATTTTCTTCTGACCAGATAGCGACATCTATCTGCTTAATACCTTTACCGTTAGTGGATTGCTGTGCAGTGATGTCAAATGTTTTACTCACTGAATTAAAATCCGTTTTGGAAACCGTTGCTTCATCTAGCTGACTAGCCAGGACAGACGGCGACAAGTAAGCCGTTGACAACACAGCAGTTGATAACAATGCCGTTTTTAGTTTATTCAAAAAAGCTATTCTCCTTTTGGTATAGTGGTTACACTATACTAATTCGGAAAATAGCTTGTCTGTTGTTATCCTTTTTCTTTCACGATATAAACGGGACGTTTTTTGGTTTCAAGGAAAATTTTGGAAATGTATTTTCCAATAATACCAAGTGATAACAGCTGGATTCCACCGATGAACAAGATAATGCACACCAGGCTTGCCCAGCCATCTACACTGCCTCCAACCGTCAATTTACGCACGATAATGAAGATAACACCTAATATAGAAGCTAAAAATGAAGCCGCACCTGCCCAAAGAGACATATTAAGTGGTGCTTCAGAGAAGTTGATAAAACCTTCCATCGAGTACTTCAACAAACTCCAGAAGTTCCAAGATGTCTCACCAGCCACACGCTCACGGTTTTCATAAGCAATGTAAGTCACATTGTAACCAACCCATGAGAAAATCCCTTTAGAAAAGCGATTGACTTCTCCTAAATCTAAAATGCTATCGACAACTTGTCTTGTCATCAAGCGAAAATCACGCGCACCGTCAACCATTTCAGTATCTGATACTGCATTTATGATTTTATAAAACATCTTAGAAAAGAATGAACGAATAACAGGTTCGCCCTTACGGTCAGCACGACGTGTCCCAACGACATCATAACCTTCCAAAATCTTTTGATACATATCGATCAATAGTTCTGGCGGATCTTGCAAATCAGCGTCCATCACAGTAACAAGATCCCCATCAGCAGCCTCAAGACCTGCCAATAGTCCTGCTTCTTTCCCAAAATTACGTGAAAATGACAAATAATGTACATTGTCAAAACGCTTAGCAACATCTCGTAAAATAGTCAAGGTATCATCTTTTGATCCGTCATTAACAAAAATGTAATCAAAAATAAGCTGATCCTTCATCTGCTGCTCAACCTTTTGAGTTGCTTCTAAAAATGGATAAATAGTTTCTTGTTCATTGTAACAAGGAACGACAATAGATAATTTTTTCATTTTACTCCTAAGCCTTTCACCAGCTAGTTTACATATCGATTCTAGTATATCATAAAGTCTTTACAAAAAAAATGACGAAGGATTATTTCGTCATTTTAATCATCATGTCTTCTTTTTTTATTACCAAAGTCATCATATAATCCAGTCCTAATGCTGATAATGGCAATAATAGATAAACATATGGATAGACGTATTGACTCTTAGTTTCCCAAATCAAATGGAAGATGAAACCACCTGTTAAGTAAATCAACGGAATCAAAAGAAAGACTGTCATGCCATTTTTTTGACGGTATTGCGTCCAAATACTTGGAAGAACACTCACATATATCACCACCAATAATAAGGCAGAGAAATAATAAATGATCTGATAGGCTAATTTTCCTTGATAAATACTGGTCATTAAGCGACCTGTGATTTTTTGTCCCTCAACAGGCATCTTTGTAACAGGACCAGACCAAATGGATTCAAATAAGCTATCTGTCCATGTCGATAGAAATTTATTTTTAAAGAAATTCCAAGCGTAGTCTGGATGCTTCACCATATAAGTGACACGAGATACAATCTGTCTTTCGCTAGCTTCTTCAATCGCTTCAGCATCACCTTGATATTCATTGTACACTGTTTCAACATAAGCATCATACCAACCCGCTACACGATTGTATATTGGAGTGTCATTCAATCCCATAGCTATCCAAGCAACCTTGGGTTCCCCATCTAAATGATCTACTCGGGCAACCTGCTGGTAGTAGCTTGAGATCGCACGGTTTCCTGCAATGATCGAAGCCAAAAGAATCACCATAAAAGCTAGGTTTTTCTTTGTTTTGTGATAGAGAAAATCTAACATTAAAACAATGAGAACGGTTATGATGAGAATGATGTAGTTATTTCTAATAATATCTGATAAGGATAAGAAAACAGTACTTAGTAACAAGTTAGACCATGATTTCTTATCAAAATATAATTGCAGGAAATACAAACCGATCAAGGCAAAGAACAAGCCGTAAGTTAGCCCATAAACAAACAAGATGTTAAATAAATGGGGTAAAAAAACAAAGGACAATAATAGAACGATTTTTGAAATATTATCTTTTTTAAAGAGATTTTGTGTGATTTTCCAAAGAAAGAAATTATCAGCTATCGCCATCACTAAGTTGATGATAAAGAATACTTTAACATTGCTTTCACCAAATAGGGTTAAAATGAGGCGTTCAAAACTAACTAAACCAAGTTGGTGAGGGTACTTATGAAGGTAACCTGATACTTCTGTCAAGATACTGTAATCCCCACGATTAAGCGCCTTAGCAGCTTCTAGGACTGCCAAAGCATCGTGACGAAGCACATCATTTTGGTGAAGAATCACATAAGCTCCTAAAGCAAGATAAAAAAGCGTCCCAAATAAGAATAAATAAGATTCTTTAACAAATGCCAACGAACGCAAGCAAAGATAGAGTAAGCCAATAAAAAGCACTAAACTCACGAAAAAAATTGGTCCGTTTGCTTGCATATTGGCCAATTCTGACCCATCCATTGGCATATTGGTTCTGACAAAAAGACTCGATAGGCCTAAAAGAAGAAATAGCAAGAATGACCATATCAGAACTGCTTTTTGCCCTAAAAACGCAAGAAATTTCAAAAGATTTCTCCTTATACAAAAGGGGTCTAGGACCCCAAAATCGTTAATTAACTTTTTTCAATGTTACGGGTATCATTACCAACAAAAGCTCGTTTTTGAAAATCACTATCTAACTCTTTTGCAATCATCACAACGACAATCAATAAAGATAAGATAAGTGGTGTATAAGTTCGAATTCCTGAAGCATAGATTGTTGGTGATAATGACACCGCCATTCGAGAAGCATAGCCAGCAATTAAAACGATAACTGCAGACAAGCCCTCAGCTCTATTTCTAAAAATGAAAAAGACAACTGCAGCAAGTACGCATAAAATCAAAGTATAAACAATCAAAGGATAGAGATTTTCCTTGATGCTAAAATAAGTGACATCCCCTCTCTTATTTTGGTCATCAATACCCCTTTGAACAGCTGTCAAGAGGCTTCCTAAGGCAAGTTTGTGAGCAACAACAGTGTAGATGACTGCTCCTGAAAGAAAGGCAGAGAAATATTGCTTTTTAACAATTGTTGCAATGACAAGAATGCCTAGGAAAATGAAGACAATGCTTAATTCAGAGGTTACCAAGAGCACGCGATTGGTTTCCAGATAACCTTTTAAGATTTTAATAAGCAAAGATAATTTTTCAAATCCAGGGTACCACATTTCTGATTCAATGGCGACACGGTTATCAGAACCAGGTGCCAATAAACCTGAAAGAATACCCAAGAAAGAGATGGCCGTTGCCAGCAGATAAGTCATATCCACTTTTCGGTCTTTAATATAGGCACTGATGCAGAAGTAAAGGAATAAAATAAAGCTATAAACCGTAAATTGTTCTTGCATACAAGCAAAAAGCAAAAATGGCAAGGCAATGATGGTATAGCTTTGTTTCTTTTGTAGCAAGCAATACCAAGCAATGATAAAAGCAATCATTGGGAAGAGGTAGTTTGTGACTGTTGCAATGAGGCCTGCTCCAGTGAAAAAGATACTAGGAAAGGCAATCAAGAACAAAATTGGGGTTACAAACTGCAATAACCAATACTTCTGCTTATTCAAAAAGATACCATTGAAACAGTAAAAGAATACCGCTAACGACACCAACATGGTGATATCAAAAATCAGATAGTGGCTAGACATAAACATGGTAACCGACTCAATAAGCAGACGGCTAGACCACGTTTGGTAACGATGAATAGCAAATTCAAAGAAGCCAAATTTTTGTGCCATACGAGCAAAATCGATTTGGTCACCAGCGTCGTTAATATAAATGATAGACTCTAGTGTAAATAGAAGACTAACAAAAGTATAGTAGAGTGGTAAAATTATGTTTTTCTTTTTCATTTTTAATAACTCACTTTAAAAAAATTGTCGTGTTTTTTCAAATACCCTTTTCCTGAAACCAAATCATACTCAACTAGTTTTAAATCGTTAGCCATTTCTTTTTGTTCGTCTGTTAATTGGTCCTTGTCAACACTGGCGTTATTTAAAACATCTGTAAGCAAGGCATAATAAGGCGATACTTTAGAATTGGTTACCGCTAACAATTCTGCTGGAAAATCACTGGAATTGACTAGAGGATATGACAGCACTTCTGTCGGATAATTGCTCCAAATAAAATAATCGGTTTGATATTGACCAGCTGGATTATCAGCAAAAGCACTTTGAGGATAAAAGCCAGGCAAATGATCGCCATAAAAGACAACCGTAATTTTCTTGTCCATTTGTGATAACTCTTGTAACCACTCTTGAGTTGCTAAATCTGTTTGATACAATAACTTGGCGTAATTATTCATGTAATAATTTTCGTTAGGAGAAAAACCATCTCCTGAACCGCCAACATCTGATTCTTCGTCCAAATTCCATGGGGAATGGTTTTGGTAAGTAATAACTGAGAAGAATTGATTTTTATTGGTATCAATGTTATCTAGCACAGTTTGATAAGTTGAGGCATCACTTGGATAAACACCATATTGCTCTAAATGTGTGGTATCTTCAGTCCCATTTTTCGCTGCAATAAAGGTATCAAAACCAAGTTTCCGATACACGTCGTTACGCGAATAGGTCAAGGCATCTCCTAAATGAATGACGTATCTATCATCAGGAGCGTAAAAATCACTAATAGATGGAATGTATTTCATCTTAGGCACAACGTCTGTGTATAAAGTCGAAACAGAACTTGAGAGGTTATACATCGGCAAACCTGTCAACGTTTCAAATTCCATATTAGCTGTTCCACCACCGTAGGCATCAGATTTCATTAAACCACTGGTTGTAGAGTCTTTAACCGAACGGATAACAGGAATAGGATCCGTGGTTAAATTGACACTGGTAATGCGAGATGGATCCGCAAAACTTTCACTTAGGACATAAATAACCGTTTGGTCCGCAATGTTGTTTGTGCGCGACGCATTGATGAGTTGTGCTTGCTCTGTGTATTTTTGAGCAATTTTTTCCATCGTTTCTTGACTGTAATCCTTTGGTTTTTCCATTGTTTTTGAAGTAACCTGTTTCAGCCAAACAAATGTTAATGAACGTTCACGCGCAACCGTTCCTTGTCCCATCCACTCGATATTTTCATAATTATTTAATCGCGATAAGACAGGAATATTGTCAGCGATATCGCCATCTTCTTGGTGGAAAAAGACTCCCAAGGTAAAAAGGAAAACCGCTAAAATGGCAACGACATTAGCCACTCTTAAACGCCAACTTGTCATAATGCGCCCCTGCAGTAAACGGTTCTTAAAGAAATAGAAGAAAACAGCTACAGCAGCCACAGCAAGTAGAAAATAAAGAATAACTTTAATGTCAATATAAGAAACAACAAGCCTAATATCCTTTATCCAAACCCAGTCACTAAACAACAGCGGTTCATTGCGCATGCTAAATTTGATGCTATTGACAATCGTAATAACACTTCCTAAGGCAACAATTAGAGTTGTTGTGCGTAAGAAATGGTTAATACTCACATAAAGCAAGACATTAAATAAGGTCAATGCACCGATTTGAAAGAGGGTGGCAGACGGAAAAATATAATGTCCTAGCACTTCACCATAACTTTTTATACCATACTGGAATAAATAGTTAAAAATCACAGCTAATAGAAGGCTAAAACCAAGGGCCACAGAGTAATTAATTGTCTTTTTCCGAATAGCCTTATAAGCCTTAAAAAGAATCGCAACTACTAGACCACATAAGACTAAGGTTGTTATAACGCAACCTGAAACCGTTAAGAAATAGGCAACGTAGTCTTTGTTTTCAATGAAATCAGCTACTTTTTCTGATAACATATCTAAAAATAGCGGCCCATTTAAAGCAAAAGAGGCAATCAAACCTGTCAAAATGACTTTGGAACCATCAAAACTATCCAAATAAGCCTCTATTCGGTTACTTAAATGAAGCCTATCCGACGTTCGAGCAATTAAAGCAGCTATTCCAAGAACAGGAACCAGTGTCGACAAAAAGGATATTTGGAAAAAGCCATTGCTGAAAAGCTTCCACCAAATAAACTGGTCATTGTTTAGGTTTCTCGTGACAACTAAGAAATAAGAAACCACTAAATAAACAAGATACCCCTTAACAAGGTTGATGAAAAAGCTTCTCCTTATACCATTCGATAAATAAACGGCAAGTCCTAAAACAGATACGGTGTAAGCCACAATATTAAAAACATTAAGCGTTACAAACGATTCTGTTAAACGCCAACCACTATTTTTTAATAATGACGCATTAACCAGTGCTAAATTAGTATAAAATAAAAAGATAAATAAAACAATATAGTGTAAAACACTTAGCCAATTTATCTCTAGAAAAGTCTTCTTTATCCTTTCGTTCATGTCCTTACTTTTTCTAATGTTCTGTTAAAGATGTATTTGATGGCTCTTGCTGGACCAATGACAATGTATTTCAATGCTCCTCTTATACCACCTAGGTGATTAAAGTCAATAAAGGTATGTGGGGCACTGTCGCCACGTTCGTTGTATAATTTGTTATCGACAAATGGCGTGATAGCAATTGGATTTTGAACAATCCTGAAATCATAGTGTTCATTCCATGCAATGTAAACCAATAAACGTTCAATCGCGTGTAAAATAGAGTTTTGTGGCAATGGCTCTTCTGGCACATCTTCGTCTGTTAGACCTAGGTCAAACAGCGGTTTTAAAGCATCATATTTAAACCACACAAAAGTCCCATAACTCATGACAAAGGTGTGAAAACTATTAAAATCAATCGGTTTAGTCATGCCCATTTTTTGCCATAAATCATTCATCTCAGGAGCAATCAAATGTTCGTTCCACGCGTCAACAATCTTATTATATCTAAAGAAGGTTGGAATATCAGCAATGACCAAGCCTAATTTAGCATTGGCAAAATTAGCCAAGATATTATCCGCAGGTTTGATTAACATATCAATCAACTCATGTCGCCAAGATTCGCCTGCCCAAAAGTCTGCTTCTTTTGATTTTTTCGTGTGGAAATGCCCAACATAATCATAGTGTGACAAATGGTCTTTTAATTTTAGCATTGGTAAAACGTCACGGCCAATATTTCCTGTTACAAAAATCTGAGCTGTCTTGCCATTTTGGGTGAGAATCTCTTCGATTTCAACCTTTTTAGCATCAATATCTGTTGTTATCAATAAGTCATACTGAAAATGGAAATGCTCAAAGGCTTTCAAGAAATCTTCCAACAAATCCACATAGAAAACGTGAAGATGCACAGCTATTTTTTTGTCATCCAAGGAAACGGCTGGCGCTTCTTTGAGGTATTTGCGAGCTAAAAGATACTTAAAGTCTGGATAATTGATTTCAGACATATGCGATACAATCAAATCAACAGGATAGTCTGATTTTCTAGCAATATCATCTAAAAGATAGGGAGCGATGTGCTGATTGTTATCAATGGCTTTGACTTTGATAAATGGCACCTTGTGGTCCAAAATGGCTGTCGGATGATAGAATGAAAAATCAGCGTGAAGCATATGGCTTGCGTCTTCATTAACTGTATTGAACACCACACCATAGCGGAAGCCTGCGTCAACAAATTTGGTTGTTACTTGCGTTTCGTATTCATCAATAACCATTTGGACATCTGTGTATTCTTTGACATTTTCCCAGAATTCTCTAAAGGTATGCGAAAGAATGACAGGCTTTTTAAAGGTAATGAAATAACTTTGAATATGCTCACGAAAACCTTGTGTGTAGCGAGATTTTGGCGTTTCACGATTATTGGTCAAGCCCCAAAAGTCAACCGTTTCATCAGCTTCAAACTTCAAATAGTAATCCTTGATATCCCAAAGTGGTCCAAAGCAGGTATCATTCATAATAGTGATAGAATCATAGGTATCTAATTCATCAAAACCGACCTTAGCCATTCCATCACGCCAAGCAGCAAAATCAAAACCTTTATTTTCACGCTGGATAAAGCTATCCATCAAACGTAAATCTGACAATTTTTGCTGGTCTTGCTCTGTCACTAAACTATTTGAAATGAAGACCACTTTCGAAAAAAGCGGACGCATTTTGGTTAATTGATAATAGACGTGTGAACTGATACGATTATACTTGTTAAAATGAACGTACAATAATAAACGTTTCATCTTTTTCTCCTAAAAAAGTTAATGATCGCAGTTGGAATGATCCAACGGCGTGAATGTGTAACGGAATTATAGGCAACGACCATACGTTCTAATTCGTGCTTATAATACCGTTTTTTATCGTTAGCCTGTCTAAACTTAAACTTGTACTCTTGCAGCGTCTGGACTTGCTTTTCGAGTTTTAGCATTTCCTGAGTCAACACATTAGCAATATAATCGTTTTGGTTAATATGGTCAACATTAAACATTTTGTACGATAATTCAAAGGCAGTGCTGTCTAGTATTGAAATATCATAACAAATTTGCGGGTCTGGGTGTTCAAACATTATAGACTGTTTGAACACCGTTCCATTTGTCGAAGAAGGCAAAACTTCTGTGCGATAATCTTTTGCTACAAGGGTTACGTATTGATAGAAACTAGGCAGTTCCGATAAATCCACCCGTAAGGCAACTGTTTCTTCAGGTACCTCAAAAGATATAGTATCCTGATACTGAAGTTGAAATTCCAAGGTCTGCTCTTGCGTGAACACATTTTCTTGATTGCTATAATAAATCGTAACCTTTTGCGAGTTGACATTAGAGTGTCGGAAATCTCTCTGAGATAACTCTTTTTCAAAATTATTATGACGCTCTAATAAGATACGAAGCACTTTTTTATAATTCGTGTTGGGGTATTTATCCAAATAAGCCAACTGGGTTCTCAATAAAGAATCAAAACGCTTATCTAATTTTTCTTTACTATTTGGTCGTGAATCCGATCCCTGATTGACACGATAAGCCACTGTTACTTCTGGCAAAAAGCAAAATTGCGTATGATTGAAGAGGTCCAACTGCAAGTTAAAGGTATCATCAGCCGTTCTCATGTCATCTTTTAGCATATCATTGACCAAAAGCATCACATCGCGCTGAATTAACCAAGTAGATGGTGCGGTGAAACCACGCGTGGCAATCATTTTTTCATAAGAATCTGATAAATCAACAATCTGTCGCGTAAAAACGTTATGTTCGACGGTTTTACCATCCACATCGACAAAATCAATATCTGTCCCACACCATTTGGATTCAGGATTCTTTTCTAAGAAAGCTAGCTGTTTGGCTAATTTACACTCGTCAATCCAGTAATCATCCCCATCACAACGGGCAATGTAGTCACCTTTTGTAGCAAGGCAAGCTCTATACCAAGTTTCAGCAATCCCTAGATTGTGGTCATTATATAAGGTGCGGATTATATCAGGATACTGCTCAGCGTATTTTTGGATAATGTCGCGTGACGCATCTGTTGAAGCATCATCGATCAGAAG
The DNA here is from genome assembly GCF_012277075.1 of Streptococcus alactolyticus. Taxonomy (GTDB): domain Bacteria; phylum Bacillota; class Bacilli; order Lactobacillales; family Streptococcaceae; genus Streptococcus; species Streptococcus alactolyticus. Next base: position 6,026 of record NZ_JAAXMT010000005.1, on the reverse strand, counting down.
GATTTCAAAATCGACATCTTTTTGGCTTAAGAAACTGTCGATAGCCTGCCCAATCCATTTTTCCTTATTATAAACCGTACAAACAATCGAAACTGTTGGATTTTTGTCAAAAGACATCGATCATCCCATCCTTTCTAAAAATACGATCTATTATTCTGATAAAATATCCCATTTTCCGTTTCGTTGAATGATTCCTGTTGCTGAATCCAAGGCAGATAAATCATCTAACGGAATATCATCTCGGTTAACCACAATAAGAGGTGAGTTTTCTGAATTGGCAAAGGCATACATTTCTTTTGACTTACCAAGAATCGTTACTTCTAGGCGCAGTTTCATGTTGTTGACCTGACCTAAAGAGCAAGTGTAACGATAGGACTTATGCCCTGTTCCTGTTGTCGGAATGTTTGTGGCATTGTCATTGTACATCCAAATTCTGCGATCAATGTCCGTCAAAGAAAAGACAATATGCGTTTCAACATCTTTCAAAACATCGTAAGAAATCTCAAATTCAATCTTATCTGTTGGCCTGATTTTATTTGGTGTCAACAATTCAACGGTTAAATTGTCCACGTAAGGTTCAACTTTTTTTTCTTCTTTTTCAGTTTCGTCATCTTCTTCTGTCATCACTTCTTGTGGTGCTGATGACACGGCATTATCAAAACTGTATTGGTTGGCAACATCTTCTGGATCACCATACGCTTTCACCAAACCATCTTCAATCAAAACAGCTCGGTTACAGTATTTTTTAACGGCTCCCATGTCATGCGTTACCAAAATGGTTGTTTTACCTGAGGCTTTACGCTCCATGAAGTAATCGTTACATTTTCGTTGGAAGGCTTCGTCACCAACCGCAAGCACTTCGTCAAGGATTAGGACATCTCCTTGCGCTTTAATCGCAACAGAAAAGGCTAGACGCACCTGCATACCACTTGAATAATTTTTGAGTTTTTGGTTCATAAAATATTCAAGTTCTGCAAATTCAACGATGTCGCCATACATGGCATCAATTTCTTCAGTTGTAAAACCAAGCATCGCACCGTTCATATACACGTTTTCACGTCCTGTTAATTCAGGGTTAAAACCAACACCCAATTCAATGAAAGACACCATTTTACCATCTACGGTAACAGTCCCTTTTTCAGGAACGTAAATTTGAGAAATGATTTTCAAAAGCGTTGATTTTCCTGAACCATTTCGACCAACAATCCCAAAGAAATCACCTTTATAAACATCAAATGAAATGTCTTTCAAAACATGTTGTTCACGGTAACCTTTAATTCCTCTGAAACGATTAACTAACGCTGTACGTAAACTTTGAGTTGCTTCTGTTGGTAATCTAAAATCTTTACTAACATGATCAACTTTTACTGCAATTTCTTTCTCTGACATTATAAAATCTCCGCAAATTTCTTAGCATTTCTATGGAAAATAGCATACCCAATCGCAAAAATAACAATCGGCAATAAGTATGGGATAAGTGCCCAAATATGGTGGTTATACAAGTCCCAACCACGCATGCTTCCTGAGTAAACAATGTAATGACGCAAATCTTGGATAATCTGAGCTAACGGATTAAGCATCATTAACTTAGCAATAGTCACTTGATTTTTTTGAAGAATAAATGTTAAAGAATAGATAACAGGGGTTGCATACATACCAGCTTGCATGACAACTTCCCAAATAGGACCCAAGTCGCGGTATTTAACAAATAAGGTTGATAAAATAAAGGCTATCCCTGCTGAAAGTAAGGCTAATTCAATAAATAAGGGAATGATCACCAAGAATTTCCAGTCTGGTTGCACCCCATTAATCAAGGCAAAGACAAACACAACTAGCAAGTTAATACCGTAGTTGATAGCAGCCCCAACAACAGATGAAATAACAATAATTTCCTTTGAAAAGTTCAGTTTCCGTAGCAAGTCACCTCGACTAACAATGGAAACCATTCCCATACTAGTTGCTTCTTGGAAAAATGACCACGTCACCATCCCAAGCAAGACACCAATGGCATAGTGCGGTGTCCCATCATCTAGACGTAAAAAACGGATAAAGACCAAATACATGATGGTAAACAGCATCAAAGGTTTCAAAATTGACCACAAATGACCAACCAAACTCCCCTGATAACGCAGTTTAAAATCCGTTTTGACCATTTCATTTAGTAATATTCTGTTTTTTTTGCTAAAAAATGTCATCGTTTTCTCCTATAACCAAATTTGGTAATGATTAATGTTCTAAACACAAGAGTATGAAACGTTCTATTTTTTCGTAAATTATATTTTCTTAAGATGGCTATGCGCTGAAATAAAGACTGTTCTAAAAGCGTTGTGAAAGCATTGACCAATTGCCTATTTTCAGGCGACAAAGGTAAATGTAACAATAACTTTGCCTGCTCTTGGCTCGAATCAATCAGCCACCAATACTTCGCCACAAGCTTATGAGGTCTTAACCAGTTCCTCATGCGCTTGGTCCATGTGCGGGCTCCAAGCACATTGTGATCGTGTTGGCGATACAATTCAGTCGGGGTATCAATATAAATAAGCAACCCCATTGCACTAGCCACAAGTGCTAAATACCAATCATGCATCAACAGATGATCTGCCTCATTCCAATACTGGGCAAGAGCGTGATTGATCATCATGGTTCCGCCAGTAACCGTATTTTCAGTCAATTCTTGAACAAGTTCGGTATTAGCATGGTCAGACTGCGTCTTAATCATGCTCTCGTGCAGCACGGTCAATTCCTGATTGACAATTTTCAAATCCGTATAAACCAACAAAGGCTTATCAGACGGATACGCTTTGGCTTTTGCTAATGTCACCTCAAGCTTGTTTTCTAACCAAATATCATCCTGATCAGAAAAGAAATAATAATCTGCTTCGCTATGTTTTAAAAGCGTGTAGAAATTTCGAATCACTCCCAAATTGTTTTGATGTTCGGGATTGATAAAGACAATCCGTGAATCGGCTTGGGCGTATGCGTTAATAATATCTCTTGTCTTATCACTCGAGCCATCATCGCGGATGTATAATGTCCAGTCCTTAACCGTTTGATTTTGAATACTTTTGATTTGGTCGGCTAAAAACATCTCCCCATTGTAGGTGGACATGAGAATATTAATTTTCATTTAAAAACAGTGCCTCATACTCTCCTACTATTTTTTCCCACGTGTAATGTTCTGTAATAATCGCACGCGCACGCCTGCCGTATTCGGCAAAATCCTGGTGTTGGTCCACATCGTTAATCAACTGCGCAAGATTGCCAGACGATTTTGTCCAATACAGGGCACTAGCAGCTGCCACTGATTGGTTAAAGGGAACATTATAAACCAGATTAAGATTCGTGTGCCCCAAAGCTTCCAACAAGCCTGGATTGGTACCACCAACCTCATGACCATGAATGTAAGCAAAAGCATTTTCACGAATATAGGTCAACAACTCACGGTCATAAACCGTTCCCACGAAGCGAATTCGCTCATCCTTGTCAAAATGCGTCAAGCGTTTCAAGGTGTCAAAATAATCATTGCCCTCGTGGTTGCAAATGATGACTAGTTTACGCTTGGTATCTGACGCCATAAATTCACGGATAGCTGTTTCGTAATTGTTTTCAGGCACAAAACGCCCAACAATCAGATAATACCCCTTCTCTTTAATGTGCCATTGCTGAAACCACTCCTGCACTTTAGCACTCTCAGGGCTTAATGCCGATTTTTGTAAGTCTGTTCCGTAAGCAATAAAGGTTGTTTTGGCACTAGGATAAGAGGTTTTAATATACTCCTCTATACCAACGTTATCTGAAATCACCAAATCAGCTGATGTTGCCATAATTTTTTCAGACTGTTTTAAATACCATTGGACGGGTTTTGACCATTTTGACCGTTTCCATTCAAGACCATCTGGATTGATAAACAACTGCCCTCCGACAGCGTGGATGTTTCGAATGAAAGGATCAATAAAAGCGCCAATCGTATTTCCCAAAACATAAAAAATAGGATGCGCAATCTGTTCTTTTTTCACCATTTGAAGACTATAATTGATAGCCATCATGTCATAAGCAATGACACGCGCTGGACCAAGCTTAGGCGCCTTAATGGTAAAACAATCTGCACCCGCATACTGAAAATGTGTATGATGTTCTTTATCGCTTAGACAGGCCACATGGTAATACACGTCTGCACTTTGTTTATGTGTAACCAATTCCTCAACAAAAGTCTCAAAGCCACCATATTTTGCAGGCAGCCCGCGACTTCCAATGATAAAAACGTGTTGCATAGCAGACCTCTCTATCTTTAAAATACAATCATTTTCCATTATACCACATTTTACATAGGCTGGCTAAATAAAAAAGGAATCTGATTATTCACCAGATTCCTACCCTGTTCAAAAGGTAGTGATTACTCTTTCACTTCTTGTCTGTAAAATTCTTTCAAGGCATCTTGCCATGTTGGAATCACAAAACCAGTTTCTTTGGCTTTTTTAAGGCTAAGTGTTGAGTTAAATGGACGTTTTGCTTTTGCTGGGAATTGACTTGAATCAACTGGTTTAACAAGCACATCTGTATCTTTCAAAATCTCAACTGCGAAATCATACCATGTAGTGTCTTCATCAGCGTCATTTGACAAATGGTAGTAACCAAATGCTTTTTGGTTTTCAGTCAAGTAAGTCATGAATTCTGCCAGGGTGCGTGTCCATGTTGGGCGACCATGTTGGTCATTAACGACAGTTAAGGTATCATGTGTTTTAGCAAGGTTTTGCATGGTAAAGACAAAGTTTTTACCGTAGTTACTAAATACCCAAGCTGTACGGATGATATAGTAGTTATCCAAGTATTTTTCAACTGCTTCTTCACCCAAACGTTTTGTGCGACCGTATTCTGTTTGAGGGTTCGCTTTGTCGTCAACTTCCCATTCTTCTCCGACTGGCTTGTCACCATCAAAAACGTAGTCTGTAGAAACGTAAACAAGTGTTGCGCCGTATTTTGCAGCTGCTTTAGCAATAATTTCAGTTCCTGTCACGTTGATGGCGTAGTCCAATTCTTTACCTTCATCTTCTGCCGCATCAACTGCAGTGTAGGCAGCACAGTGGTAAATAAGAGTTGGTTTTACTTCAGCAAATACTTTATCCACTTTTTCGCTGTCTGTGATGTCCATTTCGGCAACGTCAACTGCAACGTATTCTTCATCACGTTCGTCCAATAAATGACGCATTTCTGAACCTAATTGACCATTAGCACCTGTAATTAAAATCATAACAAGTCTTTCTCCTTTACTTCATTCCCTTTCATTTTACACTATTTTACTGAAAAAAGCACTAATAATTCAAAAAAGAACAGCAAGGCTCTTGCTGTTCTTTCATCTATTATCGAATGCCTAGAGCAATGCGAGCATAGCGGCTCATCTTATCAACTGTCCAAGCAGGATACCAAACCAACTTCACTTCTGTCTTAGTGACTTCAGGAATATCACGCATCGCATCATGAATTTGGTCTGTCAAAAGGTCAGCCAAAGGGCAACCCATTGTTGTTAAGGTCATATCAATTTCTGTATGACCATCTTGGTTGAAACGAATTTCATAAACAAGGCCAAGATTCACAATATCAATTCCCAACTCTGGATCAATAACCATTTCCAAAGCTTCAAGGATACGATCTTTGATTTTAGCAACTTCTTCCTCAGTGTACTTTTGTTCTAACATAGGCAAACCTCTCACTCATTAGTCTTCAATAAAGTCACGTAGTTGTTTACTACGGCTTGGATGGCGTAATTTACGAAGAGCTTTCGCTTCAATTTGACGGATACGTTCACGCGTAACGTTAAAGACTTTTCCGACATCTTCTAAAGTACGCATTTTACCATCATCCAATCCAAAACGCAAGCGCAAGACATTTTCTTCACGGTCAGTCAAGGTGTCTAACACTTCATCCAATTGTTCACGAAGAACGACACGCGTTGTGTAGTCCACTGGATTTTCAATCACTTCATCTTCAATGAAATCACCTAAGTGGCTGTCATCTTCTTCACCGATTGG
>NZ_JAAXMT010000004.1 GCF_012277075.1 Streptococcus alactolyticus | reverse complement strand
TTCTCCTTTACTTCATTCCCTTTCATTTTACACTATTTTACTGAAAAAAGCACTAATAATTCAAAAAAGAACAGCAAGGCTCTTGCTGTTCTTTCATCTATTATCGAATGCCTAGAGCAATGCGAGCATAGCGGCTCATCTTATCAACTGTCCAAGCAGGATACCAAACCAACTTCACTTCTGTCTTAGTGACTTCAGGAATATCACGCATCGCATCATGAATTTGGTCTGTCAAAAGGTCAGCCAAAGGGCAACCCATTGTTGTTAAGGTCATATCAATTTCTGTATGACCATCTTGGTTGAAACGAATTTCATAAACAAGGCCAAGATTCACAATATCAATTCCCAACTCTGGATCAATAACCATTTCCAAAGCTTCAAGGATACGATCTTTGATTTTAGCAACTTCTTCCTCAGTGTACTTTTGTTCTAACATAGGCAAACCTCTCACTCATTAGTCTTCAATAAAGTCACGTAGTTGTTTACTACGGCTTGGATGGCGTAATTTACGAAGAGCTTTCGCTTCAATTTGACGGATACGTTCACGCGTAACGTTAAAGACTTTTCCGACATCTTCTAAAGTACGCATTTTACCATCATCCAATCCAAAACGCAAGCGCAAGACATTTTCTTCACGGTCAGTCAAGGTGTCTAACACTTCATCCAATTGTTCACGAAGAACGACACGCGTTGTGTAGTCCACTGGATTTTCAATCACTTCATCTTCAATGAAATCACCTAAGTGGCTGTCATCTTCTTCACCGATTGGGGTTTCCAAAGAAACAGGTTCTTGAGCAATTTTCAAGATTTCGCGAACCTTGTCAGGTGTCATGTCCATGCGTTCAGCGATTTGTTCTGGCGTTGGATCTTGTCCAAGCTCTTGAAGGAGGTTACGTTGTTCACGAACCAATTTGTTAATGGTTTCTACCATGTGAACAGGGATACGAATAGTACGGGCTTGGTCAGCAATAGCACGCGTGATCGCTTGACGAATCCACCAAGTCGCATAAGTTGAGAATTTGAACCCTTTTGAGTAGTCAAATTTATCAACGGCTTTCATCAAGCCCATATTGCCTTCTTGGATCAAATCAAGGAACTGCATCCCACGACCAACGTAACGTTTGGCAATAGAAACCACCAAACGCAAGTTTGCTTCTGCCAAACGCTGTTTGGCTTGAAGGTCACCTTTAGCAACGGCAACCGCCAATTCTTTTTCTTCCTCGCTAGTAAGCAAAGGAACAACACCAATTTCTTTAAGGTACATACGGACAGGGTCATTGACCTTAGCAGAATTGCTACCAAGCAACTCTTCGTCAGTCAATTCTTCTGGCTTTGGTTCTTCCACAACGTACTTGCTTGAAGGATTACCTTCCTTGTCTGTGATGGAAATACCACCATCCGTTAAACGCTCTAGAAGGTCATCAATTTGATCAGCATCCAATGAAAATGGAATAACTAATTTTTCAGTAACCTCATCATCAATGGCTGTTCCATCCTTTTTATGATTACGAATAAATTCTGCAACTTGAACATTAAAGGTTGTGATTTCTTTTTCTTTTGCCATATTTTCCTCTATTCCATATTTCTTTTTTGAGCAATGAGATTTTCTAAAGCTGCTAGTGCAGTATCCACATCTCCAAGATGGCTCGATTCACGAACAAGTTTGCCTTGTTTTTGCAATTCACGCTCTTGGAGAAGACGATTGCGACGGTCGATAATCTCTTCTATTTCATTCGTTGAAATCTCATCTGGTAAATTTTCTTCTAAAACGCGGTAATACATTTGACGCGTTGATTCATCTAATTGTGCCAAATCATAGGAATCCAACTTCCCTTCTTGCAACAATAAGTTATATAAAACCTGCAATTCCTTAGTATCAAAGGCAAATATATCGTTACTGCGAAATTCATTAAGCAGGTAATCATGCGTTAACAGACGGTGCATGAGCTGGCACTCTGCTCTTGTAATAGCAGAGATTTTTTTTGAAATGGGCAACTCCACTACTGTCACAGCCTGTTTGGCATAATTACCCTGCATGGCAGAACGGTTTTGTAAGCGTTCATTGTTGACAGATTGCTCGATCTGATAGTAATCAAAATCAGGGAGCAAATCAGCCACCATACTAATATACGAATTTTGAGCCGTAATAGAAGGCGTTTGCGCGATAATCTTTGAAATTTGTTCCACGTAAGCAATTTCTGATTGCAAGTTATCGCTATTTTCAGGCTTCAAGTAACGAATCAAAAATTCCGTGCTGCTAATACGGTAATTTTCTAATAAATTAGCCAAATCCTGAGGTGAATTTTTGTGAACAAATTCGTCTGGATCCATTCTATCAGGTAGACTGACAATCTCAACATCCAACCCCTTCAACAGTTCCAAAGATTTAGCAATAGCGTGCTGTCCGGCCGCATCACCATCATAGGTCAAAACCACTTTCTTAGCATAGCGTTTCAAATGGCTGACATGTTCAGGTGTCAAAGCAGTCCCCATAGAAGCTACTGCATTATCAATTCCTGAACGGTAAGCTGCAATCACATCCATGAAACCTTCCATTAGGTAAACTTCATGAGTCTTACTCACACTAGGACGTGCCTTATCCAAGTGGTACAGTTCGTACGATTTATTAAAAATAACGGTAGAACGCGTGTTCTTGTACTTTGCTTGCTGACTTTCCACATCTTCTCGTGACCAAATGCGCCCTGAAAAGGCGACAATCCGCCCCTTGTCATTTGTCAAAGGAAACATGATACGATTTTGAAAAGCATCGTAGAAACGGTTTGATTGCTCAGAGAAATTAAAAAGACCTGAGTTCATCAAAACCTTTTCATCGTAATGTTTTGAGAGAGATTGGTAGAGAAAATCAGAGCACTTGGGCGACAAACCAATGTTAAAATAATCAATCACATCGTCTGTTAGACCACGACTATGTAAATAAGCCTTAGCTTCTTGCCCTTCTTTTGTCGTTTTCAAGACGGCACTGTAAAACTTAGCCGCATCCTTTTGAATATCCAACAACAATTGATTAGGGTTTTGGGTCCTGGTTTCAACTTGTTGCGGTCTATCATTTGGTATGGTAATACCTGCACGTTTTGCTAGCAGGCGCACACTATCTAAAAAACTAACTTGGCGGTATTCTTCTACAAATTTGTAAACATCCCCTGATTTTCCGCAGCCAAAACAGTGAAAGAACTGCTTATCCTCAACCACGTTGAAGGATGGGGTTTTCTCTTTATGAAAAGGACATAAGCCAACATAATGACGACCAGCACGTGTCAAATCAACAACTTCACCGATGACTTCCACAATATTCACGTGACCTTTAATCTTGGAAATTAATTCTTTGTCGATTGCCAAAAACACCACCTCCACACACTAATCCCATTATACTTTTGAAACTTATTATACCATTTTCAAGGTTTTTTGTAAATTTTTTAGAATTTAGCATATTTAGAGCATTTTTGCCACTTTTTTGGTATAATACTATTGTAAACGTTTTATTTTTTAGGAGGTTTATTATGATAAAGGAATTGAGGGATTTTTTGTTTAAGGCTAACGTCTTAGACCTTGCTGTTGCCGTGATTGTTGCGGCTGCTTTTAATGCCATCATCACTTCACTCGTTGAAGATGTGATTACACCACTCTTCCTAACACCCGCTTTGAAAGCTGCTGGGGTTGAGCAAATCACTGAGTTATCCTGGAATGGTGTGGCTTATGGTAGCTTTCTTAGTGCCGTTCTTAACTTCTTGATTGTCGGTACAACCCTATTTTTCATCGTCAAAGCAGCTAATGTCGCAACATCTCTAGGCAAACAAAACCAAGAAGATGCCGAAGAAGATGCAGCACCGACTCAAGAAGAATTGCTTACAGAAATTCGTGATTTGTTAAAAGAAAAATAAGAATGACAAAAGAGACGCCTAGCGTCTCTTCTTTTTTATCTAAGATTTTATTAGAATTTTTTACGTTTGCGAGCTGCTTCTGATTTGCGTTTACGTTTTACAGAAGGTTTTTCGTAGAATTCACGTTTGCGTGATTCTTGAAGAGTCCCAGCTTTAGTCACAGAACGTTTGAAACGGCGAAGTGCGTCGTCTAAAGATTCGTTTTTACGTACTACTGTTTTTGACATGTGTCTCACCTCCTCAAGATAATGTAACATTTACACGTTCTTAATAAGAATACCAAAATTATGAAAAAAGGTCAATCCTTACGTGCATAAAAATGTATTTATTTTTTGAAAACATGTTTTTTATTACCAAACTTATGACTTCTTTAAGGAAAGAACTCTATACTATAGACAATCCTAATAAACTTTCTTTTTCATAATCTCCTAAGCGGCTACTTTTCAAGTGGTCGCTTTTTTGCTTACTCAGAAAAAGCGAAATAATATCCCTCGGGATTACAAAAATTACAAGCCAAAGTTTTTCCTATTTGCACCCACGTGAACGCCAGCTTTTAAAAGTTCTTCACGCTTTAAGGCGACATCGTCACAATGAAACATCAAAGATGGAGTGGCTAAAACAAGTTCTGGTGAGTAAGCTGCTACTGCCTCTTTATCCAGCAAGACAATAGCTGTTTCTGCCTCAGGTGTCGGACTTAAGACAAATATATTTGCGCCATCTGGTCCAGGCACGGTTTGTTTTAATGTAAAACCTAGTTTATCCACCCAAAATTGAGCACAACTTTTCTGTATGGTCAATATACAGCATCACTTGAGCAAGGTAATTCATCTCTAATCTCCCTCTTTTATGGCTTTTTATGAGTCATACCTTACCTACTTTTTTAAAAAAAGCAATCAAAACGCTCACAAAAAAAGACCTCAAAAGGTCCTTAAACTATTGATGTTATTCGTCGCTGCTGCTTCCAGTCAATTTAGCAGCGTCTGAAATGAATTGTTGGTATTTACCTTCATCTTTTAGTTTTTTGATGACTTTGTTAACGGTATCAACCAATTCACCACTGTCTTTTGGCATAGCTACAGCTTTGGCATCACCATCACCTGTTTTAAGCGCAAAGCTTGCTAAAGCCAAATCTGGGTTTTGATCCAAGTAACCTTCTGCAACAGGTTTTTCAAGGTCAACAGCTTGAACTTGTCCTGATTTCAATTCATTGATGGCTTCACCCATTGATGTCAATGAAATGATGTTTGCATTTTCCAATTGCTTTTTAGCCAAGTCTTCTTCGACAGTTCCTTTTTGAACAGCTACTTTTGCTCCAGACAAACTATCAATTGAGGTGTACTTGTCAACGTCGCTAGCTTTTACCAAGATGGCATTTTCATCTTCATAGTAAGGATCTGAGAAATCGTAAACTTTTTTACGAGCTTCTGTTGGTGACAAACCTGAAATCGCCATATCTGCCTTACCTGTTTGAAGGCTTGATAGCACGTTATCAAAGCTCATTGATGAAATTTCCAATTTTACTCCCAATTCGTCTGCAATCGCTTGAGCCAATTGCACATCAGCACCGACAACGGTATCTTTACCGTCCACCAAAGCTTTAAATTCAAATGGAGCATAGTCTGGGCTCATAGCGACAACGAGTTTGCCTTTTTTCTCAATTTTTTCTTGAAGGTTTTCATTAGACGAGCTGCCACAAGCTGTTAAAGTCATGAACAAAGCTAAACCAAGAATCCCTAATACTAATTTTTTGATTTTCATATTTATTCTCCGTTTATTAGTTTTTTATTTATTTTAGCTGCTTTTAAGGAATTTGTCAATCATTTTTTGAATAAAAATGCACAAAACTTATATTTCTATCATCATTCAGACAAAAAATGACCTAATCATAATGATTAGGTCATTTTTAAGCTTATTTGCTGTGCCAGATTTCGTCGTTGTATTGTTCGATTGTTCTATCTGATGAGAAGAATCCAGCTTTTGCAATGTTTTTGATGACTTTTGTCATCCAAACTTTTTGGTCTTCGTAGTCTGCAAGCATTTGTTCTTTGACAGCGATGTATTCTTTAAGGTCAATCAACGTCATGAACCAGTCTTTATTGATAAGTTCATTGTAAAGACGCTCTAGACGCTCTGCGTTACCAAGTTTAACCACATCGTCGCTCACAATGAAGTCCACTGCTTCTTTGATAACGGCATCGTTTTCGTAGTAATCTTTTGAAACATAGCCTTCTGTTGCATAAAGGTCAATAATCGTATCAGAATCTTTACCAAATGTATAAATATTATCCATACCAGCTAATTCAGCGATTTCGACGTTGGCACCATCCATTGTTCCAAGTGTCAAAGCACCGTTAAGCATGAATTTCATGTTACCAGTACCAGAAGCTTCTTTAGATGCCAATGAGATTTGTTCAGAAATATCTGTCGCAGGAATCAAGTGCTCAGCAACGGTCACATTGTAGTTTTCTACCAAGAAAACGTTGAGGTATTGGTTCACTTCTGGATCGTTGTTGATCAATTCTGACAAGCAAAGGATCAAGTGAATAATATCTTGAGCGATAGTGTAGGCAGGAGCTGCTTTACCACCGAAGACAACCGTTACTTTGCGTTCTGGCAAGTTACCACGTTTGATTTCAAGGTATTTATGAATCACATAAAGAGCGTTCATTTGTTGACGTTTGTACTCGTGGAAACGTTTGATTTGAGTATCGATGATTGAGTTTTCATCCAATTCGATACCTTTGTTTTCTTTGAGGTAACGTTTCAAGGCCAATTTATTGTTGTGCTTGATTTCAGCTAGTTTAGCATGAACGCTTTCGTCATCTGCATAAGCCAATAATTTTTCAAGCTTAGTCACATCTGTCAAGTAGTCGTCACCGATAAGCTCTTTCAAGTAATCCGCCAAGTCTTGGTTGGCAAATTCTAACCAGCGACGGAAAGTGATACCATTTGTTTTGTTATTGAATTTTTCAGGGTAAATATCGTAGAAAGGCTTCAATTCACTGTTTTTAAGGATTTCAGTGTGGAGGGCTGCAACCCCGTTTACTGAAGTTGAGAAGTGAATATCCATGTGTGCCATGTGAACACGACCTGATTCGTCAATGATTTGAACAGCTGGGTCACTGTATTCGCTAGCAATAAGTTCATTTAATTGTTCGATGATTGTTACCAAGTGTGGTACAACTTCGTTTAGATAGTCAAGAGGCCATTTTTCAAGGGCTTCTGCCAAGATTGTGTGGTTTGTGTAACCAACCATGTTTTTCACGATAGCAACAGCTTCATCAAAGGCAATGCCATGTTTTTCAGTCAATAGACGAATCAATTCTGGGATAACCATTGATGGGTGTGTGTCGTTGATTTGAACATAAGCGTAATCTGCCAAATCGTGCAAGTTAGAACCGCGTTCGATAGCCTCATCAATCAACAATTGTGCTGCGTTAGATACCATGAAATATTGTTGGTAAATACGAAGCAATTCACCGTTTTTATCAGAATCATCTGGGTAAAGGAAGAGCGTCAAGTTTTTCTTGATTTCTGTTTTATCAAATGAAATACCATCGTGAATCAAACCATAATCCAAACCATCGATATCAAACAAGTTGAGATAGTTTTTCGTATCACGTTTGTAACCCAAAACATCAATACGGTCTAGGCGTGATTTAAGCGTGAAATCTTTGAATGGCACATCGTAGCTAATATCTGTTGGAACCAACCAAGAATCGTCTTCAATCCAGTAGTTAGCTTCTGCTTCTTGTTGATTGTCCACGAAAACTTGTTTGAACAATCCACAGTGGTAGTTAAGCCCGACACCTTCACCGTTGATGCCAAGTGTTGACATTGAATCGATGAAGCATGATGCCAAACGTCCAAGTCCACCATTACCAAGAGATGGTTCTAATTCAACATCTTCCACTTCAGCAATTGATTTGCCTGCTGCTGCCAATTCATTCTTAACTTCCTTATAGATACCAAGGTTGATTAGGTTGTTTGACAAGAGTTTTCCGATAAGGAATTCAGCTGAGATGTAGTAGACTTTACGTTTAGCTGTATTTTTTGGTTTTTCTGCAGCTAGTTCTTTCACGAAGTGTAAAAGAGCGACGTAAATATCTTCGTTGCTCATGTCAGCAAGTGTTTGTCCTTTATGTTCAAGATAGTTTGTAAATGTAGTAGTCATGTGTATATCCTTTACTTTTTCTTATCCTTTGTTTGGGTTTTTACGACAGTAAAGCGCTGTAATGTCTTTCAAGAAGGCTTTGCGGTCATCCGTCAAATCTTCTTTGCGCATACGCCATTGCCAGTTGCCACCAACAGTATTTGGAATGTTCATGCGGCTTTCTGCAGGTTTGTCAAGCAAGTCTTGCATTGTCGCAATCGCAATGTGACTAACTGTTGCAAACAAAGTACGTAGCATAGCTTGTGTGATTGGTTCATTGTCACAACGGTGTGTGTATGCATCCACAAAAGCTTGTTGTTCTTCTGTTAAATTAGCATACCAGCCGTTAACCACTTCATTATCGTGTGTACCGTTGTAAGCAACACTATTCACGTCGCAGTTGTGTGGTGCGTCGATACTCTTACCTTCAACATCGTAGAAACCAAATTCTAGAATCTTCATACCTGGGAAGGCAGTATCTTTCAAAAGTTGGTCCGCTTTTTCATCAATGTAACCAAGGTTTTCAGCGATGATTGGTAAGTCACCTAATTCTTCTTTCACGACATCAAACAAGGCACGCCCTGGACCTGGTTGCCAGCTACCGTCGTTTGCTGATTGGTAGTCACCGCGGATTTCCCAGTAGTCTGAGAAGCCTTTGAAGTGGTCAATACGCAATAAATCGTACAACTTGAAGCCTTCTTTGATACGGTAAACCCACCAAGCATAGTTGGTTTTAGCGTGATTTTCCCATGCATAGATTGGATTGCCCCAAAGCTGACCGTCATCACTAAATTCATCAGCTGGTACACCTGCGATGCAAAGTGGATTCTTTTCAGCATCTACTTTGAAGAGTTCAGGCATTGTCCAAACTTCTACACTGTCTGCAGAAACGTAAATTGGCATATCTCCAATGATTTGGATGCCTTTTTGGTTAGCATAACGTTTCAATTCAGCCCATTGTTGATAGAAGAAATATTGGGTTACTTTGTGGTATAAAATTGCATCTTTCAATTGCTCGCGGTAAGCGTTGAGCGCTTGTTCTTCTCTTCTAACAATTGCTTTATCATCCCACTCTTGCAAGGCTTTGTTATTAAATGATTCTTTGATTGCCATGAAATCAGCGTAATCTTGTACCCAATCTGCTTCTTGCTCAAATTGTGCTAATTCTTCAACACGAGCTGGGTTGCTCAAAAATCCTTTAACGGCTTGTTCTAAAATAGGACGACGTAGGTCAAAAATACGGGCATAATCAACTGACTCAACATCATCTCCAAAGTTAACACCTTCAAATGCAGCACGGTCAAGGAAACCTTGGTCCGCCAATTGCTCTAAATCAATAAGGTGTGTGTTTCCAGCAGTAGCAGAAAATGATTGATAAGGGGAATCACCATAACTAGTAGTAGTCAGCGGTAAAATTTGCCAGTACGTTTGATCTGTTTCCACTAGGAAATCAACAAATTCATACGCCTCTTTTCCGAACGTTCCTACTCCCTGAGTGCCAGGAAGTGATGTAATATGCATTAATACGCCACTTGTGCGTTGGTTCATACGTTTTTTCTCCTTCATCAACAAAACTTTTTACATTGCAATTATAACGCAAGCGTTTGCATAAGTCAACTATTTTTGTTAAAAAAAATAAAAAAAGCTTTCATCACTCAAAGCAAAATGAGTTATAAAAGCTTTCGTTATGCTATTAGAATAGACTTATTCTTCACCGGAAATCCGACGCACACTTTCGCGTTCTCGCAAAATAAACGGTACTATGATTTTTTCAGTGATAGATGTTTTCGGTGATTTTATCAATTCTAGTAACCTTCTAAAACTGGTTCGACCTAAATTTGTAATATTAATGTCAAACGTAGTCAAATAAGGATGAATCAAGGTTGAATAAGAAGAGTTGTTAAAGGTAATAATCGAAATATCATCTGGCACACTTAATTGGTAGTAATGCAACAATTGCGTGATGCGAACAGATATTGTATCGGCAATTACAATCAAGGCTGTAGCTTCTTGCTCCTTAATCTGTTGAATGAAGGATTCTATAACCATAGGCTCTCTACGGTCAAACAAGAGAGCTGGCTGGCTTTTCAAGCCTAATTTTTCTGTGCCACGCAAGTAACCAAAATAACGTTCTGCTGATACTTCAGATTGCAAGTCATCGGTCACAAACAAAAGGTTGTGATGCCCTTTTTCATATAAGTACTCAACAGCCCGTCTTCCCATCAACTGGTTATCATTATCAATATAGGTAATGTCATTTTCATAACCTTCAGGTGCACCAACGATAACAAAAGGAACCTTATTATCCATCAAGTAACGACGAACAGGGTCTTCAGGGTCAGAATATAAAACGATAAAACCATCCACACGCTTTTGGCGGTACATCAATTTCACCTGTTCTTCTAATTCATCAACGGTCATCCCTGTTGCAATTGAAACAGTAAAATCATGCAATTTTGCTTCACTTGTAATAGTAGAAAGAATTTGCATAAAGAAGGGTTCACTAAGGCGGTCAGGAGTTAGCAGAGGCGGAAAAATCAAGCCTATATTATAGGTTAAACTGCTTGCCAACATTTGTGCAGCGACATTTGGCACATAACCCAATTCAGCCATAGCCTGTCGCACCTTGTCTTTTGTTTTTTGAGAAATGGATTTATTGTCTTTTAACACACGACTGACGGTTGAGGGATTGACCCCCGCCTTAGCCGCGACATCTTTAATTGTAACCATCTAGTTCTCCTTTTCCTTTTTCATTTTATACTAGAATCCGTAAACTGACAAGATAATGTAAAATCTTTATCAACTCTTTTGCTAACCATTATACCCAATAGATATTTTTTAGACAACCGTTTGCTTAACAAAATACACTCTTTTATTTTAATTATATAGCTTTATTTCTAAAAACGATACAAAACCTATAATTAAAATATTGTATTCGATTACATTTTGTTATGATTTAGGGGGTAGGTTTGAAAATAAATTAAAATTTTTTCAAAAAAGTTATCAACAATAAACGCAAACGGTTGCATAATAAGTGTAAAATATTAAAAATCTTTCTCTAGGAGGGAAAACATGAAGAAGAATACCTGGAAAAAATTGTTCCTTGCTGGCGCTGGCCTAACACTTACTAGTAGTGTGTTAGTGGCTTGTTCGAATTCCTCATCATCGGAATCATCAAGTTCGTCATCATCTGATAAAACAATTAAATTGTGGGTTCCAACAGGCGCTAAAGCCTCTTACGAAGAAATCGTGAAGAAATTCGAAGATGAATCTGGCTACAAAGTCAACATCATCGAATCAAACGACTCTAAAGCTCAGGAAAACGTTAAAAAAGACCCTGAAAAAGCTGCAGACGTCTTTTCACTTCCACACGACCAACTTGGTCAGTTAGTTGAATCTGGTGTTATCCAAGAAATTCCAGATGATTACGCTAAAGAAATTAGCGAACAAGCAACTGAGCAAGCGATTGCCGGCGCACAATACAATGGTAAAACTTATGCTTTCCCATTTGGTATTGAATCACAGGTACTCTTCTATAATAAGAGTAAATTGTCTGCGGATGATGTGAAGAACTATGAAACCATCACAACTAAAGCAACATTTGGTGATACCTTCAAATCTATGAACGCTTATGACACTGCTCCATTGTTCATGTCTGTTGGTGATACTTTGTTTGGTGAAAACGGTGAAACTGTTGACGGTACAAACTGGGCAAACGAAGTTAGTGTTTCTGTTCTTAAATGGATTGCTGACCAGAAAAACAACAGCGGTTTCGTCAATACAACTGCTGAAAACACAATGTCTAAATTTGGTGATGGCAGTGTAGCTGCTATCGAAACAGGACCATGGGACTTGTCAGCTGCTCAAGAAGCTGTTGGTAAAGACAATCTTGGTATCGCTGTTTATCCAAAAATCAACATTGGTGGTAAAGACGTTCAACAAAAAGCCTTCCTTGGTGTGAAACTTTTCGCTGTAAACCAAGCACCTGCTGGTTCTGACACTGACCGTATTGCTGCCTCTTACAAACTCGCATCTATGTTGACTAGCGAAGAAAGTCAAGAAAATCAATTCACTTACGAAGGACGTAACATCATCCCTTCAAACAAAGCAGTTCAAAAATCTGATAAAGTACAATCTGATGAATTAGCACAAGCTGTTATCACAATGGCTTCATCTTCTGACTACACAGTCGTTACACCTAAACTTAGTCAAATGACTACTTTCTGGACTGAAAGTACTGCTCTTTTAAGTGATGTCTATAATGGTAAAATTCAAAGTAGTAAATACCTCACGAAATTACAAGAATTTGATGCAGATTTAGCAGCAGCTAAATAAGACATATGTAAAGTGGGGAAGTGCTTCCCCACTTTATTTTTTCAGTAATATAAAGGAGCTTTGTATGTTTAACTCACATCATTTTGACAGTGTGACGGTTCAAGAGGCTTTCAAAAAAGGTGGCTTTGATACAAAACTGTCATTTTTAATAATGGGATTTTCAAATCTCTATCATAAACAGTTTATCAAAGGCTTGTTATTCTTACTGTCTGAGATACTCTTTTTAATCGCCTTTGTGACTCAGGTCATTCCAAGTATTAACGGCTTGATTACTTTGGGAACAAATGCTCAAGGTTTGGTGGAAAAAGATGTCGGCGGAATTAAGATGAAGGTTGCCATGGAGGGTGACAACTCAATGCTGCTCCTCATTTTTGGTTTGGCTTCTTTGATTTTCTGTCTTTTCTTTGTCTATATTTACTGGTGTAACCTAAAAAGCGCCCATAATTTGTATGTTTTGGACAAGGAACATTTAAAAATTCCATCTTTTAAAGAAGATTTTGAAACCTTTGGCTAACGGTCGTTTCCACATGACTTTGATGGCTATTCCATTGCTAGGAGTGCTTTTGTTCACTGTCTTACCATTGATTTACATGATTTGTTTGGCCTTCACCAACTACGACCACAACCACTTGCCACCTAAGAGCTTATTTGACTGGGTCGGTTTCTCTAACTTTGGTAGCATCTTCAATGGACGCATGGCGGGAACTTTCTTCCCTGTTCTATCATGGACATTGATTTGGGCGATATTTGCCACTGTAACTAACTTCTTCTTTGGTATTGTCTTGGCTTTGATCATTAACACTAAAGGCTTGCGATTTAAAAAATTATGGCGAACAATCTTTGTTATTACCATCGCCGTTCCACAGTTCATCTCTCTTCTTATCATGAGAAACTTGCTTAACGATGCTGGTCCTGTTAATGCCATTCTTGAAAAAATTGGGTTGATTTCAGCAGCAAATCCACTTCCATTCTTATCAGACCCTATTTGGGCGAAATTCTCAATTATCATCGTGAATATGTGGGTTGGTATTCCAGTAACAATGCTTGTTGCAACTGGTATCATCATGAACTTGCCACAAGAACAAATCGAAGCGGCTGAAATTGACGAAGCAAGTAAGTTCCAAATCTTCAAGTCAATTACCTTCCCACAAATTTTGTTGGTGATGATGCCAAACTTGATTCAACAGTCTATTGGAAACATCAATAACTTCAACGTTATCTACCTGCTAACAGGTGGAGGACCAACAAACTCAAACTACTACCAAGCAGGTAGCACAGACTTGCTGGTTACTTGGCTCTACAAACTGACCGTTACCGCGGCAGACTACAACCTAGCTTCTGTTATCGGTATCATCATCTTTGTTCTTTCTGCAGTCTTCAGTCTTCTAGCTTATACAAGAACAAGTTCTTATAAAGAAGGGGTTGCAAAATAATGAAAAACAAAAAGCGATTAACACTAACATTTGTTTATATTTTATTGATTGTTTTATCAATCATTTGGCTTTTCCCTATCGTTTGGGTTGTCTTAACCAGTTTTCGTGGCGAAGGAACGGCGTATGTTAACTACCTTATTCCAAAAACATGGACACTGGATAACTACATCAAGCTCTTTACGTCAAGTGCCTTTCCTTTTGGGCAATGGTTCTTAAACACCTTGTACGTTGCAACCGTTTCATGTATCATTTCAACCTTTATCACAGTAGCCATGGCTTACTCATTGAGCCGTATCAAATTCAAACACCGCAATGGTTTCCTTAAAATTGCCCTTGTCTTGAATATGTTCCCGGGTTTCATGAGTATGATTGCCGTTTACTACATCTTAAAGGCATTCAACCTTGACCAAACCCTACTAGCCTTGATTTTGGTTTATTCAGCTGGTGCCGCACTCGGTTTCTACATTGCTAAAGGCTTCTTTGATACCATCCCGTATTCACTTGATGAATCAGCAATGATTGATGGGGCAACACGCGCTGATATTTTCTTTAAAATCACCTTGCCACTATCAAAACCAATTATCGTTTACACTGCTTTGATGGCCTTTATCGGACCTTGGATTGACTTCATCTTTGCCAAAGTTATCTTTGGTGATGCGACAAGTAAATACACTGTCGCTATCGGACTCTTCTCAATACTTGAACAAGATACCATCAATGAATGGTTCATGTCATTCACGGCTGGTTCGGTTATCATTGCTATCCCAATCACCTTGCTCTTCATGTTTATGCAAAAATACTACGTTGAAGGCATCACAGGTGGTTCGGTTAAATAATAGACAAGACACACACTCTCCTTCTTACAGTAATACACAAAAAATACACGAAAAGCTTGGATTATCCGTCCAAGCTTTTTTGTTGTTTTATCAAGGCAATACTCACCAAAATTCGCGTAGGAAGTCATCTTCTAAGCGTTCGCGGTAAAAGAGTTCGTTGAGATTATCCTCATCAAAGACACGAAGTAAATTCAGCATATCATAGGCAAGAGGAAGTTGTGGCAACTCTTGTCGAGATACCCATTTGACTTCGCCCTCATCAGACGAACGAAGGTTACCTTCAAATTCAGACGTGCGATAAAGAAAGACCAGATAACGCTCATCGTCCTTGGTGTACCAATGTTTCATGCCAACTAATTGCGGGTGTTTGATGGTTAAGCCCGTTTCTTCCTTAATTTCACGAATAACCGATTCAACCAAGCTTTCATGCGGCTCAATGTGTCCACCTGGTAGAGCAGCTCCTGACCAAGCATAACGTTTTGGGTCCCGAATCTGCATCACCAACCGCCCCCGATCGTCCTCAATCAGACACATATTGGTTAAAATCACATTTTGTGAACGTGACATCTCGTCCTCCTCATATACGAAAATCAATGATTTTCTACAAAATCTAAAATAGCTTCATACGTTATTTGTGATGCTGCTATACCAATCCCAAGATGAACCAATTCTTCATCTGTACACTCCAGTACAATACCATTAATTTCTAGGAGTACGAGCATCACAAAAATACCTATACAATTATTACCATCTAAAAAAGCGTGATTCTTAATCAAAGAGTAACATAGCCTAGAAGCCTTCTCTTCAATAGTTGGATAGCGATCAACTCCAAAATAAACATCGAAAACATTAGAAAGCGATGATTCGACTAATCCTTTGTCGCGAACACCATCTACACCTCCAGAAGCTGCAATTAATTGACTATGTAGGGCAATAACCTGTTCAACGGTTAAATGTTTCATTTTGCGAGTTCCTTAAAAGCATCTAAATGTCTTGACAAAATAGCATTTGCCACATCATCAACACTAGCTTGATCTGCAACAACTGTTTCTTCTTGTTCTTCTTGAACTAGGGTATTGTAATCAAGCAGGACATATTTAGGTTTATTATTCTTTAAAATAACAGCCGTTCCTTTATTGTCAACCATACGAGCTACTTTAGAAAAATTTTGATTTGCCTCAGTGATTGGAACTAAATTTTCAAGATCGATTTGCATTATGATTGCCCTCCTTTTTGATTATCATATCATTTTTAATGACGAAAAACAAAATAATAGGATGAATTTATCCTATTATTAATCCATCGCCTTTAATTCTAGCACCATATCGCGTAATTGGGCTGCCAGTTCAAAGTCAAGGATTTCTGCGGCTTCTTGCATTTGTTTTTGGAGTTTTTTGATGGTGTCTTGGCGTTCTTTTTTCGTCATGCTGTTGTAATCAGGAATATCTTCTGCCACGTCGGTGTCAGCCGTTTTCGAGATCGCAATCAAATCACGAATGTCTTTCTTAATGGTTTGTGGGACAATGCCGTGTTCTTTGTTGTAACGCATTTGGATTTCACGACGACGAGCCGTTTCATCCATGGCTTTTTGCATGGATTCGGTAATCTTGTCCGCATACATGATAACGTGTCCCTCACTATTACGAGCAGCTCGTCCGATAGTTTGGATTAAGCCACGTTCATTTCGCAAAAAACCTTCTTTGTCAGCATCCAAGATGGCCACCAAGCTAACCTCAGGCACGTCAATTCCTTCGCGCAGCAAATTGATACCAATTAAGACATCAAAGACGCCCAGACGCAGGTCACGAATGATTTCTGTCCGTTCTAGCGTCTTAATATCTGAGTGCATGTATTTGACCTTGACACCCATTTCCTTCAAGTAATCGGTCAAGTCTTCTGCCATTTTCTTGGTTAAAGTGGTAATGAAGGTTCGCTCACCTTTTTCCACACGGGCATTGATTTCACCCAGCAGGTCGTCCATTTGCCCCATGGTCGGACGCACTTCAACCTCAGGATCAAGCAATCCAGTCGGACGGATGATTTGTTCAACAATGGTATCCGTTTGCTCTAGCTCGTAGTCACCTGGAGTGGCTGACACATAAACAATTTGGTGAACGTGGCTTTCAAACTCTTCCCGACGTAAAGGACGATTATCCAAGGCACTTGGCAAACGGAAACCGTGATTAACCAGCATTTCTTTACGCGAACGGTCCCCGTTATACATGCCTTTGATTTGTCCCATGGTCATGTGACTTTCATCCACCATGATGAGAAAATCCTCTGGGAAAAAGTCTAGCAAGGTAAACGGTGGCTCGCCTTCTGAACGACCATCCATATAGCGAGAATAGTTTTCGACACCGCTAGTGTAGCCCATTTCGCGGAGCATTTCCACATCGTACTCTGTCCGCTGGCGAATACGTTGCGCCTCGATGAGTTTGCCTTCTGACTCAAATTGTTTGACCTGTTCTTCCATTTCCGCCAAGATCTCCTTGATGGCGTGCTCCATGTGCTCTTCGTTGGTCACGAAGTGAGTGGCTGGGAAAATCGCCAAGTGTTCCACCTCGCCAAGCACTCGTCCTGTCAAACTTTCAATTTCGCAGATACGGTCAATTTCATCCCCGAAAAATTCCACACGAAAGGCATGGTCATCACGGCTGGCTGGGAAAATTTCAACCACATCGCCGCGCACACGAAAACGCCCACGTTGGAAATCAATATCATTTCGCTCAAACTGAATGTCCACTAAGTCATTCAACAACTGATCACGTGAGATTTCTTGTCCAGGACGTAAGCTAACCACGCTATCTGCATATTCTTTGGGCGAACCCAAACCATAGATACAAGACACCGATGCGACAACAATCACATCGTTACGTTCCAGCAAGGCAGAGGTCGCCGAGTGACGCAATTTATCAATTTCATCATTCACCGAGCTGTCTTTTTCAATATAAGTGTCACTTGATGGCACATAAGCCTCAGGTTGGTAATAGTCATAATAAGATACGAAATATTCCACGGCATTATCAGGGAAAAATTCCTTAAATTCCCCGTAAAGCTGGCCCGCCAAGGTTTTATTGTGGGCAATGACCAAGGTTGGCTTGTTAACCTGAGCAATCACCTGACTCATCGTGTACGTTTTACCAGTTCCCGTTGCTCCCAACAGAATCTGCGCCTTTTCACCGCCTTCAATATTATCAACCAATTCCTTAATTGCTTCTGGCTGGTCACCAGCAGGCTGGTATTTTGATACTAATTTAAACTGATTATCTGTTACCCTATCAATCATGTTTTGCCTTCCTCTTCCATTGCTTTGATGTCCTCATTTTAACACAAGTTTGACGGAAAATCTGCTTTAGACTTCTTAAAGCAACTGGCATTTTTATGTTATATTTTCTAACATCGTCTGTTGCTTAAATTTGCCTTAACTTGTGAATTTTGATATAATGATACTATATACTAACCAAAAAGGAGACTAACATGAAGCACAAATTGAAAGCTCTTATGCTAGCTATGCTCTCTGTATTCTTTGTGTTGGGTGCAAAGACGACGCACGCTGATACGATTAAGATTGTGTCAGATACCGCCTATGCCCCATTTGAATTTAAAGACTCAGATCAAACCTATAAAGGTATTGACGTTGATATTATCAATGAAGTTGCCAAACGCGAAGGCTGGGACGTTGATATGACCTTCCCAGGTTTTGATGCGGCGGTAAATGCCGTTCAGTCTGGACAAGCAGATGCCTTGATGGCTGGTACGACAATCACAGACGCTCGTAAGAAAGTATTCACTTTTTCTGATCCTTACTACGATACCGCTGTTGTTGTATATACACGTGGCAACGCTAAAATTTCAAGCTACAAACAGCTTAAAGGAAAAACCATCGGGGTTAAAAATGGAACCGCTTCTCAAAGCTTCTTGAAAGATAATCAAGAAAAATACGGTTACACCATCAAAACATTTGATACCAGTGATCTTATGAATAACAGCCTTGATGCTGGTTCTATTGACGCTGCCATGGACGACGAACCTGTTGTTCAATACGCTATCAAACAAGGTAAAGATTACGCCATTAACATGGACGGCGAAAAAGTCGGTAGCTTTGCCTTTGCCGTTAAAAAAGGTAGCCAATACGAATACCTTATCGATGAATTTAACGAAGGTCTTGCTTCTATGAAGGAAGACGGTACTTATGATGCTATTATGAAAAAATGGCTAGGCGAAGACATTAGTGAATTAGAATCAACTGGTGACGCTAAGGCCAAAGCCACTCCAGTCAAAGATACTTATATCATCGCATCTGATACATCATTTGCACCATTTGAATACCAAGACGGTAATAACACCTATACTGGTTTTGATATGGACTTGATTAAGGCCATTGCCAAACAACAAGGTTTCAACATCAAAATCAACAATATCGGCTTTGATGCAGCACTCAATGCAGTGCAATCAGGACAAGCTGATGGGGTTATCGCGGGAATGACTATCACAGATGCCCGTAAAGCTATCTTTAACTTCTCAGATCCTTATTACACAACCAATATCATCCTAGCGGTTAAAAAAGGAAGCTCTGTTAAATCATACGAAGACCTTTCTGGTAAAACCGTTGGAGCTAAAAACGGTACTTCTTCTTACACTTGGTTGGAAGAACACGCTGATCAATACCACTACACTTTGAAAGCTTTTGATGAAGCTTCTACATTGTACGATAGTTTGAACTCAGGTTCAATTGATGCCTTGATGGATGATGAAGCTGTTTTGGCTTACGCTATCCAACAAGGACGCAACTTTGAAACACCAATTCCTGGTGAAGCTTCAGGTACCGTCGGATTTGCCGTTAAAGCTGGTTCAAATCCTGAATTGATTGAAATGTTCAACAACGGACTTGCAGCCCTTAAAGCAAACGGTACTTACGACAAATTAGTTGCTAAATACCTCACAACTTCTTCAGATACATCTAGCTCATCATCTGATTCAAGCGTGAATGAAACAACGATTTGGGGACTTCTTAAAAACAACTACCGTCAATTGTTGGCTGGTTTAGGAACAACCCTTGGCTTAACCTTGATTTCATTTGCGATTGCCACTGTTATCGGTATCATCTTTGGTATGATGGCTGTCGCTCCAAATAAAGTCCTACGTGGTATCTCAGCAGTCTTTGTTGACGTGATTCGTGGTATCCCACTAATGATTGTTGCGGCCTTCATTTTCTGGGGAATTCCAAACCTTATCGAATCAATCACAGGTCGCCAAAGCCCTATCAACGACTTCCTAGCAGCGACTATCGCCCTCTCACTAAATGCTGGTGCTTACATCGCCGAAATTGTCCGTGGAGGAATTGAAGCCGTACCAAAAGGTCAAATGGAAGCCAGCCGTAGTTTGGGTATCTCATACGGCACAACCATGCGCAAAGTTATTTTACCTCAAGCTGTTCGCCTCATGCTACCAAGCTTTATCAACCAATTCGTTATCTCATTGAAAGATACAACAATCATGTCAGCGATTGGTCTTGTGGAACTCTTCCAAACAGGTAAAATCATTATCGCCCGTAACTACCAATCATTCCGTATGTACGCTATCTTAGCAGTTATTTACCTCGTAATGATTACCCTTTTGACTCGTTTAGCAAAACTGTTAGAAAAGAGGCTTAAGTAATGTCAGAATTGAAAATTGATGTTCAAGATTTACATAAATCTTACGGAGACAATGAAGTCTTAAAAGGAATTACCACTCAGTTTCATGAAGGAGACGTTGTTTGTATCATTGGACCATCTGGTTCAGGAAAATCAACTTTCCTACGCACACTCAACTTACTTGAAACCATCACTAGCGGTAAAGTCATCGTTGACGGTTACGAACTTTCTGACCCTAAAACGAACGTCGATAAAGCCCGTGAAAACATCGGTATGGTGTTCCAACATTTCAACCTTTTCCCACACATGACCGTGCTTGAAAACATCACTTTCGCTCCTGTCGAATTAGGAAAAGAAAGCAAGGAAGAAGCTGAAAAACACGCGATGGAATTGCTTGAAAAAGTTGGCCTTGCAGATAAACGCGATGCCAAACCAGATAGCCTATCTGGAGGACAAAAACAACGTGTCGCCATCGCTCGTAGTTTGGCCTTGAAACCTGATATCATGCTTTTTGACGAACCAACATCTGCCCTTGACCCTGAAATGGTCGGGGATGTATTGAACGTTATGAAAGACTTGGCAGAACAAGGCATGACCATGTTGATTGTAACCCACGAAATGGGATTTGCACGCCAAGTGGCGAACCGCGTTATCTTCACAGACGGCGGTGAATTTATCGAAGACGGCACACCAGAACAAATCTTCGACAACCCACAGCACCCACGTCTAAAAGACTTCCTAGATAAAGTCTTGAACGTGTAACTGAGTAAGAAAAGCCAACAACTAAAGTTGCTGGCTTTTCTACGCTAAGTGTTATAACACTTAGCTAACTCACTTATTAGCAAAAAGAGCAAGTTATTATCGAACTTGCTCTTTTTGCTAATAACCTTTTGAAAATGGTCGGATGCTAAAGTATCTCGACTTTTTACGTTATCTACTATCAGGTAGATAACTTGATTTCTTACTAGCTCCCGATAAAAATCAATATTATTTTTATCAGGAACTAGTAACTCTCTAAATCTATTAGGAGTGTTGTCATTTTGCAGCTATAATACTTTTACTCTAGATAAAAAACCTAGCCATATAGGCTAGTTTTTAAAGTAAGCAGGCTTTATTCTTTTATTTCTCCTGCTTTTTTGCGGCTAACTTTTCGCGCTCCAACCGCAAACGTCTATTTGGGTTTAATGTATTGAACAGTTCTTCTAGCTTTTCAGCATTCCAAACATCGGCTGCTGATACAAAATTCCCATCTTTATCTCTAAAAGATATCGGTTTATCTCCCATAAGAACCCCCAATAAAATACAATATAAGATCAATTATAAATCATCACAATTCCTATCGTTAGATAACTATGCTATCAACGACAAGTGGCAGGTTAATCTACAAATTCAAATTCAATGTTACCGATTCGGACGATATCACCATCTTTGGCTCCGCGTTCACGAAGGGCTTCATCGACACCCATACCACGCAATTGACGGGCAAATTTCATTATAGATTCGTCGCGTTCCATATTGGTCATGACAAAGAGCTTTTCAAGTTTTTCACCTGACAATACCCATGCTGCATCGTCATCACGTGAAATCTCAAATGGAGGTTCGTCTGGATCAAAGCCATAGTAAACTTCTTCATCCACCATGTCATCATCAGTATAAAGCAAGAATTCATCTGTCTTAGCAAGCAATTCTGCTGTTGCTTCCATAAGATTATCCAAACCTTGATGTGCCAAGCTTGAAATTGGGAAAATCATTGGTATTTCTTCGAAATCATCGTAATTCGCAGCCAATTTTTCCTTAAAGACTTTCAAGTTTTCTTCGGCTTCTGGCATATCCATCTTATTGGCCACGATAATTTGTGGGCGCTCCATTAAACGAAGATTGTAAGTTTCAAGCTCGTTGTTAATCGCTAGATAGTCTTCGTATGGATCACGTCCTTCGCTAGCTGACATATCAATCACATGCAAAATAACGCGAGTGCGCTCAATATGGCGAAGAAATTGTGTTCCAAGTCCAACACCTTGCGAAGCCCCTTCAATCAAGCCTGGCAAATCAGCCATAGCAAAACTGTCACCTGATTTGGTGCGAACCATACCTAGGTTTGGCACGATTGTGGTGAAGTGATAAGCACCAATTTTAGGTTTAGCGGCTGTCACGACACTTAGCAAGGTTGATTTACCAACTGATGGGAAACCGACCAAACCAACATCTGCCAAGATTTTCAATTCCAACTGCAATTCACGCTCTTCACCTGGCTCACCATTCTCAGCAATTTCAGGTGCAGGGTTACGCGGAGTCGCAAAGCGGATATTACCGCGTCCACCACGTCCACCACGAGCAACTACAAATTCTTGACCATTTTCAACCAAGTCAGTGATAACTTTGCCAGTTTCGGCATCGCGTACTGTCGTTCCTTGCGGCACTCGAACAATCAAGTCCTCTGCCCCACGACCATGCATTCCCTTAGTCATACCTTTTTCACCTGATTTGGCTTTGAAAATGCGGTTATAACGAAAATCCATCAAGGTGCGCAAACCTTCATCCACTTTAAAGATGACTGAGCCTCCTTTTCCGCCATCACCACCCCAAGGTCCACCGTTGGGAACGTATTTTTCACGACGAAATGCAACCATTCCATCACCGCCACGACCAGCTTTGACACTGATTTTTGCGGTATCTAAAAACATACTCATGATTATTTCCTATTCTTTCATTAAAATTGCACTAAAGCATAAAAAAACGCCTCTTCAGCGTTTCTTACATAATAGAACCGATAGCAGCCGCTACAATGCCCCCTACGGTTACAAGAAGCATCAAGATAACAACTACCATTGTTAATTTTTCAAATAGCGTTTTTTTACGCGGTCCGTTTTCACCAAATGCCACTATTACATACCTCGCTCATTTACTTTATACCTATTATCATAACATTAAAGCAGCAAATAATCAAATAACTACTACAATTCCACACCAAATTCTGCTAAAGAAGCCACTTCTTCAGCACTTAAGCGACGCCATTCTCCCAATGCTAACGAGGTATCCAATTGTAAAGGTCCCATGCTGATGCGCTGCAAATCCACCACGGTTTTCCCGCAAGATTGAACCATGCGTTTCACCTGATGAAATTTTCCCTCTTTAATCGTAATCTCAACAAAACTCGTATCCGTGACCTTATCAACCTCTAAAATGCTCAATCGAGCAGGCTGGCAAACAAAGTCTTTCAAGGTAATCCCTTCAGCAAAAGCAGCTACGTCTTCTTTTGTCATCACACCAGCCACCTTGGCACGATAGGTTTTCTCCACGTGTTTTTTAGGTGATAACATGGCATGAGCTAGTTTCCCATTATTGGTCAATAGCAAAAGCCCATGGGTATCAATATCCAAACGCCCCACTGGAAAGACTTCCTTATCCCAAGCCGTTTTATCCAACAAATCCAAAACCGTTTGATGATGGTTGTCCTCCGTAGCTGAAATAACCCCTTTTGGCTTGTTCAAGAGATAATAAACGTATTTTTCATAAACAAGTCTTTGATTGTCAAAGACAATCTCATCAGTTGAGGCATCTATTTGGCGTTTTGCTGACGTTTCAATCTTATCATTCACACAAATTTGTTTTTTCTTGAGCAATTGCTTGACCTCTGTTCTCGATCCCAACCCTGCTTCAATTAAAAATTTATCTAAACGCATACTAACCTTTCTATAATGGCACTCTTTTTATTGTAGCATTTTCAAAGCACAAAGAAAACAAGGTAGGTAAACCCTACCCTTGTTTAATAACCTAAGCCTTATTCTTTGTAAGCGTAAGTAAAGTCAACTGATAATCCTGTTGAGTTACGAACAAGTCCTTTCAATGAAGGATTTTGAAGTGATTCTGTACTACGGAAGTAGATTGGGTTGTAGTAAGCATTTTCGTAAAGGATTTTTTCTGCTTCTTTGTAGTCTTCAGCAGCTGCTTCTGGATCTAGAGCATCTGTTGTGATAGCTTTTTTATAAGCAGCATCGTAATCAGTGTTTGAGAATTTACCATAGTTATATGATGAATTTGATGTGAACAATCCGTAGAATGTTGAACCTTCTGGGTAGTCACCACCCCAAAGAACAAGGGCAACATCAAAGTTTTGGTTCTTAGTATCTTCTAGACGTTGTTTGAAGGTAACGAATTTTTCTTCAACAGTCAATCCTGGAAGAGCTTCTTCCCAAGTTTGTTTGAGGTAATCAACAGTCGCTTTTGCAACTGGGCTATCAGCATCTGATGTGATAGTCAATTTAACAGAGTCTGTACCCAATTCTGCTAAACCTTCTTTAAAGAGTTTTGTTGCTTCTTTCTCATCATAGCTATAACCTGGCTCAACGTAATCAGTCAAGTCTGTACCATCAGGCAACGTTTCAAGTCCATAAGGTACCAAGGCAGTTGCTGCTTTAGAACCGGTGTCGATAGCGGCTTTAACGATACCTTCGCGGTCTGTTGCCAAGTTAAGAGCTTGACGGATTTTAGTATTTGTCAAAGCTGGTACAGTACCAGTTTCGTTATAAACCAGGTAAGCTGTTGTTGCTTCTGGAACTTGGACAACGTCTTTATTGTTTTTGTTAGCGTTGTAGATGGCTTCTGTACCTGAGATACCAGCTGCATCAAGTTCGCCGTCTTTATACATTTGAACGGCTGTATCTGGTTTCTTGATGGTTTGAATGTTGACTTTTTCGTTTTTCACATTGTCAGCATCCCAGTAGTATTTGTTTTTAACCAACTTGAATGTGCCACTTGTACCGTTCCAATCTTCAACAGTGTATGGACCAGAGTAAAGGGCTTTATCTGAGTTTGTTCCGTAATCAGCACCTGCTTTTTCTACAAATGCTTTGCTTTGTGGCATGAAGTTTGTAAACGAAAGAAGACTCATGAACTGAGGTGAAGGGCTAGACAAAGTAAAGATAACTTTATTGCCATCTGCTTTAACACCAAGTTCGTCAACACTCTTAGTACCAGCGATCACTTCTTCGGCATTCAAAACGTGTGCATCAGAAGCAAGGTAAGCATACTCTGAAGCTGTTGTTGGGTCAACAATACGTTGCCATGTGTAAACAAAATCTTCAGCAGTTAAGTCGCTACCGTCTGACCATTTCAAGTTATCACGCAAGGTTGCTGTGTAAGTCAAACCGTCGTCAGAAACTTCAACTTTTTCAGCCAAGTCAGGTTTCAATTCACCTTTTTTATTGCGGCGAAGCAAGTTACTACCTGAGTTACCAATGGCAATAGATGAGTAAGTATCAGTGTTTTTTGAAATGTCTAACGTATTGATTTCAGTTGGAATGCACCAGTTGATTTCGTTTTTTGATGATGACGAAGATGAACTGCTACCTCCACAAGCTGCTAAGGTCACTGCCGACAGCAAGGTCACTGCACCTAATCCAACACGTTTCCAATTTGAAGTGATCTTCATAAATGGTTCCTCCTAACCATAACTTTCTTTCATGATTGATACTATTATAACATACTGTTTTCAAAAAATACAGAAAATTTCTAAATTATTGAAAAATTCCATAATTTCATTTCATTTTTTTTGATTTTCTTCTATAAAAGTAAAAAAACGACAGCCCTTAGCCATCGTTTTATCAAATTATTGTAATTCTGCTGCTCGTTTTAAGGAAGCATCAATGTTTGGGCAGATATTCTTTTCACCGATTTTTTCAAGAAAACCTGCTTTTTTCATCACACGGAAAGGTTGGGGGTTGACGTGCGATAAAATCAAGGTCATGCCACGTTGCTGACAGGTTTCACGGATTTCTTCAAGAGCATCCAACCCTGAAATATCCATAGCAGGAACATTTCGCATCCGAAGAATCAGGGCATTTTTACCTTCCTCATAGCTAATGTCAAGAAAGTCATTGGTCGTTCCAAAGAACAAAGAACCAAACACTTCATAAACCACGGTATTTTTTGGCACTACTTTTAAATCAAGCGCGTCAGTATTCTCATTATCTGCTTCATCAACCCATTGGCGAACTTCCGCGATGTCTGACATTCGTTTCAAGAATAAAAATGCCGCTAAAACCATACCAAACTCAATCGCAACCACCAAATCAAAAAAGACGGTTAACAATAGAGTAGTTACCAAAACAACAATGTCACTCTTTGGAGCCGTACGTAGCATATATACAAAAGTTCGCCAACCACTCATATTGTATGCGACCATAATCAAGATAGCCGCCAAGCAACTCATTGGAATCAAAGAGGCATAGGGCATGAGAAAGAGTAAAATTAACAACAAAACAAGTGCATGCGTCATACCAGCGATTGGCGTGCGTCCACCGTTTTTAACGTTGGCTGCTGTACGAGCAATAGCTCCTGTTGCAGGAATGCCACCGAATAAGGCCGACATCATATTTCCCACACCTTGCCCAACTAATTCAGCATTTGAGCGATGACGACTGCCAATCATACCGTCTGAAACCACACAAGACAGCAAGGATTCAATTGACGCTAAAATAGCAATGGTGAAGGCAGGTGATAACAGTTGACGCACCAACGAAAGGGAGATGTTGGGCATTGAAAAGGTTGGTAAACCTGCCTTAATGGTGTACAAATCTCCAATCGTTGGGACAGATAAATGGGCCAGCTGAACAATGGCAGTTGTTACAAAAATAACTACCAGTGAGCCTGGTATTTTTTGAGAAACACGAGGCCAAAAAATCTGAATGCTAAGAGCCAACAAACCAATTAGCAAGGTTGGCAAATGAATGGTATTAAGGTGTTGGGCATAAGCTACTAGTTTATCTGTAAATTCAGCAGGAACTGCTCCCATGCTTAATCCCAAGAAATCCTTTAATTGCCCCACTAAAATACCAATGGCAATCCCCAAGGTAAAACCAACCGTAATGGTTTTAGGAATAAAACTGATTAAATTTCCAAATTTTAACAAGCCCATGACAATCATCATCAAACCCGCTAAAAAAGTAGCCGTTGCCAAGCCACTCATGCCATATTGCGAGACGATGCCATAAATAATCACAACAAAGGCGGCGGTTGGACCACCGATTTGTACGCGGCTTCCCCCTAAAAACGAAATAAAAAAACCAGCGATAACACCGGTGTAAAGCCCTTGTTCTGGATTCACACCTGACGCAATTGCCAAAGCAATTGATAACGGTAGAGCGATGATTGCCACGATAATTCCAGCCACAAGATCTTTTGCAAACTGTGCTCTAGTGTAACCCTTGAGCGTGCTAAACAGTTTTGGTTTTATGTATTGAAAAGCGTCCATTCTCTCCTCCCATCTTTATTTGCTCTCAGACGCTTACGAGAACTTCACCTCCCATTTTATCATAGCTCCACCAAAAACTCTAGGCCTCTTAGGCCAAAAAATCCTGTTATTTCGGTTTTTTTTAGCCCTTTTTCACTTAACTTTACAATGATAAGTGTACAATAAAAACTGGATCTATAATTCTGTAGTAGGTAAATCCACTTTAGAAATTATGGTGCCTTTTCCTCTGTTAAAAACATACTAAGATTAGTAGTGAGAAAATCCCCCGACAGGAGAAAGCACTCGCTACTTTTCCTTTTATGTTAAAGTAGTGGTATCTTGTTAAGTCGAGTTCTCTTTTGATGCTAGACGTCATAACAAAAACTGGCAAGGCACCTGTTTTAGGGAGAATTTTATCAAAGTATGTAGGACGCAAGATATCATTTTCAATACTCGATGTCAGGTGTCCCACATACTTGGAACCATTCGAAACAACACAGCTCTAAAACTAAGACCCCCAAACGGGATTCCCGTTTGGGGGTATGCTTTCTGCCTATTTACTCTTGTCATTCTTCAACAAATAAAGTAAAATAAGAACAAGTATGATTTGTTCCATGCGAACACCTCCTTTCGCCCAGCAAAAACCATGCTTGCATGGTAAGCTGAAAAAGCGAAAGAGGTTGAGCAGGAACGTGTCACAAATATTCTGTGGCAGAAAGCGTAAGAATTAACTAACTTACGCTTTTTTATAACCTAAAAAAGAAAAGACGATGCGCGTGCTAATCGTCTTTTTTAATCGTCACAAGTTCGCTAGCCAAACCAGCTAAAATGAATGTGATTGTCATACTAATACCAAAAGCAATGTGTTGCTGGTAAAAAGTCGTTAAATTAGCAGAAATCGCTGCTAAAATAAGGCTAGTCCGTATCCAAGTATGTCACCCGATTCGGGTGCTTTTTTATTTTCTAATTGAGAATAAAAAATTATACTTCTATTTTACTTTTCTTTATTTCAAAAAACAAGCGTTTTCATACGCTTGTTTTCTAATTTTTTCATCATTAACTCACGAGCCAGCCCCAGAAAAAGGGGAGACAAAAGGCGATTACGCCACAGATAACAAAGAGGGCTTTTAGCCACTTTTGGGGAATATTGGTAGATTTGACCCAAAAGGTGATGGCAAAGAGCCAAGAACAGGCAAATAAAAACCAGTAATACCAGGCAAGAGACATTAT
Source organism: Streptococcus alactolyticus (assembly GCF_012277075.1). Lineage (GTDB taxonomy): Bacteria > Bacillota > Bacilli > Lactobacillales > Streptococcaceae > Streptococcus > Streptococcus alactolyticus. The sequence goes on along the minus strand of NZ_JAAXMT010000004.1, from coordinate 106,754 downwards.
TAGTCCTCCTTTCTAGCCTTTAGCCTTTGTGTAAATTGACGGCGGGAAATCAATAACAAACCAAGCATTAATACTTCATAGGCCACAAAGAAAAGAATAAAGCAATGCAAAAAAAAGGTTTCTGGTAAGACCCAAATAATAGGGTCTGTGGCTGGGTTAAAGAGCCAAGTAGAATCACCAGGAAAAAGCATTTCGTGAAATAGCGTAAAAAATTGTTCAAAACCAATTAAGACGCCTGCTACTGCAATTAACACTGGTAAAAAGGCTGCCCAAACAAATGCTCTTTGGTGGAGAAAAAGGGTTTTATTAACGATGCCATTTTTCAAAAAACACCAAGATAGGTAAAGTAGCACGACAAAGAGCGCTTGTGTTAAGTGAAAGAGGTGTTTCACATCTTGAAAATGCTTGAGCCCTGCCGCAGAAGAAGGAAAATCAGGCATAGACAAGGTGTGTGAAAAAGGCGAGGTGAGATAGGTCATCAACACGTTAAAGTTATCAAGCAAATCTGCTTTGGGAAAGGTCACTTGCAAGGTGAGATGCAACCAATCAACCTCAAATGGGTAAAGCAACCAAGCACCGTAAATCGTGATTAAAATAGCCACAGATAAAAGCCAAAGCCATGTGGCAAAGGTCCAAATCTTATTTTTCATCGAAAGTCCATTCGTCTAAGCTTGAGAGAACGTGGTCAGGTTGAATTGGCAAGGTTGGCACTTCTTCTGGTTTGGTAAAGCCAGTTGTCACCAATAGAGTTGCAATATCATTTTTGATACCGGCCATGATGTCTGTCAAATAGTTATCACCCACCATAATGGCTTGGTCGCGCTTCACATTTAAAACGTCTAGGGCTTTGTTCATGATAATGGCATTAGGTTTGCCAATGAAAATCGGTTTGACGCGTGTTGCAATTTCCAAGAATTTGCTAATAGACCCCGCACCTGGCATCAAGCCACGCTCTGTTGGGATATTTAAATCAGGGTTGGTCCCAATAAATAAGGCACCTTTTTGGATGGCTAGGGTGGCTACTGCCAGCATTTCATAGGTTAATTGTGTGTCCAACCCAACCACAACATAGGCAGGATTTTCAGTATCTTCAACGTAGCCAGCTTCTGCAATGGCTGTTTTTAAGCCCGTTTCACCAATGACGTACGCTGTTTTGCCACGCTTCATGTCATTCATGTAATCAACCGTTGCCATGGTCGCTGTATAAATGGTTTCAAGCGGCGTTTGAACGTTAAATTGCTTGGCTAACATTTCTTGCACCGCTTCAGGTGTGCGTGTGGTATTATTGGTCACCAAAACATAAGGAATATGTCTTTCTTGCAAGCGTTGAATAAACCGTTCCCCTGCAGGAATACGTTCCTTTCCCTTGTAAATCGTTCCGTCTAAGTCAATCAGGTATCCTTTATAAGTCACATTATTCTCCTTTTTTATCTGTATTGTTAAAGTTTACAATCTGCTTTCTTCGATGCTTCGCCATTCGATGCAAGCTTGGGCATGAACAGTTCCTTGGGTCACAATTTCGTGTTTAGTCGACAAATCCTTTTGTTCCACGCGCGAAATGATATCATGACCATAGTGAATTTCTTTAACGTATTTGAGGTGGATATTGCGAGGAACGTGGTGTTGCAAAAATTCAAAATCCAATCCCTCATACATCCACGCCAAATACTTGCTGTTATTGACATGACCGTTCAAATCAAGGTCAAAGAAACGCACATGATACAAGGTTTCTTCTGGATTTTCCAAATCCTCGTACTTAGGACCGCGGTAAATTTTCTTGATTTTTTCAGCTTGATAAGGAGCTACCAAATCATCAATCACAAAATGCACCTTGCGGGTTTCATAATCCATCAAAACAAAGGTCGAATGAATAGTGATGATTTTTGCCCCTGTGGCATCGTAAACGTAAAAATCACGGTAACAAAAGAGTTTGTTGTAAGACGTTGGCACGGTTTCAACGGTGATGGTTTCTGCGTATTTGGGCAAACGCTCAATTTCAATCGCATAGTCCGTCACAATCCAAACTAACTGATACTTTTCATAAATAAACTCATTACTGATGCCTAATGCCATCGATTGCTTACCAGACACTTGTAAGACCAAGGACAATAGTTCTGGCAATTTCATGTTGAAATTGATATCACTTTCATAAAAAGGAACCGTATATTTTTCTTGATAATGACAACCCATAATACTACCTACTATATGATAAATTTTTCTGCGACAGTATCGCCTAAGAAAAGACCTTTTTTCGTCATGCGAATCATCTCGTCATCTGGCACCAAAAGACCTTGTTGACGCAATTCAGCAACCACTTGACCATAACGCTCCTCAAAGGAAATCCCAAAACGTTCTTCAAATTTGGCAATGGAAACGCCTGATTTCTTACGTAAACCTAGAAACAGCTCTTCTTCCATCATTTCCTCTTTGGTCAGAACTTCTTCTGACAATCTTGCATTACCTTCTGAAACAGCCTTCAAATAATGTTGAATAGGCCCCTGGTTACGGTAACGCACCCCAGCAATATAACCAGACGCCCCAGCACCAACACCATAATATTCCGCATTGTCCCAATACATGAGATTATGTCGACTTTCAAAACCAGGTTTGGTAAAATTGGAAATTTCATAATGCTCAAAGCCATTTTTCTCAAGTTCTGTAATGATGTAGTCAAACATCTCCGCCTCAAGGTCTTCTTGAGGCAAATTAAGCTTACCACGGCGCATTTTATTCATGAAAACCGTGTGGTGTTCCAATATCAAACTGTACAAACTGAGGTGGGGAATATCTAGCGCTAAAGCCTTGGCAACATTTTCCTTAACATCAGACATGGTCTGACCTGGCAAGGCATAAATCAAGTCAATCGAAATGTTATCAAATCCAGCTTCTTTTAAACTGGCAATGGTGTCATAAATCTGAGCTTCATTGTGGCTGCGACCTATTTGTTTCAATTGCTTGTCGTTAAAGGTCTGCACCCCCAAAGACACACGATTGACAGCTGATTGTTTGAGTACCTCAATTTTGTCCTCAGTCAAATCACCTGGATTGGCTTCAATGGTGAATTCTTCCAAGACACTTAAATCCAAATTTTTAGTAAGATTTGTCAGCAAATAATCCAATTGCTGAGCAGTGATGGCAGTAGGAGTCCCACCACCGATATACAAGGTACGCAGTTGTTTAATATCGTAACGCTCAAATTCACGAATAAGAGCCTGCAAATACGCATCGACAGGCTGATTTTTGATAAACACTTTTGAAAAATCACAATAATAACAAATCTGAGTACAAAAAGGAATATGAACATAAGCTGATGTTGGTTTTTTTAGCATGACGTTATTATAACATTTTTAAAAAAACTTAACCAATTTTCCAAAGAAAAAAGAAGCAAGGTATCAAAATGCCTCACTTCTCTATGCTTGATATTTAGTCTAATCCGATTTCATCTCTCACAACGGCTGCGATGGTATCAACATAGAAGTCAACTTCCTCATCCGTGGGCGCTTCAGCCATGATACGCAAGAGCGGTTCTGTTCCACTTGGACGAACCAAGATACGACCGTTGCCGTCCATTTTTTCTTCCATTTGGCTGATAATACCAGCGATAGCAGGCACTTCCATTGCCTTGCTCTTCATGCTGTTTTCCACACGAATATTAACCAATTTTTGAGGGTAGATCGTCACTTCTGCAGCCAATTCAGAGAGTTTTTTACCTGTTTTCTTAATGACTTTTGTCAATTGAATAGCTGTCAATTGACCGTCACCAGTAGTGTTGTAGTCCATGATGATAACGTGACCAGATTGTTCACCACCTAGGTTGTAGCCTGATTTTTTCATTTCTTCTACAACATAGCGGTCACCTACGGCTGTAATGGCCTTGTGAATACCTTCACGGTCAAGTGCTTTGTGGAAACCAAGATTTGACATAACGGTCGTAACAATTGTATTATGCGCTAGTTTACCTTGTTCTGATAGGTATTTTCCGATGATATACATAATCTTGTCACCGTCAACGATATCACCGTTTTCATCAACAGCAATAAGGCGGTCACTGTCACCGTCAAAGGCCAAACCAACGGCAGCACCTGATGTTTTAACCAATTCTTGCAATTGTTCTGGATGGGTTGAACCAACACCAGCATTGATGTTAAGACCGTCTGGATTTTCACCAATAACCGTAATGTCAGCATCCAAATCTAAGAAAACATCTCGAGCAGACACAGAAGCTGCACCGTTAGCTGTATCCAAGGCAACCTTCATGCCTTCAAGACTAGTACCTGTTGAAACGAGGAATTTTTCGTATTTGCGAAGTCCTTCAGGGTAATCAACCAAAGTCCCCAAACCTTCTGCAGATGGGCGTGGAAGCGTGTCTTCTGCCGCATCCAACAAAGCTTCAATTTCTTCTTCTTGGTCATCGGCTAATTTAAATCCATCGCCACCGAAGAATTTGATGCCATTGTCCAAAGCTGGGTTGTGACTAGCTGAAATCATAACACCTGCGCTAGCTTTTTCAGTACGAACAAGATAAGAAACCCCAGGAGTTGCCAAAACGCCTAATTTGTAAACCTCAATCCCCACAGAAAGTAAGCCAGCAATCAAAGCTGATTCTAACATTTCCCCAGAAATACGCGTATCGCGTGCTACAAACACTCTAGGACGTTCTGTTTCGTGTTGACTTAAAACGTAACCACCAAAACGCCCAAGTTTAAAGGCTAATTCCGGTGTTAACTCAACATTTGCTTCTCCACGAACGCCATCTGTTCCAAAATATTTTCCCATTATTCTTTAGCGAAAATTCGCTCCTCCATTTTACTTCATTCATTTCCAAGAATGGGTAACAAGGCATTACCCATCGTTATATCTTTGCTATTATCTATTATTTTTTAGTCACTGTCAACTGAATAGTCACAACAGACGGGATAACGGTCACATCATCCGCCGATAGATTGACACTAACATTGGTATCCTTGGTGATATTAGAAATATCTACCGTCGCTACGACTTCATTTACCGCATTCAAGGCCTCTTGACTTCCTGAAATTGTTACTTGCGTTTGGCTTGGTTTATAAGCAATGTCAGATAAACTGCTGTTCATCTCACCCGTTGTCCGCACCGTTAATGGCACTGACTTGGTTAATTTTTTAACCGTGACATCCAATTTTGCCTTTGAAGGATTGATGGCACTGGCTAAGATAGTTCCATCTGCTGCCACAGCTTGCAAGGCAACACGACCACTATAATCACTATCTAAGACCTCAGATTCTGGCAATTTAGCTACCACATGGTCAATTTGATTGATGATGCTCTCATCGCTGGTCACTTCTACTTCTGAAAGGTCTGTTGACACTTTCTTCAATTCGTAACCTGATGCGATTTGGTTGCTGTCCACTTCTCCTTTAACGTCAAATGTTTTTGTTTTTTTCTTTCCAATGGTTACTGAAATATGGCTGGGTGAAGCCGTTGCTGTTACCCCTGTCGGTAAATTAGTGACTTTCAAAGGAACGGTTTGGGTTCCTTCTCCATATTTTGTCAAATCAGCCACGACCTTGAAGCTTCTCGTATCGCTATTGATTTCCGAATCTAATTTCACTCGATTGATAGACGTCAAGTACACTTCTGTTTCATAAGAATAACCGCTGATAAAGTATTTATCACTGTCATACTTAATATCAATAGGAACATTGGTTAAGGTGTGGGTATAGGTTTCGGTTGCTCCAGACACCTGCGAACCAGTCCTGTTGTAATTACTAGACGTTGCTGTCAAAAACAGCAAAATCGCAAATATTATTGATACAACAACCAACCAAACTTGACTATTGAAAAATCGCCTCATTTATCCCCTCCTCCAAATTTTATGGTACCAAGGTTCCTCGGTTTTTTGCTCTGTAATCAATTGTTCTCTCAGAATCGCCTCAAATTCTTCCTTGCTCAAATCATGCAAGAATTCTCCTTTGGATGTGATAGAAATACCACCTGTTTCTTCTGAAACCACTATGGTCAAGGCATCTGAGTTTTCTGACAGACCAATGGCCGCACGGTGACGCGTTCCAAATTCCTTTGAAATGACCATAGATTCTGACAAAGGCAAATAAGAACAAGCCGTCGCAATTTTATTACCCCTGATAATTACAGCACCGTCATGAAGAGGCGTGTTGGGAATAAAAATGTTAATTAGCAATTGATTGGAAATATCCGCGTTCAAGGGAATCCCTGTCGAAATGTATTCTTGCAAGGTCTGTGTCCGCTCTATCGCAATCAAGGCACCAATTTTACGCGGGCTCATGTAGGCCACTGATTTTAGCAAGGCTTCAACCAATTTTTCCTCGTCACTGGCTTGCTGGGTTTGCATGAAAACCTGTGTGGTTCGTCCAAATTTCTCCAGCCCTGTCCGAATTTCTGGGGCAAAAATCACAACCCCTGCAATGACACCGTAGGTAATGACTTGATTCATCAGATAGGTAATCGTTGTAAAACCAATCCACTCAGCGACAAATTTTAATAAAATAAAGAGCACGACCCCTTGTATGAGGGACATGATTTTCGTCCCCGCCAAGGCTCGTATTAATCGGTAAATAAAATAAGCCACAATTAAAATGTCTAAAAGATGAACAACAATCTCCCATGGATTTTCAAATAAGGTTGCCCAAAATTTAGCATCAATAAGGGTTAAATTTCTCATACAAGCATCTCTTTCATCTAACTCACTAAAGTTTCCACTACATTATACCACGTTTTCAAAAGATTTTCTTTATTATAATATATCTTTTTATGGTACAATAACCTTATGAAATTAAACACACTTATGGGACTAACGGCTGGGAAGTCTGCTCATTTTGTTTTGTCTAAAATGGGACGTGGCTCGACCTTGCCAGGAAAAATCGCCCTCACATTCGATAAAGATATTCTAGATACCATTGCTAAAGACTATGAAATTGTTGTGGTGACAGGGACAAATGGTAAAACCCTTACAACTGCTCTGACAGTCGGTATTTTGAAAGAAGCCTTTGGCGAAATTGTCACCAATCCAAGCGGTGCCAATATGATTACAGGTATTACGTCAACTTTCCTGACAGCAAAAAGAGCCAAATCAGGCAAGAAAATTGCGGTGCTTGAAATTGACGAAGCTAGTTTGCCAAAAATCACAGAATACATCACACCAAACCTTTTTGTGTTCACTAATATTTTCCGTGACCAAATGGACCGCTACGGTGAGATTTACACCACCTACCAAATGATTTTGGACGGGGCAGCCAAGGCACCAAAAGCGACGATTCTAGCCAATGGAGATAGCCCTCTGTTCCATTCCACTAAGGTGGTTAATCCTGTCAAATATTATGGCTTTGATACGGAAAAACACGCTCCAAAACTGGCTCACTACAATACCGAAGGTATTCTTTGCCCACATTGCCAACACATTTTGAAATACAAACTCAACACCTATGCCAACTTAGGAGATTATGTGTGTGAACATTGTGGTTTCCATCGTCCAAAATTGGACTATGCCTTGACTGAATTGACAAAGATTACCAATACCACTTCAGAATTTGTCATTGATAACCAATCCTACAAGATTAACGTAGGAGGTCTTTATAACATTTACAATGCCCTCGCGGCAGTATCAGTTGCTGAATTTTTCGGTGTTGCTCCTGAGCAAATCAAAGCTGGTTTTGACAAGAGTCGTGCCGTCTTTGGCCGTCAAGAAACCTTCAAAATCGGTGACAAATCATGTACCTTGGTTCTGATTAAAAACCCTGTTGGTGCTAGTCAAGCACTGGATATGATTAAATTAGCACCTTATCCTTTCACTTTGTCAGTCTTGCTCAACGCTAACTATGCAGATGGTATTGACACCAGCTGGATTTGGGATGCTAATTTTGAGGCTATTTTAGACATGGACATTCCTCAACTATTTGCTGGTGGGGTTCGTCATTCTGAAATTGCCCGCCGCCTTCGCGTGACAGGCTACGATGACACCAAAATCACCGAAGCTGAAAATTTAGAAGATATTATGACATTGATTGAATCACAACCAACCGAGCACGCTTATATTCTCGCTACTTACACGGCTATGCTGCAATTCCGCGAGATTTTAGCCAATCGTCATGCTGTTGGAAAGGAGATGAACTAAGATGACTTACACTTCACTCCAATCACCTGACACCAAAGATTACACTTACGAGCTAAATGTTGCCCATCTTTACGGCAATCTTATGAATACTTATGGTGACAATGGTAATATTCTCATGATGAAATACGTTGGTGAGAAACTCGGTGCCAAAATGACCTTTGATATTGTGTCTTTGGGCGACGATTTTGACGCTGATTACTATGACATGGCCTTTTTTGGTGGTGGTCAAGATTACGAACAATCTATTGTTGCCAAAGACCTACCAAGTAAAAAAGAAGCTATAGCCAACTTCATCAACCAAGACAAAGTTATCCTAGCTATTTGCGGCGGCTTCCAACTTCTTGGACAATATTATGTGCAAGCCAATGGCGAAAAAATCAACGGCATTGGCGTCATGGGACACTACACCCTCAACCAAGACAACAACCGTTTCATCGGAGATATCAAAATTTACAATGATGAATTCAAAGAAACCTATTACGGTTTTGAAAATCATCAAGGACGTACCTTCTTATCAGACGACGAAAAACCGCTAGGCACTTGCGTTTACGGAAATGGGAATAATAACGAAGATGGCACAGAAGGTGTTCATTACAAAAATGTGTATGGCAGTTATTTCCACGGCCCTATCTTATCACGCAATGCCAACCTAGCCTATCGACTTGTTACTACCGCCCTAAAAAATAAATACGGAGCCGATATTCAACTACCAAGCTACGACGCTATTCTCTCAAAAGAAGTCGCTGAAGAATATGCCGATACCAAAAGCAAAGCTGAATTCGACAAATAATACCAAAAAGATTGCATCTGCAATCTTTTTATTTTGCTCCTTATACACAAAAAAGAGCCTATCTGAAATAGATAGACTCTTAAAATATTGTTATATCAACAATTATTTTTTAAGGTTGTAGAATGATTTCAATCCACGGTACTCAGCTACTTCACCAAGTTGGTCTTCGATACGAAGCAATTGGTTGTATTTAGCGATACGGTCAGTACGTGAAAGTGAACCAGTTTTAATTTGACCAGCATTAGTTGCAACTGCGATGTCAGCGATTGTTGAATCTTCAGTTTCACCTGAACGGTGTGATACAACAGCAGTGTAACCAGCTTCTTTAGCCATTTCGATAGCTTCGAATGTTTCAGTCAAAGTACCGATTTGGTTAACTTTGATAAGGATTGAGTTAGCAGCACCTTCTTTGATACCACGTTCAAGGTATGAAGTGTTAGTTACGAAGAAGTCATCACCAACTAATTGAACACGGTCACCAAGACGTTTAGTAAGTTCTTTCCATCCGTCCCAGTCGTTTTCGTCCATTGCATCTTCGATAGTGATGATTGGGTATTTGTTAACCAATTCTTCGATGTAGTCGATTTGTTCTGCAGCAGTACGTTTAGCAGCACCTTCACCTTCGAATTTAGTGTAGTCATAGATTCCATCGTTGTAGAATTCTGATGATGCACAGTCAAATCCAAGGAATACATCTTCACCTGGTTTGTAACCAGCAGTTTCGATTGCTTTGATGATAGTTTCTACAGCGTCTTCAGTACCATCAAATTTAGGAGCGAATCCACCTTCGTCACCAACAGCTGTTTCAAGACCACGTTCTTTAAGGATTTTCTTAAGAGTGTGGAAGATTTCAGCACCCCAACGAAGAGCTTCTTTGAATGTAGGTGCACCAGCAGGTACGATCATGAATTCTTGGAAAGCGATTGGAGCGTCTGAGTGAGAACCACCGTTGATGATGTTCATCATTGGAGTTGGAAGAACTTTAGTGTTGAAACCACCAAGGTAGCTGTAAAGTGGAATTTCAAGATAGTCAGCTGCTGCACGAGCTACGGCAATAGAAACACCAAGGATAGCATTTGCACCGAGTTTACCTTTGTTTGGAGTACCATCAAGAGCGATCATTGCACGGTCGATTGCTTGTTGATCACGAACATCGAAACCAATGATAGCTTCAGCAATGATGTTATTAACATTGTCAACAGCTTTTTGAGTACCAAGACCATTGTAACGAGATTTGTCTCCGTCACGAAGTTCAACTGCTTCGTGTTCACCAGTAGAAGCTCCTGAAGGAACCATACCACGTCCAAATGCACCTGATTCAGTGCAAACTTCTACTTCAAGTGTTGGGTTACCGCGTGAGTCAAGGACTTCGCGAGCGTAAACATCATTAATAATTGACATTATGTTACTCTCCTTATGAGTTTTAATATTTTACACTACAAATAATACCATAATATCACGGCTTAGGCAAATAAAAACGAGAATTTTTGTAAATGTTGTCACAATATTTTTGTGAATTTCCATTTTCTTACTTCATTTGGTTAAAAAAATGACAGTTAGCGGGATTTAGCCTATAATAAGACTAATAAATGTGAGGTGTTAATATGAGTGAACTAGAAAACAAGGTGCTGCACGCTGCAGCAGGTGAAAAACGCTTGAATCCAGATGAACAACGGCTTTATTTTGGGACTTTCGCTGAACGAGTCGTTTTGTCTATCCCTGTAGAAGATAGCCGTTTAAAAGCGACTAAAGGACGATTTAAAGGCATTTTAAAAGAATTATCCCAAGAATACACCACTTTATTTGTCAAAATCTCACCATCTTTGTCTTTTACGGACCAATGTTATTATATGAAAGTGGCTCAAAACCTTTCTATTCAAGCCACGATTGTTGATGAAAAAAATGCCCATTCGCCTTATGGTATCATCGTTCATTCTGACAAGGCAGAAAATGTGGACAATCCTTTATTGTCCGTGCGCTTTCCACAGCCCGTCGATGAGGAAAAACCTCAAAATGCCAAGAAAAGTGGCTTTTGGTCTAGACTCTTCCACAAGGATTAAAAATCCGTCAAGGCTAAAAGATTGCCAATATTTTGAGCGGTGCGTTCTAGGTTTTGAGGGGCTTTTGCCAAAGTCTTTTCCAAGGAGTCCACACCTGAAATAATTGGAAAAGCGGCTTGGATATCGGCAACAGGAAAGTCAGGCAAATCGTCTTTCAAGCTACCGCAGATAGCAATAACCGGCGTGCCCTTTGGAGTGCGTCTAGCAACACCAACAGGGGCTTTCCCTGATAGGCTTTGCTGATCCATGCGTCCTTCTCCAACAATAACCAAATCAGCTGCTTGAACTCGGCGATCAAAATCAAGCACATCAAGAACAGCATCAATACCTGAGATAATTTTTCCACCAGCAAAGGCAACTAAGCCAGCTGCCATACCCCCACCAGCTCCTGCTCCTGCCAAATCAAGAAGTTCTGGAAAGGATTGGCGGTAAAACTGTTCCATGGCCTTATCCACATGGGCAAAGTCAGTCTTGGGCAATCCCTTTTGCCCTGCAAAAATGTAGGTCGCTCCTTTGGGACCACACAAGGGATTGGTGACATCAGTAATGATAGTAAGGGTGACTTGCGAAAGGTCTGGAGAATTAGAATCGCGAAAGAATCTGACAATATTCCCAAGATTGTCACCAATAGCAGCGAGTTCTTGACCAGTTTCATCAAAGAAATGATAACCAAGACCAGTTGCCATACCCAGTCCGCCATCATTTGTCGAACTCCCACCAACGCCCACCATGATATCCGTGATACCAAGGTCAATCAGGTGTGCCAACATCTCGCCAACACCTTCTGTGGTTAAGGTTAAAGGATTGCGTTTAACAAGAGGAACTTTTTCCAAGCCGCAAATGTCAGCCATTTCAAAAACAGCTAAGTGGCCATTTGTCGCGTAATGTGCTTGAACAGCTTGCCCCAAAGCGCCGGTCACCGTGTGACTGTGACTTTCTAGGTGTAGACCTTCTGCCAAGGCTGCTAGGGTGCCTTCTCCACCATCACCAATCGGCATACGGTCAAAAGTCGCCTCTGGCAAAGCTTTTTGAAACCCCTTCTGAATGGCTTTAGCCACCTCAGAAGCGGACAAACTTTCTTTAAATGAATCGGGTGCTATCAGGATATGCATATAACCCACTCTCCTTTATTTCTTTAATACTATTATAACGTTTTTGAAAGTTACGAGGTTAACAAAATGGAAAAATGGGATGCTTACTTAGCAAATGGGCAAAAAACAGATCGTATCTTAACGCGTGGTCAGTCAATTCCTGATGATTTGTACCACTTGGCAGTAGATTGTTTGGTGCAACATGTTGACAATGACATTTTGTTTGTGCAAAGACATTTAGAAAAAGAGTCTTTTCCAGGATTTTTTGAAGCTAGTGCAGGTGGCTCTGCTCTTTATGGTGAGGATTCTAAACAAGCTGTCCGACGTGAGTTACTGGAAGAAACTGGGCTTGTACCAGTTGAATTAACATTTTCAAAAAGGACTGTTTACAAAGATGACAATTGTATCATGGATAGCTACCTTGCTCTGGTAAATTCTCTCAAAGATACCATAACTCTCCAAAATAGCGAAACCATTTCGTACCAATGGGTGGCAAAAGAAAAGTTAAAAGCATTTTTAGAAACACACCCAGTCGTCCCACGACACCGCTTACTGATAAAAACATTGTTTTTAGATGATTAAGAGGCTAGGATTTTATTCCTAACCTCTCTTTTTGTGCCTACTGTAAGTTATTCTGATTTTTTGCGGCGTTTGAGTTCGAGCAAAGCTATGCTTGCTAGGCTTAAAACACCTGCAAAGCTATGAAGTGTGCCATCTTTTTCACCTGTCGCTGGTAAAATATCAGCAGTATCAGTACCTGATAGTGTTTCAAGATTGGCATCTACTGTGATAGGTGTAGTTGTCGTTTCCACGACAGAAGCTTGTGCTTGATCATCAGGTGTCACCCCATTTTCAGCTGAGGTTTGTGTTGCCATAGCTGATGATGATTGAGTAGCTTCTTGAGCATAAATAATGTCGTTTTGACTAAAATGTTCTGTGTTAAAGATGACAAATTTCAATGTTTGTCCTGCCACAGTACGGCTGATTTCTTCAAATGCTAGTGACTGTGGTTGTCCATTTTCTGGGAGATAAAAGACTTGAGCAACAGTCTTGCCAGCATCAATTGGTAAAATAACTCGCGCTGTTTTTGTAATAGCTAAGACATTTCCAAAATTGTCAGTTGGCTGAATATCAAACAAATCGTAATCTGTTCCCTTTAGAACTTCTGGTGTTTTGACATCATTTGTTTCTTGGTGGCTTACCTTGATTTTCTTGATGTCATCACGTTCACCTGCTCCTAAAATAACGCTAACACCACTTGCTTCATCATAAAGCGTGCGTTCCGTTTCAGCGCTAGCTTTTTTCAAACGTAAAATGGTAGCTGTTAGTGGCTCGAGGGTTAATCCTGTTTCAGTCATCGTAACACCACTTGGATCAGGAATGGCTTCCACTCCAGCTTGCTCCCCGTCCACAACGACCTCTGCGGCTAATAGATCTTTGTAAGCATCGGTCAAGAAAACATGACGCGCCACACTATCAGCATTGATAAAGACAGCGTAACGGTCGCCGTTGCTAGCGAGGGTTTGGTAAGCAATCACTAAATCATCGTAACCAATGCCATTTTCATTTGGAATGGTGATTAGGCTGATATTTTGGTCAATCATTTCCTTGGTGGCCAGGGTAAAGGCATCCGTTGAGCGACGCAGATGAATCAATCCCTTGGTGTAAGCTCTGCTTTGGGTATTGTCAGGATAATGATCGCTATCTGTAGCCTTGCTCCAATCAAAATGGTTAATCGCATCTGTCGAATCATAAAAATCACTGATGAAATAAGGGTAGTCAAACGGTGTGCCGTCTTCGTAAGTCAAGTGATCTGATTTGGCGGGAACTTGGTCAAGAGCAACAGGTCCACGGTAAGCTTCGTCACGGAATTGTTTGGTACGACCGTATTCTTGTCCAGAGTGGATAAAGGCTGTTCCTTGTGAGGTTAAAATGAGGGCATTCCCCAAACGCAAGCGGCGTTGGATTTCTGCTTCGTGCTTAGGAATGCTTGGGTCTTTGTGAATGGATTTGGCAATCACATCATGCAAAGTCAAATTATCGTGTGCGGCGATGTATTGCACAACATCTCCTGGATCATCAGCTAAAAAGTTATTTGGCTGAGCCTTGATATTATTAAATAGCAGATTTAGGGGCCTTGCACCGCCTGTTAGAAAGGCAGGTGAGCCTTCGCTTGGGTAGCCAGATTTTAACAAATTACGCATGTCATCAGAGAAAGAACCAACGCTGTCTGTCTGTGACATCCAAGTTTGGTCGGCAGGTTGACGCCAATCGTTGCTATCACCTGCATAAGAAATCCACCCTTCCCCAAGCATAATGATATTAGGGTTTAATTTTTTAGCAGCATCGTAAGCCATTTGCACGGTTTGGGCATCCAAATCCCCCATCATGTCAAAACGGAAACCATCCACTTTGAATTCTTTAACCCAGTAAAGCACGGAATCCATGACCAAACGACGAGTCATGTAGTGGGTTGTCCCTGGGCGACCACCACCAAAACTTGTCTTAGCAGTGCCGTCTTCTTCCATGAAATGGTAATAATTTGGCTCCAAGTCCTCTAAAATAGCTAGATCAGCCGTATGGTTATAAACAACGTCCAAGATAACCCCCATTCCACGCTCATGAATAGCATGAACCAAGTCTTTGAATTCTGCAATGCGTTCTTGTGGGTCTTGCGGGTCAGCTGAATACATCCCTGTCAAGGCAAAATAACTTTGTGGGTCATAACCCCAATTGTAATTGGTATTGCTAGAAGCGTAATTCAGTAAGCACACATCATTTTTAAATTCATTGGCGAAATAATAGCTCATCACAGGCAAAAGCTGGATGTGGGTCACACCAAGGTCTTTTAGGTAATCCAATTTATCAATGAAGGCTGAAAAGGTTCCAAAAGGATGGTGCAAGTCGTCAGCAATAGCTGGGTCTGACGTGAAATCACGAACGTGTGCCTCATAAATAATGGCATCTTCACGTTTGGTGTAGCCTTTGATATGAGCATAGTCTAATTTTTGGTTGCCAATCGATGCGGTGTCCACAATGGCAGCCTTGGCAACCTTATGCGATGGGTCAAGACCAATCCAATCACTGTTCCAAGCGGCTAAAGATTTGGCATAAGGGTCTAGGGTCAAGACGGTTTCTCGATCACGTTCCATTTCGTAATGGTAATAATAACCACGGTAATCTGAAATGCTTAATCCAGTGGCTGAAGTCAGACTGATTGACCACTCGCCTTTGGCACCTTTAGTCATTGGCAATTTAGCAAGGACATTATTTTGATTGTCCTTATCATAAAGAATCACAGACACTTGGTTGGCGCTTGGTGCCCAAACAGTCAAGTCAACACGCGCACCTTTATCTGACACGCGCGTACCCAATTCCCCATCATAAGCATATAAATAATCCGTATATCGCCAAGTCTTTTTCGCACGGAAATAACCGCCTAAATAATCAACATAATAAGGGGCTAAATGCTCTGAAAAATCCCCTACAACAATAATTCTGTTGTGTTCAGCATCCAAGAAAATATCAGAAACCACGACGTCATGACCATATTTGTCATTCATTCTAAGCGTTTGAAAGAGTTCCTCTCTAGCAATGCCCATCAGATTATCCACAAAAATAACCACTTTTTTGGAACTGGTTTGCTGAACAGACAGAATACTAACGGTACTTAAAACACATGACTTCATATACATTATGTAATCCCCTACCTCTCACCCATTCTAGTTTTTTGCCTTTGAAAAGGGGATTAACACTCAAGTTAGGCTGAAGCGTCTGACACCTGACGCCAACCAATCGTTGACCATTATCATCCCCAAACGTAACAAAAAACACTTAAAACCTTTTTTCTGCTCACAGTATACACAATATTATGCAATTACGCAAGCGTTTTCTATGTGAATATTGGCTTTCTTTATTTTCATTTAAACTTTCAATAATTGGTAATTTCTGGGCGGTCGTGAAGCCTGCTTTTCTTACCTTGGCGTGCTTTTAAAACAGCATCAACATCTTCAATACTAACGCCAGTTTCGACCAACATTACTGCCAAATGGTACAGAACATCTGCTGTTTCATTAGCGATTTCTATCTTGTCTGCATTTTTGGCAGCGACAACCACTTCGGTGGCTTCTTCACCGACTTTTTTGAGAATTTTATCCAAGCCTTTGTCAAAAAGGTAATTGGTGTAAGAACCTTCTTTTGGATTGTTCTTACGGTCTTTAGCCTCTTGGTATAATGTATCTAACATGAATATCCCCCTTCTTTTTGCCTACAAAATTTGATTGAAAAAGCAGCTATAAGCGCCTGTGTGGCAAGCAGCACCCTCTTGCTCAACGACAACCAATAAGGTATCACAGTCGCAATCCGTTTTGATTGATTTGACGTATTGATAATGACCGCTGGTTGCCCCTTTATGCCAGATTTCTTTACGTGAGCGGCTCCAGTAGTGCATTTGCTTGGTTTCCAATGTTAAGTGATACGCTTCTTCGTTCATGTAGGCTAACATCAGTACTTGTCCTGTTTGGTAATCCGTCACAATCACAGGAACAAGACCATCTTGTTTCGCAAAATCAAGTTTTATTTCACTCATTGTCTCACCTCAATTCCTGCAGCAGCCATGGCAGCTTTGGTGTCAGCAATTGAAACTTCGCCAAAGTGGAAAATAGAAGCAGCAAGGGCACCTGTGGCAGTGGTATTTTCAAAAACCTCAACGATATGGTCAATCTTACCTGCACCTCCAGAAGCAATCAAGGGCACATTGACCACATCTGCAACGGCATTTAGCATCTCCAAATCAAAGCCTGACTTGGTGCCGTCCTTATCCATACTGGTCAGCAAAATTTCACCCGCACCAAGCTCAACCACCGTTTTTGCCCATTCTAACAAGTCAATTCCTGTGTCCTTGCGACCACCTGCCACATAAACGTGCCAAGTTCCGTCAGAAACCTTGTGGGCATCGATAGCTGCGACCACACATTGACTGCCAAATTTCTCTGCACAATCCTTGATAAGTTGCGGATTGGCAACGGCTGAGGAATTGACAGCCACCTTATCCGCCCCAGCTTTAAGCATCTTCTGCATATCCTCTACCGAGCGAATGCCTCCTCCTACGGTAAAAGGAATAAAAACTTGTTCTGCCACGCGTTTGACCATTTCCACCGTGGTTTCGCGTTCTTCGTGCGTTGCGGTAATGTCCAAGAAAACCAATTCATCACAACCTGCCTCATAGTAAGCACGCGCCGCGTCAACAGGATCACCAACATCAGCGAGATTGACAAAATTAACCCCCTTAACCACACGTCCGTCTTTAACATCCAAGCAAGGAATAATGCGTTTTTTCAGCATAAATCACCCTCCAAATGCTTTGAGTTCCTCAAGGCTGATATTGCCGTTGTAATAAGCTTTTCCGACAATCGTACCAGCCACACCAATGGCTTGCAATTTAACCAAATCTTGTACCTGTGAAATGCCACCAGAAGCGATGACCTTGGCTATTTTGAGCTCTGACACTAGACGTTCATAATGCTCGATATTTGGTCCCATTAGCGTACCATCACGGTCAACATCGGTATAGACAAACAAGGTCACACCCATTTTTTCCATGGCTTTGGCTAGGCTAATGTAGTCAACATTGCTGGTTTCTAGCCAACCTTCTGTCGCCACCCAACCATCTTTGGCATCAATTC
The DNA here is from genome assembly GCF_012277075.1 of Streptococcus alactolyticus. Classification (GTDB taxonomy): domain Bacteria; phylum Bacillota; class Bacilli; order Lactobacillales; family Streptococcaceae; genus Streptococcus; species Streptococcus alactolyticus. The sequence goes on along the minus strand of NZ_JAAXMT010000004.1, from coordinate 89,004 downwards.
CAACAACAATCTTATCACTACCAAATCGACTGAGAGCTTCTTGCACAAAAGCTGGCGCTTTTACTGCCATCGACCCAATAATCACACGGTCAATGCCAAGGCTTAAATAGTCCTCAATTTGTTCAAGGGTGCGAATGCCGCCACCCACTTCAACGCCCAATCCTGTGACTTCTTTCAAACGTGCAATTAATTCACGATTGGTTGCCTTGCCATCAAGGGCACCGTCCAAATCCACAACATGAATAAACTGAATCCCTGCTTGAGCAAACTGCTTGGCTTGGTCTATCACATCAGGATTAACCACCGTTTTTTGCTGAAAATCGCCCTTGAACAAGCGAACCGCTTGCCCATCTTTAATATCAATAGCTGGAAGAATTTGCATAGGAACCTCCTTTTTTTCTACTGCCTATTTTTGTTCACAAATCTGGGTAAAAGCTTTTAAAATCCCCAGACCAACGTCGCCTGATTTTTCAGGGTGAAATTGAGCCCCGTACACATTGTCCTTGTGAATCATGGCTGGGATAGCCATGCCATAATCAGTAGTCACATCGATGTAGGCTTTAGGAACGTCTGTAAAATAGCTGTGCACAAAATAAACCGATTGCCTAGCTAGTCCATCAGTAAGCGGACTATCTTGGATCACAGAAAGATCATTCCAACCTATATGGGGCACAGGCATGGTTTTGGTCGCCTTAATGGGACGACAGACCCCTGGAATAAAACCAAATCCCTCGGTTTCTTGGTGCTCGAGCCCCACTTCTGTCAGCACTTGCATTCCTAGACAAATGCCCAATAAAGGCGTCCCCTGTGCAACAGCTTCCTTAATAACCGAAACCAAGCCACGTTTGTGAAGCTCTGCCATGGCTGCTGGATAGGCCCCAACGCCTGGTAAAATCAGACCGTCTGCTGTCAAGATTTTGCTGGCATCTTGGGACAATTCCGCTGGCATACCAATCTTGCTCAAGGCTCGCAGCACATTAGCCGTATTTCCTGCATCGTAATCAATAACAATTATTTTCATTTACGCTACCAAAGCCCTAACAACACCGCCTAGTTAAGCTGCATTGTGGCTGATTTCCTTTCTCTTGTTTTAGAGCAAGCCTTTTGTAGAATTAACCCCTTGGATTTCAGGATTGATGGTAATGGCTTCGCGTAACGCCCGCCCAGTTGCTTTAAACAAGCTTTCTGATTTGTGGTGATTGTTTTTACCATGCAAAATCTTCAAATGCAAATTCATCTGCACATTGAAAGCCAAGGCTTGGAAAAATTCCTCCACCAACTCGGTATCGAAATTACCCAACTTGGGATTATCAAATGTGCAATCAAACACCAAATAACTACGTCCTGACAAATCAAGACTTGCCAGGCCCAACGTTTCATCCATGGGCACAAAAGACGTGCCGTAGCGATTGATACCAGCCTTATCCCCCAAAGCTTCTTTCAAGGCTTGACCAAGCACAATGCCCACATCTTCAACTGTGTGGTGGCTGTCAACGTGCAAATCACCGTCTGCTTTAACCACCAAGGAAAAGCGGCCGTGTCTGGCCATAAGGGTCAACATATGGTCAAAAAAGCCCACCCCAGTGTCAATACTCACAGGTTCTTGAGCGTCTAAATTAAGACTCAATTGAATCTTGGTTTCAAATGTATTGCGTTCGATACTTGCTGTTCTCATAAAATTTCCCTTTCCAAAATGGGAATCACACCCTTGATTCCTTCTGGTCTAGGAGGTCAATAAGGTGATACAAATCAGGTTCATTGATCTGATAAAGTGCTTCTTGTCGCACAATAGACTTGGCACAAAAGGCAATACCCATACCCGCCGTTTTTATCATAGGCAAGTCATTAGCACCATCACCCATAGCAATGGTTTGGCTGAGTTCCAAACCATTTTCAGCTGCCCACTCCTGTAATTTGGCCTTTTTAACCTCTTTGGTAACCACTTCGCCAAGCACTCTACCTGTCAAGACACCTTCTGCCACTTCCAAGCGGTTAGCCTTGACATAATCCAGCCCTAGGCGTTTGGCTAACACATCCACCGTTTCGTGAAAGCCACCTGATACCACACCGACTTTGTAGCCACGGCGGTGCAATTCTGCCACTAATTTTTCAGCACCTTTAGTAAAATGCATGCGCTCGAGTACCTGCTCAAAAATGCTTTCTGGCAGGCCCTTTAACAAGCTAACACGTTCATCCAAGGCCTGTTTGAAATCCAATTCGCCATTCATAGCACGCGCTGTGATATCCGCAATTTTTTCCCCGACACCAGCTTCTTCACCCAATAAATCAATACCTTCTTCTTGAATGAGGGTTGAATCCACATCCATTACCAATAATCCCTTTACTTTAGTCATGGCGCACCTCGATTGCTTTGGCGTGAGCTTGCAGACCTTCGACATAAGCTAGACGTGTGATGTCTTGACTTGCTGCTTGCACGGCTGCTTTTGAATACTGCATGTACTGGATGCGTTTGATGAAATCATGCACCCCAAGAGCTGATGAAAATCGGCTGGTGCTGGTTGTCGGCAAAACGTGGTTGGCACCAGCATAATAATCCCCAATCGGTTCACTTGTGAAATGCCCAAGGAAAACAGAACCCGCATTTTCAACCGCATCAAGGTAATCATAGGCATTATCCATGGCAATTTCCAAGTGTTCTGGAGCCACCTGATTCATCAAGGAAAACATGGCTGGAGCCGATTCTGCCAAGATAATTCGTCCGTTGTTTTCGATAGAGGCACGCGCAATCTCCTCACGTGGCAAGCGTTTGAGCTGCTCTTCAATTTCTAGTTCAACCGCATCTGCCAACTCTTTAGAATTGGTCACCAAAATGGCACGTGCTCGCACGTCGTGTTCGGCCTGAGAAAGCAGATCAGCTGCTACGTATTTTGGATTGGCCGTGTGATCTGCTATGACGCCGATTTCTGACGGACCTGCAATCATATCAATCCCAACAATGCCGTACACCATTTTCTTAGCCGTTGCAACAAAGATATTGCCAGGACCCGTAATCTTATCCACTCGCGGAATGCTTTCTGTCCCATAAGCCAAGGCTGCGATACCTTGCGCCCCACCAACTTGATATATTTTGTCAACGCCAGCCAATGATGCCGCCACCAAAATAGCTGGTTCAAAGTGCTCTTGCGGTGGGGTAATCATGATAATTTCCCTTACGCCTGCAATTTTAGCTGGAATCACATTCATCAAGACAGATGAAGGATAGGCTGCCGTCCCACCTGGAACGTAAACCCCCACACGTTCAATGGGACGAACCAGTTGCCCACGAATGACACCATCACTAGGAGCGTCCTCAAACCCTGTTTCCAATTGTTGCTTGTGATAGCTTTCAATATTGGCTTTGGCGCGTTTGAGGGCTTCTAAGACATCTGCATCAATGGTCGCAAAAGCTTGGTCAATTAAATCGGATCCCACCTCAAAATCATCAAGGCTAATCTTGTCAAAGGTTTCAGAATACTTTCTTAGGGCTTGGTCGCCATTTTCCTTGACATCTTCCAAAATCTGACGAACCACGTCGTCCACGTCACGGTTGTCCTTGCTCAATTCCAGTTGTTCTTGGTACAAGAGTTCTGAAATCTCTTTGGTCGTTCCTGTTAAGCGTTTCATATAAAAGCTACCTCCTCATTTCCAACAATCGTTTCCAGTTTTTGAATAAAAGGCATAATTTCTGGGTTGTTTTTCAATGCTGCTTTATTGACAATCAAGCGCGCCGAGATACGGCAAATATCCTCATAAACAGTCAAACCATTTGCAGCCAGTGTGTTTCCCGTTTCTACGATATCAACAATAGCATCCGCCAAACCAATCACGGGGGCAATCTCAACACTTCCTTGAATGGAAATAATCTCTACATCCTCCCCCTTGCTGTTAAAATAATCCGTCGCAATCGTTGGGTATTTTGTGGCAATGCGCTTACGCTTGTGGTCGTAGGGATTATAATTTTGGGTCGAAGCCACGGAAAACTTACACAATCCAAAATTCAAATCCAGCATTTCTAAATAGCCAGTCGGGTGTTCAATCAGCACGTCCTTGCCAACTACCCCAAGGTCAGCTACCCCATGCCGCACATAAGTGGTCACATCAGGCGCCTTGACCAGTAAAAATCGCAAGGTTTTGTCAGGACTTTCAAAAATCAAATTTCGCCCTTTATTGTCCATAAAAGACATATCAAAACCAACTTTTTCTAAGAGTTTCACCGTATCTTTTTCAATACGCCCTTTGGTTAGAGCGATGGTTATTTTATGAGTCATTAAGCACCTCCTTCTAAATGGTCATGCACCGCTTGGTAAATGGCATCAATATCTACTGCCCACCCAACTGCGGTCAATTTTGTAGCACCAAATCGTTCAAACAATTTATCGTAACGCCCACCTGACGCAAAAGCATCTGGCACTTTATTTCCAAATACCTTGAACATCACCCCTGTGTAATAAGGCATGGTAGGCATTTGGGCCAAATCAATATAGCTTTCTGTCAAGACATCTGACACTTGCTCTAGAAGCATTTCCAAGTCAGTCAAGGCTGCTAAAATCCTTTCATTTTCCACCAAGTATCGTGCTTTATCCAAGACCTGATAGCTTTCCCCGAACAAGAAAGGTAGAGCTTTCAAGAAAGCGTCCAATTCGCTTGGGTAGCGCTTGGTAAAAGTGTTTAGCTGGGTTATATTTTTGTCCCGAATGGCTTGTGCCAATGCTTCCCCAGCATCTTGTGGCAAAGCCAAGGTTTCAAAAATCGTCTGCAAAATCGCTGCATGGGACAATTCAAATTGGTAAGATGGAATGCCTGCAATATCCAGAGCTTTTTTGGCTGAAACAATAGCTTCACAAACCGCTTCCTTGGCAGGGTAACCCACAATTTCAATCCCAGCTTGGGTGTGCTCATTGGTCAAGCCACGCATTTCCTCATTGTACTTAAACACCTTTCCTGAATAAGAAAATTTAATAGGCGTTTCCACCTGTGTTGAGGCGATAACACGCCCAATCTGACTCGTAATGTCAGGACGTAGCGTCAACAATTCTCCGCTTTTATCAAAAAAATGGTAATGATTGCTCGTCACACTGTCATTAAACACTTCAAAATGCTCTAAAGTTGGGGTTTCGATGCGATGAAAGCCTTGGCTCATCAAAAAATCACTAATATCACGCTCAATGGTATAAGTCACACGCGCACGCTTAAATAATTTATCGTGCATGCCGACAGGTAATGTTGTCTTTTTCATACGCTCAACTCCTGCTTGCATCTTATGATGCCTCTTGAAAAGCCTTAATCACTACAATAACCTGCCCCATCTCCGCCTGATTTCCAATAGAAATCCGCAGATGATTTTGAAGGCGTTTAACTTTTGGAAAATACCGCACATGAATATGATGGGCTTGCAGGTAATCAAATAAGGCTGGTGCTTCGTGATTTGGGCATTCTGCCAATACAAAATTGGTTTGCGACTCCAAAACAGTAAAACCTAGCTGAGAAAGCGCCTCACTAAACCAGTGCCGTGTCGCCATGATTTTTTGGCAAGTACCTTCGTAATAGTCCCAAGATTCCACTGCCGCGACTGCCAATTCTTCCGCAATCAAATCAACATTGTAAGGATTGATGGCATTTTTCACTGCATTGATGACCGCCATCAAGTTGGGATTTCCGATACCGTAACCAACGCGCAAGCCCGCCAGTGAAGCATCCTTGGAAAAGGTTCGTGTGATAAACAGATTATCGTATTTCTTCAGCAAAGGCAGAGCCGTTTTCCCTCCAAAATTGATATAAGCCTCATCAACGATAACCACCACATCAGGATGAGCTTTGATAAGTTTTTCCAAATCATCAAGGGACTTGTAAATGCCTGTCGGCGCATTGGGATTTGCCAAAACAATGCCCCCACAATCCCTCATATAATCTTCCACATCTATTTCAAAAGCTTGATTGAGCGGCACTTCGATAAAAGGAATGTGGTACAAGTCCGCCCAAACCTTATAAAACCCATAAGTCAAATCTGGAAACAAAACAGGTTGTCCACTGTTAAAAAAAGCAAGAAAAGCCATAGACAAAATGTCATCCGACCCATTGCCAATAATAATTTGACTAGGGTCAAGACCATGTTGCTTGGCTAGTGCCACCCGCAAGGCTTCTTGGTTCAAAGTGGAATACTTGCGCAAGCGATGGGCATCAAAATGAGAAAAAGCATCCGCCACCTTTGGACTTGGTCCATAAGCATTTTCATTGGTATTCAATTTGATAATGTGCTCGCCGCTTGGCTGACTGCCAGCAACATAAGGCTCAATCGCCCGTAATCCTTTAATCTTTGCCATAAACATACCCTTTCTCTTTTTGATGTTCAAAAAAACGCCCTCGCAAAAAAATTGCAAGGACGTTCAAAACGTGGTTCCACCTTTGATTCAACAGCCAGTCGCCTCAACTGTTCTCATGAAGTACGTGACTTCTGATTCGTAACGTGAATCCGCCCGTCGTGCACTACTATCTGCTGAGTTCGCACACGCGCTCAAGAATGTGTCACCCAAGGATTGCACACTCTTCTCACCACCGAGCACTCTCTGTCTGTTGTCTTGGGCTTTTTCTATCATCGCTTTACTATGATTTAAAAATATTTTACAAGAAAATTCTAAAAATAGCAAGCTTAAAATAAGATTTTTTATATTTATACAATTTTAGACAAAAAAAGAAGAAGACCATATGGCCTTCTTAGCTGATTAAAAACGAATTTGTTCACGTGTTTTTTCATATGATGAAACGAAGCGGTCTGTAACACCTGGTTCAACAGTTTCAAGAGCATATGAAATTTCATCAAATGACGCTTGGTAATCATTATCCACTTCAAACAATTTCAACGCGTGTTCGAAACTATTTTGAACGCTTGGTTCAAAGCTACGGTAACGGTTTGAATATTGTAAGAGTTGCTCAGTCAATGTTGCATTTTGCACGACTTGGTAAGTTGCTTCTTCAAGATTGGCAATGGCAGCTGTTGCAACATCTGTCAGACGAGCCACAGCATCAATGTCAATACGTCCACGACTCAATTCACTAATCAAGGCTTCTAATTGAGAACTTGTCGTGAAGAAAGTACTCAAGAAATCTTGTGGAATACCTGGCAAATTGCGTTTTTCCATATAACGTTTGATCATGTGCAAACGATTGATGTATTTTTCCAGTTTTTGACGAGCCACTGTTTCGATTTCTTCAATGTTTTTGACTTGTTCAAAGACTTCCATTTGACCTTCTTCAACAGAGTCAAGGGTTTTCAAAGTCTTGTCAAAAATCAATTGCAACTCAGTAAATGGACGTTCTTGTGTACCAAAGGCTTCAACAATTGGCATCACTTCAAGATCAATTTCTTCTAATTTTTGAGCAAATGAACGAAGACTCAAACTGTCGCTATCCCCTAAAATATATTTATGGGATAGGCGTTTGATTTCATTTTCCAACTTGTCGTTGTTGGCTTTTGCGTGTGCCAAATAATCTGGAATAATCTTGCTGTCTTTCAAAGCCAATTTATGCGCTGCAATTTCGCGTTCAAACAACTCATACATGGTGTCGATCTTGCTTTGAATACGTTCATTTTCATTACGAGCACGGTCCAAATCAAGTGTGACTAACTCTGAAGAGTTGGCACGAATGGCATCGCGGATTTCTTGGAAACGGGTTTCGATATCTTTTTCAGCAAAGTGATAATTTTGCTCTAGCAAACGGCGATAACCTTGTTCCAAGTCATCCATTTGATCAGGAAAATCATCTTCTAGTTTCGCAACAATTGCTGGGATTTGTTCTGAAATTTGACCAAGTGCAATGGTATGCTCTTCAGCACGATCCAAAACTTCAGAAGCCTCAACGGGATCCCCTGTTGAGTTCAATGTGACAAATTGAGAAAACTCGGTTTCGATATTTTTCAATTGCTTGTCAATCTCAGGCATCGTAGAACCAAAATTGTCCTCTTTTTCCGAGATAGAAGCTTGAAGGGTTTCGTATAAATCCAAAGCGTGTTTGACACGAGCACTGTTTTTCTCTTCTTGTTCTTTCAAGACTGAGAGAGCCTCACGAATGGCATTGATGTCTTCTTCGATGACGTTCAATTGGCTTTCAACGTTGTCAATCTCATGTTTGGCTTTGATGAATTTAAAGCTGTTGTTAAGATTTTCAGCTTCAAAGATATGATTTTCAATATCAGAAAAAGAATTGAGAGAAAGATCTACCCATTTTTGATTCCATTCACGAAAAGTTGTCTGACTTTGACCAATCAAATGAAGGCTCTTAACAGCTTCAATTTCATCGTTGACCGGTAAAGCAAATAAGGACTGCTTCTTTTCTTCTAAAGTTGCAATCAATGAATCATTTCGCTTGCGCACAACCACACCGACTAAGTAAGCAATGATGATGATTAAAACAATTGCCACAAGCAGTAATATAATTCCGCTCGACATTTAAAACTCCTTATAAATTGTCTTTTTATCGTAAAATATCTATAACATTACGATTATAACATACTTAAAGAGAGTATGCAGCATTTTTTACTCATCTTTCTCATTAAAAATCAAGCGTGCTATAGACCGCATTTTCTTCAATGAAAACTCGACGAGGTTCCACTCGATCTCCCATCAGCATATCGAAAATTTTATCTGCTTCAGCGGCATCATCAACAGAAACCCTTGCCATCAATCGGTTTTCTGGATCCATTGTTGTTTCCCAAAGCTGATGATCGTCCATCTCTCCTAACCCTTTGTAACGCTGAACCGTTGGTTTAGAGCGTCCTTCTTTATAACGCTCCATCGCTGCTTGCAATTCGGCTTCCTGATTGGCACCAGGCTGGATGTATTCTTTAATTTCACTTCCCACTTTGACCCCATAAATTGGTGGTTGAGCAATATAGACATAGCCAGCCTCCAAAATAGGACGCATAAAGCGGTAAATCAAGGTCAAAAGCAAGGTACGAATGTGGGCACCGTCAACATCGGCATCGGTCATGATAACCAATTTGTGATAACGAGCTTTTGACACATCAAAATCAGCCCCAAAACCAGTTCCCATAGCTGTAAACAAGCTGCGAATTTCTTCGTTGGCTAAAATTTTATCCATGCTGGCTTTTTCCACATTCAAAATTTTACCACGAATTGGCAAAATGGCTTGGTGTTCACGGTTACGGCCTGATTTGGCAGAACCACCGGCTGAATCCCCCTCAACGATAAACAATTCATTCATTGATGGGTCGTTTGACGAGCAATCTGCCAATTTGCCAGGAAGGTTTGAGATTTCAAGCCCTGATTTCTTACGGGTCACTTCACGAGCTCGTTTTGCTGCAATGCGAGCTTTGGAAGCCAAAATCCCTTTTTCAACGATTTTCTTGGCAATCTGAGGATTTTCTAACAAGAAACGTCCAAAAGCTTCGCTGAACAAACGGTTGGTGATTTTCACCACTTCTGAATTGCCCAGCTTAGTTTTGGTTTGCCCTTCAAATTGTGGGTTTGGGTGTTTGACCGAAATCACGGCAGTCAAGCCTTCACGGACATCTTCACCTGTCAAATTGTCCTCTTTTTCCTTAATGAGCTTGTTTTGGCGAGCGTAATCATTAATCACACGCGTCAAAGCTGTTCGGAAACCTTGTTCGTGAGTTCCACCCTCATGGGTATGAATATTATTGGCAAAGCTCATGACCGTTTCGTGGTAACCAGTTGTGTATTGCATGGCCACTTCAACCGAAATACCATCCATTTCACCTGAAGTGTAGATCGGTGTTGGGAAAATCACGTCTTTATTTTCATTGATGAAGGCAACATAACTTGAAATACCACCTTCGTAATGGAAATGTTTTTCCTGCTCTAGCTCTTCGCGTCGATCGGTGATGGAAATCCGCAAGCCTTTGTTTAAGAAAGCCAACTCTTGGATACGTTTGGCTAATTTGTCAAAATCAAAAGTCGTCGTTTCTGTAAAGATCTTAGGGTCTGGTGTGAAATGAACGGTTGTTCCGTGGCGATCCGTTTCGCCGACAACCTTCAAATCGTCCTGAACCTGCCCTTTGAAATACTCTTGGTAATAGATATGCCCATCACGATAGACAGAAACATCTAGCTGTGTTGATAAAGCATTAACAACAGATGAACCAACCCCGTGCAAACCACCTGAAACCTTATAGCCTCCGCCGCCAAATTTACCACCGGCGTGTAAGACCGTAAAGACGGTTTCAACGGCTGGACGTCCTGTTTTTTCTTGAATGTCAACAGGAATCCCACGACCGTCATCCACAACAGTGATGGAATTGTCTTTTTCGATAAAGACTTCGATGTGCGTGGCAAAGCCTGCTAGAGCTTCGTCAATCGAATTGTCAACAATCTCCCAAACCAAGTGATGCAGACCTTCTTTTGAGGTCGAACCAATGTACATCCCTGGTCGCATACGAACAGCTTCCAAGCCTTCTAAAACTTGGATTTGGCTCGCATCATATTCCTTTGCTAATTCTGATAAATTTTTCGTTTCTTCCGTCATTATTTCACTATCTCCATTAGGGACTTGGTCCCATCAACTAATAACGTATCAAAGCCTGCCGCCTGACCAGCTTGCCTATCAATATCACGATCACCAATAACCAAAGCGTCCTTGATATCATACTTTTTCTTGAGGTACAACATGGACTCTGGATTAGGCTTACGGGCAAAACCACTTTCTGAGGTCACCACTTCTGTGAAATAGGGCAAGAGCTGGGTCTTTTTCAAAATGTCCAGCACTAACTTGTTGCGGTGAGACACCAAGAAATTTCGCCCGCCATCAGCCACAATAGCCTGCAAGACCTCACGCGCTCCAGGAAATAAAATAGGCGACTCCAACAGTTCAGCCTCTTTTTCCTTGTATGCCTTTAAAAACTGAGGTTGATCAGGGATAAATCGGGCAATAGCAGCGTCCGTTGACTCCTTTAATTTACTGTACACCTCGTCGTGTGAGGCTTGTTTTCCAAATGTTTTGAGGGTATCTACGAAAGCTTGTGTCGATATTTCATAATTATCGAGCAACGTACCTCCCAAATCCCATATATAATCACGATAATTCATATGTTTATTATATCACATTTTAGACAATTTTTATAGTAGAATCCATGTCGTTTTCAAGGAATGTTTTCATAAAAAAAGCTGGGTTTCCCCAACTTTTTTAATAGCGATCACTGCGTCTAAAATGTTTTCGCATTTCTTCTTCTCGGTGCAGGTTATTTTGGTAACTCATCGACAAAATCAAGCCCACACAGATTAGATTGGTGATGAGCGATGACCCCCCTTGAGAGATAAAAGGCAATGGAATCCCTGTCAAAGGCAAAATGCCTAGCGCAGCACCGATATTTTCAAAAATGTGGAACAAAATCATCATGATAAAACCAGTCGCAATGTAAGAGTAAAAACGGTTATTTGACTCAAAAATAACGTGAATCATACGGTAAATCAATAAGAGGTAAAGCCCAAGCACAGCCACACTACCAAGAAAACCAAAGTCCTCTGCAATAACCGTAAAAATCATATCACTTTCACGAACAGGCACCGATAAATCAATGACGTTAAAGCCTTTTCCGGCAAATCCACCACTACCAATCGAAATCATTCCTTGTGTTTGTTGATAGGCGATAGTTCTCGCGTAAGAGAATGGGTCCAACCAAGCAGAAATACGGTTAATTTGGTAAGTATCCATCCCCAAACTATGCAACAAATCTTTGCCGTGCGGAAACAGGAAGATCATCAAGAAACCACCGATCAATAGGACCACTAAGATCAAAACAGGAGCGATAATCCACCAAGAAATCCCTGATAAAAGCACTAAACCAGATAGAATAGCCGCAAAAACCATGGCTGTTCCTAAGTCTTTTTGCAAGCCAAGTAAAATCATGACGGGCAAGGTAATCAAGGCAAAGACACCCAATAATTTCCAGTCATTTGCTAAGGAATCTTCCTTGTATTTTTGTCGGAACCAAATGGAATACCGCGACAGCATCAAAATATAGGACACTTTCATAAATTCGGACGGCTGAAATAAGGTCACCGATCCAATAGTTACCCAGTTTTTAGCCCCTGTGGATTCAACCAAGGCTGGACTGTAAAAGATCAAGGGCAAAACCATCAAAACCAAACCCAAACCATATAGATAAGGCGTGATTTTCCATAGAAATTCCGTGCTAAAGAGCATGACAACAAAGGCAATACCGCAACCCAAAAGTATCCAGACCACTTGTTGCGTCATGACCTTCATCACCGCAGTGGGACTGTCATTTGAGGTGGCAATGTAAATGGCTACCAAACCAATCAACAACAGGAAAAAAACGGGTAAAATCACCGAATAATCAACACGACTTTCAATTGAATACTTTCTTTTTGCCATGATACTTCCTTCATTTTTCATCACAATAGAGATAGGTATTTTAGGTAAAATACTTGTCTCTATTATAAAACATCTTATCTAAAAATAGCTGAACTCAGAAGAACTTTAAAAGGCGTATATGAGAAAAACGCCTTTCTTATGCCAATTCGTCACCTGTCTTCGTCCAAATGACCAGCTACCTTAGAAACGTGGATCTCCCCTGCCGGAATCGAACCAGCAACTACTCCTTAGGAGGGAGTTGTTATATCCATTGAACTAAGGGGAGTTATGAAAAAATCTGTCCCGAGGACAGATTTTTCTCGTTACATAGCAGTGCTCATTAACGACGGATTTCTTTAATACGAGCTGCTTTACCTTGCAATGCACGCAAGTAGTAAAGTTTAGCACGACGCACTTTACCATGACGAACAACTTCGATTTTTTCAACACGTGGTGTATGAACTGGGAAAGTACGTTCTACCCCGATACCACTTGACATTTTACGAACTGTGTACATTTCTGAGATCCCTTGACCTTTACGAGAAATAACCACACCTTCGAAGATTTGGACACGTTCGCGGTTTCCTTCGACAACTTTCGCGTGAACACGAACAGTATCACCAGGGTGGAATGTAGGGATGTCAGTACGTAATTGACTTTCAGTCAAACTTTGAATTAATGGATTCATTCTATTTTTCTCCTATCTTACTAATCATAAGTGCTTGTCCCAGCGGATTAGCCATATTTCGTGTGTCCATCACACACTCTTACTATTCTAGCAAAAAAGGTAAGTTGTGTAAAGAGATAGAAACCATTTTCGCGAGAGTTTTTTTAGCAAAATAGTCTAGTCTATTTGTGTGGCTTGGTAGTCGCGGGAACGTTTCATGATATCTGAAAAAGTATTAACAATCGTATCCTCAAACGCTTTTTCTTGAACCCTATCGGCTACTTTTTGAAGGACGGCGTGTTCACGGCTTGTGTCTAAGATTGGCTTGCCAACCGTTTTTTTGTAAGCGACGACATCATTGACTAGTTGCATACGTTCTTCCAAAAGCGCCACCAAGTCTGCATCTATGGCATCAATTTTTTGGCGCGTCACATCTAAATCTATCATTGTTTTTCTTACCATTCTTTAAGCTGCACTTTCCTTTTACATTTTGTTGTTATTTCGGCGTCTAATCACGGTTACTAAGACATAACCAAGAGCGATAATCACACCAAGCACAATCAAACGTCTGACATTACCAGCAATCACAGCGTCACCACCCAAGGCATAAATTAGACTACTCGGAGCCACCCCAATGGTAACATAGAGCAGCCATTTGCGCCAAGGAAGCTTTTCTTCTGCTACATGATAATTGATCAAAATCGTTGGTACAACAGGAATCATGTAGCCTAAAATAATCCCATAATTCTTGTTTTCTAGCGCTTGAATGCCACTAAAACGCTTTTTCAATTTGTTTTCACTATCGGTGATATCCACGACATTGAGCAACTTGATAAAGATAAAATTCCCCAAGACATTTCCCAGCAAATTCATGCCAAAGCCGATATAAGGACCATAAACCACCCCATTAAAAATGGCAAAAATGGCATTAGACATAAATGGAATAGCCGCCGTCACAGCCGTCAGAATAACCAAGACTACAAAATTCAAAATAGTCTTATGACGAAGCTGGGAAATCACTCGATTGATTTCAGCTTGCGAATTGGATTCCCAAAAACGCACCAGCAATTCCCAGTGCCCAATCACATAAAGAATAAAATAACCTAGAACTAGAACCACACCAAACAACACCAAGAAGCGGCGGAGTTCATCATAGCCATACTTCACTTTTTTCATCGTTTCACCCTTAAATCATTAGTCTTTCCCAATAAGATTGCTTACTATTGTCTTTTTATTATACTATAAGTCCTTATCTAATGAAAAGGGAATCCTGACACCTTCAGTAAAAAAGAGGTCTTCTGAAGACCCCTTTTCATCTATTATCCATTGACTTTTTGGGAAATAGCTTGCGCAAATGCCTCTAATTTTTGGATATCCTCATCATCAGCTGACAAGTCCACCTTCACAGACTCAGCTCCTTTAGTTGCTCCTGTTAGAGCAAACTGAGCTTCAAAGTCATCAACGGCTTTACAGAAATAATCGTAGAAGGTATCACCAGAACCAACCACACCAAAGACTTTATCTGCCAAATCAACATCAGCAAGGTCTTCGTAGAAATCAACGATTTCATCTGGTAAATCCCCATCACCATAAGTATATGATGCCACGATAGCCACATCGGCATCTTCAAAATCAGCTGCGTCAACAGTTGTGCATTCGTCCACTTCAACGGTATGTCCTAGTGACTCAAAGGCATTTCCAACAATATCAGCAATTTCTTCTGTATTTCCTGTCATGCTAGCATAGACAATTTTTACTAAAGCCATAGTTTCCTCCAAACATAAATTACTTTTATTGTAGCATATTTTATTAAAAAAAGGCTAACAAAAACCGAATTTTTTAGGAAGCTAGGTGCGGATTTGGTCTTAACCAACCTCACTTTCTTCATTGTGATGAAGGTATTGTCTGTCTTTCTTCCATTTCTTGTACAAGGTTGCTACTGAATTTTCCACGTAATTGGGTTTTTCGACACTCGCAGAAACATCTGCATTAGTGGTTTCACCTGTCAAAACCAAGACCGTATCCACGCCTGCTTTTTTCCCACAACGAATATCGGTGTACAAACGATCACCAACCAACATGGTTTCTTCCTTGGTGTAAGGGTTTTGTTTTAAGGCAAAATCCACCATAGCCGTTTCAGGTTTACCGATATAGTAAGGCTCTTTTTTGACCGCATGGGCTATCATTTCACAAATAGCTCCACAATCTGGTACATAGCCAAATTCCACAGGACAGACCATGTCAGGATTAGTTGCCACATAATCCACATCTGCCTTGGTCAATAACCAGCAAACATCCACTAATTTGTCGTAAGTGAGTTGATTATCATAAGACACAAGGACGCAAGCAATGCCTTCTTCATGGCAATCCGTTGTCACACGAATACCGTTGCATTTGAGTTCTTCTTGTAAAGAATCTGTTCCCAAAACATAAATCAATTGGTCAGGATAGTGCGTTTTTAAATAGTACACCGTCACGTACGAAGCCGTGATAAAATTGGCCTCATCACAAGCCACACCCAGTCCTTTGAAAAAGGTCACATAATCAGCAACGCTTTTTGTGGCGTTATTGGTAACAAAAATAAATTGACCACCACTTTGCTTGATGTCTTGTAAAAAAGGTTTAACCCCTGGTATCAATTTGTCACCCAAACAAACCGTACCGTCAATATCAAATAAGAATAATTTCTTCTTGCCTAACATTTGTTTTCCTCCATTTCACGACGTATTTTCAAGGCTAACTCTGGCTCATTGGTAATGATGGCATCCACTCCTGCTGCCATGAATTGCTTGATTAACTGTGGCTCATCCACTGTCCAGACACGCACTTTCACATCTGAATTCTTATAACGCTCTAAAATCTCAGGCATGAGCAATTGGCAAAAACAAGGATGAATGGCTGGCACACCAGCATTAAGCGTGTAATGTTCTGCATCAACAATGACATCAAAAAAGAGATAGGCCGTCTGGGCTTGTGGGGCAAGGGTCTTGATTTTTTGGATGCTATAATGGTTAAACGATGAATAAATCACACGGTCTTCCATGCTTTTTTCTTGCACCAATTGAACCGTGGCATCCTCGATACCTGGGTACCAAAACAAACTCGTCTTTAGTTCAATATTAAGGACAATGTCGCTATCTTTGACCAATTCCAAAACTTCAGCCAAGGTCGGAATCTTTACCTGACTGTATTCATCGTGTCCACATGAAAAATCCAAGGCGCGCAATTCTTGTAAAGTATGGTCTTTTAGGTAACCTTTTCCATTGCTGACACGCTCCAACTGCTCATCGTGGGCAACCACAAGCACTTGGTCTTTGGTCATTTGAACGTCTAATTCAATACCATCAACTCCTTGGTCAACGGCTTTTTGAAAGGCTTCAAGGGTGTTTTCAGGAGCCTGATGACTGGCTCCTCTATGGGCAAAAATACTAACGGTTTTCATTTTCTCACTCCCAACAATTCTTTAATAATGCTCATAAAAAACGAAACAGGGGGATAATACCTCATCCGCCCTGCTTCATAACTCTATTGTAGCACTCTATTATTCATTTACAAGGTTATACTCTTCAATAGCGTCGTTGATTGAAGATGACATGCTTTCAACAGCTTCATCAACACTTTGTTCACCATTGATGGTTTTTTCAATTTCTGTTTCAACAATAGAACGTGCTTCAGGGAATACACTTAGCAATGCACCAGCATATTCAGGTGAAGAAGCGTGCAATTGCTCAATCGCAGTTTCAAATTGCGGGTATTTGGCAATGTTGTCTTTGAAGACTTGCTCTTCGTGGGCAGCTACTGTTACAGGGAAGTAACCAGTTGAAGCGTTCCAGAAAGCTTGTGATTCTGGTGAGATCAAGAATTTAACAAATTCCCAAGTTGCACGAAGTTTTTTCGGATCGTTGTTGTTCAAAGCCCAAAGTGATGCACCACCGATTGATACGCCACCTTCGTCAGATGAGCTGATTTTAGGGAAGTAAGCTGTTCCTACTTCAAATTTACCGTTAACGTCTTGAAGGATTTGGTTAAGTGATGCTGTTGAACCAAGAGTGATAGCTGATTTACCTGATGAGAAGTCAGCAAGACCAGCATCGCCACCACGACCAACGTTTGGTGCATAACCTTTGTCGTTCAATTCTTTCCAGATTGAAAGGATGTTTTCAGCAGCTCCATTTTCGTCAAAGGCAACTGCTGTGGCAATGTCTTCACGACCGTTGCCGTTATTTGCGTAATCAAGGCCTTGTTTGCTGATGAATTGCTCGAAGAACCAACCATAAATACCAAGAGAGATAACTTGGTCAGCGCCACCTTTTTCCATCAATTGACCACCAACTTCGCTAAGCTCTTCCAAGCTATCTGGAATTTCTGTTATGCCAGCTTTGTCAAAGATGTCCTTGTTGTAGTACATGATTGGTGTTGATGAGTTAAATGGCATTGAGTACAATTGGTCATCAATAGTGTAGTAAGCTGACAAGTTTGGCTCGATTTGAGAAAGGTCGTAGTTATCAGCGTCAACCATGTTTTGCATTGGAACAGTCCAACCAGATTCAATCATGAAACGTGTTCCAATTTCATAAACTTGGACAAGGTCTGCTCCCATGTTTCCGATTTGCGCACTCTTCAATTTGTTTAGCGAATCATCGTATTCCCCTTGGTATTGAGCGTTAACCGTGATACCGTATTCGTTTTCTTCGTTGAAACGGTCCACCAATTCGTCCATTGCTTTGGCAACAGAGCCACCCATAGAATGCCAGAAAGTGATTTCTGTACCGCTAACTTCGTTAGCTGCAGCCATTTCAACGGTTTCAACTTCAACGTTGTCCGTTTTGCTTGATGAGGTTGATGAGCTACCACAACCAGTCAAAGTACCAAGCGTCATTGTTGTAGCAAGAAGCCCTGCCATGATTTTTTTCTTCATTAGGTTTATATATCTCCTTAAAAAATTTTAATTAACACATTAAATTGAGTAAGTCGGATGCTTTTCTCTTAACCTTTAACGGCACCTGAGAAAAGGCCACGAATCAGTTGTTTTTGACCAACAACAAAGATAGCGATAGATGGGATGATAATCATCACAACACCAGCAATCATCAAAGTGATAGATTGCGAATCCACACTATTTAACATACTAATCCCGATCTGAACAGTTCGCATTGACTCAGAACCTGTTACCAACAATGGCCACATATAAAGGTTCCATGCGTTGATGAAGGTGTAAACCGCCATAGCACCAATCGCTGGTTTGGTCAAAGGAAGCAAGATTTTGATGATAAAAGTCAAGTTAGAGCAACCGTCTAATTTAGCTGATTCATACAAAGATTTAGGGAAAGTCATATAGAATTGGCGGAAGAGGAAAATTCCCATCGCCGACGTCAAGTAAGGGACAATCAGTACAGGATAAGTATCCAATAATCCAAGCTTACCAACGGTTAAATAGTTTGAGATAATAGTTGCCTCTCCAGGCACCATCATGGTAGCCATGACAATCATGAAGAGAATGCCTTTTCCTTTGAATTCTAAAAACGAGAAGGCAAAGGCAGCCAGCGAGCAAGAAATAATCTGACCAACCGTAATGCAACTCGCAATGATGAAAGAATTCAGGATGAATCGCATCAACGGTACTTGCGTGATGGCATTTTTAAAGTTATCAAGGGTCGGATTTTTCGGGAAGAGGTTTAGCTTAGTGGTAAACAACTCACCAGATGGCATAAAGGCAATGCTTACTGCGTACAAGAGCGGCAACAAAATAATCAAAGCCACCACGATATTGGTCAACAAGCGAAAACCTGTTTTAGCCCTTTTCTTAGCTAGAGCCTTGGCACGCATAGTTTCCTTGATATCAACAATTTGCTCTTGCGTGAGCGTTTCTTGACAATAGAGTTCCATTTCTCCCATTTGTTCCATTAGTATTTCACTCCTTTCTTTTCAACTTTGAACATCACAAGCGTGATGAGCATGATAATGATAAATAAGATAACCGATTGTGCCGCTGCACTACCAAACTTGTAGTTAAAGAAGGCATCACGGTAAATAGAGTACACTATCACGTTGGTTGTTTCGTTTGGCCCACCTTCTGTCAAGATTTTGATTTGTCCAAATGACTGGAAGGCTTGAATGATGTTGACCACAAGGGTATAAAACATGATTGGTGACAAACCTGGTAAGGTTAAGTGGAAAAATTGTTGTAGCGGGCTTGCCCCATCAAGAGAGGCACGTTCGTAGATGCTATCGTCGATATTACCAAGTCCTGCTGAAAAATACAGGAAGTTAATCCCACTATTTAGCCAAGCTGTTAGGAAAGCCACACAGTAAAGCGCTGTATTAGGATCATTTAACCAATTGATATCTAAGCCCAAAAGCTTATTCACAATTCCGACAGCTGGGTGGAGCATGATTTGGAAAATCATGGCTGCCGAACTTGAGGCAATCGCCATTGGCAAAGCGTAAACCGTACTAAAGGCACGAATACCAGGAAAAGCTTTGTTGCATAGTAGAGCGGTAATCAAGCCCAGGAACATTCCTCCAAGAACAACAATCGCCACAAAAATCAAGGTAACGCCCAAACTGTTGCGGAAAGAATCCGATTGCAGCAAGTTTTGGTAGTTTTCAAAACCAACAAATAACTTGGCTTCACCCAGTTTATTGGTCTTGAAAAAGCTTAGGTAAATGGTTTTGAAAAATGGATAAAATAGGAATACGGCAAAAATAAGCAAACTTGGAACCAGGTAACCATAAGGACCCACGCTTATTTTTTTAATCTTTTTTCCCACGTCACAGCTCCTCTCTATATAACAAGTTTTCTTGCGTTTCTAAATCAAACACGTGAATTTTCTCAGGGTCAAAGTACAATTCAATGGATTCTCCAGCCGCTGTGTTATTGTCAGGGCTTAGGCGAACACAGTGGTTGCGCTCTGATTCACGGAAGTAAAGAATAACCTCAGAACCAAGTAACTCACGCGAATCCACACGTTCCACGATGCCTTGGCTAAAGGTATCAAAGCCACCTTGTCTAGCTTCTGCTTTTTCGTGGATATCCTCAGGACGAATACCCAATTGCACGGTTTTGCCAACAACATCTTTCAAGCGAAGGCTATCGGCTTGCGTTGGGTAAACTTTCTTATCTTGTTGTTCACCAAAGATGAGAACCACACGGTCTTTTTCTTTTTGAACCACAGCCTCAAAGAAATTCATTGACGGTGAACCAACAAATTCTGCGACAAATCGGTTGATTGGGTTATTGTAAAGCACAGACGGTGCCGCGATTTGTTGAATGACCCCTTCTTTCATGACAACAATTTTGGTTCCTAGGGTCATGGCTTCGGTCTGGTCATGCGTCACATAAATAATCGTGATACCCAATTCCTTATGCAATTTTGCTAGTTCGATACGCATTTGCGCACGCAACTTGGCATCTAAGTTTGACAAGGGCTCATCCATGAGGAAAACTTTTGGACGGCGGATAATGGCACTACCAATGGCCACACGTTGCTTTTGCCCACCTGACAAATCTGATGGACGGCGGTCCAACAAATGTTCGATATCAAGAATTTGAGCAATCTGATGCACTTTTTGGTCGATTTCTTTTTTAGGCGTTTTCCGAACTTTCAAGGCAAAAGCCAGATTGCCATAAACCGTCATGCTTGGGTAAAGAGCGTAGTTTTGGAAAACCATGGACATATCTCTTTCCTTAGGTTCTGAGTAATTACTAAGTTCCCCATCAATCCAAAGTTCCCCGTCGCTAATCTCTTCAAGACCAGCAATCATGCGAAGAGTTGTTGACTTGCCACACCCAGACGGTCCAACAAAAATCACAAACTCTTTATCGTAAATATCTAAGTTAACATCTCGTACGGCGTAATTCTTATTTTTGTATTCTTTGCAAATATTTTTTAATGCAATTTCTACCACACTTTTTGGTTCCTTCCACATCTTTTTTACTCTATTAATCATACATGACGAACGTTCTTGTCTTCTATCTTGTTTTTGTAAAGTTTTTATCAAAATTCATGGCCTAGGTCATTTTTAAAGTGTGGTATAATGAAAAGATAAGAGAATCTTTAAAACGATGGGAGATATCATTATGAATACATTCGCAGAAATTGTGGACGCTATTAAAGCCTATGACACCATTATTATTCACCGTCACCAAAGACCTGACCCTGATGCTATCGGTAGTCAGGTGGGCTTGCGTGATATTATTAGGGAGAATTTTCCAACTAAAACCGTCTTAGCAACAGGTCAAGATGAACCAACCCTTGCTTGGTTAGCCCAAATGGACGAGGTCAGCGACGATGACTATGCTAATGCCTTGGTTATTGTCACTGATACGGCTAATCGCCCTCGAGTTGATGACGAGCGTTACCACACAGGTCAATTTCTCATTAAAATTGACCACCACCCAAATGATGACCCTTACGGAGATTTGATGCACGTGGATACGAGTGCTTCTAGTGCCAGTGAAATCATTACCGACCTTGCTTTAAGCACGCATTTGACCGTGCCAACGTCTGCCGCACGCCTCTTGTATTGTGGTATTGTTGGTGATACAGGACGCTTTCTCTACCCTGCAACAAGCAGCAAAACCTTCCAAATGGCGGCCAAACTTAGAAGCTACGACTTTGATTTTGCACAATTGAGCCGTCAAATGGATTCCTTCCCATTGAAAATTGCTAAACTCCAAGGTTATGTTTTGGAACACCTTGAAGTAGATGATAATGGGGCTGCGCGTGTGCTATTAACACAAGACGTGCTCAAGGAATTTAACGTGACCGAAGCAGAAACCTCTGCTATCGTGAACCTTCCTGGCAAAATCGATACCGTTCAATCTTGGGGTGTTTTCGTTGAGCAAGCTGACGGTCATTATCGCGTTCACCTCAGAAGTAAAACACAAGTCATCAACGGAATTGCCAAACGTCACGACGGTGGCGGACACCCTCTTGCCAGCGGGGCCAACTCTTACAGCTTGGAAGAAAACGAATCCATTTTCCAAGAAATCAAAGACCTCTTGCAAGCCACAAAAGACTAGAAAACCGTCCTATTTTTTCTATTTATTTGGAGAAAAGACTTGCCAAGGACGTATTTATTTGATAAAATGTAAGAGTTAAATAACTATGATGCGGAAAGTATCATGGCAGAAAGGAAATCTTTTTTAAAATGAGACAAAACATTCACCCAGAATACCGTCCAGTAGTATTTATGGATACAACTACTGGTTACAAATTCCTTAGCGGTTCTACTAAATCATCTAGCGAAACTGTAGAATTCGAAGGTGCTACTTACCCACTTATCCGTGTGGAAATTTCATCAGATTCACACCCATTCTACACAGGTCGTCAAAAATTCACTCAAGCAGATGGTCGTGTGGATCGTTTCAACAAAAAATACGGCTTCAAATAAGAAGTACGATTTACGACTTAAACCATTCGAGAAATCGAGTGGTTTTTTGTGTACGTTTCTTATCAATTCAAGGCACTAATCACAAAAGCTTGAAGTTTCTAACTTCAAGCTTTTGTGATTAGTGAGCAACCATGTCTTGGGCGATTTCTTTTCCAGTCAAATTATCAGGGTAATAGGTAGGCCAATGCGACATCTCTTTCAAGAGGGCTTTTTGGCTTTTACCACCCCAGAAAATGTGGAAATGGGTCGAATCTGTTTCAGAGATATTGTGGTCGCTAAATTGCACGTATTTGAATTCACCAGCATTTGGATCGTCGGTTTCAAATAGGTAACGCACGCCACGATTGCCTTTTTCATAGGTCAAGACCTTATAGCCACTGTATTTATAAGTAAATTGATACTTTTGGTCGCCTTTGATAAAGGTGATGGTATTCTTTTTGCCATTAATATTGATGTGGTCAACGTCGGTCTGATAGCCTGTGGTGTAATAGTCTTTGTATTCCTCAGCTGTTTTTTCCCCTTTTGACAACTGAGCCTTGTATTCCCAGACTTGGTCGAGATCACCGTTAACGAGATAAGGGTAAACCGACTGCCATTTTCCTGACCAATCTTTCAAAGAACGGTCGGTGATATCTTTGTCTTTAAAATAGCCGTTTTCTACGGTTTTGCCGGTGTCCTCTTCTGCTTTAATGGTCTTACCAGCAACATCTGTCGTCAATTCCAGAGCCTTGAGATTGGCTTTCATCTCACTAATGTAATTCTCGCCTGATTTCATCTCTTTGCTGGTCAAACTTTCAATGGGATTGAGGACAGCGGTCTTAACACCTGTTTCATCCGCCAAGGTTTCTGCTACCTTACTTGAGGCATTTTTTTCAAAATAAATATAGTGGATATCGTATTTTTGGACATATTTAGCCAGATTAACCAAACGTTTGGCTGACGGTTCGCTATCTGCTGAAATACCTGTAATCGGAATTTGCGTCAAACCATAATCTAAAGCCAAGTAGCCAAAGGCTGCGTGCTGAGTGACGAAGCTTTTTTGCTTGGCTTGGGACAATTTATCCGTGTACAAAGCGTCAAGGTCACTTAGTTCTGTTAGGTAGGCTGCTGCATTATTGGTAAAAACTTCAGCTTTATCAGGGTATTTGGCGATAAAGGCATCTCGGATATTTTCCACCAACATCATTGCACGCTTGGGCGACAACCAGACATGGGGATCGTAGGCATGAGAGTGCCCTTCGTGGCTTTCCCCTTCTTCTTCCTCCTCAGTCGTGCCAGCCAAGAGCAACATATCACCTGTTGCTTTCACTACGGTCAATTGTGGGGCTTTGACAGAAGATACCACGCTATCCACCCAGGTTTCCATATTGTCATCTAGATAAACAAAAACATCAGCATCTGAAATAGTGGCAATATTTTTGGTTGATGGCTCAAAATCATGGGGTTCCGTTCCTGCTTTTACCAACATAGTAACATCAGCTGTGTCACCTGTGACCGCCTTGGTAAATTCATACACTGGGTAGAAAGTGGTTACCACGCTGATTTTATCATCTGCAGCGACAGGCTTGTTGGCTCCTGTCAAGCAAAGTAAAAGCAAGGCAACACCTGCGACAATCGTTACAAACAGTCTTTTCATAACACTCCTTTTATTAACTGGTTAATATTTTACTGGTTAAGTATATCATATTCTCCCGTTTTTGCAAGGTTTTCTTTTCAAAATAGCAAAAAATCCTTTGGGAGACTGGCTCCCAAAGGATTTACTAGTTTAATATTAGTCACTAACTGAAAAATGATTGGTCATCAAGTTACTTGCATCAAAAAGAACCTTATTCAATAAGTCTTGGGTTTGTTGCTGTACGTCATCACTCATGGCTTGGTTTTCAGCGTCAAAATCTACTTTTTCGCCTCTAGCCAAAGCAGCATCGACACGACCAATGCGAGCATGACCAGCCGCCATTGTGCTTTCAACGTAGGCTTCGATATCCCCTTCGTGTTGGTGGAAATGCGGGTCAGCAATGGCAGCAATCAAACGGTTTGCCCAGTAGAAGGAATCCGTTGACACGTTGGCACCTGTATTGGAAAAGTAGGCTGGTGTTGTTGAAATTTGAGTAAAGAACGGCACCATTGTACCAAATGGCATTGAGCCATAGGCCAGCCACTGAATACCAGTGGTGTCATGTGGTTTGTCAGGGCGCAATTGAAGAATAGCGGTTTGACTGGTACGATTGATACCAATGGTACGGAAGGCACGTTGGGTTACCTTATTGCCTTCTGGTCCGTAAGGGTCAAATTCCGTATCTTGATAATGGTTGCTAAGCACGTATTTGACGTCTTCGATAGTGATTTTGCGATAAGGTTTTTGTGCCCAAGGAATGAAGAAACTGCGAGGGTCTTGTTTGATTTCAGGGTTTAAGAAACGTTGCATAGCCCAAGCGCGTGGAGTGTTGTAGTGACGGTCTTTGTCACGTTGGCTACCAAAGGCATAACGTGGGTTGAAATGCTCATTTGAATAAGTCAAATCAAGGTTGTTATCCTCAATAAAATCACGCAAACCAGTTGAATACATATATTCGTCTGGATTGTTAAATTCAAAATGGTCAATACCTAGTTGGTTAGGATTGGTCACGTAACAATCATCTGGCACACGACGGGCAATCCAGTGGTGTCCTCCAACGGTTTCTAGCCACCAGATTTCATCGACATCTGAAAAGGCCACGCCGTTTGACTCGTAAGTTCCATAGGTTTCAAGAATTTCACCAAGGCGTTTTACCCCTTCACGCGCTGTGCGAACATAAGGTAATACCAAAGTCAGCATATCTTCTTCACCAATTCCTGATGCAACGAGCGGATCAGCTCCTAAAACACGCGCATTGGTCGTGATGGTTTCAGTTTCGCTCATGGCAACATTGGCTTCGTTGATACCTGCTTCTCCCCAAATCCCGTCCTTGCGCAAGGCATCTGGCACAGAAGTATAACGCATGGGATTGTCAGGCAAATCAATCTCAAATGATGACAAAACTGATTTGTAGTGGCGAGGTTGGTCCTCAGGTTTCACCACGATAAATTGTTTTGGGGTAAATTCGCCACTTTGTGAGTCTTCAGTTCGCGCAATGATGGTTGAGCCATCATAAGAAGCGTCTTTTCCTACTAAAATCGTTGTACATGACATAAGTCATCTTCCTCCTAATTATGATAAACTTTCTGCTAATTTATTGATTTTACGCAAACGGTGATTGACGCCGCTCTTGGTTAATCCGTTGCCCAAGGTGTCAGCAATTTGCTGCAGCGAATAATCAGGGTGAGCCACTCTGATTTTAGCCACTTGTTGTAATTCAATTGGCAAGGTATCCAGACCAACGGTATCCATGATGGTGATGATATTGTTAATAGTTTTCATGCTGGCCATCACGGTTTTGGCAATATTGGCCGTTTCAGCGTTGTTGGCACGGTTAACATCGTTGCGAGTTTCACGCATGATTTTCACTTCTTCAAACACATCCTTGGAATCCACCGCACCGATAATCAAGAGAAAATCCATGATATCTTCAGCCTTTTGCAGATACGTCACTGCACCACTCTTGTGCTCGATGACCTTGGCATCCAAGATGAATTTTCGCATGAGATTAGCTAAGTCTTCCGCGTGGTCTTGGTAAACGGAAAAAATTTCCAACTGGTACTTGCCTGATTCTGGGTCCCGAATGGTTCCTGTCGCCAAAAAGGCCCCTCGTAAATAAGCCCGTCCCTTGTCATCATCTTCTAAAATCAAGGGATTAATACCTGTTTCGATACCAAAAAAGGAATCTGCCAACTGCAAATCATTTAAAATGTCTTTGACGTCCGTCGCGACAAAGACATGGTAAACACGATTTTTGCGTAAGTTAGTCTTTTGGTGGTAACGAATTTCTGGCTGAACCTTGTAGAGGGTTTCTATCAAAGCATAGATGTGGCGAGCAATTTTGGCATTTTCAGTAGTGATAGACAGAGTCAAACGGTTGCCATTTAACCCCAAACTCCCTGACATTTTGATGATGGCTGATAATTCGCTCTTGTCAAACCGCGATTGGTTAATCAATTCTTCTTTGACTTTTACTGTAAAACTCATCTTTCTTTTGACCTCAATAGGTTCATCAATTCTCGCACCACATAGTCCCCATTGTGAAAAGCACCGCCATTTTCCAAACGAAGAAAATCCGATGAAATCACACGTTTCACTTGCTGGCGTAGTCCTTTAAAATCATGCTCCACCTGAACCAGATACTCGTCAAATTGGTTGGAATTCATATAATCCTGCGGCACTTCTTGGATATTCACCAAAACGGTGTCAATGGCATCTTGTCCTAAGTGACGGTTCAAGACTTCCACGTGGTTGGCATCGGTAAAATGCTCGGTTTCGCCGTATTGTGTCATGATATTACACACATAAGCCACCTCAGCAGACGTATCCAGCAGAGCTTGCTTGATTTCTGGGATAACCAAGTTAGGCAAAATCGAAGTAAAGAGAGAACCTGGCCCCAGCACAATCATATCACTGTTTAAAATGGTTTCGACTACTTTACGGCTGGCAGTTGGCTCTTCGTTGTTGTAGGTATTGGTCACATAAACATGGTCAATTATGCCCTTGTAGTCAGCAATGTAGCTCTCCCCAGTCACCTCATGACCGTCTTTGAAAACCGCATGCAGGGTCAAAGGGTTCTCACTTGCAGGGTAAATCTTGCCTGTAACGTGAAAGAACTTGGTTAACAATTGCATGGCATTGTAGGTTGAGCCTTGCATTTCAGCAATTCCTGAAATAATCAGATTGCCCAAAGGGTGTCCTGCCAAAGCACCGTCGCTATCTGCAAACCGGTACTGAAAGACTTTTTCGTAAAATTTAGGCATATCACTCATGGCAACTAGCACATTGCGCAAGTCACCTGGTGGGGGCAATTGCATCACCGAACGCAATTTTCCTGAACTGCCACCGTCGTCTGCAACCGTTACAATAGCAGTGATATCCACCTCTTCGTGCCTTAAACTATTTAAAATGATAGGTATCCCCGTTCCGCCTCCAATAACAGTAACCTTCGATTTTCTCATGAACGATTAACAGTCTCCTTACGACGATTTTTATCACGGTGGGTTTCATTGACCACCCAGTCTGTTTTCAAGTCTTCTGCTAGGCGATGGGCAAAGGCAACGCTACGGTGTTGACCTCCTGTACAACCAATCGCAATGGTTAAGACTGATTTGCCTTCTTTTTGGTAGCCTGGTAGGATTGGTTTTAAAAGGCCAATCAAATGTTGGTAGAAGGCTTCGGATTCCTCGTGGTCCATAACGTAATCATAGACATCCTTGTCCAATCCGGTTAAGTTACGCAATTCTGGTTTGTAGTAGGGATTTGGCAAGAAACGTACGTCAAAAACCAAATCCGCATCCAAAGGCAGGCTGTATTTGAAACCAAAGCTCATCACTTCAATATGGAAAGAAGCTTGGTTTTGCTCACTTGAAAATTGCTCAGAAATGGTTTTGCGCAACTGGCGTGGGGTCAAATCTGTGGTATTGATCACATTTTGGCTCAGATTTTTTAGAGGTGCTAGCAACTCACGCTCCAATTTAATCCCGTCCAAAATGCGGCCATCCGCTGCTAGTGGGTGGCTACGACGCGTTTCCTTGTAACGTGATACCAATTCACCATCTGTGGCATCTAAGAACAAGATTTTTACGTCAATATTGGGACTGGCATCAATTTGGTCTAAGACAGAATTGATTTCGTTAAAAAAGAGCCTGCTACGCATATCCACCACAAGTGCCACGCGATTATTGTCGCTTGATTGTTCCACCAATTCAATAAACTTAGGCACTAAGGCAGGGGGCATATTATCAATCGTAAAATACCCTAAATCTTCAAAGGATTGAATGGCAACTGTTTTTCCAGCGCCACTCATCCCAGTTACAATGACTAAATGAATAGTTTTATCAGACATAGTCCTTCTCCCCTGATTCTTTTGCTTTTATTATAACAAATTTAAGCCAGTCTGCACGCTAAATGTTCCTACTTCTTCTCGGTTGCTTTTTGTAATTTAGCGATTTCTTCTCGCAAGATTTGGTTTTGCTCTTTCAAATCCACTACCTGATTGGTGACTGAGGCCAGCATTTCGGTTTGCAATTTTTGAATTTCCAGTAAATCTGACTGGTCTTGTTGCACCAAGTGGTCCAATTTTTTGTGCAAAAATCGGATTTCTTCTTTAGACACCTTGTTAACATTGTAGTTTTTTTTGGCTTGCAAGCGGTCATAATCTGAGGCACGGTTTTGGCTCATCATAATCAAAGGGGCTTGAATGGCTGCGATAGTTGATAGGGCGAGATTAAGCAAGATAAATGGGTATTTGTCAAAAGCAATCCCAAACGGTTGAATGATATTGATTAGCATCCAAACTACCATAAAGACGATAAAGGAAATGATAAAGGTCCAAGAACCCCCAAACCGAGCCACGTCGTCCGCGATTTTTTGCCCAAAAGTAATTTTCTTATCCAATTGGTCTTGGATATCCAAGGCAGCGTAATTTTCATCATTTGCCACCCCGTGAACCGCCTCACGAATGAACTCATTTTTACAGTTGGCTTGGTCGATAATTTCCTCTAAAAGCTGCATTCGATAAGGCGTCAGCTGTTTATAACTGATAAAATCACCGTCTTGCAGATCAGGATGACTTTGTCTGAGAAGGTGGTGCAAACGCGTGTCCATTTCAGATAAAAAGCTACCTTCTGCTACTGGGTATAAGCGATGGTCAATAGCATCACGAACCTTATTGTCATTTTTCATAATTACCCTCTTTCTTTGTTGCTCTCACAAGCTCTTAGTCACAATCGTCACGGTCAATGATAACCCCCATTACCGTCAAATGACCATTGCTAATCAGGGTCAAAACCAAACGTGACAATTCCTTTGCTGGCATGGCAAAATCTGACTTAATCCACCACAGCAAAGTCCCTGTGAAAATACTGGTCAAATAAGCCACCACAAACTCTGTTGGAACTTTCTTGCCTGATTCCGTCACATTTAGCTTGGCCAGTAAATGGTCGTACTTGTCATGCATTAAGCTTCCAAATTGTTCTTGCATGACTTCTTGGGAAATACTACGCAAGACAATTTTAGCAATCGATGGATTTTTTTCAAGTCCTCGGTAAAAGTCTGCCAAGAGTTTTTCGGCACGTTTGACCTTGACTGTGTCACCTTTGGCGATTTGTGCTGCCTCAATCATATCTGACATTTGCTCCACAATTTGTTGGTGAATCCCATCACGAAGCTCGTCTTTGTCAGCATAGTGGGCATAAAAAGTGGCGCGGTTAATCATAGCCTCATCCGCAATGTCTTGAATCGTAATCTTTTCATAAGATTTCTCACTCAAAAGTTTTGCAAAGGCATCAAAAATCAACTTCTCGGTTCTTAAATAGCGAATATCTGTAAATTTCATCCGTCTTCCTCCAAGATAATCAACAGTTTTAGCACCTTGTGTTGTTTAAACAACATAACCATCAAAATTAACGATTGTATTTTATTAGGACTATTTTATAATAGTATTATAGCAGACACTTTGTTGAATAAACAACAGAATGTTGTTAAGCCTATCTGTTTTTCTTATCCTATGTAAAAGAAAAAGGCAAAACAAAGTCTAAATCACTAATCGAGGATACTGGAATATGTATAAAGCAGGTGTAGATGTCGGATCGACAACGGTTAAAGTTGTGATTTTCGATGATCATGAAAAGCTCGTCTTTTCACGTTATGAACGGCATTTTTCAGATGTCAAAACAGCAACCATTAAGGTCTTAAACGATGCCATTTCAGAAATTGGCGACCAAACGGTCAGTATTGCCATCACAGGTTCTGGGGGCATGGGATTGGCAGATGTGGCCAAAATTCCATTTGTACAAGAAGTTATAGCGGCCACAACAACCGTTGAGCATTTTATTCCTGAAACAGATGTGGTCATTGAGCTAGGCGGTGAAGATGCCAAAATGACCTTCTTTGGGGACGCGCTTGAACAACGCATGAACGGTACGTGTGCTGGTGGAACAGGTGCCTTTATTGACCAAATGGCAGAACTCTTGAAAACAGATGCCAATGGGGTTAATAAACTGGCCAAGGGGTACGAAACCATTTACCCTATTGCCAGTCGTTGCGGGGTTTTTGCTAAAACTGACGTTCAACCTTTGATTAACGAGGGCGCACGCAAAGAGGACATTGCAGCCTCTATTTTCCAAGCCGTGGTCAATCAAACCATCGCTGGATTAGCATCAGGACGTAAAATCACAGGGAATGTTGCCTTTCTTGGTGGACCTTTGTTCTTTATGAGCGAATTGCGTCAACGTTTCATCGAAACGCTTGATATTAAGCCAGAAAATGTGATTTTCCCTGAACACCCACAACTATTTGTGGCAATGGGAGCTGCCTTAGACGAAGAACAAGCTCAATTAGCCTTGTCAGAAATCATTAACAACCTCAAGACCAACAGTTCACAAGCCTTGGTCCCTAAAAATACCTTGGATGTGCTCTTTAAAGACCAAGCCGAATTGGACGCTTGGCGAGCACGTCACAACCAAGCCAGCGTGACCTACAAAGACATTGCCCAAGCTTCTGGGCCTGTTTTTCTGGGCATTGACGCAGGTTCGACCACTTCAAAAGTGGTGTTGACTGACCCTGACGGCGCTATTTTGTTCCAACATTACGGCAATAACCAAGGACAACCGCTGGAAAATGTCATTGCCATTTTGAAAGAAGTTTACCACCAATTGCCACAGGAAGCCTATATCGCGCGCTCTTGCGTGACAGGTTACGGCGAAAAACTCATTCAAGCAGCGCTGCACGTGGATTATGGTGAAGTGGAAACCGTGGCTCATTTCAAGGCTGCCAATTACTTTAACCCTGGCGTTGATTTTATTTTGGATATTGGTGGGCAAGACATGAAAGCCATGAGCGTTCAAGACGGGGCTCTTTCAAGCATTCAGCTAAATGAAGCTTGCTCTTCAGGTTGTGGTTCCTTTATTGAAACCTTTGCCAAATCCCTCAAATACGACGTCAAAGATTTCGCTCAGGTTGCTTTATTGGCACAACACCCCGTGGACCTAGGCTCAAAATGCACGGTTTTCATGAATTCAAAAGTCAAACAAGTGCAAAAAGAAGGAGCAACCGTGGCAGATATTTCAGCAGGATTGTCTTATTCAGTCATCAAAAATGCCTTGTACAAGGTTATCAAACTCAAACGCCCTGAAGATTTAGGGGAAAAAATCGTAGTTCAGGGAGGAACCTTCTACAATGAAGCGGTACTTCGTGCCTTTGAATTGGTCAGCGAACGCGAAGTGGTTCGCCCAAGCATTGCTGGTCTAATGGGAGCTTACGGCTGTGCCATCATTGCTCAGGAAAAATACGAAGATGAAACCGCCGAGGTACCCGCTTTTAGTACGGTACAGTAAAGGAGAGAACGCATGACGGAAACATTACTGGAACACCAACCCCAAACCTCACGTTTGATGGGGCTAGAGGAACTGGATAACTTTACCACCCAAAAAGAATTCACCCGTTGCGGCTTGTGTGAAAACAACTGTGCTTTGACCGTGACCATTTTCAATGACGGTTCCAAATTTGTCACAGGTAACCGTTGCGAACGCGGAGCAGAAAAAGTCACCAAAATCACATTTGACCGCAGCAACCAAAAAGAAAACCTCGTTGATTACAAATATAAAAAACTTTTTAAATTTAAAGCTCTCTCAAAACGTGACGCTGTCCATGGCGTTATCGGTATTCCTCGTGTGCTCAATATGTATGAAAACTATCCCCTTTGGCACACCATTTTAACCGACCTTGGTTTTCGTGTGCAATTGTCCCCAAAATCAGACAAAACCTTGTTTGAAAAAGGGATTGAAACCATTCCAAGTGATACGGTTTGTTACCCTGCCAAGATGGTACACGGCCACATTCAAAGCTTGATTGACCGCAAAGTGGATGCGATTTTCTACCCAAGTGTCATTTACGAGCAAATTGAAAATAACAAGGCGCCGAACCACTACAACTGTCCTATTGTTCAAAGCTATCCTGAAGTTATCGAGAAAAACATGGACCCTATTCGCAATGGGGAAGTGGCTTATTTCCATCCCTTTGTCAATTTAGCAGACCACGAATCCGTTGTGCTATCTCTTAGCAAGGCTTTTCGTGTTTACGATGACATCACGCTTGAGGACATTCGAAGAGCCATCGAACATGGCTACCAAGCCTTAGCCGATTTCAAACAAGATTTGCAAGATAAAGCTGACGAACTGCTTTCCACTCTTGCTACCAAGGGCGAAAAAGCCATTGTCTTGTCTGGTCGCCCTTACCACCTTGACGCTGAAATCAATCACGGTATTGCCAATATTATCACGCAAGAAGGTTTTCATGTCTTGACAGAGGACATGGTGGCTGGTTTAGAAGAAGTGTCAGGACTGCGCGTGGTTAACCAATGGGTTTACCATTCTCGCCTCTATGCTGCTGCTAAAGTCGTTTCAAAAAATCCAAATCTAGAACTGGTGCAGCTCAACAGTTTTGGTTGCGGGCTGGATGCCGTGACTACTGACCAAGTGGAAGAAATCATGCGTGGACACAACAAGCTCTACACCGTCCTAAAAATCGACGAAGGAAGTAACCTCGGGGCTATCCGTATTCGCTTGCGTTCGCTTAAAGCTGCCGTTGAAGAACGAGATAAAAAAGCCCAAAAAGCTCAATTAAAACACATCTTCAACCAAGCACCGCAATTTGACAGCCAAGCCGAAGAAACCGAACCCCAAGAACCTGTCTTTACCAAGGACATGAAAAAGACGCACACGCTTTTGATGCCTATGCTGTCACCTATTCACCAAAATGGGCTCATCGAAAAAGCCTTTAAACAAGCTGGCTACAAGGTCGCGGTGTTGCCAGCCATGGACAGAAAAGCGGTTGACGTCGGCCTCAAATTCGTTCATAACGATGCTTGTTACCCTGCTATCATTTCTATCGGTCAGTTGATTGAAGCCTTGCAAAGTGGCGAATATGACCTGGAGCACACCAGCGTCATGATGACCCAAACGGGAGGAGGTTGTCGGGCAACAAACTACATTCCGCTCTTGCGTAAAGCCTTAAAAGACGCAGGATTTGCACAAGTTCCCGTGGTGTCTATTTCCATGGGCAATCAAGGAACTGAAGAAACACCAGGCTGGAACTTGACTTATTCCTTTGTCAAACGCCTACTCATCAGCGTTTTGTATGGAGACTTGTTTGAGCGTGTGCTTTACCGCGTGCGTCCTTACGAAGCCGTACCAGGCTCTGCCAATGCCCTCTATGATAAATGGCTTGAAGTTGCTCGCCACAACATCAAAACAGGTTCTTACTTTGAATTTAACCGCAATATGAAACGCATTATCAAGGAATTTGACACCCTTGAAACCGTTGATTTTGGTCAAAAACCACGTGTCGGCGTTGTCGGAGAAATTTTAGTCAAATACGCTCCAACAGCCAACAATGACATCGTTGCTATCATTGAACAAGAAGGGGGCGAGGCGGTCGTGCCAGACTTGATTGGCTTTATGAATTATTCACTGTTCAATCAAATTTGGAAGGCTGATGAGCTTAACATGAGCCAAAAAGCCAAACGATTTGCCAAACTCGGCATTGATGCCATCAACCTTCTCGAAAAACCAATGAATAAAGCCCTTGAAAAATCCCAACGTTTTGAAGGCATTGAATCCATCTATGACATTGCCAAGGGAGCTTCAAAAGTGATTTCTATCGGCAATCACACGGGGGAAGGCTGGTTCTTGACGGGTGAAATGATTGAATTGCTCAATAATGGCGTTAAAAACATCGTCTGCTTACAACCTTTTGGCTGCCTACCAAACCACATCGTTGGTAAAGGAATGGTCAAAGAATTGCGCCGCCAATACAAAGGGGCCAACATCGCACCAATTGATTACGACCCAGGTTCATCAGAAGTGAACCAACTAAACCGTATCCGCTTGATGATGACAACAGCCAAGAAAATGCAAAAAGCTTCACTCACAAATCATTCTTAACAAATAATCTCCTATGAGAAAGAACTCGTAGGAGATTTTCTTATCTTTAATCAAGGTAGGCAATCACTTCAATTTCTACCTTAACGTCTTTTGGCAAACGCGCCACTTCAACCGCTGAACGAGCTGGAAAATCCGTTTTAAAGGCTGTGGCATAAACTTCGTTAAATGGGACAAAATCATTGATATCACTTAGGAAACAAGTTGTTTTGACCACATGGTCAAAGTCTGTTCCCGCTTCGGCTAAAATGGCACCAATATTTTTTAAAACTTGCTGGGTTTGTTCTTGGATAGTCGTTCCAATGATTTCCCCAGTTTCAGGCGATAAAGGCACTTGACCTGATGCAAAAAGGAACTGACCAACGACCTTGCCTTGCACGTAAGCACCAATTGCTGCTGGGGCTTTATCTGTATGAATGGTTTTTGCCATAATGAACTCCTTTTCTTCATTTAGTAGGATTATTATAACAAAATATTCTGAATATTAAAATATCTTATAACTAACTTTTTGCTAAGAAAAAAAGAGCCAAATGGCTCTTTTCTGTTATTCTAATGTTAATCACCTTATGGTTTCAAACGATGAAGCATACGTGGGAATGGAATGGCTTCACGAATGTGTTTAGTACCAGCAACGAAAGTCACCATACGTTCGATACCAATACCAAATCCAGCGTGTGGCACTGAACCGTATTTACGAAGGTCAAGGTAAAATTCGTATTCTGATTTGTCCATTTCAAGAGCATCCATTTTAGCTACAAGAGCATCGTAATCGTCTTCACGGACAGAACCTCCGATGATTTCACCGTAACCTTCTGGAGCAAGCAAGTCCGCACAAAGAACGCGGTCTGGGTTACCAGGAACGGGTTTCATGTAGAAAGCTTTGAAACTTGCTGGGTAATTGATCACAAAGGTTGGCATACCAAAGTAGTTTGAAATCCATGTTTCATGTGGTGAACCAAAGTCATCACCGTGTTCAAGGTGTTCGTAATCAGCATCTTCGTCATTTTCATGTTCTTGAAGAAGGCTAATGGCATCATCATAAGACACGCGCTTGAATGGCTCTGCAATGTATTTTTTAAGCAAATCAACATCACGTTCCAAGATTTCAAGGGCTTGTGGTGCACGGTCAAGCACACCTTGGATAAGGGCTTTAACGTAAGCTTCTTGCAAATCAAGTGATTCTTCATGTGTCAAGAATGAATACTCAGCATCCATCATCCAAAACTCTGTCAAGTGACGGCGGGTTTTTGATTTTTCAGCACGGAAAACAGGACCAAAGTCAAAGACACGACCAAGTGCCATAGCCCCAGCTTCAAGGTACAATTGACCTGATTGGCTCAAGTAAGCAGGTGTTCCAAAGTAGTCTGTTTCAAACAACTCTGTTGAATCTTCTGCTGCATTTCCTGACAAGATTGGGCTATCAAACTTGATGAAACCATTTTTGTCAAAGAAGTCATAAGTAGCATAAATGATAGCGTTACGAATTTGCATGATAGCCATTTGTTTACGAGAACGCAACCATAAATGACGGTGGTCCATAAGGAAATCCGTTCCGTGTTCTTTTGGTGTAATAGGGTAATCTTCTGAGTGCCCTACGATTTTGACATCTGTGACGTCCAATTCATAACCAAATTTTGAACGTGAATCTTCTTTGACAATCCCTGTGATAAGGATAGACGTTTCTTGGCTAAGGTGTTTGATGGTATTGAATTTTTCAGTTCCTTCTTCTTCACCAAATTTTTCGATAAAGTTTGGTTTGAAGGCCACGGCTTGGAAAAATGCAGTTCCGTCACGAAGTTGTAAGAAAGCAATTTTTCCTTTTCCTGATTTGTTAGCAACCCATGCACCGATAGTCACTTCTTCGCCAACATGGTCTTTAACATCAATAATTGATACGTAATCTGTAGACATATTTCCTCTTTCCAATGTTTCCTCTCATCATCTGAGCAAGACACTATGCTTTATTATAATTTGGAATCCAATTTCATAAACAATTTCAATCGATTCACAGCTTCTTTTAAAGTTACCAAATCGGTCGCATAACTCAAGCGAACATTTTCAGGAGCTCCAAAACCAGCACCTGTTACCAAAGCCACCCCAACTTCTTCAAGAATGTCATTGGTAAAATCAGTAACGTCTGTGTAACCCTTCAATTCCATAGCTCTTTTCACATTTGGGAAAAGATAGAAGGCACCTTGTGGTTTAATCACGTCAAAACCAGGAACTTCACACAAGAGTGGGTAAATGGTATTTAGACGGTCCTCAAAGTCACGACGCATGCTTTCAATGGAATCTTGTGGGCCTGTCAAGGCTTCAATAGCTGCATATTGTGAAACGGTGGTCAAATTTGAAGTGGTTTGGCTGATGACTTTTGCCATACCAGCGATAATGTCTTCATTACCAACCGCAAATCCCACACGCCAACCTGTCATAGCATAGGTTTTAGACAAGCCATTAACAACAATGGTGTGTTCTCTGATTGCCTCAGAAATGCTTGAAATAGGGGTAAAGACATTGCCATTGTAAACCAAACGACCATAAATGTCGTCAGCTAGAATTAAAATACCATTTGCTACTGCCCAGTTACCAATTGCTTCTAGCTCATCACGGGTATAAATCATACCTGTTGGGTTAGAAGGGGAATTGAGCAAAATCACTTTGGTTTTATCTGTGCGAGCAGCTTCTAATTGCTCTACTGTGACTTTAAAATGATTTTTTTGTGTCGTAGCCACTGTCACAGGTACCCCACCAACCATTTTCACTTGGTCCACATAAGATACCCAACATGGTGATGGAATAATCACTTCGTCACCTGGATCAAGAACCGTTGTGAAAAAGGTGTATAGGATGTATTTGGCACCTGTTCCCACAACGACTTGATTACGAGAAACAAAGTAGCCGTAATAATTTTTCATGTATTGACCGATAGCGTCTTTCAACTCAGGAAGTCCTGAAGCTACGGTATAAAAGCTGGCTTTCCCATTTTTGATGGAATGAATAGCTGCTTTTTGAATGTTTTTAGGGGTTTCAAAATCTGGTTCCCCCAAGGTTAGTGATAAAATATCACGTCCTTCTGCTTTTAAGGCTTTGGCACGTGCACTAGCTGCTAAAGTCACACTTTCGTCCATGTTTAACACACGTTTTGATAAGTTTGTCATACGCCCTCCTTTTTAATAAGCTCACCTGTTTTGAAATTCACAAGATAGTAACCGTTAGTAGCCGTCACCTCCCAAACAGGGGATTTGGCATAAATCCCAAAAACCACCTTGGAAATATCTGTTGCACCGTTGCTTGCGGCTGTTTCTTCGGCTTGTTGGCGACTAATCCCGTCACTTTCGGCATATACATAAACCTCTCGGTTATCCTCACCAACTGAAACAATGCGCTTACCACCTGATTCGGTAGTGCCATAAACACTATAAAAGGTGTTCGGTCCATTATAGAGTTCCACAGAGGAAGTTTTTGATAATTTAGCGGCTTTGATAGCGACCTGGGTAGCTGTTCGTTCTGCATCCAGTTTTGGTTTCATTGAGAGATATAAAACCATCCCTGCAGAAATCAAGAGAACTAAGAAAACCATGCCAAAACCAAGTAAATATTGTTTTACTGGTGTTAATTTTTTCATTTACTTCTCCCCTTTGAGTTATCCTTTTTATTATACCAAAAAATCCTTCATTTCTGTTAATGACTTTGCAAATTTTTGGGAAGAAAGCTGAAATTCTTCTGCTAAGGAATCGGTCATCAATTTACCATAAGACTTGGTTAAAAGGCGGTTATCCAAAATCAAAACAGCTGAGCGCTGGTTTTCTCGCCTCATGGTTCTACCGATTGCTTGCTTGAGTTTTAAAATCGTCAGCGGCAAAGCATAATCGTAAAATGGTGATTTGGCTTGTGCCAGCAAGTGATTGCTGACTTTTTGGAAAAAGATATCTTTAGGATTGTCAAAAGGCAGGCGGGTAATCACTTCAATCATTTTATCGGATTGCACAAAGTCAACCCCCTCCCAAAATGAGCCTGTCCCTAACAACATCCCACTTTCCTTGCGTTCAAAACGCCGTTTGACATTATAAGCCATACCGTTTTTATCCTGTGTCAAATGGGGAACGTCCTTATCATCAAGGTAATCTGAAACTGCAAGCATCGTCGCTCTGGCATTAAATAAAACCAAGACCTGCTCACCTAAGTTTTGAATCTGACAAAGACGCTCAGCAATAGCTAAGGCATAAGCTTCCTCAGACACTTGGGTGACATTTGGCATCTCTTCATCAATCCACACGCGCTGGCCACTGCTTTTTTCATGAGCCAAACTCACAAAATGATAAGAGTCAAAGCCCAGCAAATCCGCTAGACTGACTTGGGGACTGATGTGCAAGGTTGCTGAAATCATATAGGTTTTGCGTGTTTCAGGCAAAAACTCTTGAAAATTCAACAACTCATCATTACTGGCATTGAGGTAGGTTTGGCGCTTGTCATTTTCAAGCATTGACTCCATCCAAAAATCCGTAAAATGATGGGACAATAGCAAACACAAATCCTCTAAACCATTGAGGCGCCACTGAGGATTGACCGCCAAAAGTTCCTTGACCGTCTGCTCGATAGCTGCCATGGCCTCGGTCGTGACAAATGTTTCTTGATTTTGGTAGAAACGTGTCACCAAATGGCTCAACTGGAAGGACAGGTTTTCAAGCAACCGTTTTTCCAGCACAGGCAATTTAGCTGTCAGGTGTTTTTCTAATAAGGTCACTAACTGAGTGACATTTAGCTGACGACGAGAGAAATGCTCAACATTTAGCATCAGCTTTTGCGCCTCGTCAAAAACCAAAATCTTATTGGCCGCGAAAGCCTTGTCGTCTTGCACTCGTTCTAAGAAATAAGCGTGATTGACCAGCAACAGCTTGCTGTGCTTGGCCCTTTCATAGGTTACCTGCCAAAAATCGACTTCTTTGTAAAGGCTCTTCTCACTCAAATCCCCATCGTGTTTGATGGAGTCAAAATAAGCGGCAAAACGTTGTTTTTGCTTGATTTCATCCAAATCACCCGTTTCTGTTTCGGTCAGCCAGACCAGCAACTGCATCTTGTAGCGATTGATAAGGCGATTGTCGTCTTGATGATGCAAACTCTCGACAAAGGCATCTAGTTTTAGGTAATTGCTAGGCCCTTTGATGGATTGGCAAGAAATATGAAAAACATCTTGAATGCGTTTGGCTTCGTTGGCCATAATTTGGTCTTGTAAGATTTTGGTGGGAACCGATACAATCACCTGTTCATCTTGTGCCAAATGCAAGAGAGGCAAGAGATAGCCGTAGGTTTTACCGATCCCAGCTTGAGCTTCTAAAAACGAAACGGCTGATGAGGCAAATTCATCCTTGACCAAAGTAGCAAACTGAGCCTGCTTCTCCCGATTGTCTAGGCCAAGCAGAGCCACATTAACCGCAAAATCATCTGACAGGCAACGCGGCTCGGTTATCGCCTGCGGTCGGCGTAAAACCAAATCCCCCACCATCTGAAAGGTCGCTGGCGAAAACGGTTTGGCCTGTGAAAAGCCCGCTTCAATGAGCATACCCGTTTCAAAGATCAGATTATCAGAAAAAGGCAAAAGCTTTTCCAAAACTTCTTTTGGCAATTGATTGATTTTAGCCTGCAAGCGCAAAAAAAGCTGCGCTGTCGCATAGGCATCTGAAATAGCTGTGTGAGCATCTGTCAAATCCAAATCCAAGGCCTTAGCCAAATGCTCCAAGGTGTATTTTTCAAAAGTTGGGTAAAAAACCTGAGCCAATTCGACCGTATCCACGCGCGGTGTTCGCAACTCAAAACCTTGCCAAAAAAGCTGTTCCGCCAAAAGATTGGCATCAAATTTGACGTTGTGAGCCACAAAGACACAATCTGCTATCAAGTCGTAAATTTCGCCCGCCACCTGAGAAAAATCAGGGGCCTTGGCCAATTGATCATCGGTAATACCTGTCAGCTGGATAATGTGCTCTGACAAGGGTTCATGCGGATTGACATCCGTTTGATAAGTCTTGGTAATCTGATTATTTTCTATAATCACGATACCCACTTGAATAATTTCTGCTGCGGCATGGGCTCCTGTCGCCTCTAAGTCCACAACAGCGTATTTTAGGAAATGTTCATGCTTCATAACAATCCTATTATATCACAAACCACTCTTCTTGTATTTGTGTGGAAGCTTTATGAGCAGTAAACGAGCTGGCTTTTAGTATGACTTTTTACCAAAATTTTGATACACTTTTTTTATGAAGATATTTAGAATAGTTAATCGCGTTGCGCGTGAAAATACTTACTTGTTGGTCAATGACCAAGCCATTATCGTTGTCGATCCTGGAAGTGATGTGGATATGATTCTTGAAAAAATCACGTCACTGAACAACCCTGTGGCGGCTATTTTACTGACCCACGCTCATTATGATCACATTATGAGCTTGGATGTGGTGAGAGAGCATTTTGGACATCCTCCTGTTTATATTTCTGAAAAAGAAGCGTCATGGCTCTATTCACCAAAGGATAATTTTTCAGGTTTGGAGCGCCATGCGGATTTGCCTGATGTTATTTTAAAACCTGCTGAACATCACTACCAGTACGAAGACGATTATCACATCGCTGGTTTTCATTTTTATGTTCGCCCAACGCCAGGACACTCTTATGGTAGTGTATCGCTGATTTTCCCAGATGACCACGTCGTTTTGAGTGGTGATGCTCTTTTTAGAGAAACTATCGGACGAACAGACTTGCCAACTGGAAATAGTGAGGAACTCCTAGCTAGCATTCAGCGAGAATTATTTACCTTGCCAAATCATTTTGCGGTTTATCCAGGGCACGGCTCTGATACCACCATTGCCCATGAAAAAAACATGAACCCTTTCTTTAACTAAACCAAAAACAACTTCTGCAAAAGCAGAAGTTGTTTTCTTGTTTTAAATTTTAAGATAGCGGCGCATTGAAATCACTGAACCAAGTGCTCCAATGATAATACCGATTAAGAACATACTACCAATAACTAACGGAAGGAAGTTTTCCGCTGGGTATAATGATAGGCTTTGCATTTCAAATTGTGGATTGAAAGCACCGTAAACATAGTGGTAAGCAAAGTAAACAATCACTGATGGCAAAATGGCACCAAGAAAGCCAACCCATGCTCCTTCAAAGAAGAATGGTCCACGGATGTAAGAATTCTTTGCACCTACCAAACGCATGATCTCAATATCGCGTTGACGTGACATAATGGTCATACGGATAGTATTTGAAATAAGGAAGATTGCGACAAGCACAAGAAGGACGATACCAGCAAATCCCCATGTTCGAATGTATTTTGCAATTTTGAACAATTGGTCTGAATCTGAACCACCGTAATCAACGGATTCAACACCACTGATTTTTGAGATTTTATCAGCTACTTTTTTAACATGAGATGGTGAGTTAGCTTCTACGATATAAACATCTTGTAGAGGATTAGAATCGCCATCAAAGAGTTTCCAATCGTCCCCGTAGGTTTCTTGCAATTTAGCTAGCTGTTCATCTTTACTTGAATAAGTAACCTTCTTAACACCTGAAATCTTGTTGATTTGGTCATAGACTTGGTGGTAAGCATCATTTGAGACGGTTTCGCCAGCTTCATTAGTCTTAGTTTCAAAGTTATCTGTCGAATCCACATCAAGGTAAACATTGATTTGAATGTTGTTTTCAATACCTGATGCCAAACGCTCCACATTTAATAGCACTGCTGCAAAGACACCGACAAGTGTCAAGGTAATGGCAACCGTACTAACCGAAGCAATTGTCATCCAAATATTACGCTTTAAACTTTTTATGGATTCCCACAAATGACGGAAAAAATTTCTAATCATCGTAACCGTATTCTCCTTCCTCTTCATCACGAACAATGCGACCATTCTCAATCGCGATAACACGATGGCGAAGGGTATCAACAATTTGCTTATTGTGAGTAGCCATTAAAATGGTTGTTCCTTGAAGATTGATACGTTCTAACAACTGCATGATTTCCCATGAAATTTCAGGATCCAAGTTCCCAGTCGGTTCGTCAGCGATCAAGACTTTTGGA
Organism: Streptococcus alactolyticus; assembly: GCF_012277075.1. GTDB lineage: Bacteria > Bacillota > Bacilli > Lactobacillales > Streptococcaceae > Streptococcus > Streptococcus alactolyticus. The sequence continues at coordinate 46,459 of NZ_JAAXMT010000004.1, read as the reverse complement.
TTGTTAACAATCGCACGAGCGATAGCAACACGTTGTTGCTCACCACCTGACAATTGGTGTGGGAAAGAACGCATTTTGTGTTTTAGACCAACCAAGTCTAACACTTCAGGAACACGTTTTTTAATATCACGTGGCTTTTCTCCAATAACTTGCATGGCATAAGCCACATTTTCAAACACAGTCTTTTTAGGAAGGAGTTTGTAGTCTTGGAAAACCACCCCGATACTACGACGTAGCATAGGAATATCACGTCGTCTTAATTTATTCAAATCAAATTTGCCGACCTTGATTGTCCCTGCTGTCGCTTTTTCTTCACGATAGAGTAACTTAATAAAAGTGGACTTACCAGCACCTGAAGGACCAACAATATATACAAATTCACCTTGGTTGACTTTTACATTGATATCTCTCAAGGCAGTGGTTGATCGGCGATACTTTTTGTCCACACCATTCATTTCAATTAGTGCCATTTATATTTTCCTTTACGATTTAATCATCCTAAAAAACTTACTGTTTTCCTAGTCAATACGCCATTTCAGATAGGCATCAATGAAACCATCAATGTCACCATCCATCACTTTATCAACTTGTGCCACTTCATATCCTGTGCGATGATCTTTAACCATCGTATAGGGGGTAAACACATAAGAACGGATTTGACTTCCCCATGTGATTTCTTTTTTATCACCCTTCAAAGCATCAACTTCTTGTGCTTTTTTCTCTTGCTCAAGCTGATAAAGTTTCGCCTGCAACATCTTCATCGCACGGTCACGGTTACCATATTGAGTACGATCAACGGTTGACGACACCACGATTCCTGTTGGAATATGGGTCAAACGAACCCCTGTTGATACCTTGTTGACGTTTTGTCCACCAGCACCACCAGAACGGAAAGTATCCATTTTGATGTCGTCATCACGAATTTCCACTTCAATCGTATCATCCAATTCTGGCATTACTTCGACTGAACTAAATGACGTGTGGCGACGTTTGGCTGAGTCAAATGGAGAGATACGCACCAAACGGTGTACACCCATTTCAGACTTCAACAGTCCGTAAGCATTTGGCCCTTCAAAAAACAAAGTAACAGACTTAATACCCGCTTCATCCCCTGCTTGGTAATCAAGCGTTTCAACTTTAAAGCCTTTGGCATTACCATAACGGGTGTACATACGAAAGAGCATATCTGCCCAATCCTGCGCCTCGGTACCACCTGAACCTGGGTGAATTTCCAAAATCGCATTGTTGCGGTCATAAGGCTCTGATAACAACAAGGTCATCTCATAGCCTGTCATGATTTTATCAAGCTTTTCTAAACTTTCTTCTAAATCAGACTGAACCGAACTATCCTCATCCAACATTTCCAAATAAAGCTCTGTTTCATCAGACAACTCTTGCATGGTATTAAAAGTGTCATATTTTTGCTTGAGTTCGTTGAGTTCTTGAGAGGTTTTCTGGGCTGCAATATTGTCATCCCAAAAATCAGGCTCCGTCATTTTATTTTCAAGAAGTGCGATATCTTCTTCCAGACGGTCTAAGTCAAAGAGACCTCCTGAAGCTAGTCAACTTCTCTTGGTTTTCTACTATTTTTTGGCGAATTTCAGCCACTTCCATGAGCATACTCCTTTATTCATTACTTCTTCCTATTCTATCACAAAGGAAGCAAAATTACCATTATAGGTGCCAGAAAGGGTTTTCCTATTGACTATTTAGCTGCTAATTCAGCAGACTAACACAATAGTACCAAAAAGGCATTTGGCAATCACAACAAGAAAATGACAAATGGATAACAAAACATCACACCACCATGACGACACCACTAACCACCCGCATAGCGGGTGGTTTATTTGTCACGCACCTTGCGGAGCGTGACGGACTGAAAGTCACATAACAAAAGAATCAGACTGCTAAGCAATCTGATTCTTTTGTTATTATTTAGAAATCTCTAAATGGCTTTTTCATCTTGTCCAAGTGCACGTTGAATAGCTTTGACAATTTCGGTCAAGACAAGCATCATCAAACTACTAATGATAACGGCAGTCCATTGACCCACGCTCAAGTGAGAAACGTGGAACAATTGATTAAATCCTGGCACAACGATGGTTACCATCAAGAGCAAGAAGGCCACTGGGATAGCCCGGTTGAAGGTTCTATTTCTAAAGGCACCAACAGTAAAGATTGATTGGTAAACGGACTTAACGTTGAAGGCGTGGACTAATTGGATAAGACCAAGTGTCGCAAAGGCCATTGTCAAGGCATCTTCGTGTACCATGTGAGCTTGTGAGTGTTCTGGGAACATGATTGCCCAACCATAAACGGCAAGGACAAGCAAGGTTTGGAAAATACCTTGATAGATAATAGCTCCCATAACCCCACCGTCAAAGAAGTTGGATTGACGTCCACGAGGTTTGTGTTTCATAACGCCAGGTTCAGCAGGTTCTACACCCAAGGCGATGGCTGGTAGCGTATCGGTTACCAAGTTAATCCAAAGCAAATGAACGGGTTGAAGCACATCCCAACCAAACAAGGTCGCAAAGAAGATGGTAAGCACTTCGGCCATATTGGCTGAAAGAAGGTATTGAATGGATTTTTGAATGTTTGAGAAGACCTTACGTCCTTCTTCAACAGCAACAATGATTGTCGCAAAGTTATCATCGGCAAGGACCATATCAGAAGCACCTTTTGCCACTTCTGTACCCGTAATCCCCATACCGATACCAATATCAGCTGTTTTCAACGATGGCGCATCATTGACACCATCACCAGTCATAGCAACAACTTTACCTTCATTTTGCCAAGCTTTAACGATACGCACCTTGTGTTCTGGTGACACACGCGCATAAACAGAATATTGTTTAAAGACTTTTTGGAATTCGTCGTCAGACAATTCGTTGAGTTCAGCACCAGTAAAGACATGGTTTTGGCCGTCATCTTCGATAATGCCTAGACGTTTAGCAATAGCTTCCGCAGTATCTTGGTGGTCCCCGGTAATCATGATAGGACGAATACCAGCTTCCTTGGCTACCTTAACAGCTTTGGCAGCTTCAGGACGTTCTGGGTCAATCATACCGACAAGACCTGCAAAAATCAAATCTGATTCCACATTTTTGGAATCCAAACTTGGAATTTCAGGAATGTATTTGTAAGCCATCATCAATACACGAAGGGCTTGTTTAGCCAAGTCTGTATTGAGTGATAAGATAGTAGCTCTTTCGTCATCTGTAATAGCACGAACTTGGCCATTGTCCTCAATGCGAGTGACACGTTTTAAGAGTTGGTCAGGTGCCCCTTTAACCGCCACAAAGTAGCGTCCATCGGCTTCTTCGTGAATCGTTGACATCAACTTACGGTCAGAATCAAATGGCAATTCTGCCACACGAGGTTCGTTTTTAAGCACATCACGAACATCAAAGTCGTGGTCTAAACCAAATTGAACCAAGGCCGTTTCGGTTGGGTCACCAATGAGATTGCCTTCTGGGTCAATCTTGGTATCATTAGCAAAATTCATGATACGCAAGGTCTTATCATCAGCTGGAATCGTTGCTTTAGCGTCCAATAATTGGCCACTAGTGTAGATTTTTTCAACCGTCATTTGATTCATGGTCAATGTTCCGGTTTTATCTGAAGCGATAATTTCGGTTGAACCAAGGGTTTCAACGGCTGGCAATTTACGAACGATGGCATTGCGTTTGGCAAGGGTTGTTGTTCCCATTGACAAGACGATGGTTACAATAGCGGGTAGCCCTTCTGGAATAGCAGCAACCGCCAAGGCAACAGAAGTCATCAAGCCTTCAACAGGTTCTTCACCACGGACAAATACCCCGACGATAAAGGTCACGATAGCAATACCAACAACCAAGTAAGTAAGAACCTTAGACAATTGGTTCAAGTTTTGCTTCAATGGGGTGTCTGTTTCGTCTGCGTTGGCAAGCATATCAGCAATTTTACCAACTTCGGTGTAATGACCTGTATTGACAACAACCCCAACACCACGACCATAAGTCACGTTAGAGTTTTGGTAAGCCATGTTGACACGGTCACCAATACCAGCATCATCAGCCACTTTAATAGACAAACTCTTTTCAACTGGAACAGATTCCCCTGTCAGGGCAGCTTCTTCAATTTTTAAGGAAGCGACTTCTAACAAACGCATATCAGCAGGCACCACATCACCGGCCTCCAACATGACAATATCACCAGGAACCAATTCTCTCGAATCAATTTCAACGACATGTCCGTCACGGCTGACACGCGCCACTTGGCTAGACATATCTTTCAAAGCTTCAATGGCTGCTTCAGCTTGCCCTTCTTGATAAACCCCAAAAGCCGCATTAAGCACAACAACGGCTAGGATAATCAAAGCATCGGTAAGCCCTTCTGTTCCTTCAGTGATAACAGATAAGGCAGCTGCAACAAGCAAGATAATAATCATCAAGTCCTTGAATTGGTCAAGAAACTTAGCCAACAATGAGCGTTTCTGGGCTTCTTCAAGTTCGTTGTGACCATATTCATCTAAACGTTTTTTAGCTTCTGCCGCAGATAAACCGTCACGGGTGGTGTGCAAGGCGTCAAGCGTTTCGTCCTCGCTCTTCAAATAAAACAAATCTTTGCTTTGTTCTTTAGACAAAATAGTTTCCTCCTTCGGTCTTCTTTCCTAAATAGAAAAGAGACCTGTTTTAAAAAACAAGTCTCGCTGTTTAAGACATAGCCGGAAATTTCTTTCGTATTGACGACTAGGCCACGGGAATCCCCGTCTGCTACTCCCTTGATACATGGTCATAATACCAATTTTCAAGGCATTTGTCAACCAGCTTTCCCTATTTCAAAGCCTTATTGCCAGCGCAATTCTAGCTCGTAATCAGCCAAAGCAGACTCTCCCTCAAGGGCTTTTAAACAATAATGCAAGGTAACACTTTTCTTGTCGGGGTCAAAAACATAATGGCTGGTTTCTGTTTTAAAATGCTGGATACCAAGCGGCGTAGGAATCAAGACAACCGCAGGGTTTTGGGCATGAAATCGCATGATGGATTTTGGTGTGGAAAAACGCGTCATGACCAATTCCTCTTGATTGCACTTGATGATAACTTTCTCATCTTCTTCATTGACATAAGTCAAATAAAGGTATTGATTTTTTGGGGTTACGGTAACAGGATAGCTTTCGTCAACCCACTCCACCTCGTTATCCATGATGATTTTATTGCGAATCTGTAATTGCATAATCCTCTCATCTGCCAAATCAACAGCTCCATCAATCTGGCAAATCCCTCTTTTCTATTACATGATAAGTCTCTTTCATTATACCTTTTAACGCTTGGAATGACAACTTTGGGCACAGAAGTCTGACATGCTTTGATTAGGGGTTTCCAGTCGTTTTTTGGTATAATGGGAGCATGAATGAAAAAAGTATTTCGTGATCCTATTCACAATTATATAACGGTCAATCACCGCGTGGTTTATGATCTTATCAACACAGCAGAATTTCAACGTTTGCGTCGCATCAAGCAAGTCCCAACGACAGCCTTTACCTTTCATGGTGCCGAGCACAGCCGCTTTTCGCATTGTCTAGGCGTTTATGACATTGCTAGGCGTGTTACTGAGATTTTTGAGGAAAAATTTCCCGACATTTGGAACACTGATGAAAATCTTTTAACCATGGTGGCAGGGCTCTTGCACGATGTGGGGCACGGGGCCTATTCCCACACATTTGAAAAATTGTTTGGCACTGACCATGAAGCCTTCACTCAGGAAATCATTATCAGTTCTGATACTGAAATCAACGCTATTTTGCGACGAGTGGCTCCTGATTTTCCAGAAAAAGTGGCTAGTGTCATCAACCACACCTATCCCAATAAACAAGTGGTGCAACTGATTTCTAGCCAAATTGACTGTGACCGCATGGACTATTTGCTTAGGGATTCTTATTACAGTGGCACAAAATACGGGCAATTTGATTTAACCCGCATTTTGCGTGTCATTCGTCCTGTCAAAAATGGTATTGTCTTTGAATACAATGGCATGCACGCCGTTGAGGACTACATTGTCAGTCGTTTTCAAATGTATATGCAAGTTTATTTTCACCCTGCCAGCCGTGGCATGGAAGTCTTACTACAAAATCTTTTGAAACGAGCCAAACGCCTTTATCAAAAAGACAGCCATTTCTTTAAGAAAACCGCTCCAAATCTCATTCCTTTTCTGGAAAATCGAGCGGATTTGTCGGATTATCTGGCTTTAGACGATGGCGTGATGAACACTTATTTTCAAGCTTGGATGGCTTCTGACGATGATATTTTAGCGGATTTAGCCAGTCGATTTGTCAACCGTAAAATTTTCAAATCCATCACCTTTGATGAGACAGCTGAAAAGCATTTGGATTGCTTGGTGAAGTTGATTGATTCAGTTGGTTTTGACCCTAAGTATTACACGGGTATTCATGCCAATTTTGATTTGCCTTATGACATTTACCGCCCTGAAAAAAAAGAACCACGAACAGATATTAACATGATTCGCAAAGATGGCTCTATCATCGAATTATCAACCGTATCACCTATCGTTAAGACCTTGTCAGGCACAACTTACGGTGATAGACGTTTCTATTTTCCAAAGGAAATGTTGCAGGCAAATGACCTCTTTACTGAGGACAAAGAGCAATTTATGAGTTACATTACCAACGACCATTTTGCTTACCACGACTAACCTTATTGTTAAAAACTGAAAAAGTGACGTATCTGTTAGAATCTCCATGACAAATACGGCACTTTTTAGTAAGATATATAGGTAGATTCTTCTAATTAGAAAGGATACCATACTCTATGTCAATTAAACTAGTTGCCGTTGATATTGACGGCACGCTTCTGACCAATGACCGCAAAATCACACCTGAGGTTTTTGAAGCTGTTCGAGACGCTAAAAAACAAGGGGTTAAGGTCGTTATCGCTACTGGACGTCCGATTGCTGGTGTTCAGACCTTACTGGACGACTTAAACTTAAAAGACACTGGCGATTATGTCATTACTTTTAATGGTGGCTTGGTGCAAGACACGGCCACAGGTGAGAACATCATCACAGAAGTCATGACCTATGATGACTATCTTGATATTGAATTTCTCAGCCGTAAGCTAAATGTCCACATGCACGCCATTACCAAAGAAGGGATTTTTACTGCCAATCGTAACATTGGAAAATACACCGTGCACGAATCAACCTTGGTCAATATGCCTATTTACTACCGCACACCAGAAGAAATGGGCGACAAGGAAATCATTAAAATGATGTTTATCGATGAGCCTGAAATTCTTGATGCAGCTATTGCTAAAATCCCACAAGAATTTTACGACAAATACACAATCGTGAAATCAACACCATTTTATTTGGAAATCTTAAACAAAACAGCCAGCAAGGGCAATGCCATCACACACCTTGCTGAAAAAATGGGACTTAGCCTTGACCAAACAATGGCCATCGGTGATGCTGAAAATGACCGAGCCATGTTGGAGGCAGTCGGCAATCCTGTTGTCATGGAAAATGGCACACCAGAACTCAAACAAATTGCCAAATATATCACCAAATCAAATGAAGAAAGCGGCGTTGCTTACGCCCTTAGAAAGTGGGTTTTAAAATAATGTATAGCTATAAAATCGGCATTTCTGCTGAAGAACACGACCAATTTGCCAAAGCAAGTGACCAAACCAATCTGTTGCAATCATCTAATTGGGCAAAAATCAAGGACAACTGGGACAATGAACGTCTTGGTTTCTACAAAGATGGCCAATTAGTGGCATCAGCATCTGTTCTCATCAAATCCTTGCCACTTGGCTTCACCATGCTTTACATTCCTCGCGGACCCATTATGGATTACAGTGACAAAGAATTAGTTGCCTTTGTCATCAACTCACTCAAAAAATTCGGAAAAACCAAACGTGCCCTCTTCATCAAAATTGACCCAGCTTTGTTGCTCAAACAATACAAAATCGGTGAAAACGTGGAAGAAAATGCAGAAACCCTTACGGCTATCGAAAACTTGAAGGCTGCAGGTTGTGAATGGACTGGACGCACAACAACGATTGCTGAAAGCATTCAACCGCGTTACCAAGCCAATGTCTATACCCAAGAAGACATGACTGCAACATTTCCTAAGCACACCAAACGCTTGATGAAAGATGCGATTCACCGTGGTGTGATAACTAGCCGTGGAAGCATCGATGATGTCAAAGCCTTTGCAGACGTCGTTGCTCTTACAGAAAATCGTAAAGGGGTTGCTCTTCGTAACGAAGATTATTTCCGCAAAATGATGGAAACTTACGGTGATGATGCTTACCTTCACCTTGCCAAAGTTAATTTACCAAAACGCCTAGCGGAATACAAAGAACAACTTGCTCAAATTGAAAAAGATTTAGCAGAAACAAAAGAAAACCAGAAAAAACGTTTGACCAAATTAACCCAACAAAAGAATTCTGTCACAAAATACATTGCAGAATTTGAAGAATTCGTTCAAAAATACCCAGATGAACTCATTATTGCAGGTATCTTGTCTGTATCATTTGGCAACGTCATGGAAATGCTTTACGCTGGTATGAATGATGAATTCAAAAAATTCTACCCACAATATTCACTCTATCCAAAAGCTTTTGAAGATGCCTACGCTGATGGCATCATTTGGGCAAATATGGGTGGTGTTGAAGGGACACTTGACGACGGTTTAACCAAATTTAAAACAAACTTCAACCCAACCATCGAAGAGTTCATTGGCGAATTCAACATTCCTGTCAATCGTGCTCTTTATGGGCTATCTAACCTTGCTTACAACATTCGCAAACAAAGGAGAAATGGCCATTAATGCCTCTTGAGATTATTGAAAAAGACGTTTTTAGGACTTTTTGTAACAGCGTTCCCTACAAATCATTCATGCAATCTAGCGAAATGGCGGAGCTGCTCAGCAAACGTGGTTATCAGGTTGCCTATCTTGGCTTTAAAGACCAAGGGCAATTGCAAGTAGCTGCTATCCTTTTTAGCTTGCCAATGACAGGGGGCTTGCACATGGAAATCAATTCCGGTCCCGTTTCACGCGATAAACGCTATTTAAAAGCCTTTTATCAGGAATTGCAGACCTACGCCAAAGAAAACGGTGCCCTTGAATTATTGGTGAAACCCTACGACACTTACCAACAATTCGACACCGATGGCAAGCCAACTGACCAAGAGCAAACCGCCTTGTTAGAGGATTTTCTCTCGCTTGGTTACCAGCATGACGGGCTTTTGACTGGCTACCCTGGTGGCGAACCTGATTGGCATTACCTCAAGGATTTGACAGACTTAGATGACAAATCCCTGCTCAAATCCTTCAGCAAAAAAGGACGTCCATTGGTTAAGAAAGCCAAGACCTTTGGCATTACGCTAAGAAAGCTTGACCGAGAGGAATTGCCTCTTTTTAAAGAAATCACTTCTGCTACCTCAGACCGTCGAGATTACATGGACAAATCCCTTGAATATTATCAAGATTTTTACGACAGTTTTGGGGATTCTTGTGAATTTATGGTAGCAAGCCTTAATTTTCAAGATTATCTAAATCATCTAGAAAATGACCAAGGCAAACTTAAGCAAAAAATAGCTAAACTCAAAGCTGATTTGGAGAAAAATCCTCATTCCGAGAAGAAACAAAATCAGCTGCGCGAATTAGCCAGCCAATCCGACACCTTTGACGTTCGTATTGCAGAAGCCAAAGCATTTATTGCCAAATACGGAACACAACACGTAACCTTGGCAGGTAGCCTCTTTGTTTACACCAAACAAGAAGCTGTCTACCTATTCTCAGGCTCTTATCCAGAATTTAATAAATTCTACGCACCTGCCTTGCTTCAGGAATACGTTATGTTGCAAGCCATCAAACGCGGCATTACCAATTATAATTTGCTTGGTATCACTGGAAATTTTGATGGTTCAGATGGTGTTTTACGCTTCAAACAAAACTACAATGGCTATATCACACGTAAGATGGGAACTTTCCGCTATTACCCTCGACCGCTTAGATACAAGGCCATCCAACAAGTAAAAAGATTATTGGGACGCCAATAAAAGAAAACCTTGGAAATTGGTTTCCAAGGTTTTCTTGATACAAAAAATGACCTGCTAAAAACAGGCCATTTATTATGCTTCAACGTTTCTTGATTATTTAACGAAGTCAAGAAGAGCAAGGAAGCTTTCTGGTTCAAGTGAAGCACCACCAACAAGGGCACCGTCAACGTCTGGGCAAGCCATGTATGCTGCAACGTTTTCAGGTTTAACTGAACCACCGTATTGAACGCGAACTTTGTCAGCTACTGCTTGACCGAAGTCTGCTGCAACTGTGTCACGAACAACTTTACACATTTTTTGTGCGTCGTCTTGGCTAGCTGATTTACCAGTACCGATAGCCCAGATTGGTTCGTATGCGATAACAAGTGAAGAAACTTGTTCGTCAGTCAAGCCAGCAAGAGCAGCTGAAACTTGTCCACCTACGAATTCTGCAGCTTTACCTGCTTCGTAAGTTTCAAGAGTTTCACCACAGCAGATGATTGGAAGCATACCGTTAGCAAAGATAGCTTTTGCTTTTTTGTTGATGTCTTCATCTGTTTCGTGGAAGTATTCACGACGTTCTGAGTGACCGATTACAACGTAGTCAGTTCCCATTTCAGACAATACTTTAGGGCTGTTTTCACCAGTGAAAGCACCAGCATTTTCAAAGTAGCAGTTTTCAGCAGCAACTTTAAGTTCTGAACCTTTAGCTGCAGCAAGAACTGTTGAAAGGTCAAGTGCAGGAGCTGCGATACCAGCTTCAACAAGTTCTGATGAAGGCAATTTAGAAGCTACTGCTTCAACAAATGCTTTAGCTTCTTCTGGATTTTTGTTCATTTTCCAGTTACCAGCGATAAATGGTTTACGTGACATTTCACATACCTCTTCTATTTTTTTTTACTCCTTATTTTATCATATTTTCTGCAGGTTTGAAAGGTTCGACACTATTTTTAGAGAGGAAAGTCACAAAAAAAGAGCCCCTAACGGGACTCTCCACAATTACTATCTGACTAAATAATTGTTATCTGGGAACTTAATTAGTTAATTCAAATTAAGCTTCGATTTCTGAAACGATACCTGAACCAACAGTACGTCCACCTTCACGGATTGAGAATGTAGTACCTTGTTCAACGGCGATTGGGTGAATCAATTCAACGTCGATAGTTACGTTATCACCAGGCATTACCATTTCAGTACCTGCTGGAAGTTCGATTGAACCTGTAACGTCAGTTGTACGGAAGTAGAATTGAGGACGGTAGTTGTTGAAGAATGGAGTGTGACGTCCACCTTCTTCTTTAGTAAGGATGTAAACTTCACCTTTGAATTTAGTGTGTGGGTGGATTGAACCTGGTTTAGCAAGAACTTGACCACGTTCGATTTCATCACGTTGGATACCACGAAGAAGCACACCAACGTTGTCCCCTGCAAGACCTTCATCAAGTTGTTTACGGAACATTTCAACACCAGTAACAACAGCTTTTTGGATGTCGTCACGGATACCAACGATTTCAACTTCGTCGTTGACTTTAACAGTACCACGGTCGATACGTCCTGATGCTACAGTACCACGACCAGTGATTGAGAATACGTCTTCGACTGGAAGAAGCAATGGTTTGTCAGTATCACGTTCTGGTTCTGGAATGTATTCATCAACAGTGTCCATCAATTCCATGATGATGTCTTCGTAGTGAGTGTCACCTTCAAGGGCTTTAAGAGCTGAACCTTGGATAACTGGAAGATCGTCACCTGGGAAGTCGTATTCTGAAAGAAGGTCACGGATTTCCATTTCAACCAATTCAAGCAATTCTTCGTCATCAACAAGGTCGATTTTGTTCATGAAGACGATAAGGTATTTAACACCTACTTGACGTGAAAGAAGGATGTGTTCACGTGTTTGTGGCATTGGACCGTCAGTTGAAGCTACTACAAGGATAGCACCATCCATTTGGGCAGCACCAGTGATCATGTTTTTAACGTAGTCCGCGTGTCCTGGAGCGTCGATGTGAGCGTAGTGACGTTTAGCAGTTTCGTACTCAACGTGTGCAGTGTTGATTGTGATACCGCGTTCGCGTTCTTCAGGAGCAGCATCGATAGAAGCGTAGTCTTTTGGTTGGTTAACTGCGCTTGGAAGACGACGAGCAAGAACTGTTGTAATTGCAGCTGTCAAAGTAGTTTTACCATGGTCAACGTGTCCGATTGTACCAATGTTAACGTGTGGTTTACTACGATCGTATTTTTCTTTTGCCATTTGGGTAAAAGCCTCCAATAAAATATATTTTATAGATAGACGGTAGGCAATACAGTCTAACCTTACCCTACTATTTTATCAAATTATAAAGGAATTGCAAGCATTTAACTATTTCTTATGCGTCTAAATTTTCAAGAATGCCTGTAAATCCCTTAAAATCAAGCGATTTCCCAATGTTATTTCTTTCAAAAAAATAACCAAAGCAAGACAAAATACTTGCTTTGGTCAAAAAATCATTTAGTCATTATGGAACAATTGATCCAAATCAATGACATTATCTGCATAGGGGTGATTGGTGTTTTGTGCTTGGAGTTCTGCTTCTGCTTCTCTGATAATCTCTTCACGTTTTTCATTGGCATCAATATTGAGCACAAAACCAATGGCAACCGAGAGCACCAACAAGCTATTTCCCCCTTGGGATAAGAATGGGAAAGTAACCCCTGTTGATGGAATCAAGCCTGAGATACCACCGATATTGACAAAGGTTTGCATCAAAATCATGCCACCAATTCCTAGTGCAATCATGGCATTGAAAGGATTTTTAGCCTTAATCCCCACGTGCATAATACGTAAAATCAAGAAGAACAGCAAAGCAAGAATAAGTCCTGCTCCAATCAAACCTAATTCTTCCATGACAATGGAAAAGACAAAATCGGTTGTCGCCTCAGGAAGATAACCACCTTTTTCAATGGAATTCCCCAAACCTCTACCAAACCAACCACCATTACTCATGGCATAGTAAGAATGAGCTAGCTGGTGTCCTGCGTTGGTCAAGTCATCAAAAGGATTGAAAAAGGCACTGAAACGTTTGGCAACATAACCAAAAATGGGCACTTTTTCCATGGTTTCCACACCAATGGCAAAGATTAAGCCTAAAAATCCAGCTGATAAGGTCGTGACGGTAATCAAAATAGCAGAAAACCAACGGTAAGCTACCCCACTGACTGAATACATGATCAAGCCAGTCAAAACGATGATAGCTGCATTTCCAAGGTCAGGCTGTGCTGCGACCAGCATAATCATCCCTAGCGAATACACGCGCCAATCTTTTAAATCACTCCAACGCCTTGGTATCCAACGCCGCTTGGTCAAGGCTTGGTAATCATAGATTTCAATTTCTTTCTGGCGCCGTGAAAACGTATAAGCCAACAGCCAGACAATGATGATTTTCAGGTATTCTGCTGGTTGAAAACTAATGGGACCAATCACAATCCAACCGTGCGCCCCGTTAACCGTTCGCGTAAAGAAACGCGCAATTAACAAGAGAACAACTTCAACGATCATAGTCGTTGTCAGGACTTTTGGATTTTTCAAGAAGTCTAAACGTAATTTATAAATGAAAAAGATAGCAGCTAAACTGATGCCCCAATACATTCCTTGGTTAAGAACTGACAGAAAAGGGGTTAACCCGTATTGGACAAGGGATGGGCTTGTGGTCGAATAAATGACAATCAAACCAATCACAGATAAAATTAAATAAGGCACAAGGATTGAATAATTCAGTAAATGCCTCTTCGAAATATTCATAAACGCTCCTATTAAGACATATGATCTCTGGATGTAATAACCATCTGCCATTATACCATCTTTCTAAGCTAAAAAAAAGTAAAAGTCTAGCAAGTCTTGCCAAAGTCTGAGCCAAAGTAAAAAAGCACCCCTTGGACTTAACCAAGAAGTGCTGCTTCATCTTGCTTTATGATCAGCCTGAGTTACGCAAACCAGTTGCAATACCGTTGATAGTGGTGTGAATGAGTTTTTCGTAATCTTCGTCCAACTCATCGTGGCGTAAACGTTTAATCAATTCAATTTGAATGTAGTTTAAGACGTTGAAGTATGGCAAACGGTAATCAAGGCTGGCACGAAGAGATGGATTGGTTTCCAATAAATCTTCATGTTGTTCAATAGCTAAAATAACATTTTTAGTGAGTTGCCATTCGTCAAGAATGGTGTTAAAGACATCACGCACGTCTTCATCTTCAGCCAATTGAGCGTATTGGAAAGCAATGTTCATGTTTGATTTTGAAAGAACCATATCTACATTTGAGAGGAGAGAATGGAAGAATGGCCATTTGTCATACATGTGTTGCAATTTCGCCAAGTTACCCTCATCAGCGTCAATAAAGTGTTTGAAGGCAGAACCGACACCATACCAGCCTGGGAACATCACTCGACTTTGTGACCATGAGAATACCCACGGAATCGCACGAAGGCCTGAAATTTCAGTGATGGTTTTACGAGCAGCTGGACGTGAACCGATATTCAAACTTGAAACTTCTTTAATTGGGCTTGCTTCAAAGAAATAATCATAGAAATGCGGATTGCCAAAGACCAAATCACGGTAAACTGTATTTGAATAGCTAACAATGTCGTCCATCGTTGCACGGAACTCATCGATTTCATTAGCATCCGTAATCATGCGTGTTACAATACGGTCAATGGTTGCTGACACCAACATTTCAAGGTTGTAGTAGGCAACGTCTTTATTACCGTATTTGTTTTCAATGATTTCCCCTTGCTCTGTCAAGCGGATGCGGTCTTTAATCGAACCAAATGGTTGGGATGTAATGGCTTCATATGATGGACCACCTCCACGGCCGACTGTACCACCACGACCATGAATGAAGGTTACTTTAATACCACGTTCTGTTCCGATACGAGTCAATTCGTTTTGAGCCTTGTAAAGTGTCCAAACAGATGACAAGTAACCGCCGTCTTTATTACTATCTGAGTAACCAAGCATGACTTCTTGGTAGCCTTTGTTAGCTGCAATCCAACGGCGCACGATGTCGTAATCAAGGTATTCTTCCATGATGCCACGTGAATTTTCAAGGTCTTCGATGGTTTCAAAGAGAGGAACAATTTGAACACGCGCTTTTTGGTTATCAATCAAACCAACTTCTTTTAACATAACCGCTAATTCAAACATATCAGACACGCTTTCAGTGTGTGAGATAATGTGTTGTTTGATGACTTCTTCGCCTAGCTTGTCTTTAAGATAACGAGCGGTTTTAAAGATAGCCAATTCTTTTTGCAGGAGTTCTGACTTCTCAGCATTTGCTGAAGATAAGGTACGAGGGTCCTCAATCAGTTCTTTAAGCAAAATCTTGATTTTTTCCTCTTCTGGAAGCTCACTGTAATTATCCACAACGTTTGCTGATCGTAACAATTCTGCCACACAAGCTTCGTTGACGCTTGAATCTTGACGCATATCAATGGTTGCAAGGTAGAAACCAAAAACATCAACTGCTTGGAGCAACTCGCTGAAATCACCTGTTAGCATAGCCTCATCGCCATTATCTAACAATGATTGCTTGATTAAGAGTAAATCATCTTTAAATTCTTGGGCCGTTTTGTAGCTTGGAATTTCATTTTGAAGTTCAGAAGACACGCGAGAGAATTTCTCTTGCAAATACTTGCTGACAACACTAGCATTGTTGGTGCTTGTGTAAACCCCAAAACTAATGTTGTTGCTGCTTTCCAAGACACGTTGTGAAATGCCTGGTCCAGCTTTTAATTCCAACAAGGTTTGAATCAATTTCAACTGAATGTAATGGAAGGCTTTACGGTAAGGCTCATTTTCACGATAAATCGATTTATCTGTTGATAATTCAGCCAATTTTTCCACTTCAGGACTGATGTCTGTAAGAGTTGTAGAAAGTGAGAAGGTACGATAAAGACCTGTTAATTTTTCGATGTAGTAGTTAAGAATAACTTCACTTTGGACAGTGGCAGAAAGTTGCAGAGTTTCTGCTGTAACGTATGGGTTTCCATCACGGTCGCCCCCAATCCACATTCCCATGGTGATTGGTTTTGGATTGTCCAAATCAAGGCCTTTTTCAGCGGCTAAGTGCTTGTATTCTGATGTTAATTTTGTGATGGCTTGAATCAAAGAGGTATTGTAATACTCCATCACGTTGGTGATTTCATTTTTAACCGTCAATTTCTTCTCACGAATAATATCCGTTTGCATGATGATTTCAATGTAACGGCGTAAATCCGTGTACCATTTGTTACGGTTGACAACACCAGCCTTAACATCGCGGTACTTACGCAACAAATCATGAATGTGGTTGGTCAACTCCAAAACGGTTTTACGTTGCACTTGCGTTGGGTGAGCGGTTAATACAGGAACCACGTTCACGTTTTCAAGAATTTCTTTGGCGTTGTCGCTTTCTGAAACCATGTCAACCGTTAGAGAAAGTTTGCCAAGGTAATCCTTGCCCATGTTGTTTTGGTAGTTAATCTCATACGCAAAATCCACATCTTCAGAGATGTTGATTAAAAGTGGTAAAATTGAAAAATAGCGAGATACGACGATCATCTCATCATTCGTTAATTGAGCTACTAATTTTTCAAGTTTGACGTATTCAGAGCTTGCTGATAAGTCGGCGATATTTTGAATTTTGGCAAACACCTCATCGCCAACCATTTGATGGGTTGTATCGTCAAGGATTTGTTTTAACACTTTGACTTCTTCTGTCATTATCGACCGAGTGTTATTATTTTCCAATTTTTTGACTGTCACTCTCTTCACTCCTTTTTGTTCGGATTGGAATCCTTTGTTACAAACGTACCCCTATATCATACCACTTTTTGTAAGGAAAAGTAACCCATTTTCTAATGATTATCCTTGCTTTTATAAATTTTCTGATTTTTTTAAATCTTTTTGCCGTATAGCCTGTGCTACTAGGATAAGCTCTAGATTTTTGATATACTTTTGAGGATAAGAACTAAAATGATTGGAGATGACCTATGGAATTGAAAAAACGTTCGGATTTTCCTGAAAATGAATTATGGGATTTGACAGCACTCTATCAAGACCGCGAGGATTTTTTACGAAGTATTGAAAAAACATTAGAAGATATTAACGTCTTTAAGCGCAATTACGAGGGACGCTTGGAAACTGCTGATGATTTTACACGTGCTTTGTATGAGATTGAGCAGATTTACATCGAGATGAGCCATATCGATAACTACGCTTTTATGCCGCAGACAACGGATTTCAGCGATGAATCATTTGCCCAAATCGCACAGGCAGGGGCAGACTTTATGACCAAGGCTAATGTGGCAATCAGCTTTTTTGATACGGCTCTTGCGACTGCTGATTTAGCTATCTTGGACGAATTAGAAGCCAACCCACATTTTAGCGCAGCCATTCGCCAAGCTAAAATCCAAAAGAAACACTTTATCTCACCAGAAGTCGAAAAAACCTTGACTAATCTGGCCGAAGTTTTCAACGCACCGCAAGACATTTACACTAAAATGCGTGCAGGTGATTTTGAAATGGACGATTTTGAAGTGAACGGCAAAACCTACCGCAACTCTTTTGTCACTTATGAAAATTTCTATCAAAATCATGAAGACGCTGATGTTCGTGAAAATGCCTTCCGCTCTTTCTCAGCTGGGCTTAGAAAACACCAAAATGCCGCAGCAAGTGCTTATTTGGCACAGGTCAAATCTGAAAAAATCATGGCGGATATGCGGGGGTACGACTCTGTTTTTGACTACCTCCTTGCCGAACAAGAAGTGGACCGCGATATGTTTGACCGCCAAATTGATCTCATTATGACAGAGTTTGCGCCGATTGCACAAAAATACCTCAAACACGTGGCAAAAGTGAATGGCTTGTCAAAAATGACCTTTGCTGATTGGAAATTGGATTTGGATAGCGATTTAAACCCTCACGTCAGCATTGACGATGCCTATGATTTAGTGATGAAATCCGTTGCTCCGCTGGGTAAGGAATACAGTCAGGAAGTTGCCCGCTACCAAGAAGAGCGCTGGGTGGATTTTGCTGCTAATGCCAATAAAGATTCAGGCGGCTATGCTGCAGACCCATACAAGGTTCACCCATACATTCTCATGAGCTGGACAGGGCGTTTGTCAGATGTCTATACCTTGATTCACGAAATTGGTCACTCAGGGCAATTTATCTTTTCTGACAACCATCAAAGCTACTTCAATACCCACATGTCCACTTATTATGTAGAAGCCCCTTCAACCTTCAATGAATTGTTGCTGAGCGATTATTTGGAACAGCAGTTCGATGACCCTCGTCAAAAACGCTTTGCCTTAGCCCACCGTTTGACAGATACTTATTTTCACAATTTCATCACGCATCTGCTAGAGGCTGCCTTCCAACGTCGTGTTTACACCCTTATTGAAGAGGGCAAAACATTCGGAGCTGAGCAACTTAATCGCATTATGAAAGAGGTTCTCAGCCAATTTTGGGGTGATGCCATTGACATTGATGACGATGCTGCATTGACTTGGATGCGTCAAAGCCACTACTACATGGGACTTTACAGCTACACTTATTCTGCAGGGCTTGTGATTGCAACGGCTGGCTTTTTGAACCTTAAGCAAAACCCAAATGGTGCCCAAGACTGGCTAACCTTCCTCAAATCTGGTGGCTCACGTACACCGCTTGACACGGCTAAATTAATCGGAGCAGACATTTCAACTGACCAACCACTCCGCGACACCATCCAATTTTTAAGCCAAACCGTTGACCAAATCATCGCCTACACCGAAGCCATGACAGCATAAATTTAGACATTTATTCCCATAAGTCATTGCAAATATGACAATTGTATTACAAAAACGTATTGTTTTGATTTTTAAACCGTTTTACGCTAAAATATGAGTAATGAGAAGACGAATAAAACCTATTGTTGTTGTAGTTTTCTTCGCCCTTTTAGGGCTCCTTCTCGTGATCGGTAAAACGCACTCAGACAGTCTAAAAGAACAACAGTTAATTTCAGCAAAGGCTTCTATTCCGACTTTGAGTGGCACGAGTACCACTACATCAACTTCTGATACTGACAATGATAAAGAGTTTGTTCTTAATCCGATTATCGATATCTCTGGTTGGCAACTTCCAAGCGAAATTGACTATGATACTCTGTCTAAAAATATTTCTGGTGCTATCGTTCGTGTGTACGGGGGATCACAAATTAGTAAAGATAGCAACGCCGCTTATACCACTGGGATTGATAAATCGTTTAAGACCCACATCAAAGAACTACAAAAACGAGACGTTCCAGTAGCGGTTTATAGTTATGCTTTAGGAAGAAACGTCAAAGAAATGAAGGAAGAGGCCAAGACTTTCTATGAAAATGCTTCGCCTTATAAGCCTACTTTTTACTGGGTTGACGTTGAAGAGGCCACCATGCCTGACATGAATAAGGGAGTCCAAGCTTTTCTTAAAGAGCTCAAACGTTTAGGTGCCGAAAAGGTTGGGATTTACATTGGAACCTACTTCATGGATGAGCAAGAAATCTCTGTTGATGGCTTTGATGCCGTGTGGATTCCTGCTTATGGTTCTGATTCTGGCTACTACAATGCCGCACCACAGACCGATTTAGATTATGACCTCCATCAGTACACGTCGCAAGGTTACCTCAACGGCTTTAATTCGCCTTTAGATTTAAATCAAATTGCCGTGACCAAAGACAAAAAATCAACTTACAAAAAATTGTTTGGTGGCAGTAATAATAAAAGTGACAACAAAGAAGATAGCAATAAATAAGGCTAAGAAAATTCCTAGTCTTATTTTTGTGTGATCTCTTGGGAATTTGTCAAATGCTAACAGATTGATTATAATAAACCTAACAAGGAGCCCTGCGCTTCTACTCTTAACATTAGAAAGTGGTAATGATGTCTAAAAAAGCAAAAATGAAGAAAACCTTAGTGGACCAAATTTTAGATAAAGCCCACATTGAACACGATAGCTTAGCGATTAACGCTCTTGAGAGAGAATTGCCTGAGGGCATTCAAAAATCTGCTATTTTTAAAACGCTAGTCTTAACTGGTGACAAGACAGGTCCTATCATTGGGATTGTTCCTCTCACTGAGCACCTGTCAGAAAAGAAACTTGCCAAAGTATCTGGCAATAAAAAAGTGAGCATGATCCCACAAAAAGACCTGCAAAAAACGACAGGCTATATCCATGGGGCAAATAACCCCGTTGGTATTCGCCAAAAACACCATTTTCCAATTTTCATTGACAACAGTGCTTTAACATTAGGGCAAATGATTGTTTCAGCTGGGGAAGTTGGACGCTCTATTCGCATTGATAGCCAAGTCTTGGCTGACTTTGTCGATGCTCAATTTGCAGATTTATTAGCTTAGTCACACTGAGTGTTAGATGGGAGAATGACCTTATGAAATGTTATTTTGTCCGCCACGGCAAAACCCAATGGAACCTTGAAGGACGTTTTCAAGGAGCAAACGGCGATTCACCCTTGCTAAAAGAATCCATTCATGATTTGGAAAAATTAGGCGATTATTTGCAAGACATCTCCTTTGATGCCGTGTTTTCCAGTGACTTAAAACGCGCTAAAGACACTTGTCAAATCATCATGTCACGCAATCAGCACCCACAAACTATCACTTTTGAACCAGCCTTGCGAGAATGGCACCTCGGAAAATTAGAAGGCAACAAAATTGCGACAATCAGCGCCATTTATCCACATCAAATGCAAGCTTTTCGCCACAACCTAGCCAAATTCAACAACAGCATTTTTGAAGCGGAGTCGGTTTATCAAACCACCAAACGCGTATCAAGTTTCGTCAAATTTTTAAAAGACAAACCCTACCAAAATGTTTTACTGGTGGGGCACGGGGCAAATTTCACGGCTTCCATTCGGACTTTGCTGGGCTATGAACCAGCTGTCTTACGTGCTAAGGGCGGCCTTGACAATGGTAGTTTGACCATTTTGGAAACCGAAGATTTTGAGCATTTTTCATGCCTCAAATGGAATGACACCTCTTACAAATAAGTAAAAAAAGACTCTTGAAAGCTATTCAAGAGTCTTTTTAGATTATCTAGCGTATTTCAAACGCAAGACTTTTTCTTGTTGTTTGTCCAAACGAAGCAAAATCACAACCTTGTCAATGCTGATATTGCTCTCAAGCAGACGTTCTGCTGCCATCATCAAGCCGTTGTTGATGCCTAGCTCCAAGATTGGATTTTTCTTATCGTTCACGTCAAAGATGAATTTATTATCAGGAAGATCAAAGAGTACTTTCACCGCTCCATACAATTGCTCAAAGCTATCAATTGCCACGTCATAAACAGGCTTAGTACCAGGTTTTAACTGACGGCCACGGTGATTAAACCACATCGAATGCCAACCACCATTGAAAGCTCCCATGACGTCATTGTCATAAGAATCCCCAACATAAAGCGTTGTCGCAGGGTTCATGTCAAATTGTTCAGCAGCCAGATTGAAAATTTCTTTTTCAGGTTTTTGGAAACCAGTCGCCTGACTAACGATGACACATTTTGGATCAACGTAATCGTAAAGGCCAAGTTTTTTCACTTTTTTTAGTTGGTGCTCTGTTGGACCATTAGTGATAATGCCCATCGGTACCCCTTTTTCTTTTAGAAAATCAAGGGTCATGCGCATTTCATCAAGCATGGTAATGTTTTCCAACTCTTGCTCGTAAACTTCTTGGAAATCCACACCAGTTGCCTCGTCAATTTCACGGTAACCAAACTCTAATAAGGTTTCCTTGCAACGCCAAAAGCGGAAATACTCGGTAGTCCATTCGCCAGCCATCACGCGCGGAAAACCTACATCCGAATAATGACGAAAACGGATATAAGCTTGGCCAATCTTGCTCATATCAAAGTCAGGGAAACACTTTTCAACCGCAATACGATAAGGCGCTTGCTGATCATAAATAGTATCATCGACGTCAAAAACAATTGAAGTAATCATGGTTCTCTTTTCTCTCTAATTATTTACCGCCACATATTATACTATTTTTTAGCCTTATTTTCAATCAAGGACACGAAAACACTTTCTTAACTTCGCCGATAAAATAAAGTGTATTATAGCTTGATTTATGATACAATAGAAAAGACTATTTACTTGGAGGGAAACATGTCAAACGAACACATCGAAGAATTAAATGACCAACAAATCGTGCGTCGTGAAAAAATGGCACATTTGGCTGAACAAGGGATTGATCCTTTCGGTAAACGCTTTGAACGCACAGCTACTTCTGGCCAACTCAAAGACAAATACGCAGACAAGACCAAAGAAGAGCTTCACGATATTAACCAAACAGCTATTATCGCTGGGCGACTAATGACTAAGCGTGGTAAGGGTAAAGTTGGATTTGCTCATATCCAAGACCGTGATGGTCAAATCCAAATATACGTCCGCAAAGACGCTGTTGGAGAAGAAAACTACCAAATTTTCAAAAAAGCAGACCTTGGTGACTTCCTTGGTGTTGAAGGGGAAATCATGCGTACAGACATGGGTGAATTGACTATCAAAGCCACTCACATCACTCACTTGTCTAAATCTCTTCGTCCACTTCCAGAAAAGTTCCACGGCTTGACAGACGTTGAAACCAAATACCGTAAACGTTACCTTGACTTGATTTCAAACCGTGAAAGCTTTGACCGCTTCGTAACACGCTCAAAAATCATCTCTGAAATCCGTCATTACCTTGATGGACTTGGTTTCTTAGAAGTGGAAACACCTGTCCTTCACAATGAAGCTGGGGGTGCTGCAGCTCGTCCATTCATCACTCATCACAATGCCCAAGACATTGACATGGTGCTTCGTATCGCGACAGAACTTCACTTGAAACGTTTAATCGTTGGTGGTATGGAAAAAGTTTACGAAATCGGACGCATCTTCCGTAACGAAGGTATGGATGCCACTCACAACCCTGAGTTCACTTCTATCGAAGCTTACCAAGCTTACGCTGATTTCCATGACATCATGGACTTGACAGAAGGTATCATCCAACACGTTTCTAAAGCTGTTAAAGGCGAAGGTCCTATCTCATATCAAGGTACTGAAATCGCTATTGACAAACCATTTAAACGTGTGCACATGGTGGATGCGATTAAAGAAGTCACTGGTGTTGATTTCTGGAAAGACATGACTCTTGAAGAAGCCCAAGCCATTGCCAAAGAAAAAAATGTCCCTGTTGAAAAACACTTCACTTCAGTTGGTCACATCATCAACGCCTTCTTTGAAGAATTTGTCGAAGAAACATTGATTCAACCAACCTTTGTGTACGGACATCCAGTAGAAGTATCACCACTAGCTAAGAAAAATGCTGAAGACCCACGTTTCACTGACCGTTTCGAACTCTTCATCATGACCAAAGAATACGGCAATGCCTTCACAGAGCTTAACGACCCAATTGATCAATTGTCACGTTTTGAAGCTCAAGCCAAAGCCAAAGAACTTGGTGACGACGAAGCGACTGGTATCGACTACGACTACGTAGAAGCCCTTGAATACGGTATGCCACCAACAGGCGGACTTGGTATCGGTATCGACCGTTTGGTTATGCTCCTCACAGATACAACAACTATTCGTGACGTCCTACTCTTCCCAACAATGAAATAAAGTGTTCTAAAAACCTTGATTTGATGGGCTTTCTGGATAGAAAATATACCAACTTACCAAAAATTTACCAGAAATTATTTACAGGGTTGTAAAATCCTATAAAGGCTTATTGCTTCTCTTGGACTTTTCCAAGCAAAGTTTTTTCATTCTGAGACAAGAAAACTGACAGCAGAATTTCCACTGTCAGTTTTGTTTTTTCGAAAAAGACTTATTTTTTGAGGAAGTTTTATAAGAGCCAATTAAAGCGCCAGCTATTTTTTGTCATGTTATGAATTCGATTGAAAATTTATCAGTTATAATAACCTCAAACGGATTACTTTTCCCATAACAAATTCCATTCTTGACTAGATAGGCCTCAACATAATGTCTCCCAGTATAAAGTGTACCTTTCTTTTCTAACTCTTTTACCCTCGACTAACTCCGAATTGTAAAAGCCACCTCGTAAAGAGTTTGCTAATTCAGCTTCTCTACCTGTATTTGTCACCTGCCACCAAATGTCATAATCCTTTAAATCACTAGCTTGTACTTCAAATTTAAGACTACCATGTTTATTTAATTTTGTTCCGCTTTTAATTTCCCTCCATCTGAATCCTTTAAGCAGATAGCTTGTCTTTATGGATACAGGTTTTATTAAATGTTCACTCCATTTTGAATTTTGATGATGACTGATAGAATTTACAAAAATGCTTGACTAGGTCAATGTTAATAGAAAAACTAAGTTTAAGTGGTAGGAATAATTTTGTAATTGTTTTTATAAAATCTAAAAATTGATATCATTATAAGTAAAATCATCCCTACTATAGATGCTTTTTCTAATATAGGATACGATCCCGAAAAGCCTTGGCTTGATTTAAGAAAATTATTGATTCCAAAATAAGCCCAGGCTATCGGTAAAGGGAATACAGCGTTTTTATTTTTTACGTTGACTAGAAATACAATCACTACAGCTACTATTAAGATTGTAAAAGCCCACAAAGTGTCAGATATTCCAAATCCATTCCAATTGAGTTTAACCAAAGTTGCAGATATGTTTACAACTGTTGCTATAAAAAGCCAACCGGCATATATTCCAAATGATAAAGGTATTATAAAATGCCCTTTAGATTTTATTGATAATAATTTTTCTAATATTAATGATAGCGAAAATAAAAAGGCAACAATAAAAATAACTGACAATTCTAATTGTAGATAAGAAAATGATATAATCCATAGTATGTTGAATAAACTGGAAAAGCGGAAGAGCGAAGTAATTCTATTTATAACGTTTTTATAGTAATCATTATCACTTCTAATTATCATTAAAATACATGATAAAATTACAAGAATATAAATTATGCTCCAAATACTGAATGTAGTTGGGCTTGGAGTTATCAGGGTCAAATATCTGTCAGATACCTCTTTTTGTGAATAGCCATTGATTAGGCCGAGGGCTCCGAGGGCATTTATTACAAGTGTTAAAAATAATAGTAATATATTTATAATTGCTTTTTTTCTTTCTTTCATTTTTATTCTCCTATTCATATATGTTTTGACCTAGTCAAGCATTTTTGTAACACTAGTGTATAAAATTTCTTACGCTGCACGACATCGTGCAGCATAAGGTGTAAGTCCACCGTTTGCACGATGTGGTCTTACGTGATTATATTTCCCATAAACGAATTCATAGAGCTTTTGGTCAAGAATGTCATTTGAATCAAACTTGTAGAGATAATAGAATTCGTGTTTGAGCGTATTGTAGAATCTTTCCATAACGGCATTGTCATTCGGATCATCTGTGATGCCTGATTTCTTATCGGTTTTAATCTGATACTGGTCCATAATCCATTCGATTGCTGAGCGTCCATTGACCATATATTCATAAGCTTTCTCAGGGATATTTTTAATGGTGATTTCGTTATTAAATACAATCGCAGAGCGGTCACCTTTTTTGATGAATTTCATCTTAGTAACCTTGTAAGAAGGCTGAGCAGAAAACTGAATCTCCACATCATCATAGACAGGTACTTCTTCATAGTTGAGGTGCAAGTCCATCAAAGCCTTACCAACTTCAACATACTTTTCTTTATGCTTAACAATCGGAATCCGAGCCAAGTCTTTCTTCAAGTCATTGGCATACTTTTCCTGATACTCACGAGAATTAAGTAGCCCATAGACATAAGCAAAGGTGTCATAAAAATCAAAAATATAATATCGATACGCTAGTCTTGTCATGTTTTCACCTATTCTCTCCTTATGATTGCGGTTTCATTTTTATTATAAAGAAAATAGCGGTTTTTGACTAGTTTTTTGATCTTAGCCATTGCAAAGCGCATCGCTTTATTCTAAAATAGGAGTAATTCATCAATCAAAGGAGTTGCCATGTCTAGACACACCATTTATTTCCTATCTGCTGCTATCTTTTTAGCTTATGGCTTACTAGCAGACACACCCCGTAAAAGTACTTTTATCATTTTGGGCATTACTTTTGCTATCATCGGTTGCTCATTTTATTTAAAAACACGAAACACTAAAAAGAAATAGACGATGCAGCACTTGACATCGTCTATTTCTTTGGTTACAATTTTAGTAAACCATATAATTAA
This sequence comes from Streptococcus alactolyticus, assembly GCF_012277075.1. Lineage (GTDB taxonomy): Bacteria > Bacillota > Bacilli > Lactobacillales > Streptococcaceae > Streptococcus > Streptococcus alactolyticus. The sequence continues at coordinate 20,198 of NZ_JAAXMT010000004.1, read as the reverse complement.
AATAGGTTTACTATTTTTAAAAAGAAAGAGGTCTTTATGTCAAGTAACAGAGCATTAACCCTTGTTTTTCCCGCATTTGGAGCAGCTTTAATCGCTGTCCTGTCACAGATTACCATTCCAATTGGTACGGTACCTTTTACCTTGCAGACACTTGCCGTGGGGCTGGTAGCATCAACCTTTCGTTTTCGTGATGCCAGTTTGAGCATTCTTGTTTACTGGCTATTGGGGGCTATTAGCCTACCTGTATTTGCTGGGGGTGCTGGGGGGATTAGTGCTTTTGTCACTCCGACAGCTGGCTTTTTGTGGGGATTTATTGCTTATGCCTGCGTTACTTCTTACCTTTGTCAAAGACACTCGTCTTTAGCAGGTATTTTCATAAGCAATCTCCTTGGGGATGCCTTGGCATTTGTCTGTGGCGTTATAGGGCTGCATTTTCTAGCTGACATGACTTGGAAAGCTGCTTGGCTAACAGGTGTCCTGCCTTTCCTTCTTCCTGAATTAGGAAAAATAGTCGTTATTAGCCTCATCAGCCAAACTTTAAGACGCTCACTGCAACACTTACCATATTTTCAAGCAATCGAAAAAGGCTAGGATAAAAATCCCAGCCTTTTCTAAACATAATCACACATTTTATTGACGAAAAGCTTCAAGAATAATCTTGAATTCGTCATTGGTAAGGGTAATGCCTTTTCCCATTTTTTGATGGTCAGGACTCCATGAACGAATATCAAATTTAGGCTCTGCGCCATTAAAACTCACGCGATTAAGCTCTTTCGTCCATCCCTTATCGCTCTCAGACAAGGTAAGCAAGTGTTCAACAATTTTAAATTTAAATTCTGCCATAAAGGACCTCCTACTAATGATATTCGTAAAAACTTCAGCAAGGCGTGTTTCTTTTTCACCAAAAATGGTGTATAATCATTTTAACAATTTTTTAGGTAAAGCACTATGAAAAATCTGATTCACGCATTAAAAAAATACACCAAAACCTATATGGACTTTCAAGGTCAGCCTAGAGATAACCAGCTGATTTTCCACAAGCTCTCTCAAACCATTCAAGAAGCGCAGGAAAAACACTTGGCTTTGCATGCGATTTATGAGGAAAAAAGCTTTACTGGCGATTTGGTCAAATGGGACACTGCCCATAATAAATTGATTTTAAAAAATATTAAACACAACATTTCAGCGATTATTCCGATTGATGCGATAAAGCATCTGACTTTAGTGCCGCCAACAGTCAGACAATCACAAGAAAACCACAACCAAGAGAAAAGAACGACTTCGCTTTAGTCGTTCTTTTTTGCTATCTATTATGCTCTAATCGTTTTGCTAGACCCATCTTTTTGGTAAAGGTTAATCAACCCTTCCTTGCACGAGCGAATCATATCGCCTGGGCGTACTTCTTGTGGGACGGTAATGGTTAATAATTCCATTGGATTTGGGGCACGGTCAATTTTATTGCCGTCGGCGTCATGCAAATCTTTGATGGTGTTTTCAAAATGACGGAAACCTGGTCCGTAAAATTCGACCACATCTCCTTCAAGGATAACGTTACGTTGGCGAATGGTTGCTGTCATTGTTCCGGCATCAAATGACACAACTTCTCCAACAAATTTGTATTGTGGGATTTTGCGGCGAGCACCAAATAACTGCTCGTCTTCTGTTGGTGTTTTGTAATAAAAACCAGTTGCCAATTCACGCTGAGCGACTTTCCACAATTCGTCAATCAAATCATCTTTGATGGCTTCAAATTTTTCAGGACTTTCCAAATAAGCATCAACGGCTGCGCGGTAGCAGTTTGTAACGGTTGATACATAGTGGATTGATTTCATACGACCTTCAATTTTGAAGCTATCCACACCATTTTCAATCAAATCAGGAATGTGCTCAATCATGCACATATCCACAGCTGACATTGAAAATTCTTCTGGAATTTCGCCTTTTAGGCTGCGACGTTCTTGACCAAATGGCATATCGTAAAGGTCGTATTTCCAGCGGCAAGATTGTGAGCAGCCACCACGGTTAGCGTCACGGTGACTCATGTGATTAGACAAAACACAACGCCCTGAATAACCGATACACATTGCCCCATGAACAAAGGCTTCAATTTCAAGGTCAGTGTGTTGGCGAATTTCTTCGATTTCGGCAATAGACACCTCGCGGGCTAAAACCACGCGCGTCACGCCAATTTCTTTCCAGAAAGCAAATGACTCATAGTTAGTGGTTGACGCTTGAGTTGATACGTGTACTTCTAATCCTGGTGCTTCTGTCAAGCAAATAACCATCAAGGCAGGGTCAGATACAATTACCGCATCCAAGCCCATATCGCGGAGTTCTCTAAACCATGCGCCTGCTCCTGCTTCATTGCCTTCGTGTGTGACCATGTTGGCTGCAACGTGGACGTTTACCCCACGTTCGTGAGCGTACTGAATCCCTTCACGGAGTTCATCCATGGTGAAATTTCCTGCACGGCTACGCAAACCATAAGCTTGACCACCGACAAAAACAGCGTCGGCACCGTAATCAACAGCAACTTTTAATTTTTCAAGTGTTCCAGCAGGTGCTAACACCTCTGGACGTTTTAATTTTTTTTGTGACATTCTGTAATTCCTATTTTCAAGATAGTAAATGTAGTGAGAAGATTAGTCTAAGACCAATTTCTCCGTAAAATGTAGTTGGGTTGTCTTGTCACGCCCTGAAATAGTAACTCAATCATGGCAAGACAACAGAATTTGTATTATTTGACCTCTGACGGGTCAAAATCGTAAAAGCCAGTTCCAAGGCTGCGTCCTTTTGGATGCCATTGGCGAATGCTTTCATCCAGCAAGAAAGCTTTATCTTGTGTCAATTCGCCAGCCTCAACCAGTTTTTTCGCTTGAACAAAAATCTTAGCAATTTCAACAAAATTATGACCTGGACAATAGATACCATCTAATTTCCAGTGTGTGAAGCCGTGTTCTAGCAACTCTGGCAATTTAGGCATCATGTCGATATCGTCCGTATCAAAAATGTGTGTGCCGTGTTTGTCCTCAAAAATCGAATAGTGACTTTCTGGGTCAGCTGGTTCAGCTAAGAACAAGCCACGTTCACGCGTTTTTTCATCATCAATATGCGTGAAATTGTAGTAGTTTTGCAACAAAGGGCGTTTTGAATGGTGAATAACCGTTGCACCATACATGAGAATTTCTGCTGGGTAACGGAGGTTTTCAGACATTTTAAACAACTCCGCAGACGGAATTTCCCTTGCTAACACGATTTCACTGGCACCGTGATCACCCCAGAAATTGGCTTGACGGCTTGATGTAACAAAGACGGACACATCGTAAATCATTTTGAAATGATAGCCTTCGTGCTGGTTGATGTAGTAAATCCCAGCGTCGCCTGATACCAAGTAATCCACTTTGATTTCTTTCAAAAAGTCAAGATAAGGGCGAACAGCCACCATCATGTCTTGGTGCATCAAGGCATTGCAAGCAATGACAATTTCTTTACCTGCCTCGTGAACAAGCCCTGCAATCTCACGCAATTCATCGTAAGTGAAATTATGGGGAAGACGTAAGCCAAAATTTTCCTCTCCCACATAAATGCGGTCAACACCAGCCTCTAAGAGCTCTTTAACCTGCTCGATAGATTCTGCCGTCGCAGTAATAATTATTTTTTCCATAATGTTTTAATTATACCACTCCTATAACGATTAGTCATAATAATTTATCCAAATCCCAATGGCAAAAAATCCCTTCTTTACGGTTGAAAAGTCGATAAATCAAAGATTGCTTCCTAAAAAGAGCAACAACTATTTTAAACATATTTTGAAACATTAGTCAAGTTTTGGAAAAAGATGACAAAGCTTTCATTTTATGTTATGATAGCTAGGTAATTAGAGGAGAGGGATATGCCGACACCATTAAAACAACATCATGAGCAGAAAGAGGATTTGCAGCAAAAGCAAAACTCTAGCCCAAAATTTAAAACCTTTCAGTATATAGACCATGAGAATGAACGTTTTCAAGAATTGGTTTTCTTTGCACGTATCGCATCTTTTGCCGTTTTAACGGTTATTGTGTCATTCTTTTTACTTGCTTTGCATTTAGCTCCTCTTTGGTCATTCTTATTTGCCTCTCTTATTAGCCTAGCGACCATTGTAGGGGTTCCGCGCATGATTCGGTCTATCAAAAACAGAACAAAAGAATAAAAAAACTCCCTGAGCGCTGATGTTCAAGTTTTCTTGACCAGCTATCTCAGGAGTTTTTTAATGAACCAAAAGGCCTAGGCCTTTTTTAGTTGGCTTTATCTTCGTCTGCTTCAGCTGATGAATCAGCTTTTGCTTCTTCTTCAGGGTCCACTTTCACTTTTACAGATTCATCGTCAGATGATGTTTCAGCATCTGTGTCTTCTTGTGATTTTGGAGCGTAGTTGATGATGATGTCATCGACTTCAGCACCTGTTTTATCATGATGAGCTGCTTCTGTTTCTTCAACGGCTTTTGATACTTTAGAAGCGACTTCTGATACTTTTTCACCTGTGTATTCTGCTACGGCTCGTCCTTTTTCTTTAACAGCTCCCAAGATATCTTCTGTGGTCAATTCACCAGATTCTAATTTTTGTTTGTAATCGTTAAAGGTATCAACGGCCAAATCTGTGTATTCAGTCGCTTTGTCTTTTGCTTTTTGGTTGTATTTTGTTGGGTCTTCTTTGTAAGCATCGTAAGCTTTTTTCGATTTTTGTTGCAATTCTTTACCTTTTTCAGATGTCAAGAAATACGCAACAGCTGCACCAGAAGCGATACCGACAATAACATTCTTCAATAGTTTACTCATGATTCTTCTCCTCTTCTTTGAAATAATTTGGTAGCTGCTCTACCAATGGCAAGGGCAGTACTGGCTTTTGTGACTGTTGATGATGCCTGAGAAGCTCTTTGCGTTAAATGGCGAACTTGTCCATTTAAATCAGACACCGTCTCAGATAAATCAGCAACCGCTACAAATAATGGATTGATGGTTGTTACCTTACCATTGACATCTTCGACCAAAACATTAGCTTTAGCCAACAATTCATTGGTCTGATAGAGTGTCACATTGACATCACTGGTCAAGACAGTAATGGTTTGTTTGGTTTCATCAATAGTTTCATTAATCGCATCTACTGTCCGATACAATTTAATGCCAATTGGTATCAAAACACCAACTAATATAGCAAATGCAATAGCAATAATTAAAAGTGCTACTTCTAACATTTCTTCTCCTAACTGACTTTCTATGCTTCTTGATAATAAGGAATATCTTTTTGATGACATCTGCGCCATACCATGAAAAAGAGTCCTACGATTACTAAAATAGCAGACAACCACTGCGATACACGCATGCCAAAGAACATCAAACTATCTGTTCGCATGCCTTCTATCACGAAACGACCGCAACCGTACCAAATCAGATAGAAGAAAGTAATGTCCCCCCGTTTTAAGAAATGTGGTTGGTGTCTGACACTCAGGATAAGGATAAAGCCAAGCAGGTTCCAGACTGATTCGTATAAGAAAGTTGGCACCCGATAAGCCCCATCAATATACATTTGGTGTTGGATAAAATTGGGAAGGTAATTCAAATGACTGACTATCTTTCCGTAAGCTTCTTGATTGACGAAATTTCCCCACCTCCCTATAGCTTGGGCTATCATAACACCAGGAGCGGCAATGTCCAAGAAATCCAGCGGATTGATGGCACGATAGTAAGAAAACACAAAAAGCACAATCGCACCTGTAATCAAACCACCGTAAATCGCTAATCCACCGTGCCAAATGGCAAACACTTCACTTGGCGGCTGGCTGGCATAATACGACCAGTCAAAAACAACGTAGTAGAGTCGTGCGCCGATAATGGCTAGAGGAAAGGCGATTAAGATGAAATCCAAGATAGCGTCTGGCAAAATATGCCGTCTAGGTGCCTCTCGCATGGCTAAATAGACAGCAAGAAGCATTCCTGAAACGATACAGATGGCATACCAATGAATACTGAACGGTCCTAACTGAAGAGCAATGGGATTTATCATTCGTTCTCCTCATTTTGACTAATCAGCTTGCTCAAACGCTCTTCAAAGGTCTTGGTCGCATCAAATCCCATTTGTTTGGCACGGTAATTCATAGCGGCAGCTTCGATAACAACTGATACGTTACGACCTGTTTTAACAGGAATACGCACGCGCGGGATTTTAACGCCTGACAATTCAATTTCTTCATTGCCATTACCAAGACGGTCAAAGACCTTGCCTGACTCAAAGTTTTCTAGGTAGATGACCAATTGGACTTGTGATGACCCTTTAACGGCACTAGCACCATACAGACTCATCACGTCGATGATACCAACACCTCTGATTTCTAGCAAGTGCCTTAAAATCTCAGCTGGCTCACCCCACAAGGTTTCTTCATCTTTGGCAAAGACGTCCACACGGTCATCCGCAACCAAACGGTGACCACGTTTGACCAATTCAAGACCTGTTTCACTTTTTCCAATACCTGAATCCCCTTGAATCAAGACACCCATGCCGTAGATATCCATAAGCACGCCATGAACGCTGGTTCTTTCAGCAAGGCAAGAATCCAAGTACCAAGACATTTCACCTGACAAGCGACTGGTTGGGATGTGACTTTGCAAAATCGCAATGCCTTTTTCCTTAGCAGCAGCTAACATTTCCTCAGGAACTTCTAATTTGCGCGCTACAATGATAGCTGGCGTTTCAGGCTTAATCATCTCCGTCAAGACTTGGTAACGGTTGTGCGAGGTCATCTTCATGAGATAGGTCCATTCTTTCATCCCCAACAATTGCAAACGTTCGGGAGAGTAGTAATCAAAATATCCCGTCATTTCAAGACCTGGTCTTGAAATGTCAGCCGTTGTAATTTCCTTGGCCAAGAGTTCATCATTACCATAGACAACTTTTAGCTTGACCTTGTCCACTAACATTTTGACAGTAACAGTCATGTTTTCATACCTGGAACACTTTTTTGCGAAAACACAACACTTTTTTCAATCCCAGCGATTTTGAACGGTTAGGGCTGGGAGCTGCGCTTTTCGTTCGTGTTCCACCCTTTTTCCTTTTCTTTTTATTATATCACAATCACCTCTAAAAGTAAGCGATGACACTTATATTTACCAAAAATGGACTAAGTCAGTCCCACGCTAGTAGAAACCGCCTTAGCCCATCTGTTTATCAGGTGAGGGGATTACCAAATCCAATCGTCGTCATTATCCTCGTCAATCACCTCAGCGTCCTTGCGCCGACGTGGACCCGTTCTCACATCATTTTGTGTCATGTCTTCTTTGTAGGGAAGAAAGATGGCTAAAAGGATGTATAGTACAAGACCAAAGCCATAAAAATAAATGAGCAAAGCGGTCAACACACGTGTCAAAGGCAAGTCCCAACCGAACTTATCGGCAATTCCGGAACAAACCCCACTAACCATCTTGTTTTCGCGCTTTTTATAGAGTACTGATTTCATCTCTTCACTTCCTCTCTACTCTACTACAATCATTATATAACACTTTCAACAAAATAAAATCAGCCCTACGACTGATTTTATTTTTTATCGGTTGGACATAAGTATTAATCTTTATTTAGAAATATCATTTTACTTTCATATATCCAGAAATTCCTTGTGAGGCAAGAGGTGTCCCATCTTCAGCATTCATGATTAAATATGGTGTATCGTTATAATTATAGCCATTTTCAGTTGCCCAAGTATAGAATTTTCCGTTTTTAAAACTCAAGAGAGCATCTGCCATTCTTTGAATCTCACTTTCAGGTTCGTACTTAAAATCTTGTAACACATTAACATTTACCGTAGAGTTATCCCCAGTTACTGTAAAAGTATAACCTACATCTGCATAGTTAGCATCTAGTTGTTGTTTTAGATATTCAGCAAATTGTTTACCAGCTTCGGTATCAAATTTCTTGAATTCTTCAGACGAAGAACTACTTTCGGTTGTACTACTAGAACTTGAGGAAGAAGTTGAAGATTCAACTGTGGAAGAACTAGAAGACGTTGAAATGGTGGTAGAAACAGATGAAACTTGACTAGCTACGGTCTGAGTTGTGGTTGTTTCTTCCAAAACCACCAAGCAGCTACTAAACCAATAAGGGTCAGCCCAACAAAAATATCTTCCATTAAATCCTCCTTAAGCTTTTAATGTGGTTCATTATTTGCACATGAAATTCTCATTTTATCATAAGCAACTTGCCTTGACAACGGCCGCAGCGGTATTTTTGGGTGTTGATACGGCGCTTTCGGTGGTAGTCTTGTCCACACTGTTGGCAGCGGTAATGGTTGGCAGGAGCATTTTGTGAGAGGGAGGGGGCATAGCGCAGGCCATCGACGGCTTTTAGCAAATCTTTGAAATCAGCATCAGCGTGTTTATAGCCTTTTCCAGCAAAATACAGGTGGTAATGGCAAAGTTCGTGCCGAACGATTTTCCGAAAAACATCTAAGCCAAAAGTATCGTAGATTTTGGGGTTAAAGTCCAAATGACCGTCAGCGGGGAAAAAGCGGCCGCCACTGCTTCTGAGCTTGGTGTTCCAAACGGCAACATGGTTAAAAGACTTGCCAAAATCTTCTTGCGACACGGCTTTGACAAAATCAGTCAAGTTCACGCAAATCTACCAAAGAAAGATTGATTTTGCCACGTTCTTTGTCGATTTTTGACACCCAAACGGTGACGATATCGCCAACGGAAACGACTTGACTTGGGTGGCTGACAAAGGATTTGCTCATTTGCGAAATGTGAATCAAACCGTCATCGTGCAAACCAATATCCACAAAGGCCCCGAAATCCACAACGTTGCGAACGGTTCCTTCTAATTTTTGACCGATTTCAAGGTCAGAAATATCCAAAATGTCCTGACGCAAGACAGGTGCCTCAAAATCATCACGCAAGTCACGACCTGGTTTTAAGAGGTCGGCGATAATGTCCTTGAGCGTTTCTTGCCCAATGCCAATCGTTTCTGCCATTGATGGTACTGAAACGGCTTGGAGTTTGGCTTTGGCTGACTCATCCAAATCTGTAATGTTCAGTTCTTGCAACAAACGTTCAACAGCCTTGTAAGACTCTGGGTGAACCCCTGTATTGTCAAGGATATTGTCAGCCCCCGGGATACGCAAGAAACCAGCCGCTTGTTCAAAGGCCTTGGCTCCCAAGCGAGGGACTTTTTTGATTTCCTCACGTGAGGTGATACGTCCGTGTTCGTCACGGTATTTCACGATATTTTCTGAAATGGTTTTGTTCAAACCTGAAACGTGGGCCAACAAGGCTGGGCTTGCAGTATTGATGTTAACACCGACTTGGTTAACCACGGTATCCACCACAAAATCAAGGTTTTCAGCCAATTTTTTCTGACTAACATCGTGCTGGTATTGCCCAACACCGATAGATTTAGGGTCAATTTTCACCAGTTCTGCCAAAGGGTCTTGCAGACGACGGGCAATGGAAATGGCAGAGCGTTTTTCAACGGTCAAATCAGGAAATTCGTGGCGAGCCAATTCTGACGCTGAATACACAGAAGCTCCGCTTTCATTGACAATCACGTAAGACACTTCAGGGAAGTCTTTCAAAACTTGTGCCACAAAAGCTTCGCTTTCACGGCTGGCTGTCCCATTTCCAATGGCGATGATTTCAATGCCATAAGTGCGAATGAGGTCTGCTAAGTCCTGTTTTGATTGGTCAATCTTAGCTTGGCTGGCTGGTGGAACGGGGTAAATCACTTGAGTCGTCAGCAATTTCCCTGTTTGGTCCACCACGGCTAATTTGGCACCTGTACGAAAGGCAGGGTCAAACCCAAGCACCATTTTGCCTTTAAGAGGTGACACGAGTAAGAGGTGACGCAAGTTTTCTGAAAAGAGTTGGATAGCCCCATCCTCCGCGCCTTCAGTTAACTCATTGTGAACACGACGCTCCATGGCTGGAAGGATTTTTTTCTTGATGGTTTTGGCAATGACATCATCAATGTAGGCATTTTTTTGTTTGAAACGTGCCCCCATGAAACGAATCATTTTATCAACATTATGCTCAAAGCCGACTTTCAAAATACCAAGTTTTTCCCCACGATTGAGGGCAAGAATGCGGTAGCCTTGAATTTTCGCAACTTTTTCTGAAAAATCATAGTAGATTTGGAAAGTCTTGTTATCGTCAGCTGCTTCGTCTTTGACGCTTGAAACAATCGAACTATAAGACCAAATCTCATTGTAAACCCACGAACGTACTTGATTGTCCTCTGAAAAAGCTTCGATGAGGATATCACAAGCCCCTGCAAGCGCCTTGGCGGGTGTGTCAAAACCTTCTGTCAAAAAGGCTTTGGCTTCTTCTTCCAAGGACGGTTTGTTTTGCAAAATCAAGCGAGCCAAAGGAAATAGCCCTGCTTCTCTCGCAATCGTTGCCTTGGTACGGCGTTTTTCTTTGTAAGGGAGATACAATTCTTCAACATCAGCCAATTTTTCAGCCTGTTCAATAGCTGTTTTCAATTCTGGTGTTAATTTCCCTTGTTCGTCAATTTTAGCGAGAACAGTGGCTTTGCGTTCTGCTAAAGCCGTCATGCTCTTATCCAAATCAATAATGGTTTTAATTTGGACTTCATCTAAGTTACCAGTCATTTCTTTACGGTAACGTGCAATAAAAGGAATGGTATTGCCTTCGCTAGTTAATTCCAAAACTTTGGCAATTTGCCCTTCCTTGATACCCATTTCTTGGGCAATAGGTGTGATGTTTTCATTTTTCATAGTAGATTTATTATATCACAAAGTCCTAAAAAAGCCCCTAAGACTTTTGAACAAGCGGGGCAACTCCGTTTTTGTGCTATTTAAGGTTTGATAGTATAATAGGGGGTGATTATTTTAGAAACGAGGTTTTTCTCATTATGGCAATTACACACAAACGACAAGACGATTTGGAAAGTATGTTTTCCAACTTTGCTAGTTTGCCAAAGGTTTCCAGTGACCCTGAAAAAGACAAGGCACAAGATGACAAAAAAGACAAGAAAGTGACTGATTAATCTTATGGCTATCTTTAATCAGTTACCAACCAGCGTTTTGCAATGGTTTGCGATTTTCATCTCCATTATCATTGAGGCGCTGCCTTTTGTCTTGTTGGGAACGATTTTGTCGGGATTTATTGAAGTTTACATCACACCTGATTTGGTGCAGCGTTTTTTGCCCCGCAATCGTTTCTTACGCATCTTGTTTGGAACCTTTATTGGTTTTATTTTTCCCTCGTGTGAATGTGGGATTGTGCCCATCATTACGCGCTTTTTAGAGAAAAAAGTACCGAGTTACACCGCTGTTCCTTTCTTGGCAACAGCACCTATCATCAACCCCATCGTCCTCTTTGCCACTTATTCGGCTTTTGGAAATAGCTGGCGCTTTTTATGGCTGAGGTTGCTGGGGGCCATTATCGTTGCCTTGACGCTTGGTATCATGCTTGGTTTTGTGGTAGATGAAAACATCCTCAAAGCCAATGCCAAACCAACGCATTTCCACGATTATTCTGGCGAAACCTGGTACCGCAAAATTTTCCTCGCCCTAGCTCACGCGATTGATGAATTTTTCGACACTGGGCGCTACTTGGTTTTTGGGACCTTGGTAGCCTCAGGAATGCAAATTTATTTGCCAACACGTCTGTTGACACAAATTGGGGGCAATGCTTTGACGGCAATTTTAGTCATGATGCTACTGGCTTTCATCTTGTCCCTTTGTAGCGAGGCGGATGCCTTTATCGGAGCATCTCTACTGTCCACTTTTGGAACGGCACCTATTTTAGCCTTTCTCTTGATTGGACCTATGGTGGATATCAAAAACCTCATGATGATGCTGCATTCTTTCAAAACCTCTTTTATCATCCAATTTATTAGCGTTTCAACAGCAATTATCATTGTTTATTGTTTGGTGGTGGGGGTAATAGCATGATTCGTTTTATCATTCTTGTGGGGTATTTTGAATTGTCCATGTACCTCCAACTCTCAGGAAAATTGGACCAATACATCAATACTCACTACGCTTATTTAGCCTATATTTCCATGGTGCTTTCCTTTGTTTTAGCCATTGTCCAGCTGGTCATTTGGGTGAAAAATATGAAGCTCCACAGTCATTTGCAAGGCAAATTGGCCAAATTCGCTAGTCCTATTATTTTAGCTATTCCTGTTTTGATTGGTTTGTTGATTCCGACAGTCACCCTTGATTCGACAACGGTATCTGCCAAGGGTTACCATTTTCCCCTAGCGGCTGGCTCTACTGGAACAGTCAGCGAGGACGGCACCACCGTTCAATACCTCAAACCTGATACCAGCTTGTATTTCACCTCATCTGCTTATAAAAAAGAAATGCAAAAGGAATTAAAACAATACGAGGGTACAGGACCTGTTAAAATCACGACGGATAACTACATGGAAGTCATGGAACTTATCTACGTCTATCCTGACGCCTTCACGGGACGCGAAATCACCTACACAGGCTTTGTTTACAACGAGCCTGGACACGAGGGGTATCAATTCTTATTCCGTTTTGGTATCATTCACTGTATTGCTGACTCTGGTGTTTATGGCTTATTGACAACAGGTAACGACACGAGTTACCCAAATAACACGTGGATTACAGCCACAGGTACTATCAGCCTTGAGTACAATCAAACGCTTGAGCAGACCTTGCCTGTTTTACACATTACCGAGATGAAAAAGACAAACGAACCTAAGAATCCTTATGTTTACCGCGTCTTTTAACGAAAAATTCCTACAACTAAGGTTGTAGGAATTTTTTTTGTTCTTCTTAGATAATGCCTTCCAAAAGACCACGCATGAAGTCTTCTGAATCAAATTCACCGATGTCATCGATTTTTTCACCAAAACCAATGAGTTTAACAGGAATATCTAATTCTTGACGAATGGCAAGAACAACACCACCCTTGGCTGTTCCGTCAATCTTGGTTAGGATAAGCCCCGTCAAAGGTGTGATTTTTGAAAATTCTTTGGCTTGGCTGAGAGCATTTTGACCTGTTGAGGCATCAAGAGCCAACAAGGTTTCATGCGGCGCATCAGGAAGCACACGCTTGATAATACGCTCGTATAACTTCGTATAATGTATGCTATACGAAAGTTATTACGCTGCTTATAAAAAAGAAATGCAAAAGGAATTAAAACAATACGAGGGTACAGGACCTGTTAAAATCACGACGGATAACTACATGGAAGTCATGGAACTTATCTACGTCTATCCTGACGCCTTCACGGGACGCGAAATCACCTACACTGGCTTTGTTTACAACGCGCCTGGACACGAGGGGTATCAATTCTTATTCCGTTTTGGTATCATTCACTGTATTGCTGCCTCTGGTGTTTATGGCTTATTGACAACAGGTAACGACATGAGTTACCCAAATAACACGTGGATTACAGCCACAGGTACTATCAGCCTTGAGTACAATCAAACGCCTGAGCAGACCTTGCCTGTTTTACACATTACCGAGATGAAAAAGACAAACGAACCTAAGAATCCTTATGTTTACCGCGTCTTTTAACGAAAAATTCCTACAACTAAGGTTGTAGGAATTTTTTTTGTTCTTCTTAGATAATGCCTGCCAAAAGACCACGCATGAAGTCTTCTGAATCAAATTCACCGATGTCATCGAGTTTTTCACCAAAACCAATGAGTTTAACAGGAATTTCTAATTCTTGACGAATGGCAAGAACAACAACACACTTGGCTGTTCCGTCAATAATGGTAAGGATAAGCCCCGTCAAAGGTGTGAATTTTGAAAATTCTTTGGCTTGGCTGAGAGCATTTGGACCTGTTGAGGCATCAAGAGCCAACAAGGTTTCATGCGGCGCATCAGGAAGCACACGCTTGATACTACGCCCTATTTTTTCAAGCTCAGCCATGAGGTTGCCTTTGTTTTGCAGACGTCCTGCCGTGTCAATCATAACAATATCAACGTTTTCAGCGACAGCTTTTTCCATACCGACAAAGACGACTGAAGCTGGGTCAGCTTTTTCAGGTCCTGTGATAACTGGCACGTCCACTCGATGTCCCCTCTCAACCAACTGAGCCACCGCACCTGCACGGAACGTATCCGCGGCAACCAGCATGACTTTTTTGCCTTCTTGCTTGTATTTATAAGCTAATTTCCCGATAGAAGTGGTCTTTCCGACACCATTAACACCGACAAAGAGCATAACGGTCACACCGTCTTGGAAATTGATTTTTTCATTAAAGACGCCATCTTTTTCGTAAATATCAACCAATTTTTCAATGATGACACGTTTTAAATCATCAGCTTTCTTGGCATTTTCCACTTTTGCCTCATAACGCAACTCTTCCGTAAGCTGGGTTGCCACTCGTATAACTTCGTATAATGTATGCTATACGAAAGTTATTACGCTGCTTATAAAAAAGAAATGCAAAAGGAATTAAAACAATACGAGGGTACAGGACCTGTTAAAATCACGACGGATAACTACATGGAAGTCATGGAACTTATCTACGTCTATCCTGACGCCTTCACGGGACGCGAAATCACCTACACTGGCTTTGTTTACAACGCGCCTGGACACGAGGGGTATCAATTCTTATTCCGTTTTGGTATCATTCACTGTATTGCTGCCTCTGGTGTTTATGGCTTATTGACAACAGGTAACGACATGAGTTACCCAAATAACACGTGGATTACAGCCACAGGTACTATCAGCCTTGAGTACAATCAAACGCCTGAGCAGACCTTGCCTGTTTTACACATTACCGAGATGAAAAAGACAAACGAACCTAAGAATCCTTATGTTTACCGCGTCTTTTAACGAAAAATTCCTACAACTAAGGTTGTAGGAATTTTTTTTGTTCTTCTTAGATAATGCCTGCCAAAAGACCACGCATGAAGTCTTCTGAATCAAATTCACCGATGTCATCGAGTTTTTCACCAAAACCAATGAGTTTAACAGGAATTTCTAATTCTTGACGAATGGCAAGAACAACAACACACTTGGCTGTTCCGTCAATAATGGTAAGGATAAGCCCCGTCAAAGGTGTGAATTTTGAAAATTCTTTGGCTTGGCTGAGAGCATTTGGACCTGTTGAGGCATCAAGAGCCAACAAGGTTTCATGCGGCGCATCAGGAAGCACACGCTTGATAATACGCCCTATTTTTTCAAGCTCAGCCATGAGGTTGTCTTTGTTTTGCAGACGTCCTGCCGTGTCAATCATAAGAATATCAACGTTTTCAGCGACAGCTTTTTCCATACCGTCAAAGACGACTGAAGCTGGGTCAGCTTTTTCAGGTCCTGTGATAACTGGCACGTCCACTCGATGTCCCCACTCAACCAACTGAGCCACCGCACCTGCACGGAACGTATCCGCGGCAACCAGCATGACTTTTTTGCCTTCTTGCTTGTATTTATAAGCTAATTTCCCGATAGAAGTGGTCTTTCCGACACCATTAACACCGACAAAGAGCATAACGGTCAAACCGTCTTGGAAATTGATTTTTTCATTAAAGACGCCATCTTTTTCGTAAATATCAACCAATTTTTCAATGATGACACGTTTTAAATCATCAGCTTTCTTGGCATTTTCCAATTTTGCCTCATAACGCAACTCTTCCGTAAGCTGGGTTGCCACATTGACACCCACGTCAGACAAAATCAGCATTTCTTCCAATTCTTCAAAGAATTCCTCGTCCACTCGGCGGAAATTGGCCAGAAAGGCATTCAAACGCGCGCTGAAACCAGTACGGGTTTTCTTAAGGCTGCGGTTGTATTTTTCTTCTTCCGTTTCAACAGGCTCTGCCACCACTTCAGGTTCTGCTTCTGGCTCTTCTTGACGTGTGCTGATTGGCTCAAATGAGATGCTTTCGCCACGTTCCAAGGCTTCCTTAGCTGCAGCTTTTTTAGCGTAATAATCCGCCATGACATTTGAAAAATGCGGGTCAGCTTCTGCTGCATTTTCAGAAAGATCTTCTGATAAGTCAGAAGTCATCTTTTCAGCAACTTCTTCAGTTGATTCAGAAATGACTTCTTTTGTTTCTGAAAGTTCCTCAGAAGGTTCTGAAACCATTTCTTCGTTTTCCGCAAGGGTTTCCACAGTTTCCTCAAAATCTGCTGAATTATCCTCATCTTCCGTGATTTCAACAGTTTCTAAGATAGTTTCAGCTGGGGTAGAATCCGTTTCTTCTGTTTCTTCCACTGCTTCGTCTTGTGTGTCTTCTGTTGTTGAGGTGAGGTCAGAGGCTTCTGTGCTTGTTTCTTCTGTTTTTCCTTCCTCAGGGGTGTCAGTCACCTCCTCGGTTTCCACAACAGTTTCCTCAACCTGCTTGTCTTCAACTTCCTCGTCTTTTCGTCGATTTCTAAATAAACGGTCAAATAATCCCATATTCTATTACCAAAGGCAACAGAGCCGATGCCCTATCGCTTCCTTTCTATTTACGCCTTTAAAATGTATTCTTCGATAGTTTCTGCAACACCTGATTCTTCATTGGTGCGGGTGGTTGTGTGGTTTGCGATGGCTTTGACTTTAGGAACAGCATTAGCCATGGCAACACCTAGGCCAGCCCATTTAAGCATGGAAAGATCATTTTCCTCATCCCCCATAGCCATCACTTGTTCAGGCAAGAAGCCTAGATGATCAATCAATTGCTGCAAGCCCGCTGCTTTGTGAACGCCTTTTGGCATCATTTCCAAAATAATCTCACGTGATTTAAAGATTTCAAATGCCTCATACAAGTCTTTTGGCAGCTGCAAAATTTGCTTATCCAAAAATTCAGGATCGGTCACGCTGACCACCTTGTTGTAAATAACATCTTTTGGAATCTCATCAAAACTATCTAACTCCACAAAGGTAAGTTTTGGGTTGGCCTGCGGGTAATGAGAATGATTGCCCTGACTAGGAAGACTGTACACGATGCCATCACTAAGCACGTCAAAAGGCAAACCTAGAGGTTCCAAGGCCCCATGCAAACGCCGCAATTGCTCGCGTGTCAGTTGGCTTTTATCCAAAATCTTCCCATTGGTTTTTTGCACCAAACCGCCGTTGAAGGTGATGATGTAATCCTCATCTGATATTAAATCCAATTCGTCCAACAAATCCTCAACAGCTTTTAAGGGGCGACCTGTTGTGATGACAACTTTTACCCCCTTGTCACGTGCTGCACGCAAGGCTTGTTTATTTTCCTCTGACACCACCTTTTGACTGTCAAAAAGCGTGCCATCCAAGTCCAAAGCCAATAATTTTATCTCTGTCATGGTTTAGCCAACCTTTCCATGTAAGTCATGACAACCTCTTCATCACAATCTCCGATGACTTCATCCGAGATGTTTTTGATTTCTGGGCGGGCATTTTGTGTGGCGATGGCTGTGCCAGCAAATCCCATCATTTCAAAATCGTTGAGGTTATCTCCAAAGGCAAGCACTTCACTGCTATCAATCTCAAAAGCTTGGCAAAGGGCTTCCAGACCCGTGCGTTTGTTGACACGACTATCTATGATATCCACCGATTTAAACCCTGTGGTAACAGCTCGCGCAAAATCCACTCGTTGATTAAACCAAGCCTCACCTTGACGCACCGTATCACCTGAAAAATTCGCCGTTACTTTCAAAATAGCATCTTCTATGTGTGCTAGATTTGGCACACGTTGAACATTTTCATAATAGTGGCTAATGAAGTGAGCGTATTCATCGCTCGCTTTTTGGTGCAAATACGCTCCTTTTTCGCCTGATAACAAAAAATCGTAGCCTGACAGGTAGGGATTTTCCAATAAAGTATCAATGATGTCCAAATAAGCTGGCTTGCTGAGGCCTGATTCAAAGATAATAGAACCATCAGCCTTGACCAAGGTACCATTTTCAGCGATGAAAGCCATCTGATGATGGTAATCCGCAAACATTTTTTCCAAAGCCAAAAGTGGACGACCACTGGCTGCCGCAAATAAAATCCCTTTTTGAGCAAAATCATCTAAAACAGCACACAACCTTACCTTATCAAAAGAACCTTGTCGGTTTAAAAACGTACCGTCCATATCTGTTGCTACTAACTTTATCATTATTACACTCCTAAAGAATCGTATAAGCCTATTTTATCAAAAAACACTCTAATTTTCTTGTGAATACAGCATTCTTTTAAAACTTTTACATCTAACACCCCTATTGACCTAAAAACCCCAACTGTTAGCAGCTGGGATTCATTCTATTCTCTTTGTAAAGGCTAGTCCACAAGGTTTTCAGCCTCTTTTAATTTGACCGAAACGATGCGGGAAATGCCTGATTCTTGCATGGTAACGCCGTAAATGCTATCTGCGGCAGCCATGGTTCCCTTACGGTGGGTTACCACGATGAATTGGCTGGATTGGTCAAAACGGTTTAGGTAATCCCCGAAACGTTTGACATTGGCTTCGTCCAAGGCAGCCTCTACCTCATCCAAAATCACAAACGGAATGGTCTTGATGCGGATGATTGAAAAGAGCAGAGCCAAAGCAGACAGGGCTTTTTCTCCCCCTGACATCAAATTCAAAGATTGGATTTTTTTGCCGGGTGGTTGCACTGAAATCTCAACCCCAGCGGTCAACACATTGTCATCCGTCAAAGACAATTCAGCCGAACCACCACCAAACATTTGGCGGAAGGTTAGTTTGAAGGACTCACGAATGGCATTGAAAGTTGTTTGGAAACGCGTTTTCACTTCGTCATCCATATCGTTGATGGTTCCCAAAAGCAAATCTTTGGAATGAATCAAGTCGTCTTTTTGCGTGTTTAGGAAGGTCAGACGTTCCTTGACTCCTTGATATTGCTCAATAGAATCCAGATTGACAGGCCCCAAAGCCTTGATTTGACGATGCAAATCTTGCAAGCATTGGCGAGCACGTGGCATGTCCTCAATGGCTTGGCTGGCTTGTTTGGCGTCCTCCAAGGTAAATTGGTAATCCTCAGATAAGTCTTGAGCAAATTGACGCAGGCGGCTAGATACTTGGCTGATTTGAGCTTCTAGGCTAGCTTGCTGACGAATCAAATCCTCGTTTTTCTGATTTTCACGCGTCATCAAATTAGCCAATTCTTCCAGCTGTGCCTCGCAGTCTTCCAATTCGAAGCGTTGGCTAACCAGTTGTTTGTCAAGCTCTGATTTTTTGGCCTGAGCAGCTTCTTGTTGCTTTTGCAAAATAGGCAAGCGTTCCAACTGATTGTCGTCTTTGGTCGTTGCCAAAAATTGCTCCAAGCGCTCAATTTCTTCTTTCTTTTCAACCAAAGTCACTTCGAGGCGAGTTTTATTGGCAGACTCAAATTTTCGCTCACTCAATAAATCACGCTCTGTTAAGGTTTCCTGTGACAATTGCTGACGCAGGCTGGCTACTTTTTGCGTGGTGGCTTGCTTGTTTTCTTTAATCTGCTCAATTTCAAGGTTCAAGGCTTCTTTACGTTCAGCAATAGCCTGCAAATCAGCTTCCAGTTTGGCTTTTTGTTCCTGCAAGGCCACATCGTCTTGCGCACCTTCTGAGGCTTGCAAACGTTGGTAAAGTTGCTTAACATCAGTCAAACGTTCTGCCAATTGCTGGTATTCCAGCTCTGCCTTTTGCTCTGCAAATCGTGTCTGTTCGCTGTCTGCTTTTAATTGTTTCAGGCGTTCTTGTTGAGCTTTCAAGCGTTCTTGCAAGGATTGAACCTGCTTTTCTTGTTGCAACTGCAAGCTTCGCAATTCTCCCAATTCAACCACAAGGTAATCCAATTCAGGCTTGATGAACATCGTGTTATTTTGACGATTGGCACCACCTGAAAAAGAACCGCCTGGACGGATTTCGGTTCCATCTAGGGTTACCAAACGCACCTGATAATGCAAACGGCGGGCTGCTTGATTGGCGTGGTCTACTGTATCAAAAATAGCCGTCGTTCCCAGTAAATTCTGGAAAATGGTATCTAGACGTGACTCCACAGCAACCAAGTCGCTGGCTACACCTAAAAAGCCTTGACTACCTTTTAGTAGTGAACGGTTTTGAGCAGATAGGTGTCTTGGCTTAATGGTTGTGAGTGGTAAGAAAGTTGCCCGCCCTTGACGTTTTTTCTTCAGAAAATCAATGGAACGTTTCGCAGATGCCTCATCTTCTACAATGACGTGCTGGCTTGCTCCTCCAAGGGCAATTTCAAGTGCCGTCTGGTAATGTTTGTCAAAGGTCAAGTGCTCACTCACCGCACCAATAATGCCACCT
>NZ_JAAXMT010000003.1 GCF_012277075.1 Streptococcus alactolyticus | reverse complement strand
GTGGTAAGAAAGTTGCCCGCCCTTGACGTTTTTTCTTCAGAAAATCAATGGAACGTTTCGCAGATGCCTCATCTTCTACAATGACGTGCTGGCTTGCTCCTCCAAGGGCAATTTCAAGTGCCGTCTGGTAATGTTTGTCAAAGGTCAAGTGCTCACTCACCGCACCAATAATGCCACCTAGCTGAGCTGAAGCTTGCAAAACAGCCTTAACACCAGTGTAAAACTGGCTGTGATTTTTCAAAATAGAGGCTAAGCTGGCCTGTCTGGCTTCTTTGGACTTGATCACATCCAATTGGTCAAAGAGTTTGTCTTGTTGGCTGTGGTAGTCTTTTTCAAGCTGATTGGTTTCTTGCTGTACCTTTTGATAAGTATCTAGCAAGTCCTTAACGTCTTGACGAGAGGCTTCAAAATGCGCCAAAGCAGCCTTAGCTTCTTCTTGCAAGCTTGCTAAATTAGCCTGCGTTTTTGAGAGTTCTTCGGACTTGGATGCCGATAATTGTTTTTGATTATCCATGTCCGCCAAGGTCGCGGTCAATCGGTTGGATAACTCTGCCTCTTTTTGCATCAAGCCGACAAATTCTTCACGCAAATGCTCAATCACTTGGTCTGGGTCCGATGAAAATTGCTGCAACTCTGCTTCCAAGTGCTTGATTTGCGAACGCGTAGTGCTCAATTGCTCATTTAATTGCTTTAAGTGTTCTTTCTTTTGTGTCACTTCTTCTTGCAATTGGCTTTGCGTAGCTTTCAATTCCTGTAATTGGCTACTTGTGGCTTGTTTTTTCTCTTCTTTTTGGCTGGATTCGAGGGTAATCAAATCCATCTGATGAGCGACATCAGCTAAAGTTTTCGTGACAAGCATCAAGTCATCTTGCCCCTTGGAAATGGCTTCAGACAACTGGCGACGTTTGTCTTTTAAGGCATGATTTTTCTTTTCCAAATGCTCTTGCTGAGCATAAAAAGCCGACAAATCTGTCTGCACAGTCGCCAGAGAACTCTTCAACTGCTCCAACTGAGCTTGATCTGTTTGAATATCCTCAACCAAAATACTCAACTGCAGTTGCTTTCGTTCCTCTTCAAAAACCAGAAACTGCTGGGCAACCTGAGCTTGTCTTTCTAAAGGCACGATTTGCGTGTCCAATTCATAAATAATATCTTCCAAGCGGTCTAGATTGTCTTGCGTTTGATTGAGTTTGGTCTGCGTTTCTTTCTTACGTGTCTTGTATTTCAACACACCCGCAGCCTCTTCAAAAATAGCCCGACGTTCTTCGGGTTTACTATTGAAAATCTCCTCCACACGCCCTTGGGAAATGATTGAAAAAGAATCCCGACCCAAGCCCGTATCCATGAACAAATCGTGAATATCACGCAAACGAACCTTGCGCCCGTCAATCAAATACTCACTATCGCCACTACGGTAAATCCGACGCTCAATGCGAATGGTTTCCTTAGCTTGTGGGATAAAACCATCTGAATTATCCAGCACCACGGTTACCTGAGCGTAATTGAGGGCTTTACGTGTTTCTGTACCTGCAAAAATGACATCTGGCATCTTGCCACCGCGCAAGCTTTTGGCAGAGGATTCTCCTAGCGCCCAACGCAGACTTTCGGTGATATTGGATTTTCCAGACCCATTAGGTCCGACAATCGCCGTCACCCCTTTGTCAAAGTTGACCAGCGTTTTATCTGCAAAAGATTTGAACCCTTGCATCTCGATTTCTTTTAAGTGCATAATCAAACAAAAAAGGCAAACACACCTAAGAAAGCATGAACGACTCTTCAAACAGTCAGCTCAACACTTGCAATAGGTGAGCATTGCCCTTCGTAATTCCTTTCAAAACAGTTATTGCAACGCGTCTAAAGCATTTTTGGCGGCATCTTGTTCCGCTAATTTTTTCGACTTACCAATACCTTTGCTTTTGGCTTCATCATTAACAAATACCGTCACTTCAAAGACCTTGGCATGGGCAGGACCTGATTCATTAGACACACGGTAATCAATGCTCACATCACCTTGCCCTTGCAGCAATTCTTGAAGAGTGGTTTTGTAGTCTTTGACACGTTCAAAATTACCCTTTTCGACTTGGGGAATCATGACCTTGTTCAAAAAGGCATTGACCGCCTCAACACCTTGGTCCATCAATAAAGCACCAAGAAAGGCTTCAAACAAATCCCCTAAAATCGTGTCACGGTGGCGACCGCCTGATTTTTCTTCGCCATTGCCTAATTTGATGTAGGCATCAAAACCACAATAACGTGAAAAACCAGCCAATGATTCCTCACGAACAATCATGGAACGCATTTTTGACAAATCCCCTTCGGGTTTTTTAGGGTATTTTTTAAATAAGTATTGTGAAATCAATAATTGAAGAACGGCGTCTCCTAAAAATTCCAAGCGCTCATTATGTGAAATGTTTAGGAGACGATGTTCATTGGCATAAGAAGTGTGGGTAAAGGCTGTTTCCAACAACGTCTTATCCTTGAAATCGATTCCAAATTCTTGCTTCAGTTTTTCATTTAAAGCTTGCACAACAAATCTCCCTTCAACATAGACCTAGCAACGCCGACATCAACAAAAGCTGCCTGTCACACATCTTAACAAACAGTGTTATAGACCTTTTTATTATACCAAAAAGTCGTGAAAAATGTTGAGCCAATCGCAATTTCGCTTGAAATATCTCCACAATCTAAAAAAGCTAGCAACCAAAAGGCGGTTGACCTAGCTTTGCTTTGTTTAAAGAATTGTTAATGGCGTCGCTTCATCTGGTGAAGTATCATGGACCGTCATGTCATTTCCTACCCCAAAATCAGCCTGCATGAGATTATTTTCCATGGTCATGTGCGCCAATTCTTTAATATTATTTTCCTTGCTCAAATGCCCTAGGTAAATCTTTTTCGTGCGGTTACCAATGGTGCGAATCATGGTTTGGGCACCGTCCTCATTGGACAAGTGTCCCTTGTCAGACAAAATGCGTTGTTTCAAACTCCAAGGATAGGCTCCTGAACGCAAAATATCCACATCGTGATTGGCTTCAATGAGATAACCATCGGCATTTTCAATCATACCAGCCATGCGGTCACTCACATAACCCGTATCTGTCAACAAGACAAAAGACTTATCATCCTTCATCAAACGGTAAAATTGAGGGTCCACAGCGTCATGACTAACCCCAAAACTTTCGATATCAATGTCACCAAAGGTCATGAGTTTGCC
The DNA here is from genome assembly GCF_012277075.1 of Streptococcus alactolyticus. Lineage (GTDB taxonomy): Bacteria > Bacillota > Bacilli > Lactobacillales > Streptococcaceae > Streptococcus > Streptococcus alactolyticus. Next base: position 144,285 of record NZ_JAAXMT010000003.1, on the reverse strand, counting down.
ACGTTCAAAAACGTGCTTTTGCACATTGTCCAATTTCCCAATCATTTGGCGGCTATCAATGGTTTCCCACGTTTTTTCATTGGCATAGATGTCAAGGTGATAGCGACGCGCTAGAACCCCAACACCCTTAATATGGTCAGAGTGCTCGTGAGTGATAAAGATAGCATCCAAATCCTCTGGCTTACGGTCAATTTCAGCCAGCAAACTCGTGATTTTCTTACCTGTCAACCCCGCATCGATTAAAAAACGCTTTTTAGGCGTTTCGACATAAAAGGAATTTCCTGTTGAACCAGAAGCTAAAATACTATATTTAAAACTACTGTCTGACATCTATTCTTCATCGTCCTCCCATTCATCATAAACTTCAGAATCTTTTTCATATGGAAGTACAATCGTAAAGGTTGAGCCCTTTCCATATGTACTTTGTGCCCAAATAAAGCCCTTGTGTTGTTTGACAATTTCCTTGGCAATAGCTAAACCAAGCCCTGAACCACCTTGGGCACGGCTTCTTGCCTTATCCACACGGTAGAAACGGTCAAAGATAAGCGGCAAATCTTTTTTCGGAATCCCAAGCCCCTCATCAGAAATGGAAATGATTAACTGGGTTTCTGTCGTCCGCATTTTCACCGTAATTTTGCCACCATCTGGCGAATACTTGATAGCATTGTTTAAAATGTTATCCAAGACTTGCGTCATTTTATCTGGGTCAATTTCCAGCCAAATGGGCTTGATAGGGTAATCACGCACAATCTCGTAATACTTGCCACTAATGGTATCTTGGTTTTTGATTTGGTCAAAACGGTTCAAAATCGAGGTCATAAAAGCTGTAAAATTGGTCACTTCTACTTCCAGACGAACCGTCTGATTATCAATCCGCGATAGGTTGAGCAAGTCCGAAATCATGCGAATCATGCGATTAGTTTCATCCAAAGACACTTTGATAAAGCTAGGGGCAATATCTTCTTTCAGCGCTCCCTCGTCCAAAGCTTCCAGATACGATTTGACAGAGGTCAAGGGCGTCCGCAACTCGTGACTGACATTGGAAACAAAGAGGCGACGCTCCCTGTCTTCTTTTTCCTGCTCAGTTGTGTCGTGCAAAACGGCAATAAGCCCTGAAATAAAGCCACTATCATAGCGATTTAAGGCAAACCTAATACGCAAGGTGATAAATTCACCCGTTTCGTCCCGACGGTTTAAAACAATCTCAGGCGTCTTTGACACCAAATCATGATAAGTGTAATGACTGTCCGACCCTAAAATATCAATGATATTAAGTTTCAAAGCCTCCACGCGCTCCAAATTCAGCTGCTGCTGCGCCGTTTGGTTAATCATGGTGATATTGCCCGCACGGTCCGTAGCAAGCACCCCATCGGTCATGTAAGACAAGATGCTGGCTAAACGATTTTTTTCTTGGGCTAAATTTTCTTGGGCTAAGCGAAAGACGGTTGACAAATCATTTAATTGCGCTGCTAATTCTGCTAAATCTCTATCTTTTTTGATAACAATGTCTTCGGAATATTGTCCTGTAATCAGCTCTCGCACCTTACCGCTTAAACGCCTGATATTAAGAGACGTGCGGTAATCACGAATCGCCAAATACACAAAATAAACCGCTACAAAAGCTAAAAGGAAGAGGAGCGTTTGCTCAAAATAATCTAACATTACCTTATTCATAAGATTTCATGTAATAACCAACACCACGTCGGGTCAAAATGTATTCAGGTCGGCTAGGCGTGTCTTCGATTTTTTCACGCAAGCGACGAATCGTCACGTCAACAGTACGAACATCGCCGAAGTAATCATAGCCCCAAACCGTTTCCAACAAATATTCACGCGTCATCACTTGTCCCATGTGGGTTGCCAAATGATGCAATAATTCAAATTCACGGTGGGTCAATTCGATATCTTCCCCACGTTTTTGAGCAACAAAAGCATCTGGCAAAATCTCCAAATCCCCAATCACAATTTCAGAACCAGTTGTTGAGGCATTTTCCTCAGCCACGGCACTTTCAATGTTTTCCGTGCGTCGCAAGTGAGCCTTCACACGCGCCAACAACTCACGATTTGAAAATGGTTTAGTCACATAATCATCGGCCCCAATTTCCAAACCAATAACCTTATCAAACTCACTATCTTTAGCCGATAGCATGATAATCGGAATGTGGCTCGTTTTACGAACTTCCTTAGCCACTTCAAGCCCGTCTAATTCTGGCAACATCAAGTCCAAAATAATCAAATCAGGCGATTCTTCCTCAAATTTCTTCAAGGCTTCACGACCATCAAAAGCCGTGATGGTTTCATAACCTTCCTTGTTCAAATTAAATTTAATAATATCCGAAATCGGTTTTTCATCATCAATAATAAGAATTTTTTTCATATGCCACCTCTTCATTCTTCAACAATTCAAAAATTCTCACACCACAATCGGTAAGCGATTGTCCTAACTGCTACCCTTGATTATAACAAATTTCGAATTCAATTGGAAATATTGATCACCTTGTTTGCTTACTTGCCTCTTTTTTGACGATAACACCATATCTATTGTTACACATTGTTTAAATTTTCTGAAAATAATTGACAATTAAGACCCTCTATGATATCATTAACTTACCCCTTATGTTAGATATGCTTACATCTAACTATTTCTATCTTAAAAAGGAGATACTCGTGGCACTTATTGAATTTAAAAACGTTGAAAAATACTATGGTGATTACCATGCGCTTAGAAATATTAACCTAGAAATCGAGAAAGGACAAGTCGTGGTGCTTTTAGGACCGTCTGGTTCTGGGAAGTCAACCCTCATTCGTACCATGAACGCCTTGGAATCTATCGAAACAGGTAGCTTAAAAGTCAACGGGCATAAATTGGTAAATGCGTCTGCCAAAGACCTTGTGCAACTCCGCAAAGAAGTCGGCATGGTCTTTCAACACTTCAACCTCTACCCTCACAAAACCGTGTTAGAAAATGTTACTTTGGCTCCTATGAAAGTTCTTGGAAAATCAAAACAAGAAGCTGAAGAAATCGCTCAAAAATATTTGACTTATGTGAATATGTGGGACCGCAAAGATTCTTACCCAGGGATGCTTTCTGGTGGGCAAAAACAACGTGTGGCTATCGCTCGTGGATTAGCCATGCAGCCTGAATTGCTCTTATTTGACGAACCGACTTCAGCCCTTGACCCTGAAACGATTGGGGACGTGCTTGCCGTTATGCAAAACCTTGCCAAAGAAGGCATGAACATGATTGTCGTAACCCACGAAATGGGCTTTGCGCGCGAAGTGGCGGACCGCATCATCTTCATGGCAGAAGGTAAAATTCTAGTGGATACCACAGACGTCAAAGGCTTCTTTGACAACCCAACTGAGCCTCGCGCCAAACAATTCTTAAGTAAAGTCATCAATCATACCAGCGACAATGTTGCCCAAGAATAAAGGAGTTCACTGATATGAAGAAATTAACCAGAATGCTAGTTGTCGCTGTTGTGGCACTGATCAGCTTGACCCTGTTTTCAAGTAAGGTCAGAGCAGACGATAGCAGTTTAGAAGCCATTCAAAAAATCCAAAAAGCAGGCGTGTTAAAAGTTGGGGTCAAACAAGACGTGCCAAACTTTGGTTATTATTCTGCCGAGGCTGGCCAATACGAAGGGCTCGAAATTGATTTAGGGAAAAAAATCGCTAAACAATTAGGCGTGAAAGTAGAATTCACACCCGTAACAGCTCAAACGCGTGAAGCCCTTTTGGACAATGGGCAAATTGATATTTTGATTGCGACTTATACTATTACCAAAGAACGTCAAGCATCTTATGCCATTTCAGAGCCTTACTACTACGATGAGATTGGCTTCCTTGTTGACCGTTCAAAAGGCTATAAAACCATTGACGATTTAAATGGCTTGACTATTGGGGTGGCACAAGGTTCAACAACCAAAGCAGCTATTGAAGAATTCGGCAAAGCCCACCATCTCAAATTTAAATTTGTGCAATTGGGTTCTTATCCTGAGTTGGCTATTTCGCTTTATGCTAACCGCATCAACGCTTTTTCTGTGGATAAGTCTATCTTGAGTGGTTACGTCAGCAAGAAAACCAAAATCCTTAGCCAAGGATTTAACGTCCAAGAATATGGTATCGCGGCGACCAAAGCCAACCAAGGCTTGATTAACGATATCAACACCTTGCTTTCAGAATGGAAAGCTGACGGAGAGTTGCAAAAATTATATGACAAATATCATCTAACACCTGCAACACCGAGCAAGAATTAAGAAAGGAGAAACGTATGTTTTTATTAACGTCTAGTCCTTTTGCGCTCTCACGTTGGGCAGATTTCTTTGCCAATTTCGGTGAATTTGCAAAAGGGTTTCTATATACTTTGAGTATGTCAGCCTATGCCTTGATTTTAGCCTTTTTGCTGGGCGTCGTTTTTGGTGCCATGTCTTCGTCTAAAAGCAAGGTCTTAAAAGGGATTGCACGGGTTTATGTTGAGATTTTCCAAAATACCCCACTGCTGGTCCAATTCGTGTTTGTGTATTATGGACTTGCCATTATCTCAAATGGGGCTATCATGATTTCAACCTTTTTCACAGCGGTTTTGTGTGTGGGCATTTACCACGGGGCTTATATCGCTGAGGTTATCCGTTCTGGGATTGAAGCCGTGCCAAAAGGGCAAACAGAAGCTGCCCTATCACAAGGTTTTAGCTACAATCAAACCATGAGCCTCATCATTTTGCCACAAGCGGTGCGAACGATTTTACCACCGTTGACTAACCAAGTGGTAAACCTTATCAAAAATACGTCAACGGTTGCCATCATTTCTGGGGCAGACATCATGTTCACAGCCAAAGCTTGGGCCTATGAAACAACTAACTACGTTCCTGCCTTTGCTGGAGCGGCGGTTCTTTACTTCATCATGTGTTTCCCACTTGCAACTTGGGCACGCCGTCGAGAAGAAAAGAACAAACGCTCATATTCACTTTAGGAGGAATCTAAATGTCAGTATTAACACCGACGAATATTAGCTTTATCCTCCAAGGATTACAGCTAACGCTTTATATTTCATTTATTTCCATTGTTTTATCAACGCTTATTGGAACAGTTTTAGCCGTGATGCGTAATGGAAAAAATCCTGTTCTTCGCATCATTTCAAGCATTTACATCGAATTTGTCCGTAACGTTCCTAACTTGCTTTGGATTTTCATCATTTTCTTGGTTTTCCAAATGAAATCCACTCCAGCTGGGATTACGGCATTTACCGTCTTTACCTCTGCGGCTTTAGCTGAAATCATCCGTGGTGGGCTAAATGGGGTCGATAAAGGGCAAACCGAGGCTGGCTTGTCACAAGGAATGACTTCTTTCCAAATCTTTGTTTACATCATTTTCCCTCAAGCCTTCCGCAAAATGCTACCAGCTATCATCTCACAGTTTGTAACGGTCATCAAAGACACGTCATTGTTGTATTCGGTTATCGCCATTCAAGAATTATTTGGGAAAAGCCAAATCTTGATGGGACGCTATTTTGAACCTAGTCAAGTCTTTACCTTGTATGCGTTTATCACAGCGATTTACTTTGTTATCAACTTTTCGATTTCAACTTTCTCAAGACGACTAGCCAAAAAATGGGAAAAAGCTGCCGAATAAAAACCTATCAAAAAAGCTTATTCATTTGAATAAGCTTTTTTATTAACGCAACAAGGCAAGCAAGTAGCCAAAGCCTTGGTAAGCAACGGTGGTATATAGGTACAAGGTAACTGGCTTTGTCAGCAAGAAAATCAAGGTAAATCGCTTAAAGGTCATTTGGGATAAACCTGAAACCATGCACAAAAAATCATCTGGAAAACCAGGGAGAGCAAAGGCAATACCTAGAAATTTCTCATAAAATTTACCATCGTTTTTATCCAAGTAACCAATGTATTTGTTATACGTTTCTTCTGAAACAAAGGCTCTGGCAAAATTTTCCCCGTAACGTCTTGCCAAGGCAAAAGCCATGAGGGACCCTAAAAAGATACCTGTGAGGTTATAGACAAAGCCCCAAACTGGACCAAACGCAATGTAACCAATGACGCTAGTCATGCCCCCAGGAATAATAGGGTAAACCACCTGAACCATTTGTGCTAGGATAAAAATAATGGGTGCTAGTAAGCCCATTTGACCGAGGTATTGTTGGAAAGCGCCGCCCACCTGAAAGTAACTTTGGTGTTGCTGAAAGAAAATGAACAAGGCAATCGAAATCACCACTCCGATACCTGTTAAGATTTGAATGTATTGTCGTTGTTTGCCAACTTGTGTCATCATATCTCCTCGCGTTCTATTCGATTTCTACGTGGTATTCTTTTAACAAGAACACCGTTGCCGTATGGTTCTATTATAACCTAAGGCTCTTTTAGAAATCTTGGTCAAAGTCTTGAAAAGTTGCGGCAAAATTGTAGCAAGTTTTTTGGCATTTGCGACGATAAAAGCACCCATGAAAACTCATAGATGCTTTTGGGTATTTGGCAAATCAATGATAAAGCAGATTTTCTCCTCGTTAGAAGTGGCTCTTATCGTGCCTTGATGACGTTCGATGATTTCTTTAGTGATGGCTAAACCGAGCCCAAATGGCCCTGATTTGCCCTTGTAAAAGCGTTCAAAAAGATGCTCAAGGTCATCTGCAGCAATGGGTTCACCGTCATTTGCCAGCTCGATACGAACACCCGTTTCCAGCTGCTCAACTGAAATAGTCAGGTACTTGTTGTCATAACGGATAGCATTGGACACAATATTTGAAACAGCGCGTTCCAATAGCTTCTCATCACCCTCTATCATGACTTCTTCAGAACTAAAGTGGTGCACAAAGACAAGGCCACGCTCATCTGCGGCCGCTTTTAATCGCCAAGTCACGTCATAAAGCAAATCTGTGATGTTTACAGGCTCCAGATGCAACTGGGTTTGAATAGATTCCATCTTGGATAGGGTCAGCATATCCTCAACCAAATGAGCCATTTTATCACTCTCATCAACAATAATACCAGCTGCTTCTTGCGTATTGGGGATAATCCCCTCGCGAATCCCTTCAGCATAACCTTAAATAGACATGAGAGGCGTCCGCAATTCATGAGAGGAATTTTGAAAGAAGAGCTGCTGGTTGCGTTGGTAGGCGTCAATCAAATCACTCATGTGGTTCACTGTTTCGCGGACCTCGTTAAATTCATGGTAGGCAAAATATGGGTCGTCCTCCATTTTTTCCCGATTACCAAGGCGTAAAATATAAGATTTGAGATTGCTAAAATTGCGGTCCAATTTTCGTGAGGTCACATAAATGCTAAGGCTAGCTACCAAGCCCACAATCACCATGACCACCAACAACAAGATGTTAACGTAGGATTCAAATTCTTCGATGGAAGTAACATTAGCAAATACAAACACATAATATTTAGACGATTGAGCGTCACTTTTGGCAATATAATTTCCCTCTAATTGCCCAGAATAACTTTTCATCTTGACCATGTAGCTGGCGCCATCTACCCTGACTTTTCGAAATTGGTGCAATTGCGTTAGAAAATAATTGGACGACTCCCGATAGGACCAATCTGCCTTGGGGTGATTGATAAAATCATCGACCACTTTTTTGGAAATCGTCTTTTCTGATAAATCGTACAAAGAAGCCGAAATGTACTGAATGTTAAATTGGTCATCTATGATTACATAAGTGGTTTCAAAGATATTGCCCGTGGTTTTCTGAGGTGATTTTTCCCCTGAATGATAGGCATCCAGAGTGCGTACTGCATTTGCATTGCCGTAATGGCTTGCTCAGCGATAAAAATACGCAAAAGCGTGTTAAAAACCAGCAAAATCATGATAAATGACAGCATGAGAATGGCTAGAGGTTGCACAAACAAAGTTGTGCGAAAACGCACCTGTCGCTGCCAAAATCGTCTGCCCTTAGCTGACTCTTCTTATTTCTTGGTGAGTTTGAAGCCGTAACTCCAAACCGTTTCAATAAGGACATGGCTGTCAACCTCCCTCAATTTTTTTCGCAAGCGTTTGATGGTGTCATATGTCACACGCGTTTCCACATCTTCCTCATGACCCCAAATCTGCTGGAGCAGGTCTTGGCGAGAAATGGCCTCCTCTTGATGTTTGAGGAGCATTTTCAACAACTCAAATTCTGTATTGGTCAGTTTCAATGGGACTTTCTTGTAAAGGACAAGCCGTTCTTTTTCTGACAAGGTCAAGCCTTCGTAGGCAATCACATCCGCGTCGCTTTTTTTAGAACTCGTGGCATGACGGCTCAAAATCGCCTTCACCCGCAAGCTTAATTTCAAAGGGGAAAACGGTTTGGTAAAATAATCATCTGCCCCTGCTGAAAGCCCTGCAAAAAGCCCTCGTCCCCATCACGCGCCGTCAACAAGATAATCGGAACATCTGATTGTTTTCGAATACGAGCAGCAATGTCTATGCCACTGGTGCCTGGCATCATCACATCCAAAATAATTACATCCGCTTCTTCCTCCAAAAAGCGCAAAAACAACTGGTCCCCTGTTTCAAACACCTCTACCTCTAAACTTTGTTCACACAAAAAAGAAGCAATCAAGTCCCGAATATTCTTCTCATCATCTGCCACATAAACCCTTACCATGACCAACCTCCTCAATCTTTTTCTCTTTATCCTAAAATGCCCATATCATCTCTTTAAAAGCGTTTTCGTATTTCTAATCATCTTATTATACTATACCGCAAGAGACTTCTCTTTTTTCAGGTTTTTCTAGGCAAATCATGATACAATGAAGACCGAATCAAGAAAGGACATTATGAATAATTTAACAGAACGTGCCTTTGCCAAGGCCTTAAAAGACATCATGCAGGACAAATCCTTTGATAAGGTGACCGTTACCGAATTGGTCAAAAAGCTCAATGTCAACCGCCAAACTTTTTACTACCATTTCAATGATTTGTACGACCTTTTGGAGCGTATTTACATCATGGATGGGGATACGATTTTAAATCAAGCTGCCAACTCAGGCACCTGGCAAGAAGAGCTTTTGGCTATTTTTCATTACATTCAAGACAATCGGCAATTTGTCTGCAACACCTATTATTCTGTAAACCGCAATTATCTGGAGCATTTTTTATATGACCGCATTTACCGCTTTATCAAGCCAATCGTACAAGAAAAACACCCAAACTTGAGCGGAACAGAGCTAGATTACCGTGTGAATTTTTACAAATACGCTTTGGTCGGTTTTGTTTTAGACTGGATTGATTCTGGCTTAAAAGAAAATCCTGAAGCATTAGCGCAACACATCAGCCGTGTCCTTGAGCCATTATAACTAGACATATCTACCAAAGTGTCTAACATCTATACACTTTCCACACTTTGTCTATGTTCTCTTTTCTCAAAATGGGGTTTAATGAGAATGAATTTAGATAAGGAGTTGACATGTATGTATTATTCAAATGGTAATTACGAAGCTTTTGCTCGTCCTAAAAAACCTGAAGATGTCGATAACAAATCGGCTTACATTGTCGGTGGAGGTCTAGCTGCCTTGTCAACAGCTGTTTTCCTTATCCGTGATGCACAAATGCCAGGCGAACGCATCCACATCCTTGAACAATTAGGGCTACCAGGTGGTAGCATGGATGGGATTAAAAATGAACGTTTAGGCTATGTCATCCGTGGTGGGCGTGAAATGGAACCTCACTTTGAAGTGCTTTGGGATTTATTCCGTTCCATTCCATCTTTAGACAATCCTGAACATTCTATTTTGGATGAATTTTACTGGTTAAACAAAGAAGACCCTAGTTATGCTAAGACACGTGCCATTCATCAACGTGGTAAAGCCATTCCTGACGATGGTCAATTAACCCTTTCTGAAAAAGCTATTAAAGAAATCATTCACTTGATTTTGACACCCGAAAGCCAACTAGACGATGTCCAAATCAATCAAGTCTTTAGCGATGAATTCTTTGAATCAAACTTCTGGCTTTATTGGAGTACCATGTTTGCCTTTGAACCTTGGGCAAGTGCGATGGAAATGCGTCGTTACCTCATGCGTTTCATCCAACACGTTGGGACATTGAAGAACCTTTCATCTCTTCGATTTACCAAATACAATCAATACGAATCATTGATTTTGCCTCTTGTTCACTTCTTGAAAGAAAAAGGCGTTGATTTCCAATACAATACAACCGTTACCAACATCTTGGTCAACCGCTCTGGAAATGATAAGATCGCCACTAAAATTGAATGGGTTAAAGATGGTGAACGCGAAAGCCTTTCATTGAGCAAAGACGACCTTGTCTTTGTTACAAATGGTTCGATCACTGAAAGTTCTACCTTTGGTGACAATGACCACCCTGCTCCTGTCGAACATCCACTTGGTGCCAGCTGGGAACTTTGGAAGAAATTAGCCGCTCAAGATAGCGACTTCGGTCACCCTGAAAAATTCTGTGAAAACATTCCTGATAGCAACTGGACCATTTCTGCGACAATCACTTTCAAAGATAAACGCGTGGCTCCTTACATTGAAAACATCAACCATAAGGACCCTTACAGTGGTTCTATCGTTACAAGCGGACCAACCAGTATCAAGGATTCTAACTGGTTGTTAGGTTATTCTATCAGCCGTCAACCACACTTCCAAGTTCAAAAAGAAAATGAACTTGTTGTTTGGCTCTACGCTCTTTACACTGACCGCGAAGGTAATTACATTGCCAAACGTCCTGATGAATGTAGCGGTAAGGAACTTTGTGAAGAATGGCTTTACCATATTGGTGTGCCAGAAGACCAAATTGAAGACATTGCCAGTGCTGCGTCAACCATTCCCTGTCACATGCCGTACATCACCACTTACTTCATGCCACGTGGTAGCAAGGATCGTCCATTAGTTGTTCCAAAACACAGTAAAAACCTTGCCTTTATCGGAAATTACGCCGAAACCCCAAGAGATACTGTCTTTACAACAGAATACTCTGTTCGAACCGCTATGGAAGCTGTTTATACCTTGTTACATGTTGACCGTGGTGTGCCAGAAGTATTCGCTTCTGCCTTTGACGTGCGCATGCTATTAAACGCCTTCTATTACTTGAACGACCAAAAATCATTGGATGAACTTGACCTTCCTTGGGCTGAAAGAGTCATTCTTAAAGAAACCCTCAAGAAGATTAAGGGCACTTATATCGAAGAACTCTTCCACGAATATCACTTATTGTAATTATCCTGTATATCGTAGAAAACTCTGTTCAAACTATTCAAATAGGCTCCACGTAAAGTGGAGTCTTTTTTGTTAGCTGATTTTGAGGAAAAGAAAACACCCAAAAGTCTAAGCTTTCGAGTGTTTCTGGTTCATTGAGCAAATGCCTTATTTAGCTGGACGAGATTTGCGAGCAATATCTGCCAAAATGTTTTCCACAAAGGCATCAACACTTTCTGTGTGGGTTTGTTTGCTACCGTAACGACGAACATTGACAGTCTTGTCAGCCATTTCTTTATCCCCAACAATCAATTGGTAAGGAATTTTCTTGGTTTGGCTTTGACGGATTTTAAGTTGCATTTTTTCGTTACGTTCGTCCACGTCAGCACGAACCCCTTTATCACGCAAGATTTTAGCTACTTCCCAAGCGTAATCAATATGTGCTTCGTTAGATACTGGGATAACAGTCACTTGGTGTGGAGCAAGCCAAGTTGGGAAAGCCCCTTTGTAATTTTCAATCAAGATGGCTGTGAAGCGTTCCATAGTTGAGATAACCCCACGGTGAATCATGACTGGACGGTGTTCTTCACCATCAGCACCGATGTATTTAAGGTCAAAACGTTCTGGAAGAAGGAAATCCAATTGGATAGTTGAAAGGGTTTCTTCATTACCAAGGGCAGTTTTCACTTGGATATCAAGTTTTGGTCCATAAAAGGCAGCTTCACCTTCTGCTTCAAAGTAATCCAAGCCCATGTCGTCCATGGCAGCTTTCAACATGCTTTGAGCATTTTCCCACATTTCATCGTTGTCATAGTATTTGTGAGTGTCTTTAGGGTCACGGTATGACAAACGGAAACGGTAATCAATCAAGTTGAAATCTTCATACACATCAATAATCAATTGGAGGGTACGTTTGAATTCGTCTTGGATTTGTTCAGGTGTCACAAAGGTATGGCCGTCATTCAATGACATTTCACGCACACGTTGCAAACCAGTAAGAGCACCAGATTTTTCGTAACGGTGCATCATACCAATTTCAGCGATACGAATTGGCAATTCACGGTAAGAATGCACGTGGTGTTTGTAAACTTCGATGTGGTGTGGGCAGTTCATTGGACGAAGCACAAATGATTCGCCATCACCCATATCCATTGTTGGGAACATGTCTTCACGGTAGTGGTCCCAGTGACCTGATGTTTTGTAAAGGTCAACAGAAGCAATTGGTGGTGTGTAAACATGTTGATAACCAGCTGCGATTTCTTTATCCACAATATAGCGTTCCAACGTACGACGAATAGTTGCTCCGTCTGGCAACCAGAATGGCAACCCTTGACCAACTTCTTGTGAAATCATGAACAAGTCAAGTTCTTTACCAAGTTTACGGTGGTCACGTTCTTTGGCTTCTTCACGTTGTTTGAGGTAAGCTTTCAAATCTTTTTTATCAAACCAAGCTGTACCATAAACACGTTGCATCATCGCATTGTCACTGTTACCACGCCAGTAAGCACCCGCTACGTTCAACAAGTGGAAAACTTGGATGCGACCAGTACTTGGGACGTGTGGGCCACGACAAAGGTCTGTGAATTCCCCTTGTGAATAAATAGTCAAACCACCTTCATCTTCTGAATGTTCTTCAATCAATTCAAGTTTGTAAGGGTCATTTTTGAAGATTTCACGCGCTTCGTCTTTAGTCACTTCTTGACGAATACATGGGTAGTTTTCTTTAACAATTTTTTTCATTTCTTCTTCGATACGAGGAAGGTCTTCATCAGTGATTTGACCAGCAGCATTATCAGTATCGTAGTAGAAACCATCTTGGATAGCAGGACCAACACCAAGATGAATATCAGGGAAAAGACGTCGTGCAGCTTGTGCAAAGAGGTGAGCTGCAGAGTGACGCAAGATTGGCAAGGCATCTTCGTGATCAGGTGTCACGATTTCAAGACTACCGTCTTCTGTAATGGCACGCGTTGTGTCAATCAATTTACCGTTTAATTTACCTGCCAAAGCTTTTTTGGCTAATGAATTGCTGATGCTTTGCGCGATTTCAAATGTTGTCACGCCAGATTCAAATTCACGCACAGCGCCGTCTGGAAAAGTAATGTTAACCATATCTATCTCCTTTTATATTGGTTACAAGTGTTAGAAGGTTATCAAGCATCTCAGGATAAAAGAAAAACGACATCCCAAAAGGACGTCGTAACGTGGTTCCACCTTCATTTATCCACGACAAAAAATGCCATGAACCTCAGATCAGCTATATCGTAGCTACCGTTTTATGTTTGCATAAAAACAAGGAAGTAGTATTGAAGCAGTCAACCCTGTGCCCTTCTCACCAGCCGGCACTCGCTCTAAAGGTTGATTTTTGTTCAACTTGTCTTCGTTAGTTATTATAGCACGATTATTTTATTTTTCAAGGAATCTAATCTAAAAAATCACGGATAGATTGAATCATGCGTCCTGGGGCTTTGAGAACCTTGACAGACGTTTTAGCTGTTGATTTCGCCACTCTTCTTGGCAAATCTCTAGCAGAACGGGCAATATGGACAGAACGTTTTTCCTTGCGACGAATGGTCATGGAAATTTTTTCTTTTTTCTTGTTACGTGCTGAAATCAAGACATCCAAGTAAAATTCATAGACCGATTTGCCAAAATGCTCAGCTGAAATATCATACAACTTTTCTTGATAGGCTTTAGGGTTCATCGGTGGCGTGTCTGCAATCGCATCTAAAATAGCGTCCGCCAAATCATCCTCACGGTAAAACAGGGTTCCAAACATCTTGTGGTCAATCACGTCATCCAAGTAAGGATTACCATGTGCAATCACTGGTGTTCCGCTCGCCAAACTTTCTGTATAAGTCAAACCTTGGGTTTCACTGGTTGAAGCTGAGATGAAAAAATCGCAGGTTTTGTAATACAAGACCGTTTCATCATGTGGCACCATACCTGTAAAAATAACCGCGTCCTCAATACCCAGCTCTTTTGCTTGCTGCTGCAAGTCTTTCAAGTAAGGCCCATCACCAGCAATAACCAATTTGACGTGCTTGTTTTCAGACAAGACCTCTGGCAAATGTTTTAGAACAGCTTGAATGTTTTTCTCGTAAGAAACCCTAGACAAGCTAAGCAACATAATGTCATCATCAGCCAACCCTAATTTGTCACGTAAAGCATTGGTGTCTTCAGCGGTGATGTCATCTCGTTCGTATTCAGCCACATGGATGCCTGTTGGAACGACACGTTTAGGAATTTTGATATGATAGTCATCCAAAAGATTTAAAACAATACGTGATGGGCAAATAACCCCATCCAAGTCATTCAAATAGCCACGCATGATGTATTTGACCATGCCTGGTTTGATGATTTTCCCATTTGCAATATAACCCACATAATCTTCGTATTGGGTGTGATAGGTATGGACGGCAGGAATACGCAAGGCCGCTGCGATCATTTTTCCTAACATCCCAACGCTAAATTCGGTCTGCGTGTGAATAATGTCCAATTTGTATTGTTTGGCGATTTTGTAGGTTGAAATCAAGCCACGGTAAGCCACGCGACGGTCGGTAAACGACACAAAAGGAACACTTGGCAAACGAATAATTGTGGGATCTTCGTAACGTTTCACCGCTTTATCGGTTGTTGTAAAAATATAAACCTCGTGCCCTGCTTTTTCTAACTCTTCTTTTAGGGTACGAATACTCGTTGCAACTCCTGATACCTGCGGAAAATAAGTATCCGTAAAAAGACCTACTCTCATGTTATCACTCCATTACTTTTTCATAAACCTGCACTAATTCATGAGCCACCTTGTCAATGCTGCGACTCTCAGCCACATGATAACCTGCCTCACGTGTAGAGGTTTTATCAGCAAGCACCTGTCTAAGCGCCTTGACAAAACCAGGAACATCGCTGGCAAAGGTAGCTGATTTATCATCCAACCAACCCTTATAAACGGGAATATCACGCAAAACGACTCGTTGGTGACTAGCCAAAGCCTCTAAGACCACGATACCTTCTGTTTCTTCACGACTTGGGAAAAAGAAAGCATCCGCACCACTCATAGCTCCCTCAAAAACATCACCTTTAATGTAGCCTGCAAAAGTAACATTTTCAGGGTGGTCGTGTTCGACTAAACGTCTGACTTTATGCGGAATCACCCATTTGTTTGTATCTCCAAACCAAATAAATCGGACATCAGGCATCTGCTCAGCGACCTTGATAAAATCATCAATACCCTTGCGCATGAAATACAATCCCGCACAAATAACCACTTTGTCATCAGATTTTAGCTTAAAATAATCCCTAAAAGCCTGCTCTTTTTGTGGATTTGGCACATAACGTGACAAATCAATGCCATTTGACACTACATAAATAGGTGTTTGAACCCCATAACCTGCAATCAAAGATTTAGAATACTCGGTTGGAGTGATGACCGCATCGGCTGTTTGGTAAAAATGACGCAAATAGCGTTTCACCAAAGGGGAAACCAAATTAGAACCAATGAAAGAGTTTCTAAAATCTTCCTCCGTCGAATGCCCATGCACAATCACCTTTTTCCCAGCCCTTTTAGCCTGATGGAGTAGGTAACCACTCCTTAGACCGTAAGTATTAATATGAATCAAATCGTAATCATCTTCAGGATTGATGGTATAAGCTTGTCCTACCATGTTTAAAGCGCGTTCTTGGTGTTTTATCGCACGCCCAATACCTGATTTACTCAAATAATTTTCCGCTTCCAAATATAGTAAAACTTTCATACTATTTATTATAGCTTATTTTCTGTTTTTTTTCATTTAAAGACAAAAAAGTGCCTGATTAGACACTTTTTTGCGGATACTCGGCGACTGCATCGCGAGTTTTTTTAAGGAAAGATCTCTAAGATTAAATTTAACGTGTGGTTCCACGTACAGTCACGCCATGGTTTAGAATGATTTCTTTTTCTTCTAACTCTTCTTTGTTCATGATTTTAGTGAGCATACGCATACTAACAGCCCCTAAATCATAAACTGGCTGACTGATACTTGTTAGGTTTGGACGTGTGTAGGAAGTGATTGGTGAATCATTGCTTGTGATGATTTCAAAATCTTCTGGAACATTGACACCCGCTTCAAACAAGCCATTAAGCAAGCCTGCTGCTAATTCATCTTCTGCCACATAAGCTGCGGTAGCACCTGAATTGAGCACACGCTCGGCTAACTCAAACCCATCTTTATAGTTGTAATTGACTTCAAAGACAAGACCTTCTTTGAACGATAAGTTGTTCTTTTCAAGACCTTGCTTATAGCCAGCTAAGCGAACTTTACCATTGATTTCGTCAATGAGCGGACCTGAAACAAAAGCGATTTCTTGGTTATTCTCAGCTAAGCGATCCACAACATCAGCCACAGCAGCCTTGTAATCAATATTAACACTTGGCAATTGGTGGTCTAAATCAACAGTACCGGCAAGAACAACTGGTGTACGTGAGCGAGAGAACTCTGCACGAATTTTTTCAGTCAAATGGTGTCCCATAAAGATAATACCGTCCACTTGTTTGGCAAACAAGGTGTTGATAACGTTGATTTCTTTGTCATCGTCTTCATCACTAGATGCTAGGACAATATTATACTTATACATAGCAGCGATATCATCTATCCCTTTTGCTAGAATTGAGAAATAACTATTGGCAATATTTGGGATAACCACACCGACAGTTGTCGTTTTTTTACTTGCCAAACCACGAGCAACGGCATTTGGACGATAATCCAAACGTTCAATGACTTCAAGAACTTTTTTACGTGTGTTTTCTTTGACATTTTTGTTTCCGTTTACAACACGGCTGACAGTTGCCATAGAAACGCCAGCTTCTCGGGCAACGTCGTAAATTGTAATCGTATCATCAGTATTCATTGTTGGACTTCCTTTCTATTTGAAAATTTCGCTTTCATCATATTCTATCATTTTTTATAAACGCTTTCAAGTACTAAAGCACTCTTTTTAATTTTTTATCTATTTTAATTTTTAAAAGCTACTTTTTCGCTTAACCAAGCCGTTTTGCAGCTATCTCTAATCTTTATTTTTTTTCAAGAAAGACTTGATTTTTTTACTTTTTTTTGAAAAAATGTGAGTAATAGAAAGAAGGGTTCTTATGTCTAAATTAACACAAATTCGTTCTTATCTTCAGCAAGAAAAAGCTAACCTTGCGGTTTTTTCTGACCCTGTAACGGTCAACTATTTGACTGGTTTTTACTGTGACCCACATGAACGCCAAATGTTCCTCTTTGTTTACAGTGACCATGACCCTGTGCTTTTTGTTCCAGCACTAGAAGTGGCACGCGCTAGCCAAGTCCTTGATTTCACTGTTTTTGGCTATGTGGATTCTGAAAACCCTTGGCAAAAAATCAAAGCAGATTTGCCATCAACTGACAGCAGCAAAATTTTTGCAGAATTTGACAACCTTAATCTAACCAAATTCCAAGGCTTGCAAACTGTTTTTGATGGGCATTTTGAAAACTTGACACCGTTTATTCAAAAAATGCGCCTCATCAAATCACAAGACGAAATCGACAAAATGTTGGTTGCTGGACAATTTGCGGATAAGGCTGTTCACGTAGGATTTGACAACATTTCACTCAACAATACCGAAACAGACATCATCGCGATGATTGAGTTTGAAATGAAAAAACAAGGCATCAACAAAATGAGTTTTGATACTATGGTTTTGACTGGTAATAACGCTGCCAACCCACACGGTATTCCAGGTACCAACAAAATCGAAAACAACGCTCTTTTGCTCTTTGACCTTGGTGTTGAAACGCTGGGTTACACTAGTGATATGACGCGTACTGTTGCGGTTGGCAAACCAGACCAATTCAAAAAAGACATTTACGAACTTTGCTTGGAAGCCCAATTAACCGCTCAAGACTTTATCAAACCAGGTGTAACCGCTGCTGAAGTCGATGCTGCGGCTCGCAATGTGATTGAAAAAGCAGGTTACGGTGAATACTTCAACCATCGTCTTGGACACGGAATCGGTATGGACGTGCACGAATTCCCATCAATCATGGCAGGAAACGACTTGGTTATCGAAGAAGGCATGTGCTTCTCTATTGAACCTGGTATCTACATTCCTGGTAAAGTTGGGGTTCGTATTGAAGATTGCGGTCATGTGACCAAATCAGGATTTGAAGTCTTTACCCAAACACCAAAAGAATTACTTTACTTTGAAGGCTAAACACAAGAAAAAACGTTCAACATCTGAACGTTTTTTTGTTAACGCCCTGCATTTCCTAGCAAATTAACCATCAAGACTCCGACAATAATCAAGCCCAAACCAATAATGGTGTAAAGATTGAGCTTTTCATTGAAAACCAAGATGGAAATAACAGCCGTTACTAGCAAACCAACACCTGACCAAGTGGCATAGGTAATCCCCAGTGGAATTTTTTTCATGGCTAATGACAAGAAAAAGAAACACACTCCATAACTCAACAGGGCTGATACACCAGGTAAGGGTTTACTAAACCCTTCTGATACTTTTAACAATGTTGTCCCCAACAACTCACCTATTATCGCGATAAACAGGTAGATATACGACACAACTGATTGACCTCCTTATGTCTTGCTTTATCTATTGTATCTACGTTTTGCATCTCTTGTGGTAAAATAAAAGATAGATAACCCTATTTTATTTTAAATAGGTAAAAAAAACAAGTCTTAATTCTAATGATATGGTCATTTTAGTAACAATGATTAACTAGAAAGGAATGTGACAATGACATCTAAAGAAACCATCAAAGAAACCGTTCGTGCTGCATTTGATAACCGCGTGGCCGTTCGTGTCTATAATGACAAAGCCATTTCGCGTGAGGATATGGAATTTATTTTGGATAGTGCTTGGCTAAGCCCTTCTTCTATCGGATTAGAAGGTTGGCGTTTTGTCGTCTTGGACCGTCCACACATTGCCAAACTGCGTCAAGAACTCAATGCCGTCGCTTGGGGTGCCCAATACCAGCTGGACACTGCTAGTCATTTTGTCTTGCTCCTTGCAGAAAAAAATGCCCGCTACGATTCTGAATCGGTCAAAGAAAGCTTGATTCGTCGTGGGTTTATTGGTGAGGAAGAGCTCAATGCTCGCTTGGCGACTTATAAATCTTTCCAAAAAAACGACATGAAGATGGCTGATAATTCAAGAGCCTTGTTTGATTGGACAGCAAAGCAAACCTACATCGCTCTTGGCAATATGATGACCACAGCTAGCATGATTGGCATTGATTCTTGCCCGATTGAGGGCTTCAACTATGACAAGGTCAATACTATTTTGGCTCAGGAAGGCATCATTGACCCTGACAAAGAAGGCATTGCCAGCATGGTATCCTTTGGCTATCGCCTCCGTGACCCAAAACACCCACGCTCACGCAAACCACGCGAAGAAGTCATCACTTGGTGGGATTAAAAACCAAAAGGCTAGGACTTGTGTCCTAGCCTTTTTAACTGCTTAATAATAACCATAACGGATAGCCGATAGCTGCTGCAAGGCTTTAAATAAGTCGGATTGTTCTTTGGATAAAACAATGTGATTATCTGCCATGACCTTTACCAGTTCGATGTTCATTTGATTAAAGATAAAAGGCGTTGAGGTACCACTTGTTTTTAATTCCTGACGGTACTTGACCAAGAGTGCCTTCAAAGGCTCTTTTTTGCTATCATTTGCCATTGATGCGATTAATTCCTCAAAAATAGGTAAGGCTGCCTCTCTTCTCTCTTTACCACCTGAAAACCATTTTATTCCCATCATAATCACCCCTTCTATCACCTTTCGGTATCTTCTTAATGCTTACTAGTATAGCACACTTTTCAAAACAATGGACAGCTTAGTCACAAATGGTTATTTTTAAGTCCTAAACGGTTCTAAAAACAAAAAAAGCTCACCACGGAGCTTTTTTATGGTGATTAACGTGCATTGAAATTTTTCATTTGGCGTTTGATATCGCGGTCTTGTTCGCGGCGTTTGATGGATTCGCGCTTATCATAATCGTGTTTTCCTTTTGCCACACCGAGCAAGACTTTAGCAAAGCCATTTTTCAAATAAACCTTGAGAGGAACGAGGGTCATCCCTGTTCCTTTTAATTCATTGGCTAATTTGTCAATTTCACGTTTTTTCAGCAATAATTTTCGAGTGCGGTCGGGGTCTTGATTCCAGATATTCCCTTGCTCAAAAGGAGAAATGTGGACATTAATGAGCCAAGCTTCTCCGTTTTTAATTTGAGCGTAGCCGTCCTTTAGTTGAATACGAGCAGCACGAACGCTTTTGATTTCAGTCCCTGCTAGGACTATTCCTGCTTCAATTGTATCAATAATGTTATAGTCATGACGAGCTTTTTTATTTTGGGCCACGACATTTCCTTCACCTTTTGGCATAGCGATACCTCTCTTGAACCTTTGTCGTCACGTTATAGCGACTTATTTCTTTTTACGTTTTTTTTCTTGGCAACCTCTTTGTAAAAAGGTTTCTTACCTGATTTTTTAGATGCTTTTTTAGCTGGTTTAGAGCCTCTGCGTTTTTTAGATTTGTGGTCCTTTGCTTGGTCTGATTTTGGTCGGCGTTTGTCCTTGTTAGAGCGGTCCTTACGGGATTTTTTCACTTTTTCAATCACGTCATACTCGCTTGGTAGGTATTCAAAGTCAATGTCGCCTGTTTCCTTGTCGGCACGAACCAACTTAATCTTAATTGGTTGCCCCACACGAAAGACCTTGCCAGACTTCTCACCTTGCAGCGTCATGGTACGCTCATTGTAGTTGTAAAATTCTGGGAGAGTCGTGATGTGAATCAACCCTTCAATGGTATTTGGCAATTCAATAAACAGACCAAATTTGACAACGCTAGATACCACACCTTCAAACTCTTCGCCAACGTATTCTTCCATGTATTCTGCTTTTTTCATGGCTTCTACTACGCGTTCAGCGTCGATAGCCCGGCGTTCAAGGGTTGATGAGGAAGTGGCTAATTCAGGGATAACTTGTCTGAAATGCTCGATTTTCTCATCAGTGACCTGCGTGTATTCGCGAATCATGCGGTGAACCAGAAGGTCAGGATAACGGCGAATTGGGCTGGTAAAGTGGGTATAATACTCTGCTGCCAGACCATAATGCCCATGATTGTGTTCTGAATAGCGGGCTTGTTGCATCGAACGCAGCAACATCATGTTCAAAACGTCTGCACCTGGCTTATTTTCCACCTTAGCCATGAATTCTTGCAAGGCTTGTTGGGTGATTTTATTGGCCGTCCCATGAATGTGAATGCCAAAAATACTTGCATAATCAAGGAATTTTTGCAATTTCTCTGCTTTAGGCTCTTCGTGAATACGATAGATAAAAGGCAATTTGCGTTTTGAGAAATGTTCTGCTACAGTTTCATTGGCTGCCAACATGAAAGACTCAATCATGCGTTCAGCTACACCACGCTGACGCAAGACGATATCCACAGGCATCCCTTTATCATTGATGATAATTTTTGCCTCATTGGTATCAAAATTCAAAGCCCCACGACGCACACGCATTTTCTCCAAAATGGCGTGCAAATCAGCCATGTGGTGAATCGATTCAACAATCGGCTGGTATTTTTCTGCCAATTCGTCATCCCCAGCAAGGATAGCATTGACATCACTATAAGTCATGCGGAAAGTGGTGTTAATCACTGATTGGCAAATTTGGTGATTGACCACACGACCCTTGCGATCGATTTCCATCAGACAAGATTGCGTCAAACGGTCCACATTTGGATTGAGGGAACAAATTCCATTTGACAAACGCTCAGGCAGCATAGGTACCACACGGTCCGTTACATAAACAGAAGTTCCACGCGCCACTGCCTCACGGTTTAGGGCAGAGCCTTCTGTCACATAATAAGATACGTCCGCAATATGCACACCCAATTCAAAATGGCCATTATCAAGCAATTTAATATGTACGGCATCGTCCAAGTCCTTGGCATCCGCACCGTCAATGGTAAACGTCACTTCTTGACGCAAATCCACTCGCCCAATCAAATCTTTGTTTGTTGGTACATTGGGCACAGCATTGGCTTCCGCAAGCACATCATCTGGAAAGTCAGACACGATGTCCATCGATTCCAAGACCTCCAAGACATCAATCCCCACATCGCCTTGATGTCCCACAATATCACGCACTTGACCGACAAAATAATCGTGGCCACGCGTTGGGTACTTGTCAATATCTACCTTGATAATCTCAGTTCCGTCCAAGACCACGGGCTCTTTTTTGATGTAAATTTTTTGTTGGATTTTTTGATTTTTAGATTTGATGTAACCAGCATATTTTGGCTTTTCATCATCGAGGATAAATTTCCCCACAACAGTCTTCAGGCTGCGTTCCACAATACCAACAATTTTAGCTTCAGCAGCTGTTCCTTTCAAACGGTTAGCAGGCTTTTTAATGACTGCCTCAACCGTATCCCCATCAATCGCATAGCCAACATCATTGCGACCGATAAACATATCGTCTTCATTCTCATCAACGATTAAAAAGCCAAAGCCTGCCTTATTTGCTCGAAAAATCCCTGTAACGGTAACTTCTTTTTTCTTTTCTTGTTTCTTACGCAAAGATAGCATACCAGCGTCATTAAAACGCAACTTTCCCTGACTTTCAAGGGTTGAAATTTCCTTAATCAGCTTAGGAAATTTCTTAGCTCCAGTCATCTCCAAAGCCTCGGCTAATTCATTCACCGTCACTTTTTCTCGTGTTTCTAAATACGTTATAATTTTGTCATTCATCATACTGCTTTTTTGGCTTTTTCCTCTAAAAAGCCTTTTATATCCTCACCTTTAATCTCTTGATTTGGAAAAGCAAGTACTGTGAACTCGCTTTTACCACTTTCATTCATAATAAAAAATGAGCTGACTGACCAGCTCATGAGTTCTTAGACACCATTCAAGATGAGCGGCTAAGACAAAGTCCGTCCCTAACCGCTATCTAGTTACTTGATAAGATTGCTAGTACTAAAGCAATGGCTAACCAAAAGAAAACCAAAATGGCTGTAAAACGTTGCATGAATGCTTCAAAGCCACGTGCCTTTGTACGCTCAAACAAAGCTTCAGAGCTATTACTATCAAAGACATTGCTACTTGGATTCTTTTGTGGTTGCATTAAAATCGAAATCACAATAATAACTGATAAAATCAGTAAAACGGTTAATAAAAAGTCGTACATTTATGCCATCAAGAATACCGAAGCATTCTTTTTTCCTTCCTACACTATGGTCAATACTATTTTAACATAAAACTTATCAAGATTCAATATGTAGGGTCACTTTTCGTTCTTTTGGACAATATTTGGGTACCTCAATCCGTTCTGGATGGGTGGTTTTGTTTTTACTGGTCAGATAATTTTTTTGACCACAACTGCTACACGTTAAATGAATCTTTACTCTCACACTATTTCCTTAACTGTTAAATATTTTCTAAAGGTAATCAAACTCCACACAAAGTTGGCTAGGACAATCAGACTGGTTACATAAAAGACTGAACGATAGCCAAGACCTGTGGCAACAGCTGAACCAATGAATGGCCCAATAACTTGTCCTAAGTAACTAAAGGTTTGATTGTAACTAAAGATTCGCGATATCCCTTCTCGTGGTGCAATCTTATTCAAAAGCGAATTGATACTTGGCATCAAAGCCCCTGTCCCAAAACCGTAGAAGAAACGCACAATTCCCAATTGGAGGGTATTTTGGGAGAGGGCTGATAAGATATACATGCAAAAACTATAAAAAAGAGCAATAAGCAACAAACGGTGGTTACCAATCTTATCCCCAAGTTTTCCAAGGCTTGAGCTAGAAAGCATACTTGAGAAACCTAACGCCGAAACGATCAATCCTGAAACAAACATCAGATTTTCTTTTTGCCCCAAATGACGAATGTACATGGTCAAAATTGGAGCAATGGATTGCGCAGAAATTTGAATGGTCATGCTGGTGATAAACAAGCCAATCAAGATTTGTTTGTCTTTAATTGCTTCAAACACTTCGCGGGTTGATAAATCTTTTTCCTTGGTAACAGGCTTGAAATCTTCCTTGATAAAGAAGAAAGTCAACAAGTTACAAAGTAACAAGATAAAGCCGACCAATAAAAAAACGTGGCGGATACCTAGCCACTGAGCTAATACCCCACCAATTAAAGGACCCACCAAGGTTCCACCAATAACCCCTGTTGCTAAGGTTCCTAGAGCATAACCCGAACGTTCTTTGGGAACTTGACTAGCAATCAGAGCGGTTGAATTGGGCACATAACCCGAAAGCAAACCATTTAACACGCGCAAAGCCAACAACCAATACACATTGTGAACAAAGGCTAACCCCCCCATAGTAAAGGTCATGGCCAAACTTGCCCGCACCATCATTGGCTTACGACCATAACGGTCCGCAAAACGCCCCCACACTGGTGAAATCAAGGCTGAACTTAGTGCCGACAGCGAAACCGCCAAACCAGCGTACCAGTCAGTCATATCCTTAGGAGCACCTAATTCCTCAATATACACAATCATGAATGGCATAACAAGTGAAAAGCTTGCCCCAGTAAAGAAATTACCGAGCCAAGCTATACGGAGATTTTGTTGCCAGTTAACTTCGCGACTAATAATAACCCCTTCTTTCTAAAAAAATCATTGATATTATAGCACACTTTTTTCTTAATGGAAAAGTGATTATACAAGAAATTGTTTTTACAGCGTAAAAAGCTAAGGTTGGGATAAGTCTGTCAATAGAACTTCTACTTGCTTCTCTAGGGCAGCTTTATCGCCATTATTATCTAAGATATGGTCCGCATAAGCCAGTTTCTCTTTGGTCGGCATTTGGCTAGCCATACGCTTTTTGGCCTCAGCTAACGTGAGATGATTACGCGCCATCAAGCGATTTAACTGCATTTCATCGTCCACAACCACCAACCAAATGGCATCGAACCAACCCACATAATCCAACTCAATCAACAAGGGAATGTCCATGAAAAAGAGGCTTTCCGTTTTGGCAAGTTCCTGACGACGTTGGGCGAGTTCCTGACGAATAATATCGTTTTGCAAAGCAGATGACTTGGCCATCATCTCTTGATTTCCAAAAATTGCTTGCCCTAAGGCTTGACGGTCAAGTTCACCATTGTCCTGTAAAATGGCATCACCTAGCCAATCAAACAGAGCTTGATACAGCCTGCCACCTTTTTTTTGCAAGTCATGCACCACTTGGTCAGCGTCAATCACCTGATAACCGTGTTTGCAAAGCTGGGCTACCACCGTTGATTTGCCAGAAGCAATGCCGCCTGTAATACCAACTATCTTCGTCATCGTTTTTGGCACCTCGGACAAATATGCGTGCCACGCCCGCCCACCTTGATTTTTTCAATAGGCGTTCCACAACGTGGGCAAGGCTGACCTGTTTTGCCATAAACCTGCAAAAAATCCTGCATGCGGCCATTTTCACCAAAGGCATTCTGATACGTTCGAACCGTTGTTCCACCTTTTTCAATGGCCAACTGCAAAATACGAATAATCTCGTCATGAAGCAAGGTGATTTCAGGACTTGTCAGGGTCGAACTCATACGTTCTGGATGAATTTTTGCTGCCCAAAGCACCTCATCGACGTAGATATTACCCAAGCCAACCACCAACGTTTGGTCCAAAAGATGCGGTTTTATCAGTTTTTTTGATTGTCCCAGTTGCTTTTCAAAAGTTGCTAAATCAAAAGCCGCTTTGGTTGGCTCTGGCCCAAGCTTCCTATTTTGGAAATAAGGCTCAACTTGCTCAGGCAACAACAATTCCATTGTGCCAAACTTGCGGACATCTTGGTAAACCAAGGTTGAGCCATCATCTAACGTGAAAAAGACGTGAAAATGCTTGTTTTCAGGAACTTCTTGTGGAAAAAGCAGGTATTTTCCTTCCATACGCAGATGGGACACAATCACTTGCCTATCTAATTGCAGCAACAAATATTTACCACGTCGGCCAATGGCCTGAAACGTTTGCCCAATTAGGTCTATTTCAAAGGCTTCGATACCTGTCTTTATCAGTTTAGGCACACGCACGTCAATGGCTTCAATTTTACGCCCCAAAATCAACTTTTCCAAACCTCGTCTAACGGTTTCAACTTCAGGTAATTCAGGCATAACAACACTAGCAAGCAGCCTAAACCTTTAGACTGCTTGATTTTCCTTTCTGTAAGATCTCAGAGTTTAGCAAAAGCTATCTCTTTTAGTATTCTTTTTCGTTATAGCCAAAGTCCGCCAAATCTAGTTTTTTATCACGCCAATTTTTCTTGACTTTAACCCATGTTTCAAGATAAACCTTATCACCGAGCATGATTTCAATATCACGGCGAGCTAAAGTACCAATTTTTTTCAACATGGCACCATGTTTCCCGATAATAATGCCTTTTTGGCTGTTTCGTTCCACCATGATAGTTGCTTGAATGTGAATTTTATCCGTTTCAGGGTCGCGTTTCATCGAATCCACCACAACAGCAACTGAGTGTGGCACTTCTTGTTCAGTGAGGGTCAAGATTTTTTCACGAATCATTTCAGATACCAAGAAACGTTCAGGGTGGTCAGTTATTTGGTCCTCTGGGAAATATTGGAAACCTTCTTCCAAATTCTCAGTCAAGACAGTCAACAATCTATCCACATTGTTACCTTGAAGGGCTGAAATTGGGATAATTTCTTTGAAATCCATTTGGTCACGGAAATCATCGATTTGCTCCAACAATTGGTCAGGATGAACCTTGTCAATTTTGTTGATAACCAAGATAACAGGCACCTTAGCTTCTTTCAAACGCTCGATAATCATGTCATCGCCCTTACCACGTTTTTCATCGGCAGGCACCATAAAGAGTACCGTATCCACTTCGCGCAAGGTACTATAAGCTGATTCCACCATAAAATCGCCTAGAGCCGTCTTAGGTTTGTGAATACCTGGTGTGTCGATAAAGACGATTTGCTCTGTTTCTGTCGTGTAAATCCCCATGATTTTATTACGCGTTGTTTGAGCTTTATTACTCATAATCGCAATTTTTTGACCCATTACACGATTTAAAAAGGTTGATTTTCCAACATTTGGACGACCTAAAATAGCAACAAAACCTGATTTAAACATAAGATAATAAGGACGCATCTCACAACGTCCTACTCCTTTCCATCATCTACCATAAGCTCTTATCACTAAGGATAAGTTCAAAGAATTTTAGCAGCTTTGGGACAAAGATAATCAAGCCCGTAATCACTGCATATCCTGACATCAATAAAACAGCACCAGCAGCCATGTCCTTAGCATTTTTCGCTAACATGGAAAAATGGTAGTTGCTGGCTAAATCCACAACATTTTCAATAGCCGAATTAACGACTTCAAGCGTAATCACTAAAAATATGACCAACAGCAAAAAGAGCCACTCGACAGCTGAAATACGAAAAATCGCACCTGCCATGCAGGCTAAAATCGCTGAAAACATGTGTTTGCGCATATTGCGCTCTTCTTTTAACGCGGTAATAATCCCAGTAATCGCAAATTCTAAACTTGATACTAGGGTACGGTTCTTCCACTTCTTTGGGGAATGCTTATCTCTTGAGTCCATAGGCGGTTAAAATTTCTTCCTGTAACGTAAACATTTCTTTTTCTTCTTCTGGTGTGTAATGATCGTAACCATTGATGTGTAAGAAACCATGAACCGCAAGAAATCCCATTTCACGTTCAAAAGAGTGACCATATTCTTCGGCTTGCTCACGCGCCTTATCCACTGAAATGAACAACTCTCCAATATAAGCATCAAATTCGTCGAGCATTTCGACCAATTCAGGATTGTCTTTCAAATCTTCTTCTGAAAATGACAGACCTGAGTCTGGCTTGTACTCCAAGCTAATCACGTCCGTTGGACGATCTGTATGACGATACTTCAAGTTCAATTCGTGACTGCGTTCATTTGTCACAAAAGTCACAGACATTTCCTTGTTTTCTTTACCTGTCTTTTCAGCAGCAAACTCCAATAAATCAAGCGTTTGTTTCTTGATGGCTTCTGAAACTTGACCAGTTTCATCTATCATTTCAACGTACATAATATTCTTCTTTCAACTGTATTCTTGTCAATGATATTATACCACAATAAGTGTTGGAGTGCTATTTTATGTCCCAATTCCCCATTTTAAAAGACTTCTTGGAAAACAAGAAGTCTTTGGTTAAGCAATTAGTTATCTGTCGTATCTACCTCTTTGGGCAATTCGCCGATGGTTTCATAATTGGCAAAGTTCGATTCATTTTGAGCGTATCTCTGCTCAGGCGAAACTTGAGGTGCTTGCTCAGACTCGTAAGCGTTGATAATTTCAGCCACGACAGGATGACGCACCACGTCATTTGCTGAGAAATGCACAAAGTCAATTTGCTTGATGTGTTTGAGCTTTTCAGTCGCGTCAATCAAACCTGATTTGACTTTTTTAGGCAAATCAATCTGGCTAGTATCTCCATTGATAATCATCTTAGAGTGGAAACCTAGACGAGTCAAGAACATCTTCATTTGCATGATGGTCGTGTTTTGGGCCTCATCTAAAATGACAAAAGCGTCATCAAGCGTCCGACCACGCATATACGCCAACGGAGCAATTTCAATAATGTCGCGCTCCATGAGACGAGTGGTTTGCTCCTTGCCTAAGATTTGATAAAGGGCATCGTAAACAGGACGAAGGTAAGGGTCCACTTTTTCCTTCAAATCACCAGGCAAAAAACCTAGATTTTCACCAGCTTCAACAGCTGGACGCGTCAAAATAATGCGTTTAACCTGACCACGTTTAAGAGCCGTCACTGCCAAGGTCACCGCCAAAAAGGTCTTACCAGTCCCCGCAGGTCCAATCCCAAACACAACATCATGTGATTTGACACTATCGACATAAACCTTTTGCCCCAAAGTCTTAACACGGATAGGCTTGCCTGAATTGTCCTTGATAATTTCTTCTTCGTATAGGGCAACAAATTTATCTACCGAACCATCTTGTGCCATGCTCAAAGCTGTCACCACATCTGAAGTGTTGATGAGCATGCCACGTCCCACCAAAATCAACAAAGCTTGAATAGTCAGACGGGCTAATTCGACACTATCTTCATCATCCCCTAAAATCTGCACCCGCTCAGTTCGTGCGTGGATAATGACGCCCAAGTTATCTTCAATCAATTTTAAATGACGCTCATTTGAGCCAAACAAAGCCAACACATCATCTGGATGGCTTAACGTAATCTCAGTCGAATACTCTTGCAAATAGAGTCCCTCTTTCTTTTGTATCTGATAAACCTATTATAGCTCATTTACCACAAAAAATCACGACTTGCGTGATTTCTTGCTTATCTTTATTGAAAATGGCGGTGCTAAATGAACAATAAGAAAATTCCTAATACAATATATATCTCATTGATACTAAGCCACTAAAAAATGATACTATCTCACTAAATAATAAGTAAGCGGTTGGATAAATGAGAAGTAAATTATAATATAAGGCTAAGATAAACAATTCCAACTTATTGATGCACTTATTTCTATCTGATAACTGAAAGGAAACATCATGAAAAAAACGATAATGGGTCTGATCGCGTTTAGCGCTGTGCTAACTTTAACAGCATGTAGTCATAAAAGTACTGAAAGTGCTAATACCTTTAATCAATCAACTACACAAACTATTGAAACTGGAAATATCAAAGGGAAAAAAGATACGGAAAATAATGCTTTAGAATGGCTAGGCGTTCCTTATGCACAAGCTGAACGTTGGCAAGCTCCAAAAGAAGTAGATAAATGGGACGATACTTTTGATGCAACAGAACACGGAGAAAAAGATATTCAATTTTCTAATAACGAAGTCGTCGGCTCTGAAAATGAATTAAATTTAGATATTGTACGTCCTGATACAGATGAAACAGATTTACCAGTTTTAGTCTTTTTACATGGTGGTAACAACCAAACTGGTCATGCTCAGGAAATCAAAGGAAATACTCTCGCAAATGATTTAAACGCAGTCTATGTGTCTGTTAATTACCGATTAGGAGCATTAGGTCTCAATCCTCTGGATGCTTTAAAAACTGGATCAGATGAAGAAAATTCTGGTAATTTTGCGTTACTGGATATCGCTCAAGCACTAGACTGGGTAGAAAAGAATATTGAAACCTTCGGTGGTAACAAAGATAATGTGACCTTAGCTGGATTTTCAGCAGGAGGTCGAGATGTTATGGCCACTTTAATTTCACCTACTTTCAAAGGAAAATATGACAAGGCTATCTCCTTTAGCGGTGGAATGACACTTTCAGATGAAGAGGAAAGTCAAGAGATTTTCGCAACAGCTATTGCACCTTTAGTTGTTGAAAATGGCCTACAACCAACTGAAGAAGATGCTAAAAACTGGCTCCTCGAAGATAATAATGAAATTGCTGATTATCTCAAAAATCTTTCTGCTGATCGTTTAGCTCCATTTATGGGAAATGCAGGTATTCGCTTGTCTGTTTTCCCACATCTTTATAAAGATGGAACTGTTATTCCAGAAGAAGGCTTTGAGACTGAAACATTCAACGATGTGCCGCTTATGCTTGTCACTGGAACTAATGAATTTTCACTCTTTATTGCATCAGATGAGCGCTTCGCAGAGGATTTTAATAGTGGGGACTTATTCCAAGATGAACAAAAACAAGCAGAATTTGACTATTCAAGAAATTACGGTGGTCAACTTTACAGACTTTCAAATGGGGTTGACAGTGCACGAAAATTAGCAGGAAAATATAATTCAGATATCTATATTTCAGAAATTTTCTATGGCGATGATTCAAATGTAACACCTCAATTAGCATCAACTCTAGGAGCTTTTCACGGTATCTTTAAAGCAATGCTTCAAACTCCGTCAAACTATGCTACATTTATTGGAGAAGAATTTGATAACGATGGTGCTAAGGACATGTCAAGTGACTTTAAGGCTTACCTGAAAAACTTCTTAGCCTCAGGTAATCCAAACGATAAAAATTTGGTTAATTGGCCAAAATGGTCAGAGCAAAGCGAAGTCCTATCAATTTCTGCTACTGAAAATGCTAAAGACATTAAAGCAGCGACTGATAGTGAGACTGCCAGTGATATTTTAGAAAAAATGCAAGCGGACACTACCTTATCTGAAGGGGTAAAAAATGAATTGAATACAACTGTATTAGGTGGTCGCTGGTTCTCCGCTCCCCTTGATGAAATCTATTCTAGTCAAGAAGAGCAAGTTGTTAAAAATTAACTCATAATTAAAAGCAATAGCCTCAGTGCTATTGCTTTTATATTAACAATAATACCAATAATTCATTTATTAGAAAAAGTGCTAAAAAAGAGAGGTTATAACCTCTCAATGTGCTAAATAATCTTCCCAAATCTGGTCAAAGTCACTAAGATTGAAGGTGAAGTCCGCCTCATTTTCCAAATAAGTGCTGATAACTTCAAAATCATCGCTATGCTTTGGGAAAGTTGAATCTTCAAATACCAAGTCCGCTAAAATAGCGACAGGTTCGTGACTTTTGGGGTTACGCTGGGTCATTAACCAGGTATAAAATGATTTTCTCATTGCCAATACTCCTTTAAAAACTGATGTCGGATGGCGCTACTTTGGGCATAGCGTTCAGGGTTCTTTTTGTAGAAACCTTGGTGATAGTCCTCAGCCACGTAAAATGCTTGTGCAGGTTCAATCGTCGTCACGATAGGTGAATGAAAACGTCCTGACTCTTGTAGGGCTTGTTTGGATTGCTCTGCGATGCGACGTTGCTTGTCGTTTTCATAAAAAATCACAGGACGGTAATTATCACCGCGGTCCTCAAATTGCCCAAACGCATCCGTCGGATCTGTTTGTGCCCAGTAAATCTCCACCAAATCCGCATAAGAAATAACGTGCTCATCAAAAATAATCTCAACTGCTTCGGTATGCCCTGTCTGGTGGGCTTTGACTTGCTCATAAGTTGGATGAGGCACATGACCTCCAGTGTAGCCCGAACGCACAGATAAAATACCATCTAATTCCTCAAAAGGCTGCACCATGCACCAAAAACACCCACCTGCAAAAATCGCTCGTTCCATTCTAGCACCTCCAAAAATAATGTTTCTATTATAACATAAGACTTTCAAAAAAAGAGCGTGTTAGACCATTTCTAACACAACTCTTTTTGATAAAGCCTTTAATCGATTAATTCTGTTCCAAGGGCATCTTGTTTGACTTTCTTAGCTTTCATCAAACCACCCAAAGCTTTTTTAAATTGTCCTTTTGAAATACCAAAAGTAGCCTTGATATCCTCTGGTGATGACTTGTCATTCAAGGTCATAAAGCCACCATTTGACTGCAAATAAGTCAAAATCATCTGCGAATCATTTTCCAACATTTCAAAAGAACGCGGTTTTAACGAAAGGTTTAGCGTGCGGTCAACAGCACGATAACCAATGACGCGAGCCGTTACTTCTTCCCCAAGACGTGGTTCCGCATAGCGCTCACTTGGATGGATAAAACCAAGCATATTATTATCTGGCAGGTAAACAAACGTTCCTGACAATTTCAAACGGTAAACAATTGCGCGTAACTTCTCATTTTGCATATTGTCATAAGCTGGTCCTGAGAGTTTTTGGAAAACTTCAGGTTCTGCTGGAATGGCCCAAATGCGGTCTTTTTTATCCACATCCAAACGAACATAAAGCTTGTCACCCTTCTTAGGCCAAAGTTCTTTTAAATCAGGCAAAACGTCTAGCGAAACGACAAATTGTTTGTCTGGCAGACCTGTGTCTAGGAAAACACCGAGGTCGCGACGCACTTCTGTCACAACGCCCCAACCATAGCTAGTGCGTGTTGCTGCCACATCTGCAGTTGTTAGACGTGCTTTTTGGTGCAAATCCGTGTAAGCAAAGCCCTTGACCATATCTCCGATAGCGTGTGAACCCTCGCTCTTATCCAAAGTGAAAGTCACTCCATCTTTTTGAACAAAATAGGCTTTTGCATTTTCATCAATTACCAAACCAGTGATAACCGTAGCAAGTAGTTTATTCATGTTTTTTTCCTTTATCATAGAAAAGAGAGTGGAATCTCCACCCCCTTACCTTTGTCTTATAGAGATGACATTAGACTTCTAGCAATTCTTTTTCTTTGTTAGCAGTCATGCTGTCAATGTGTTTCACAGCTTCGTCAGTAACTTTTTGAATATCTTTTTCAAGCACTTTCAATTCGTCTTCTGTGATTTCTTTGGCTTTTTCTTGTTTTTTAGCTTCGTCCATCGCATCACGGCGGATGTTACGGATAGCAATTTTGGCACTTTCACCAACTTTTTTCACTTCTTTAGCCAAATCTTTACGTGTTTCTTCTGTCAATGCTGGAATAACAAGACGGATCACTGAACCATCATTGGCAGGGTTAATACCAAGGTCAGAAGCGTTGATCGCATGCTCAATGTCTTTCAAAACAGATTTGTCAAATGGAGAAATCAAGAGAACACGCGCTTCTGGAACGGTAATAGAAGCCAATTGGTTCAAAGGTGTTGGTGCGCCGTAGTATTCCACTTGAATACGGTCTAAGAGTGACGCGTTAGCACGTCCAGCACGAATAGAAGCAAATTCACGCGCCAAAGCACTGTGTGATTGTTCAAAGCGTTCTTTCGCTTTTTCAATAATAGCATTAGCCATAAGTCAGTATTATCCTCGTTTCTTGTTTTTTTAAAATAGTAGAGCCAACTCTTAATGGTTGTGGTGGTCTGCTTTGTTAGAAACCGTTGTCCCGATAGCTTCACCAAAGACCACACGTTTGATGTTACCAGGTTCGTTCATGTTAAAGACAACTAAGTCAATATCGTTGTCCATTGAAAGGGTAGAGGCAGTAGCATCCATGATTTTAAGACCACGTTTAATCACTTCAACGTGTGTTAATTCGTCGAATTTAACTGCATTGGCATCTTTCTTAGGATCTGCGTTGTAAACCCCATCAACACCATTTTTCGCCATCAAAATAGCTTCTGCTTCGATTTCAGCAGCACGAAGGGCAGCTGTTGTATCTGTTGAGAAATAAGGTGAACCGATACCCGCACCAAAGATAACGATACGACCTTTTTCAAGATGACGAAGGGCACGTCCACGAATATAAGGTTCCGCAACATTTTGCATTGGGATAGCTGTTTGAACACGAGTGTCCACACCATATTGTTGCAAGCTATCAGCCATAACAAGGGCATTCATGACTGTTCCTAACATTCCAGTGTAGTCTGCCTGTACGCGATCCATACCAGCTGCCGCAGCTGGTTCACCACGCCAAAGGTTTCCACCACCGATAACCAAGGCAATTTCAACACCTGAATCATGAACTTCAGCAATTTCTTTTGCGATAGCTTGAACAGTGGCAAGGTCAATACCCACACCCTTATCACCAGCCAAAGCTTCTCCAGACAACTTAATTAAAATACGTTTATACTTAGGTTCCACTACACGTTACTCCTTCTTTTATCCCTACTATTTTATCATAAATTGCTTATTTTACCTAGCAAAATATCTCATTTTTAACGATTCAATACTCGCCAGTCCCTAAGGTACAGCGTTAAAAAATTTTTTGACACAGCTTATAAAAAAATCCGCTTCAGCGAAACGGAAACGGATTTTTTCTGTCATATCATTACATTAGAATGAGCTTGGATCTACTTTGATACCGACACCTTGAGTTGTTGTGATAGACAAGTTAGTCATGTAAGTACCTTTAGCAGTAGCTGGTTTAGATTTCACGATAACATCGTGGAATGCTTTGAAGTTTTCAACCAATTTGTCTGCGTCGAATGATACTTTACCGATGATAGCTTGTACGTTACCAGCTTTATCAGCACGGTAAGTGATTTTACCACCTTTAGACTCTTCAACTGCTTTAGCAACGTCCATAGTTACTGTACCAGTTTTAGGGTTTGGCATAAGGTTACGAGGTCCAAGGACACGTCCAAGACGTCCAACGATAGCCATCATATCTGGTGTTGCGATAACAACGTCGAAATCAAGCCAACCATCGTTGATTTTAGCAACAAGGTCATCTTCACCAACGAAGTCTGCACCAGCAGCTTTTGCTTCTTCAGCTTTAGCACCACGTGCGAAAACAAGCACACGTTGTGTTTTACCAGTACCGTTTGGCAATACCATTGCACCACGGATTTGTTGGTCAGCTTTACGAACGTCAATATTAAGTTTATATGCAACTTCTACAGATGCATCAAATTTTGCGAAGTTAGTTTCTTTTGCAAGCGCCACAGCTTCTTCTACGCTGTATGCTTTAGTGCTGTCAATTTTTTCAAGTGCAGCACGCATTTGTTTGCTTTTTTTAGCCATTTAAAATTCTCCTTGTAATGTGGTCATATCGATTTGATTTAAAATCTCCCACGTCACTCATCAAATCATGATGAAGTCTTGCGGGTCTAGTGTGAGTGATTTTTCGGTCTAGCAACCAAATTCAGTCACAATTTGGGTGTCATTGATTAATCAACAACAGTGAATCCCATAGAACGAGCAGTACCTTCAATCATACGCATTGCAGATTCAATATTTGCAGCGTTTAAGTCTGGCATTTTAGTTTCAGCAATTTCTTGTACTTGTGCACGAGTAACTGTTGCAACTTTTGTTGTGTTAGGTGTTCCTGAACCTTTTTCAACACCTGCAGCTTTTTTCAAAAGAACAGCAGCTGGTGGTGTTTTTGTAACGAAATCAAATGATTTGTCTTCATACACTGAGATAACAACTGGGATGATCATGCCAGCTTGATCAGCTGTACGTGCGTTAAATTCTTTAGTGAATCCCATGATGTTAATACCTGCTTGACCAAGAGCTGGACCAACTGGTGGAGCTGGTGTCGCTTTACCAGCAGGAATTTGAAGTTTAACAACTTTTTCGACTTTTTTAGCCATTTTTAAATCCTCCTGTTGTGGTTTTGGCGGTAATTAAGATTTTTACCTCCCACAGATATGCTCAATCGCATACTTTACCATTATACAGGAATTCAGGGAAAAAGCAAGCTATTTAGCTCATTATTTTTCAAAAAAATCTTCCCCTTTTTTTGAGAGCAAAGGAAATTTGAGGAAAAAGGCTCTAATCATTTACATCTTCAGGGTTTCGGTATAAAATATAGGACATGGTATATAAATTATTTTCGATTGCTTTTTTGGTGCTGACGCCGCTTTTTTCTTACATTTTGGTTACCTTTTTTAACCTAAAACGCTTTGGGATCTTGTTTACAGACCTGTCTTTTCCCTTGTTTGCACTTGAAATTGCTTTAGTGGCAATGCAATCTTTGACATTAGATGTTTTCTTTTACTACTTGATTTGCCTATCTTTGTTGGCTTTGATTTTGAGCATTACTTTTTTGAAACGTTACCACGCTTTTTCTTATCGCCGCTTTTTGAAATTTTTCTGGCGGTCAGGGTTTATTTTGACAGCTATTTTTTATGTCATTGAGTTGATTTTAGTCTTTACAATTGGACGCTAAAAAAACGTTAGCTTTACAGCTAACGTTTTTTTAGTCTTCCGATGTTGCAGTAGTCATCAAAACTTTTCGAGGTTTGGTTCCTTCGGCGGGCCCGATGACACCAGCAGCTTCTAATTCATCCATTAAACGAGTAGCACGGTTAAAGCCTACTGACAAACGGCGTTGGAGCATTGAGGCACTGGCTTTTTGGGTTTCAAGCACTAAAGCCTTAGCGTCTTCAAATAGGGGATCACCTTCTTGAGCGCTGCTGCCATTTCCTGATTTCAAATCAGCCTCAGACACATCACCTGGGTCAAAACTATCGTCATATTCGGCGTCAGCTTGATTTTTAATAAAGCTAACAATATGCTCCACATCGTCATCTGAAATGAAAGAACCTTGCAAACGGACAGGGTGATTTTCATCAATCGGTTTAAAGAGCATGTCCCCACGTCCCAAAAGTTTTTCAGCGCCGTTTTCATCCAAAATCGTACGGCTATCGGTCCCTGATGACACGGCAAAGGCAATCCGCGATGGCACATTGGCCTTAATCAAACCGCTAATAACATCAACAGATGGGCGTTGGGTTGCTAAAATCATGTGAATACCTGCCGCACGCGCTTTTTGCCCCAAACGAATGATGGCATCTTCCACTTCTTTGCTGGCAACCATCATCAAATCTGCCAACTCATCCACAATAACCACAATCAAAGGTAGTGGAATGTGTTTTTGGTCAGATTGTTTGTTAAACTCTTCAACCTTGGCATTGTAACCTGCAATATTGCGAACGCCAAAATGGCTAAAGAGTTCATAACGGTTTTCCATTTCATCCACCACTTTTTGCAAGGCTCTAGCTGCCTTACGAGGGTTGGTTACCACAGGAATCAACAAATGGGGAATATCATTGTAAACCGATAATTCAACCATTTTGGGGTCAATCATCATGAATTTGACTTGGTCAGGTCGTGCTTTCATCAAAATGCTGGCAATGATGCCATTGACCGCAACAGATTTTCCTGAACCCGTTGAACCAGCTACGAGCAGGTGAGGCATACGAGCCAAGTCAAAGGTGCGTGCCGTACCATTGACTGCTTTTCCAAGGGGAACTTCCAACAATTTATTCGGGTCAGTATTGGATTGCTCCCATAATTCACGGAAAGTAACCGTGGCAATTTCAGAATTCGGTACTTCAATACCGACTAAGGATTTACCTGGAATAGGGGCTTCGATACGTACATCTTTAGCAGCCAAGGCTAGGGCTAGATCATCTGCCAAATTGGAAATGCGGTTGACACGCACACCAACGGCTGGTTTGACTTCGTACTTGGTTACCGATGGGCCAATTTCAGCACGTTCTACCTTGACATCAATACCAAAGCTGGTAAAGGTGTCCTCTAACACCTTGATATTATGACGGACAATGCTTTTTTCCTTGGATTGATTTTTGGGCTTGTCTGGTGCAAACAAATCAATCGTTGGCAAGGTGTAATGCAGGGCTGTTTTTGCCGTAAAATCAACGTCCAAAGGTTCGTCAGCTTGTTCTTCTTGCTCAGGTAGATCAGCGGCTTGTTGATCATCATCCGTCACAACTCCTTGGTCATAAGACAAGATTTCAGGCTCTGCGTCTGAAGGTTGGGGCACTTTGTCAGACTCTGTTGCAGGCATGTCAACATTGGCTGAATCAGTCAAAATTTCGCCTGTTTCGAGATCCACTTCAAGCTGGGCCAAACGTTCTTCTTCTGCTGCTTTTTGTTCCTGCTCAGCACGTTTTTGCTCAGCTCTAGCTTTTTTCTCCTCACGTTTCACAAAGCGTTTTTGCTTGTGCAATTCATACCTCGAAGCAAGAGTCTGTCCTCTAGCTTTGACAAAATCAGCAATATCGTACAAATCCCACGGCGTCATCAAATAAATTCCCAAAAGAATAAACAAGCTACCAATCAAGAAGGTTCCAATATTGGAAAAAAGAAAGGAAACAGGCATGTAAAGTAAAGCCCCAATCATCCCCCCACCAACAAAGTGGCTGACTTTAAAATGAAGAATGTCATTAAAAAGCAAGGAAGCCGTTGTGGATAAAACAGGCTTGTCATGATAAGCTGATAGTGAAAATAAATAGGCCTGCCACTCCAATAACATACCAATCATAAACACCACAAAACCACCCACAAGACCGACTTGTTTGTGGAACCATTTAAAACCGATAAAATAAGCCAAAATAGCCAGCATAACCAGATAAGCAAGGCTACCAACGGCAAAGCGCATGAGGTTATAAACCGTAACGCCAAAAATCCCCAGCCGTGTCACTGCAAAGAAAAAGACTATAATCAGAATAATAGTCCCTATAAAGCGTTGCAAGGCTTGTTGTCTTTTTATTTCTGCTTTGGTTGGTCGGCGCGTTTTACGACCTTTTTTTCTATTTTTTGATTTTGCCATGAGTTTATTATAGCATTTTTTAAACTTTTAGGTTATTGAAAACAAAATATGGTAGAATAGCTTAGTTGAGTTTGCTTAGAGCTCAATGAATTTTGACAAATAACCCTATCAACACAGCTTTAAGATACATATTTAGGAGTTTACATGAAAAAAACAATCCCATTGCTTGTTATAATACTTAGTTTGGTAAGCCTATCAGGTTGTAGCCAATTGACCAAAGCCATTCGAGGAGAAGATTACGTCAATGCCAAAGCATCTGCTTCAGCCGCTTCTGCTTCAAAAAGTGCCAGTGCATCGTCCTCAAAAGCCTACCAAAAAGAATTGAAAAAAGCTTTGAGTGCTGATACGTCAGCTTTTCCACAATTATCTAATGACGTCACTGACAACGAGTCAGAAGTCCTCATGCACACCTCTGAAGGTGACATCACCATCAAGTTATTTCCAAAATATGCTCCACTCGCTGTGGAAAACTTTCTCACTCACGCCAAAGAAGGCTATTACAACGGTGTGCTATTTCACCGCGTGATTTCTGATTTTATGATTCAATCAGGTGACCCTAAAGGAGATGGCACAGGCGGAGAATCTATCTGGAAAAATAAGGATAAGAGCATTGATTCTGGCAATGGTTTTAAAAATGAAATCTCACCTTACCTCTACAACATTCGCGGGGCGGTTGCCATGGCAAATGCTGGTGCAGACACCAATGGCAGTCAATTTTTCATCAATCAAAATACAGATGACCAATCGCAAAAACTCTCATCATCAAGCTACCCAGAACCCATTATTGGAGCTTATGCTAAAGGTGGTAATCCAGGCTTAGATGGCAATTACACCGTTTTTGGGCAAGTAATTGATGGCATGGACGTTGTGGATAAGATTGCTCAAACCGCGACCGATGACAACGACAAGCCAACAACCGATGTTACCATCACATCAATTGATATTCTAAAAGACAGTTCTTCACAAAAGGACTAAGGATAACCCTTAAAAAATCAAGTAAGCCTAGCGACTTGATTTTTTTGCTTATGTTGGATTGATGAACAGGAATAAGTGATTTTTTGGTATAATAGAAAGGATAGAAAGCGAGATTATATGACGCCAAATAAAGAAGATTATCTTAAATGTATTAACGAACTTGGAGAAAGTCAAGCCAAGGTAACCAATAAAGGCATCGCTGAATTGATGGGCGTTTCAGCACCAGCCGTTTCTGAAATGGTCAAAAAAATGAGCAACGAAGCCCTCATTGCCAAAGACCAAAAAGTAGGCTATCACTTGACACCAAAAGGTTTGCTCTTGGTTTCTGAATTGTACCGCAAACACCGCTTGATTGAAGTCTTTCTAGCCAATGAGTTGCATTATAGCCCTGATGAAATTCACCAAGAAGCCGAAGTTTTGGAGCACACAGTTTCCACTACATTCATCGACCGTTTAGAAGAAAGTCTAGGTTTTCCAAAATTCTGCCCGCACGGTGGAACCATTCCGCAAAAGGGAGAATTATTGCAAGAAATTCACCGTCAGCCACTCAATCATATCTCAGAATTGGGTACTTATCGCATTTGCCGAGTTCATGATGAGGTGCATTTGTTAAACTATTTGCAAGAGCATCACTTGACCATCAATGATGTTGTGGAGTTGGTTAAACAAGATAGCTACGCCAAGACCCACACACTTATCCACAACTCACAAACCTTGATTATTCCAGAACGCGTCGCCGAACAAATTTACCTCGAAAAAATCGAATCTCTTTAACAGCAAAACATCAGCGTTTTACTGTTTTTTTGTTGTTTTGTAAATTTTATCAAACCCTGCTGCAAAAGGATTTATGGAAGTTTTACAAAAGGCGGTTAGGGAGTTTACATTCATTTGCTAGAATAAGAATCAAGACCAAGGTCTAAAAATTATTAACGAGGTTCTTATGAAAAAAAGTTCAAAATATTTGGCACGCTTAGGGGTGACCTTACTGGTTTCTAGCACCTTGCTAGCTGCTTGTAGTTCAACAACATCATCAGGCAATAAGCTGAAATTAGATACAGAAGCCGCAAACAGCACAAGCTTGGCAAAAGAAACAGCTAACGGTAAAGACGTGCAAATGTACGATACTAGCCGTGCAAAAATGGAAGACCATTCTAAAGTCAATTCTAACCAAGCTAAATATGTTTTCCTTTTCATCGGTGACGGGATGGG
The DNA here is from genome assembly GCF_012277075.1 of Streptococcus alactolyticus. Taxonomy (GTDB): domain Bacteria; phylum Bacillota; class Bacilli; order Lactobacillales; family Streptococcaceae; genus Streptococcus; species Streptococcus alactolyticus. The sequence continues at coordinate 103,037 of NZ_JAAXMT010000003.1, read as the reverse complement.
GGTAACTCCTGTAACGGCTGCTGAAGATTATCTTGGCTACACACAAACAAACAAAGGCGAAGTTTACCCAGATCGTATGAACTTTACTGAAATGCCAGTTGTTGGTCTGAAAACACAATACGACTGTTCTTCATTCATTCCTGATTCAGCGGCTACGGCTACGGCTTTTGCAACTGGAATTAAGACCCAAAGTAAAGTCATCGGTTTGACAGGCGATTTGGAAAAATCTGCTGATTCTGTGGCTGAAAAAGCCAAACGTGCTGGCAAAGCTGTCGGAATTGTAACCAATGTAACGCTTAACCACGCAACTCCTGCTGCTTTCTACGCAAATGTTGAGTCTCGTAAATCTTACTACGATATCGGACTTCAAATGGCAGAATCAGGTTTTGACTACTTTGCTGGTGGTTCACTTGGACAGCGTACTGGTAAAGATGAGGACCAAAAGGACCTTTATGAAGTCATGGAAGAAAATGGCTACACTATCGCTGATACTAAAGAAAAAGCAGAGAAAATAAATGCTGACTCTGAAAAAGTTTACCTAGTATCTGAGCGTTTACAAGATAGCGATTCAATGCCTTATACCATTGACCAAGAAGAAGGTGACCAAACCCTTAGCGACATGGTAGCTAAAGGAATTGAAGTCATGGAAGATGATCCTGAAGGTTTCTTCATGATGGTTGAAGGTGGAAAAGTGGACTGGGCTGAGCACGCCAATGACGGTCTAACAGCTATTCACGAAGTACTTGGTTTTGAAGAGTCAATTCAAACAGCGATTGACTTCTACAACGAGCATCCTGACGAAACCTTGATCGTTGTAACGGCAGACCATGCAACTGGTGGTTTCACAATTGGTAATGGTTCAACAGGAAATAGCACTTCTTTTGATCTTTTAACTAACCAAAAAGGGTCACCAGTTGCCTTTGCCGATTTGACTACTGAAACTTTGGAAAAAAATCCAGATTTGACTTTCGAAGAATTTGCGCCACAAATTGAAGACTACTTCGGCTTAGTCTTGGATCCAGATGCGCCATCTGAAGACGTTACAAACGCTGAAAGCGAAGCTTACGCGGAAGAACTAGCTAAAAACAGACTTAAATGCTCTAAAGAAGAGTACAACGAGTTAAAAACAGCCTTTGATGAAACTAAAAAATCAGAAGATGAGCAAAATGTAAGCTACGGTGGCTACGTTCCAATTGCTATCACGGCTACTCGTTTGCTAGACAAAAAAGCTGGCTTGGCTTGGACAACAACTGACCACTCTGGTGACAAAGTTCCTGTCTATGCTATGGGTTCAGGTGCCAAAATGTTTGACGGTGAGTACGATGATACTGACATCAGTATTCGTTTAGGAGAGGCCATGGGCTTCAACGGCGATTCAAAAGACGCTGAAGAACAAGTTGAAACAGAAACTAAAAAACCAACTGGAGTCGGACTAAAACAAGCTGACAAATAAAGCAAAAAAAGAAGAAAATACCACTCGGTACTTTCTTCTTTTTTAGGTTTAGATGCTATTTAAGTTAATTTTTCTAAGAAGGCTAACAAAATCTCAGCAGATTGTTTACCTGCTGCAATGATAAATTCATCAAAGGTAATGTTAGCATCGTGGGCTGCGGTGTCAGACATGGCACGCACAACAACAAATGGCTTTTTCAAACTGTGAGCGGCTTGGGCAATTGCAGCCCCTTCCATTTCAACCGCTAAAACCTGTGGGAAAACAGATTTGATGGCATCAATTTTATCTTGGCCAGCGATAAAAGAATCTCCTGTCGCAATCAAACCAATATGGCTTGACACGTCTGCTTCACTCAAGACTTGCTCAAACGTTTCCACGAATGTTTTATCAGATTCAAAATACAAAGGTTGCATAGACATTTGACCGTAGTCATAGCCAAAGGCTGTCAAATCAACATCGTGGTAAGCTAAAGTGTCAGCCACAACAACATCGCCAATTTGCAAACCTTCTGCAACAGCGCCAGCTGACCCTGTGTTAATCAAGGCATCCACTCCAAAATGGTCCGTCAAAATGGCAACCGACATAGCTGACATGACTTTTCCGACACCTGATTGCACCAAGACAACTTGATGACGGCCCAGTTTTCCTTCGTAATACGTGTTTCCTAAAACATGGTGTTCGACTTTATTTTCCAAATGGTCTACAAGAAGTCGTAATTCTTGCTCCATTGCTGCTATAATTCCAATTTTCATCACATCTTCGCACACCGCTTAAGCAGTGGCTTGTCCTCCTTTTCTCGCTTTCTTAGAGTTTAAACACAGCGTAGAATAACGCCACTAGCAAAAGAAAGATAATCAATATCGCCAAGTTTAATTTGCGTTGAAAACGGCTTCGCTTGACATTTTCAATCCGACGGCTTTTATAGACGAACTGATCCTTTTGCTTGCGGTTGGTCCATCTTTCTAAAAAGCCTCTCTCAGCATACTCTTCAGGCGGTATAATGCTGTCGTAACGATCTGTCCGAATAACTTTCGTTTCTTCATCGTCAGTCATCATGTCATCATAAAAAAGTTCACCACGGTTAGCACGCTCGATTATCTCGTCTGTTAAAAGTGGTTTTCCCATTACAAGTTTCCTCCAAATGTTAACGCGTAATATTGTAGGGCGATAATCGTTTTAGCATCCTCGATAGCTCCCGAAGCAACCAAATCCATGCATTCTGCATAAGTCAACTCCAAGATTTCAAGGACTTCATCGTCATCTTGCGGACGAGGATTCGGCACTTTTTGCAAATCAGTTCCAAGATACAATCTGATTTTTTCATTGCAAAAGCCTGTTGCAGTGTAAAAATTATAGATTTTTGTTAATTGTCCTGAGTAGCCTGTTTCTTCTTCCAATTCACGCGCCGCAGCTTCTTGCTCATGCTGAGCTTCACCAGCTTCCAATTTCCCTGCTGGAATTTCATAAGACACTTTTTCAATCGCCTTGCGGTACTGCTTAACCAAGACAATGCGATTGTCCTTGGTCACTGGCAAAACGGCCACCGCCCCACCGTGAAAAATCAATTCCCGTTTAGCTTGCCCTAATTGATTAGGCAATTCCACGTCATCCACGACAACCTTAAAAATATGCCCATCAAAAACCTCAGTGCGTTTAATTGTTTTTTCCTCAAAATCCATCTGCTCTACCTTTAAAATACCTTTCACGTTTGATTCTACTATAAATTTGCCAGAAATGCCATTATTGTCAAAATATCCTTACTATGATAACGCAAAAATGCTAAAAAAATCTAAAAGCGCAAGGCAAATAAAGAACCTGAGACCCTCATCTCAGATTCCATGCTATTACGATTTCTTTTTATTGTTTGGGTGGTGAGGTTTGTTGAGGGCATAGCCAGCTTTGTTGACTTGGCGTCCGCGTCCGATAGCTAAGGCGTCTTTTTCAATATCCATAGAAATGGTAGAACCCGCAGCTGTCAAGGCATTGTCACCAATAGTAAGAGGAGCAATGATGGTCGAATTGCTTCCTACAAAAGCGTTGTTACCGATGGTGGTCTTGAATTTGTGCTGGCCATCATAGTTGGCAATAATCGTACCTGCACCAAAATTCACGTCGTGTCCTACGGTCGCATTGCCAATATAAGTCAAATGCCCTGCTTTAGTATCCTCACCAACAAGTGATGACTTAACTTCGACGAAGTTACCAATATGAACATTCTTTTCAAGGGTTGAATCAGGACGAACATGGGCAAATGGACCAATGGTTACGCCGTCTTTTACAACAGATTGTTCAATCATTGAGTTGGTAATCACGACTTGCTCACCAATAGTTGCATCAACAAGATAAGTGCCATTAGTCAAGACTGAGCCTGTACCGATTGTTGTGTGGCCTTTTAGAGTGACATTGGCTTCGATAGTGACATCAGGGGCGATTTCCACATCAACGTCAATGTAAGTCGCAGCAGGATTTTGGAAGGTTACGCCATTCACCATGTGTTTGTGGTTGATACGGCGACGCATAATCTCTTCGGCAGTTGCTAGTGCCACGCGGTCATTGACCCCAAGACTTTCATCAAAATCATGAAGCACATAAGCCCCAACTTTTTCACCACTATTACGGAAAATAGAAATGACATCCGTCAAGTAATATTCCCCTTGGGCATTGTTGGTGTTAATGTTTTTGAGGGCTTCAAATAAACGTTTGTTATCAAAGACATAAGTTCCTGTATTGATTTCTTTGACTTGGCGTTCAAATTCAGAAGCGTCTTTTTGTTCAACGATTTTAAGCACTTCGCCATTTTCGTTGCGGATAATACGTCCGTAACCAAAAGGATTGTCAGCAGTAGCTGTTAAAATAGTCGCTACATTTTTATGGCTGATATGAAAATCAACCAACTGTTTCAAACTGTCACCTGTAATCAAAGGAGTATCCCCAGCGATAACAAGGGTTTGCCCCTCAAGACCAGCCAATTCTTCCTCTGCCATCATGACAGCGTGACCTGTTCCTAATTGCTCTGTTTGAAGAACAAATTCTGATTGACCTGCTAAAACGTCACGAACCATATCGGCTTTGTGCCCGATAACCGTCACGTTTTTTTCTGGATTTAAGGCTGATACAGCACGAAAAACGTGTTCTAGCATGGTCAGACCGGATACTTGATGAAGCACTTTTGGCAAGTCTGATTTCATACGAGTTCCTTTACCAGCGGCTAAAATAATTGCATAATTTGACATGACTAATATTCCTTATAAATATAGAGTAGCGTGCGAATACTTTGTACTTTCTCACACAATCTATTCCATTATACCATAATTAACATAACTGAACATGATTTTTAAGTTACTGATGCCACATAATTTGAACAGCTTGTTCCAAGACTTCCATAACCAAGCGGCTATGGTCTAGGGCAAGCTTGGTAGCTGTCATATTTTCTTGCTCAATAATAGCTTGAAAGGCCACAAATTCATCGTGCATTCGGTGATTGAGCGTGTTTTCGTTGATAATCGTCTTGCTTTCTTCATTGAGTGCCAGTGCTATTTCGGGCAAGGTATTGGTAGCACCAAGAATGGCCAAAGAACCTTTATTGCCCTGAATAGTTGAAGTCAGTTCTGCCGCACAATCCTTGGCACCGATACAAACCGCTTTGAAATCGCCATAGTCCATAAGCAAAATACCAGACGTATCCACCTCACGCTCCATATTAGCCAGATACTGTACCCGTTGCGGTTTCCCAAACAAGCCTACCACCAAATGAATATTATAAATATTTAAATCACGGAGGGCACCGCCACCTTTTTGTGGGTCAAAGGCTGGCGCAATTTCCCCGCGCTTGAAAGCATCATAACGCGACGAATATTGGGAATAATTACAGGTAACAATCTTAATCTCACCTAACTTGGCAAGATTGGCCTTGATAGAGGTGAAATTACCCAAATATTGATTGGTAATGGCTTCTAGCAAAATGCGTTGCTGCTGCTCGGCAATCTGAGTCAAGTCTTCAAATTCGTCTAAGGTCATTGTAAAAGGCTTCTCACAAATCACGTGTTTGCCCGCCAGCAAAGCCTTCTTGGCATAGGCATAATGAAGGTGATTCGGCAGGGCAACATAAACCGTATCAACGTTTGGATTTGCCAAAAGGCTATCATAGTCGCTAGTCACCTGAGTGATGTCGTAAAGCTTCGCCAATTGGTGCGCTTTTTCTAAACTGCGTGGCGTTGACAAAATAGCTTCAATCGCAATGCCGTTGATTTCTTTTAAAACAGGCAAGACCTCGTCAACGATTTTTCCTGTTCCTAAAATGGCTAATTTCATGAATTTCCTCCTATCGTATCTTACTAAACTGTGGGATAAACCACTTCAAATTCTTCTAAAACGATTAAGCTTTCTGGTGTGAATGTCAACCCACATTCTTTAAAATAGGGTTTGAAAAATGCTTCGTGAACATCTCGCCAGTAAGCAAGCGATTTATCACCCTCACCTTCTTTGAAAGCATGCTTCTCCGAGACTTCTTTAAAAGGTACAACAGAGACTTTTTTAATCTGAATAATGCAAACTGCTCGGTCTTTGCTATCTAAAATCACATCATAAGACCCAACTTCAGGCAGGGGGACATTGTCAATGTGGTACAAATCATAGGCCGGTGCTGTCGCCGTTTTGGTTTCCTCAAGGACCAACTGTGCCAACGCATCAGCTTCCGTACCAAATTGCCAAGCGTCAATGTCATCTCCGATTGAAGGATTCATTTTCTTATACTTGTTCCAAAGTTCTTGTGCATTCATAGTTTTCTCCTACTTCAAACTCCAGCCACCGTCAATTTTAACAATTTCGCCCTGCATAGAGCTGGCTTTGCCTGAGGCTAAAAAGCCTGTTAATTCTGCTATTTCGTCAGGGCTACTCCAACGTCCAATTGGGGTTTCTTGAGCTACCCAATCAGCCAACCCGCCTGGTTCAAAATCACTAGCTGTCATGGCTGTCTTAACCGCACCTGGTGCAATACCAAAAACCTGAACCTTGTCTTTGGCATAATCAAGGGCAAGCTGGCGGGTGAAACCTGCAAGTGCGTGTTTGCTCGCTGTATAGGCTGCTCCACCCCCACCTGCCATAAAAGACGCAATCGAACACATATTGATAATGATGCCCGCTTGTCGTTCCACCATCTTGGCTAAATAATGGCGAGTAATAGCAACGGTTGCAAAGAAATTGGTCTGAAAAACATCTGCTATTTCGTCATCTGATATAGCCAGCAAGGGCTTGTAAGCATCGAGAATACCTGCCGTATTGCATAGGATATCCACATCAGGCACAACATCAAAAAGCGCAGCTAAATTCCCTGTGATATCCAACTGCAAAAAATGAAAATTCTCTTCTTGAATATCAGGGGCTTCTGATTTGTCAACCCCATAAACTGCGCAGCCATTTTTCAAAAAAAGACGAGCTTGTGCCAGTCCAATGCCAGAACTGACGCCTGTGATAAGCACCTTAGTCATGGACTTCCACCCAATCGGTCGCTAAAACGTCACAAGGGGTCGGTGACCACGTAGAAAAGCCCTCGCCCTCACCAGAAACGTTGATGAGGAAATAAGGGGTCACTGGCAAAGCCACACCGTTTTGCTCAATACTGTCAAACAATTGCACGTAGTTTTCGGCACCGCCCCAGCCTGTACGCACGTATTTTTTCTTCGCTTTTAATCCTGGTAAAATCTCTTCAAAAGTCATTTTTCTCTCCTTGTTGTTACTATATCTAGTATATCAAAAAACGAGCCCGTAAGCTCGTTTTGACGAATGGTTAGGCTCTTCCTAACAACTTTTTCACTGCTGTAATGGCTTTATGCAATCTAGGGCGTGGGTAATAACGGAAAGTCCCCATTTTACGGACAATGTAACCATTGAAATTTTGTTTGAAACGAAGGACACCATCGCTACCGTCGAAAACACCTTGAATACCAAGGAAGTTATAAAAGGTAATGCCACGTTTAATAGCTTCTGTCATGACGTGCTCTTGCAGCACTACTGGTGCGTAGAATTTGTTAAATTCGGTGTAAGAACCGCTGAAAAGGTAAACCGCTTCTTGTGGTGTGTAGATAAAGAGACTACCTGCCAAGACCACATCTTCTGAACCGTGCTGAGCAATCAAGTCCTTAGCTTCCTTGATACGAACGTCAAAAGTGGCAATTTGCTTATCCAACTGCGCTTTTTGTTTGTTAACCTTAGCTGAGTTGACCCCGTCAGCAATTTTTTGATTTAAAACCGCTAACTGAGCCGCAATATCATCATAACCTTCTTGAAGGTTGTTTAGATAATCTTTAAAATTCAAAGTCGCAATCATAAATTCACAATTATCCCCAAAACTATCATAAAAGTCCTCATAATAATCTAAAGGCTTGTCTTGATAATCGCGTCTTGCTGATGTGGAAGCTGTGATTTCTTTAAAAATAGACAATTCATCACGTTTGAGGCGACGCACCTTGATACCGAAAGAATTGGTCTTATTAACCAAAGGGCGTCCTTTTTTACTGAAGGAGTTGCGTAGCGTTTCAGGTGTCAAGCCTGTCAAATCCTTGACATAATGCCAATCTGGTTCACCATCAGGGTAGCCCGTCTGCAAACCATCATAGTGATAGCCAAGGTCTGTCAAATCTGTAATCAATTCTGGTCTTTCATCGTCGTTGGGATTGCCATGGGTATCAAAACTTTGATAAATGTCATAAGGTTTGACAATCAGCTCCAAGGCGCCATTTTCCTTGGCGTAGGCTTGTAATTCCCGATAAAAGTCTGAAAGATAGGCTGGGTTCTTAGAAGCTGGACCTGAATTGATTTCCATGTGAAGCCCACCTGTCATCGCCTTGCTATACAAAATGCCAGCCACCTGGATAGCTCCGTCTGCCTCCAAACCTAGAAAAGTCACCTCAAACCCACGTTTTTCAAGTAAATCTGCCATTTCGACAGACTGCATAAACGAGCGTTCTTTAAAAGAGGCACTCACTTGTTCGTAATCCGCTCTGGATAAAATCGTTAAACTCATCTGTTTTTCTCAATTCTATTCGTTTTTTCAGTTAAAAGTCCCTTAAAATCTAGCAAAGGAAACTTAAATGAAAATAAACTGTCATTTCTTGAAAGGAGTTTCATTCCTCAACAAACAAATACTCAGCCTCTGATTTGAGGCTGAATATTCTGCTCTCTTAGCCAATTTGGCTGCCGTTTGGAACACTTGGATTCACTGTTAAAACAGTTAAATGGCCATCGTGTTCAGCTGATAAAATCATTCCTTGACTGAGCAAGCCCATCATTTTCCGTGGTTTCAAATTAGCTACGATTTGTAATTTTTTTCCCACTAATTCTTGTTCGTTTGGATAGTATTTCGCGATACCTGAAAGGATTTGACGGTCTTCACCATCACCGGCATCCAAGCGGAATTTCAAGAGTTTTTCAGAGCCTTCAACTTTAGACACTTCTTTGACTTCAGCGACACGGATTTCAACCTTGTCAAAATCATCAAATTTAATGGCTTTTTTCTCATTGTTAAGTTCAACGTCTGCTGGGTCCCATTCTTTTTCTTCGGCAACAACTGCACCAGCTCCCATGTTGGCTTTGATGTAGTCAATTTCTTCTTCCATATCAAGACGTGGGAAGATTGGTGTTCCTTTAGCAACTACTGTGATACCTTCTGGGAAACCAGCCAAGGTCAAGTTTTCAAGGTCAAAATCATTGCCAAGACCAAGTTGTTCCATGATAGCATCTGAGGTGCTCATCATAAATGGTTGGATCAAATGAGCCACCACGCGCAGACTAGCCGCCAAATGTGCCATTACAGCTGCCAATTCATCGCGTTTAGCCTCGTCTTTAGCAAGAACCCAAGGCGCTGTTTCGTCAATGTATTTATTAGTACGTGAGATGATGTTCCAAACGGCTTCCAAAGCACGTGGGTAATCAACTGCGTTCATTTGTTTGTGGTATTCTGCGATATTTTCTGCCACGACAGCCGCCAAATCCGCATCAAAGGCTGTCACATTTTCCACATATGTTGGAACCTTACCGTCAAAATATTTGTTAATCATGGCAACGGTACGGTTGAGCAAGTTTCCAAGGTCATTTGCCAACTCATAATTGATACGTCCAACGTAATCTTCAGGCGTGAAGGTTCCATCTGAACCGACTGGAAGAGAACGCATGAGGTAATAACGAAGTGGATCTAAACCGTAACGTTCTACCAGCATTTCAGGGTAAACCACGTTACCTTTTGATTTAGACATTTTACCGTCTTTCATGACAAACCAACCGTGAGCAATCAAGCGTTCTGGCAATTTCATGTCCAATATCATCAACATAATTGGCCAGTAAATAGAGTGGAAACGCAAGATATCTTTACCAACCATGTGGAAAACAGTACCTTGGTTCCAGAATTTGTCAAAGTTGGCGTGATCTTCTTGGTCGTAACCAAGAGCAGTCACATAGTTCAATAGAGCATCAATCCACACATATACCACGTGTTTTGGATTAGATGGCACTTTGACACCCCATGTAAATGACGTACGGCTCACAGCCAAATCTTCAAGACCAGGTTCAATGAAGTTTTTGATAATTTCGTTCATACGACCTTCAGGCTGAATAAAATCAGGGTGAGCATGGAAAAAGTCAACCAAGCGGTCAGCGTATTTGCCTAAGCGAAGGAAGTATGACTCCTCAGAAACCCACTCAACTTCATGACCAGAAGGGGCAATACCACCAATGACTTCCCCTTTTTCGTTACGGAAAACTTCTTCTAATTGGCTTTCTGTGAAAAATTCTTCATCTGAAACTGAATACCAACCTGAATATTCGCCCAAATAAATGTCATCTTGTGCCAACAATTTTTCAAACACATCAGCCACCACTTTTTCATGGTAGTCATCTGTTGTGCGGATAAATTTGTCATAAGAAATATCAAGCATTTCCCACAATTTTTTAACGTCAGCAGCCATGCCGTCAACGTAAGCTTGTGGCGTGATACCTGCTTCTTCTGCTTTTTGTTGAATTTTTTGACCGTGTTCGTCAAGTCCTGTTAAATAAAAGACTTCGTGGTTCATCATGCGTTTGTAACGGGCTAAAACGTCACAAGCAATTGTCGTGTAAGCTGAACCAATGTGAAGCTTACCTGATGGGTAGTAAATCGGTGTCGTAATGTAAAAAGGTTGTTTACTCGTCATTTTCTTTCCTTTCAAATCGAAGCTAATGAAACTCCTTTATTGATAACACTTCATTATACCACATTTCTGTGATCCCTTATAGCGTAAATCAATCAGAATAATCAAATTTATCGCTGGATGGGGGATTTTTTGGTAGAATAGCAGGTAGCAAAGTATAGAAAGAAGACCTGTTTTACCTTATGAAATTAATCTCATGGAATATCGACTCGCTTAACGCTGCCTTGACCAGCGATTCTGCACGCGCCGTTTTGTCACGCGCGGTTATTGATACCTTAGTCGCGGAAGAAGCTGACATCATCGCTATCCAAGAAACCAAATTGTCTGCCAAAGGCCCAACGAAAAAACACCTGCAAATCTTACAAGACTATTTCCCAGATTATGAAATCGCTTGGCGTTCGTCTGTTGAACCTGCTAGAAAAGGCTACGCTGGTACCATGTTTCTTTACAAAAAGGGCTTAAACCCAAGTATTTCTTACCCTGAAATTGATGCCCCTGACACCATGGATTGTGAAGGACGTATCATCACCCTTGAATTTGAGCACTACTATGTTACCCAAGTTTATACGCCAAATGCTGGGGATGGGTTAAGACGCTTAGCCGATCGCCAAATTTGGGATGAAAAATACGCAGATTACTTGGCATCATTGGACCAAAAGAAACCTGTTTTGGCAACTGGCGATTACAATGTTGCCCACAAGGAAATTGACTTAGCTCACCCAAGTGCCAACCGTCGTTCACCTGGTTTCACAGATGAAGAACGTTCAGGCTTTACTCATTTGTTGGCTAAGGGCTTTACCGACACTTTCCGTTATATTCATGGCGACATTCCAAATGTCTATAGCTGGTGGGCACAACGCAGCAAAACCAGCAAAATCAACAATGCTGGCTGGCGGATTGACTATTGGCTCACATCAAATCGCATTGCCGATAAAATCGTCAAATCTGAAATGATTGACTCAGGCGCTCGCCAAGACCACACCCCAATTCTTTTGGAAATTGATTTGTAAGCATAAAAAATACCTCAGAGATGCTGTTCTCCGAGGTATTTTACTTATTCAAATAAATCACGGTAAGACTTACGGTGACCCAGTTGCAAGACACGATTGTCCTTGACTAGTACGGGACGCTTAATCAACATGCCGTCTGAAGCCAGCAACTCAGCCGCCTCATCAATGGAAAGACTATCAACCTTATCTTTCAAGCCCAAAGCGCGGTAAGCCTGACCGCTGGTGTTGAAAAAGTTCTTTATCGTGTAATCGGACTCTTGCATCCATTTCTTTAGTTGCTCTGCTGTGGGTGTATCCACCGTCAAATCAACTGCCTTAAAATCCACTCCTAATTTCTGTAAATCTGCTTTAGCACGACGGCAAGTACTGCATTTTGGGTATTCATAAAATGTTAACATCATGTCCTCTTTTCTAAAACGTGACCCCTTCATGGGATAGAAGCCAACGTTTCCGCTCTAGTCCTCCAGCATATCCCGTTAACTGCCCTTGACTTCCTAAAACCCGATGACAAGGAACAAAGACAGACAAAGGATTTTTTCCGACAGCACCACCGACTGCTTGGGCAGATGCACACTGGATTTTTTGGGCAATTTCCCCATAAGTCATCGTTTTTCCATAAGGAATCTCCCTCAAAACCTGCCACGCGCTTTGTTGAAAAGCCGTTCCTTGGGGAGCTAAAACCACGTCCTCAGCTTTAGGATTTTCACCAGCAAAATAAGCATCTAACCACGCTGTTGCATCTGCTAAAAAGATAGAATCACCCTCCACAATCGCTTGGTCGCGGTAGCCATTTTCAAAATACTTTTGCCCGACAAAGTAGCATCCCAGCAAGCCATGCTCATCTGCCAACAAACTGATAGTTCCCAAGGGAGAAGGGTAATAGCTTCGCATCAACATCGTCAGTGCCTTTCCAAATGCTAGAGGTTTAACTGATTTCATTATAGCAAAAAGCGGTGGGAAGGAAAAACAAAAGCCCCTATCACCCACGCGAGGTAATAGGGAACTGGCTTTATTTTTTGGTAATTAAGCGCACACGAACGATGTTGTCGCTGGCTTCAAAGGTTGCTACCAAATCATCAATTTTCGCTTTGTCTGTTTCGTCCAAATCAAGCAAAGTATATGCGTACTCGCCTTTTGAACGGTTAATGATATTGTCAATGTTAATGCCTAGGTTAGACACGGCGGTTGAAATTCTCGCCACGATATTTGGCACATTTTTGTTAATCAAGGTAATGCGATAAGGCGCCGTCAAAGCCTGATGCACATTTGGGAAATTCACAGAATTGGTGATTTCACCTGTTTCCATAAATTGACGAATTGTTTTACCAGCCATAATCGCACAATTCAACTCAGCTTCTGCCGTTGAACCACCAACGTGTGGGAAAACCGTGATTTTATCTTTATTTAAAAGCTCTTCTGTCCCAAAATCAGTGATATAGCGTTTAACAACGCCAGTTTCAATCGCATCAAAAAGTGCAGCATTATCCACCAATTCACCACGGGCAAAGTTGATAATCACAGTTCCCTTTGGCATCAAGGCAAAGGCTTCGCTATTAAAAGTGTGACGGGTTTCATCAGTCAAAGGCACATGAACAGTGATGTAATCCGCATTGGCAAAAATCTCTTTCACATCGTCCACGCGTTTGACATGGTGTGAAATATTCCAAGCCGTTTCAATAGACACATAAGGGTCATAGCCCATGACATTCATACCTAGACGTTGAGCGTAGTTGGCAATGCGACCACCAATGGCACCAAGTCCAATGACACCAAGGGTTTTACCTGAAATTTCACTACCTGCAAATTGTTTTTTGCCTGCTTCAACTTGTTTGGGAACGTCATCACCTGACAAGGTATTGACCCATTTATTTGCAGCAATGTAATCACGCGCAGACATCAAAAGAGATGCTAAAACAGCTTCTTTGACGGCATTTGCATTGGCACCTGGGGTGTTAAAAACCACAATCCCTGCTGCCGTTGCCTCGTCAATCGGAATATTATTCGTACCAGCACCCGCACGCGCAATAGCTTTGAGATTATCTGGAAATGTTGTCCCGTGCAGATTTTGGCTCCGCAAAATATAAGCATCAGGATTATCTGCCAAATCACCATCTACCTGAAAATGATTGCCTAATTCCTTTAGACCCACTTGATTGATATTATTAAACGTCTTAACACTATAGACCATAGACTTCACTCCAAGGCTGCAGGCAGCCTCCCTTTTCTCTTATTTGTTACAAACTATGGTGGTCCGCCTCATCAACTTCTTGATAAAAGGCATTCTCAGCCTTAGTTTTGATTTTTTGATAAGCTAGACGTTCCCCATCAACAGGGACTTTTCCACAATAAACGTAACCGAGTTTGGTCAAAATATGCTGCATAGCAAGGTTTTTCTCGTGGGTATCGCAACGAAAATCATGCCCTTTTGTCCCTTCAATCAAGCCTTGAAGAAAGGTTTGAGCGACTTTTTGCCCTGTCACGCGCGATAAGACCGCCACACGGTGAAAGGTGACGTATTGGTGATTATTGTGCTGCCAATGACCATCGTAAATCTTTTCATAAGCAGGTTCAACCCCAATCACCACCGCAGCATGGGCAACAATTTCCCCATCCAATAAGCCTACATAAGCTTGACCAGCTAAAATATCATCATAAATGGTATTTTCATCAGGGTAAGTCCCTTGCCACTGGTTGCTACCACTTGCAGCTAATTGCTTTCTAGCATCCTCAATTACTCGCATGATTGGTGTCACTTCATTGGGAAAAGCTTGTCTAATCTCCATTTTATTACCTCTTTTTTATTGATATACACCTATTGTATAACATTTCTGCTGTAAAAAGGGCATTAGTTAGATTTATTTTCAGCTTCAAATTGCTTCATAAAGGCAATCAAATCCACCACACCTTGACGTGGGAATGCGTTGTAAAGACTTGCACGCATGCCTCCAACTGAGCGGTGCCCTTTGATGTTTTTAAAGCCAAGCGCTGTCGCTTCTGCCACAAACTGCGCATCCAATTCTTTACTTGGTGTCACAAAAGGAACATTGGCAACAGAACGTTGGGCTGGATTTTTAACAGGATTGGTGTAAAAATCAGACTGGTCAATGAAATCGTACAAAAGTCCTGATTTTTCACGATTGGCTTCTTCCATTTTATCCACACCACCAAAGGCCTTGACCCACTCAAAAACCAATTTTGAAATGTAAATGCTATAAGCTGGTGGGGTATTGTAGAGCGAACCTGCCTCTGCTTGGATGCGATAATCCAGCATTGATGACAAAGTTGGCTCGTCGTTTAGGAAATCTTCGCGGATAATAACCACAGTCACACCTGCAGGACCAATGTTCTTTTGACCGCCTGCATAAATAACCGCAAAATCTTCCACATTGTAGCGCGCAGCTAAAATATTAGACGACATATCAGCGACAATCGGCACACCATTGGTATCAGGAAGGTCATAAATGGCTGTTCCCTCAATGGTATTGTTGGTTGTGATATGCACATAAGCGGCTTCTGGATCAATGGTTTTAGGGTCAAATGTTGGAATATGGTCATACACCGTATCCTCAGACGATGCCAACAAAACAGGCTCAAAAGGAATGGTTTTGGACAATTTTACAGCTTCTGCATAAGCTTTTTTCCCCCATGATCCTCCAACGAGATAGTACGCTTTACGCCCCTTTGCTAGATTCAAAGGCAGCATTGTAAATTGCGTTGATGCACCACCTTGAAGAAACAGTACCTTATAATTATCAGGAATCGCCATCAATTCACGCAACAAGCGTTCTGCTTCTTTAATAATGTGGTCAAACTCTTTGGAACGGTGGGACATTTCTAAAACACTCATGCCGCTACCTTGGTAGTCAAGCATTTCACGCTGTGCTTGTTCAAGCACGGGTTTTGGCAACACTGCAGGACCTGCAGAGAAATTGTAAATTGTCATAAAAATACCTCCGTTATAATTGTTATAAATTATAGCATAATATTCTGAATTTTGTAAAGATTTTTAAGATTTTTACTCAAATGATTTATAAATAATCATGTTATAATGATAACGAAGGACTAGAAAAGGAGTTTTCATGATTATTAAAGAATTTTGTGCAGAAAATACCACACGCCTTAACCAGCTCGATGATACGATTAAACGCGTTGAATTGTGCGATAACTTAGCCGTTGGCGGTACGACTCCCTCTTATGGGGTTATCAAGGAAGCAGCGCGCTATCTCCATGAAAAAAGCATTGCCCTAGCCACTATGATTCGTCCGCGTGGAGGGAATTTTGTCTATAATGATAGTGAATTGCGCATCATGGAAGATGATATTTTACGCGCGGTGGAATTAGAAAGTGATAGCTTGGTTTTGGGATTGTTAACCGAGGACAACCTCATTGACCAAGACGCTATTGAACAACTCTTGCCAGCAACACAGGGCTTGCCGCTAGTTTTCCACATGGCTTTTGACCATATCCCACTTGATCAACAAACAGAAGCCATTGACCAATTGGTGGACTTAGGCTTCACGCGTATTTTGACACATGGGTCTGCTCAAAATAACCCAATTACTGAAAACATCACCCACTTGAAAGACTTGGTTGAATATGCTGACGGTCGCATTGAAATCATGATTGGCGGTGGCGTGACAGCAGAAAACTACCAAGATTTGATTAAACAAACGGGTGCCCAAGCCGCCCACGGTACTAAAATCATGGCCTAAAAGCCAAAAATGAGGACTTAGCCGTCCTCGTTTTTTTGATTAGAGAGCATCTCTGCCCTTTTCGCCTGTCCGAATGCGAATCACCTCATCAACTGGAATGATAAAAATCTTCCCATCGCCGACATCGCCTGTCCGAACAGTCTGGCAGATACTACTCACCACATCATCCACCAAAGCATCGCAAACCACGATTTCCACCTTAACTTTTGCCAGTAAGGTTGGCACAATTTTTTGACCACGAACATATTCCGCAAATCCACGTTGCTTGCCGTGGCCCAAAACCTGACTGACAGTCATGCCATTGGTCAGATTCTTCTTAGACAGGGCATCCTTTAAATCTTCCAAGCGGTCTGCTCGAATAATGGCTTCTACTTTTTTCATAATGTCACTTCCTCGCTTTTATTAAGAATCCAATCCCATGAAGGTTGGGTAGGCTGTTTCTTTATGCTCAGCATCATCAAGACCAATTGCTTCCAAACGTTCTTCCACACGGATGTCCATAAAGAGCGAAATGACTTTGATAATCACAAAACTTGCTACCGCTGACCAAACAATTGTAAAGATAATAGCAGCTACTGTGACCAAAAGCAAGTGAGCATTGCCATAAATCAAACCAACATTATGCGAATCAAGAGCCAATTCTGGCGTTGTGAAAATAGCTGTTGCTAGACCACCAAAGATACCACCGATACCGTGACAACCAAAGGCATCCAAGGCATCATCATAAGCTAATTTTGGTTTCAAAACAGAAATAGCAAAGTAACAAATAGGACTCACACAAAGACCAATGATAAGAGAACTCCAAGTTGATACAAAACCTGCCCCTGGTGTGATCGCAACAAGCCCTGCTACCAAACCTGTTGACGCGCCTACAAGTGAGAAACGACCCGCCATGATTTTTTCAACAATCATCCATGATAATAGGGCTGATGCTGCTGCGATATGTGTTGTGATAAAAGCATGAACCGCAAGTCCATCTGCTGCAAGAGCTGACCCAGCGTTAAAACCAAACCAACCAAACCAAAGGATACCAGCTCCTAAAAAGACAAATGGTACGTTGTGAGGACGGTATTCCAAACGATGATAGTCACGACGTTTACCAAGCATCAAGGCTAGAACCAAACCTGACACCCCTGACGTGATATGAACCACATCGCCACCAGCAAAGTCAATGGTTCCCCATTTAGCAAGAAGCCCTTCATCCCAAACCATATGAGCAAATGGGAAATAGACCAATAAGAGCCAAAAAACAATAAAGATAATCAAAGCACTAAAACGCATACGCCCTGCAGCTGCCCCTGTTAAAATGGCAACCGTAATAATCGGAAACATCATTTGAAATGCTGCAAATAAGGCATCTGGAATTTCTAGACCACGTGTGCTTGTTGTTTCACTGACACCATTTAGAAAGACATGGGACAGATTTCCGATGATATCCCCTTTTCCACCAAAAGAAAGAGAATACCCACAAACAATCCACATCACTGACGCCAGAGCAATCGGCAAGACACACATCATCATCGTGTTGATGACATTCTTACGCCTCCCTAAGCCACCATAGAAGAAAGCCAGACCCGGTGTCATAAGAAAAACCAAACTCGCGCAAATAATGATAAACGCTATACTTCCTGAATTCATATCCTATCTCCTTTACTCTCTTTACCACGACTTTTGGATAAAAAGCCACTTCCTAAAGATGTCAACCTCAATGACTTGAGTTATTATGTTAGATAATATAACACTAAGTTTTCCTAAAAGCAATACTTTTTACAAAAAATTTCTAAATTTTCTGCATTTATAACCTAGAATGTTACTTGTTTTTAAGACAAACGACTATCTTTTCTCAAACAAAACCGCTTTTTCTTCCACTTTTCCCCAAATACATCTGATGTAAGCTTTTACCCGAAATGTTTGTCGTTAGATTATGTCATATTTTATAACACAAAAAGAGTCGTGCTAGCAACTCGACTCTTTTGGATATTTAATCAATATTGTGATAAGCGTTGTAAACCTCTTGGCGTTTTAAACCATAGGTTTTAGCAACTTTTTTGATGGCTTGATTTGTTTTTTCTCCTGAGGCAATCAAGTCATTGACCAAGTCTGGAATGTCGCTCAGAGCCACACTTTCTTGGGGAATAGCTGTTTCATCTTGCCCCGATACAATCAAAAGACACTCCCCCTTCAAAGGCACTTGGGTGATATGCTCCATGATTTCTGAAATCGTTCCTCGTTGGTATTCTTCGTAAATTTTGGTTAATTCACGGACAAGAACGATGGGGCGGTCGCCATAAATGTCCTGCATATTGCTAAGCGTATCCAACACGCGATAAGGTGATTCATAGAAAATTTGCGTTTCAGGATAGGCTTTCTTGCTCTCAAAAAATTCTTTTTGCTGCCCAGCTTTTCTGGGAAGAAAACCGTAGAACACATGGGGTTGAGGCGCCAAACCACTGGCAATCAATGCGGTAATACCAGCCGATGCCCCTGGCAAAGAAATGACAGGAATACCTTCTTCGATAGCTGCCTTGACCAAATCATGACCTGGGTCAGAAATGGACGGCATCCCTGCATCAGATACCTGTGCCAAACGTTTGCCGTCTTTTAACAGGGCAATCAACTCAGGAATTTTGTCATAGGCATTGTGCTCGTGAAAACTAATCTGTTTTACCGGTATATCAAAGTGTTTCAGCAAAATTCCTGTGTTTCGAGTGTCTTCTGCACAGACAAAATCCACCGTCTGCAAAACCTCAACCGCT
This sequence comes from Streptococcus alactolyticus, assembly GCF_012277075.1. Lineage (GTDB taxonomy): Bacteria > Bacillota > Bacilli > Lactobacillales > Streptococcaceae > Streptococcus > Streptococcus alactolyticus. Next base: position 83,927 of record NZ_JAAXMT010000003.1, on the reverse strand, counting down.
CTAAAAGTCATGTCTTGAAAGTTGCCGATAGGCGTTGGAACAAGATACAATTCACCTGTCGTAGAAGCGTTATGATAACTTTTTTGGACCTGCATCACAACCTCACTCTCTATCTAGCACTTCCATACAAAACATGCACTCCTCATCATTTTCACGACGTTGTCCGTAGTAATCGTTGCAGATGTGGAAGCCATCGTGGTAGATGCTTTCAATATAGCGTTTTCCTTGTTTAGAGGTCTTAGCCGAAGCATTTTCTTCCAATTGAGCAAGGCGCGTTCTTAATTTATCATTTTCAAGACGCAATGCGGTGTTTTCTTCCAAAAGCGATTGGACTTGTTTTTTCATGGCATCAATTTCAGCCAATGTAATCATCAAATTTTGCGAAAAACCGTCAAAAGCATCAAATAATTTTTTCTTATCCATATCGTTTGACCTCATCTAAAGTATATGTTAATAGGGCGTGTTTTTCAGGAAATTTCACTTTAATGGTATCTGAAAAGACGTCAATGCTGGCCACACTTCCCACACCTTCTGCCGTTTCGATGTCACTTCCCACATCAGGGAATTTTTCCTTGGCTTCTCTGTAAAAATCATCCTCAAAACTCAAGCAACACATGAGGCGACCACAGCGACCAGTTGTCTTGCCTGTGCTCAGTGACATGCCTTGATTTTTAACCATTTTGATGGAAACAGGTGGAAATTCACCCAGAAAAGTTGAGCAACAAAGCGTACGACCACAAGGGCCCAAACCGCCGTAAACCTTGGTTTCCTCCCGATTGTTAATCTGTCTTAATTCAATCCTTGTCTTGAAATGACTAGCCAAATCACGCAGCAATTTTCGAAAATCAACCCGTTCTTCCGCCGAAAAAGTGATAAGCACATAATCGCGCTCCAAAGGAAAGACGATATCAATGACCTTCATCTGCAATTGATTGAGAGCAACCAAGTGATTAACAGCCTCAAAAGAGTCTTTGGCAAAGGCTTTATTGTCTTGATAATGCTTGATATCCTTGGCATCAGCTGCTCGCGAAATCACATCCATTTCAGCTGGTAATTTTGTGTCGTCAATGTCCTGATTTTCGCAGACCACTTCTGCTAAGCGATTGCCTTTTTTGTTTTTGACAACCACCTGCTCGCCAAGTTTGTAGCAGCGATTAGGCAAGACATAGGCAATGCCACCTGTTTCTTTATATTTGATACGCAATACTTCTGTCATGAAACCACCATATATTCTAATACGTTTTGAAAACTCACATTACTTTTCCACATTTGCTGAGCTTGATAAGCCTTTTCCAAATAAACCAAAGTTTGTTTGCGCTCGAGGTGTTTGGATAAATACAAAGTCAACACCTGAAAAGCCAACTCTTGCTCGCTTTTTTCAGGAGCCAACTTCACCAACTCATTGACTTCCAAATAAGCCGTATCCGTGTCTTTAAACAAGGTAGCGACAAAACGCTCGCTCGCTTGCAACAACTCCTCAACCTTTTTATCCTGTATCAATTTTTCAAGGTGTTGGGGCGTCTTAGCCAAGGCAACCAAAATCTCTGCCTGTGTCTTTAAAACACCAGCTTCTTCAGCCTGTTTGCGTAATAGCGCCTCGTTTTTTGGAAAACGAATGACTTGGGTACGGCTCTTAATGGTTGGCAAGACCTTGCTTTCATCACTCGTCAGCAAAATCATATAAGACGAACTTTGCGGCTCTTCAATGAATTTTAACAGGCTATTAGCGGCGTTTGGATGCATCTTGTCACAATCCTGAATGATAAAAACTTGCGATTGGCTCTCAAAACCTGAGCGTGAAAAGTCCCGCAACAAGTCACGAATCGTATCTGTTTTAATAACTTGACCTGTTGGCTTGATTTGTTTCACATCTGAAAATTCATTCTCAGCGATGAGAACACATTCACGGCACTTGCCACAAGGCAAGCCATCTTGAAAATGCTCACAAAAACGGCTTTTAGCTAAGTAAAGGGCAAAGTCCAAGCTCGCAAAATCTCCAGAAAAAAGATAGGCATGGCTCATCCTATCTGACCTTAAGATGTGATTGAATTCCTCAAAAAGATGAGGCTGCAAGCTTTCCAAATCCATTTTCATTTTCCTACTACCTACGCTAAGTGTTGTAAAATCACCTGATACACCTCTTCAACGACGCTGTCCAAGTCACGTGAGGCATCGATGGTCACAATACGGTCTTTTTCCTGTTCTGCCAAACGCAAATAGCCTTGACGCACGCGTTGGTGCATATCTAATTTTTCCAAATCCAGACGATTGACCTCACGTTCAGCATTTTGAGCAATGCGTTGCAAGCCAAGTTCTGATTCGATATCCAAATAAATGGTAATATCAGGTTTACGACCGTCTGTTGCAAAATCATTGAGTTGTGTAATGGTCGCCTCATCCAAACCACGCCCTGCGCCCTGATAAGCAATCGAGCTATCAATAAAGCGGTCAATCAGTACAATCTTCCCATTTTCCAAGGCTGGCAAGACTTTTTCCACATAGTGTTGACGACGTGCTGCCATATACAAAAGCAATTCCGTCTTATAGTCCATATTAACGTGATGGACGTCTAAAATCACCTCTCGAATCCGCTCTGCAATCGCCACACCACCTGGCTCTCGTGTCGCCAAGACACTAAGCCCTTGCGCTTGCAATAGTGGAATGATGCGTTCTAAAACGCTGGTTTTACCAGATCCGTCAGGTCCCTCAAAAGAGATGATTACTCCGTTTTTCATGAAAATTCCTTCCAAACTTATTACTTCTATTCTATCAAAAATATAGCAAAAAGGCACTACCGAATATGGCAGCACCTAAATAGACTTGTGTAACAACCTAGCTAAATCCTTGTTAATCCAATGATTTGGCTTCTGTCAATTCAATAGAATCCACTTGAATACCCTTGGCCAGCAAGGCTTTTTCTAAATGCGATGGATCCACTTTTCCGTCAATTTGAATTTCAATAGCAACTTTACCAGACTTGCGTGTGGCAACCACCGTGCGTTTGATATTTAGATTATCCGCTGAAATGGTTTCTGTGATTTTAGCCAGAGTGCCCACAGTATCATCTGCTGAGATAATGACCCGCACCCCTTCTTCGCCATATCCTGAAATTTCAAGAAAGGCTTTGAAAACATCTTTATCGGTGATAATACCATGTACGCGATTGTTTTCCACAACAGGCAAAATACCAACGTGATTTTTCATCATGAGGTAAATCGCATCTTCCAGCCTATCGTAAGGGGAAACCGTCACCACTTCTCGAATCATCACGTCGCGAATCTTGGTTTTATTGAGCAGGTAATTCATTTCATAAATGGACAAGCTCGTTGCTTTAGAAGGGCTAGCTTCTGCCATGGTTCTTTCAGTGACAAGACCGACAAGTTTATCGTTTTCAATAACAGGCAAGCGGCGTAACTTTTGCTCGCGCATCATATCAGCCGCGTGCGCTACTGTCGTATCAGGCGACACATAGACAACTTTTTTCGTCATAAAATCTTTTACTGGCATATCATTTCTCCAAATCCTTTTTTCGCAACTATTATACCATATAACGCTTTCTTTTGATATCAGGGAAATGGTTCATGCTAGTTGCAGTCAAGTGATACTATTGGCAATTATCACTAGCTTCCTAGGTAAGCTTTACGCACTTCTTCAGAAGCCAATAATTCTTCACCTGTTCCTGACAAGACAATCTTACCTGTTTCCAAAACGTAACCACGGTTAGCGATGGCTAAGGCTTTGTTGGCATTTTGCTCAATCAACAAGACTGTTGTTCCTTGTTTTTGGATATCTTGGATAATGTCAAAGATTTCTTGAATGAAAATTGGCGCCAATCCCATTGATGGTTCATCTAAAAGCAATAATTTGGGTTGACTCATCAAGGCTCTTCCCATAGCAAGCATTTGCTGTTCACCACCTGACAAGGTTGCAGCGTCTTGTGATTTACGTTCTTCCAAACGTGGGAAACGGTCAAAAATTTTCTTCAAATTCTTTTGATTTTCTTCACGGTCACGGCGTAAAAAGGCACCTAGTTCAAGGTTTTCTAAAACCGTCATTCCTGGAAAAACGTGTCGGCCTTCAGGAACTTGCGACAAACCAGAAGCCACAATTTTACGAGCTGGCTCTTTCTGAATCTCTTTTCCTAAAAAGTTGATTTCGCCAGCACTTGGACGCACCAAACCTGAAATCGTACGGAGAATAGAGGTTTTACCAGCTCCATTAGCACCGATAAGGGTCACGACTTCGCCTTCATTGACTTCAAAAGAAACATCCTTAACCGCTTGAATCACACCGTAATGCACAGACAAGTGGTCCACTTTTAACATCGCCATTACCCTTCACCTCCTAAGTAAGCTTCAATAACACGTTGGTTGGTCTTGATTTCGTCTGGTGTTCCTTGGGCAATCAGACGACCATATTCAAGCACATAGATGCGCTCTGTTACTTCCATGACAAGGCTCATATCGTGTTCGATTAGCATAATCGTGATATTAAATTCGTCTTTGATTTTGCGGATGAGTTCTGTCAATTCTGCTGTTTCTTGCGGGTTCATCCCTGCTGCTGGCTCGTCCAAAAAGAGAATTTTGGGTTTGGTTGCCAAGGCACGCACAATTTCCAAACGGCGTTGTTGCCCATAAGGAAGATTTTTAGCAAGAGTATCAGCTTCTGTTTCCAAATTGAAAATAGCCAATAAATCCAAGGCCTTTTGACGCAATTCTTCCTCGCTTTGGTAGTATTTTGGCAAGCGCAAGAAACTAGCTAAAAGATGCGGAGAAGTTTGATTAGCCATCCCAATCAAAACATTGTCCAAAACCGTCATTTCCTTAAACAAACGAATGTTTTGGAAGGTACGCGACAAGCCCAAAGACGCAATTTTATAAGGTTTCATGCCATTTAAAATGGTACCATCAAGTGACACAGTTCCCTCACTTGGCTCATAAACACCTGTTAACAAGTTGAAAAGTGTGGTTTTTCCAGCACCGTTTGGACCAATCAAGCCAACCAATTCACCTTCATTGAGATGCATGGTAACATCACCTACGGCTGTCAATCCGCCAAAATTTTTGGTGAGCTTTTTAACATCAAGAAGTGCCATTACTGCTTACCTCCCTTAGTTTTGTTAAAGAATCGAGATAACGTGAATTCCTTCGTTCCCAAAAGTCCTCCTGGTCGGAAAATCATAACCAAAATGAGGGCAAGAGAATAGATAATCATACGAAGATTTGAGATATTTTGCAAGAACATATTCAAAATACCTAGGGCAACCGCCGCTAAAATCGTTCCTGTAATAGAACCAAGTCCACCAAGAACGGCGATAATCAAGTAGTCGATAGATTTCATAATGGTGAAATCTTTAGGAACAACTGTACCGATGTAACCCACATAAAGCGAACCTGCGATAGATGAAATAATAGCCCCCATCACAAAAATCAGCACTTTCATCTTGGTCACGTTGACACCCATAGCTTCGGCTGCAATTTCATCTTCACGAACGGCAATCACCTGACGTCCCATTGATGAACGTAGGAAATTCAAGACTAAAATGGTAATCACCACAACAAAAGCAAAGATAACAGGCCATGTAGTATAAGGTAAAATACCAGTCAAACCAGCAGCTCCGTTAGTCAAATCGCCACCATTGACAATCAAGATACGGATAATCTCAGCCATACCCAAGGTTGCGATGGCCAGATAGTCCCCCTTCAACCGCAAGGTCGGAATCCCAAAAATAAGGGCAACCACAACGGCAATGAGAACCCCAACGAGCATTGATAGGTAAAAGCCACCGTAAGTTGGATTTTGCTGAGTCATGATGGCTGTTGCGTAAGCACCGATAGCCATGAAACCAGCCTGCCCCAAGGTGAATTGCCCTGAGAAGCCAAGAACCAAGTTGGTTCCAAGCCCCATCAAGATACTAATACCAATCCCCATCAAAATTTGCACGTAGTACAAGTTTAAAATATTTGTGCGGGTTAAAACCTCTAAAATGGCATAAAGAACAACAATCAAGGCCAGCCATGAAAGATTTACTTTTAGATTTTTTTTCATTTTCTACACCTTTTCTTTTACGTTTTTACCGAGAATACCAGCTGGTCTTACTAATAAAATGATAATCAAAACACCGTACACAACGATATCACGATAGCTTGAAAGATTTAGAGAAATGGATAACGTTTCCAAAATTCCAATGACAAAACCACCTAAAGCAGCCCCTGGAATGATACCAATACCACCGAGAACGGCAGCGACAAAGGCTTTAATACCTGGAGTCATTCCCATCAACGGCTCAATTGAATTGTAGTACAATCCAATCAAGACACCTGCAGCACCAGCTAGTGCTGAACCAAGAGCAAAGGTAAAGCTGATGGTTGAATTGACGTTAATCCCCATCAATTCTGCTGCGTCGCTGTCAACAGATACTGCACGCATGGCTTTCCCCATTTTCGTTTTTCTAACGATAATTTGAAGAGCCACCATCAAAACAAGAGCCACAATAAGGATAAGCAACTGAATATTGGTTACAGTAATCGAACCAATGTGGTAATTGACAATTTTAATAGCTTGTGGGAATGAACGCGTGTTAGCACCGACCAAAAAGACCATGCCATACTCCAGCAAGAAGGATACCCCAATTGCTGTAATCAAAGCAGAAATACGTGTCGAATGGCGCAAAGGTCTATAGGCCAGAAATTCGATAAGCATCCCAAAAATAGCCGTTGTAATCATTGTCACAATCAAAGCCATCCAAAGATTCATGTGCAAAGCGCTAATCGCATAATACCCAATGAATGCCCCCAGCATATAAATATCGCCATGAGCAAAGTTAATCAATTTAATAATCCCATACACCATGGTGTATCCAAGGGCAAGTAAGGCATAGATACTGCCCAGAATAATACCATTAACCAGTTGTTGGGGAAGTTGTTCTAAAAACATATAATACCAAACTTTCTAGTGATGTGATATAAACGTTGCAAAAATCATTCGTTAGTTTTTCCCATTGATTTCGACTGCTTCAGCTGAGGCTTCTGCACCATTTTCCATCTTAACCATCAAAGCGGTTTTGATTGGATTGTGATCTTTATCAATCGTCATGGTACCAGTCACCCCGTCAAATTGAGAGAGTTTCGCCAAATTATCAGCAATGTCAATAGACGTTTTAGCACCTTTGGCAGCTTCTGCAATCATGTAAACCGAATCATAAGCCAAGGCTGCAAACATATTAGGCTCAGAACCGTATTTTTTCTTGTAAGCTTCAATAAATTGCGTTGCTTTATCTGAAAGAGCTGTTTTGGTAGAATAACCTGAAACGTAGTAAACGTCGTGTGTATTGGCCACACCAGCCAAGTCAGCAAAACTATCGTCATTAAATCCGTCAGGACCCAAGATTGGCACTTCAATGCCCATATCACGCGCTTGTTTTGTAATGATACCTGTTTCTGTATAGTATCCTGGCATGACAATCGCATCATAATCCAAATCTTTGAATTTTGTCAAAGCTGATTGGAAATCCTTGTCGCCTGAGGCAAAAGTGGCCACCGTTACGATTTCACCTGGGTAAACTCTTTGAAATTCTTCGGCAATCCCTTTGGCATAGTCACTTGAATTGTCATAATAAAGAACGACTTTTTTAGCATTCAAGTTTTGGTAAGCGTATTGAGCAAGAACCTGACCTTGGAAACTGTCTTGGAAAGTTGTACGGAAAATGTATTTTTTCACGCCATCTTTGTCAATGGTCAAATCATCTTGCGTACCACTAGGCGTCAATAAAGGGACACCCGTTTTTTGAGCATTCAAGCTGGCTGCTGCTACGGCACCTGATGTCGCTGGGCCAATCATTGCATTTACTTGGCTTTGAACCGCTAAGTTTGTAGCAGCTGTTGATGCTTCCGCATTTTCCGATTTATTATCCTTGGTGATGACTTCAATCTTTTTGCCGTCAACCCCGCCAGCCTTGTTGATTTGCTCAACTGCTAGGTTAATCCCGTTTTTTTCGGCATTACCGTAGGCCGCAACCGAACCTGTCAATTCCAAATTGACACCGATTTTCAACGTATCGCCAATGGTTGTTCCTGTGGCGTTTGCGGTAACATCTGGCGACTTATTGCAACCAACTAAAACAAGGGCTGCTAAAAAAGGCAACAGAAATGTGGTAACCTTTTTATTCATAGCATCTTTCTCCTTCAATACCTGATAATCCAGATAAAATATACTGAATTATCAGAAAATTTTTTATATTAAATAAATTTTAGTTATCAGAAATTATATTATATCAAAAATTTTCCAGATTGCCTACAAAATTTTGGTTAATATTGTCCAATTGTGACAATGAAACTGATTTCACAAATTTCAAACGGGCAATTTCGTTTGCAATGGCTGGCGCATCGGCCTTATTGACATACAAAATTTGATAGTGCATTTTTCTAGAATGATAGAGGACATCGCCGTATTTTGCCAACTTTCGCGCATCACGATTATAATACAAATAAACGATAATCCCTTGTCGTTCCGTCTTTTCAAACATAGCTTATCCTCCTTTATGATGGCATTGGTGATGAGATGAGTGGGCGGCTAGGGGCAGTCCCGTATCCACAAAAATAGCAGATGAAATCACTGACGAGATGTCTTGGGTCAATTCTGCTAAAATCTTTTGCACCGCAACTTCACTTTGCCGCAAAGCACTCATTTTCTCATGCATATCAATTGTTCTTTTTGTTTGAACCAATTGACGACGCAAGGTTTTGACTTCAGGGCGAAAAGCTGCATAAGTCTCAACAGCCTCATATTCTTGCCGCAGGGCTTGAAAAACTGCAATGTCTTCTTGCAAAGCCTTATCTGAGAGAAAGACTTGCCGCACCGCAAGGTAATCTTGTACGCTATCTAAGGCTAAAAAGGCTGCAACAACCTCATCAATCGCATCATCAATGGCTAATAATTGGTCATCAATTGTCAACATAAATCGATTATACCATATTTGTCTGAAAATGTACCCTCACCTTGTTTTCAAAATAGCACAAAAAAAGCCTGCAAGAGCAGACTTTTATGATAAGGCTTATGCCTTAGTTTAATTCGTTGTTGACCATGATTTCATCGATGAAGCCATATTCAAGGGTTTCTTGGGCACTCATCCAGTTATCACGTTCAGCATCAAGGTGAACTTTTTCAAGCGGTTGTCCTGAATTATCCGCCAAAATTTGTTCTAAGTTTTGACGTGTTTTCAAAAGGTGTTCAGCAGCAATAGCCATATCTGTTTGTTGTGTACCGCCACCAGTACCACCCATTGGTTGGTGAATCATGTATTCAGCATTTGGCAACATGAAACGTTTGCCTTTAGCACCTGAAGAGGCGATGATGGTACCCATAGATGCTGCCATACCCATAACGATAGTTTGAACATCTGATTTGATGAAATTCATTGTATCCACAATCGCCAAACCAGCAGATACTGAACCACCAGGAGTATTGACATAGAGGTAAATGTCTTTAGTATTGTCTTGGGCGTCAAGGAATAAGAGTTGAGCAATGATTGAATTTGCCATATTATCTTCAACAGGTCCAGTCAACATGATAATACGGTCTTTCAATAAACGTGAATAAATATCGTATGAACGCTCACCGCGGCTTGTTTGTTCAATTACTACAGGAATCATAAATATTCTCCTTTTTTAAATAGTCAGAGCAAGCTGTTTATCAAGGATTGTGCTGTGCTCGATTGATATGAGTTTATTATAGTCAATTGGTCAACAAAGGTCAAATAAAAACGTCGCTTTTTAAAAACTTTCTAGCCGAAACTAGAAAGTTTTCTGAATATTATTTTGTTCCAAATAAGCGGTCACCAGCATCGCCAAGACCTGGAACGATGTAGCCGTGTTCGTTTAGTTTTTCATCCAAAGCGGCGGTGTAAATATCCACATCTGGATGAGCTTCTTGCAAGGCTTTGACCCCTTCAGGAGCAGATACGAGGCAGACAAACTTAATGTTAGCAGCACCACGTTTTTTCAAGGAATCCACTGCTAAAATGGCTGAACCACCAGTGGCCAACATTGGGTCAACGACGAAAATTTGACGTTGGTCAATATCTTCTGGCAATTTCACCAAGTATTCAACAGGTTGTAAGGTTTCTTCGTCACGATACATACCAATGTGACCAACCTTGGCTGCTGGTACTAGACTAAGAAAACCGTCAACCATCCCAATACCTGCGCGCAAGATTGGAACGATAGCTAATTTTTTACCAGCCAATTGTTTTTGAACTGTCTTTGTAATAGGTGTTTCGATTTCGACTTCTTCTAGAGGAAGGTCACGTGATACCTCATAACCCATTAACATGGCAATTTCATTAACCAATTCACGAAAATCTTTGGTTGACGTTGTTGAGCGACGCAAAATAGACAATTTGTGTTGAATCAATGGATGTGAGATAACTTGAAATTTTCCCATAATTCTACTCCCTTTTTCATTTTTTGGTATAACCCTATCAATTATATCAGAAATACGAAAAATATGCTCATGATTGACTGACAAATGTCATCATTTTTGTGCCTTTGCTCAGCTAATATTTTGTTGATGAGAAAGGTTAGGTTCGGTTAATAATTTGGTTTGGTATTGTTTAAAGGTCATGCCTGTCCAGCGTTTAAAGACTCTTAGTAAGCTTGAACTTTCAGCATAACCAAGCAAGTATAAGATATCCTCAGTAGATAGACGCAATTGCAGATAGGAGCAGACCATGGCTTTTTGCACTTCTTGCAGTTCTTTATTAAAGCTAGTCCCTTCAGCGACGAGTTTACGTTGTAAGGTTCTTGAGCTAGTGTCTAAACGTTTAGCAAGGGTGTTCAAATCTCCCTTACCGCTAGGGATACTGCGTTTGAGTTCTCGGCGAAGTTTTGCTGTCATGCTATCTTCTGCTACTGGTGAAAAGGTATAGTTTTGGTCAAACAAGGATTCTAAGTAAGACCACATCATGTTGTGAGAAGGAGAGAAATACCTTTCCAAATCGGCTTTAACCAGCAGCATTTGATTATCTGCATCTATTTGTATTGGACAAGCAAATGTGTCATGTAAGATATCCTCGTAAGGATAAGGAGTAGTGACTGAAATGGGATGAATATCAACGCCCGTTCCAGTCCTCAAAACATCTAATAAAAGCAATTGCTGATTAATAATGAGAAAACGTGGTAGAGGCTTGTCAGGTAGCATATAAGAAAACTGAATAGAAACAGTGTCCCCTAAATCCTCCACATGAACAAGGACAGATCCATTGCTTTTTCGATAGGTTTCAATGCGTTCCAAGGCCTCTAAACCATTACGGCAAGACAAGGCTGAAAAATAGGGAGGAAGCAGCATTTTGACGTTAACTAGCTGACTAATCGAATAAATGACCTCATCTGAAATCTCTTCTTCCAATATTTTAACCAATTTCAAGTATTGAGCGGCATCGTATTCGATTTCGTCTTGCCAAAGTTTATTGGGCAGCTCGGCTTTTTCCAAAATATCTCGCATTTGAATATTTATGGAAGACAGGAAACTTTGAAACTGTGGTGTAATGATTAACTTCATCTTTGGCGTGCTTATCCTTTTCAAGAGCGGACGATGCTAATCGTCAGTTGAATTTTTGTATTCGGTGATGGTCATTCCAGTCCATTTTTTGAAGGCGCGTGAGAAAGAAGAAACTTCAGCATAACCAATCAAATACGCGACCTCATCAGTAGTCATTTCTGGTTTTTTCAAGTAACTTAATGCTAATAATTTTTGAACGTTTTGCAATTCTTGGTTGAATTTGGTACCTTCAGCACTCAAGTTGCGTTGTAAGGTGCGGCTGCTAATACCCAAGGCTACTGCGATATCCTCAACTGAGAATTCCCCACTTGGAATAGCTTTGTAGAGCATTTGTTGGACAACACCTGTAAAGCTTTCACCAGAAATAGCTTCGGCTAGGCGTTCTTTCAATTGCGGCTCCAAATAATCCAGCATGATGTTGTTAGCTGTGATAAATGGGCGTTCTAAGTCAGCCTTGTTGAAGATAATTTCATTACCTTCGGTGTATTTCACGTGGCAACCAAATGATTCTAAGGCTTCTTGACCGTATTCGAAAGAAACCCCTATACGAACAGGTTTTATGGCTTCACCTGTTCCTGTCCGAATCATATCCAAAATCAAATGTTGCTCATTTAAGACTGCAAAGCGTGGCAATTCCAAGCCTGTGTAATCGTAACGGTAGCTCACTCGCACCAAATCATCAAAGGTTTCAATATCCACAATGATTGGTCCTGTGATGCGTTTAAATTTTGCAAAATGCTTGATAGCCATCAAGCCGTTTTTTGACGACAAAGCGGCAAAAAACGGTGGCATCATCATTTGGATGTTTTTCAGACGGCTCATTTCTAAAATTTGCTCATCCGTCAAGAGTTCGTCCAAAGCGGTTAATAAATGGAAGTAATCAAGTGTTGATAACGCGAATTCTTCTTTTTGATAATCTTCTTGATAGCGCAGTGACTCAGGTAATTGGTCTAAGTCAACATCAATGCTTTTTAAAAATTGAAAATATTGGCCACTCACACTTAATTTCATAATTTATTTCCCCTTAATTAGCTTGCGTGTTTCATACTATAGTCAAATAGACGAGTTGGTAAGATAGTGTGTAGGAAGACAAGTGGTTTAGCTCCCATACCAATCAAGTAACGTGGGCGAGGACGACGGCTGTTGACCGCTTTTGAAATCGCACGTGAAATGATTTTTGGATCAGACATCATGTTACCTGAATATTGGCTACGCATACCTTTTGCTGCTTTTGTAGCTTGTTCTTCGTAAGCTCCACCTTTTGCAGATGCTTCCAATTTGTCAGCTGCGATGAAGCCCCAATCCGTTTTGATACCACCTGGTTCGATGATTGAAACGTCAATATCAAAGTCAGAGGTTTCCATACGAAGAGCATCAGACAAAGCTTCTACGGCGTATTTTGTTGCATGGTACCAAGCACCAAAGTAAGTTGTCAAACGACCACCCATTGATGAAACGTTGATGATGCGTCCTGATTTTTGTTTACGCATATGTGGCAATACTAGTTGAATCAATTCCGCTAAACTAAATACGTTAACTTCAAATTGAGCGCGTGCTTCTTCCATGCTAACGTCTTCTAGGGCACCGTATGACCGTAACCAGCGTTGTTAACCAAAACATCGATGCGACCTTCGTTTTTGATGATGGTATCGACTGCTTTTTTGATTGAATCGCCATCTGTCACGTCTAGGTAGATTGGTTTAACACTTTTAGCTTTCAAAGGTTCCATAGCATCCAAACGACGTGCTGCACCGTAAACGATATGACCTTGTCCAGCCAAATCTTCTGCTGTTTGATAACCAATACCACTACTTGCTCCTGTTAACAAAATAACCTTTTTCATTTTTTCTTACCTCTATTTCTTCTTTTTCAATTGATATCTTTATTATAGTCCTTAATTTTGGCTTTTGTCATAACTTATAACGCCATTATTATGACAGTTAATGACAAACGCAATAACATTTTTCGTCATATTTTTAGTGAGCGCTGTTCATCATGTCATCATGCAGGTAAACCGTTTGTTTGGTGCGGCGTTCTGCATTTTTCACCATTGCTTGCGCAACGTTTTGTGGGGTGATACCTTTCCAGCCAGACATTGGTCCGACTAGGACAGGTGAGATGACTTGGAAAATCTTAATCCAAATGGCATCGCCAAGTGCAGGTTCTCGCGGTCAGGGGCGATGAGCATTGACAGATGGTAAAAACGCACATCACCAAGTGACATACTGCGTAGCGAATCTTCTAAGCGCCCTTTAACTTGCAAATATTTGTAATAAGATATTTGGCTATTGGCACCCATAGCAGATACTAAATTAAAGCTTCTGATTTTACCTTGACAAATTTTCGCGAATTGGAAATCATAGCCAAAATCAACTTTTTCAAATAACTTGCGGTCATCTGTTCCAATGGCGAAAAAGACATCTGTGTCTTGTAACACCACATCATCGACAATCGGATGGTTAAAATCAATCAAGATTCTCTTCATCTTGTCATGGTCTGGTAAACGTCGAATAAACTCACGTCCTAGGACATAAACCTTATCATAGTAAGCACTTTTCAGTGTTTCATTTAAAATATGGCCACCTACTTCACCAGTAGCAACTAAAATAATTGCTGTTGCCATACTCTTTTCCTTTCTTACAAGTACCTGTCAACACATCCTTAAGATGTTGACTCTTAACTTTTGACACTATTATTATACGTCTAAAGTATTGGAAATAAAATGATAAAGGATGCCTTTCATTTGCCATTTTACGACAATCCTTGACAGCTTTCATCAAAATGAACTGCTAAAAAGAAAAAGAGTGTAGCCTCTTAGCCTCTTAAGGAGTCGTCTTATCTATAATTATAAATGGAAAACTTTCATATCAATGCTATTGCTATTGATGTATTTTTGGTTAGTAAATTCACGGATACCGTCAGCACCTAATTCACAGCCGTAACCTGAGTTTTTGATACCACCAAATGGAATAGCTGGTGATGGAAGAGTTGGTTGGTTAACACTGACTGCACCTGATTCCATTTGTTCAGCAAGGCGGTAAGCACGTTCTGGTGATTCCGTGTAAACTGAGCTACCTAGACCGTATTGTGTACCATTAGCAAGGGCAACCACTTCTTCTTCAGTGTCGAATGAGAAGATCATCAAGACAGGACCAAAGATTTCTTCGTTGAAGATTGGGTTATCTGGAGTCACATTTGTCAAGATAGTCGGTTGAACAAAGGCTGTGTCTTCTGGGACAGGTTGACCATAAGTTGTTGCTGTTGCACCGTGTTCAACGGCAAGGGCAATTTGTGCACGAACTTTGTCAGCGGCTTTTTTATTCACAACAGGAGCTAGAGTTGTTGCTTGGTCCATTGGGTCACCAGATACCAAGTTGCAAACAGCTTCTTTGATTTGTTCCATGAAAGTATCGTAAAGGCTAGAGTGAATGAACATACGTTTGTCGCCTACACAAGCTTGACCTGATAGGGTTAGGCGTCCAACCATAGCACCTTGCATCACTTTTTCCATATCTGCATCGTCTAGAACAACCATGGTATCAGAACCACCTAATTCAAGGACGATTTTCTTAAGGTTTTGACCAGCTGTTGCAGCCACACCACGTCCAACTTCTGTTGAACCTGTAATAGTCACACCTGTCACACGAGGGTCAGCAATGACACGGTCAGATTGTTCGTAGCTGACAAACAAGCTTGTGAAGACACCTTCTGGTGCACCAGCGTCACGCATCAATTTTTCCATTGCAAGGGCACATTGTGGTACGTTTGAAGCGTGTTTCAAGACCATCACGTTACCTGCCATAAGGGTTGCTGACATTGGACGAACGATTTGGAAGTAAGGAGCGTTCCATGGTTCGATTTGGTAAATAATTCCTGTTGGTTGGTAGATACCTACTGCATCACCTGCGTTTTGGTCAGGGTTTTTGATGATTTCTGGTTTCAAGTATTCAGCACCGTGATCAGCGTAGTGGTTAAACATATCAGCAACCACGTTCATTTCCCAAGCTGATTCCATGAAGAGTTTTCCTGTTTCAAGTGTATTGTAGCTTGCCAACTCTTCGCGGCGTTCCATAACTAATTCAGCAGCGCGGTGAAGGATTGCTGCACGTTCTTCAAACGTTGTGTTTTTCCAAGATTGGAAAGCTTCGTGAGCTTTGGCTAATTTTTCTTCTAATTGAGCATCTGTTAATGTATCAAATGTTGCAAGAACTTCGTTGTTATATGGGTTTTTACTTTGGTATGGCATAATCAAATACCTCTTTCGTTTTTTAGTTATTTTTTTATTTGGCCTCTCTCGACATTATGGTATTAGTTTACACCGCCACCCCTAAAAACAGAATAGCAAAAAGCGACTCCTTTTTAGCAATTTATGACAATTCAAATCAAAAAAATCAAAAGACTTGTTGCCAAGTCTTTTGATGGTTTCACTAGTTGATTTTTCCAAAGGTATCTGCTATGCGCATGGTGGCTTCTTTGATGGTTTCAAGGGGAGCGGCGACATTGAGGCGGGCAAAGGTCTTGCCTTCTTCCCCAAAATGCTCTCCGTCATTTAGGACCACACGCGCTTCTTTTTGCAATTTTTCGTTGAGCTGGGGTTGTTGAATGCTGTAAGCTGAAAAATCAAGCCAAATCAGATAGGTCCCTTCAGGTTTCATGACCTTGATATTAGTATTTTCCCCCAAGTAATCCACAACGTAAGTGATGTTTTCCTCAATGACTGATTTCAATTCTTCTAGCCAAGGTTTGCCATAAGTAAAGGCGGTTTCGGTTGTTATCATGCCCAAGGTTGGCACTTCGTGCTGATTATTGGCTAATTGGACACGTTTGAAAGCATCGCGTAATTGCGGATTTTGGATAATCGCAAAGCTGTTCTTTGTTCCCGCGATGTTAAAGGTCTTTGTCGCTGATGAAAGAATGATGGCAAAATCCTTGAAACGCTCGTCCACCGTGTTAAAAGAATGGTGGGTATTGCCAAAAAGGGCTAAATCTTGGTGAATTTCATCGGAAATCAAGATAACACCGTGTTTGGCACAAAGGTCACCGATTTTTTGGAGTTCCTCTTTGGACCACACGCGCCCACCTGGATTGTGAGGACTGCAAAAGATATAGAGCTTGACCTCATTATCCTCAATGTCTTTTTCCAACTGCTCAAAATCAATCTCAAAATGCCCATTTCGAATGAGAAGGGAATTTTCCACCAATTTGCGGTCGTTTAAACGAACGGTTCTGGCAAAAGGGTAATAAACAGGCGAATTGATGAGAACAGCGTCGCCTTTTTGGGTAAAGGCCTGAATAGCAACGGAAATAGCAGGAACAACACCGTCAATAAAGGCAATGTCTTCCTTACTGATAGCGTAGCCATGCTCCTTTTTCTCCCAATAAATCACCGCTTGATACAGCGAGTCTTTGGCATAATTATATCCAAAAATATGCTCCTGACCATAGTTGATGATAGCTTCCTTGATAGTTGGAACAGGGAAAAAATCCATATCTGCCACCCAAAGTTGTAGCAAATCAGGGTCATTTTCCGACGCTTGCCATTTATAAGTAAATTGATTTAGGCGATTGGGTCTGGTTGTAAAATCGTATTGTCCCATATTAAGCCCCCAATGCTGCTTTCAAATCTTGCTTCAAATCGTCTACGTCCTCGATACCAATAGACAAACGCAATAAATCATTGGTCAAGCCGTAAGACAGGCGGACGTCCTCTGGAATATCAGCGTGGGTTTGCGTTCTTGGGTAGGTGATAAGGCTTTCCACACCGCCAAGACTTTCCGCAAACGTGATAACTTCCAAGCGGTTGATAATCGTTGGAATTTTGCTTTCATCAGCCACTTTAAAGGAAATCATGCCACCTTTTCCTGTATAAAGAACTTCCTTAACTGTTGGCAAGGTTTTCAAAAAAGTAACCAATTCACGTGCATTTTCAGTGGCTTTTTCCATGCGCAATTTGAGGGTTTTTAAGCCACGCATCAATAAGTATGAATCAAAAGGCGATAGGGTTGAGCCTGTGGTGTTTAAATTATAGAAGAGTTTGTCATAAATGGCTTGGTCATTGGTCACTACAATCCCTGCTAAAACGTCATTGTGCCCTGCCAAGTACTTGGTTGCCGAATGCACCACAATATCTGCTCCAAGAGGAATAGGATTTTGGTAAATAGGGCTATAAAAAGTGTTATCCACAATGAGTTTGGCTCCTTTGGCGTGAGCGGCTTTGGCAACCGTCGCAATATCAAATTCGACCATTAAGGGATTGGTTGGGGTTTCGATGTAAACAATGTCAGTCTCATCAGAAATGGCTGCCAACAAGTCGCTTTCTGTATTGGCATACTCAACGGTAAAACGTCTTTCGCTTTCTTTGTCGTTGAACCAGCGGAAAGACCCACCGTACAAGTCACGCGCCGCAACTACTTTAGCGCCGACAGGAAAGATTTCAAAAGCCAGCACAATAGCACTCATACCAGAGGATGTGGCTAGGGCATAATCAGCTTGTTCAATCGCTGCTAAGGTTTTTTCCAAGGTCGCGCGCGTTGGATTTTTGGTGCGTGTGTAATCAAAACCTGTTGATTTGCCAAATTCAGGGTGTTGATAAGTTGTGGAAAAGTGAATGGGTGCCGCCAAGGCTCCTGTTGCTTCGTCTGATTTGATTCCCGTATGTGCCAAGATAGTGGCTAATTTGTATTCGTTAGTCATTCTAGTCCCCTTTCTTTTGATTGCTCCAAAGCAATCAATCTCTTTTTAAATGTTATCACTATTCTACCACTTATTAGGCATTAGACAGGCTTTTTGGTTATTCTAATTCTTGATAATGAGCTATAAGTCAAAACTATAACACAAAAAAGCACCGCAAGGGTGCTTTTTTAATATCTTAAGGTAAGTGTAATTTTTGACGCAAGGTTTTGGCGCGTGTTCCGATGAGTTTATCCAGCAAATGAGTGGCTAGGGTCAAAAAACCATAGACAAGGACGCCAATCGCACCAACCAAGGCAATGTAAACCACACTACCAAGACGTGTTGTCGGACTAATGGCAAAATGAAGCCCATAAGCTGCTATAGCCACAACCACACCCATGATAAGTGCTAATAGCGTCATCAAGAGAATCGAACGTCTTAACCCTTGGCGATTAAAGCCAGTCACTTCATGAATACGACGGTACATCAAGACAATGGGCACAGCTAAGCCAATCGCCGTTGAAATCAAAGGACCGTAAGCTTGGAACACATAGATAAGTGGAATTTGCAGCACAATCTTCACCACCAAACCATAGACAAAGTAAAGGATAGCTTTGCGAGGTTCAAAGAGGGCTTGAAGCATTGGTGCTAACAAACTGTAAAGAGCTAGGAAAATAACCTGAATCAAGGCCCCCACAAAAAGCCAGAGAGCTGTATTGCTTGGAGCTCCGTAAAAGAGCGTATAGATAGGTTCTGCCAAGATAATGGCTCCAACCAAGGCTGGGAAGAGCACCATCCAAAGCATTTGCAAGTTGTTGACAACTAATTGAGCAGCGGCTTTTTTGTCTTTGTTGACAAAGTTTTCGGTTAATAGGGGAATACCCGCACCTGCGATAGCCGTTGCAATAGACACCAAAATCATCGTAATCTTGTTAGGGTTACTTGATAGAAAAGCGTACAAGATTTGCAGGTCTTTGTTGCTATACGATGTAAAAGATGTCATCGTATTGATGAAGGACATTTGGTCCACAATTTGAAAGAGCTGAATAGCTGCTCCTGTGATGATAAAAGGAACGGCTTCTTTTATTGTTTCAAGGATAAGGGCTTGCGTGTCAACCGTCACGTCGTTGGTATTGCCAGCAAAAATAGCTTGCCATTTGCCTTCTCGCCACAAGAAAACTACCAAAACCAAGACGCTGGCAATCATTCCAATGAAGGCTGCAAAAGTGGATTGCACGACGGCATTCACATAATCTCCAGAGCCGATATTCATGATGATATAGGCAGTGAGCAGCATCCAAATCACGCGGATAATTTGCTCAGCAATTTGGCTCATGGCGTAGGGTTTTAAATTATTGAAACCTTGGAAAAAGCCACGTAAAACACTCATTGAAGGGAAAATCAGCAGGGCCCAAGACAAGCTTTTCATGACACGAACTAAGTCTTCCCCACCACCACTCCAAGCAGCCAGAAGCGGCGAGCCTAGATACATGATGGCTGCAAAAATCAGCCCTAAAATACTGGTTAATTTCAGTATTTTCCGCAGCAAGTGGTAGCTGGTTTCTTCTTGACCAAGGGCATTGTACTTGGAAACCTGTTTGGCAATGGCAACAGGAATTCCTGCCGTTGATATGAGAAGAAAAACGGCATAAATGTTATACCCCATTCCAAAAAGGGCATTGGCTTGTTCGGCGTGCGTTCCCATCCAAGCGTACCAAGGAATAATGTAGAAAGCACCGAGCAGGCGGCTGAGAAAATTGGAAGCCGTCAACCAAGCCGTCCCACGGACCATCTGTTGTTGCTGTGTCGTTGTTGTATTATTTTCAGACATAGTATTCTCTCTAGATGTAAATTTTAAAAATAAGCGTTACGTTTTATTATAAACTTTTGCTTATGACTTGTAAATTAAAGACTTTAAGTCTAAAATAGAACGTATGATTACACTTGAAGAAACCATCCAGATTTTAACCAAAGACCACAATTTTCGTGAGATTATCTTTGGCAATCATTACAGCCTTGATTGGCCTGAAAATCCGCAGTTTAAGCACATCAGCTTTGATAGTCGCGATGTAGACCAAGACACCCTTTTCTTTGCCAAGGGAGCGACGTTTAAAAAAGAATACCTTGAGCAAGCTATTCAAAAAGGGCTAGGCTTTTATGTGAGCCAAGTGGATTATGGTCTTGCGATTCCAGCCATCATCGTGACGGACATCAAAAAAGCCATGAGTTTGATTGCTATGGTCTTTTACGGACACCCTGAAAAACAATTGCATTTGCTGGCATTTACAGGAACGAAGGGCAAGACTACGGCGGCTTATTTTGCCTACCATATTCTAAAACAAAGCCACAAGCCAGCCATGCTCTCAACCATGAACACCACGCTTGATGGAAAGACTTTTTTCAAATCGCATCTGACAACTCCTGAGAGCCTTGACCTCTTCAAAATGATGGCGACAGCGGTAGACAACGGCATGACCCATCTCATCATGGAAGTGTCTAGTCAGGCTTATCTTGTTGACCGTGTTTATGGTTTGAGCTTTGATGTGGGCGCTTTTCTCAACATCAGCCCAGACCATATTGGACCTATTGAGCATCCGACCTTTGAGGATTATTTCTACCACAAGCGTCTGTTGATGGCTAATAGCAAAGCGGTTGTGGTCAATGCTGACATGGACCATTTCAAAGTGGTGGCCCAACAAGTGGCTGACAAACCGCATGATTTTTACGGCAAAACGACTGACAATACTATCCACAATAGCAAAGCTTTTGCATTTGACGTGGCAGGAACCTTGGCTGGGCACTACGATATTCAGCTCATTGGTTCATTTAACCAAGAAAATGCCTTGGCAGCTGGACTTGCCTGCCACCGTCTAGGAGCTAGCCTTGATGATATTCAAAAAGGAATTGCTGAAACCAGCGTCCCAGGTCGTATGGAAGTCATCACCCAAGCCAATGGTGCCAAGGTCTTTGTAGACTATGCCCATAACGGAGATAGCCTTGCCAAATTGTTGTCTGTCGTGGAAGAACACCAAAAAGGAAACTTGTATTTGATTTTGGGAGCGACTGGTAATAAAGGGGAAAGTCGCCGAGCTGATTTTGCCCGCATCATCAATGCCCACCCTAATCTACACGTGATTTTGACGGCAGATGACCCTAACTACGAAGACCCGCAAGCTATTGCCGAAGAAATTGCCAGCCAAGTCAACCGTCCGCTTACCGTTCAAGTGGACCGTGAAAAAGCTATCGCGCACGCTATGACATTAACAAAAACACAAGATGATGCTGTTATCATTGCAGGAAAAGGGGCTGACGCTTACCAAATCGTCAACGGAGAACACACGCCTTACGCTGGAGATTTACAAATCGCCAAAAAATACCTTGATTAGAATGATTTTAAGTAAACTTTTGAATGATTCTAACCAAGTAGCAATCATAGAAAAAGCCTTTTCTCAGGCTTTTTTTCTTGTTACAATAAAAAAGACATTTTCTAGAAAGGAGGACTTGTATGTCACAAATTGCTGCTGAAAATATCTCAGTTGCCTATGAGGACAAGCTTATTTTGGACAAGCTATCTGTCACCATTGCCAAGCAAGAAATCACCACGATTATTGGGGCAAATGGTTGCGGCAAATCCACTTTATTAAAAGCCTTGACTCGCATTCACCCTGTGAAATCTGGGCATGTTTTAATTGACGGAGAGTCTATCGTACACTTGCCAACTAAGGAAGTGGCGAAAAAACTAGCCCTGCTTCCACAAATGCTTGAGGCAACGGACGGTATTTCAGTTTATGAATTGGTTTCTTATGGGCGTTTTCCTCACCAAAATTCTTGGGGACGATTGACCAAAGAGGACAAGGACAAAATCAATTGGGCGATGGAGATGACCAAGGTGGCTGACCTTGCTAATGAAAGCGTTGATTCCCTCTCTGGTGGGCAACGACAATGTGTTTGGATTGCCATGGCTTTGGCACAAGACACCGACACGATTTTTCTGGACGAGCCAACCACTTATCTCGACATGAATCACCAATTGGAAGTCTTGGAATTGCTCAAAAAGCTCAACACTGAAACCAAGAAAACCATTATCATGGTCTTGCACGATTTGAATTTATCCGCACGTTTTTCGGATACCTTAATCGCTATGAAATCTGGAAAAATCGCTTATCACGGCAGCATCACCGATATTATGACGCCAGCTATTTTGCGTGATATTTTCAACATCGATGCCCAGATCGTTCAAGACCCTATCCACAACCGCCCAATATTGCTGACTTATCAGCTGACATAGATTAATCATTTGGAGAATAATATGAAAAAGTTTTTCGTCGCTTTAGCAACATTTCTAGCAACCTTTACACTCGTGTCTTGCCACAAAAATAACTCATCATCTGATACCAAGCAGGCAGACTTGTCTAGCATGCCTAAAATCACTGGCTTCTCTTACGAAGGGGACATTCCCAAAAATCCTAAAAAAGTCGTCAATTTTGCCTATTCTTACACAGGCTACCTCTTGGAACTTGGGGTCAATGTGTCTAGTTATTCCTTAGATTTGGAAAAAAACAACCCTGCTTTTGAAAAACAATTGGATAAGGCTGTGCATCTGACTTCAGATGATACCGAGGCTATCGCTGCGCAAAAGCCTGATTTAATCATTGCCTTTTCAACTGATAGCAACCTCGCTCAATTAAAAGCCATTGCTCCTGTTTTGGTCATTGATTACGGCAAAAACAATTACTTGGAAATGATGACCGCTCTTGGAAAGGTCTTTGACAAAGAAGACAAAGCCAAAGAATGGCTAAACCAGTGGGAAGAAAAAACCAAGGCTACCAAGGAAGAATTGAGCCAATACATCGACCCATCAAGCACCTTTACCATCATGGATTTTTATGATAAGGACATTTACCTTTACGGTAAGAACTGGGGACGTGGTGGAGAACTGATTTATGACGCTCTTGGCTATGCTGCTCCTCAAAAAGTGCAAGAAGACGTCTTTCCTGCAGGCTGGCTAAATATTTCTCAAGAAGTGCTAGGCGATTATGTTGGGGATTATTTGGTGGTTAACACCAGCAAGGACAGCCAAAACGTGGCAGCTTCCCTGAAAGAAAGCGACGTTTGGAACAACCTCTCTGCCGTCAAAAACAAGCACGTCTTAGAAGTCGATGAAAATCTCTTTTATTTCTCAGACCCCTTGTCATTAGACAAACAACTCGACGTTTTCGTGACAGCCATCAAAGAACTCAACGCTTAATCCCTATCAATCCAATGCTTTCTGAAAAGGAAATCTCATGAAACCAATCTCCCTTCTTTTTCAAAAAAATAAAACCGCTGCTACTTGGCTTCTCCTTATCTGCCTCTGTCTACTTTTTGGGCTGGGCTGGTATGGAGAGCTTCGCTTTGGTGCCATCACCTATTCCAATAGCCAGCTCGTTCAAGTGCTCAAGCACCCTTTGACGGATTCGCCAGTGCAAGATGTCATTATTGATTTACGCTTACCAAGAACGCTGGCTGCTATTTTGGTTGGTGCTGCCATGGCGCAAGCTGGGGCAATCATGCAGGGCATCACACGCAATCCCATTGCTGACCCTGGGCTTTTGGGTATCAATGCCGGTGCTGGATTGGCACTGATTGCGGGCTATGCATTTTTGGGGAGTATGCATTATAGCGTGATGTTGGTGCTTTGCCTATTAGGAGCTATTGTAGCGGCACTCTTGGTTTTTGGCTTGGCTTATCGTCCTAGAAAGGGTTACCAGCAACTGCGATTGATTTTGGCAGGGGCTATGGTTGCTATGCTATTGTCAGCTATCGGACAAGCTTTGACCTTGTATTTTGATTTGTCAAAGGCTGTTATTGGCTGGCAGGCTGGTGGCTTGGCTCAGGTCAATTGGAAAATGCTGGGCATTATCGCTCCTGTCATTGTCCTTGGCTTGATTCTAGCCCAAATATTCGCCCATCAATTGACCATTTTAAGTCTTGACGAAACCGTTGCTAAATCTTTAGGGCAAGAAACTTTCTCCATGACCGTGACTTTTCTTGGTATTGTGGTGATTTTGTCTGCTGCTGCAGTTGCCTTGGTGGGAAGTCTTGCTTTCGTAGGCCTTATCATTCCGCATTTTATAAAACTGTTTGTGGCAAAAGATTACCGCCTCATTCTGCCCTTAACAGCTTTTGCAGGTAGCACATTTATGCTGTAGGTGGATTTGGTGAGTCGCGTTATGAATCCACCTGCTGAAACGCCACTCAGCGCTATCATCAGCATCATCGGCTTGCCTTGCTTTTTATGGTTGGTTAGAAAAGGAGAACAAGCATGACTGCAAAACGACCTACTGCTCGTCATTTTATCTTGTTAAGCGTCTTGCTCGTCCTAGCCTTCCTCCTATCTTTGTCGCTTGGGTATGCGCATTCGTCCTTTGGCGACGTCCTTCAAGTCTTTTTAGGGCAGGCCGACCCAACCACTTCACTCATCGTTTTAGACATCCGTTTGCCACGTATTTTGGCTTGTTTGCTGGGAGGTGCCTCGCTGGCTTTGGCAGGGGTATTATTGCAAACGCTGACGCGAAATCCCTTGGCAGACTCAGGTATTTTGGGCATCAATACAGGCGCTGGGCTGGTCATTGCTCTGATGATTGGATTGTTAGACACGAGTCATCCACTGGTTATTGCACTTATGCCATGCTTTGCCATGCTAGGCGGGATGCTAACCATTTGCATCGTTTATCTCGTATCTTATCGGAAAAATCAGCCCATCAATCCAACACGCCTTATTATTGCAGGGGTGGGGATTTCCAGTCTGCTGTCTGGTGTGATGGTGGCTGTCATGGACCAACTTGACCCAAATGAAACGGACTACATCGTTTCTTGGTTAAGCGGGAAGGTGACTGGCGGCAATTGGCAAACGCTGATAATTTTGGCGCCGCTGCTCATTCTCATCTGGCTGGCAACTTACAGCCGTAGTTACGCTTTAAACATCCTGACCCTAAACGAAGAAAGCGCACTAGCTTTGGGATTACATCTGAAACGAGAACGCTTCTATATTCTCGTATTAGCCACAGCCTTAGCTGCCATTAGCGTGGTACTCGTTGGCAATATCACCTTTGTTGGCTTACTGGCTGGACACATCACGCGCCGCTTTCTAGGCAGCGACCACCGCGTTAGCCTACCTGCCAGCATGATAATGGGAATGCTATTGCTCCTAATCGCCGATACCCTTGGCCGTATTTTCTTAGTTGGAACAGGCATTCCCACAGGCATCGTCGTTGCCATCATCGGAGCGCCTTATTTCCTCTACCTCATGTCAAAAACAGCATAGAATCCCTAAACCATCTCGGTCTAGGGATTTTCTTTAGGCTTTGCTAATCAATAGAAGATTTTCCGTGTCAAAAAGCATCTTTAAGACATATTTGCCTTGGTCATTTTTGTGAATGTAACCCAATAACTCCAAGGCTGTTACAAAAATATCAGGGCGTTTTTGGGCCACCTCGTCCTTGCGTGCAAATTTTAAGAGAAATGTTGTCATGTATTTCAAGGCATACTGAGGATTGACATCCCCTAACAAATCATAGAGCGGCTTTTGGGCAGCTGAAAGAGGCAAATTCTCATCCAGCTTGAAAAAGTAATTGGCCAAGGTCAAGTCATCTCGTGCAATACCTGTTTCTTCTCGCACAACCAAGTCGTTGGTTGTATTGGCTAGTTCGGTTTCAAAACGCAGCGCCATAAGCTCAGCAAAAACCTCGCTTTGGTCATCCACAAAAACCTGACTATCTAAGCTCACACAAGCCACATCCTCTAACAAGTCCAAACCAATCGTGTAGCGTTTATTTTCACGGATAATGTACCCTGCCTGAATGTACTCCTCCAACAAACGGTCAATTTTGGTCACCTCGGGAAATGCCGCCTTTATCTGACGCAAGGTCACATCATCGTGCTGGTACAAAAAAGCTACCAAGTCTTTAAAAAAAGCTTGTCGAGTCCATTTATCTGGATTAAATATACGAATCATATCAATTCTCCTACATAGTGTAATAGCTTAGACTGTGCTAATTGGCTGGGGTTGGTCCCAGGTTGATTGAATGGCACAGCAAGCCCAAGTTTATCATAATAAGCCTGCCAAAAAGGGGAAATCTCTTGATTGCCATCACCAAACTGCATGGGGATAGGGGGAAAAATAGGCAGAATACTAGCAATATATTGTGAGCAATAATAAGCATCATTGTCGGGGTAAAAGCTGTCATTGTAAGGCTTTCCGAGTAAATTTTCCGCAGCCCTAAAGACCTTTTCCACGTTTATTTGCGGATAGCGATAGACGGCAATTGCCTGCGAATGACTGGCTAAAAAAGCCGCCAAATCTTCCTTAATCACGCCCTTATCTCTCGTGGCATGGTAAATCATGTGGTCAAAATAAATGGCAACATGGCTATACTTTCCTGTTGCCTCTTGAATAGCTTGTGACAGGTCGGACGCATCCTTCACAAAAAGCAAATCCCCCGCCTGCAATTCCTGAATAGTCATAGCCTTATTATAACAAAAAACCAGCCTGACGGCTGTAAAACTTTCTCACTTAAACCGAAACATTGTAGCACGCTCTAGTGATATGCTATAATGCCAGTATGAAAATATTAATTCCTAACGCCAAAGAATTACATACCAACCAAGATGCTTTTCCAAGTCAAAACCTAACTCCTATGAGTCAAACAGTTCTCAAAACCATACGCGAATACGCTGTTGATGACTTGGCCAACTTTTACAAAATTAATTCCAACAAGGCTGACCAAGAATGGCTGCGCTGGAAACGTCTTGCTGACAGGGAAGCCAAAACCTACCACGCATGGCTATTATATGACGGTCTCATGTATCGGTATATGAAACGAACTCAGGTAACCGAAGCGGAGCGACATTATCTTGATAACCACCTTCGTATCGCTACTGCCTTATACGGTTTAATCAGTCCCATGACGTTAATCGCACCACATCGCCTTGATTTTCAAGGAAATCTCAAGATTGACAACACATCATTAAAACAATTTTGGAGACAACAATACGACGAAGAAGTCCAAGATGACGAACTCATCATTTCATTACTGTCATCAGAATTTGAGCAAGTTTTCTCTCCAAATATCCGCAAACGCATAGTTAAAATTGTCTTTATGGAAAATAGAAACGGAAAGCCAAAAGTTCATTCAACCATTTCTAAAAAAGGACGTGGTCGTTTGGTCTCACTAATGGCTGAAAAACAATTTGAAACCATTGAGCAAATCAAACACCTAACCTTTGACGGCTTCCAATTCTCACCAGAATTATCCAAAGACCAAACCCTCACCTTTATCCGTGATCAAGAATAACATCCCAAAAATAAAAAGCAAACCAATCAAACCAACGATTCGTTTGCTTTTGTTTTGTTATTCTCTATAATAATATGCTTCTGCAGGAAAGTCAATAAATTGTTGCCCAGCAATCAACCTTGATTGGGAAGAATCCGAATGATCTCCTTTGGGATTTTTGACACCAGTAGGGTAAACTTCAATAGCAAATCCACCAGGTGCACCGTTAGCTGCACCACATGCTAAGATAACTGTTCCATAAGAACTTTCTCGTGGCGAACTAATATTCATTCCTTCAAGCATTCCTTCATCACTAAATTCAAAAGTTTGCCCTCTACCATTTTTCCATGTTCCAGCTAATGATGTATAATCTCCATTAAGTATCTGGTCAATATTTAAATCACCTGAAGAAGTCTGTTCTGATGCCAAAGGTTGCCAATCCAAAATACTAAAATCAAACTCTTTTTTCCCCTTGATGTCAAAACAATCCGACAACTCTACATCTCTCCCAATCGGTACAGTAGCACTTTTTATAGTATCAATACCACTATTATCTGCTCTCAATTGATACTGGGTATCTTCCATTTTTGTTCCTGTTGACGTCCACTTAGCAGTAATAATCGTTCCATCTGTGTAAATATTTGCAGCTTCTCGATAACCACCACTTGATGCAACATAACTTTGTGCCAAATAGTCAGCTACTCCGTTATTATCATAATAAAGAGCCGCAAATTCAACTGTTCCCGTAGACTCCCAGTACCGTCCAGAAAATAGTTCATCCTGACCATTCCCATCGATATCATAATAAGCGTAATGCGTCGCTGGAGTATCACTTGTATCATTTCTAAGTTTTTCTAAAACGATATCATAAATACTATTATTACCTGTTACTTCCTCATTACTTTCTGTCTGTGATGAACTAGAAGTCGAGCTACTACTTTCATTTGAACTAGTATACCAACTGCCTGTCGCCGCTTGATTACTATCTTTTTTAGAGCAACCAAACAATATCGATAATCCCATCATTCCTAGTAAAGCTATCTTTTTCATTCTAAAATTTTTCTCCTTAATTAATTATACTATTGACGATAATAGTAAGATCAGCTGGTAAATTATATACACCATTTTGAGTTGGTACAATTCGTGGTTTAGAAGTATCCGAATTATCTCCTGTTGTCTTAAAACCAACCTTAAGCAATGCTAATAAACCTCCAGTATACCCATTACTGACTCCAATATAAGGAACACCATCACTTTCATATCTAAAAGCACCTCCCAAACTTCCTTCGCCCGTCCTTCCGCTTACTGTACTGACAACAGATCCATCTGCTTGAATGACAAGAGTATCACCTCTACCATTAACCCATGTTCCCACTAACGATTCATAATCACCTTTACTGATTGCAGTTAAATCAATATCTTTGACTGATTGTTGTTCTTGCTCATAAGCTGATTTTACTTGAAGAGCACCTGACCAAACGTAACATACTTTTCCATCAAGGATTACTTCTTACCAAGTTGAAATATCATTATATTTATCACCATTAACATAATCAGATACTTGTAGAATATCACCCTTTCGTCTTGAATCAATAATATCGGAATTTAAGCTTGGTTTAGAACGCAAATTTACCTCATCTGCATTAACAACATATTCTGTTTTATTAGGTTTTCTGTGAAAATAAACCTGTATTGCTGACTGATTTCCTTCTCCTGTTGTCAATACTTTATTTCCTTCATCATTGGCATAGCCATATAATACCTCTGTCGTTTGATCTTCTGAAAATTCAACTGTACCATTAACTCGCTGAATGTCTTCAGAAGAAATATTAATTACAATCTTAATACTCGGCATAACTGCTGTTCGACTAGGTTCTTCACCATTTACGGTCATATTTCCCGAAGTGACATAGGTTTGAATAGAATCCGATCCTTTATACTCTTCGATTGTGTATGTCCCTATCAGAGGACTTCCTTGATTATATGCCATTAGCTCTGCACCAGATCTACATAATATTGCGGTACCATCATTATTTAATGACAAGCCTCCAAACATTAATGATGATGTATTAGATTGAACATAATAATACTTATAATTTAGGTACCATTCACTATAATCTTTACTCTCTTCTTGTGATGATATATTACTACTGCTAGAAGTTTGTATTCTCTCACTACTTTGCGTTGTTTTAGTATTATTTGATTCCTGATGACAGCCTACTAATAATAAACAAGAAAAAATAAAACAAGCTTTTTTCATAATAATCTCTCATTTTTCTTTCGCTTTGTGCTCATTATATCATAACAAATACTCCTCTGAATAGATTATAGTAACTTTCTAAAAACGTTAAAAATTATGGGACAAACCCAGAAAAAAAGCGAGATACAATAATTATCTCACTTTAGTTTTAATATAAAATTCTAAGATTTTTAGACGACTCACGTCGCTTTTTTATTATCCCTTATTAATTAAGCGTTAAAGCTTTCTGTTAATTGTGGTACCACTTGTTTTTTACGTGAAACAGCGCCTGCTAAGAAAGCGTGGTTGTTTTCAAGTGTGAAGTTGAAAGCTGCTTCGACTTTGTCCATGTTTGAACCAAGTGCCAAGATTTCTGAGTTTGAGTTAAGAATATCAGTAATCATAAGTACAAAGTCAGAGTAACCATTTGCAGTATTTGCTGCTGTAATAGCTGCTTCGATTTCTGCTTGGCGTTCAAGAACTTCGTTAATATCAACTGTGTTAACTTGTGCTACACGAACTTGGTTTCCATTAAGTTCAAATGTTTTGGCGTCAATGTCAATCAATTCTTCAGCAGATTTTGTTGCCAAGTTTGTACCAGCTTTAAGCAAAGCCAAACCATATTCTTCAAGGTTTACACCTGCGATTTCTGCCAAGTCAGCAGCAACAGCTGGGTCTGTGGCATGAGTTGTTGGTGATTTAAGAAGAAGGGTATCTGAAATCAAACCAGACAAAAGCAAACCAGCCATTTCTTTAGGAATAACAACGTTATTTTCTTTGTATAGGCGGTAAACGATTGATGAAGCTGAACCAACTGGTTCTAAACGCATGTAAAGTGGGTTAGCTGTTTCAAAATTTGCAACACGGTGGTGATCAACAACTTCGATAACTTCAACGTCACGAATATCAGAGATTGATTGTTGGAATTCGTTGTGGTCTGTCAAAATAACTTGGTCAGCCCCTTCAGCTTTTGCAGATTCCACAACGCGTGGTGCTTCTACGCCAAAGTAGTCTAAAGCAAAAGCAGTTTCTTCATTTGGAGTGCCTAGGGCAACAGCTTCAGCATCAACACCAAGTTCACGTTTCAAATATGCATAAGCAACTGATGAACCGATAGCATCAGAGTCTGGATTTTGGTGACCAAAAACTAAAATTTTAGACATGTTTTCTACCTCATCATTATTATTTTACTTCTCTCTCTCATTTTAGCAAAAAAAAGCAAAAAAGGCTATATGCGAGGCGTAATACTTTCAACTTCCTAGAAGGTTGCAACAAAAGAAAAAACTCCTAGGTCAGTAATCCTCTGACTATAGAAGTTCTTAGTTTTCCTCTGTGTCCTCTTTGGAAGTTGGTGCTTGTTCTTCAGAAGCTGAAGCGTCATCGGTAGCTTTAGTTTCTGTTTGTTTGGTTTTTTCTTGTGCCAAAGCCAAACGCAACAAACGTTCTTCTTCCTCGCGGTTTTCACGATTTTGTGTGGCTTTCTTTTCCTTACGGTAAGCCATGTAGCGGCGGCTGTTATCCACCAAATGCAAACTCCGAACGCCCTTGACCAATAACCACCATACAAAAACGATAAGCGATTCTAGCAGCAGCAAAAACTCAATCAAAATGACGCCAATTAAACTCCACGCCATAAAGAGAGTTACGAGCAACTGCGAAAAGATTTTCTTGAGATTGCCCAAATCATTATTGTGGATGGCTAGGGTTTCTAAAAAGAGGTTCAAAATGCCCTGTAAAAGAGCTGATTTGGTCGAAGCCTCATCATACACAACCTTATCTGTGGCTTTTTGGCTAGGCAAAACCACTACGATATCTCCATCTTGAATATAATCAACCATATCACCCAATTTAATATCAAAATCAAATAAATCACGCGCCACTTTTTTAATCTTACCATCTTGAATCAGGTAAACAAAGGCCTCATCAAATTTTAAAACTTTGTAACTATTCATGCTTTTTTCACCTTATGCTATAACTTATCAAAGTTTTGAGGCAATGTCAATATCTCATTGGTGGATGCGTTTCATGTACTCGGTATAAGATTCGGTGTGCATCAATTCTTTGGCATTTTGGACGCGTTCCTTGGTTGGCGGTTTGACGCCTTCAAGGGTATAAGGAATCCCCAATTCACGCCACTTAAACTCACCCAAGGTATGATAAGGCAAGATTTCAAACTTATCCACATTTTTCAGCGTCGCGACAAATTTTCCTAGCTCAATCAAATCCTCATCAAAATCCGTCAAGCCAGGTACTAGCACATGGCGAATCCACACTGGCACTCCCTTGTCAGACAAGTAGCGTGCGAAGGCTAAAATATTAGTGTTAGGTTGACGCGTCACCACGATGTGTTGTTTGGGATTGATTTCCTTCAAATCCAACAAGACCAAATCTGTCACTGCTAACAACTTATCCACAACCTCGTGGTATTCTGGCGTATCGCGAAAACTAAATCCACACGTATCCAAGGTACAATGAATCCCCATAGCTTTAGCCTTGGTAAAGAGAGCCGTCACAAAATCAATTTGCAACATAGCCTCACCACCAGAAACAGTAATCCCTCCATTTTTCCCCCAATAATGGCGGTAACGAAGGGCTTCTTCTAACACATCATCAACCGTGCGTTCTCTTGATTTGTTGGTTTCCATTGCCCAGGTATCAGGGTTGTGGCAATACTGGCAGCGCATCTTGCAGCCCTGCATGAAAATCACAAATCGTAC
The DNA here is from genome assembly GCF_012277075.1 of Streptococcus alactolyticus. GTDB lineage: Bacteria > Bacillota > Bacilli > Lactobacillales > Streptococcaceae > Streptococcus > Streptococcus alactolyticus. Next base: position 51,429 of record NZ_JAAXMT010000003.1, on the reverse strand, counting down.
CCCTGGCCCATCAACAGAACCGAAACTCTCTGTGGAATGCACCATTCCTGTTACTTTACCATAATCTATTTCTGTCATTGTCATTTCCTTTGTAACCGTTTTTCTAATATTATTATAGCATTTTCATAAGAAAAAAGACTAAGGTTTAGCTCAGTCTTCTTCAATACTCTGTTCTATATCAGAAAAGACAACCTTCAATTTCGTGACACGGCCATCTTTCACTTTATCGTTGGTAATAGCAATATGTTTTTCTTTGGTGTCGATTTCAAAGGTTTCACGACTCTCTTGGGTTGGGATATTGCCCACACCTGTCAAGTAGAAACCAGCAATGGTATCCACATCATCGCTTTCTAGCTGCACATCAAAATAATCGTTAAACTCGTTTAGAGTCATTGTCCCAAGAACAATATAGGTATTGTCACCAATTTCGCGAACAAATTGTTCAGCCATATCGGTTTCATCATCGATTTCACCGACAATTTCTTCAAGAAGGTCTTCTAAGGTGACCAAACCAGCAACCCCACCGTACTCATCTAGCAAGATAGCCATTTGATTTTGGGTATTACGCAATTGACGCAACAAATCATCCACAAAGATAGTTTCTGGAACAAACAAAGGTTCTTGTAAAATCTTACGCAAAGCCACTTTGTCAAATCCATCGCAAAAACCAGCAGCTAACAAACGTTTGGTATGCAAGATACCGATAATCTTGTCCTTATCGTCGTCATAGACTGGGATACGTGAAAAGTTTTGTTTCAGAATTTCTTGAATATTGTCTTGGGTATCGTCGTTAATGTCAATCATGAAGGAGTCGGTACGGGGCACCATCACTTCACGCGCCATCAATTCATCCAAAGAGAAAACACCTTGGAGCATCTCAATTTCTTCTGCGCCTAACGTTTCTTCACTATTAGACAACATATAAGCAATCTCATCACGGGTCATCTTCTCATCTGCATCGTCAAATTGCATTGGAGTCAGACGCGACAAGAGATTGGTTGATGCTGAGAGTAGCCAAACAAACGGACTTACAATTTTTCCTATTAAGATAATGACTGGGGCAGAAACAACCGCTAAATTTTCCTTGAGGTTGAGGGCAATTCGTTTAGGGTAAAGCTCACCAAGAACAATGGAAATATAGGTCAAAAAGACAAGTGAAATCACACTACCTGCCGTTTGGGCCCAAACAAAATTACCAAACCAAGACGCAATCACACTTCCTAGAGAAGCTGACAAGCTCGCACCTTGGAGCAGACCAATAAAGGTAATACCAACTTGGATGGTTGATAAGAAATTGTTGGGATTGTCCAGAACAGACAATAATCTTGTATATCTCCGGTCGCCTTCTGCTGCTTTTTGCTCAACACGGGAACGGTTTAGGGAAACTAAAGCCATCTCAGAAGCTGAGAAAAAGGCATTTAGGAGCGTCAAAATCAATAATAAAACAAATTGTAATGCTAAGTTCTGACTGGGGTCTTCCATATTACATGTACTCCTGTTCTTCAAAAACTAATATGAATAAATCACTGCATCAAAATAATACAGTGATTATATTATAACATATTTTATTTTTTATGTAATCATTACTGAATAATAACGTGATTATAAGGTTCGGCTAGGTCATCTTTGAGGGAATAACTTTCAAGTTTGTTAACATTGCGGCGTAAAAAGGTCGCATAACTTGGGGTGATGTCCCCACGGCTTTCGTACTCCGCAATGACTTTTCGCTCCAAATAATAGCCACGCAACATTTCATCAATATTGTCTGAGCGCATATGAGCGATAACACGTTCGACAAAAACACCTGTTTCGATGATTTCGACTTCCTGCAAGCGAGAGCGTTTCATAAAGGCAATCAAATCGCTGTTGTAAACCCCTTCCAAATCTTGCAGACCTTCTAGCACCAATTCGGTATTGCTGAGGTAGAGTTCAGTCAGGCGTTCTCGATTTTCTTCGGTCAAGCGAATTTCTCTTGGCTGCCCTGACAAGAAACGACGCAAGGTCGGCCACAAGCTCAAACTTTCCCGAATCAAACGGCGAATGCCTCGCATGCTAATGGTAAAGAAATACGTAAAGGTCGAGATGAAACCACGGTTGATTTGACGTTCTAGATTTTGCAAATAACGTTGGTACAAGCGGTATTCTACCAACTCAATGCGGCCTTCTGAAAAGGCATGTTCCAAACCGTCACTTTCAATTCCTAAAATCATCAAACGCAAATACACCAATTCCCGTTTGACACTCGTGGGTTCTTGTTCCAAAACCAAGTGCTTGATACGGCTATTGTAATTGTCAATAGCGGCATACAGGGCTCCTTTGTCTTCGTCTTTAGTGTTTTTCAAATCATCTTCCAAGGTTTGCACCACCTCGTGCAAAATGGCGATTTGCGTGAGGTAATCGGTCTTTTCTTCACCATCTGAACTCTGAGCAAGATAAGGTAAAACCACCAAGCCCGTCACAAAACTCAATAAGGTAACCGCTGCTACGGTAAACAAAATCAAACTGTAAGCATAAGCGTTGAATTGTGGCAAAAGCAAAATGGTCGCCATAGATACCGTTCCTTTAACACCTGAAAAGGTCAAAAGGAGAATTTCTCTGATTGCTGCTCTTAGCGAACGCACCATGGTACGGTAATGAAAAGCATAGTAAAGGCTAATCATCACAAAACGCACTAAAAAGAGCAAGACCGTCACCGTCAAAACGATAGCCAGCAAACGGTAATTGTTGACTAGAGGATTGACCAAGGCTGGCTCAACGATGCGGGTTAATTCGTAACCAAAGACCGTAAAAACCAAGCCGTTTAGCATAAAGCTGACTGTTTCCCAAATAATCTGACTAACGCGGTCCAACTCAGCATCAAATAGCCGAATGCGTTTGAAACGGCGGGCTTGAGATAACCCCGCAATAACCACGGCGATGATACCTGACACCCCAAAAAGACTGGCAACAAAATAAGACACAATTGGCAGGGATAATTCTAGCAACAGCGCCCCTGTCACGTCTGCAATATCAATCTTTTCAAGGAAAGACAAAACGCCACGGTTTAGCAAGGCAAATAAGATACCGACTAAAATACCGCCGATAATAGCCCAAAAGAGGCTAAAACTCGCCGTAAGCAACGAAAAGGTTCCCGTCATCAAAGCCGCAACGGCAAATTCAAAGGAAATCAAACCGCTGGCGTCATTTAAGAGCCCTTCTAGGGTCAGGATAGACTCCACTCGCTTGGGAAATTTAAACCGTTTGGCAATGGAAAGAAAGGCGACGGCATCTGTTGGGGCTAAAGCAGCTCCCAAGGCAAAACTAGCTGCCAAGGGAATATCAACTGGCAATAATTTTCCAGTCACATAACCAACGGTCAACATGGTGATAAACACCGTTGGCAAAATTAAATAAGCCAAGATGGACTTGTATTTGACAAAGGTCATGACATCACTTTCTTGCCCCTCACAAAAGTTCAGCGGACCAATAACCAAAGCCAAAAACAGCTCCGAATTGAGTGTTAATGTGCTTTCTCTAGCTAAAACACCCACCAAAATTCCCAAGACAATCTGAATAAAAGGCAAGGGAATTTTAGGGTATAGACGATTGATGATATTAGATACAATCAGCATTAAGAAAAATGCGATAAGTAAGATAGAACTCTCGATAAGCATCACCTCTGATTCTTATTTTTGCAAACAATTCACCATAAATTGTTCCTTTTGTTTGGCAATTTTTTGGTCAATTCGTGTGACATCTCTGCCCTCTCTCAAGCAAATGCAGCGCTCTTTTTCCAAGTTTGCCAATCTTCTTTTGATAAGCAAAACACGGTCGCTCACTTCTTCTAAAGTGTAAACGGTTGGCGTTTCTGTTTCCAAGTATTTTTGGTGCATACGCTGAATGGTTTCATGAACCGTTAGGGGGTGCATAAATTAGTCCTCTTTCACTTTCTTTAATTTTTCAATCATCACAAGAAAAGGTGGTTGATTGATTTGATTTAATGGTTGGTACAACATCGCTGTAAAGAGCCTTTGGTCAAGGTTTTGCACAAAGTGCAACACAGCATCTTTTTCTTGGTCACCGCCCTCATGTCCATAATAAATCATGATGGCTAGGCGACCGCCAACTTCGAGCTGGGCCAAGATTTTCTCAATAGCCACAAGGGTTGTGTCGGGCTTTGTAACCACTGTTTTATCAGCACTTGGTAAATAACCCAAGTTGAAAATAGCCGCACGGATAGGCTCTGTGACGTACTGGTCCACCTGCTCATGCCCCGCTAAAATCAAGTGGGCATTGCAGATACCTGCTTTTTCCAAACGCTGGGCCGTACTTTTTAGGGCTTGTTCTTGAATATCAAAAGCATAAACGTTTTTTGACAAGCCAGCCAAAAAGGCTGTGTCATTGCCATTTCCCATGGTTGCATCCACAGCAATGGCTTCTTTATCTAAAACTTCCGCCAAAAAGGTATGTGACACCTGCAAAGGACGTTTTATCATACAGACACCTCTTGATTTTCTAGCTTGCAGCCTTGATAACTGCCTCGGCGCTCCATTTCTTCGTCAATGGCGTTTAAAACTTCCCATTTTTTAAGGCTCCACATTGGCCCAATAAGCATATCGCGCGGGGCATCACCCGTAATTCGGTGAATGATGATAGATTTTGGAATGATTTCCAATTGATTGCAAATGATTTGGACATATTCGTCCATTGAGAGCAATTTCAGACGCCCTTCGTGATAATCGCGTTGCATTCTGGTATTGGTCATGAGATGCAATAAATGCAGTTTAATGCCGTCAATATCGTTATCCGTCACGCAACGTCTGACATTTTCCAGCATCATCTCAGGCGTTTCCCCTGGCAAGCCATTGATTAAATGCGACACGATTTCCACCTTGGGAGCTTGTCGGTGTAGGCGTTTGACCGTTTCCACGTACAATTGGTAAGTGTGGGCTCGGTTGATGAGCTGGGACGTTTTTTCATAAGTGGTCTGTAAGCCTAGCTCAACAGTCACATGCATGCGCTCAGACAATTCCGCCAAATAAGCAATGGTTTCATCTGGCAAACAATCTGGACGAGTCCCAATGTTAATACCGACCACGCCAGGTTCATTGATGGCTTGCTCGTAACGCTCTCGAATCACTTCAACCCTATCATGGGTGTTGGTGAAATTTTGAAAATACACCAAATATTTCTGAACGCTGGGCCATTTACGATGCATAAAATCAATTTCTTTATAAAATTGGTCGCGAATCGGTGCCTCAGGGGCAACGATGGCATCACCTGAACCCGATACCGTACAAAAAGTACACCCACCGTGGGCTACCGTTCCATCACGGTTGGGACAATCAAAGCCCGCATCAATGGGAACTTTGAAAATCTTCTCCCCAAAAAGCTGACGATAATAATCATTTAATGTATTATAACGTTTTTTCATAGCACCTATTATAACATTTTACAAAAAACAAACAAACTCTTATTGCTTACTTTAATTCATCGAAAAAAGACCCAAAAGGTCTTTCCATCTTATGATGTTTTTTAATCTTGTTTGCCTTGGAAACGCCATTCAAATCGTTTTTCGGCATAAAAAGGATAGACAAATAAAACGATAGTAAAGGCTAAGAGCCAGCCACCCAAGATATCTGATGGGTAGTGTACCCCTAGATAAATGCGTGACAAGGCAGTGGCAAAAGCCAAGGCGATGAATAGCACTTGCAAGCAACGTTTAGCAAAGGTCTGTGTCAGGTGTTGGTTGACAATAACGACCAAGCTAAGGGCAACAACCATGGTTGCTGCTGCGTGCCAACTTGGGAATGAAGCTCCCATTGGCTTGGCAATAAGATAAGGAATATCTGGACGTGGGCGGTTGTAAAGGTATTTAAAACCTGTTGATAAAACGCCCATCAACAAGAGGTTACCAACCAATAAGAAAGCTTCCATCTTCCATTTCTTCCAAACATAAAAGAGAGAAGCGAGGGCAAAAACATAGATAAAGATATAGATTTCATGCCCAAAGTTGGTAATGATTTTGAAAAATGCGATCCAGTGCCGAGGCAAATCCGCACGCAAAGCGATTTGAATATCAGCATCAATACGGACTAAATCTGCTGGGTAAAATTTCACCAAGTAGCCTAGCATCATGAAAAGGACTAATGCAAATGAGCCACCTAGAAAATAAGATTGTTTATGTTTCATCATAAGAGTCATTATACCACAAAAAATGGGTTAGAGTTTAAGAAAGGTGATGCATCGGTACAAAAGGAAAAAGCAAACCGAGAAAATCACCCCTTCAATGAGGTTAAACGGAATAACCATAGCAAATAAATAATTGCCCAGTCCCAAAACAGCCTGAATATCAAAATTCGCAAACATGGCGTAAAATGGCACGGCATAGATATAATTTAAGCAGAACATGGCAACTGTCAAACCAAGTGTTCCTACAACAGAGGCAATGATGTAATTTTTAGTTGTTCGTTTCTTATTCCACAGCAAAGCCAAGGCTAAGACAAACACACCAAGAGCCACCACATTCATGGGTAAGCCAATCAGACTGGAAATGCCCCCATTATTAAGCAAGAGCTTTAAAAAGGTCCGCAGCACTAAAATGCACATAGCGCTTCTTAAATCCAAAACCACCAAGCCTATCAAAATAGGCATAATGGAAAAATCAAACTGCAAAAAGCTTGCTGCTGGAATTAAAGGAAATTGCACATACATCAGCAAAAAGGAAAGGGCTGATAAAATGGCAATATACGACAGTTTTCTTGTCCTAGACATTGTGTTAAACATAAAAAATTCCTCCAATTTTTTCAAATTGAAAGAAGCACTAAGGTATTAAGCGACACCAAAAAAGCGTAGCTAATCCTTGGTCTTCTCCCATCCAGACTATACTGTCGGTCCTAGAATCGCACTAGGTCAACTACTTCACGTAGCTCGCGGACTTTTCGCTTTGTTGCGACACAAAGCACCGCCGGTCGGGAATCTCACCCTGCCCTGAAGACATCTTTAGCATAACAAAAAAACGCCCCTGACGCAATAGATGTGACAGAAAAAAAAAGATAGCTAGAACTAGCTATCTTACAGGGTTATTTTAATTTGTCATGTGTATATGTGTGGCTCAATTCAAGGCTTGGGAAGGATTGTTGGCGAAGGGCTTCATAGACAATCATGCAGACGGTATTAGACAAGTTAAGGCTGCGAACGTGCTCATCATTCATGGGAATACGCAAGGCTTCATCCGCATGGGCACGCATAAAGGATTCTGGCAAGCCTTTATCTTCACGTCCAAAAAGGAAATAATGGTGCTTGCCGTCATTGTAATCAACGTCCGAATACACCTTGTCAGCAAATTTGCTAATTAAATGCAATTCTCCATCGCATTTATCCAAAAATTCTTCCAAACTATCGTAAAAGGTCACGTCCAGCTTGTCCCAATAGTCAAGTCCTGCACGCTTCATTTTGCGGTCGTCAATGGGAAATCCCATAGGACGAATGATGTGCAAGGGAGCGTTGGTTGCGGCACAGGTTCTTGCGATATTTCCTGTATTTTGCGGGATTTGAGGTTGAAAAAGCACGACATGGTTAATCGCTTTGCTACCTTCTTCGTGATAATCCAATTCTTCGATATTCATAGATTTCCCCTTCATTTTGACATAAAAAGAAAACCACACTGCTCGGAGTCGCGCTCAGCAAACAATGTGGTTGGTGGTGGTTCATTAACTTAAATCATAACAGGTTTGATTTAAACTAACGAATCTTCGCTAACTATTATAACACTTTGCCCTGTAAAGTCAACGGATTTGATAAGATTTTATAGCCTTTTTTACCAGCCTTTTTCAAAGATAAGGCTCTATTTTTTCAAATGATAAGAATAAGTGGCAATGATAATATCCTCATACCAACGCAAGCGGACACGTAAGCGTAGGCTCATTTGGTTGTGAAGAACGTTTTGCCAGCTGTGTTTTGGAATAAATTTTGGAATGATGACCGTCATGGTGTGGTTTTGTTTTTGGGCTTCACGGTTCATCTTGTTGACAAACAACATGGTCGGTTTAACAATATCACGGTAATTGGATTCGATATTGACAAAGGTCACTTCTGGGAAATAGGTTTTAAATTCTTTTTCAATTTCCAAGTCTTTTTGTTTGGTTTCAAGGGTGGACACGTGCATAGCAACGACGGTTTGCCCAATGCTTTTGGCATAATTGATGGCACGAATGCTGGCTTGGGTCAGATTTCCCACTAAAATCAAGACGGTATTGCCATCGTAATGAACGTTGGTCACATCCTCTGTCAAACGCAATTGCATGGCTACGTTGTTGTAGTGATTTTTAATAGAATAAAACAAAATCATCAAGGCAATAATGATTGGGAAGAATGGCCAAATCTCATTTAATCTAAAGATAAGAAGAATTAAAATGATGACATAGCAGATAATAGCCCCTAAAATATTGGCTAAAGAGTGCCTCAAAAAGCCCTTACCAATTTTGCGTTTCCAGTGAACAACCATGCCCGTTTGTGACAAGGCAAATGGAATAAAGACCCCAATGGTGTAAAGTGGAATGAGACGTTCGGTTGAACCATTGAAAATGAATAACAAGGCAATAGCACCGACGGCTAGAGTGATGATACCGTTTGAATAACCTAAACGTGCCCCTTTTTCCATAAAGAGATGCGGCATGTACTTATTTTGAGCCATGTTAAATGACAACATTGGAAAGGCTGAAAAACCAGTATTGGCTGCCACGGCCAAAATCAAGGCTGTAGATAATTGGAAAACGTAAAAGAGGGCATTTCCCACAAGAGAATCGCCAAAAATTTCCTTAGCAATTTGAGCTAAAACGGTCACATGAGCATTAGGCAAAATCCCCAACCAGTAGTTCAAGAAGGTAATGCCTGCAAACATGATTCCCAAAATCAAAGACATGATAGCCAAGGTACCAGCAGCGTTATTTTCTTTTGGTTTTTTGAAAAATGGTACTGCGTTTGAGATAGCCTCAACCCCTGTCAAAGAGGCGGAACCACTTGTAAATGCCCTTAATAACAAGATAATGGATACCCCAGGAACCACCGCACCGACGTGTGCTGTTGCGTGGTAAGGCAATTGACCCGTTACAATCTGGAAGGCACCGTACACAATCAAAAACATGGTGCTAATGATAAAGAGGTACACAGGTACCATCAAGGACCTAGCCGATTCGCGCAAGCCCCGCAAATTCATTAACATCAAGAGCAATACCAAGGCAATCGCAATTTCCAAATTGAAATTTTTGAAAGCTGGAAAGGCAGAGGTGATGGCATCTGCTCCTGAAGAAACAGACACCGCTACGGTCAACATATAGTCAATCAAAAGGCTTCCACCAGCTAATAAGCCCATGCTGGGCGATAAATTTTCATTGGAAACAATATAAGCTCCACCACCTTTGGGGTAGGCATGAATCACTTGTTGGTAAGAAATCGTCAGACTGGCTAACAAGACAAGAACCAATAGCCCGATTGGCAAAGACCACCAAATAGCTGCCGCTGAAATGGTTGTCAACACCAAAATCACTTGTTCTGGTCCATAAGCAATAGATGACAAAGCATCACTTGAGAGCATAGCTAAAGCCTGCGACTTGGACAACAAATGCTCTTCATCGGAATCACCAGCTGATTTCAATGGATAACCGATAAAAAGATTCCTTAACTTTTCAAACATTGAAATTCTCCCTTAATCTAAATAACGATTTATTATAGTTCTCTTGTTCTCATTTCGCAAGTATTTTGGGTAAATGTTATCTATTTGTAACAATTCTAACAGTAGAGTGCTAATGCTTATCGGGACTTTCAGTTTTGTCTAGAAATTTTTACAAAAAAGGAGTATCATAGAAGTGATACTTTTCGGAGGTTCAGGATGAAAATAATTGTTGTCGGTGGAGGTAAGGTCGGAACTGCCCTTTGCCGTTCTTTAGTAGAAGAAAAACATGATGTTATTTTAATTGAGGAAAAAGAGTCTGTTTTAAAAAAAGTTACCAAACGCCATGATATTATGGGAATTGTTGGCAATGGTGCCAACTTTAAAATTCTTGAACAGGCCAATATTCGAAACTGTGATATTTTTATCGCCTTGACGGCAAAAGACGAGGTCAATATGATTTCTGCTGTCTTGGCTAAAAAAATGGGGGCAAAAGAAACGGTTGTTCGTGTGCGAAACCCAGAATATTCCAACACCTATTTCAAAGATAATGATTTTCTTGGCTTTTCCCTCGTGCTCAATCCAGAATTGCTGACGGCTCGCTACATTGCCAATTCGGTTGATTTTCCAAATGCCTTGTCTGTTGAGCACTTTGCCAATGGGCGCGTCATGTTAATGGAATTTATCATTGCCGATGGCAGCAAGTTGTGCCAATTGTCGCTCAGTCAATTCCGCAAGAAATTTGGAAACTTGGTGGTCTGTGTCATTGAGCGTCAGGGCAAGCTTATTATCCCTGACGGGGATACCACGCTACGTCTTGGTGATCGTATTTTTGTCACTGGTAATCGTAACGAGATGATTCAATTCCATAATTCTGTGAAAACTAAAATCATCAAAAACATGATGATTATCGGAGCTGGACGCATTGCTTATTATGTATTGAACATCTTAAAAAATACACGCATAAGCTTAAAAATTATTGAAAATAACCCTGAAGGTGCTGCCTTTTTCAGTCGTGAATTTCCTCATGTTCATGTTGTGCAAGGGGACGGTACGGAAAAAAGCGTTCTTCTAGAAGAAAGTGTGGAAAATTTTGATGCCGTGGCTACCTTGACTGGAGTCGATGAGGAAAACATCATCACGTCAATGTTCCTTGAAACCTTAGGCGTGCCAAAAACGATTACCAAGGTCAATCGCACTAGCTTGCTTGAAATCATCGATACCAGCCGTTTTTCAAGCATCGTCACACCTAAAAATATCGCCGTAGACACCATGATGCACTTCATTCGTGGACGCGTCAACGCCCAAGACTCAAACCTTGATGCCATGCACCACATTGCTAATGGGCGCATCGAATCCTTGCAGTTTGAAATCCGCGAATCCAATAAAATGGCTGGCAAAAGTCTCTCTTCGCTTAAATTTAAAGACGATATTTTGATTGCTGCCATTATCCGCAAGGGGAAAACCATTTACCCAACTGGTGAAGACATCTTGCAAGTTGGCGACAAAATTGTTGTGGTCACATTTCTCAAAAATGTGACACGTATCTATGATTTGTTAGCGAGGTAGTTATGAATAAAAGTATGGTTCGCTACCTCCTATCCAAATTGCTCCTGATTGAATCTGGTTTGCTTTTGGTTCCTTTGGTTGTCGCTTTTATTTACCATGAACCTTCTCGCGTGGTCAGTAGCATTATCATGACGATTGCGATTTTACTGCTTATCGGTTTACTTGGAATTGCTTTTAAACCCCAAAATTACCATATCTATACCAAGGAAGGGCTATTGATTGTCGCTCTTTGTTGGATTTTGTGGTCCTTCTTTGGAGCTCTGCCTTTTGTGCTATCTGGCCAAATTCCTAGCATTATCGATGCTTTCTTTGAAATGAGTTCAGGTTTTACCACGACAGGGGCAACCATTTTACCCGACGTTAGCGTCTTATCGCATTCGATGCTGTTTTGGCGCAGTTTTGCTCACCTTATCGGAGGAATGGGGGTTCTGGTTTTTGCCCTTGCCATTATGGAAAACAGTAAGAACAGTCATCTTGAAGTCATGCGAGCAGAAGTTCCAGGACCTGTTTTTGGTAAAGTGGTATCAAAACTAAGGGAAACCGCTCAAATTCTCTACGTCATCTACCTCAGTATGTTTGCCGTAATTTGCGTTATTTTAGTTGGTGTGGGAATGCCGCTGTTTGACAGTCTGATTACCGCCATGGGATGTGCGGGGACTGGGGGATTTGCTGTTTACAACGACTCCATCGCCCACTACCATAGCTCTCTCATTACCAATATTGTTTCCATCGCGGTGCTGCTTTTCGGAATCAATTTCAACCTTTACTACTTCTTGCTCTTGCGTAAATTCAAAGCCTTTTTCAAGGACGAAGAATTGCGTACCTACATTAGTATTATCATCGTGGCAACAGCTTTGATTTGGCTCAATGTCAGTGGACTTTATGCCAGTGCTGGTAAAGGGTTAGAGATTGTTTTCTTTGAAGTATCCAATGTTATCACGACCACTGGTTTTGGTATCACCGATTTAACCGTTTGGCCGCTCTTTTCGCAAGTCATTCTTCTGATACTGATGTTTATCGGTGGGTCGGCTGGGTCAACTGCAGGTGGTTTTAAGGTAATGCGCGCCTTGATTTTGACGAAAATTTCCAAAAATCAAGTGCTCTCAAGTCTTTATCCTAACCGTGTCATGACCATTCATGTTAATCAACAGCCGCTGGACAAGGAAACCCAGCACAGCGTTTTAAAATACCTGTCGCTATACGTGACCTGTTTACTTGTCTTGACACTCTTCCTATCACTTGATAATAGCGACTTTATGGTGGTTGCCAGTGCCGCGGCTTCAACGTTCAATAACATCGGCCCACTGCTTGGCACCGACCAAACCTTCAACATTTTCAGTCCTTTTTCAAAACTGCTCATGTCCTTTGCCATGATTGCGGGACGTCTTGAGATTTTCCCAATCTTACTGCTTTTCATCCCCAAAACATGGTCTAAATACTAATCATACCGCTCCCTTTCAAAAAGGGAGCTTTTTTGGAGAAAAAAAACGACCTCAGGCCTGAAGTCGCTTCTTAGTTATGACGAAAATCTTTATGACGGCGTAGGGTGAAATAATCTGGGACAGGGTCTTTGCCACCCTCGACAAATGGGTTGCACCGTAAAATACGTGCAATCCCCATCAAAACACCCTTAATGCCATGCTTTTCAATCGCCACAATCATATAACTAGAACAGGTCGGCTCATAGCGGCAAGACGGTGGGGTCAGTGGGGAAATGAATTTCTGATAGCCCCGCACCAAAGCAATCAAGCTTTTTTTAATCATTTAGTCTTAGTCACCGCTAAATTATGTAGCTGGCTGATTTCTTTTTTATTCAAACGGCGAGATTCCCCAGGACGCAAGCCCCTCACATCTAGATTTCCAAAGCGTGTGCGGGACAATTTATCCACCAAAAGCCCAACAGATTCAAACATCTTTTTGACTTGATGATTGCGTCCTTCATGAATGGTTAATTCCACAACAGAACGGTTTTTGTCAGGATCTACTTTGATAATGTTGTAGCGAGCTGGTTTGGTTTTCTTACCGTCAATGACCACACCACGCGTCAAAGGACGTAGGTTTTCCTTGGTCGCAATGCCTTTCACACGCGCCAAATAAACCTTGTCAATTTCATTTCTTGGGTGGATCATCTCATCTGTAAAATCCCCATCATTGGTTAAAATCAACAAACCTGTAGTATCCCAGTCCAAACGCCCAACAGGGTAAATGCGTTCTTTGACATCAGGCAACAAATCCACAACTGTCTTGCGTCCCTTCTCATCTGACACGCTTGAAATGACCCCGCGCGGTTTATTGAGCACATAATAAACCTTTTCTTCATTGTAAATCGGTGTGCCTTCCACTTCGACTCTATCCCCATTTTTAACGGTGGTCGCTAGTTCTGTCACTACCTGACCATTTAATGTCACCAAGCCTTGCTTAATCAATTCTTCGGCTTTGCGTCGACTGGCAACACCTGCATGGGCAATGTATTTATTAATTCTCATGCTATTACTCCTATCCTCAAAAATAATGACTGCCTAAGCGTCATCTGTCTGCTTTGTTTCTCCAAAAAGCGACACTTCCTCATCCACCAACTCAATGTGAGAGGCGTCCACCAATTCTGTCAAGTCATTAATCCCCATAAAATCCAAGAAATAATCTGTTGTGGCATAGAGATTGGGACGTCCGATAACCTCTTTTTTCCCCGCTTCTTGAATCAAGCCCAAAGACAAGAGTTTACTCACCGCACTGCTAGAATTGACCCCACGAATGTCGTCAATCTCAATACGCGTAATGGGCTGCTTATAGGCAATAATAGACAGAACTTCCAAACTCGCACGCGACAAGCTCTGATTGACAGGCGCCTTGGCAAATTCACGTAGCAAGTCTGAAAATGTCTCCTTGGTAGCCATTTTATAACGTCCAGCCGTTTCAATCAAGCACAAGGCTGTTGTGTCGTCTGACTCGTATTTTTGAGCCAAGGTCTGCAAGAACTCTTTTAGCTGACTAGGAGTCAGCTGGAGCATTCCTGCCAAATACCTCAAGCTCAGCCCCTCTTCTCCTGCCACAAAAAGAAGCGCTTCTAATTGTGCCAAATCATTCATATAGCCTCCTCTTAAATGGCTGACGCATCAGATGGCACCTGTTTATCAGCCTTTTTCACCACAATACTACCAAACGTTTCGTCTTGTTCCACCGTGATTTCATGCACCTTAACCAATTCCAAAGTCGCTAGAAACACCGTCACCATCTCCAAACGTGTCTGACATTCCTGAAAAATACTCTCCAAACATAGGCTCGGCGTTTGATTCAAACGCTCAGAAAGAGTCATCATCATGTCTTCGATACGGTAATCATCACGTTCAATGACCGTGTGAGTGCTTGCCATTCGTTTTTGCTTTTCAGACATGACTTGCGAAAAGGACAAAAACAAATCCATAACCGTCTTGTCATGATTCAGCACTGCATCTTCAAAAATAAGCTCTTCCTTAGGTTTGGAATAAAATTTAGAGCGTTCGTCGTGCTGGGCAGACATTTCCTCGCTGATGGCTTTAAAGCGACGGTACTCCTCAATCTGCGACAAAAGCTCTTGCTCGGGGTCATCCTCTACTGGCGTTTGCTCCACAACTTTTGGTAATAGCTTACGACTTTTGATGAGCATGAGCTGACTCGCCATAACCATGTACTCCCCCGCCACTTCTAGCTTCATAGCTTGCAAGGTCGAAATATAAGCCAAATATTGTTCAATCACCTCTACAATCGGAACGTCATAAACATCCACCTGATATTTTGACACCAAATGCAAGAGCAGATCCAAAGGACCTTCAAAATCTTTTAATTTAATATCCATTATGATGTGTAATATTTCTCTAATGTTATCGGGCTTTTTAACCCCAATTGCTTACTGATTTCTAGAATAGACTTGCCAGCCTCTTTTTGGTGAAGAATGTACTGCTGCCGTAAATCTTGTGCGGATAAGGTCTCAAAACCGTATGTGCTTAAAAAAGCCTTGAGCTGAGTGAAAAACCATTGCCGTGAATAAGGCTTTCCTTTATGGTCAAAAAGATACTGACCTTCTGACAATTGTGCCACTAAATAGGGCAAAAGCCGTTCTGGCACTTGCAAAATCCTCACCATCCCAGAGCGTTTCAGACGCAAGACCGCAAATTGACTGTCCACATCGGCTGGGGTTAAGTGCTGAATTTCTTGAGGCAACAAGCCCAATTCAACTATCAACAAGGCAATCAATTGCCCTGCTTTTTGGCTCGTTTCCTGATAAAAACAACCGTAATCTAACAGTGAACAGTCCGCTGGCTGAGTTACCATTTTTTCTTGATTGTTCAGCTTATAAAACCGCTCCAGTTTGCCTTGTTCATACAGAAAATACAGAAATTGATTAACTGCTGATAGTTTGCGTTTTTTAGCCGACACTTTCAAGTCTGCTAAGGAATGCTCATACAAGGACAATTTTTCAGGTGTGATTTTGCCAGCCACCACCTCAACAAACTGCTGCAAGTCATAATAGTAAGCCTTCTTAGAACTTTCAGACAGTTGCTTACTTGCTATAAAGCGTGTGATATCATTCTTCATCATCTTTTGGCGTAATGGTGTAATGGTTGGTAAAATCGTGCAACAAGCTGTTGACCGCTTTTAAAATTGAGCGGCGTGTGATAATGCCCAAAAATTGTTGGTCATCATCTAAAACTGGCAAGAAAGGATAATCCACCAACAAGTGCATAATTTCAGTCAAATCAGCCTCTTTGCGAATGGTTTTGATTTTGGTATTGACCATTTGACCAATATCCATCTGGTTGAGTTCCCATTCTGTCAGCTGGTGCTTGACCTGATAAGACATGATATCTGCGATGCTAATGGTTCCCACGTACTTCTTGTCCTTGGTAATAACAGGCACGCGAGAGTAACCATTATTGACCAACAGCAGCATAACATGGTCTGAATTATGCGTATCAATAAAAATGGCTAACTCATCTGCTGGAATGAGGTAGTGGTCCAAATGGCTGAGCAGAAAATCTTCAAATTCTTTTGCTATCATCTGTCAAATTCCTTAGAAAGTGCAGGGTAAAGGTCATGGTGACGTGTGTAGTAAGTCACCTTGATAGTATCCTGTGTAATCTCAACTTTGGCGTACAATTTTTCTTGTACATCGCCACGTGGTTGTGACACGCTTCCTGGGTTGATAAAAATGGTTTTACCATTTCGCCAAGCGGCAGGGCGGTGCAAATGCCCATAAAGGCAAATATCCGCATCTGCTTCTTGAGCAAATAAATCCAATCTATCCCACGTGAAATTGATATTATACAAATGACCATGCGTCTGAGCAATGGTAATGTCCCCAAGTTGGGTAACCAAACGTTCAGGATAACCATTGTCATAATCACAATTGCCACGAACCACATGGATGCCTCCTTCCCAAACAGGGTCCGAACTTGGTAATTCAGAATCCCCATTGTGGAAAATGGCATCTACTTTGCCTTGATACGTTTTTTTGATGTCCTCGACAATCTCACGGTCCCCATGAGAGTCACTCATTACTATGATTGTTTTGCTTGCCATACTGAGAATGCCTCCATTAATTTCTTAACAGCCAATCCTCTGTGTGAGATGCTATTTTTTTCTTCAGCTGTCAATTCAGCTGCATGACGCCCTGTTTCACCGACCATAAACAAAGGGTCATAACCAAAACCATTGTCTCCCTTAGGTTCCATAGCGATGTAACCCGGCCAATCCGCTTCAACCACTAGGCTTTCCTTGCCTGGTGCTGCAACCACCAAGGTTGTGTGGAATTGGGCAGAACGGTCTTTGTGGTCAAAAACCATCGCCAGTTCGTGCAAGAGTTTGGCATTATTGGATTCATCTGTTGCGTCTGGTCCTGAAAAACGTGCTGACCAAACACCTGGAAGGCCACCTAGGGCATCCACTTTCAAACCAGAATCATCCGCCAAGACCATCTTACCCGTTAAATTGGAAATGGTTTCTGCTTTCAAACGAGCATTTTCTTCAAAAGTTGTGCCAGTTTCTGCGACCTCAGGCAAATCAGGGTAATCATTAAGATTTTCCACCTTGATACCTAGTTTTTCAAACATTTTGCGGAATTCTTTGGTCTTGCCTTCGTTGCGTGTGGCAATTAAAATGGTATCACCAAAAGCAGTTTCAGAAGCATTCCCAAAGAAAGCTTTGGCGTCCACGCCCCCTTTAGGCAAGTGCACCAAGAGCAAATGATCAGCCTCAGTCACCACGACGGCACCAGCTCGTTGTGCCACTTCAAACTGACGATCGCTTTCTTGGTTAATCATGTCAACCACAAAACGAATCAACTGAAAATCAGACGCTTTTTTGATAACCGTGACGTTATAGCCATTTTTGGCTTGGTCAGAATGGCACTTACCATGATCTTTATGACAAGGCTTATGCTTAGTTAGTTTTGACAATTCTGAGTTCAATCGAGCTAGGTGGTTGGCACAAATGCCTTCAAAACCACGAAGCACATTGGCGCCACCCCATTCACCGATAAACCAATTGTCCGCATCTTTGTATTCATAAATCTTATCCGTCATTTTCTAATCCAACTCCTTCATCTTGTGCTTGCAAATCAACGTGTCTGACGTCAATATCTGTATTTAGCCAATTCATGGCGATTTCTCTAAAACTTTGCGTGCTGGCTGTGGTATAAAAAACGGGTATGGATTGATTTGGGATACGGCTGTGATTGATTTGAAAATAATTAAGCAGCACGGAAACATCCCGCACACACTCTGCTCCGCTATCAATTAACTTAACCTCTGGCCCCATGACATTTTGAATGATAGGACGCAACAAAGGGTAATGTGTGCAACCAAGCACCAAGGTATCCACTTTGCCAACAAGCGATGCCAGCGTTTCATAAACCACTTTTTTGGCGACACTTGACGCCATTTCGTTTGATTCCACCAAGGGAGCAAATTTAGGGCAAGATAGACTCAAAACGGTCATTTGTGGGGCTAGGGACATAATTTTTTGGCGGTAAATATCCGATTTGATTGTCATCGGCGTGCCAATGATCCCGATTTTGCCGCTGCGCGTTGATTTAATGGCTGCGCTAGACCCTGGCAAAATCACACCCAAGACAGGAATATCCAATTTTTCCTTCACTTCTTCCCAAGCGACTGCTGTTGCAGTATTGCAAGCAAAAACAATCATCTTGACGTTTTGTGTCAATAAAAACTGCACCAATTCCCACGTGTATTTTCGAATTTGCTCGGCTGGTCGTGGCCCATAAGGCGCTCTAGCAGAGTCCCCAATATAGACAATTTCTTCATACGGAAGTTGACGCATCAACTCACGCACCACGGTCAAGCCACCAACACCAGAATCTAAAAAACCAATTGGTCTATTATCCATAACATCTTCTTTCTAATCATGGACTTATAAAAAACCCAGTTGGCGAGGCAACTGAGTCATTCATTTCTGAGCTCTGTGCTCGAAAAGTCAATCAGCCCTTAGGAGTTATGGTCTCTTGCCACTTCTCATAAGGGATGAAACGCTAGCTTATCGTCTATTTTTAGCAGCTGCTGCTTTTGATTGTTTAATAATATTTCGATAAGTCTGTTGAATTTTAGCTTCGCTCGGTTTTTGACCCATTTGGCTCATCATTTCACGAATAGCGTCTGGCGTTAAACGTGGGTGTTCAGCCACTTCTCTTTCAAATTGTCGACGAGCAATGAAAACACCACCAACAAGCCCACCAAGAAGGGCAACCAAAATTAACAGAATCCAAAGAAATGTTGTCATGATTATCTTTCTCCTAAATTTTTTACACCACTCATTATAGCAAAAATAGGGAAAAATAGAAAGAGTTTACAAACGCCTAAGCGCTTTTATCCCCTTTCTTTTTCCCTTAAAAGTTTTGGCTCAAAATGGCTATCGCTCTAGTCAAAATCAAATCCTTCAATGGTCGCAAAGTAATCCTCTGGGATTTCCGCACGACGAATCAAACGAGCAGTGCCGTCCTCTTGGTAAAGAATTTCAGCCGAACGCAAGCGACCGTTGTATTGGTAACCCATTGAAAAGCCATGTGCCCCTGTGTCATGAATAACCAAGATATCCCCGACACGCGCCTCAGGCAATTCCCTTTGTTTCGCAAATTTATCGTTGTTTTCACACAAAGACCCCACCACATCAACGGTTTCCAGTTTGCCATTTGGATTGCTCATGTTGGTAATGTGATGGTAAGCATCATACATAGCAGGACGCATTAAATTCACCGCAGAGGCATCAACGCCGATATAGGTACGGTAGGTTTGTTTACGATGCAATACTTTTGTGACCAACAACCCATGCGGTGCCAACATGAAACGCCCTAATTCTGTGAAAATCTTGACCTCACCAAGTCCCGCTGGAACCAAGACATCATCAAAAGCACGATGCACACCTTCCCCGATAACCGCAATGTCATTGGCTTCTTGACTTGGTAGATAATTGACCCCAATTCCTCCTGACAAATTGACAAAATCAATGGCAACACCTGTTTTTTCCTGGATTTCAACAGCCAATTCAAACAGTTGGCGAGCTAATTCTGGGTAGTAATCGTTTGTGACGGTATTTGACGCCAAGAAGGAATGCACACCAAAATGCTTCACACCTTGGGCTTTGAGTTCCTGAATCCCTTTGAGCAATTGCTCCTTGGTCATCCCAAATTTAGATTCGTTGGGATTGTCCATGATGTCTGTCCCAAGGGCAAAGACGCCACCAGGATTGTAGCGAAGGGAAATCGTGTCAGGCAAACCTGCCACTTCTTTCAAGAAAGCAATGTGCTCATACGCGTCTAAATTGATTGTCGCACCGATTTTTTTAGCGTATTGAAATTCACGAGCTGGGGTGTCGTTTGATGAAAACATGATATCCGTAAATCCCAGTTTATGGCTCATCAACAATTCCACTTCCGTTGCACAATCCACGCCACAATTTTCCTCTTGCAAAATCTTCAAAATCGCAGGTGTTGGGGTAGCTTTAACGGCAAAATACTCTTTAAATCCCTTATTCCAAGCAAATGCCTTATTGACAGCACGCGCTTTTTCACGAATGCCCTTTTCATCATACAAATGAAAGGGAGTTGGGTAAGTATCGGTAATAGTTTCAAGTTCTTTAGCTGAAATAAACGGTGTTTTCATCAGGACTCCTCTAAATTGTCAAAATATTATGATTATTATATCATAAAGCCACAAAATCACCAAAAGATAGCTAAAAAAAGCCAGCACCAATAGTGCCAGCTTGTCAGTTAAGGTATTAATCGTCCTTTCCGAAAATACGAAGCAAGTTTAAGAACAAGTTAATGAAGTCGAGGTAAAGGCTCAAGGCCATTGAGATAGCCCAACCGTCATTGACTTGACCACCAGTGCTTGCAAACACACGCTTAATCATTTGATTGTCATAAGCAATTAAACCTGAGAAAATCAACACAGATACAATGCTGATGATGTAACTCATACCGCCAGAACCAATGAAGAGATTCACAAAGCTAGCGATGATAATCCCAATCAAAGCCGCCATCAAAGCCTTGGTCATGCCTGATAAATCACGTTTCGTAAAGAAACCAACCATTGACATAGCAAAAAAGACTAAAGCTGATGAGATAAAGGCTTGGAAAACAGTCGCCTGCGTGTAAGCTGCTAAAACAAAGCTCAAGGTAAAGCCGTTTAAGGCCGAATAAAATAGAAATAGTGGCAAGGCCGCAGGTGTGTTGCGACGCGCAGCGTTACTTGCCATAAATACTAGGGCAAGTTCTAAAAAGATAGCAACGTAATAAACCATTGGATGATAAGTGATAATATTTACCATATTGTCTGAAAAGACATAAAGCATGAGGTATGAGACAAAGGCTGATAGCCCAATTCCCATGCCGACTAAGCCATAAATCTTAGCAAAAAAGCGACTTAATGCCCCGTCATTTTGAGCATAAATAACATTATTATCCATATACTTTCCTTTCTGTAATAAAGAGATAATGTCTATTCTATATTAACGATGATTGCTTGGTAAAATCTTGCGGCTGTAACGTCTGCGTTTGGTAAATCGTTTTCGCAAAGGCGTCATCGCTTCTTTAACCGCACAATATTTGTCAACCATCGTAACAATATAACCTTCTTTGTAGCGTGGTGGCGCAATAGTAGCCCCCCACATGTGTTTTAAAATAATATCCTCTTCACGTTTTGTTAAGTCCACCAATTTCCGTGCGTTACGAACAGCGATTCGAGGGTGAACCCAAGCGTGCCCTTTGTTAAATTTTGTAACTCTCCAATCGTAATAGAAAAAGTCATGCAAGAGTCCGCCACGTGCGGTAGCTTTTTCATCCCAACCCAATTTTTTAGCAATACGATAACTCGTATAAGCCACGTCGATGGAATGCTCCATCCGAGTTGAATAGTGGTGTTGGGTAATCTTATCTAATTTTTGAAAACGAGGATGTTGGATGATATGACCAACAAGGTCCATAAATTCTTTGTCTTTTTTATAGGCTTCCGTGTAACCCGCCCCCTTTCTCTCAACTTAATTATAGCATAATATCTTAAATTAAAGTGAAATAAGAGAAGGCTTAAGACCTAAGCTATCAAGTGAAAAAGCAAAATACCAGCTGCCACAGCCACATTCAAACTCTCTGCTTGACCAGGCATGCTAATGTGAACCAAATGGGTTGCTTGTTGCGCCATATTTTCCGAAATGCCATTGCCTTCATTGCCCATGACCAAAGCAAACTGCTGCGGAGCCGCAAAGTCCTTGTAGTCAATCGAATCTGATGACAAGGTACTAGCCAGCACAGGTAGGTTTAATGTGTGGAACTGCTCGCAAGCAACCGCCATATCCATTCGCCAAACAGGTAGGTGAAAATGGCTGCCCTGCATAGAACGCAGCGTTTTTTGATTGTAAATATCGGCTGATTTTTCCGAAATAATCACACCATCTAAGCCAGCCGCATCTGCTGTCCGAATCATGGTCCCGACATTTCCAGGGTCCTGAACATCCTCCAAGACCAAGTAGCGTCCTGCTTTTAGCGCTTCAAGGGGCAACTGCGGCATCGCAACTTCAGCAATAATGCCCTGTGGTGCCTTAGAATCAGTCAACTCCCTCAATACTTCAGAAGTCACCACTGTTACCTTTGGCAAATGGCTGATGCGCTCAACAAAAGCTTCCAAAACAAAGACATTCACAAAAGTCGCCCCTGCTTTTTCCGCCTCTTCAAACAAATGCCAGCCCTCAATCAAATAAGACGACTGCCGGTATTTCTTTTGCAATAATTTTTTCGTTTTTTTAATGAGATTATTGGATTTAGAAGTTATCGTTAGCATGTTGCTATTATAACAAAAAATCTCCCAAAAAGGAGATTTCAGCACTATTTTAGCTCATTTCTAATGGTTGTCCATTAACATCTTTATCGTCTTTTTTGAGAATAAAGAAGGCATAAATAGCAGACAACGTCACAATACCAGATACCACCAAGAAGGTTTTTTGATAACCAATCTTATCATGCAAGGCTCCAAATGGCGTAGAGAAAATAATTTGTCCTACCTGAGCCGCAATTTGGAAACCAACCATGTAAAGCGTTGTTGAAATACGTGTATCAAAGTGAAGTGTGAAGTAATGGAACATCGCTAGAATAAAGATGGCCGTTTCTGGTGCGTGTAGAAGTTTAATAATAGAAACGCCTAAAGGATTGGTCACTAAACCACAACTACCGATACGTAAAACCATGATAACCAGTCCAATAAGAAGGCTTTTACGAACACCTGTTTTGCGCATCATGATAGGAACCAATCCCATCATAATGGATTCTAAAAAGACTTCCATTGAATTGAGAACCCCATATGCCTGTTGACCAATGGCAGGTGTACTAAAGAATTTAGTAAAGAAGTCAGGGAACATCTGTTGGTCAAATACGGTATAGAAAGCCCAACTCATCATGATAAAAATGATAATTTTCCACAAATCAATCATCTTAAACACGTTTAAGATTTCAGCCATAGAAGGGGATTTATCTTCTTTTTGATTTTCAGCCAAATTCTCAAATTGCTGGAGTTTTTCTTCATCATCTTCTGGTCTAAAGAAAATAAGGACCAAGAGCAACACAACTGCAAAAGCAGATCCTACCCAGAAAATCAAATAAGCATTTATGGTAAATAGGAAACCTGCCACCAAAGCCGCCACAGCATAACCAAATGAACCCCAAGCACGCGCTTGACCGTATTCAAAGTTAAAACGTCTTCCATACGTTCTGCCAAAGCTTCAAATGTCGGCGAAGTCGCTAAAAATGTAACGGATAAGTATAAAGATCCTAGTAAAACTCCCACATAAAACTGACTTTTTAGCATAGGAACGTAAATCCATGTGAAGAAAGGTCCTAAGAAAATCTCACATCCTACACAAAACATCAAAAGTGTCTTTTTGATTCCCAATTTGTCTTGAATAGAATCATAGACAAACATCAAAATCAAGGTAATAGCAGAGTTAAAAGAATAAATGGTTCCAACTTGTGAACCTGAAAAGCCTTGCTTGCTGGTCAACCATATCTGGAAGAATGACCACCAAATTCCCTAACCTGTGAAGAAGAGCAAGATTGACAAGGAATTACTTGCATAAAAGGGATTATCAAATTGTTTTTTCAAAGACTTCATGACTCCTAGCCTCCAAATTAGTAGGTATTAGCTTCTTCTTCCAATCGATAGATGTGGGTTTGATTATCACATGCTTGGTCTAAAGAAAGTTCAATTGCATGATTCCAGTAAATTCTTTCTGTAAAGGTAACGCTACCTTCATTCACAAAAATTTCCACTGAACTCTTATCAATATAGACTTGTAACGTCATTTCATCGGTCAAGTCAAGATGAGCAACACGTTCGCCATCGGTTGTGCTACGATTTATAATTAAGCGTTGTCCAGACAAATCAACTGTTAAATCTAACTGATTGTCACCGTCACTTAGGGTTAGGAGTTTTCCTGATGTTACTCCTTTTATAGCCATCTCGAATTCACTGGTACGAGCCAATTCATATTTGCTATGAGCTTCCAACGTTCCACTAAATTCACAAGCTTCACGTAACGATTTCAACTCTTTGATTGGCAATTGATAGATTTTTCCATGACGGATAACCAATTCACGCGGAAGAGTGAGAGCTCCTGTCCAGCCATCTGCCTTTTCATACATTGGTGAATCCCAAGCATTCATCCATGCAATCATCACGCGACGTCCATCTGGCGTCAATAATGTTTGTGTCGCATAGAAATCATGACCATTATCAATTTCTATGAATGAACTACGTGATAAGGTAAAGTCTTCTTTCAATTGTCCCATAAGATAGCCTGTTTGGTTAAGGTTGCGATATTTGTCGCCTTTTGGCTCTAAACCTTGTGGCGACATCAACAAGATATCTTCACCATTTAGACGGAAGAAATCTGGACACTCCCACATGTAACCTTCATCTTCCAAGTTACTTGCTTTATCAAGGATAGGTAATTCCTTCCAGTCAATCAGATTGTGTGATTGATAAAGCAAGGCTCTTCCTAAACCATCTTCACCTTGACTTCCTAAAACCATATAAAAAGTATCACCATCTTGCCACACTTTTGGATCTCTAAAATGTTTTGTATTACCACTTGGTGTCGTTAAAACTGGATTACCTTCATATTTGGTAAAATGAATGCCATCTGTACTGTAAGCTAGATTTTGATCTTCGTAGAATTGCTCTTGATCATTAGGATCTGTATAATGATGTCCAGTATAAATCAACCACAGTTTTCCATCATACTCAACAGCACTTCCTGAAAAACAACCATCTTCAATAGTGGGTTCCAGAGCAATTGGTAGTGTTTCCCAATGCACTAAATCTTTACTTCTAGCATGTCCCCAGTGCATTGGACCCCAATCTGATCCATAAGGGTAATATTGATAGAAGATATGGTAGTAACCTTTGAAATACGAAAATCCATTTGGGTCATTAATCCAGCCAGCTTTAGCCATAACATGATAGCCAAGACGATAGCGATCGTTGTTCACAGTCATTGTTTCCATTTTTTCTCCTCTTGATATGATAACCGGTTAACATATTGTGAAATCGTTTTCCGTTAAGGAATATATTTATTATAGCGCTTTCATTTTTATATATCAACCGGTTAATATAATATTTTTTAATTTTATGTGATTAACTGAAAAAACAACCTATCCTGATGATAAATTGCTTTTATATACTTTTATATATTAGAAAGCCTTGTAGGACTTATTACCGTTAACAAGTGCCATTATCTAGGAGTTTAACAGGTAAAATATGAGTATTAGATTGACTTACTTTACCATTCATGCGATTTTCTAAGAGGTTTACAGCTGTTTTTGCCATTTGATTAATCGGTTGTTGGATTGTTGAGAGATGTGGCAACAATAATTGTGTCATATCGGCACCGTCATATCCAATAATTTTTAAATCACGAGGAACTTCACGATGATACTCTCTTGCTAAAGACAATAAAATAGCCGCATCAGTATCGTTAGAGGCAAATATGCCATCAACCAGTGGATGTTCTTCAAAAATACAACGTAGAACTTCTCTTTTTTCTTCCTGACTAATATTAAAATCAATGTGATAAGTAATCGGTTTAAGACCGTGGGCTTCCATCACACTTTCATAAGCAAGCCGTCTTTGTTGGGCAGGCGTATTCAGATTTAGTGGACCATTTGTATGCACCACATAACGACAACCTCTTTTTAGTAACCTCTCCGTGGCTAGTTTACCACCTTGAAAGTTATCAGACGACACGACTGGAATGTCATCGTTCATAATGCGGTCAATTGAAACAATCGGAAGATTATGGTGGCTATATTCCTTTAAGCCTTGATTATGAGCACCTACAATCAGACCATCTACTTGATGGGTTAGGAGTTGTTTGAGGTAGTCTTCTTCCTTATCTGGATCGTTTTGTGAATTTCCCATCAACACCTTATAACCTCTTTTATACAATAAACGCTCCATTTCAGCTTCTAATTGTGCAAAAAAAGGATTATTGACTGTAGGAAAGATTAAACCAACTAGATAAGTCTTTTGTTGGAACAATTGACGAGCAATGATATTGGGTTGATAGCCTAACGCTGCCATGGCATCGTTTACCTTCTGAATGGTTTTCTCGCTTAAGTAACCTCGATTATTTAAAACCCTAGAAACAGTTGTTTTAGAAACACCTGCTAGGCGAGCAACATCTTCTAATTTTGGACGAGTATGTGACGTATCTTTCATGCTTTCTATTATATCATAAGCCAGCCTAATCAGCTTTATGATATAATAAACGCATAAGAAGACTATAATATTATTAGGGGAGGAATTTGAGATGAAAAAAGTGCGTTTGATTGTGTCTGGTCGTGTGCAAGGCGTTGGTTTTCGCTACTCAACTTATGCAATAGCCCTTCAAATTGGGGATATTTATGGGCGGGTTTGGAATAATGATGACGGCACTGTGGAAATCCTAGCTCAATCCCAAGATGCTGCTAAAATGGCAAAATTTATTCAGGAAGTACGCAAAGGGCCGTCACAATGGGCCAAAGTGACCTATGTTGATGTCAAAATGGATAACTCTGAAGATTTTAAGGATTTTCGCATCGCCAACTAATCTTTGTCACCAAGCTATCAAAAATTAGGACCATAGATGTATTGAGAATTTGCCTAAAAAAAAGTAAAATAGTAGGGTATTATATTTTTAAAGGAATAATCAATTGAACAAAAAATTAAATCGTGTCCTCTTATCGGGACTTAGTTTATCGTTATTGTTAACTTTATCTGGCTGTGTCAGTGTCGATTCTAGTGGTAACCCAACAGGAACCGTTTGGAACATTCTTGGGGAGCCGATGGCAAAACTCATCCAGTATTTCGCTAATAACATGGGGCTTGGTTTTGGCTTAGCCATTATCTTAGTCACCGTTATTGTCCGCCTCATTATCCTACCTTTAGGGCTTTACCAATCTTGGAAGGCAAGTTACCAATCTGAAAAGATGGCTTTCTTAAAACCTATCTTTGAGCCAATCAATGAGCGTATGCGAAATGCGACAACTCAAGAAGAAAAAGCTGCTGCCCAAATGGAATTGATGGCAGCTCAAAGAGAAAACGGTATTAACATGCTTGGAGGCATGGGATGCTTGCCACTGCTTATCCAAATGCCATTCTTCTCAGCCTTGTACTTCGCAGCCCAATACACTCAAGGGGTTTCTGAAAGTACCTTCATGGGAATTGACCTTGGAACACGTAGTATTCCGTTGACAGCAGTCATCGCTATCTTGTACCTCTTCCAATCATGGTTGTCAATGCAAGGTGTAGCTGAAGAACAACGTGCAGCTATGCGTGGTACCATGTACGTGATGCCATTGATGATGGTCTTCATGGGTATGGGAATGTCAGTCAGCGTCTTACTTTACTGGTTAGTCGGTGGTATCTTCTCGATTTTCCAACAATTAATTACCATGTTTGTTATTAAACCAAGACTTCGTCATCGCATTGAAGAGGAATTTAAAAACAATCCTCCAAAAACTTACAAATCAACCAGCCGTAAAGACGTTACACCAAACGCTAACAAAGCACAATTAAATAACACTAATAATCAAGCTCGTAAGGCAAAACGTAACGCTGGAAAACAACGAAAACGTCGCTAAAACATTCAAAAGACCGTCATTCTGATAGGAATGGCGGCCTTTTTGTTGCAATAAAAAGAAGGCTTGTAAACCTTCTTGTCATTAAGCTGTTTTTTCCACGCTCAAAATTTCAACGTCATAGCTTCCAGCAGGTGATTCAATTGTAACGATGTCACCTGTCTTTTTACCAATCAAAGCTTGAGCGATTGGGCTTTCGTTAGAGATACGACCTGAGAAGATATCCGCACCAGCAGCTCCAACAATGTGGTAAACATCTTGGTCAGTTGTGTTCACTTCTTGAACAACAACGGTTTTACCAATAGCAACTTCGTCTTTGGCAACAGCTTCGCTATCAATAATTTCAGCATAACGAATTTTAGTTTCCAAAATTTGAATTTGTCCTTCAACGAAAGCTTGTTCATCTTTGGCTGCATCGTACTCAGAGTTTTCAGACAAGTCACCGTAAGAACGAGCAATTTTAATACGTTCAACGACTTCTGGGCGTCGAACCAATTTAAGATTTTCTAATTCTTGTTCTAGCTGCTCTTTTTCAGCTAGGGTCATGGGATAAGTTTTTTCTGCCATTTTCTATCTCTTTTCTATAATTTTATATAAACAACAAATACAAACATGATGCGAAACACATCATGCTTGTACGTATTTATTACTCAGATAACTGACTATTAACGTATTTGTGAACATTCTTTTCATGGTCATCGTAGTTTTCCGAATAGTAGACATTACCTGTCTTGACATCCGCAACAAAGTAATAGTAATTGGTTGTTGCTGGATTTATCACAGCTTCAATTGCTGATAATCCTGGGTTATCCACAGGTCCAGGCATCAAGCCCGTATGGGTATAAATATTATACGGCGAATCAATTCCTGTGTCAATACTTGCGTCTGCCTCCAGAGTTGTTTCCTCGCCGAGTTTGCCCATGGCGTACAAGATAGCGATATTACTTTGTAAAGGCATGCCAGCATTTAGACGGTTGTAAAAGACGCTGGCAATGTTGCGGCGGTCCTCGTCGGTTGAGCCTTCTTTTTCCACCAGTGAAGCAAGGGTTAAGACTTCATTGACTGTCATGCCTTTTGCAGCAATGGTATCGTAGTAGCTAGACATATAAGAATCCATGGTCGCAATCATTTGTTCCACCAAATCTTCCATGCTGGTTTCTTTATAGTAGCTATACGTTGCTGGGAAAAGGTAGCCCTCCAAACGATAAGTGGCTTGGTCGGCACTTGGTAAGTCACCTAACAAGCGCGGGTATTTTTCAACCATTTTGGCGATGAAGTTCTCATCTTGAACAACGTTTAAAAAGTCGTCTGAGCTAAATGGTGTCAAGGCATCCTTGTCCGCCTTGTTTTTGGTGATCGCTTCTGAGATTTGCTTAATGGTATAACCTTCTGGAATCAAGATCTTACCAAGGGCTGGTTTTTCAGGCTCTGCCGTTCCGCCTTGTTTCAACAAGCTGCAAATCTCATCCAAATCCATGCTCGGTTGCAAATTGTAGTAACCGCTTTGGAAATTGCTATAATTTTTAAACTTGGTGTAGTAATTAAACACCGTAGCACTCTTGATAACCCCTGCTTTTTCAAGGATTTGTCCGATGTATTTGTTCCCAGAGCCTTCTGGAATATCAACCGTGATGTATTTGATTGAGGTTTTATCCAAAGGTTTAATGGCACTATCTACATAATGGTAAACAAAAAAACCGGTAGCTCCGAGTGCAATAATAATCACTGTGATGAGTACCAAAGCAATGCGTTTGGCAAGATTATCTGTTCGTTGACGTTTTCTACCCACTGTGTTCTCCAAATGTTCTTCTGTTTCTGCTGGCGATTCTGGCTCAGGCTCAAAAGAGTTGTCTGTTTCTTGGCTATCTTCGGATGAGTCCTCCTCATAGAGCATCTCAATCGGGATATCTGGCATTCCCGTAGAGCCAACCCCATCTGTCGCCCGTACAAAATAGCTTTCTTGTTCCTGTTTTTCCAGCGTTTCAGGAGTAAAGGCTTGTTGAATCGTTTCTAGAGCCTCGTCAATGCTCGAACGTTCTACTTCCGTCTGAATGCGATTTTCAGCTAAAGCCGACTGAGCCTTTTCTTCAAGCTGGCATTTGACTTCATGCGTATCTTCGTCAAAAAGTTGTGACTGATCGGTCTTATTGGCAAGTGCCGAATCCTGATTGTCCTGAACTTCTGATTTGGCTGCAGCTTCTTTGACTTGCTCGGCTAAATGTTGCTGCTGACGCAACTGCCTAGCTTCCTGCAAATCCGCTAAAATCTGCTCCTTAAAACTTTTTTTCTTGTGAGTTTTTGGCTTATCGTCGTGACGTTCAGTCAAAGCTTACTCCTCCTAAACTTAATCAATCGCCATTATAACCTAAAAAGCGCTTAAAATCAACAGAAGATAGCGCTTGTTATCTATTTTTAACATTAGCATTTTTCCTGAAAATAGCCACTTTATTTCAGAAAAAAGAGAGAACAAGTGCTCTCTCTTTTCGTTACTGTCTGTTATTCGTCAAGCTTGAAAGCAACTCTTCAAATGAGCGTTCGTAGAGTTGGATATCCCCAGCTCCCATAAAGACATAAACCGCATCTTCATGGTCCAACAACGGTGACATATTCTCAACGCTCACTACTTTAGCTGGTTTCTTGATTTTCATCGCAAGGTCTTCAACTTTGACATCGCCGTGGTCAACTTCACGCGCAGAACCGTAGATATTAGCCAAATAAACCGCATCTGCTTGGTTCAATGCGTCAGCAAATTCATCCAAAAGGGCAATAGTACGAGTGAAGGTATGTGGTTGGAAAATCGCCACAATTTCTTTGATTGGGTATTTTTGTCGAGCAGCATCAAGTGTAGCAATGATTTCAGTTGGGTGATGTGCAAAGTCATCAATAATAGTCACATCGTTAATGATTTTTTCACTGAAACGACGTTTTACCCCAACAAATGATTGCATGTGCTCTGCCACCAAATCCATGTCAAAGCCAGCCACATAAAGGTTAGCCACAATAGCTGTCGCATTTAAGATATTGTGACGTCCAAAAGCTGGTAGATGGAAACTACCAATCTCTTTGCCTTCATGTTTGACTTTGAAAGATGAGCCACTTGTTGTGCGAACAATATCGTAGGCGATGAAATCATCCGTGTCATTGAAGCCATAGTAGTAAATAGCAGCATCTGACGTGATACGACGCAAGTAAAGGTCATCACCGTACAAGAACAAAGCTTTTTGCACTTGTTTTGCATAATCGTTGAAGGCTGCAAACACATCGTCAATGCTTTCAAAATAGTCTGGGTGGTCAAAGTCAATATTCGTGATGATGGAATACTCTGGATGGTATGGCATGAAGTGGCGTTGGTATTCGTCAGCTTCAAAGACAAAATAATTGCTATTGGCTGAGCCACGACCTGTACCGTCACCAATCAAATAAGAGGTATCTGTGATATTTTTGAGAACATGTGATAATAACCCTGTGGTTGAGGTCTTTCCGTGGGCACCTGCCACACCAAAACTGGTAAATTGACGCATAAATTCACCCAAGAATTCATGGTAGCGTTTAAAGGCAAAACCATTTTTCATGGCATAAGCAATCTCGACATTGTTGTCTTCACGAAAGGCATTACCAGCAATCAATTCTACATCTTCTGTGATGTTGTCTTCAGAAAATGGCAAAATCTTAATGCCTGCTTGCTCTAATCCACGTTGGGTAAAATAATATTTGCTAACGTCACTTCCTTGAACAGTGTGTCCCATTTGATGTAGCATCAATGCTAACGCACTCATACCAGACCCTTTAATTCCGATAAAATGATAGGTTTTAGACATGTTTTCTCCTCTATTTCATAACGGATGCCTTATTTGTTTGTATCCAATTGCGCCAAATTCATCTCTTGCGCTTTTTGATATTTTTTCTGTTTTTGGTTGGCATCCTTATTATAAATTTGACTATGTTTTAAGAATTCATAACTATTCTTTTTGGCTTTTTGAGTGGATTCCTTTTGTGAGCGTTGGTGGTTAAGGGGAATCTCAGCTAAAATGTAGTCATCTTGACGCATGTTAGCACTCAAATGACTGAATTTACCAGCCCTTTTTTTAGGAGGGTTTGGTTTTTTCGTTTGCAATGGTTGTTGATTTGCCATTTTTGAAGGTTTAGCCAAATTGTTTGATACGTAAGCTTGACGTTTTTTCTTCACATCTTGTCTGGCTTCATCGCGAGCCAGTTCAGCATAAGACTTGCCTTCATTGAGTGTTTTGACACGCTCGCTGTCATGGTCGTTTTCAGTCACAAAATGATAGTTATTTGTCACATCATTGTAGTCTTTTTCACGATAAGCGCCATGAATATTGGTAATTAAATCTGAATTCTCGTACAAAGCCATCGCTTTAGATGGACTGCTGACAGGTTCATCATCAGCCACTAACGGAAAACGTCTTGTCGTTTTCTTCACAATTTCACTTCCTTTCTAATGGTTGTATCGCATGCACCTTTTGAGAACAATCGTCATCAGAATTGGCATGGACTCTTAGTTTATCAGTAGGTTTTCCCTTAGAATCACGGAAAAACCCATCTTAAACATAGCATGTTTATTATAAACTAAATCAAGCTTTTTTTCAAAATTTTCAGCGGGTTAAAGCTGATTGATGCCCAGAATTTCCTTGATGTCCTCAATGGTCATGCTGGCACGCGCTTCATTGCCGTCAAGTACTGTGGTGACAAGGTTTTTCTTGTTTTCTTGCATTTCCAAGATTTTCTCTTCAATGGTCCCACGCGTAATCAAGCGGTAAACTTCCACATTGTCCTTTTGGCCAAGGCGGTGCGCACGGCTGATGGCTTGCATTTCAACAGCAGGATTCCACCACAAATCTACTAAAATCACTGTGTCGGCTCCTGTCAAATTAAGCCCGACACCTCCAGCTTTCAAGGAAATAAGAACGGCATCCTTAGAGCCATTATTGAAGGCTCGCGTCATTTCTTGACGGGCATCCGCAGGGGTTGACCCTGTAATCTTGTAAGATGTCAAACCAAGCTCAGCCATTTCATCTTCAACTAAATCCAACATGCCTCTAAACTGTGAAAAGACGAGAGCGCGGTGACCGTTGTCCTTGATTTGTGCCAATAAAATACGCAGGCTATCGAGCTTTCCACTATTTCCCTTATAATCCATAAACAAGCTTGGCGTGTCACAGATTTGGCGCAGACGCGTAATCCCTGATAGGATTTCAATCTTGTGACGGTTAATGTCCTCATCACTAGCCCCAACAAGTGTTTCTTGCATTTGCCGCAATTGAGCGAGATAAATGGCTTTTTGCTTGTCATCCAATTCATTAGGGTAATTGATTTCAATCAGGTCTGGCAATTCTGGAAGCACTTCTTCCTTGCGACGACGCATGATAAAAGGCTTGATGAAACGGGCCACTTCTTTGGCGTCCATTTTGAGAAAGGTCTTTTTATCTGGCAATAAACCTGGCAAGACAATTTGGAAAATAGACCAAATTTCCAGCAATTTATTTTCAATCGGCGTTCCTGAAAGGGCAAAGCAATGCCCAACGTCAAATTGTCTGAGGTAATGCGCAATCTTGGTTTGCGTATTTTTCATGACCTGCGCTTCGTCCAAAATCAAGTAATCAAAGGAATGCTTTTGGTATTCCTCAAAATCTTGGCGGAAAGACGAATAGCTGGTGATGGTCACTTGGTGATTTTGGGCAATAATGTCATCACGAACAGATTTCAAGCCATAGGACACCACCACGTCAATCTCAGGCGCAAAGCGTTTGAATTCATCCAGCCAATTGTAAATGAGGCTAGACGGCGATAAAATCAAGACCCGCATGTCAGGTTTTAGGCGACTGGCAAGAAAGGTAATGGTCTGCAAGGTTTTCCCAAGGCCCATGTCATCCGCTAAAATACCACCAAAGCCATAATGGTCCAGCATAGACAACCACCGCACCCCTGTTTTTTGGTAAGCGTGCAATTCTGCCTTGACAGGTGGGAAGGTCATCTCAAATTGTTCTGGGTGGGTCAAATCATAGACCAATTGTTCAAATTCTTTTGAAAAGGTGATGCGGTCATTGTCCTGCAACACATCGACCAATTGAAAGGTTGACACGGCATCCATCTGCAAATGCCCATTTTTCAATGGTTTGGCACGCAATGCTTGCAAGGATTTGCTGACTTTTTTAATCTCATCATCAAAAACCACCAAACGCCCTGCCGAATCAATAAAATAAGGCTGATTTTTGGTCAAAGCCTCCAAGGCGGCGTCCACTTGGTCCTCAACAATGGTTGAAAAATCAAACGAAATATCCAGCAACCCACTTTGAGTTGTGACCGAAACGCGTGGATTTTCCACATGGTACAAGGCTTTCAAGTCGTCTGAAAGAATGACTTGCCCTAATTTTCGAAATTGTGTCACGGTCTTTGTAAAGAAGGGATACAGGTCCTCAGGCGTCAAAGGTGCGTGGTAAGACACAAAAGCAGCTGAAAAGCCGTTGGCTTTCAAGGCATTGAAAATACGCTTTTCGTGTTTGAAATGACTAGCAAAAGGCAAATTTTCCAGTTCTTGCTTGCTGCTGACTTGAACCGTGCCATAATCAAAAGTCAGGTGCAATTCCACTTCATCATAATGATTTAAAGACAGGTTAAAAATAGGACTGAAGTCTTTGATTTCAAAGCTTCTTGGTGCGTCCACACTGCCTAATTCCTTGAAATCTAGCAAACTAGAAGCTAGCTTGTCTTGGTCCTCCCAATTGAAGAACAAATGTTTGGCCAAATCCGCTTCAATCGGAAGGCTTCGGATAGCCGTTAGCATTTTTTGCTGTTTCAAATTCAAGGCATAGACAGTGCCTCTTGTGAACAAGAAAGCATTGTCAAAAAAAATGTGGAAATCACCTTCCGTAATAATCAACTCGATAGACTGACGATGCACCACCACTTGAAAGCGAATAAGCCCCTCGCTGCCATCCAACTGACGAAAAGCCAGCTCAGAATAGGGTTGCTTATGGTACTCAAATGAAAAATGATAGAGGTCGTTTAGCAAGGACAGACCTTCTTCAAAAAACCCGCTGGTCAAGGCTAAATACCGCCCATGATTTGGCAAAATGTAGTCCGTGTCCACTTTTTCATTGTCTGGTAATACCCGCCACAAAAACCGAATGAGTTCTTGGCTGGCCTCATCAAATTGAATTAAAGATAAAGACTCAAAATAATTCTTGCCGATTTGGTAGTGGCCTTCTTTTTTGACAAGCGCTAAAAAGGACTTGATATCGCGAATGACATAGGTCCTATCACTAGGCAAGCGGTTGATTTTAAGCGTCCACCAGTAATTAGAAGAATAAGGACTTTGGTTACCATAAGCCGACAAGCGATACTTGGTCGTGTCATCGCTATTCATCTCCAAGTGGTCTAGAAAAATGCTGCCAAAAGACGTGTTTCGTTGCTCTTCTTCCTGACTTTCTTGCTTGTCTTTGAGGCTAATCGACAACTCTTTTCCTTGATGATTATTTTTTAAAAAATATTCCAAAGCAGCCAAATGTTGGCAATACCTTTTTTTGGCAAAAAGTTCACAATCACATCGAGTTTGGTCATCTTCCAAGGCGTATTGCAGGTGATGTTTCCCAATTCTGGCTTGGATTACGCCATCACGCGTGCTGGTAATGGTCACAAGACCTTTTTCATACAGTTCAATACCTTGATTACGAATGCGACCTGGAATCATTCTGCTCACTGTTAGTCACCCACCTTTTTCTTATCTCTTAATTATATCAAATTAAACTTCCTTTGAGCCAGTAAATACCTTTTTTGCAGCAGAAATCAAAAAGATCTCCCGAGCAAATTGCTCAAGAGATTAGGGTATTACTGGCGTTTACGAGCAATCAAACGAATCGGTGTGCCTTCAAAACCAAAGGCCGCACGAATTTGATTTTCCAAGAAACGCATATATGAGAAGTGCATCAGCTCTTCTTCGTTGACAAAGATGACAAATGTCGGTGGTTTAAGTGAAACTTGGGTACCGTAGAAAATTTTCAAACGTTTACCCTTGTCAGTCGGTGTTGGGTTGATCGCGATGGCATCCATAATCACATCGTTAAGCACAGCTGACGGAATGCGTTTGTTTTGGCTTGCACTTATTGCTTTAATCATCTCAGGCAATTTATTCAAACGTTGCTTAGTCGCTGCTGAAACAAAGATAATAGGGGCATAAGATAAGAATTGGAATTGGTCCCGAATATCTTCTTCCCAACGCGTCACGGTGTGGTTGTCTTTTTCAATGGTATCCCACTTGTTGACCACAATGATAATTCCCTTACCAGCCTCATGAGCAAAACCAGCAATACGCTTGTCATACTCACGAATACCTTCTTCGGCATTAATAACCATCAACACAATGTCTGAGCGGTCAATGGCACGCATCGAACGCATCACAGAATATTTCTCTGTGTTTTCATAAACTTTGCCAGATTTACGCATACCAGCAGTGTCAATCATGGTATATTCTTGACCTTCGCTATCTGTAAAGTTGGTGTCAATAGCGTCACGAGTTGTCCCTGCAATTGGGCTGGCAATCACGCGTTCTTCACCAAGAATAGCATTGATAAGGCTTGATTTCCCAACGTTTGGGCGTCCAATCAAACTAAACTTGATGATGTCTGGATTTTCATCTTCTTCCTCAACAGGGAGGTTATCCACAATCGCATCTAGAACATCCCCTGTTCCAATCCCGTGAACCGATGATACTGGGTAAGGATCACCCACACCAAGTGAATAGAAATCGTAAATATCACTACGCATTTCAGGATTATCCACTTTATTGACCACCAAAATTACTGGTTTGTTAGTGCGGTACAAGATTTTTGAAACGTATTCGTCAGCGTCTGTAACGCCTTCTTTTCCTGAAACCACAAAAACAATCACATCTGCCTCATTCATCGCGATATCAGCTTGGTGCTTGATTTGCTCCATAAATGGGGCATCAACGTCGTCAATTCCCCCTGTATCAATCAATGAAAACTTACGGTTCAGCCATTCTCCAGTTGTGTAGATGCGGTCACGCGTTACGCCTTCGACATCTTCCACAATGGAAATACGCTCACCTGCAATACGGTTAAACAAAGTCGATTTGCCCACATTTGGACGACCGACAATAGCAACGGTAGGTAAAGCCATAATTCTTCTTTCCTGCTTCTTGCTAGAGGCATTTTTCAAAACACACCCTAGCCAAGCCTTCCTTTCTAGTTCATTTCGTTATGAGTTATTTATGCTGTCAACGTCTGTTATCACCTTGTAAATGAATCTCTTTAGCAAGGTAGCGAATCCGCTCCATAATTCGTTTGGCTTGCCATGTTTCATCACCTGAGCGTGATGTAGCAAAATGAGCCTCTAAATCCTTAAAATCAAGGTTAGACGTGAAAAACGTCAATAGATTTTCTTGCATGCGGTACTGTAAGATCACCTGCAAGACATCGTCACGAATCCACGGGCTAAATTGTTCCGCCCCGATATCATCCAAAATCAAAATTTCTGCCGCTTTGAGCTGATCAATTTCTTCCTTGACGGTACCTGTATTGATCGCACTCTTGATGCCAACACAAAAGGTTGGAAAATGCAACATGGTTGTTGATTTGCCGTACTTGGCAGACAAACGATTGGCCAAATAAGCCATCAAGTAGGATTTACCAACCCCAAACGTCCCAAAAACATACAGACCTTTTTGAGTCGTCATGTCAAAACGATTGATGTACTCGGTGATATAATGGTAAATCTCAATCCGATTGGGATCGTCCAAATCAATGTCATCCGTTGAAATCTGCTTGAAGCTAGATGGCAAGCCCATCAAAGTCACACGGTTCTTGATATCTTGCTGCTTTTTGGCCTCAACCAATTCACGCGTTTCCAAATACACCACATCGGCATAGCCTTCATTCATGCTGAGGGCTGGCCTGTAACCCTTGGCAACGTAAGAAGCATCACCTTGTTGAAACTTGTCGCGTTCCACCATAAATTGATTAAATTTAGGCAAGCTGCGTGTGATTTGCTCTTGTGTGAGCCCATGAGAACTAATAAAATCAACAATTTCAGTATCCATCAAAATCTTTTGCGTCAAGGCATTCAAGTCATGACGTTTGTTGTGAAGCTGTTTTGCTAAAGTATCTCCTATTTTTTCCATCGCTCGCTCCTTTCCTTTAATCTTCTAGCATGCTACGTTTGAGGGCTTCCAATTTGGCTTTTTCCTCAGCTGTTGCCTCGTGTTTGTAATCTTGTTCAGCCCATTTAGGGATATTTTTCTTGCTTTCTTTGGCCGTTTGTTTTTGATCCTTGCGTCGTTGTGAGAATGACCGCATTTGCAACATAGCCGCCTCGGCCGTGGCAATCTTGTGGTAAGCAAAGTCATTAGCCAATTTTAAGATATAAGCCTTGTTGAGGTTGGCTGACTTCGTTTTATTTAAAGTGTACAAGACCATGATGTTAATCACTTCATCCAAAAAGCCCATGTTGGCCAACTCTTCCAAGAGTTGACGTTCACTCGCAATGACTACCGCATGACGTGGCGATTTGATTTTAGTCAGAAAATCGCTGGCACTATCTTGCTTGGCTTCACGGAGAATAACCTGCTCTTTGGCACTAAAGGTTTCGCCAGCGGGAGCCGGATTTTCCTTGCTTTGTTCCAATTGCACCAGCATCCGTTTAGGCGAAATAGTACCACCGATAGCCGTTTGTTGAGCCAAACGATAGGTATCAAACCAATTAAGACGGTGCTTATCTGCAATCCCGTAAATGGTCAACACATCTGATTGCTCGTCCTTGAAACGCAGTCCATCACGCGCCATTAAACGTTGGAAACTCCCCAAATCAAAATGATTTTTAGACACTGGCCGCTTGATAGCTGGCGCTTCCGCAGAGAAAATATCCGAAAAGTTTTTGGAAATGTCCCTAGCATCCTGAGGAAGGCTCATATCCAATTCTGCCACGGCAACCTCACCGATTTCTTTTTCTAACAAACGGCGGTAAATGGGATTGCCCAAAAAAGCTTCGCGAGACAAGGGCTGGACTAATTTAAACACATAACCGTTACGCGTTTGGTACAAAACCAGCAAATCAATCGCTGTTAAAATAGCTAATGCTTCTTCCAAATCCCCCATGCTAACCTGAAGGTGATTGAGGATTTCACTAAATTTATGACGCTTAGCACCATTATCAAAAAAGGCATTTAGATAATGATAAAGAGCTGTCGCTTGATTACCGATAACAGGAAGATAGAGCTGCGTTAGGCTATCTGAATCCAAGACAACCTTATTGTTCTTGATATACGAAAACTCTTCAATCGGTCTCATCTACATTATCACTTCTTTTTTTCTTGCTGCGAACACGATTAGTGATTTGTTGGAGCAACTCCTCAATCTCATCGACATCTTTGAAAGACTTATAAACTGAGGCAAAACGGACATAAGTGATTTCATCTAGCTCTGCCAACTCGTCCATCACCAAATTACCGATGACGGTGCTTGGCACCTCACTATCATAATCGCTTCGAATGCTCTTTTCAATGCGCGACACCACTTGTTCAAGGTCATCGCTAGAAACTGGGCGTTTTTGAGCACTTTGGAAAATCCCATTTAGCACCTTTTCACGCGAAAATTGTTCCCTCGTTCCATCCTTTTTAATGACCAACAAAGGCAACTCTTCGATGCGTTCAAAAGTTGTAAAACGCGTATGACAGTTTTCACATTCTCGACGACGTCTTATGGTATTGCCATCTTCAGCCTGACGGCTATCAATAACACTCGATTTATGATAATTGCATTTTGGACAACGCATGCTCACACCCCATTCTACCCATTGTAATATAGTACTTTATTTTACCATAAAATAGAAGATTATAAAAGGCATTACCCTTGGGAGCTACTATCAACAAGAACTTTGGCAGACAAAAAGAGCTAGGTTAAAACCTAACTCTTAGCGGCATTCAGGAAATAAGACCTTGAACTTTGTTCCCTCGTCAATGACACTGTTAACTGTCACTTTTAAGCGGTAAACTTCGGCAATTTGTTTGAGAACATTTAAGCCAATGCCAAGCCCTTGCACCACTTCACTAACAGGTTGCGAGGTGTCAGAACGATAAAAGCGCTCGAAAATGTAATTGATTTCTTCCTTCGCCATCCCATTTCCCTCATCTCGAATTTTAAGCAAAGGTTGCTTGTCTGACAATTCCAACGTAATGTGAATGCGTTTGATTTTTGTTGAGTACTTGACCCCATTGTCAATCAAAATGAGCATTAACTGTTCAAAATGATGCTGGTAGATATTTGCCATAATGCTCTTGTTCTCAGGAAGAGAAACGTTGAAGGAAACATCTGGATAAACGACACGGATTTTTTCCAATAGTTTTTCAATAGACGCTTTCAAATCAGTCTTTTGATCCCTATTTTCAATAACTTCATTTTGGAAACGAATGCTATCCAAAATCTCATCGATCATCATGGACATTTTTTCTGTTTCATCATAGGCAACGTCCAAGCTCTCCTGTAAAATCGTTGAGTCTTCTTTACCCCAACGTTTAAGCAAGCCCAAGTGTCCCTTGATAATAGCAACAGGTGTCCTAAGCTCATGGCTGACTTCACTGATGGCTTGCGATTGGTGTTTAGTGTAATCCGCCACAACTTCTAAATAATTATTGGCATTTTGTAACAATTCCAATTCCTGCTCCAAAGGATTCTTCCATTTGGTATTACCTGTTTCTTCTGGTGAACTGCTAATGGTTTCAGCCAACGATTTAAGATCCTCCAAGGGTTTCAAATAAGGCTTAGTCATCCGTTTAAAGAGCAATAAGATAACAATAAGAGCAACTACTTCAAGCACTATCAAGAAGAGCAAGAGATAACGACGCGTTTTTTCATACAGTTTTAAGTCTTGAAAAACGATCACGTAACCAATGGTTCCATGGGTTTTCTCGGATACAACCTTAGTCGTTAAATAATACCCTCTCGTCCCAACTCTGTGGTAGTTAGATGATTCGGCCAACAGATCCTCTGACTGACTAGAATCCGAATCAGTCGTTAACAGCAGGTGTTTGTCCGCATCAAAAATAGCTACCGTCTGCTCACTCGAAATATATTTAGACAGACCATCGTTTTCAAGGACAACAGATGATTGGTCTTGATCATCACCATCTACATTAGACAAATGATCCGCATTAAAAAGGGATACCAAGACAGATGTCGTCAATTCAGATTCCTTAGACAAGACTTTTGTCATTGAACGGAGGTCTTTTTTCATTTGATAACGGTCATTTGCCAAAAAAAGCTGCGTAAATCCTTGATAAAGGACAATATTGAAAGCCGTTATCATCAAAAGCAGTGGCAATATCGACGATCGCGATAGTCGCTTATTTAAAAGCTTTTCTTTCAAACGATTCATTAATTTTCTCGAATAATATAACCCATGCCTCGAACAGTTTGGATGTAAGAATCCTTACCTGGGATATCTAATTTTCCACGAAGGTAGCGAATGTAAACATCCACAACGTTGGTTTCAACGTCTTTGTCGTACTTCCAAACATTAGACAACAATTCTTTACGTGTCAATACACGGTTTGTATTAGACAAAAGAATTGACAACAAATCGTATTCGCGTTTGGTCAATGGAATATCTTCTTGGCCTCGAATAACTGAACGGTTTTGCGGGTTTAGTTTTAAGCCCACAGCATCTTCTTTATTTTGACCTTCTTTTAGGGCTTTGTACTCTGCATCTTGACGACGGAAAACCGCACGAATACGAGCAAGCAATTCTTCAATTGCAAATGGTTTTACAATGTAATCATCTGCACCGCGGTCCAAACCAGCCACGATATCCATTGTTGAATGACGAGCCGTCATCATAATGATGGATAAGTATTCTTTTTCCAAGCGAAGACGGCGTGTGATTTCATAACCGTCCATATCTGGAAGCATCAAATCCAACAAAACAAGGTCAAAGTCTTCGTTCAAAGCCAATTGCAACCCTTGACGACCATTTTCTTCTGCAACAACCGAATACCCTTCGTGTTGTAATTCCAAAGACACAAACCGTGCTAGATTTTTTTCATCTTCAATGATTAAAATTTTTTTACTCATGTGTCCAACCTACCATTTATTATTATTTTTTCTTTTTCACTTTTTCCAGCAACACTTATCTCTAATCCCTAAAAATAAGTCATGTTGCACAGCTTTAAAAGTATATCAAAGTGATTATGAAATTTCAAGACAATTCTCAAATAATCTCATATTATTAAAAAGTTATTTGAAAACGACCAGACAAAAAAGCCTCTCCTGAAGCTTTTTCATCGTCCCTTACGTTTTTATGAAGTGATTTACTCATCATCAAATAAGCCACCTAAAGAGGCAAAAGGATTATTGGCCTTTTTCTTTTCGTCTTGGAGAGCATCGTATTGCTCTTCTGTCAAAACAGACCAATGATTGCCTGATGGCATTTCTGCTGAAGCTTGCTCTTCTTCACTCAAAACTTGCATCGGAATACCTAGCAAAATGTTATCAATGACGCTTTCTTCTAAATCGATAAAACCATCTTCGATAACCATGGCTAAATTTTCTCTGACTAATTCTTCCTTGTCCGCAAGGTCTGATGCTTCAACGAAAATCTCTGAAACGAGTTCTTCTTGATGAAACTCAACAGGCTGCATCGAACGACTAGACGGCAAGGTCAACGTATAGCCCAACGTGTATTGGAGCAAATACAAGCCGTCATCGTAAGAAAGATGACCAGTCGCACGAACGTCTTTGACATCTAAAATGTCCTCGTCACGCGCTTGAAGTTTTTCTTTAATATCTAAGGAACGGTCAAAAGCAATACCGTCACTATTTTTCTTTATTTCTAAAATTGAAAACATATCTTTAAAACCTCTATTTGTCGTATCGGGGAGATAGCCTAAAAACCTCCCTTACACCATTATACCACAGATATGCCTTATTCTCACATCTGACGTAAGCGCTCGATGCGGTCGGAAATAGATGGGTGCGTGCTAAACAATGAGGTCAAGCGTTCTTCCTTCTTGATAGGGTCATTGATGTACAATGCTGCGCTGGCTGCATCAACAGGTTGCTGCATTGGAGCAGATTGTTGCAATTTTTGAAGGGCATTAATCATGCCTTGTGGGTTGCGGGTTAATTCTACCGAGCTAGCATCTGCCAAATACTCACGCTGCCTTGAAATAGCCAATTGAACCAAGGTCGCTGCCAAAGGAGCTAGGATTAAAGACAAAATGGAAAAGAGAAAAACCAAAAGCCCTGTGCCATTGTCACGGTCATCTGAACGACGACGCCCACCGCCAAACCAAATCATCCGACTACCAAGGCTAGATAGTAAGGTAATGGCACTCGCTAAAGCCACGGCAATGGTGGAAATACGGATATCATAATTGCGAATGTGGCTCACCTCATGCCCAATGACTCCTTCTAATTCTTCACGGTTCATCACGGCTAAGAGGCCTGTCGTAGCCGCAACGGCTGCATTTTCAGGGCTAGAACCTGTTGCAAAGGCATTAAGCGATTGGTCCTCGATGATAAAGACACGAGGCATAGGAATTTGCGCCACCATCGCCATATCTTCAACAATGTGATAAAGTTGCGGAGCTTCTTGCTCGGTCACCTCACGCGCATGGTTCATTGACATGACAACATTGGTGGATTGGAAAATCATGCTCATGGCATAAATAGCACCGATAATCACGGCAATGACTACCCCAAAAGTCATATCTCCCAACCAAAGGTAACCAACCGCCGCACCAATTGCCGCTAATAGCATGAAAAACACAATAAGCAAGACAACGGTTCGTCTTTTATTACTGGAAATTTGATTATATAGCATATTTTGTTAAAAGCCTTCACATGAGGCTTTTTGTATTCCTTTCTCTGTGACGTCAGATTTAAAAATCAAAGGTTACTTTTGGAACATCTTTCTCTTCTTCAGGTGTTTCCAAAAATTGGCTTGGTTTAAACCCAAACATTCCTGCAATAAGATTGCTTGGGAAGGTTTCTAATTTCATGTTATAATTTGCCGTTGTGGTGTTAAACAACTGGCGTGAATAAGCGATTTTATTTTCAGTATTGGTCAACTCGTCTTGGAGCTTGATAAAGCTGTTGTTGGCTTTCAAATCAGGGTAGTTTTCTGCCACAGCAATGAGGTTTGACAATTGATTTGTCAAGGCATTTGAAGCGTGCATGGCTTCGGCTGGTGTTTTGGCATCTGCCACTTGTTGACGCAATTCTGTGATTTTAGCAAAGGTTTTTTCCTCGTAAGCAGCATAACCCTTAACCGTTTCAATGAGATTAGGAATCAAGTCA
This sequence comes from Streptococcus alactolyticus, assembly GCF_012277075.1. Lineage (GTDB taxonomy): Bacteria > Bacillota > Bacilli > Lactobacillales > Streptococcaceae > Streptococcus > Streptococcus alactolyticus. The sequence goes on along the minus strand of NZ_JAAXMT010000003.1, from coordinate 7,235 downwards.
TTTCGGCGTTTCAACTGCACGTCAATTTGACTCCAAGATTCTTTGGTTTGCATACGGCTTCTAACCAAGCCATTATAAAGGGCAATGCCCCAAAGAATTAAGACGATAATTACAACAACTATGATCAAAGCCATATCATTCTCCCTTAACAGTCAGGCATCCAAATGGACGCATATTAACAACAATAATCAGACATTTCCAATGTCTTTTAACTAGGCATATTATACCAATTTTAAAACCATTTTCAAAATGATAAGTGACGAAATAGAAGGCTTTTTGGGCAATGACATTTTCAGCCTGTTATCAAGTCGTATTTGTGGTAAAATAAGAACTGTTTAGAATTACTAGGAAAGGAAAGTCGGGCTTTTTTCCGACAAGATAAAGATGACACCAGAAGAATTTTACCAGCAATTGAGCCAGCAAGGCTTTGATTTGAGTGATAAGCAAAAGCAGCAATTTGAAACTTATTTTCACTTGCTTGTGGAGTGGAATCAAAAAATCAATTTGACAGCAATTACTGAAAAAGAGGATGTTTACCTCAAGCATTTTTATGATTCCGTGGCTCCTGTTTTGCAGGGTAATATTACCAATCAAGCTATCCGCCTCTTAGATATTGGGGCTGGGGCTGGTTTTCCAAGTATCCCAATCAAGATTTTGTGTCCTGAGATTGATGTCACTATTATTGATTCGCTCAACAAACGCATTCAATTTCTCAATCTCTTGGCAGAAGCCTTGGAGTTGGATGGTGTGCATTTCTACCATGGGCGCGCTGAAGATTTTGGACAAGACAAGACCTTTCGTGCCACTTACGATATCGTAACCGCACGCGCTGTTGCCCGTTTGCAAGTTTTGACTGAATTGACCATTCCTTTCTTAAAAGTAGGGGGACGATTGGTTGCCTTGAAAGCCTCAGCTGCTGAGGAAGAATTGGCAGATGCTCAAAATGCTATGAAGCTGCTCTTTGCCAAGGTTATCGAAAACAAACACTACACCCTACCAAATGGTGACCCTCGTCAGATGACCGTTTTGGAAAAGAAAAAAGAAACCCCAAACAAGTACCCACGTAAGCCAGGAATGCCCAATAAAAAGCCACTCTAAAAAGGAGATGAATGGTGATTACGTTTTTTAAATCCTTAACAAGCATACAACGGTTAACGTTTAGTTTTATTATTGTTATTATTATCGGGAGCCTTTTGCTCTCTATGCCTATCACGCATTATCCAGACGCACCTGCAACGACCTATCTTGACCATTTATTCAATGTTGTATCCATGGTTTGCGTGACAGGGCTATCGGTCTTTCCCGTAGCCTCTGTTTATAATGGTTTAGGGCAAGTGATTGTGATATTGCTCATGCAAATTGGTGGTTTAGGCTTGGTGACCTTAATTTCTGTCAGTCTTTACCTCATGCGCCGTCGCATGAATTTGTCTGAGCAGCATTTGCTGCAATCTGCACTGAACTATGACAACAGCAATAACTTGCGGCAATATTTGTTTAGCGCTTATAAATTCACCTTAGTGTTTGAGTTGGCAATGGCGGTGGTCTTGCTATTTGACTTCATTCCTCGTTTTGGGGTGGGACATGGGATCTTCAATGCCATCTTTTTATCAGTTTCCGCCTTTTGTAATGCCGGTTTTGACAACCTCGGTGATGCTAGTCTAAGACCTTTTGTTCTCAACCCTTTGATCAATATAGTCCTTGCTATTTTGATTTTCTCAGGTGGGATTGGGTTTGCGGTTTTGCTGGATTTGAGAGATGCCGTCAAACGCTTTTTGACTGACAAGCCTTATCGTTTCACAACTTTTTCACGTTCTTTGAGCAATCAAACACGGCTGGTTTTAGCAACAACAGGGATTGTTTTGCTACTGGGTACCGTCTTGAGCTGGCTCATGGAATACAAAAACCCAAAGACCATCGGGCATTACAATATTTTCCAACAATGGATGGTATCTTTCTTCCAATCCGTTACTATGAGAACGGCTGGTTTTTCAACCATTTCTTATGTCGATACGCATCCTGTTACCAATGTCTTGTATATGCTTCAAATGATTATTGGTGGTGCTCCTGGCGGTACGGCTGGTGGGGTCAAGGTCACTGCAGCTGCTATTACGTTCTTGCTCTTTAAGGCAGAATTAACAGGGCAAACTGAAGTGACCTTCCGCAATCGCGTTATTGCCAACAAGGTCATCAAACAGACCTTTACCATCTTGATTTTCTTTTTCACCATTTTGACGGTAGGTTACATGGCACTCTTGCTCTTTGAACCTCATCACAATCCTTTAGCCCTACTGTTTGAAGCTATTTCTGCTATTGCGACAGTGGGAGTGTCAATGGATTTAACCCCGCAATTGTCAACTGGGGGACGCATTGTCATCATGGTGCTAATGTTTGTGGGGCGTGTCGGTCCCATCACGGTTCTGTTGAGCCTCTTGCAACGTAAGAGAAAAGATATTCATTACGCACAAACAACGATAAATATGGGATAGAAGGAAAAACTATGACGAAAAAAATTATTGGTGTCCTTGGTTTAGGGATTTTTGGTCGCACAGTCGCTGAAGAACTCAGCAAATTTGAACAAGACGTCATCGCCGTGGATTGCAAGGAAAACAGCGTCCAAGACGTGGCAGAATTTGTCAGCAAAGCCGCTGTTGGTGACATCACCGATATTGAATTTTTAAAAGCGGTGGGCATCGCCCAATGTGACAAGGTGGTGATTGCGACAGGAACTAGTTTAGAATCTTCTGTCCTAGCCATCATGCATTGTAAGAAATTAGGGGTCAAAACCATCTTAGCCAAGGCCAAAAATGCCACTTACGAAGAAGTGCTTTATGGCATCGGAGCAACCAAGGTCATCACTCCTGAGCGTGATTCGGGAAAAACCGTTTCCTCAAATATGCTCCGCCACCGCATTGATAACATCGTGCATTTGGAAGATACGGTGTCTATGATTGAATTTTCCATTCCAGATTCTTGGGTGGGTAAAAATCTGATTCAACTAGATTTACGCAACAAATACGCCTTGAACTTGATTGGTATTCGCCGAAAAAATCTGACCACGCTTGATACCGATATCAATCCTAGTGAGGTCTTTGAGCCTAATACCAAAGTGGTTGCCATCGCTAGTGACAACACCTTTGAAAAATTCGATTATTTAGGGTATTTGAAATAAAAAAGAATCTTATCACCAGTCCCAAAAGGGCCTGATGATAAGATTCTTTTTAGTGCCATGGATTGTAAAAACGGCCACCGTTGAGATGAAAGAGCCAAAGGCTCACTCCAACAATCACGAGCGCCAAGAGAATGGTTAGAAAATCATCTCTGGTTAATTGCTTGTAAGTGTACCAAGTGCGTTTTTTATTTTTCCCAAAACGGCGCAGCGCCATAGCTGTCGATACCGTGTCAATGCGTTCTAGGGAACTAAAGATAATGGGAATGACGATTTGCAGGTTGCCTTTTATGCGCTTAACTAGTGATTCTTTCGAAGACAATTCCAAGCCACGCGCTTCTTGTGACATACGAATCATGTAAAATTCTTCCTGCACATCAGGAATATAACGCAAAGTCAAGCTAATCGCGTAAGCAATTTTATAAGGCACCCCAATCTGATTAAGACTAGAGGCAAATTGGCTGGGGTGAGTGGTCATCAAGAACAAGATGGCCAGCGGTACGGTACAAAAATACTTCAAGGCCAAATTAAACAGGTAAAAAAGTTCCTGAGCCGTGAGGTTAAACCGCCCGATGCCTTGCCATAAAATGATCTTGCTACCGTAAATCATTTCCCCGTAATCTGGGGCAAACAGGTAAACCATCAAAACATTTAACAAGGCAAAAACAGCAACAAAGGTGATGACAAAGGACACTTGGTGCCAACGAATGCCCGCCATTTTAAATAGTAAAACCGAAAAAATACCGATAGCCAAAATCAAACGGGTGTCGTAAGTGGTCATGCAGGCAACAGAAACCAAAATAAAGAAAATGAGTTTGCTGGCACCTGACAGGGAGTAGAGAAAACCACGACCACTTTGAAAACCAATCAGGCGATTTGTCATAGCGGATTGCCTCCTTGTTGTTCAATGTAATAATGCGTCAAATCAATGGGGTCCACACCCAAAATCTCAGCCAGCTTAAATAATCTGGTCTTTTTAAGATTGGCTTGTTTCAAAATAGACGGTTGACTAAATAAGGCGACTGGGGAACAATCTGCAATAATCTGCCCATCACTAATCACCACACTGCGGTCTGAATGTTCCAGCATCAGTTGCATATCATGCGTTATCATCATAATCGTATGCCCTGCTTGGCTCAATTCGTCCAAGAAGGTCATAATCTCAGTATAATTCTTCTTGTCTTGCCCTGCTGTTGGTTCATCCAGCAAGAGAATTTCTGGATTCATCACAAGGACCGAAGCGATGGTGACGCGTTTCTTTTGCCCAAAAGACAAGGCTGAGATAGGCCATTTTCGAAAAGGAAATAAGCCACAGATTTTCAAGGTGTCAAGGACACGCTGCTCCACACTAGCCTCGTCAATCCCACGTAGGCGAAGGCCTAGTGCTACTTCGTCAAAGACCATGGTTTGGCTAATCATTTGATTGGGATTTTGCAAGACATAACCAATCTTTTCAGCACGTTCCTTGATGGAATCAGACATGACGGATTGGCCTTGGTAGAAAATATCCCCATCTGATGTGATAAATTGGCAGATGGCTTTGGCAAGGGTTGATTTGCCTGAACCGTTCTTGCCGACAATGGCAATGCGTTCCCCCTTGTGGACATCTAGGATCATTCCTTTTAGCACTGGCTGGTCTTTTTGGTAGGCAAAGGTTAGGTTTTGCACACTGAGCAGCGGTGCTTTCGTTGGCTGCTTGTCAGCAAATCCGTGCGACTCCAAGGTGATTTGGGGAAGTTTGAGATCTGCAATGCGTGATAAATTGTCCATGGCTTCAATATCCACACCCAAATCTTTCAAAGCCGTGATGTAAAGCGGTTCGCGGATCCCATTTTCCATCAGCAAATCCGTTTTTAAAAGGCTATCTGGATCGCCGTCAAAAAGAATGTGTCCGTCATTGACCAAGACAATCTTATCCACAGGTCGGTAAAGCACGTCCTCCAAGCGATGCTCGATAATAATAGTCGTCGCTTCTTCTTCCTTGTGAATGCGGTCAATCAAATCAATGGTTTCCTGACCAGACTTGGGGTCAAGGTTAGCCAAAGGTTCGTCAAATAGCAAAATCGGACTTTCGTCAATCAAGACCCCAGCCAAACTCACGCGCTGCTTTTGCCCACCTGACAAATCTTGTGGACGATACTGCAAAAAGGCCGTCAAATCCAAGCGCTCCGCCCAAGATTGAACCTTGGACTGCATTTCTGGCAAAGGCACACAGTCATTTTCCAGTGAAAAAGCCAAGTCCTCCGCCACAGTTAAACCGATAAATTGCCCATCTGGATCCTGCAACACAGTGGAAACCAAGCGGGATTTATCATAAACCGATTGGTCAAAAACATCCTGACCATCAATAAGTAGCTGACCTATTTTTTCCCCTTGGTGAATGTTTGGGATAATGCCATTTAAACAATGACCAATAGTGGATTTGCCTGACCCTGAAGCACCTACAATCAAGACCTTTTGACCTTTTTCAATCGTCAAGTCAATGGCCTTTAACGTTGGCTCCGCTTGAACATCGTATTTAAACGTGAAATCCTTAAATTGTATAAAGGGCTTCATATGATTCTCCTAAAAAATAATAAAAGTGGGATGTTGTCATGATTTTACCCATCAATGTGCACCCCACTCCTTCGTTAGCTAAAATAGCTTGTCAGACCGTCTAGTCTTTGGTCAAACTGCCTGATTGTGTCCGTGTACGTGAATAGACAGCAAGCAGTAAAGAACCACCGATAGCAATCGTCAAACTATTGATAAAAGCAGATAAAAATCCTTGTGCAAAGACTTTATTGGCTGGTTCGCTGTAAATCAAAATGTCACCATAAGGTGCGATAATCCCCCAGCCCACGACATTCGCAAGAATTTGCACCACATTAAACAAAACGTAATCCTTAGCAGTTAAGGGATTTTTCTCAATATTGATGCGTTTTGACAACAAACCAATAGCTAGTCCAATCAAGCCACTAACTAAAGCCCAAGTCCACCACGGAGAACCGTATTGAAGGGCGTCTTTTAGGGCGTGTCCGATAAAGGCTGAGAAAAAGCCAACCGTTGGACCATAAATAATCGCAAAGAGGGCAATCACAGCATACTGCAGCTGGATATTCGTGTTTGGAATTGGCGTTGGGATGTTGACTAAAGTCCCGATGATGATAAACAAAGCAGCCCCAATTCCTGTCGCAACAACGGTTTTGATTGATTGATTTGTCATGAACTATCCTCCTAATTTTTTAATTTCGATATGCCAGTTTGAACCCACACCGACATTATAAGCTTTGGCAAAAGAACCTTGGTTAATGGCTAAACCAACACGGTAAAGAGAATTGATATAGAGAATTGGCTGACCAATGCGAACATCCGCAAAAGATTTGCCATAGGTGACTTGATTTTGATAAACCAACATATCGTTGTTGGAAATGGTCACTTCAAAGCGGTCACCAAATTCAGGTTCTAAGGTGTAGAAATCTTCACGTTTGATAGATGTCCACAAAGACCCAAAACGCACATCCAAGATATCCACAGCTCCACGAACAAAATTGTCCCCAATCACCGTTTCAACAACAGGCAATTCGAGCACAGCATCCACGGGCAATTCTGGTCCAACTTCTTCAAAAGTGATGTGCCCGCTGGCTAATTTAGCACCTGTATAGGCATAGACATCACGACCGTGGAAAGTGTAAGAATACTCGGTGTTTTGGCGTCTATTTTTGACTTCTGAAATTTCACGAATAGCCTTGATACCCATATGAGTTTTGATGTACGTCAAGGTACCGTTGTCAGGCGTCACGATGTATTGATTGTTTTCGGTCAAAGCCACCACACTTTTACGTTTTGAGCCAACTCCAGGGTCAACAACAGAGATAAAAGTAGTGCCTTCAGGCCAATATTCCACCGTTTGGAACAAACGGTAAGAGGCTTCAAAAATATTGTAAGGAGTGATTTCGTGCGTTAAATTATGGATTTTCATCTTGCAAAGCTATCCCAACCATAGCCGCAACGGCTCCGTCAACCAGACCAAAATCTGATTGCAAAACAAGTAGATGATTTGTCAAAATAGTCTTTTTTCTCCTTTTTG
>NZ_JAAXMT010000002.1 GCF_012277075.1 Streptococcus alactolyticus | reverse complement strand
AAAATCCTTGTGCAAAGACTTTATTGGCTGGTTCGCTGTAAATCAAAATGTCACCATAAGGTGCGATAATCCCCCAGCCCACGACATTCGCAAGAATTTGCACCACATTAAACAAAACGTAATCCTTAGCAGTTAAGGGATTTTTCTCAATATTGATGCGTTTTGACAACAAACCAATAGCTAGTCCAATCAAGCCACTAACTAAAGCCCAAGTCCACCACGGAGAACCGTATTGAAGGGCGTCTTTTAGGGCGTGTCCGATAAAGGCTGAGAAAAAGCCAACCGTTGGACCATAAATAATCGCAAAGAGGGCAATCACAGCATACTGCAGCTGGATATTCGTGTTTGGAATTGGCGTTGGGATGTTGACTAAAGTCCCGATGATGATAAACAAAGCAGCCCCAATTCCTGTCGCAACAACGGTTTTGATTGATTGATTTGTCATGAACTATCCTCCTAATTTTTTAATTTCGATATGCCAGTTTGAACCCACACCGACATTATAAGCTTTGGCAAAAGAACCTTGGTTAATGGCTAAACCAACACGGTAAAGAGAATTGATATAGAGAATTGGCTGACCAATGCGAACATCCGCAAAAGATTTGCCATAGGTGACTTGATTTTGATAAACCAACATATCGTTGTTGGAAATGGTCACTTCAAAGCGGTCACCAAATTCAGGTTCTAAGGTGTAGAAATCTTCACGTTTGATAGATGTCCACAAAGACCCAAAACGCACATCCAAGATATCCACAGCTCCACGAACAAAATTGTCCCCAATCACCGTTTCAACAACAGGCAATTCGAGCACAGCATCCACGGGCAATTCTGGTCCAACTTCTTCAAAAGTGATGTGCCCGCTGGCTAATTTAGCACCTGTATAGGCATAGACATCACGACCGTGGAAAGTGTAAGAATACTCGGTGTTTTGGCGTCTATTTTTGACTTCTGAAATTTCACGAATAGCCTTGATACCCATATGAGTTTTGATGTACGTCAAGGTACCGTTGTCAGGCGTCACGATGTATTGATTGTTTTCGGTCAAAGCCACCACACTTTTACGTTTTGAGCCAACTCCAGGGTCAACAACAGAGATAAAAGTAGTGCCTTCAGGCCAATATTCCACCGTTTGGAACAAACGGTAAGAGGCTTCAAAAATATTGTAAGGAGTGATTTCGTGCGTTAAATTATGGATTTTCATCTTGCAAAGCTATCCCAACCATAGCCGCAACGGCTCCGTCAACCAGACCAAAATCTGATTGCAAAACAAGTAGATGATTTGTCAAAATAGTCTTTTTTCTCCTTTTTGATGTTGCTTTATTTTAACATAAACTAGGGCTATTTTAAAGCAGATTTTCTTTTGGAAGCGCTAGCCATTTGCCAAATAGACAAAAAAAGCCTGAGATAAGCGCTATCTCAGACAGTATTGTTCGTTTTTTCTATTGGTTGGCTTTTCCTTTGCCCCAAACGGATTTTTCTGCCACAGCGGTAAATAAAACGTCGGTTGATGAATTCAAAGCTGTTTCGCAAGAATCTTGTACCACACCGACGATAAAGCCAATGCCGACAACTTCCATGGCAATGTCATTTGAAATGCCAAATAAGCTACAAGCAACGGGAATGAGCAACAAAGAACCGCCAGCAACACCTGAAGCCCCACAAGCTGAAATGGCAGATACCACGCTGAGCAAAAAGGCAGTTGGAAAATCAACATGAATCCCCAAGGTATTAACAGCAGCCAAGGTCAAAATATTGATGGTAATCGCTGCACCAGCCATGTTAATCGTTGCTCCCAGCGGAATAGAAACCGAATAAGTGTCCTCATCCAAGCCCAAGTCCTCACACAGTTTCATATTGACAGGAATGTTGGCAGCTGAACTTCTAGTGAAAAAGGCAGTCAAGCCCGATTCACGCAGGCAACAAAAGACCAGCGGATAAGGATTTTCACGAATCATGATAAAGGCGATGAGCGGATTGACCACCAAGGCAACAAAAAGCATGGTACCAACTAAGGTCACAATCAACATCCCATAATTGGCCAAAATCCCAACCCCATTGTCAGAAACGGTTTTAAACACCAAACCTAGAATACCAAACGGCGCTAAATTGATAATCCAACGCACCACTTGTGACGTCACTTCTGCCGTTGTTTGAAGCAATTCTTTGGTTTGTGGGCTGACATTTCGCAAGGCTAGACCAAAAATGACCGCCCAAGCCAAGACCCCGATGTAATTGGCAGAAGCCACGGCATTCACAGGGTTATCCACAATCTTGAGCAACAAGTCCTTAAAGACCTGTGCAATCCCTTCTGGTGCCGATAAATTGCTATCGCTCACGCCGTCTAAAGTTAAAGTTAGCGGGAAAAGGTAGTTGACCATAACGGCCACAAGGGCTGCCGCCAAGGTCCCAATCAGATAAAGTCCGATAACGGTGGACATATTGGTTCGCTTACCTCTTTCGTGTTGTGACAAGGCATTTGCCACCAAAGCAAAAACAAGCAAAGGCGCAATAGCTTTCAAACCACCAACAAATAAATCTCCCAACAGACCGATGACACTCACCTTAGGAATCAGCATTCCCAAAAGCAAACCAAGCACCACCCCGATGACAATGCGTTTGATTAAACTGGTCCTATTCCAAACACTGATAAAATGTCTCATAGAAACTCCCTTCATAACGAAATAACTTTCTTATCATAATATAAAACAAGGGCTTCGTCAAACGATGCTTGCCCCCCATACCCCATTTTGCAATTGCCAATTCACGACTATTGACGGTTAAGAATCCGTTCGATATAATAATTGTCAGACATTTCTCTAAATTATAATTGTCTCAACTTTAATATATCTCTTAACGAGGAGGAGATTATGAAAACCTTTAAAAATATCTATGTCATCATAGGATTTATGTTATTTGCTCTGTTTTTTGGAGCAGCTAACTTGATTTACCCAGCCTTTTTAGGGATTTACTCTGGAAGCAATTTGGCGCTTGCCATTATCGGCTTT
>NZ_JAAXMT010000001.1 GCF_012277075.1 Streptococcus alactolyticus | reverse complement strand
ATCAACATGAATCCCCAAGGTATTAACAGCAGCCAAGGTCAAAATATTGATGGTAATCGCTGCACCAGCCATGTTAATCGTTGCTCCCAGCGGAATAGAAACCGAATAAGTGTCCTCATCCAAGCCCAAGTCCTCACACAGTTTCATATTGACAGGAATGTTGGCAGCTGAACTTCTAGTGAAAAAGGCAGTCAAGCCCGATTCACGCAGGCAACAAAAGACCAGCGGATAAGGATTTTCACGAATCATGATAAAGGCGATGAGCGGATTGACCACCAAGGCAACAAAAAGCATGGTACCAACTAAGGTCACAATCAACATCCCATAATTGGCCAAAATCCCAACCCCATTGTCAGAAACGGTTTTAAACACCAAACCTAGAATACCAAACGGCGCTAAATTGATAATCCAACGCACCACTTGTGACGTCACTTCTGCCGTTGTTTGAAGCAATTCTTTGGTTTGTGGGCTGACATTTCGCAAGGCTAGACCAAAAATGACCGCCCAAGCCAAGACCCCGATGTAATTGGCAGAAGCCACGGCATTCACAGGGTTATCCACAATCTTGAGCAACAAGTCCTTAAAGACCTGTGCAATCCCTTCTGGTGCCGATAAATTGCTATCGCTCACGCCGTCTAAAGTTAAAGTTAGCGGGAAAAGGTAGTTGACCATAACGGCCACAAGGGCTGCCGCCAAGGTCCCAATCAGATAAAGTCCGATAACGGTGGACATATTGGTTCGCTTACCTCTTTCGTGTTGTGACAAGGCATTTGCCACCAAAGCAAAAACAAGCAAAGGCGCAATAGCTTTCAAACCACCAACAAATAAATCTCCCAACAGACCGATGACACTCACCTTAGGAATCAGCATTCCCAAAAGCAAACCAAGCACCACCCCGATGACAATGCGTTTGATTAAACTGGTCCTATTCCAAACACTGATAAAATGTCTCATAGAAACTCCCTTCATAACGAAATAACTTTCTTATCATAATATAAAACAAGGGCTTCGTCAAACGATGCTTGCCCCCCATACCCCATTTTGCAATTGCCAATTCACGACTATTGACGGTTAAGAATCCGTTCGATATAATAATTGTCAGACATTTCTCTAAATTATAATTGTCTCAACTTTAATATATCTCTTAACGAGGAGGAGATTATGAAAACCTTTAAAAATATCTATGTCATCATAGGATTTATGTTATTTGCTCTGTTTTTTGGAGCAGCTAACTTGATTTACCCAGCCTTTTTAGGGATTTACTCTGGAAGCAATTTGGCGCTTGCCATTATCGGCTTTTGCTTGACTGGAGTTACTTTGCCATTGCTGGGTGTGGTGGCTGTTGCACGCTCTGGGGCGAGTGACGTGGAGGACTTCGTTCGACCTGTTTCAAAACGCTATGCCCTGCTCTTTTCAATTGCCCTTTACCTTTCAATTGGTCCCTTCTTTGCTATTCCAAGAACGGGGGCAACATCATTCTCAGTTGGTATCCAACCCATCTTTGGTGACAATCTCATTGCCAAAATCGTTTATGGTTTGCTCTTCTTTGGTTTATCTTACCTCTTGGCGATCAGACCAAGCAAAATCGCAGACCGTATTGGGAAATATTTGACGCCTGCTCTTTTGATTATCATTGCTGTTTTGGTGGTGGCTTCCTTTATCAAACCAGCTGGTGATATTGGAGTAGCTCACAATGCAGCTAATGACATCAGCAACGCTTTCAAAGATGTGCCATTTGTCGCTGGACTTATCCAAGGTTACGGTACCATGGACGCCCTTGCTTCACTAGCCTTTGCCATTATCGTTATTGATGCCAGCAAGCAACACGGTGCTAAGACTCAATCTGAAGTCGCTGGACTAACCTTCAAATCAGGTATCATTGCTACTGTTCTTTTGGCACTTATCTACATCTTTGTGGCACGCATCGGAGCAACATCACAAAGCCTTTTTAGCTTTACTGATGGTCAATTCATGCTTAACGGTGCCCCTGTTGACGGTGGAAATGTTCTTAGTCAGTCAGCGCATTTTTACCTTGGTAATATCGGACAAGTGGTATTAGCCTTGGCTATTTTCCTAGCTTGTTTGACAACAGCAACAGGACTTATCACAGCTTGTGCGGAGTACTTCCATAAATTGCAACCAAAAGTATCGCACGTTAGCTGGGCAACCATCTTTACCTTGATTGCTTTAGTCTTTTACTTCGGTGGCTTATCTGAACTCATCAAATGGTCACTCCCTGTGCTTTACCTTCTTTACCCATTAACAATCGCTATCGTTCTCTTGATGCTTTGCTCTAAATTCTTCCAAAATAGCCCGATTGTCTATCGCTTGACAATCGCATTCACCATGATTCCTGCTCTTTACGATGCCTTATCTACCCTTTCAGCCATGACTGGTTTGTTTAACCTACCAAACGGAGTGGTATACTTCTTTACCAGCGTTGTCCCACTTGGTCAATTCTCAATGGGTTGGATTAGCTTTGCCGTCGTTGGATTTATCCTTGGCGTCATCGTTCAAAGAGTTCAAAAAAATTAACCTGCTAACACCCAAGCTAAAGGCGCTTGGGTGTTTTTGTGTGCATCAAAAAAGAAGATGCCAAGCACCTTCTTTTTATTTGTGGCTTAATTTATTGGTCAGGAAATCTCCGATAAATTGAATCAAGAAAATCAAAATAAGAATGAGTAAGGTTGCCACCAAGGTCACATCGGTATTTGAACGGTTGTAACCATAGTAAATGGCAATGTAACCAAGTCCTCCAGCACCGATAGCACCAGCCATAGCCGTTTCTCCGACAAGTGAAATCAAGGTCACTGTTGACACGCGAATAAGGTCTGGCAACCCTTCGCTTAGGTAAACCTTAATAATATCCCAAAGAGTTGCTCCTGAGGCCTGAGCAGCTTCAATCACCCCTTGGTCAAGTTCAGCCAAGACCACCTGTACCTGACGAGCAAAGAAAGGAAAGGTCGCTGCTGATAGAGGTACTAAAGCAGCTGTCATACCAAGGTTTGTCCCTACAATCCAGTAAGTCACTGGGGCAATAATCGCTAGCAAAATAATGAACGGAATGGCACGGAAAACAGATGTGATTTTATCTAGAATTTGAAATGCCACCTTGTTTTCGATGACCCCATTGGGTCCTGTTAACACCAAAAACAAGCCAACAATCAATCCTAAAAGCCCACCCACGACAAAAGAAATACTTGTCATGTAAAGGGTCGCGTAAATCGCGTCTGGCCAAGAATTCGTTCCCTCCCAGCCAATGCGGTAAACATTTGGTAAATAGGTTTCAATCCATTCTGTCATTTAAGCACCTCGTTTCAAAACAGTCAAATCAATTCCAGCTTTTACAATCGCTTTTTGGGCTCCCATAAGGGCATCAGGCTCACCTGATAAGACCACAATCATCTCACCCACTGGAGTATCCGCCAAGATTTCGATATTCCCATAAAGGATATTTGCCGTTACTTCAAACTCTTTGTAAATTTGATTAAGGATAGGCTCATCAGTTGACCTTCCTGAGTATTTTAATTGCACCAATAAATCATTTTTTGGCAAGGTTTGGATGAAGTCTTGTTTTTCGATTTTCACCAAAGCTTCATCAATGCCCGTAGCCGTTTTGATAAATTCTTGGGTCAAGGCTTCTTTTGGACTAGTAAAAATGTCCAAAACAGAACCCTCTTCAATCAAATGCCCATTTTGCATCACAGCAACACGGTGGCAAATGTCTTTCACAATTTGCATTTCGTGCGTAATCATCACAACCGTCAAGCCCAATTTTTGGTTCAAATCTTGCAACAAGGTCAAAATTTGCTTGGTGGTTTTAGGGTCTAAGGCCGAGGTTGATTCGTCTGAAATCAAGATTTCAGGGTCATTTGCCAAGGCACGCGCAATCGCCACACGCTGTTTTTGACCACCCGATAATTGTGACGGGTAATTCTCTGCACGCTCTGACAAGCCGACCAACTCCAACAATTCCGACACTTTTTTGTCTTTTTCTTCTTTAGACAAAGATGAATGTCTAAGGGCAAAAGCCACATTTTGACGCGCCGTTTTTTGAGCCATCAAATTGAAATGTTGGAAAATCATTCCAATTTTTTGGCGTTTTTGGCGTAATTTAGCTCCTTTTAACTGCACCTGACCATCTGAAAAGGTCACATCATCTCCAATGGTAATTGTACCAGACGTTGGTGGTTGTAGCAGGTTAATCGTACGCACTAAAGTCGATTTTCCTGCACCTGAATACCCAACGATACCATAGATATTGCCCTTGTGAATCGTGATAGAAACGTCTTTCACCGCTTCAATGGTGCGTCTTTTCTGATAAAAGGTAATGTCAATATTTTCTAGTTTAATAATGGGTTTTGTCATAACTCTTAATTAACTCCTCAATCATCTCAATGTGGGTGTAGTAATCAGCTAATTTTACATTTTCATCGCCAGCATGGTCGCTACTATTTGGATTACCAATTCCAAATGCCGCAATTGGAACTTCCAAGGCTTCAAAGATTTGGTGCATTGGGCCTGTTCCCGCAGTGGTTGGCAAGACAGATACTCCATTTGGTGAAAATGCCTTGGCAATCTCGATGACATTTAAAATAGCAGGGTCTGACATATCGCTACGATAAGCCTTTTCACCCAAGGTGTAAATCAATTCCACTTGTTCAAAACCGTGTTTGTCCAAATGCTTTCTAATGTGAGCAAGGGTTTCTTTTGGATCCAAGCCAGGTACCAAGCGAACTTCCATCTTAGATCTTGCTTTTGATGGTAAAATCGTTTTAACCCCTTGCCCTTGATAGCCTGACGTTATGCCTTCAATGGTAATAGCAGGCTCAAAAAAGACGGTTTTCACTAATGATTCTGTATCTTTGGTCAATAGCGGCAAGGTCAATCCATACAAGTCCTGCAAACGCTCAGGGTCTAAATTAGCGTGCTCCAAAGCCAATTGCCACTCTCGTTCATTTGGCGGTGTCACCTGGTCGTAAATGCCATCCACTAGCAAGCGTCCCTCATCATCTCGTAAGGATGTAATCGCCTTGAGCAAGTACCACGTTGCTGTATCAATCACCGCACCAAATTTCGAATGAATATCAATTTTCGCTGAATCCACGACCATATCAAAGGTCACAATGCCCTTGGTTCCACCTGAAATCTCGATTTGTCCTTTAGCATTTGAAATGCCTTGTTCCCAAACCAACAAATCCGCACCACGCAATTCATCAGCATATTTTTCCAGGTAGGTTTCTAAACCAACAGAAGCCGATTCTTCTGCCCCTTCCATGAGAAAAATCACATTGACAGGTAAATCACCGTGCTGACGACGGTACTTTTGAACGGCAGTCAAACGCGCGGTAATGTGTCCTTTGTCATCATCCACACCCCGACCGTACATATACCCATCACGAACCGTCAATTCAAATGGATTGGATGTCCACGGTTGGTCATCATCAGCAGGCACCGTATCATAATGATTGTAAAAAATGATGGTTTTAGCTTCAGGATGACTACTCTTAAATCGAGCCAAAACCAGCGGTGCCGTACAGATATCGTCAATTGTCACCTCAGCACCAGCTTCTGTAAACAACTGCCCCAACTCACCCGCAACCTCAGCCAAACCAATCTGTTGAGCGAAGATGGATTTTTTGGCAATCAAACGCCCCAGCGCTTCAAAATAATACTGTGTGAGTTCATCTTGATAAAATTTTTCTAATTGCTCATTTTCGTTTACGACCATTTTGCTACCTTTCACAACGCTCACATTTTACTCAGAAATACCGCCTACAAAGAAAATCGGTGTGTTAAGAACACACCTGATTCTTATCTTTTGGCTCATTCATTTGATGATGACGATTCAGAAGTTGATGATGTTTTAGCACCTTTCCAAGCAGGAATATCGATACCGTTTGATGCTTTTTCGATTTCCTTACCAACTTCATCTGTTTGATAAACAGATACCAAAGTTTCAATGGCGTCAGCCTTGTCTGATTTCTTCCAATCTTTTTGGGCTGCAATCACGTTAATCCATTGGTCTGAATTATCATCGATTGGTTCTGTGTAAAGAGTTGTATCATAGTTAACATTTGCAGATTGGGCATAAGAGTTGTTGATAACTGCCGCATCTACTGAGTTAAGTGTTGAAGCTGTTTGTGCAGCATCCACTTCTTTGATATCCAAATTCTTTGGATTTGATGAAATGTTTTTGATAGTTGCCAACTCATTACCTGAAACATCCAATTTAATCAAACCAGCTGATTGAAGCAAGTAAAGGGCACGGCTTTCGTTTGACGCATCGTTTGGCACTGAGATAGTCGCTTTATCTGGAATATCTACAACATCTGTGTACTTAGCATCACCGTTATTTTTTGTTCCTGAGAACAAACGGATTGGGCTAAGAAAGGTATCAGCTACTTCAACGATAGTGCCGTCATTTTCTTTGTTCCAGTTACTCAAGAAATATTTGTGTTGGAAGGCGTTGACATCAATTTCCCCATTTTGAAGGGCTTCGTTTGGTTGGTTGTAATCTGTAAACTCAACCAATTTGATTTTAACACCTTTCTTTTCAGCCAATTCTGTGATTTCATCCCAAACAGGTTCTGTGCTATCATCCAATGTCATGATTCCAACTTTAAGTGTTGAGTCATCTGATGCTGATTTTGAGTTGCCTCCGCAAGCTGCCAATAAAACTGTTGATGCTGCAATCACACCTGCTAATCCAAATATCTTTTTCAATTTCATATCTATATCCTCTTTCATTTACTAAGTGATTTTATTGTATCCTATTTGGATATAGGTTTCAAATTGTTATTAACAAGTATTATTTATAGTTTAAAACTATAACCACATTTTAATGAGAGGTTGGCAATTTCAAATCATCTGCACTTGGAGTGTAGTCGCCACCAAGGTATTGTTCTGCCAATTTAGACAAGGTACCATTTTCTTGTAAGGTTTTAAGACGTTTGTTGACGTAAGTTTGCAAGTCTTTTTGGTCATCACCGAAAATGAAGTAGATGTAAGGTTGGTCATCTGATTTCAAATCAATGGTCTTCAAGTTTGTTAATTGTTGGTTTTTGATAACTGTATTAACTGTTGGGGCGTCAAAAATCTTGAAGTCATACTTGCCATCGTTCAAGTTAGTCAACATTTGAGTAATGTTTTCGTTAGTATAATTGATATCAACGGTGTCGTTACTGTGTTCTTGGTTGTATTTTTCCAATTGTGCAGCAGTTGTTGTCCCTTGAACCACTTGGGTTGAGTGACCACCAATATCATCGTAAGAGGTGATTTTACTATCATTTGGCACAACTAAAACAGATGGGGTTGAGCCGATAGGGTAAGAGAAGAGGTACTTATTGGCACGTTCTTTAGTGTAGCTGATATTGTTACCAGCCATTTGGTATTTGCCTGAGTCAATCCCTGTAAAAATAGATGCCCACTCGGTTTTCTTGAAAGTGACCTTGTATTTGTCAGAATCCTTAAAGACCGCTTTGGCAACTTCGATATCGTATCCTGTCAATTCTCCGTTGTCTTCATATGAGAATGGGGCCGTTGTTCCGACAGTCGCAAAGACCACTTCTTCTTTACCGCTTGATTTTTTAGAGGATGATTGTGACGAGCAAACCGCTAAAACAAGGCTTGAGGCCAAAACCACACTTGTTACACCTAATGCTTTTTTCCAAAATGTCATATCCATAACTTCCTTTCCTTTTTTAAGACGCTTTTATCTTAACACCACTCTCGCTAGATAACAATTGATTTGATTGCAAGAAAAATAAGAAAAAGCCGCCTTAATCAGCTTTGTACTTATAATGTTTGAACCAAATAATGAAATAAGTTGCGGCTCTCCGTTCTGTCTAGCAACAACTCAGGATGCCACTGAATGCCTAAAATGGGAGCACCTTTCTTGCTTTCATAAGCTTCAATCGTGCCATCACGTGTATCACGCGCCGTCGCAACCAAGTCAGGTGCCAACTCTTTAACGCTTTGGCGATGAAAGGAATTAATACAAGCACCTGATTTGACCAAATGGCTCACACGACTGTTGGGAACAACTGACACTTCATGTGAGGTACCTTCAACGTCTTCTTGCCAATGATTGTCTATGTTTTGATTCAAGGTACCGCCTAATGCTACATTTAGCAGCTGCATGCCTCGGCAAACCGCAAAAATAGGTTTTCTTTGACGCAAGGCTTCTTTAATCAAAGCCAATTCAAATTCATCACGTTCCAAAAAGTAATCGTCACTGTCGATAGTCTTTTCTTCACCGTAAAATGCTGGTGTCACATTTTGACCGCCAGATAAAATCAGCTTATCAATCATATCAATGTAAGCTTTAGCAAGAGCGGGGCTCCCAACTGGAATGATAACAGGAACGCCACCAGCAGCGGTAACGCCTTCAGATAAATAACGCGACACCGTATCAAAACGAATGCCTGACATCTCTGGTATTTCTTTTTCATTTCCTGTAATCCCAACAATGACTTGCTTCATTTAACATCCTCTCCTTCCTTTATTTGAGATTCGCTCATTACAATAACCCTATTTTAGACCAAAACGCCACGCTTTTCCAATAGATTTTTATTATCACTCAGATAAAAGAAAGCTATCACTCAAAACGAAAAAGACAGTCAGTAATAAGAACTGACTATCTTTTGTGGTGTTTGTGGTGTATAGATTAAAAATCAGCAACGTTGTGGTAAACTTTTTGCACGTCCTCGTCATCTTCAAGAACGTCAATTAGTTTTTCAAAGACTTCAAGGTCTTCACCATCAAGAGTGACTTCTGATTGTGGAATCATTTCAAGCTCAGTCACTTTGAATTCGTCAATACCGTTGGCACGCAAAGCTTCGATACCTTTGTGAAGGTCAGTTGGTGCTGTGTAAACTGTTACCACACCATCCTCTGCTTCAACATCCTCAACGTCAACGTCTGCTTCAAGCAATTGTTCAAAAACAGCATCGGCATCGTCACCGTCAAACACGATAACCCCTTTTTTGTCAAAAAGGTATGATACAGAACCTGCTGCTCCCATGTTACCACCGTTTTTACCAAATGCTGAACGGAGGTTAGCAGCTGTACGGTTAACGTTACTTGTCAAAGTGTCCACGATAATCATTGAACCATTTGGTCCAAAGCCTTCGTAACGTCCTTCAACGAAGGTTTCGTCTGTATTACCTTTTGCTTTATCAATGGCGCGGTCGATAACGTGTTTTGGCACTTGGGCTTGTTTTGCACGCTCAAGTACAAATTTAAGGGCTGAGTTTGATTCTGGGTCTGGTTCACCCTTTTTAGCAGCTACATAGATTTCAACACCAAATTTAGCATAAACTTTAGAGTTAGCACCATCTTTGGCAGTTTTTTTGGCAACAATATTGGCCCACTTACGTCCCATGGGTAGTCTCCTTTGTAAAGATTTTTTTGTTAGCTTAATAAATGGAGTTGAACGACGTCAAACGCTCAATCCTTGAACTACTGAACTAGCACAGCTAAATTCGTAATCCCTATTATTATAGCACTTTGGCGGGCTGGTGTAAAATACTGATGGCTTAAAAAAACGTGATTAGGCTATCCTTTTGGCATAGATTGGACATATTGGGCTAGTGAGGTGGCTTTTGTGCCTAAGACTTTTTCTATGGCATTTGATAAGCCTGCCTGTTCGTCCTTAGCAATGGCGGTGTAGGTTGACACCCAAGCATCGTATTCCTAATCTTCTGCTGGCCAAGCCTTGCGTGAAGCGTAAGCTTCTTCAACGGTTTCCTCAACATAGCTGATTGTTTTGCCTAGCAAATGGCTTAACTGCTCTGCCATTTCTGACAAAGTTAATGCCTCAGGTCCTGTCATATCTAGGGTTTGATTTGCCCATTTATCAGAGTCTTTGAGAATAGCTACCGCTACTTTGGCAACATCCGAACGCACAACAGCAGATACCTTGCCATTTCCAGCAGGTCCTTTGATTTCACCGTATTCTTGTGCCAATGTCACAAAGAAATCCATGTAGAAATTATCCCGCAAAAAGGTATAAGTCAGACCTTTTTCTTTGATATATTGCTCGGTTGCCGCATGGTCACGAGTCAAGGTAAAAGTCGCCTTTGGGTTAGCATTGTAAAAAGACGTGTAAATAATGTGCTTAACCCCAGCCTCCTTGGCAGCATCTATAAAATCCAAATGCTCTTGCAAGCGGTTTGGTGCCTCTTTATCCGAAACCATGAACAAAACCTCAATGCCAGAAAGGGCCTCAAGTGCTTGAGGTGAGTATTCATAACGGCATTGTTTCACCTCAGCTTTTGCTAGTTTTGGTTCCCGTTCTGGCGAGCGTGCCAAATGCCGTGCGGGAATTCCTGCATCAGACAAGGCTTATGCCACAAAACCGCCTAAATGCCCCGTCACACCTGTAATTGCAATCCTCGTCATCTTTTTCTATCCTCCATTAATCTTAATGCCCTCATTGTAACATGGTAGGGTAAAAATCGCTGACATTTGGTTTTAAAAAAGCCAAGTGGCCTAGCACTTGACTTCTTTGTTTATTAAAATCACTCTCTATCCACTCTGACAGGGACTCTTCCCCAGGTTTGCTCTGGCAACTGTGGATTACCTAGCTGATAGACTTGGTCAGCTTGTTGCGTCACCTCGTCCCAAGGTTTAGCACCAATTCGCGTCACGATAGGTACTGATTTTTTAACTTTTTTGAGGTGTTCTTGCCCTTTTAGAGTAAAACCAAGCACATGAATGGCCTTGGGAAGTGGTTTTTCCACAGCTCCAACCAAAATATAAGCCAAAATACGGCTCACACGAGCCTTTGTGTAACGCTTAGTGGCCACCTTATCTACCAATTCTTCCACAGACGTCACTGTTCGAATAGCTGAGCGAATGCGGTTGGCTAATTCCTCATTAACCTGAAAAATCCTTGTCAAATCGGGATTTGTCTTAATTTGGTAGGCCAAAAAATCAAAATAATCTTCCCAACTAGCTTGTGGCGAATCCAGCAACAAATCAGCATCGGGCATGAATTTATCCACAAAGGCCTTGTCTTGTCTGTGGACACGCAAATTGGTCGCCGATGCAAAAGCCACCTCGGTTTCCAAGGAATGATAACCCGCTCCTTGACGCTGAATAGGATTGAGCCTAATCGCTTTTCCTGCACACGCTTTGGCATAAGCCAAGCCCAAGATATGATTGGGCGTATCACCAGTAAAATCAACCCCAGCAAAGGTTTCCCACATTTTTTGCGTTTTCTGTGGATAAGACAACTCGTCAGGCAATTGTTTTAGAAAATCCTGCATTTCTTGGTGATGTTGGGCATAAATGTGTGAAAAGTGTTGATAATCCAACATTTCTTCCGTGCCAAAAGTTAAGTTATCCACACCAAGACTGGCTAACATGTCAACTGCCCCTTGCGCAAAATAATCTGCCGCTTGAACAGCCACTAAAAACGGCAATTCCACCACCAAATCCGCGCCATTTTTCAGTGCCATCTCAGCTCGCGTCCACTTATCCACAATCGCAGGCTCGCCACGTTGGACAAAATTGCCCGACATAGCCACAATCTTCAAGCCCTTAGCTTGCGACAACAGATAACCATGCCCATTATGAAAGGGATTAAATTCCGCAATAATACCAGTAACCGTCATGGAAACTCCTTTTATTCTTTACTTGTTTGCTCACTTCTGGCACACAAAGAACCAGCGGTTTGATTTTTTGCGTGGCTTTTTGTCCTCAAAGTCAGCGTAGAGTTCTAATGATTTGAAACCTGCTTGCTCCAAGAGAATGTCATAGGTCAGGATTTCATAGGTGCGTTCTTCGTGAACTTCGTCATAGCGAGTGAAACGCCCATCCTCGTCTTGCAAGAAGAAAGTCAATTCATGGACAACAGAATGCGGTGCTTCATCGGCATAAGTGTCCCAAACCATGGCAAATTCTTCTGCATTTTCATGGTAAGAATAACCAGGAAAAACGGTATCAGTTTGGTAAGTTGAGTGCACGTCAAAGATGAATACTCCGTCCTCATTCAAACAGTCGTAAACTTGTTTAAAGACATCACCAACTTCAACCTCGTCAGCCATGTAACAAATCGAGTCTGAATAGCAAGTCACCAAATCATATTGACCAGCTTGCGACAAATCCAACATATTGCCCTGTTTGAAATTAATAGCCTCGCCTGCTTCCTTAGCACGCTGACGAGCCACGTCCAACATTTCTTCACTCAAATCAAGCCCTGTCACATCAAAGCCCGCTTGTGAGAAACGCACCGATTGGATACCTGTCCCGCAGGCCAATTCCAAGAGTTTTTTCTTGTTTTTGGGAAAATGGCGGAGCGAAAAATCAGTCCATTTATCATAAAGGGAATCGTCCATGATGGCATCATAAACCTCAGCAAATTTTTGATAGTTTTTGTTCATTTTTCTCTTTTGATAGTTCCGTCATGCGGGTACAAGCTGTGAGCTAACTCGCCTATCTTTCCTTTCTTCTTGTTTTCAAAAACCCCGCCAAGCGGCAAGGTTCTCTTTAAGCTAAGTATTCTGACACATCCACCATTGGAGCTTCGTGCCAAAGTTTTTCAATGTTGTAGTGTTCACGTTCGTCTTCTGAGAAAATATGGACAACAACATCATTAAGGTCAAGAAGTACCCAACCTGTACGACTATCACCTTCTGCATGGCTGGCTATACCAGCGACTTCTTTCACTTTTTCACGAATATTTTCAGCAATAGCATCCAATTGACGAGTGTTCATAGCGCTCACGACTACAAAATAATCAGTCACACTAGTCAACCCGTAAAGGTCTAAAACGACCATATCTTCTGCACGTTTCTCATCAGCTGCCTTCACAACCAATTCTAGTAATTCTTTTTTATCCATTTAATCCTCTTTTAAAATTTCTTCTAAATCAGCCACTTGGGCAAAACGTCCATTCCAAGTGCTTTCATAATGCTGTATTAATTGTTCTGCTGTAATTTCTCTTTCAGCAAAGGTAGTCGTGCCATTTTTAATAACTACCAAATCATAGCCAAACTCAAACGCCACCTTAACAGTCGTATCAATGCAATAATTCGTTGCCATGCCAATGATAATCAGCTGATCAATAGATTGGCTGTCCAGATAAGTCTGTAAATGAGTTTTTTTAAAAGCACTATTATAATGCTTATCAAAAATTTTCTCGTCAACTTCTGGAGCAATAGCTTCGTAAATTTCCCAGCCATGACTTCCTGTTAGTAGTTCGTCGTCATTGTGGCGGACGTAAATCACCTCAATGTTTTTCTCACGACAAGTGGCGATTGCTTTTTGCCAGACAGACAAACAGTTATCAACTGCATACGGTTTAGCCTCTATCAAGGCTGTTTGAATATCAATCACTAACAGAGCTGTTTTCATTTGTCATCTTTCATAAACCCAACATACGCATTATAAGTTTCAATGGTTTGTGGGAAGATTGGAAAGGCTTGGTGTGCAAGGTGCTCAACGGTATGAACCGTTTCATAAGCCACTGCCTTATCTAACGATTCTTTGGCAATCGCACGCGCTTCTTCCACCAAAGGAAAACGACGACCAGGCTCAATATAATCTGCCACATAAACAATCTTATCTAGCAAAGACATCTGACTTGAGCCAACTGTATGCGTTTCAATGCTGTGCAAGATATCCTTATTTGTCACGCCCAAATCTTCCTGAATCTTGTAAATACCAACCATGCCATGCCAGACATTGTTGCCCCATTTTTTGAGTTCTGGGTCAAGATTATACTTGTCAATCAAGTCTAAAAATTCTTGGTCTGAAATCTCTTTAGCATAATCATGCAATAAACCTGCGAGCCCTGCTTTTTCCTTATCGTAGCCATAACGCTCTGCCAATTCAATAGCTGTCTGTTCAACCCCAAGAACGTGATTAAATCGCTTGTCGCTCATGACAGCCTTGATTTTGGAAAGCAAGTCCTCACGGCTCGTCCCTGTGTACTGCTCATAAGTCACGATACAGCCCTTCTTTCTCAATATAATCAATCACAGGTTTAGGGAGTAAAAAGTTTGGTTTCAAACCTTTTTCAAACTGGTGACGAATCAAACTTGATGAGATATCCATCATAGGCACATCCACCCAAATCACAGGATAAGACGTCCCTGCCTTGTATTTTGGACGTTGCACACCGACGAATTGCACCATTTTGATAAGTTCATCAATTTTGTGCCATTTTGGCAAATAATCCACCATATCTGCACCGATGATGAAATAATAATCCACATCAGGATTTTTTTCCGTCAACAGTTTCATGGTTTCATAGGTATAGCTGACCCCTTTACGCTCCAATTCAATGGTTTCAATGCCTAAACCGTCAATACCCTCAATTGCTAATTCCAGCATTTTCAAACGATGCTTTTCATCGATCGTGTCTTTCTGGTCAACGTGTGGCGGTAGGTATTCGGGCATGAGAAAAACCTCGTCCAAGCCTAATTGCTGGCGAACTTGGTCTGCAATAACCAAATGGGCATTGTGAACAGGGTTGAAATTTCCTCCTAAAATACCAATTTGTTTTCGATTTGTGTCTTTTTCTTTCTTTTCTAACTCAACTTTGGTAAAGGGTGTTAGCAATTCTATTGCCATAGTGACGACCTCCAAGTCAGGCGACTTCCTAAACGACGAGCTTATTTGTTTAGCTCTTTTACTTTTGGTGATAGTTTGCGATTTTGTTTTTTAGACGATTCCTTGTAAAGAATCAAGATACGCCCAATTTTCAAAACCGTATCGCAACCAATTTCTTCTTCTAAAATGTCTGCAACCTCATGAATATCTTCGTCCGTATTTTGAAGCAAGGTTACTTTAATCAATTCACGAGCGTCCAAAGCTTGTCGAACACTGGTCTTGATTTGGTCATTTAGACCATTTTTCCCAATTTGTACAATCGGTTTCAAGCTATGTGCTTCTGATTTCAAAAAAGCACGTTGTTTTGATGTTAGCATGACGGTCCTTTCTTTTGTTAAATCAATGCCTTACGGAGCAAGACAGCAACCCCTTCAGGTGCCCAAGCTGCAACGGTCACAGGCTTTTGTGCTGACGCTTTCACACGAATCCAACCAAGCCCTGAATACACGATATCCATCTTATCTTTAATGGTAAATTCGTGACGAACTAATGGCGGAAAATCAGCTAATTCCTTGTCTGTTGGCGGTGTTAAAAGAGTACCAACGTGTTTATCGTATAAGGCATCTGCTCCAGCTAATTTGGTGCGATGCAATTTCAAATTATTGTCAAAATAAGCGGTAAATCCTTGTTTGTCCCCAGAAATGAAGTCAAAACGTCCCAAACCTGCTAAAAACAAGGTTTGTTCAGGGTTGAGCTGATAGGTTTTTGGCTTTATTTCTTTTTTAGGGCTGATGTACTTCAAATTCTTATCACTGAGGTAATGCGCCATCTGATGACGGTGAATAATACCTGGCGTATCAAAGATATAGCTCCCATCGTCCAAAGGAATTTCAATCTTATCAAGCGTTGTCCCTGGGAAACGTGAAGTCGTAATAATATCTTTTTCACCTGTGACTTCTTTGATAATCGCATTGATCAAGGTTGATTTACCAACATTGGTCACGCCCACCACATAGACATCACGCCCATGACGCAAGCTTTCAATCTTCTCAATCAAGTCTTTGATTGCTTGGTGATTTTGAGCACTAGTCAAGATAACATCTACTGGACGCAAGCCCTCTTCATGGGCACGCTCTGTCAACCATTGTGTTACCTTGCTGTCTTTAACAGACTTAGGTAAAATGTCTTTTTTATTTCCAACCAACAAAACGTCATTGCCAGAAACAAAGCGTGGCAAACCTGGGATAACTGATCCATTGAAGTCAAAAATGTCCACTACATTGACCACAAGGGCATCACTATCTCCCACTTCATGCAACAATTGCAAGAACTCATCATCGGTCATGTGCACATCAGTGATTTCATTGTAGTGACGTAGTCTAAAACACCTTTGGCAATACAATTCACCTGTTTCAAGCCCTTTTTCCAAGGCAGCTTTTGGGGTGTAGCCTGCTTTGTCTTTATCTTCTGTTTGAATTTTGGCTCCGCAGCCAATACATACTAATTCTTCCATTAAATTCCTTTTTGATATTGGATTTTTCCGTATTTTTCTTCAAGTTTGGCCCAAACACGACGTTCACGCCAGCGATTAATTCTAGTATTCCAAGCATCAGATTTAACCAAAGGTCTTACCAAAACAGACTGAATATCAGCACGGTGAGCCGCACGAATATCGGTCATCAATTGGTCACCAACCATAATCACCTCATCACGATCAAAACCGTAACGCTTGATGGCTTTATTAATGCCACGTGTGAATGGTTTCATGGCACGGCTCACAAAGTCCACGCCAAAACGAGAAACGGCACGATTGACACGGGAATGTTTGTTGTTTGACACGACCACAACAGCAATATCAGCCATCGTCATCTCATCCAACCATGCCCGCACCTCAGGCGTACCATCAGGGTTATTCCATGCAATTAAAGTATTGTCTAAATCCACTAAAACGGCATGAATCCCACGTCGTAACAAGTCTTCTGCTTTTAAATCATAAACTGCCTCAACCACGAAGGTCGGCCTATAATCGTCTATACTCAAATTACTCTCCAAAAAAATATATTTTACTATTTATTTTAACATATTTGCCAAAATATGGCGAATTGAAAACCATTCCCACATAAGGAAATTTAATAAAAAAAGAACCCAAGAAAAGTTTTCCTCAAGCTCTTTTAAAATTTTCTTATTCTTTAGGGTCAATATTTTCAAATTTTAAATCTGAAACATTGATTTTAACACTGATTTTATCGTCAGATTTGAGATTAAGTAATTTTTCTAAATCTTGACTAGCGTATTTTGCTACTTTCTTCTGATATTTTTCCTGTGCCATAACATTGTTACTTGTTTTATAAATAGCATTTTGGCTTTTTTCATCTAAAAATTCCATTGCTTTTTTATTCGAAGTAACAACATCAACTGTTTTATCAACAATTCCAGATGAAGAAGACAAAATTTCAAGGCCACCCTCTTTTTGTGAATCAACTTTTATAGTTAAAGGATTTTTGAAAGTTAAGACATTGTCCTTGATTTCAATATCATTTTGTGAAATATCAGTTAACTCCAACTTGAATTCTGTTTTTACAGGAATTTTCACTTCCAGTTTACGACTAACAATCAAATCAGCAATTGTCTTTGTCCAATCTGGCCAATCTTTTGTTGCATTTGAATTAAATCTTTGAGTTTGCGTAGTCTCTGCTGCTGCCTCAGCCACAAGTAATTCATGTCTCTTTGAAAAACGTTTAACAACAAATTCGTATTTATCCTCTGTATCACCTTCAAAGATTTTTTTAAACCAATTGTTACCTTTCAAATAAAAGACAACAGCTGCAATGACAGCAAGGATAACTAAAATTCTAGCAATTTCTTTTCCTAAAGCTTTCCAATGCTTTTCATAATCATTTTCCTCCATTTCAATAAATTTTATTATAAATACCGTAATTAAAGATGTCAATCGCTTCTGTACATTTTTTGAAAATCCATCAAAAAAAGAGTGACAAAGCACTCTAAAAAATTAATTTTCTTTACCATCAACAACTCTAAATAGGATAATCAATTCAATAACAGCTAAGACAAGCAAAATGATAAAAGCATTTCGTGACCCTCTAGCCGTTGCTTCTGCATAGCTGATACTTGTGTTTGATTGACTGAGCGCAACAACCAAGGATGCAACGGTCGTTCCAACTGCGCCAGCAAATTGTTGCAAAGTATTAAAGATAGCATTGGCATCTGCTCGTTTGTCTGAAGTTACTTGTTTTTGACCATTTGTCATGATATTACCAAAGGCAATTCCAGTACCTGCCATTGATAGAATATAGATAACAGTTAACCAAGTATTCGGTAAATGCAAAGCCAAAATGCTAAAGAGACAAAGAGCAAAGGCAAGCAGACTAACTCCAAAAATAATTGGCTTTTTAGCACCTAAACGATCTAAAATTCTGCCGCTAAATGGTGCAAAGCAGGCACCAATAATTGCTCCTGGAAAGACTAAAAGACCTGCGACAGTTGAACTTGAATGATTTACTAACTGAATATAATTCGGGATAATAAAAGACATTCCTAGATTGACAATTTGAAACAGGAAGAAAGCAATAACATGTCCAGCAAATTTACCATTTTTAAGAATAGATAAGTTAACAATTGGCTGTTCTAGATGTGAAGAACGTTTTACCAAGACAAGAAGACCAGCAATTCCAACTGCCAATCCTCCTAAAACAGGCACACTAAAGAAATCATATTCAGCCAAATTATTAATTCCTAAAATCAACCCAACAAATAAGCAAAGAATAGCTATAACGCTAATTAAATCCAAACTTTCACGCGCCACTTTATTTTTTTGTTCAATAGATATTACCCCTAAAATTAAAGAGATTAACAAAAGCGGGGTAAGCAAGACAAAGATAAAACGCCATCCAAAATGTGATGAAACAAATCCACCAAATGTTGGTCCAACCGCTGGAGCAACAGCGGTAATCAAAGTTCCAACACCCATCATCGTACCGATTTTACTCATTGGAACTTGGTCCAAAATAATATTAAACATCAAAGGAAGCGCAATTCCGACTCCAATCCCTTGAATGACACGCCCGACCAAAAGCAAAGCAAAACTTGGCGCAATGCTATCAATTAACACGCCCAAAATAAACAGTAAGTTAGCTGTCAAAAAGACTGATTTTGTCTTAAATGAACGCTTCAAATACGCTGATAAAGGCACTACTGACGCCACTACCAAAAGGTAGATTGTCGTCATCCATTGAACCGTTGATGTGGTGATTCCAAACTCTTTCATAAGAGTTGGAAAGGTGATGTTCATCGCTGTTTCAACGACCACCCCACAAAAGGATAACATTCCAACAGCAATAACTGCTCGAATCACTTTAGGTGAAATTTTTTCTTCTGACATGGTTCCTCCTACTTCTTCTTAACATAATAATCTAAAATCTTCTCAAAAATAGCAATTTCGTCTTCTGAAAAGCGTTCTTCCAACTCTTTTTCTTGGAGTTGAAAATACAAACGACATTCTGCTACTAAATCTTGCGCTTTTTGAGTCAGATGCACCGATTTTTGGCGGGCATCTTTTTGCGAAACTTGGCGGTAAATCAACTCTTTTTTCTCCATGCGCTGTAAAAGCACAGTTGTTGTTGAACGTTGAATATTGAATTCCTTTTCAATGTCTTGTTGAAAATACTCTTCCTTTAATCCATAACTGATAAAGTCAATGATTGACATTTGCATTCCCGTTAGATCAAAGGGTTTTGCAAACTGGTCAAGTTCCCGCCCTAGTTGGTTACTGGCTTTTTTAACCAAACGTCCAATATTTTTTTCCATAACAGCACCCCTTTCGTTAGCTAGCTAACTGTTAGGAAGATAACGAAATGTATTGTACTCTTGTTTTGAAAACCTGTCAAGAGATGAAAACAAAAAAGTTAAGGTTTTCCTTAACTTTTCACGTTTTATTCATAGTGCGCCATTGCTTGCGAACCATAAACAAATCACGTAGGGATAGCATTAGCACGGCGACAAGAATGAGAAACATTCCCGTAAAATCAATGGAGTAGAAGATTTCATGCATCACCATTACCGAGAAGAAGACTGAGGATACTGGCTCTATGGCTGCCAACAAACTGCCCTTGACCGCACCGATGATAGCACTGCCTTTAAGGAAAAAGGTGTAAGCAAAGACCGTCCCAACAATAATAATGCCAAATAAGGCAAGCAGGTTGTCAGGCGTCAAAACCAAGGGGTATTGCCAAGAGCGCGTCAAGATGGGAAAAACCACTCCGCCCATGAGCATACCAAGACCAACTACCGTAAAACTCCCAAATTCACGAATCAATTTTGCAGGGAGAACAATGTAAAAAGAATAAGTCACCGCTGAAAAAAGTCCCCAGAACAAGCCCTTGGGTGTTATGGCTAAACCGTCAAAACGGCCATGCGTGGCAATGATAAAGGTGCCCAAAATAGCTAAAAGAATAGCCACACTTTCAGACAAATCTGGCAGCTGCCTCTTTTTAGCAGACACATAAGCCAAAATCAAAATCGGTGCTACGTATTGCAAAACCGTCGCCGTTCCTGCATTGGTGTACTGAATAGCCATCAAATAAGCATATTGGTTCATCAAAAGCCCAATCAAAGCAAAGACTGCAATTTTAGCAAGCACCCTTTTTTGTCGAATGGCCAGTGAGAAGTGCTGGGGCTGATAGACCATGGCCATGACTGTCAATAAAAGACCTGACACAATCAAACGCAAGCTGCTTAGCAAATTGATATTCATGCCGTTTGCCATGAGGTATTGCCCAGAAATTCCTGAAATCCCCCAGGTAATACCTGCTACCAGCACCATGATTGTTCCCTTGATATTTTTATCCATCTCAGCTCCACTCCACAAAAAGTCATTTCGGCTATCAGTATAGCACAATTCCTGCCAAGGCGATATCCCTTTTCTGACAATACTTGTTAAAAAAGGGTAAAAAAAAGCCCAAAATAATTGGACTTTTTGCCCCTTAGTCTTCTTTTAGTTTCACCAATTCTTGTGCCAAGAGTTTAAGGGCAACTTGTGGGTTGGCTTTTCCTTTTGTGGCTTTCATCAAGAATCCTGTAAAAGCTTTGTCGGCATTGCGTTTGCCTGACTTGAAGTCCGCAACCGCAGCTTCATTGTCTTCAAAGACTTGGTGGATAATTGGAATGAGCACAGCTGGATCAGAAATTTGCACCAAACCGGCTTCTTCAACGTATGCACGTGCTGAACCACCGTTTTTAGCCAAATGAACAAAGACTTTTTTGGCGATTTTTGATGAAATGGTACCATCTGCAATGATAGCCAACATTTCAACAAGGTTTTCAGGGGTCAATGAAATCTCTGAAAGGGTTTTGTTTTCGCTGTTTAAGAATTGAGCGACTTCCCCTTGTAGCCAGTTAGACACTTGTTTAGCATCACCGCCAAGAGCTACGGCACTTTCAAAGAAATCAGACGTTTGTTTTGTTGCTGTTAATTGCGCCGCATCGTAGGCACTCAAGCCAAAGATATTGATGTATTTGGCACGACGGTCTTTTGGAAATTCTGGCAAGGTGCCACGAACAGTATCAATCCACTCATCTGAAATTTCAAAAAGAGGTAGGTCTGGCTCTGGGAAGTAACGGTAATCTGATGACCCCTCCTTGACACGCATCAAAATGGTTTCCCCAGTTGCTTCATCATAACGACGGGTTTCTTGTTGGATTTCACCACCTGAACGCAAGACTTGGGCTTGGCGTTTTTGCTCGTAAATAAGCCCTTTACGCACGTTATTAAATGAGTTCAAGTTCTTCAATTCGGTTTTGACACCAAAAGCCTCTTGACCGTAAGGGCGAAGAGAGATATTGGCATCCACACGCATCGAACCTTCTTCCATTTTCACATCAGAAATGCCTGTGTATTGGATAACTTCTTTCAAGGCGGTCAAATAAGCATAGGCTTCTTCTGGCGAACGCATATCAGCTTCTGACACGATTTCAATCAATGGCACACCTTGACGGTTGAGGTCAACGTAAGAATAACCGTCTGTTCCGTGCGTGTTTTTACCAGCATCTTCTTCCAAGTGCGCACGCTCGATACGGATTTTCTTGGTTGATCCGTCTTCTAATTCAATCTCAATCCAACCGTTGTAGCCAATTGGTTCATCAAATTGTGAAATTTGGTAGGCTTTTGGATTATCAGGATAGAAATAGTTTTTGCGGTCAAAGTGCATATTTTGGTGAATATCCATGTTCAGAGCCAAAGCAGCCTTGATACCAGCATCAATTACCCCTTTATTCATCACTGGCAAGACCCCAGGGAATGACCAGTCGATAACATTGGTGTTGGCATTTTGCTCATTACCAAAGTGGGCTGAGGTTGGTGAAAAAATCTTTGAATTGGTATTTAACTCAACGTGGACTTCAAGTCCAATGACAGTTTCAAAGTTCATTAGTCCTCACCTCCAAAAATAACGGGTTGTTGTTTGTGATAATCTGTTGTTGCTTCAAAGGCCGCAGCAGCTTGATAAATAGTTTCTTCACTGTATTTTGGACCGATTAATTGCATACCAACCGGAAGGCCGTGGGCAAAACCAGCAGGAATTGAAATACCTGGAAGCCCTGCTAAGTTGACAGGAATTGTTAAAATATCTGCCAAATACATAGCAACAGGGTCATGGTTTAAACTATCCAAATCAAAGGCAACGCTTGGAGAAGTTGGCCCCAAAATCAAATCGTAATCCGCAAAAATATTGTCAAAATCACGGATAATCAAGGTACGCACTTGACCCGCTTTTTTGAAATAAGCGTCGTAGTAACCTGATGACAAGCTAAAAGTACCAAGCATGATACGGCGTTTTACTTCGTCACCAAAACCTTCGCTACGTGTGTTGACATAAATATCGTCAAGATTGTTGTAATTTTCAGTGCGGTAACCATAACGAATACCGTCAAAACGTTGCAAGTTTGATGAAGCTTCTGATGAAGCGATGATGTAGTATACCGCAACACCGTACTTGCTATGTGGCAAGCTCACTTCTTCAACCGTCGCACCCAGTTTTTCAAAGTGTTTCGCAGCGTTAAGAATAGTTTCTTTCACTTCAGGGTCGATACCTTCACCAAGGTATTCTTTTGGCAAGGCAATTTTCATGCCCTTGATGTCTTGACCAATTTTAGCTGTAAAGTCAGCTACTTCACGGTTTGATGATGTTGAATCTTTAACATCGTTTCCAGCGATGACATTCAACAATTGGGCATTTTCTTTGACAGTTGGAGCAAATGGTCCGATTTGGTCGAGCGAGCTACCAAAAGCAATCAAGCCAAAACGTGACACGCGTCCATAGGTTGGTTTCAATCCAACAACACCATTGAAGGCAGCGGGTTGGCGGATAGAACCACCTGTATCAGATCCAAGTGACAAACGCACTTGACCTGAAGCAACTGCAGTAGCAGAACCACCTGATGAACCACCTGGCACCTTGCTGTGATCCCAAGCATTTTTAGTCTTTTTAAAATAAGAAGTTTCGGTTGAACCACCCATGGCAAATTCGTCCATGTTAGTCTTACCGATAACAATCATGTCTTTTCCGTAAACTTTTTCAACAGCTGTCGCATCAAAAATAGGTTCGTAGTTGTAAAGCATTTTAGACGCAGCCGTTGTCAAGATACCGCGTGTTGAAATATTATCTTTGACCGCCAAAGGAATTCCTGACATCACGTTATCAGCGTCAATTCCTTTTTCGTCAATCGCTGCAGCTTGTGCAAGGGCAGATTCTTCCGCCACCGTAATGAACGAATCAACTGCTGATTCGCGTTCTTTAATATCGTCTAGGGTTGCTTTGGTCAATTCAACCGCTGAGATTTCTTTGTTGACAAGAAGATTGTGCAACTCGTCAATTGATTTGCTATTAAATGACATTAAGCATCTCCTCCGTCTTCCAAGATAGCAGGAACTTTAATGTAGTAGTTCTCTGATTGAGGCACATTTTTAAAGAGTTCATCGCGGTCATCACCAGCCACCGCCACATCTTCACGCATAACGGTTTTACGATCCGCCATTGTTGTCGTGACAGGAACCCCATCTGTATCCACTTCGTTTAAGAGTTCTACCATATCGACAATTTTAGACAACGTTGTCGCAAATTCTGATGTTTCTGCTTCAGAAAAGGACAATTTTGACAATTCAGCCACATGACGAACTTCTTCTTCAGAAATTTTCATCTCTTTTCTCCTTGATCAATTAGAATCATAACCTAAATGACAATACAGTCCTTAAAATTATACCATAATTTAAGGTGCTTTTACATGAAAAAAGAAGTGCCTTCCCACTTCTTTCCTTGTTTTAAATCACTTTTGCACCCAAAACATTCTTAAAATGGTTGAGGGCAAACTGATGGTTTTCTTCCGTTAGACTGGCTACGGCATCCGCATAAACTTCGATGTCATACCCCAAATTATAGGCATCAATAGCCGTATGAAGAACACAAATATCCGTCAAAACACCTGTCAAAGCAAGGGTTTTAACCCCGCGTTCGCGCAAACGAATATCCAAATCCGTCCCAGAAAAGGCAGAATAATGGCGTTTGTCCATCCAAAAGACACGGTTGTCTTCTTTGATGGTTGCATACACATTGGCTAATTGACCGTATAAATCACGCCCATCGGTTCCCTTGATATTGTGTGGTGGGAACAACTTGGTTTCTGGGTGAAAGACATCACCTTCATCGTGCCCATCAATGGCAAAAAAGATATAATCCCCTGCCTCATAGGCTTCCTTGGTGATGCGAGCAATAGCTTCTTCAATGACTTGAGCAGGCTTTCCTGCCGTCAATTTTCCATCATCAGCGACAAAGTCTTTCGTGTAATCAATCGAAATTAAGGCTCTTGTCATTAATAGTTATATTCCTTTAATTTGTCAAAAATACCTTCATTGATGACTTTGAGATAAGTTCCCTTCATTCCCAATGAACGGCTTTCAATGATACCTGCAGACTCTAGCTTACGCAAGGCATTTACAATAACAGAACGGGTAATACCAATACGGTCTGCAATGACTGACGCCGTCAAACGACCTTCTGTACCATCCAATTCACCCAAAATGGCTGAAACAGCTTTCATTTCAGAATAAGATAAGGTGTTAATCGCCATGTTGATAGCGGTTTGTTTACGAATCGTTTCTTCTAGATTTTCTGTTTGAAGGTTGAGCAATTGAATCCCCACTACGGTTGAGGCAATTTCGACAAGAATCAAATCATCTTCTAAGAATTCTTTATCGTTACGCCAAATAATTAGCGTTCCAAGGCGCATACCGCCTCCGTATATTGGTGCAATGGTGGTTAGACCATCTGGGTAAATATCTTTTGATTCAACTGGGAAAATCGTTAATTCGTTATCGACAGATAGGTTTGCTTCTGTATCATAGACACGACTCGCCGCTTTTACATAGCCTTCTGGAAATTGTTTGGTTTCAAAAAATTCCTCAACACGGTCAGTATTGGTTTTATACTTCATTGCATAACCAAGAAGGGTTCCTCCTCCGTTGATGATACAAGCATTACAATCAATAATATCAGCTAATTTAGATGCCATAGCATTATAAGGTAATTCAGCATCCAAATGGTCCACTGACCGTTGTAGAATTGATGTAATTTTACGTGTTTTTTCTAATAAATTCGGCATGTTTTACTTCCTTTGCTTTAGTTGCGTTACAATTATATCAGAGGTGTTCTTATTTTGCAAATAATTATCTGAAAATTCCTTTATCTTCTGACTCTTCTCTTTTTTCTCAGCTTTTAAACCGCAAAAAATAAGGTTTTCTCCTTATAATTAAGGAAAAAACCTATACCTTTATTAGCGTCGGTATTGACTTAAGACGCGGGTTAATTTGGCTTGAACTTCTGCTAATTCTTCCACTCGTGGCAAATAAACGATACGGAAATGGTCAGGTTCGGTCCAGTTAAAGCCTTTACCTGGCACGAGCATGACTTTTTCTTGTTTGAGCAATTCCAAGCAGAATTGTTCGTCGTCATCGATGCGGTACATCTCGCGGTCAATTTTAGGGAAAATGTAGAGTCCAGCAGTTGGTTTGACCGCAGACAAGCCTGGAACTTCGTTGACAGCCTTGTAAATAAAGTTGCGTTGTTCGTAGATACGACCACCTGGCATCAATAATTCATCCACTGACTGATAACCGCCGAGTGACGTTTGCACCACGTGTTGCCCAAGAACATTGGCACATAGACGCATATTGGCTAACATATTAAGCCCTTCGATATAACCGCGTACATTGGCTTTTGGTCCTGAGAGCACCATCCATCCCACACGGAAACCACAGATGCGGTGTGATTTTGACAAACCATTCATTGAAACACAGAAAACATCTGGTGCCAAGCTAGCAATAGCCGTGTGTTTTTGCCCGTCCATCACAAGACGATCATAGATTTCATCCGCGAAAATAATCAAATCATTTTGGCGAGCAATTTCCACAATCTCTTTCAACAAGTCCTCAGAATACAAGGCTCCTGTTGGGTTGTTTGGGTTGATGACAACGATGGCTTTGGTATTTGATGTGATTTTTGATTTGATATCATCAATATCAGGATACCAATCGGCTTGTTCGTCACAACGGTAATGAACGGCATTTCCACCCGCCAAACTAATGCAAGCTGTCCACAAAGGGTAATCAGGCATTGGCACCAAGACCTCATCACCATCGTCCAAAAGAGCTTGTAAAGAGATGGAAATCATTTCAGAAACCCCATTGCCTAGGTAAATATCATCGATATCCACATGTGGAAAACCTTTTAGCTGACAGTATTGCATAATGGCTTTACGTGCCGAGAAAATCCCTTTACTGTCTGAATAGGCTTCACTATTACGGGCATTGACAATTAAATCGCGAATGACCTCGTCAGGGGCTGTAAATCCAAATTCTGCTGGATTCCCTGTGTTTAGACGGAGAATTTTTTCGCCATTTGCCATCATGCGATTGGCTTCGTCTAAAATGGGACCGCGAATATCATAAGCAACGTGTTCTAGCTTTGAAGATTTGTCAAATGTTTTCATAGAATTTACCTCGTTGCCAATATTATAAACTTTCCGCCTTAAATTTTCAATTCTCTAACGATTCTAAAGGTAAATTTTCTTGTGTGAAAAAGGCTCTGATAAACTCTGCTTTTTCTGAATGGTTTTCTGTTAAGATAAAAAGAATTCAGAAAAATACTCAAACGTTTTCAATTTCACATAAAAAGGAGTATAATGAATGTGAGGATATTCATAGTTTAGGCCATTTAGGTGCCTATTGTCCTGCATATCACTTTATATCTCATAGGAATGAGGGAAATGTTATCTTTTTATTCTTTGGTTAACATAATTAAGGAGGCAGTTATGTCACAACATTATGAACGAATTATGATTGCGGTTGATGGTTCTTACGAATCTGAGTTAGCTTTTGAAAAAGGGGTAAACGTTGCTTTGCGTAACAAGGCTGAATTGATCTTGACACACGTCATTGACACACGTGCCCTACAAAGCATTGCGACCTTTGACACTTACATCTACGAACAATTAGAAGAAGAAGCTAAGGGTGTTTTGGAAGGTTTTGAAAAGAAAGCCCATGAAAGAGGGATTGAAAAAGTCAAACAAGTCATTGAATTTGGTAATCCTAAGACCCTTCTTGCGCGTGATATTCCTGATAAAGAAAAGGTGGATTTGATTATGGTAGGGGCGACTGGTCTTAATACCTTTGAACGCTTGCTTATCGGTTCATCATCAGAATACATCATGCGCCATGCTAAAGTGGACTTGTTGGTCGTGCGTGATAGCCAAAAGACTTTCTAAAAGGACAACTGAACTCGGCCTAGTTTTTGCGACTAGGTCTTTTTGCATACGAAAAAACCAAGCTTAGGATGTCTTAGCTTGGTTATTTTTTTGGCGCTGAAAAGCGTGTTGAATTTGTCGATTTAATTTCCGATGAATGGTTGGTTCTGGTGCAAAACGTTCTTCCCAATCATCTGGTTTTAAAATTTTATGAGTGATAGGGTCAAAATGCGCCTTGCCGTCAGGGAAAACTTTGCCCATATTAGCCTCATGAACCGCGTCAAATAACGGTTTAGGGTCAACACCCATCAATACAAATGAACCATAGGTCAAATACAGCAAATCCGTCAAGGCATCCACTTGCCCAACCAAAGGCGTTTCAGGGTGTTCCTTGCTTTCTACCTTGCGTGCCGCCTTGTCAATAGCCGCGTGCAATTTGACCAGCGAATCGTTAAAGATAGCCTCATCTCCATGACTAGCCGCATAGAGAAATTCCACGATTTCTTCGACCTTGAAATCCGAACGGTGATTAGCCTCTTCATTTTCATAGACTCTTGGCATTTCGCAGGTTGTGCCATCCATGACCTTGTGGAACATTTTCACCTTGTTGAAGTTTTCGTCTTGGCTATCAAAACTTTCTTCTTGCTCTAGATGAATCAAGCCAAAGTGAGCCAAAGCTTTTGAGATACCGTCGTTATTGTTGGTTTCTGTGGTGTAATGGGCAATGTCTTTGAGAGAAGCTTCCGCATTTCCCATCGCGACACCGATACCAACACCCGATAGCATTTCCTTATCATTGTCAGAATCGCCAAAGGCCATTACCTCAGACAAATCAAAGCCAAATTGCTTGCCTAAACGCTCAATGCCGTGTATTTTTGATTGGTTGTAAGAAATCAAATCCGCTGAATAAGGGCTGCTGCGCGTTACCTTAATCTGTGGAAAACGGTTCTGAATGTTTTCCGTTTCGTCCTCGGTCGCAATCAAAACCACCTGATAAATGGGCCGGCGCATCAAGGTCAGCAAGCCATTGACATTTTGCGGTTTGAAACGACGAATGAGGTGTTTAAAACTACGCTCGACTGCTTTTGCCCATTGCTTGGGAACAACCGAACTCACCACTTGCCCAAAACGGCTAGTCCCCATGTCAATAATACGCGAGCCAACCAAGCCCGAAGCTGTCCCCAAAGAAATCTCGCGACGCTTGTCATTGGCATAACGGATAATGCGGTAAACAGTGGACACAGACAAAGGATTTTGGTAAACCACCACATCACGCGTGAAAATATACTGCCCATTATAAGTCACTGCAAAATCCAAGCCCAGATTTTCAAGGTAAGGCTGCACAAAACTTGGTCCCCGACCTGTTGCCACGCCGACAAAAATTCCTTGTTCTTTTAAATTGTTAATGGCTTTTTTTGTGGATTGTTGGACGTTTTTTCGGTCGTTTAACAGGGTGCCATCAATATCAAAAAAGACTGCTTTTATCGCCAAATCAGTTTCTCGCTCTCCATCTTTATGTTAAAATAGATTATAACACATTTTTGAAGGAAGTTTTAGAACAATGAAAAAAATCCTTGTCTTGCACACAGGCGGTACAATTTCCATGCATGCTGATCAAGCGGGTAATGTTCGACCAGATACGGATAATCCTATGAATCATATTGGTGTCAGTCTTGATAACATCGAAGTGACAGCAATTGATTTTTTTAATATCCCAAGCCCACACATCACCCCTAAACACATGCTCCAGCTTTATCAAGAAATCAAGCAAAAAGCTGCGGATTTTGACGGAGTGGTCATTACCCACGGTACAGACACCTTGGAAGAAACGGCTTATTTCCTAGATACCATGGAAATTCCTAATATTCCTATCGTTATCACAGGCGCCATGCGCTCGTCAAACGAACTAGGAAGTGACGGGGTGTACAACTACCTCAGCGCCCTTCGTGTAGCCAGCCATGACGATGCTATTGGCAAGGGGGTACTGGTCGTGATGAACGATGAAATTCACGCTGCTAAATACGTGACCAAGACACACACGACCAACGTATCAACCTTCCAAACACCTATCCACGGCCCACTTGGCATTATCATGAAACACGATATTGTATTCTTTAAAATGGCCGATACGCGTGTTCGCTTTGATTTGACTGATATTTCAGGAACTGTGCCAATTGTCAAGGCCTATGCAGGGATGGGGGGAGATGGTATCATCAGTTTCCTTAACCCTGACAATGTTTGTGGAGTCGTGATTGAAGCCTTGGGAGCTGGTAATGTGCCACCACGCGCTGCCCAAGAAATCGTGCACCTCATCGAGCAAGATGTCCCAGTTGTCTTGGTATCACGTTGTTTCAATGGGATTGCGGAGCCTGTTTATGCCTACGAAGGCGGTGGCGTCCAACTCGCCCAAGCAGGGGTTATGTTTGTCAAGGAATTAAACGCTCAAAAAGCGCGCTTAAAACTCCTTATCGCTCTAAACGCTGGTTTGAAAGGGCAAGCCCTCAAAGACTACATTGAAGGTTAGGCCGCTTATCTTTTCAAAAAGACACTCAAAAAAGCTCAGCTTAAATCAAGCTGAGCTTTTTGCCATTCCA
The DNA here is from genome assembly GCF_012277075.1 of Streptococcus alactolyticus. Classification (GTDB taxonomy): domain Bacteria; phylum Bacillota; class Bacilli; order Lactobacillales; family Streptococcaceae; genus Streptococcus; species Streptococcus alactolyticus. The sequence goes on along the minus strand of NZ_JAAXMT010000001.1, from coordinate 54,265 downwards.
TGGGCTTTGGTGTCTTATCATGGGTGTTGTTTTTCCGCTGCCCTTGTCATGTCAAAAAGGAGAGGTCAGCAACTCACCGACCGTAAGCAGGTCTAGGATGAATGGTTTTAGCAAAATATTTGTGATAAGTGACTCTTACTGTCATAAGCCTTCCCCCTCACTTCATTTGATGGTTTTATTATAAGGGAAAAAACTTAAGCATGGCTTGCAAAAAACTTGCACAAAGCTTAATCAAAGGTGTCCTTGTCTTTGAGATGGTCGGAAATCACCTGCCACCTAGCGTCTTTTTGCCAATTATCTTCCGCCACAATCTGGCTTGCCACCCGTCTGGCTTCCTCTAAAATGGGATAATCTTCCACGATATCCGCCACTTGAAATTCGGGAATACCTGATTGGCGAGTGCCAAAGATTTCACCTGAACCGCGCATTTTGAGGTCAGCTTCTGCTAATACAAAACCGTCCGTGGTTTCTGTCATGATTGTCATGCGCTCTTTTCCTGTGTCTGTTTTGGGATTGGCCACTAAGATGGCATAAGATTGCTTATCCCCACGGCCCACTCGTCCGCGTAGCTGGTGCAATTGGCTAAGCCCAAAACGGTCAGCATCCATAATCAACATGATAGTTGCATTGGGCACATTGACACCAACTTCAATGACGGTGGTTGACACCAAAATCTGACTTTTTTGCTGCTTGAAGTCTTGCATGATAGCATCCTTTTCTTCGTTTTTCATGCGACCATGCATGAGGGCAACTGTCGCAGTTCCTGCGAAATATTGGGACAATTCGTCGTGCAAAGCGACTGCATTTTTCAAATCCAAGGCCTCAGATTCTTCAATGAGAGGTGATACCACATAGGCTTGGGCACCTTTGGCTAACTCCTTTTTCATCCAATCCAAGACAGTAGGCAATTGCTCATGCTTGACCCAACGTGTGATAATAGGCTTTCGCCCCGCAGGCAATTCATCAATAATGGAAACGTCCATTTCCCCAAAAGCCGTAATAGCCAGCGTTCTGGGAATAGGCGTCGCGGTCATCATCAAAACGTCAGGGTTATTGCCTTTTTCACGGAAAATACGACGCTGATTGACACCAAAGCGGTGCTGCTCATCTGTAATAACCAAACCCAAGCGGTGATAGGTCACTGCGTCTTGAATCAAGGCGTGTGTTCCCACGACCATATCAATCGAGCCATCCGCCAACGCCGCGAGGGCTGTTTTTTTCGCAGCCGCCTTCATGCCTGACGTTAAAATCGCGATCGATAAGTCTGGAAACAATTGACGCAAACTTTCAAAATGTTGTTCCGCTAAAATTTCCGTGGGCACCATCAAGGCTGACTGAAAACCTGCGGTGTAGGCGGCATACATGGCAAGACTAGCCACAACAGTCTTTCCTGACCCCACGTCCCCTTGCAAAAGGCGATTCATGTGAGCACCTGAACGCATATCGGCTAAAATGGCCTCCAAACTGCGTTTTTGCCCACCTGTCAAGGCAAATGGCAGAGTAGCAATCTTTTCAGCCACTTTTTGAGCATCATAGGCAATCACCTGACCGTTGCTTTCTGCCTTATTATCCGCCTTTAGAACCTGCAAATTCATCTGAAAATAAAACAGTTCCTCAAACTTGATGCGGCGCAGGGCCTGTTTGTATTCGGCGATGTCTTTTGGAAAATGCATGGCAGCGGTGGCTTGAGCACGTCCTAACAGACGGTATTTGTCCAGAAGGACTTGGGGGAGATTTTCAGGTAACCAATTCAAAGCCCCCATATCAAAGGCTGACTGGATAGCCTTGACCAGTGTTTTTTGTGAAATGCCTTGAGCCACGCGGTAAACAGGTTGCATATCATCTGTGACCTGAGCCAAAATTTTCATTCCAGTCACCGTTGCTTTCAGGGCATCCCATTTTCCAAAAATAGCAATATCACTGCCCAAGGTCACCTTATCCGCTAAATAAGGTTGATTGAAAAAAGAAACAGCAACAACTGCTTCGCCCTGCCGAATTTTAAAGGACAGGCGATTACGTTTATATCCATAATACTGCACGTTCGCTGGTGTCACAACTGTTCCGACGATAACCGAACGCTCCCCGTCAACCAACTCAGAAATGCGTTTGCTTTTAAAATCCTCATAACGAAAAGGGTAGTAGAGCAACAAGTCCTCAATCGTATAAATACCTAATTGCTGGCATTTTTCGGCTGTTTTGGCACCGATACCTTTTATTTCCACAATGGGTGATTGTAAGTTCATAAAACCTCACTTTGCTGCTTAATAGCAAAAAGAGATTCTAAATCGCTGCTTTTTCGTCACAGCGAAGTAGAATCCAATTTATTTTGAATACACACGAGGCACACGGTCACTTAATAGACAAAGCACTTCATAATTGATGGTGCCACGTTTTTGGGCTAAATCCGTCGCAGTGATAACTTGGTCGCCGTCTTGTCCAATCAAAGTCACCTTGGTACCAATTGGAAGTTTTTCTGGCAAGCGAATAGTGATTTGGTCCATTGACACACGCCCAACGATTTCACACCATTCCCCATTGACCAACACATAAAAGCCTTGCAAATCACGGGTCCAGCCATCTGCATAACCAATCGGAACCGTCGCAATGTATTCATCCCCTTGAGCCACGTAAGTAGCCCCATAACCAACAGAATCACCAGCTGAAATTTGCTTCACATGTACCAAAGAAGATTCCAAGCTGAGAGCAGGTTTGATCGGATAAGGCAAGGCTAATTCCGTACCGCTTGGGTTAAGGCCGTACATCACAATGCCTAAACGCACCATGTTAAAAATAGTTTCGCTATGCCACAGACTCGTTGCCGAATTGCTGGCGTGAACAAGGGCTGGCGTTTCGCTCAAATGCGTAATCAAGTCTGTGAAAAAGGCTAGCTGTTGATTGAATTTAGTGTCGTCAGCTTCATCAGCCGTTGCAAAATGCGTGAAAATTCCTGCCACATGAGCGCCAGCTTTTTTCAAATCCGCCAACAAATGCTCTGCCTCATCCAGACTTCTCACACCAATCCGACCCATGCCAGAATCGACTTTCAAATGAACATCCAAGTCCGCCAAAGAAATGCCTTGCGCCAAGGCCATGTCCAACCATTCCTGACTAGCCACCGTCAAGGTCAAATGATGCTCGCGCGCTATTTCCACTTCTTCTGGCATAATAACTCCCAGAATCAAAATGGTCTTGTCAATGCCAGCTTCACGCAACTCCAGCGCTTCATCAATATTGGACACGCAAAAGCCATCCACCAAATGCGAAATCGCCTGCGCCACTTGCTTAGACCCATGCCCATAAGCATTAGCCTTTACCACCGCAAAAGTCTGCTTCCCTTGAGGGATATTAGCTTGCACACTTTCAATATTTTGGCAAATCGCTTCTAAATCAATTAATGCCTTAGTCGGTCTATGTAAACTCGAAATCATGTCATTCCTCCAAAGATAATCATTTATGAGAAGTCGTCTAATGTGTGATTTTTAATCCTTTCAACCAGAATCATCCTCTAAGATAACACTGGCTTGGGCATAATCTCCCGAGTGAGAGATGGAAATAAAAGTCCTTCCCGAAAAAGGAGAGCGGGTAATCACCGGCGCTCCTTGGGAATTATTTAAAATTTCGATATCCTGAAATCGCAGTTTTCCAATGCCCGTTCCCATTGCCTTAGCAAAGGCTTCCTTTCCAGCCCAACGCCCTGCCAAAAAGGCCATTTGGCGTTTTAAGTTGGTATGTTCTGAAAAGCGCCTAAACTCCGCTTCTGTTAAAATGCGTTGAGCAAATTTGGGGTTCTTCTCATAAGCTTGTTGAATTGCGGAAATGTCTTGTAAATCAATACCATGCCCAATAATCATGTGACTCCCTTACCTCAGCTTATCCGCACCTGCTAACTCTCCTCAAAACTAAGGAGCTGAGAGAAATTCCCAGCTCCATTATATGTTAGTGATTAGAAGAGCAAGTCCTCATAGGAATCATGTCGCAATGTTTCATGAATTTCACGGATTAATTGTTCAGTTTTATCCCAGCCCAAACATGGGTCAGTGATGGATTTTCCAAAGACTTCTGGCGTGTCTTGACGACCGTCCTCAAGGTAAGACTCAATCATGAATCCACGCACATAAGCTTTGATTTTCTCATTCCAATCTCGATTGATTAGGGTTTGACGAACAATACGCACTTGTTCTAGGTAATTTTTCCCTGAATTGTCGTGGTTGGTGTCAATCACGATAAATGGATTTTGAAGTCCCATTTTTTCGTACAAGCTGATCGCTTTGAGCAAATCATCGTAGTAATAATTTGGCTCATTTTCACCGTGTTCGTTGGTTGCCCCGCGCAAGATAGCATGAGCTAACGGATTGCCGTCCGTTTCCACTTCAGCATTTTGGTAAATGAAATTTTGCACATTTTGCGCGGCATAAATACCATTAAACATAACCTGTAAGTTACCAGACGTTGGGTTTTTCATACCTGTCGCCGCATCAATTCCTGATGCTACAAAGCGGTGTTCTTGGTCTTCAACCGAACGCGCCCCAATAGCGTGGTAAGAAACCAAATCATCTACTAGCGGTAAATTAGCAGGGTAAAGCATTTCATCAGCCGTAGTCAAACCTGTTTCAGTAATCACGCGATAATGCAAGTGACGAACGGCTGCCACTCCATTAATCAAATCAGGTAATTTTGAGGTATCTGGCTGGTGCATCAAGCCCTTATAGCCGTCACCATTAGTACGTGGCTTAGCGGTATAAACACGCATCACAATAAAGATGCTATCTTTAACTTCTTCTTGCAATTTTGCCAGGCGGCGAGCGTATTCCAAAACAGCCTCTTCATTATCTGACGAACAAGGACCAATCACAAGAAGCAGGCGCTCATCTTCACCTCTGATGATACGAGCCAATTCCTCGTCACGCGCCTCTTTCTTTGCAAGAAAGTCTCCTTCTAATTTTGAGATGGCCTTAACTTTTGCAATGTCAAGCGTTGCACTTTTTTGATGTATTCCCATAATTATTCTCCTAATGTGCCGTAAATTTCACGGATTAATTGTTCCGTGTTGTCCCAACCAAGACAAGGGTCGGTGATTGATTTTCCGAAGATTTCTGGCGTATCTTGACGACCATCTTCAAGATAAGATTCAATCATGAAACCACGCACGTATTGCTTAATTTTAGCATTCCAATCACGATTGATTAGGGTTTGACGGACAATACGCACTTGTTCCAAATATTGCTTACCTGAGTTGTCATGGTTTGTGTCAATCACGATGAATGGGTTTTTAAGCCCTAATTTTTCATAGTGTTCGATGGTTTCAAGAACATTGTCATAGTAATAATTTGGGACGTTTTTACCGTATTCGTTGGTTGCTCCTCGAAGAATAGCGTGTGCCATGGCATTTCCTGACGTTTCCACTTCTTCACCGTTGAATAGGAAAGATTGTTTGTTTTGAGCAGCGTAGATACCGTTGAACATAACGTTCAAATTACCAGATGTTGGGTTTTTCATTCCTGTTGGAACATCGATACCAGATGCTACAAAACGGTGTTGTTGGTCTTCAACAGAGCGTGCTCCAATCGCGATATAAGACACCAAGTCATCCACCAATGGAAGGTTTTCAGGATAAAGCATTTCATCAGCAGTTGTCAAGCCTGTTTCTGAAATCACGCGGTAGTGCAAGTTACGTACCGCTTTGATACCGTTAATCAAGCTTGGTGATTCTGATGTATCAGGTTGGTGCATCAAGCCTTTATAGCCATCCCCATTGGTACGTGGTTTGGCAGTATAGACACGCATCACCATAAAGACGCGGTCTTTCACTTCTTCTTGAAGTTTTGCCAAACGATGAGCGTATTCGAGAACAGCCTCTTCGTTATCTGATGAGCAAGGACCGATGACCAAAAGAACACTGTCATCTTCGCCTTTCATGATCGCTTCTAATTCGTGGTCACGCGCTTCTTTTCTCGCCAAAGCCTCACCAGTTAAGGCAGATTCTTCCTTTAGCGCATCGAAATCGATTTTTTTACTTGTTGCTTTAAATGACATGAATCATCCCCCTTAGTGTCGAAAAGTTTAGATTTTTTCTATTATATCACTTTTGGCTCTGTTTTCAATCAACTTTTCTGAATTTTCAGTAGACAGTCTAAAATTGTTTGCGACCGTGACAGTTTTTGAATTTCTTACCTGAACCACATGGGCAAGGATCGTTACGTTTAACGTGAGAGAAATCAATATCTTGTGTCGCTTGGTTTGGTGTTTGCGCCGCAATATTCTTTTCAGCCATTGTTGTGGCGTTTTGTGACACACGTTCACGTTCTTGTTGGTGAATTTGTGCTTTCATCATGGTTCTTGTTACATCAAATTCAATCGCACCAATCATAGCTTGGAACATACGGAAACCTTCAGATTGATATTCCACCACAGGGTTATTTTGGGCATAACCACGCAAACCAACAGATTGACGCAATTGATCCAAAGCATCAATATGGTCTGTCCATTTATTGTCAACAACCATCAAAATAAGCACTTTTTGGAATTCTTTGACGGCATCAGGTGTTTTCAATTTAGCCATTTGCGCATCGTAAACGACCATCGCACGGTTAAAAAGTTCTTCTTTGATCTCATCAAAGCTCAAGTTTTCCAAATCAGATTGTTGGATAGATTGCTCATCAACTAGGTTGTTCTTAGCAAAATTCAAAATAGCGGCAAGTGCTTCGTCACGATCTGAATGGCTGTGTGCCTCAACAGTACGTTTGATGGTGCGTTTAATCATCGCTTTGATTTCAGGACCTAAATCACGGTCAGCTGTAATCACGTCACGACGTTCTGCATAAATGATTTCACGTTGTTCACGCATAACATCATCGTATTGCAAGACTTGTTTACGTGTATCGTAGTTGTTCCCTTCAACACGTTTTTGGGCAGATTCCACTTGACGTGTCAACATACGCGAACGAATAACCGCATCTTCTTCATCAAGATTCATACGGTCAAGGAAGGCCTTAATACGGTCTGAACCGAAACGACGCATCAAATCATCTTCAAGTGACAAGTAAAATTGTGATTCACCTGGATCACCTTGACGTCCTGAACGTCCACGAAGCTGGTTATCAATACGACGGCTTTCATGACGTTCTGTTCCGATAACGCACAAACCACCCAATTCACGCACACCTTCACCAAGTTTAATATCGGTACCACGACCAGCCATGTTGGTTGCGATAGTGACTGCACCACGTTGACCAGCGTTCATGATGATTTGAGCTTCTTTAAAGTGGTTTTTCGCATTCAAAACTTCGTGTGGAATGCCTGCATCCACCAAGCGTTTTGAAATAATATCAGATGTTTCAACAGCAACTGTACCAACAAGAACAGGTTGTCCTTTAGCATGACGTGCCTTAACATCTTCAACCACTGCTTTGAACTTAGATTCCAAAGTTGGGTACAAGAGGTCTGGATGGTCAATACGAGCAACTGGTTTGTTCGTTGGTATCGGAATGATACGCATGTTGTACACTTCACGGAACTCTTCTTCTTCCGTTTTAGCGGTACCAGTCATTCCTGCCAATTTCTTATACATACGGAACATATTTTGATAAGTAATTGAGGCACTTGTTTTTGATTCTTCTTGAATGCGGACGCCTTCTTTAGCTTCGATGGCTTGGTGCAATCCATCAGAGAAACGACGACCTTCCATCGTACGACCTGTAAATTGGTCAACGATTAGAATTTCACCTTCTTGGCTAACCACATAGTCAATATCCAAAATCATGATGTAGTTAGCGCGAAGAGCATTGTCGATATAGTGCGTCAAGGCAACATTTTCCAAATCGTAAAGATTGTCTAAGTGGAAGTATTCTTCTGCCTTGTCAATCCCGTAATCCGTCAAGCTAATGGTCTTAGTTGGCACATCGACGATGTAGTCTGTGCTTGTCAAAGTTTTAACAAAACGGTCCGCACGAATGTACAACTGACTCGTTTCTGAGCTAACTTGACCAGACACAATCAATGGTGTTCTAGCTTCGTCAATCAATACTGAGTCCACCTCGTCAATCAAGGCGAAGTTTAGCGGACGTTGTACCATGTCTTCCTGACGAACAACCATATTATCACGCAAGTAGTCAAAACCAACTTCTGAGTTGGTTGAATAAGTGATGTCACAGTTGTAAGCTTCACGTTTTTCAGATGATGATTTCGCTGACAAGTTGATACCAACAGAGAGTCCTAGCCAGCTGTACACTTCACCCATTTCTGTCGCGTCACGCGTTGATAGGTATTCGTTAACCGTAATAACGTGCACCCCTTCGCCAGAAATGGCGTTAAGGTAAACTGGCATAGTCGCTGTCAAGGTTTTCCCTTCACCAGTACGCATTTCAGGAACATCACCATTGTGCATCACGATACCACCCATAATTTGCACACGGTAAGGGAACAAGCCCAATACACGTTTGGCTGCTTCACGCACAACCGCGAAAGCTTCTGGCAACATCTGGTCGAGGGTTTCGCCGTCCTTGTAACGTTGTTTAAATTCAGGAGTCTTTGCTTTCAATTCGTCGTCTGACAAAGCTGCCATAGCGTCAGCATAAGACTCAACCTTTTTTGCTATTCTTTCTAATTTTCTTATTTCACCTTTATCGTTTTCGATAACAGTCCGTAGAATATTTGCCATTCCAATTCCTTTCGATAAACTTGTCAGCCCATTCTATCATAAAAACCCTTTAAATTCAAGAATTCAGCGTACTAGCATCTGCTCAATTGAGGGTGTTAGAAGCGTTTTTCAAACGCGCAAAAAGACTGAGGTAACGGCCCTCAGTCCTAACATTCTTATAAGAAATTAACGTTCTGATACTTTCTTAGCCAAAGCAAAATTACCTAGGGTTGCTGAGCCATTTTCGGCTACACCTGGTGTAACAATGTACTCTGCAACATCTGGAACAGGAACATAGCCATTTAACAGGGCGCTAAATTTATTACGAACGCGATGCAGCATATGCTCTTGTGCCATAACACCACCACCAAACACAATGACTTGTGGGCGATAAAGTAAAGTTGCTTGAACAGCCGCTTGGGCGATGTAGTAAGCTTGGACATCCCAAACTTCAGAATTGAGCTCAATCAATTCACCGCGAATACCTGTACGCCCTTCAAGCGAAGGACCTGCTGCCATACCTTCCAAACAGCCCTTGTGGAAAGGACAAGAACCTGTGTAGTCATTAGTAACATCTTGTGGGTGTGGCGCCACATAAACGTGACCCGCTTCGGTGTGTCCGATCCCACCAACAAATTCACCATTTTGGATAGCACCCGCTCCAATTCCTGTACCGATAGTGTAGTAAACAAGGCTCTTAACCCCTTTACGAACAAGGGTTTCACCATATGCAGAACTGTTAACATCGGTTGTAAAGTAAAAAGGTACTCTAAAATGTTTTGAAATCAATCCAACCAAGTCCACATTTGCCCAATGAGGTTTTGGCGTAGTCGTAATATAGCCATAGGTTTCTGAATTTTCATCCACATCAATCGGACCAAAAGACCCAATAGCGACACCTGCTAAGTCTTCCTCAAAGCGCTTGAAAAAGGCAACCACTTTGTCAATGGTTTCATAAGGTGTAGTCGTTGGAAATTGCGCCTTTTCCACTACTTGAAATTGCTCATCACCGACAGCACAAACAAATTTCGTCCCGCCAGCTTCTACGCTACCGTATAATTTTGTCATGTTTTTTACCTCAATATATTATATTTTTTCGATTTGTCAGTGAAAGAGTGGTGACAATCACCTCTCTACTGAATCGTTTTTATTTAACGTCTAGCAAGTTATCCCCTTCACGGACGCTACCATCAGCGACTGGTGTTACTTCAGAGTAGTCAGCTGTATTTGTGATGATAATCATAGTCGTATCATCAAGTCCCGCGTCAGCGATTGCTTTGCTATCAAATGTTCCAAGAACATCGCCTTTTTTCACTTTTTGGTTAGCTGATACTTTTTGAGTAAAGCCTTTACCTTCCATTGACACGGTGTCAATACCAATGTGAATCAAAACTTCTGCTCCGTCGTCAGATTTAAGGCCGTAAGCATGACCTGTTTCAAAGGCAATTTGAACCGTACCATCAACTGGTGAGTAAACTGTGTCACCACTTGGTTTAACAGCAATCCCTTGACCCATTGCCCCAGATGAGAATACAGGGTCGTTAACAGATGCCAAGGCAACTGTTTCACCAGCTAATGGGCTAACAATTGTTTCTGCTACTGCTTGAGTGGTAGGAGCTTGACTTGGTGCTGCAGTTGTTGTTTCTGCTTGTTTAGCAGATTCTTGAGCCGCTTGTTCTGCAACTGCTTCTGCTTCGAAAAGACCTGCTTCTCTTGTTTTACCGTAGATGTAAGTCAAAGCAAAGGCAATGGCGAAGCTGATAAGTTCACAAAGAATGTAGAATGGAATAGATGTTGCTTTGATTGAAAGGAATCCAAGGAAACCTGCTGAACCAAGTGATACGGCAACAACTTTAAGCAATCCTGCTACTGCAGCTGCTACCCCTGAACCAATCAAGGCACAGAAGAATGGGAAACGGTATTTCAAGTTAACCCCGAACAAAGCAGGTTCGGTAATACCTAGAAGGGCTGATACCCCTGCAGATGAAGCAAGACCTTTTGTTTTAGAATTTTTCGTTAAGAACCAGATGGCAAATGTCGCCGCACCTTGGGCAACGTTGGCCATAGAAGATACTACGAAGATGAAATCTCCGTATCCAATACCTTCACGCCAAGCTGAAAGCAATTGTGTTTCGATAGCTGGGAAGGATTGGTGCAGACCTGTCATAACAATCAATGAATAAGTACCACCAAAGATACCCATACCAATGAATCCAGTTGTGTTATACAACCATACAATCCCATCTGTGATTGCATTTGACAACATCAACATCACTGGACCAATGACTGTGAAGGTTACAAAACCTGTAATCATCACAGACAAGAGTGGTGTGAAGGTAAAGTCAACTGATGATGGCAAACGTTTGTGGAAGAATTTTTCTAAGACTGAAAGCAACCAAACTGCTGCCAAAACTGGAATAACTTGGTAAGCGTAGTTGGTTTGTGCTACATGGTAACCAAAGACATTCCAATATTCGCTAGCCCCACCAAGGTCTGGTGTGGTCATAATCATACCAATGGCAGCCCCTAGGAATTGGTTAGCACCAAAGCGTTTCGCAGCTGAGATTCCGACCAAGATAGGCAAGAACATAAATGGTGCAGCTGACATCAATTGAATCATTGCTGAGATACCCTCAATAGCAGGGTACATCTCTTCAAGTGATTTTGGTCCAAATAAGTCTGGTGAGGTTAAGAAGTTGCGCAATGCCATCAACAAACCACCTGCAACCAGGGCAGGAATAATTGGAACAAAAATGTCTGACAACAACTTAATCAAAGCCATGATTGGGTTAAATCGCCCATTGTTGTTAGCAATTTGTTTTAAATCATCTGTAGAAACTTCTGACAAACCTGTCTTTTTAATCAATTCGTCATACACGAAGTTGACATCCCCAGCACCGATGATAACTTGGTACTGACCGTCAATTTTGAAAGTTCCTTTAACATCTGGATTTTCATCCAATGCTTTTTGATCGACTTTGCTATCGTCTTTCAATACAAGACGAAGACGAGTCGCACAGTGGGCAGCTGCAACAAGATTATCTTTTCCGACCGCTGCAATAACGTCAGAAGCTACTTTTCCATAATCCATTACATTAACTCCTTTTGTCTATTTATTAAGTGTGTGAAAGCGTTTCACTTGTTTACGTTTACATTCTACCACATCTGTCAAAAATATGTCAAGCGTTTGATATATTTTTTTATTTTTTGCCAAAAACAATTGATTTTTAAATAGAAAACGTTTACTATATAGGTATAGATGGATTACTAAAAGGAGAAAGACCCCTATGGATTTACCTAAAGAAATACGATACCGAGCGTATTCCGACTGGAGTACCGAAGAAAGAGCTGCTATTGCAGAAAATGTCAACAAGTCACCTTGGCATGTCACTTATCACATTGAGCCAAAAACAGGCTTATTAAACGACCCAAACGGCTTTTCTTTTTTTAACGGCAAATACACCCTTTTCTACCAAAATTGGCCATTTGGCGCAGCTCATGGCTTGAAAGAATGGGTTCATACCGAGTCAGAAGATTTGGTGCATTTCCATACAACTGGCGCAGAATTGCTGCCTGACACCAAGCACGATAGCCACGGGGCTTATTCAGGTTCAGCCTACGAAATCGACGGCAAATTATTCCTATTTTACACAGGAAATGTCCGTGATAAAAACTGGGTACGTGACCCTTTGCAAATCGGGGCTTGGATGGACAAAGACCACAAGATCACCAAATGCAAAGACGTGCTTATTCAGCAGCCTAGCGACGTGACTGAACACTTCCGTGACCCACAAATTTTCAAATACGATGACCAATTTTATGCTATTGTTGGAGCTCAAAGTCCTGAAAAATCAGGCTTTATCAAGCTTTACAAAGCCCTTGACAACAACGTTGAAAACTGGGAAGAAGTGGGTAATCTTGACTTTGGCGGAACAGGGTCAGAATACATGATTGAATGTCCAAACCTTGTTTTTGTGGATGGAAAACCAGTCCTACTTTACTGTCCACAAGGTCTGGATAAGGCAGAATTGGATTACCAAAACATTTACCCAAATACCTACAAAGTGTGTCAAACGTTTGATACAAAGATCCCTAAATTGGTTGATCCATCAACAATCAACAACTTGGATTATGGATTTGAAGCTTACGCAACACAAGGGTTCAATGCGCCTGATGGACGTGCTTTGATTGTGAGTTGGATTGGATTGCCAGATATTGATTACCCAACTGACCAATACGACTACCAAGGGGCACTTAGCTTGGTCAAAGAATTGTCTATCAAAGACGGCAAACTCTACCAATACCCTGTCGAAGCCATTACAAGCCTGCGTTCAAGCTCAGAACCGCTTGCTGACAAAGCCGAAACAGCAAACATTTACGAATTAGAAGTTACTTTTGCTGCTGACCAAGTATCAGAATTATTACTATTCGCTGACGACAAAGGAAACGGCCTACGTTTGACTGTGGATACTGCCAACGGAAAAGTCATCCTTGATCGTAGCAAAGCTGGCGTGCAATACGCAACTGATTTTGGTCAAACCCGTGAATGTGACATTGAACCAACAGAAACCACTGCCAACATCTTCGTCGATCGTTCAATTGTTGAAATTTTCATTAACAAAGGAGAAAAAGTATTTACCAGCCGCGTCTTCCCAGAAGCAGGGCAAAGCGGTATTCAGCTCACAGCTGGGGAAACGACTGGAACATACTTTGAGTTAACAAAGTAACATGGTAGCAAAATTAACAGATGTCGCTGAATTAGCTGGTGTTAGTCCAACCACCGTGTCGCGTGTCATCAATAACAAAGGGTATTTATCTGAAAAAACCAAAAGCAAGGTTCAAAAAGCCATGCAAACCTTGGGTTACAAGCCCAACAACCTCGCTAGAGGTCTGCAAGGCAAGTCAGCCAAATTGATTGGGCTCATCTTTCCAAATATCAGCAATATTTTTTATGCCGAACTCATCGAACATTTGGAAATCGAGCTTTTCAAACGTGGCTACAAGACCATTATTTGCAACAGTCAAAACGACCCTGCAAAAGAAAAAGAATACCTCGAAATGCTTGAGGCTAATCAGGTAGACGGGATTATTTCATCTAGCCACAATCTTGGCATCAAGGACTACAATCGTGTTGAGGCACCCATTGTTTCTTTTGACCGCAATCTCGCGCCAAATATCCCGATTGTATCCTCTGATAATTTCGAGGGAGGAAAAATGGCCGCTAAAACCTTGCAAAAGAACGGTTGCCAGCAAATCATTATGATTACAGGAAATGACAATACGGACTCACCAACAGAACTGCGTGCCCTTGGCTTTTCTTTCCAAATTCCACAAGGAAAAATCTTCAAAGTGCCAAACAACCTCTCTAACATTCGCCGTGAAATGGAAATCAAGTCCATTATCGCCAACAACAAACCTGATGGGGTCTTCGTTTCTGATGATTTGACTGCAATTTTGACCATGAAAATTGCCAAGCAACTCAAACTTCAAGTACCTGAAGATTTGAAAATCATTGGCTATGACGGCACGACTTTCACCGAAAATTTCATTCCTGAACTTACCACGATTAAACAACCGATTGACGAAATTGCTAATTTAATTGTTGATGTTCTGATCAAAAAAATAAAGGGAGAAAAGACCAGCAAAGACTATGTTTTGCCGATTTCTTTACTCCCTGGTGGCAGTATTTAAAAAGCAAAAAAACAAGCTGAACAATCAGCTTGTTTTTTTACATTGTAATAAACTGGCTTAGCAAACCATTGACAAATTTTGCAGATGTGTTATCTGAATATTTCTTAGCAATTTCAATGATTTCATTGACAGCCACGCGACCTGGTGTTTCGTCAAAATACTTGATTTCAAACAAACCTAGGCGCAACAAAGTTTTATCCGTTAGGGTCAAGCGTTCCAAAGACCAACCTGCTTTTAAATGCTCTTCAATTTGCTGGTCAATCTCTGCTTGAAAGTCTTGCACACCTTTGACAAGGCTAAGGAGAAAGACAGGAATATCAACTGTCACTCCTTCATCATCAAGCATGGGTTTGTCGTAAATGTAGGCAAACTCCGCAGCTGACAAGACATCTCCCCCAAATTCTAGGCTAAACAGGGCTTGGAAAGCACGCTCACGAAGGTCACGTCTGGAATTGGTAAAATTATTAGTCATCCAAAAAATCCTCATCAAACAATGCTTTTAAGTCTGGTTTAGGAGTCTTTTCAGGAACAATGCCTTCTACATGAATGTTTACAGATGAGATGGTTACTTCTGCCATGTCATAAACGGCTGCTTTTACCGCTTTTTGGATAGCAATAGAAACAGCAGGGACATTGACACCGTATTGTAAATAGACATAAATATCCGCATTAACTGTTCCATCTTCTTCTGTTTTAAGATAGACACCTTTGCCCAAAACGGTTTTGCTAAAGCTATCTGTCACCGCTTTGTTACGAAGGGAGTGAACACCATCAACCTTAGTTGCAGCAATACCTGTAATGACTTCCAGTACACGTGGTGAAATGACGATATCACCAATATTTTCAGTTGTCATAAGCATTCCTTTCTAAATACATAAAGGTAAAAAAGTAAAGAGTACAAACTGCCTCTCTACTTACTTTACTGGCTATTACGCACGTGATACGTAAGTACCTTCTTGAGTGTTGATGACTAATTTTTGACCAACTTCAATAAAGTCTGGCACGTTAACCACAAGACCTGTTTCAAGAGTGGCTGGTTTACCTGAACCTGTAACAGTTGCTCCTTTGATTGAAGGTTGTGTGTCAGTAACGATCAATTCAACAGTTGTTGGAACAGTTACACCGATAACTTCTGTACCGTAGAATTGAATTTTAACTTCTGAGTTTTCAAGGATGTAAAGCAATTCTTCTTCAACGTTGGTTACTGGAATTTCGTATTGTTCGTAGCTTTCAGTATCCATGAAGTATGCGGTGTCATCCATTTTGTAAAGGTATTGGGCAGCACGCGTTTCAATGATTGCTTGTTCAAATTTTTCTTCTGGGCGGTAAGTCGTATCAAAAGTTGAACCAGAACGAACGTCGCGGAGTTTCATACGCATAACAGTGTTCCCTTTACCTGGTTTGTGGTGGCTTGCTTCAAGAACTTTGATAAGTTTGCCATCTGATGTTACGAAAGTCATACCTGCTCTAAGCTTACTTGCTTCAATCATTTATTCATTACCTCTTATAAATTAGTTATCGTCTTATTTTACCATAAAATAGAGCATGGCTCAAATGTTTTATAGGGGAATGTCTAGTCAAGGGCTTTAAGCATCTTTTCCCAAATGCACTTCTGGGACGTCATGCTGCACATAAGCTACGCCTTTTTGCTCCATCAGTTCAATGGCAAACGGATGCATGCGGTAAGCCGTCTTGTAGGTGATTTTCTTGATACCTGCTTGTAACAAGGCTTTGGTGCAGTTGATACACGGAAAATGGGTCACATAGATTTCGGTACCTTTTGTAGAAATGCCTTCTTTGGCACATTGGATGAGGGCATTCATTTCGGCATGAACCGTGCGAATACAGTGCCCGTCCTCCATCTTATGCCCAACCTCATTGCAGTTATCAGTAGCAGACACCCCACCGTTGTATCCTGTGGCGATGATGCGATTATCCTTGACCAATACAGCCCCAACAAAAGCACGGTCACAGGTGGAACGCTTGGAAATCAGCTCCGCATTTGCCATAAAATAATCTTGCCAAGAAAGTCTATTTGTCATCGTTTCTTCCTCTTATGCTTATCTAACGCTTGTACAGGCTCGTTTAAGGTAAGACAATCAATTCTTTTGGTGCCAAGGTCAAGACTTCGCAACCCTCTTCTGTGACGATAAGGTCATCTTCGATACGGACACCAAATGCATTGTCCAAATAAATGCCTGGCTCGTCTGTAATCACCATACCTGCTTCAACCACTTCTTCTGATTGACCAAAGTAAGGAATTTCATGGATATCCAGTCCGATACCATGACCAATACCGTGCGTGAAATAATCACCGTAACCCGCATTGGTAATCACATTACGCGCTGCCTTGTCGTAATCTTTACGAACCATACCTGCCTTAACCGAATCAATCACAGCTTGGTTCGCTTCCAAAACCAACTGGTAAACCTCACGCTCCTTGTCGCTAATGTCACCGATGTGAATGGTGCGTGTCATATCGCTAACGTAATGATTGTAGTAGCAACCAAAATCAAGCGTCAGCATATCGCCAGATTCAATGACCTTGTCACTCGCTACACCGTGTGGCATAGCAGAGCGTTTACCTGACGCTACGATGGTTTCAAAGGAAATACCTGATGCCCCATATTCACGCATCCGAAAATCAAGGAAATTGGCGACTTGCAATTCTGTCGTTTGCCCTGCCTTGATAAAGTCCAGCACATCTGTAAAGGCACGGTCAGAAATGGAACAAGCCTTACGGATGGTTGCCATTTCAGAAGCATCTTTAATCATGCGCAATGCTTCCATGAAGTTGGTTTGGGCTTGCAGATGATAACCTGCAAATACCGCTTGCAGATTTTGATAGTAGGCAAAAGACACTTGACTATCAAAGCCAATTCTTTCCAACTTATCTGCTTGGATAACCTTGGCAATCTCTTGCAGAGGGTCACGGCTTTCAATGATGTCAAATCCTTGTACGGATTGTTTCGCAATCAAGGTATAGCGGGCATCTGTCACAAACAAACAGCGTGTTTTAGAAATAAAAACCGTCGCTGACGTCCCCCAAAAACCAGTCATGTAGTAAATATTGTTTTGACCAGTCACCAAAAAACCATCAATACCAACTTTGTCCAACTTTTCTTCAAAACGTTTCAATCTTGTCAACATAGGACTCTCCTTTGCAAGTCTTTTCCCCATTATATCAAAATAAGTTAAAAGCGGATACAAGATTTCGGCATATCACGGAAAAAGCCTCTCCAAATGGCATATACCTTGGAAAAGCTTTCTTGATATTATGATAATTTGTCTTTCAAATATTGTCCTGTGTAAGAACCTTTGACTTTGGCGACTTCTTCAGGCGTACCTGTGGCAACGATTTGACCCCCGCCGACACCACCTTCTGGACCAAGGTCAATCAAGTAATCCGCCGTTTTAATGACATCTAAATTGTGTTCAATCACGATGACGGTATTGCCATCATCCACAAAACGTTGGAGAACTTGAAGCAAGCGTGCAATATCATCCGTATGTAAACCCGTGGTTGGCTCATCAAGAACATACAAACTCTTACCTGTTGAACGTTTGTGCAATTCACTTGCCAACTTCATGCGTTGGGCTTCCCCACCTGATAAAGTGGTTGCCGATTGTCCCAAAGTGATGTAGCCAAGCCCCACGTCTTTAATCGTTTGCAGTTTCCGAGCAATTTTAGGAATGGCTGCAAAGAATTCTACCGCGTCATTGACTGTCATTTCAAGAACTTCGGCAATATTTTTATCCTTGTAACGAACTTCTAGGGTTTCACTGTTGTAACGTGTCCCATGACAAACCTCACAAGGCACGTAAACATCAGGCAAGAAGTGCATTTCAATCTTGATAATCCCATCACCCGAGCAGGCTTCACAACGTCCACCCTTGATATTAAATGAGAACCGTCCTTTTTTGTAACCACGAATTTTGGCTTCGTTGGTTTGGGCAAATAAATCGCGAATATCATCAAATACACCTGTATAAGTAGCTGGGTTTGACCGCGGTGTTCTTCCGATAGGGCTTTGATCAATGTCAATCAAGCGGTCAACGTATTCCACACCTTCTAGGGCACGGTGTTTGCCAGGTTTGGCAGCATTACGATTTAATTTTTGGGCGACAGCTTTTTTCAAAATGCCATTTACCAAGGTCGATTTCCCAGAACCTGACACACCTGTCACGGCAATAAAGGTTCCCAAAGGAAAATCAACGTCAATGTTTTTCAGGTTATTTTCACTAGCTCCCTTGATAGACAAGAAACGCCCATTGCCTTGACGGCGTTCTGTCGGCACAGGAATAGCTTTTTTCCCTGACAAATACAAGCCCGTGATGGAATTGGGGTCCTTGGCCACTTCTTCTGGGGTACCTGAAGCAACGATTTCACCGCCAAAGGCTCCTGCTCCTGGCCCCACATCAATCAACCAATCCGCCTGACGCATGGTGTCCTCATCGTGTTCCACAACAATCAAGGTATTGCCCAAATCACGCATTTTCTTCAAACTAGAAATCAAGCGGTCATTGTCCCTTTGGTGCAAGCCAATTGAAGGCTCGTCAAGAACGTAAAGCACACCAGAAAGGTTGGAACCAATTTGCGTTGCTAGGCGAATGCGTTGGCTTTCCCCACCAGACAAAGTCCCTGCCGAACGTGACAAGGTTAAATAATTCAAACCAACATTGTTTAAGAAAGTCAAACGGTCTTTGATTTCTTTTAAGATAGGTTTGGCAATGACACTTTCATTTTCAGAAAGTTCCAAGTGTTTCAAGTGTTCCAAATGGTCAGACACAGACAAATCAGACACTTGCCCAATGTTCAAGCCATCTTCACCACCCACGCGTACACTGAGGGCTTGCGGGTTCAAACGGTAACCATGACAAGCTGCACAAGTCAATTCGTTCATGTATTCTTTCATGACCTTGCGGGTGAAGTCACTATTGGTTTCATGGTAACGGCGGTTAACATTGTTGACAACCCCTTCAAAAGGAATATCAATGTTGCGTTCGCCACCAAAATCATTGACATAGTGAAAATGAAATTCACGCTCACCTGAACCATATAAGACAAGGTTCTGGTCGTCCTCGCTCAAATCCTCAAAAGGCGTATCCATATTCACGCCAAAGGCTTCCATAGCTTGCTCCAACATGGTTGGGTAATATTGTGACGAAATGGGATTCCACGGAGCGAGTGCCCCTTCACGCAGCGTCTTGTGACGGTCAGGCACCACCAAATCCACATCCACTTCTAATTTAATTCCTAAGCCATCACAGGTCGGACATGACCCAAAAGGCGCATTAAATGAAAAGAGGCGAGGTTCCAATTCTGGCACGGTAAACCCACAAACAGGGCAGGAATAATGTTCTGAAAAGAGCAATTCATTGCCATCCATGGTGTCAATGATGACATAACCATCAGCCAAACGAAGGGCTGATTCGACCGAATCAAACAAACGCGACCGAATGCCTTCTTTGTTAATCAAGCGATCCACAATGATTTCGATATTATGTTGCTTGTTCTTAGACAACTCAGGGACTTCTGAGACCTCGTAAACATCTCCATCGACTCTAGCACGCACATAACCATCCTTTTGAATGCGACTAAAAATGGTCTTGTGTTGCCCTTTTTTACGACGAACAATAGGTGCCAAAATCTGCATCCGTGTCCGCTCAGGCAAGGCTAGGACTTGATCCACGATTTGCTCAACAGACGAAGCCTTAATCGGTCCATGCCCATTGATACAATAAGGCGTCCCTACACGCGCGTACAACAAACGCAAATAATCATTGATTTCTGTTGTCGTTCCCACCGTTGAACGAGGGTTTTTACTGGTAGTTTTTTGGTCAATGGAAATGGCAGGGCTAAGCCCCTCAATCGAATCCACATCTGGTTTTTCCATGTTACCAAGAAACATACGGGCATAAGCTGACAAGCTTTCCACATAGCGGCGTTGCCCTTCTGCGTAAATCGTATCAAATGCCAAACTCGACTTTCCCGATCCAGACAAACCTGTCACCACAACCAGCTTATCCCTAGGAATATCCACATTAACATTTTTCA
This sequence comes from Streptococcus alactolyticus, assembly GCF_012277075.1. GTDB lineage: Bacteria > Bacillota > Bacilli > Lactobacillales > Streptococcaceae > Streptococcus > Streptococcus alactolyticus. The sequence continues at coordinate 33,881 of NZ_JAAXMT010000001.1, read as the reverse complement.
AATTGTGGGCACGCGCCCCACGAATCGTTAGTTTTTCTTGCATATTTCTCAACCAGCAGTTCCAGTCCGCCGCCATATCTCAATAGTAGCGCACCTCTAATAAGAACTGATAATCCTTTCTAATTAGGCATTTCCACATGTTCCACCTTCATTATAACAAATTTTCTGTGACTTACTTTCCCAAAAAAACTCCGAATTGTAGTATAATAGGAGAGTATGTAAATTTTCCTTTTTTCGTTATGAAAAACAGTGTCTTTTTACAGGCTAAAAATTTAGAACACGATTTGGCTGATAGTGAAAGAAATGCCAAATCCTGTATCTCAGGTAAAAAGGAGGGGTTGTTTTTATGGAACAAATGTTTCTATCAACAGCGTTAGAATTTAAAGAAATCAATACATTCGAGCCAGGCGCTTGGATTAACTTGGTTAACCCCTCCCAGGAAGAATCAGTGAGGCTGTCTGAACAGTTCAACATTGATATCACTGACCTACGTGCACCACTTGACCTCGAAGAAACCTCACGTATTGCCGTTGAGGACAACTACACTCTCATCATCGTTGACGTACCGACCTATGAAGAGAGGAACAACAAAAGTTACTACGTCACCATTCCTTTGGGAATTATCGTGACAGAAAATGCCGTTATTACGACTTGTCTGCAAGAGTTGACCCTTTTTGACAACTTTTTCAATCGCCGTGCGAAAAATTTCTACACTTTCATGAAAACACGCTTTGTTTTCCAATTGCTTTATCGCAATGCTGAGCTTTTCCTAACTGCTCTTCGTTCTATCGACCGCCAAAGCGACCGTATCGAAGCTGAACTGGAAAATGCCACACGCAATGAGCAACTCATCGACATGATGGAGTTGGAAAAATCTATCGTGTACTTGAAAGCGTCTCTAAAATTCAACGAGCGTATTGTCAAGAAACTCTCAAGCAGCAACAGTTCTTTGAAAAAGTACATTGAAGACGAAGATTTGCTGGAAGACACCTTGATTGAAACGCAACAGGCCATCGAAATGGCTGGCATTTACGAAAATGTCTTGAATGCCATGACCGAAACAACAGCCTCTATCATCAACAACAACCAGAACACCATCATGAAGACACTCGCCCTCATGACCATGATTTTGGATATTCCAACCGTAATCTTCTCAGCTTATGGTATGAACTTCCAAAACAACTGGCTACCGCTAAACGGTTTACCTCATGCCTTTTGGTACATCGTCTTTATCGCCGCTTCTATGAGTGCCGCTGTCGTGATTTACTTCTTTAGAAAGAAGTGGTTCTAATGAATGAATTGCCCCACACCCTCTTGTTAAATCCTAATCATTTGACGCAGGGTGTTTACTAGTGAGAGAAAGTAAATCATTTGTTTTCTCTCACTAGTAATTTCTCTTGATGTAAAGACATTACTGGATACACTTAATCATTTGTTATTTCAAAAAACAGGAGAATAGACCTAATGGATCTCAATCAGCTTACTAAAAAGAATCAAGAATTCATTCACATTGCTACCAATCAGTTGATTCGTGATGGCAAATCAGACGAGGAAATCAAAGCTATTTTAGCAGATGTTTTACCAACCATCGTTGAAAATCAGAAAAAAGGGATTACCGCCCGTTCACTTCTTGGCGCACCAACAACTTGGGCTGCTTCTTTCACAACACAAGAATCAGAAACCCAAGACGCTAACAAAAAGAAAAACGATAACCCTTGGTTGATGTGGTTGGATACATCACTATTATTCATCGGCGTCGTAGCCCTTTTAAATGCTGTTATGGCTTTCTTTAGCACGTCAGCAACAAGCTTTGGTTTGCTCTCACTTATCGCCCTTGGTTTTGGTGGTGGGGCTGCTATGTATGTCACTTACTACTTTATTTACCGCCACGCTGGCAAACCAAAAAGCGAGCGTCCTGGCTTTGGTAAAACCATCCTTGTTATCGGACTTTCAATGATGGCTTGGGTATTGGTTTACACGGCAACAGCCTTCTTACCACTTGCCCTCAACCCACAATTGCCAGCAGTTGTCATGCTTATCATCGGAGCTGCTGCTCTACTTGGACGTCATTATCTTCAAAAACGCTACAACATCCTTAGCGCTATGACGCCACAAGCTTAACAGTCAAACCCCTCACTTTTAAAAAGTGAGAGGTTTTTTTGATGCTTTTGATCATACAAAAAACGACTTCACAAGGAAGTCGTTTTTAGCGTCATCGCAACGAATTAGTCTTCGTTTACGAATGGCATAAGAGCCATAACGCGAGCGCGTTTGATAGCTGTTGTTACTTTACGTTGGTTTTTAGCTGATGTTCCAGTAACACGACGTGGAAGAATTTTACCACGTTCTGATACGAAACGGCTAAGAAGCTCAGTATCTTTGTAATCAACATATTCAATTTTGTTAGCTGCGATGTAATCAACTTTTTTACGGCGTTTGAATCCGCCACGACGTTGTTGAGCCATGTGTATTCTCCTTTATATTATAGTGTTTCAAGTCCGATAAACTTGGTCATTCCATACTTTAGAATGGAAGGTCGTCGTCTGAAATGTCCATTGGGTTTGAATTGCCAAATGGGCTTTCGTCGCGACCAAAATTTGGTGTTTGTTGTGAAGGTTGTGATGAAAAACCACTATCATGTGAATTATCCCCAAATGATGGTTGGTTATTGTAACCAGCATTGTAAGAACCACCTGATTGGCCTTCACGTGTAGCACGACTTTCCAAGATTTGGAAATTATCTGCAATTACTTCTGTTACGTAAACGCGTTGACCTTGTTGGTTTTCATAGTGACGGGTTTGAATACGTCCTGTGATACCAACCAATGTGCCTTTTTTAGCCCAGTTAGACAGGTTTTCTGCTTGCTGACGCCAAATCACACAGTTGATAAAGTCAGCTTCGCGTTCACCATTTTGGTTTTTAAAGTTGCGGTTTACCGCTAGGGTAAAAGTCGCAACAGCTTGATTTGATGGGGTGTAACGAAGTTCTGCATCGCGGGTCATACGACCAACAAGTACTACATTATTTATCATAACACACCTTCTTACGCGTCAAGTTTAACAATCATGTGACGAAGAATGTCGCCGTTGATTTTTGAAAGACGGTCAAACTCGTTAAGAGCTTCAGCGTTTTCAGCTTCAACGTTGACAATGTGGTAAAGTCCTTCACGGAAATCTTTGATTTCGTATGCAAGACGACGTTTTTCCCAGTCTTTTGATTCTACAACAGTCGCACCGTTGTCAGTCAAGATAGAGTCAAAACGTGCTACCAAAGCATTTTTAGCTTCTTCTTCAATGTTTGGACGAATAATATAAAGAATTTCGTATTTAGCCATTGATATTTCCTCCTTTTGGTCTAATGACTCGCATCCTTGGACACGAGTAAGTGAGGCATACTCACAATAAATAATTATACTATATTATCCTAGAATGTGCAAGAGATTTATCTAGAAGTTCTGAAATCTCCCTCATCATAGATGGAACGGTTGCTTTCATACAACTCTGTGGCACAATCAAGGCTTTTGCGTAATTGCACCGCTTCGTCACGGCTAGTAAAAATCCGTTGTGTTTGGACATATTATTGACCGCTCCGCCAATACAATTTCTGAACAACCCACATAGCGCTACTCGCTTTTTTGCTAAACATAAGGTTCATTATGGCATATAGAGCAAACCTTGTTTATCTACCATGTAGAAACGACTGTAAGCTTCTTCTTCTGTAAGGCCTTGTTCCATCATTTCCAAAAGAACGCGGTGGGCAATACCTGCACCCGCTGTTCCTCCACCGAAGCAAAGGTAACGTTGGTCTGTTAATTTTTCACCAGTGATATCAAGCGCACCATAGATACCTGCTAGAGTAATGATACCAGTTCCTTGGATATCGTCGTTGAATGTTGGGATTTTATCTTTGTATTTGTTAAGGATAACAGCCGCATTGCTACGTCCGAAATCTTCCCAGTGCAAGTACAAATCAGGGAACAAATCTTCAGCTTCTTTAACAAATTGGTCGATAAAGTCGTAGTAAGCTTCACCACGGATACGTTTGTGGCGATTTCCTAGATAAAATGGGTTGTTTAATAATTCTTCGCGGTCTGTACCAGCGTCAATGACAACTGGTAAAACCGTTTTAGGGTCAATACCTGCTGCTGTGTAAATCATCAATTTTCCGACTGAAATATCCACACCTTGTGTACCCCAGTCACCAATACCTAAAATACCTTCTGCATCGGTTACAACGATAAGGCGGATATTACGATCGCCTGCTGCATTTTTAAGGGTATCAAGAATGTCTTCAGGGTGTTCAACAGAAAGGAAAGCCGTATATTGTGGATCAACAAACAAATCACTGGATTGTTCGATAGATTCTGCAATAACTGGATCGTAAACAATTGGGTTAAATTCAACAACGTGTTCGTTAAACAAATAGTAGAACAAGGTTCTGTTTGTGTTGAAAATTTCCATCAAGAAATGGCGTTTTTCCAAATCGATGATTTACGTTGATAGTGAGCATACGCTTGTTCTGCTTGTTCTTCAATGGTTTGAACTTTTGGAGGAAGTAAACCAACTAAACCAAGTTCTTTACGTTCTTCCAAAGTAAAAGCAGTTCCCTTATTCAAAAAAGGATCATTCAAAATGTCATGTTCTAACATAATAAATATCCTCTCTTTTAATAAATAAATTAGCAAACAAAATTACATAGGCATAGTACAACTTTTCACATAAAAAGTAAAGACATAGGTTCTGATATTTTTAAAAAAACGTACCCACCTCTAAACTCTGCCCAACAGGCATAAGAGTAAGAGGTTGGATACGTTAATCTTGGTCTAGTGTGCGATTGTCAATACGGTAAATCGCTAATAAATCACAGGCTAACCATGATGATTTCATGTAACTAATGTAGCGTGGTTGCCATTCTGGTGCAAATTTTTGCTTGTATTTACGCAATCCTTCAAACGAGTAAAAACGTGACGTGAAGGAATAAACAAGGAAACCAATGCGTTCTTGGATAAAACTGTCTTTATTGATTCCCACATTTGATAGCGGCGCCATGCCCAAATCAAAGTAGCGGTAGCCTTCTTCCTTGTAGTGCAAGAAGAGAGAAATAAAGAGGTAATCCATAACGCCAGATGGGCTTTCTTCCTTGTCATAACGCATTAAATCAACGGTAACAACAGATTCTTCTTCAGCTAGGATAATGTTGGCAAAAGCCACGATTTTTCCTTTGTCATTACGTACCAAAGCCATCGGCGTCATTTGCAAGTAATCTTCCTTGAAAAAACCTAGTGAGAAGCCTTTTTCCTGACGGCCATCCAGCCACGAATCTGAAATGCTGCGAAGCTGTGTGATTAGCTCAGTCGCATAAGGCGGTTGGATAATATCAAATGTGAAGCCTTCTTTTTCCACAAAGTTAAGGGCACGGCAGAAGCTCTTGCTGCTTTTACCCGTCAAAGTGAAATCTTGCAGATGAACCAAAGCAGACTCCCCAAATTTCATGAATTCAAACCCACATTCATGCAGGTAGAGGGTCAATTCTTGACCGATTTCATAAAAGACTGGCGAATAATTGAGGTCCCTAGCTGCTCGGATAAAGGCGTTGATAGCAGGCTGGAAGTTGTCCTTATCGCCAATCGGCTCGCCCATCACCACGGCTTTGTTATTATCCAGTGAAAATTGAAGCACAACACTTGCTTCTGGTTTATTAGGGTACCAAAACAACTGCTTGTCCCCCAAGAATGGTAAAAAGCTATCAGAGGTGTTGCCATGTGTGTCCAAAAACTGACGATAGGCTTCCGCATCGAAAGACTCGCCTAGTTTCTTAGAGCTCTTTCGCAAAAGGTGCACGATAATCGTGTAGCAAATACCCACGACAATAATCGTTCCAAGGAAAGAAATGGCAAATTTATTAAGCTGTAAAATTTCTTTGTGATGAATCAAATAATGCGGCATGCCTAGGAAAAGGTAGCTAATGATTAAGCCTAGAAAAATCACGCTGTCTTTCAGCAAGGATTCCCAAGAATAAATCAAACGGTCAACAGTCAGGTTATTTTTGAAGAAAACCAATAACAGTAACAAGATAATCAAATAAAGCGACGTGAAATTGCTAAAGGATTTGGCATTTATCCAAATAAGCGACACGAAAATGAGCCCAATGCCAAAAGGCAGTGCTTGACGCACGCGCTCTAACAAAGAACGCCCTAAAAGAATGTAAAGACTTCCGATTAAGATACTTGGAAATTGCCAAATGAGGTTGGCATGAATAGGATTCATCTGTTTCAACCAGTGAATTTGATTGACCTTCTCTGGAATGGTAGCTGATAACACGAGAAAAATCCCAAACAAAACCACCAAACCATAAATCAAACGTCTTAGCAAAGTAACGGTTAATTCTTTTGGAATGCCTTTGTAGTGGTCGTTGATGGTTTTACCAAGATTTTTAACAAATAGCACCACCCCAAGGGCAAATGGCAAAATATCGTAAACCATACGGTAAAGCAAGGTCCACAAAATTACGTCAGTGCTGGCAAATCCCATCATGGTCAAAGCTGTCATCATAGTCAAATCAAAACTTCCGATTCCACCAGGAATGAAAGAAATCATCCCAAACAAAATGGCTAAGATGTAAGCTCCAGCAACTTGGACAATTGAAAAATGGAAGCCCATCAAATACCCAACTGCAAGGAATGACCCAACACAACCTGACCATTCCAAAACAGAAATCAAAGTTAATTCCAAACGCACCTTTCGCTCAACATTACCAAAAAAGGTGAGGTTTTCCCTTGATGATATCCACAAGACGACTGGGAAATAAAAGGCTGCTACCACAAAAATAATCAAAAAACGGTGTAGATAGGAGCCTTCTGTGAACAACCCTGCAAACAGCAAAATCACTGTGGATAAGACAGACAAACCAGAGCTAAAATAAGGGAGCAGACGGGACAAGACCTTGATGCTTTTCCCGTTGTCAATGCCGTCACTGTACAAGGCTAGACGCAAACCAACATCTATAATTCCACCAAAACCAATCATATTATTTATGGTGTTGATACTCCAACTATTTTCAATAATATACTTTTTAGAGTGCGACGTCCCAAGCAAACGGTTGAAAATAACGTCATAACCAATCATCGGCATAACGGCCACTAAGCCAATCAAAATCATTAGAACGATATTGAAAGGGGGAATGCTAGCAAAGGCTGACTGTAAGGTTGGCCACGAAATGGTTTTAGACAATCGGAAAAATTCGACTAAAACCAAGATGAAAATCGATAAACTAAATCCTATTTTGATCTTGGATTCATTGGTTTTGAAAAAATTGATGACTTTCTTCATGCGTTCTTATTCTCCTCTAGTTGCGTCAAAAAGTGATTCACTTCCTTATTAAAACGTTTGGGACTGAGGTAAGCCATATTGTGCAGACGAAATGGTACTGAAACCAAATGACCATTACCAAGATGATTAGCAATTTCAAGCGAATGCTCATAAGAAATCAAGTCCCATCCACCAATCAAGACCAAGGATGGAACGGTAACACGAGCTAAATCATTCAGATGAATAGGCATATCCTCCATCATCAAACGCATATTTATCATATAATTTTCCAATTGTGGGAAATACGGCAACAAACGCTTCATCACACTATACAAAACGTGTGTGGACAATCCAGCATACCATTTCTCACCATACAGGCGAATGTTTCCAGCATTTAAGACCAAACCTGTCACCAAGTCAGAGTATTTCAAAGCAATAGTCAAAGCCAAGTTTGCCCCGTCACTATAACCAATGAAAGTAGCCTTGTCGATGCCCAATTCCTTCAGCGCATAAGCAATATCATCTGCCATCAAATCAAAGGAATTGACCGCCTTTTCATTAGTCGATTGCCCATGACCTCTGCTGTCAAACAAAACCAACTGGTATTTTTGAGAGAAATAAGGAATTTGTTTGCTAAAGTAATGGTAATTGCCGTTATTACCGTGTAAAAAGACTAAGGTTTCGCCCTCACCGACAATCTGATAATGCAATTGTGAACCGTCAGGTAAAGGGATAAAGGTTTCTGATTCAGTATCCTTACTGGCATCTCTACGGCATTTGATAAGCAGCAACAAGCCAATGCTTAACAAAACAGGAAAGAGATAGGTTTTTGGAAAACCAATAAAAGAATAGACAATCATGCCTGCTGTTAGCGGTGCATTCATGGTAATTCCCAAGAAACTACAAGCAGCAACGGCTAGATAGATTTGAGATGGGTCATTAAAACCAAAAAGAGCAGCCACCAAGCACACCACCTCTCCAAAAGCAACTCCCAGTGAAATCGATGGCGTCATTGTCCCACCGTAAGACCCAAATCTCAAGCAGAGTAAGACAATGGCGTATTTACATGTAAATAAAACCAAGGCATCAGGCAAATTCAAGCTGTCAAATCCAGCTTGCACCAAAGGTGCCCCATTCCCCAGCAATTCTGGAAAACGATAACTTTGCACAGCAAGAAGGACAAAAACCAAAGGCAATTGCCATAAAATGCGACTATCTTTGGTGCGATTTTGGCTGGCGTGTTTACTAATACGGCTAAACAAACGCGCCACAGGTATGGTCGCAAAGGTTAAAATAACCGTCACCACAAAAGTCACCCAAGTCACAGGCTGAGGATTGACATGGTAAAGCGGTGCATCGCTAATTCTCAAGTGGGCAATAGCTGTCGCTCCATAAGTCGTGATGAAAGCCACCACCACATTTATAGCCGTCAAAGGAATGCCAAGCACTTCAAAGACAAATATCAAGCTGGCAAAAGGAATTTGGTAAATGGCTGCTAAACCTGCTGCCGCCGAACTCGCCACCAAAACCGAACGCTGGTCACTATCTAGCGGAATTTTTCTAACCAAATGCGTTGAGAACAAACTCCCTAATTCACGCGGAGCCACTTCTTTACCAACAGGCGCCCCCATACCAACCGTGATAACTTGCAAAAACAAATGCCCTAATTGTCGCCAAAAAGGGGGATATTCTTCTATTTCTGATTGAGGTGAAATTTGCTTTTTCAAAGGAATTAGACGTCTTCCTTGCCTCTGAAGAAAATACCACCCCAAAGCACTTAGCAAACCAGAAACCAAAACAATGCCGCTACGTTGCAGCGCTGGCACGGTGTGTAAAATGTCTTCCCAAAGAAAATCAAAAAGATCATGCAACACAATAGCGCCTAAACCAACTAGAATAGCCATAACAAGCGCTAATAGTATTAGCCTAATCTTATTTCTATTCGTAAATACTGTATCCATACCTTCTTACCTTAAACCAATTGAAAAAGTTAGCTGTCCTTAACAAATCTGTTAGGTGTATCAGAAATATTCTAACATAAAAACGAACGAACTGCACCTTGTACTTGTCAAAGATCAGTTATTATCTCTATTATGGTATCACAAAAGCCCCGCAAAAGAAAAAGACTAGAACTGCTATTTTGCTTTTCTAGACTTTTCTTTGATAGCATCAAAAAAAGCACTCTAGAAAGTAGCTAGAATGCTCTTTAGTCAACGTTTTTAAGTTATTGTCATCAATAAGTGATTTTCACTATTGCTTTTTTAGGGTTATTTATATCTCATAGAGTTGTCATGGGAGTACACTAGAGTTAATTGTCACCGTTTTTATAACGGCCTACATTCATCTTCATCATATTGCACCTCCGTGGGTTCTTTCAAATCAGAAGCCTCATTTTACATTGGACTCACTCCTACTAATGTTTGTTAATCCGAAAAGAGCGATTGACTCGTCGCCACTTTGGCTTAACTTGCTCTACTTTAAAACTCCTAACATGAATTGCTTTCATATCTATCTTTTGTCTTATCAAACATGGAAGCAATATGATTAGAAGCCCTATCGATTACTATTGTTACTAGCGAAAAAGTCAACCGGTCGCTTTTTCCATCTAGCTGTATCTAATCGTCTGCTTCCAACACCATTTCTTCTAAAATATGGCACCACTCCCTTTAGAAATAACGTCGTTTTATGCCGTTATTGATCTCCATTCTTATAACGTCCTACATTAACCATCAACATAAGGCATCCCTCCAATGTACTTTGTTACAAGATTTCTCGTTTACGATTAGGGTGATTAATCACCATTTTTATAGCGTCCTAGATTAAACCTCATATAGTCCACCACCTTCATAAGGTTATCCCTGCCTACCTAAATCCAAGTTGGAGACTAATCTCCGTTTTTATACCGAGCGACATGATGTTTCAACATAAGAATCATTACCTCCTTATCTTGTTTTATCTGTCATCCTTCTTTACACTTTTATTATAATGTAACCGATTACAATTGTCAAGAATTTTGCTGCTTTTTTTGTCTATTTTTTTCGATAAGTCGCTTTTGCTACTATCCACCTAAAAACTTTGATACAATAAAGGCATGATTGATTTAAAAGATTACGGTATTGAGATGTGGGAGGATGATACCATTTTGTCCTTTCGCCGCACTTTGTTGGCTTGGTACGACCAAGAAAAACGGGATTTGCCTTGGCGACGAACCAAGGACCCTTACGCGATTTGGGTGTCTGAAATCATGCTACAACAGACACAGGTCCGCACGGTTATTCCCTACTACAAGCGCTTTTTAGATTGGTTTCCCACCATTGAAAGTCTGGCAAACACTCCTGAAGAAAAGCTCTTGAAGGCTTGGGAAGGACTGGGGTATTATTCTCGTGTCCGCAATATGCAAGCAGCTGCACAGGATATCATGACGCGATTTGGCGGGCAGTTTCCAGCCAACCACAAGGACATTCTTTCTTTGAAAGGAATTGGACCTTACACGTCTGGAGCTATTGCAAGTATTGCTTTTGGTCTGCCTGAACCAGCTGTGGATGGCAACGTGATGCGCGTGATGGCTAGGCTTTTTGAAATTAACTACGATATCGGTGACCCTAAAAATCGGAAGATTTTTCAAGCTGTGATGGAAAAACTCATTGACCCTGACCGTCCTGGGGACTTTAACCAAGCTTTGATGGATTTGGGAACCGACATTGAATCTGCCAAAAACCCACGACCACATGAATCACCAATTCGCTTTTTCTGTGCGGCTTACCTAAACGGTACCTATGACAAATACCCCATTAAATTGCCTAAGAAAAAGCCTAAACCGCTTGATTTGACTGCTTTTGTCATCCGAAATGCTGACGGGGAATTTCTCATGGAAAAAAACACCGAGGAACGATTGCTAGGAGGCTTTTGGTCTTTTCCTATCTTGGAAATGCCTGACCAACAAACTGATAAAAAGGCAGACTTTGAAGAAGGTTACCACATACACCCAACTTGGAGTACGGCCACTTTCACGCCTGTTAAACATACCTTTAGCCACCGAAAGTGGACCGTCACATTGATTGAAGGCACCGTCGCTTCACCACAATTGACGAAAGGCAAAGAACTGCGCTGGGTGAAAAAAGACGCTTTGAGCGACTATCCCATGGCAACCCCACAGAAAAAATTATTAGAAAACTATTTGACGTCTAAAAAGACCCAATAAACACAAAAAACCTCAACGCCAAGCGTTGAGGTGCATTAGGAGATTTATGGGAGTTCTAGGCTAGGATACCTATCACCCACCAAACAATAACTTCAATCAGTGATTAAAGCCACTGCTATGAAAAAGAAAGTTTATTAGGAATGATTATAGTATAAGCGGTCTAGCTTAATGAAACCTAAACGTTTACTTATAGAAACCGTAAAGCAAACCAATGGAGATTTAAAGATAGTTAAAATACGCCAAATCAACTGTCAGGGCATTAGCCGTCACAAACTGGTGCTTGCCATTAAACTGAGCAAAATGGGTTGCCGCTTGAATGCGATAAACCTTGGCAAATTCCTGATAAAGCACAGCATCCATCTCACTCACATTTAAGAAATAAACGGTTTGGTTCATCTGTCCCAAACGGTCCAAACCTCTTTGGGTTTCAGCCTGTTCCAAGCGTCCGATAAACAACAAAAACGTTTCTTTCATATCCATTTTATTAAGCAATTCATGCAAGGTGATGAATTGGATATTGTCAGAAATGCCTTTTTTATCACGGCAGAAAAACCATCTGCCTGCTAATGTCAATAACCCTAAAACAAGAAAAGCCCTCATATCATACCTCCCACTTATTTATTCGTAAACGAAATGACTTGTGGGGTGGAAATGAGGGATTTTTTTGAATGAAACTACTTAATCCATGACTAGCATTGATTTAATGGCTTTGCGGTCACGCATATCTTGATAGGCTTGGTTGATATCATCTAGAAAATAAGTGTGGGTAAAGACACGGCCTGGATTGATATCCCCGTCAAGAACAGCCTTGAGAAGAATTTGCTTATCGTAGGTTGTCACAGAAGCTGAACCACCACCGATGATAATGTTTTGTGAAAAGGTTGAACCAAGTGGGCGATTATCGTAATGGGGCACACCCACAAAACCAACACGACCGCCGTTGTGGAGAACTCCCAGAGCTTGGTCAATAGCTGCTTCCGTACCAACACATTCTAGAGCAACATCCGCACCACCACCGAGAATGTTACGCACCTTGGCAATACCTTCTTCGCCACGTTCAGCAACGACAGCATTAGCACCTGAAGCCAAAGCCATTTGCTGACGGTCCTCATGTCGGCTCATCAAGATAATCTGAGAAGCCCCGCGCATTTTGGCCGCAATAACCGCACATTGACCAACGGCACCATCACCGATAACAACGACCTTGTCGCCTGGCTTAACGTCAGCAACACGCGCAGCATGATAACCTGTTGGCATAACATCAGCCAAAGTAAGGAGTGATTTCACCATACCTTCTGAATAATCAGACGGTTACCCAGGGATTTTAATCAAAGCCCAGTTAGCATAGTGGAAGCGAACATATTCTGATTGGAAACCAGAAGACCAGTTTGTATAGCCAGGGTGGTTATCACACGTTCCGTCAAAACCAGCACGGCAAGCATCACATTCCCCACAACCGTGAGTAAATGGCACGATGACAAAATCACCAGGTTGAACAGTAGTAATGGCAGGGCCAACTTCTTCGACAATACCAAGCGCTTCATGACCTGAATTGACCGAATGCGCTGCTTTTTTATCTCCATTGGCATAAGCCCAGAGGTCAGAACCACACACGCAAGCACGAACGACTTTGATAATGACATCATCATCGGCTTGTAATTGTGGTTTTGGTACCTCTTCAATAGTCATCAGACCAGCTTTTTCAAAAATGGCAGTTTTCATTGTAAATACAGGCTTTGCTTGCCATCAACATGATGACAAGTGAGCCCCTCCTTTCTTAATATTGATATTGGGACAAAACGCTCACTTATCCGCGTCCCAAACGAGTAAGCGCCAAAAGTGTGAAAACACTTTCTATTTGATTGACACCGTTATTATAATCCTTTGAGTGCACTCTAAATCAAGCCATATGAACAAAAAAAGTCAGGAAAATCCCGACTTTTATGATTAGCTTAATTCTGCGACGATGTCTTTGATTTGTTCTTTGGTGTGAACCCCAGCTACTTGTTTAACCACTTTGCCATCTTTCTTGAATAACAAGGTTGGGATTGACATGATACCAAATTCTTGTGCGGTATTTGGGTTTTCGTCCACATCGATTTTAACGATTTTAAGAACATCTTCATCGATTTCTTCTGATAATTGGTCTAAAATTGGGGCTTGCATCAAGCATGGACCACACCAAGTTGCCCAAAAGTCCACTAGGACAAGCCCTTCGTTTGTTTCTGCTTCAAATGTTGCATCTGTCACGATATGTGCCATAATCTTACCGAGAACTGCCAAGACGTCAGTTCTTTTTTCCTTTTCTAATAGTCTATGTGCCTATTTTACGGGAAACTTTAGCGTTTGACAAGTAATTGCTACGTTTTCCGTGATATAATGCTATTATCATCTCAATTAAGGACAAACCATGAAAGATTACGCAGATTTTTACCAACGGCTAACGCAACCTATCCGAAAAAGACCCGCATCCATTCGCTGCTTACGCTTAAGCAATAGCCTCGTCACCAAGATAATGTACCTCATCTATCCTATCTTACTTATCTATCTTTGGTGGCAAGCTCCCAAGCGTCTAATGGCTTTTATCCTTATCCCAGCTCTTGCTTTTGTGCTGGTGTCCGTCATTAGAAAACGCCTCAACGTCCCACGTCCCTACGAGGCATGGGCCATTACTCCTTTGATTGCTAAAAATACCAAGGGGCAATCTTTTCCAAGCCGTCACGTTTTTTCAGCGACCATTATCAGCATGGCTGTCTTACGACTGAATATCATCTTGGGCAGCATCTGCTTACTTCTGTCCCTCCTTTTAACTTTTTGCCGTGTGCTTGGGGGCGTCCACTATCCACGCGATGTCACGGCAGGTTTTCTCATCGGACTTGCTTGCGGGGCATTGCTCTTTCTTTTTTAATCATCACAAAATCTCCCTAGCGATGCCGTTAGAGAGATTTTTTTGTTTAACCTAAATTAGCAATGGTACAACCGCTACCGCCTGCGTTTTGCGGAGCGTATCCAAATGATTTCACGTGTTTGTTACGGCGAAGGTATTTGGTAACACCCTCACGGATAACACCCGTTCCGATACCGTGAATAATGTCCACCTGCGCCATATTATTAAGCAAGGCTTGGTCGATAAACTCATCCAATTCTTGCATGGCTTCTTCGTAACGTTTGCCTCGCAAATCCAATCTAGCACGCGGTCCTGTGCTTTTTTGGCTTTTCTTAACCACATTGACTTGTTTTTTCTTCGGTTTTTGAGCTTCCTCTTGGACTTTGACAAGGGTAAATTCGTCCTCTTTCAAAGTCATCTTAATCAAGCCAATCTGAGCTTCCCATTTGCCATCTTTGACTTTATTGGTCAAAGTACCCCGTTGTCCGTAAGCCGTCACGATGATATCATCACCCACGCGCGGCGCGCGTAATTTCTTGGCTTTCTTGAGAACCTTATTTTTAGACAAATCAACCTCAGGCGCCAATTTTTTCAGCTGGCTTTTGGCTTCGATGACTTCATGTGGTTTTAAGCGTGCTTTTTCATGCAGATTTTTGAGAATAGCTTCGCTTTCTGCCATCGCTTTGTCTACAATTTCCTGTGCTTTGACGCTGGCCTTTTCCAACTCCTTGTCCTTGGCGTGTGAAAATTCATTGTAAAGCTTCTTGACAGCACGGTTGAATTTGAGATTTTCTTGCTCCACTTCTTTGATGTGGTCCAGGCGTTTGCGGCTTTCACGCGTCTGAGCTTCCAAACGTTCGATGATGCGGTTAACATCGGTATCTGAATCCGTCAATCGCTCTGCTTCATTGACAATAATTTCTGCCAAACCAAGACGGCGAGCAATTTCAAAGGCGTTTGAACGTCCAGGAACCCCTTGCATGAAATGGTAGGTTGGACTGAGTGTGTCCGTATCAAATTCCATGCTTGCATTTTCAACAAAATCCGTTTCGATGCCGTAGGCTTTTAACTCTGGATAGTGGGTGGTTGCCATGGTTTTGACTTCCAACAAACGCAAGTGCTCCAAAATCGCCATGGCTAGGCTAGCCCCTTCTTGTGGGTCCGTACCAGCACCCAATTCATCGACCAAAACAAGGCTATCTTTATCAGCTTGGTCTAAAATACTAACGATATTGGTCATGTGGCTTGAAAAGGTTGACAAGCTCTGCTCGATAGATTGCTCATCACCAATATCTGCAAAAATTTCCTTGAAAATAGCAACCTTGCTGCCTTTATCGGCTAAAATCGGCAAACCTGATTGTGCCATCAATTGTGCCAAGCCCAAGGTTTTCAACATAACTGTCTTACCACCTGTATTGGGACCCGTGATGACTATAATCGTCAATTCCTGCATAAAATGAAGGTCATTGGCAACAGGATTGAGCAAGAGTGGGTGACGGGCTTGCAAGAGTTGAACGGTCTTATCGCTTGATAATTGTGGCACCACAGCGCGACGCTCTTGCATAAATAAGAATTTGGCGCGCACAAAGTCCAAATGCCCTAGCACCCAAGCATTGTTGCGAATGATTTGGGTATGCGGGCGAAGCATATTGGACAATTCGCGTAAAATACGTGCCATTTCGTGGCGTTCGTCAGCGCGCAATTGTGTGATTTCTTCGTTTAATTGCACCACAGCGCGTGGCTCAATATAAACTGTGCTTCCAGATGCTGAAATATCATGCACAACCCCAGAAATACGGTTGCGGTAGGTATTTTTCACAGGCAAAACCGCACGGCCATTACGGCTAGCAAGCAAGGTTTCTGTCAAATGGTCAGCTTGTTTTTTCAAAATATCTTGCAAAATCTGACGCACACGACTCTCACTGTGATTGATTTGACGACGAATCCTGCCCAATTCAGCACTGGCGAAGTTTTCAATAAACCCGCCATCGTTGATAGCCTGTAAACTTCCCTGTAAACTTGGAAGCAGTTCAAGCTTATCAAATAAGGTATTTAGAGCTGTCAACTCGACATTTTCCAAATCATTGTAAAAATGTTTGACCTCTGCAGACACTTGCAAGACCTTCTTGATATCGATGATTTCTGAAATGTTAACATCTGCTTCTAATTCCAGACGGCGCATGCTCTCAGAAACATCACGCAAACTGCCCATACCAAAGGAATGATGTTCAATGAAAATCTGCTCCATATCTGACATTTCATCAAAAGAACGCAAGATACGGTCAGCCTCTGTCATTGGTTCTAATTTGTGCAACTCCTCTTGCCCTTGCTCGGTTTGCAAGTAACCTTCGAAAAGTTGCTTGACTTTATCAAATTCTAACTGTTCTAAAATTCTTGTATTCATGCTTTCTTATCCTATAAAAATAAGGGCTAAAGCCCTTTGTTAATTCAAAACAGACCCTGCCCACAAATCTTTGATACTGTTGACAAATGGGTAAAAAGAGTCCACTAAAAATCGGACCAATCCACTGCCTGAGAGGGTATTTTGCACTAAACTCAATGGAACGGTTACCAGCAAGGTCAAAACCAAGCTGAAAAACATCATCGTAACCAGCACCGAAAAAACACCGCTCACGACATTAGCACCAACATTGTCCCAACGATTAACAGGTGCCAAATGAACAAAAACACCCAGCAAACGAAAAGTCAGATAAGCTAGACTGTAAATAGCGGTAAAGGCAGCCCCTGCATAATAAACTTGGTCCAAATCAAAGAGAGGCACATCCCGCCAAAACGCCATGGTCGCGCCTTGAACCGCATTGGCATAGGGAAGCCACAAGGTCAGCTTATCTGCCAAGGGTTGATAGAACTGCCCCGCAATAACAAGCGACAACACACTAGCCACAAGGTAGTAGGTTTGCAGAACAATTCCGCGCGCATACCCAATGTAAAACTGCCAAATAAAAACGATTAGAAGAATAGCAGATATCATACTTAATCCTCGTTAGCGTCTGATTTACTGGCTTTCTCCTTGATGTCAACAATCGTTTCCGAGCGAAGCGCCATTAACTCTTTCTCCATTTTTTCAACTTCTATTTCACGGCTAAGCTGAGTTGAAAGGGAATTGATAGCCATTAAAATAGCAACCATTTCATCATCAGCTTGGGGTAATTTTTCTTTAATAGCAGCGTATTTTTCTTTTGCAACTCTTTCGACTTCTTCCATAAAGAGATTATCTTGATCTGTCGTCAAGGTAATTGTTTTTTCTCCAAAAACAAACTTATACCGATTTTTACTTTTCATATAGTCACCTCCTTAACATTATACCGTAAAATAGCCATTTCGTAAAATACTAGGAGAAAAAACAAGACTTTGGCTATCTATTTGAGCATAGCCTTTGGTTTTATGATAAAATGGGACTATGAGTACAGTTGTTATAACTTTAAAAGGGGCAGCTTTGCAGAAACTTATAAAAACATTTAATAGCCAGCAAGTTGCCAGTAAAAATCCCTATATCACATTTGCAGCCAAAGTAGATAAGGTGATGATTTCAGTTTACACGTCAGGAAAGGTCGTCTTTCAAGGTGAAAAAGCTGAGGAAGTCGCTAAATATTTTGGCTATCAAGCGCCTGACGCATCCATCCAAACAGCACCCGCAGGGCAAAAACTAGCCCTCATCGGGTCAGATGAGGTGGGCAACGGTTCTTACTTTGGGGGCTTGGCAGTTGTGGCTAGTTTTGTCACTCCTGACAAACACGCCCTGCTTAGAAAACTAGGAGTGGATGACTCCAAACGATTGACCGATGCCAATATTCGCAAAATCGCTCCTATTCTCAAGCAAGAAATTCCCCACCGCGCTCTCCTCCTATCTCCTAAAAAATACAATCAGGTCGTGGGAGCTGGCAAACAGTACAATGCTGTTTCTGTCAAGGTAGCTTTACACAATCAAGCTATTTATTTACTACTAAAAGACGGCTTCAAACCGCAAAAAATCGTCATCGATGCTTTTACCAGCCAACAAAACTATCAAAAATATGTCAAGCAAGAAGTCAACCAATTTGACAATCCCTTGACACTAGAAGAAAAGGCTGAAGGCGAGTATTTGGCGGTGGCGGTCAGCTCGATTATTGCAAGAGATTTATTTTTGGACTATTTAGACCAGCTCAGCCAAAAAATCGGCTATCCCTTGCCAAGTGGGGCAGGGCAAAAGTCCGACTTTATTGCCAGTCAGATCTTAAAAACGCATGGAATGGCTGGTTTAGCAGAAACAGCTAAACTGCATTTTGCAAATACAAAAAAAGCTCAAGAGCTATTACGGAAAGGAAATTGAGGAAGCATTATGAAATTTCTTAAAGAATGGGGACCTTTTATCCTCTTTGTTTTGGTGCTAGGTCTTAGTCGCTTATTCCTTTGGCAGCCTGTCAAAGTCGATGGGCACTCAATGGACCCAACCTTAGCAGATGGAGAACGCTTGATTGTCCTTGACCACACGAAAATCAACCGTTTTGATATTGTTGTGGCTAAGGAAACTGAGGACGGACAAACCAAGGAAATCGTTAAACGTGTCATCGGGATGCCTGGTGATACGATCACTTACAATGATGACACGCTTTACATCAACGGTAAAGAAGTCGATGAAAAATACCTTGATGAGTACAAACAAGCCTTTGATGACGACCAACTCCAAGACATTTATGCCTATAATTCGCTCTTCCAAGAGTTGGCTGAGAAAGCAGACGCCTTTACTACGGATAGCGATGGCAATACTGAATTTACCGTTAAAGTGCCAAAAGGCGAGTACTATCTCATGGGAGATGACCGCATCGTATCGAAAGACAGCCGTGAAGTCGGAACTTTTCCGAAATCATCCATTGTTGGCGAAGTCAAATTCCGCTTCTGGCCACTTTCAAAAATCGGATTTATTGAATAAACGCACAAGGCTAGAAAAAACTCTAGCCTTGTTTTTGTTTTTCCTTTAACAAAGAAATGGTATAATAAAGCCATTCTGAACAAGCAAATGACACTAAAACAAAAATAATGAGGACAGACTTTTCATGGAATACTTTTTTTCTGGCACGGTTGAGCGAGTCATTTTCGAAAATGCTAGCAACTTTTTTAGGATTGTCTTGATGAGTATCGAGGATACCGATGCGGATTTTGATGAACCTGAGATTATCGTGACGGGGACGATGGCTGATATTGCTGAAGGCGAGGACTACACCTTTTGGGGCGAGTTAACCCAGCACCCAAAATACGGGGAGCAACTAAAGGCCTCACGTTACGAGCGTGCCAAACCCACTTCTTCTGGCTTGATCAAATACTTCTCAAGTGCCCAATTTAAAGGCATTGGTCGAAAAACGGCTGAGAAGATTGTGCAACTTTACGGTGACAATACCATTGATCATATCTTGGACGACCCTAGCCGATTAGACAACATTGCTGGTTTGTCTAAGGAAACCAAGGACCGTTTTTTAGCTCGTCTAAAACTGCATTATGGAACAGAGCAGATTTTAGCCAAACTGGCCGAATACGGCTTAACCAATCGTGTTGCCGTTGATATTTTCAATCATTATAAAGAAGACAGTTTGGAAATTATCCAAGAAAATCCCTACCAACTGGTTGAGGATATTCAAGGAGTTGGTTTTAAGATTGCAGATCAACTGGCAGAAGAATTGGGCATTGAGGCAAACGCACCACAACGTTTTCGAGCAGCACTTGTGCACACCCTTTTTGAAACTTCTATGGAACGAGGCGACACCTATGTGGAAGCACGAGATTTGTTAGAACAAGCCATTACCACTCTCGAAGAAGCACGCCCTGTCGAATTGGACCCCGCAGCTGTCGCTCAAGAATTGTCAACACTCATCACAGAAGACAAGGTGCAAAACATTAGCACCAAGATTTTTGACAGTAGCCTTTTTTATGCCGAAGCTGGTATTAAAAAGCATCTGACACGTATCCTTGACACCCCTTTGGAAAATACTTTTTCGGACGATGACATTCAAGAAGAAATCGCAGCTGTTGAGGAAGATTTTGCTATTTCTTATGACCAAGTCCAACGCAAGGCTATTCAAGAAGCTTTGCAAAGCAAGGTATTTATCTTGACAGGTGGGCCAGGGACTGGAAAAACCACGGTTATCAACGGCTTGATTGCTGCTTATGCGCAGCTCCACCGCATTGACCTCAATAAAACAGACATTCCTATTATCTTAGCAGCACCGACAGGACGAGCCGCACGACGAATGAATGAATTAACTGGCCTCCCCAGTGCAACCATTCACCGTCACTTAGGATTAAATGGTGACAACGACTACCAAGCCATGGACGATTATTTGGATTGTGATTTGATTATCATTGACGAATTTTCTATGGTGGACACTTGGCTAGCTAATCAACTCTTTAGTGCCATTGCTTCAACAACTCAGGTCATTATCGTTGGGGATAGCGACCAGCTACCGTCTGTTGGTCCAGGACAAGTGCTTTCTGACTTGTTAAAAATTGACACACTCCCCCAACTTGCCCTCACCAAAATCTTTAGACAATCTGAGGATTCGACCATTGTCACGCTTGCTAACCAAATGCGACAAGGCCAATTGCCTGCCGATTTCACACAAAAAAAGCCTGACCGCTCTTATTTTGAAGCCAGTGCTACCTACATTCCTGATATGATTGCCAAGATTGTCCAATCTGCTGTTAAAAGTGGTATCAACCCGCAGGAAATTCAGATTTTAGCACCCATGTACCGTGGTGCCGCAGGGATTAACCGTCTCAACACCATTATCCAAGACTTGCTCAATCCCTTGGACAATCAGCAAGATTTTGCGTTTGGTGAGATGAGTTTTCGTAAAGGAGATAAAATTCTCCACCTTATTAACGATGCCGAGCTAAATGTCTTTAATGGCGACATCGGCTACATCACAGATTTAATTCCCGCCAAATACACCGAATCCAAGCAAGACGAACTCTATTTGTCCTTTGACGGTAATGAGGTCATTTACCCTCGCAACGAATGGCACAAAATCACCCTTGCCTACGCCATGTCTATCCACAAATCGCAAGGGAGTGAATTTCAGGTGGTTATTTTGCCAATTACACATCAAAGTCGCCGCCTCCTACAACGCAACCTCATCTACACCGCCATTACACGTTCCAAGAGTAAATTGGTGATGCTAGGAGAACTTGCCGCCTTTGATTATGCCATCAAAAATGAAGGTGATAAGCGCAAAACTTATCTTGTGCAGCGTTTTAGCAACGATAATCTAGCGCAAGAAACAGCTGAAAAACAGGTAGAAACACCACAAGAAACAGCTACACCCGAAGATCAAAATTACCAAAATGTCGCTGTTCCCGCAGACACCGCTGTCGAAGAACAGATTCAGTTAACCTTGGACATTGACAACCAAGTGGAGCAAGAAACTCAAGCCTATCGCCTGACAGAGAAAAATATCCCTTTCATCGACCCCATGATTGGCTTGACAACAGCCGACATCGAACGTTTTTTCAAATCCTAACACTAACCCCCCAGACCTACTTTCGGCTGGGGGTTATCTCATGAACTCTCATGACTTGGCAGAAGGCTATTTACAACGCTTCAATTTATGGTATAATAATTTGTATTATGACATTAGTATAATTTGATATTTTGGAGGTTTGGTATGGTTTCTTATGAAAAATTACGTCAGTCCTTGCGTTCTTGGACATTGTTCATCGCTTGGATAAATGTACTCGCCGCTATCGGCAAGATTTCAGGTATTGTCAGCTACTTTGCCATCAGCAATAATTTAGATGAACTAAAGAAAACTGTGGATACTGAGGTTTATCAAACCCTGGTCGCTGCAAGTAATATTTGGTATCCCATTATCTACATCGTTGCTTTGGTGACTAACGTTGTTGTGGCTTATCTGGCTTTTAGGAACCTTGCCAAAATCAAAGAAAACGTACCTAGCTTGATGCCTTACCGTATTGCCTTGGGCTACACTGTTGTCTATAACGTTGCTATTATCATCTTAGCAGTTGTCTTGGGGGATTCACTTAGCATCACACTCTTTTTATTTCCTATTATCTTCTTGGTGCTTTATGGCTATGTTTACAACAAAGCTATCCAACTCTTGTACCGCGACGACGCAGTTGAAGTCAACTAAGTACATCACACCATCAGAAAAGCCACTGCTATTAAGTGGCTTTTTTCTATTTAAAGATGGAGGGCAATGGACTCGCTTGTATTTTCTAGTTGAGTTGCCGTGACACCTAAAAGACGTATGCCTTTTGAAGACTCTTCCAGCTGGTCAAAAATAGCTTGAGCCATTTGACTAATCGTTTTGGCATCATCTGTCGCCACGTCCAGCGTCATGCGTTTGGTCAAGGTCGAAAAATCTGAATAACGCACTTTTAAGACAATCACGCGCCCCAATTTTTGATTTTTCTTGAGGTTGTCAGACACGCGCTGCGCATTTTTGGCAATCTCTGAGCGAATACTGGCTTCATCATACAACAATTTGCCATAGGTTTTCTCACTCCCAACCGATTTGCGAATGCGATTGGGTTGCACAGGTGCATTGGAAATGCCTCTTGCTTTTCGATACAAATCGTAGCCAAAACGCCCAAAAAGGTCAATCAAGGTCATCTCAGACAAGCCCAGCAAATCCTCGCCCGTGTAAACGCCCATGTGATGGAGCTTATCCACCGAACGCTTCCCCACACCATGAAATTTTTCAATAGGCAACTGTTTTAGAAAATCTTGAGCATCTTCTGGCAAAATCAAGGTCAATCCCCTTGGTTTTTCAAAATCCGATGCCAATTTAGCCAAGAATTTATTATAAGACACCCCAGCCGAACACGTTAAACCAAGCTCTTGCCAAATGTCATACTGAATCATTTTAGCAATCTTAACCGCTGACTTGATGTTCAGTCTATTATGCGTCACATCCAGATAAGCCTCATCAATCGACATAGGCTCTACCAAATCCGTGTAACGCTTAAAAATAGCCCGAATCTGCAGCCCAATTTGACGGTATTTGTGATGATTACCAGAAATAAAAATGGCTTGCGGGCAACGCTCGTAAGCTTCTTTTGAGGACATGGCAGAATGCACGCCAAACGTTCTAGCCTCGTAATTACAAGTTGACACGACCCCACGACCGCCTGTTTTCCTAGGGTCTGCCCCAATAATGACAGGGTGCCCCTTCAAATTAGGATTATCACGCTCCTCCACCGAAGCAAAAAAAGCGTCCATATCAACATGAATAATTTTTCGAGAGGTGTCATTGATTAAAGGGAAAATCAGCATTAAGGTATCCTTTCTCCATTTATTATACCAATTTTTAGGTTTTTTCGGTTATTTTAGCTTTTTTAGTACAGTTTATTCGTATTATTCAACTGTACTAGTAAAGATTCTCACATAATTCGCTGATCTCCCCTTTAGAAAACGCTTACCATATGTTAAACTATATTTGTAAATGTAACAGAAGACTTGTTACTAGAATTTAAGGAGATCTCTTATTATGGCGACTGTTAAGACTACTACAGATGTTTTTGAAAAAGCTTGGGAAGGCTTTAAAGGTACTGACTGGAAAGAAAAAGCTAGTATTTCTCGTTTCGTACAAGCCAACTATACCCCATATGATGGTGACGAAAGTTTCTTGGCACCTGCGACTGAACGTTCACTCAAAGTGAAAAAAATCGTTGAAGAAACAAAAGCACATTACGAAGAAACGCGTTTCCCAATGGATACACGTCCAACATCAATCGCTGATATCCCTGCTGGATACATCTCAAAAGAAGATGAGTTGATTTACGGTATTCAAAACGACGAGTTGTTCAAATTGAACTTCATGCCTAAAGGCGGTATCCGCATGGCAGAAACAGCTCTTAAAGAACACGGTTATGAACCAGACCCAGCTGTTCATGAAATTTTCACAAAACACGTGACAACTGTAAACGATGGTATCTTCCGTGCTTACACATCTAATATCCGCCGTGCCCGTCACGCCCACACTGTAACTGGACTTCCTGATGCATACTCTCGTGGTCGTATCATCGGTGTTTACGCACGTCTTGCCCTCTACGGAGCAGACTACTTGATGAAAGAAAAAGCAAACGACTGGAACGCGATTACAGAAATTGATGAAGAATCAATTCGCCTTCGTGAAGAAGTTAACTTGCAATACCAAGCCCTTGGTGAAGTCATTAAATTGGGTGACCTTTACGGTGTCGATGTTCGCCGACCTGCGATGAACGTCAAAGAAGCTATCCAATGGACAAACATTGCTTTCATGGCTGTTTGTCGTGTGATTAACGGTGCGGCTACTTCTCTTGGACGTGTGCCCATCGTTCTTGATATTTACGCAGAACGTGACCTTGCTCGTGGTACATTTACAGAATCTGAAATCCAAGAATTTGTTGATGATTTCGTATTGAAACTTCGTACCGTAAAATTTGCTCGTACCAAAGCTTATGACGAACTTTACTCTGGTGACCCAACATTCATCACAACTTCTATGGCTGGTATGGGTGCTGACGGACGCCACCGTGTTACAAAAATGGACTACCGTTTCTTGAACACTCTTGATAACATCGGTAACGCTCCAGAACCAAACTTGACTGTTCTTTGGACAGATAAATTGCCATACGCTTTCCGTCGCTACTGCATGAAGATGTCACACAAACACTCTTCTATCCAATACGAAGGTGTGACAACAATGGCAAAAGACGGATATGGTGAAATGTCATGTATCTCATGCTGTGTGTCACCACTTGACCCAGAAAACGAAGAACAACGCCACAACATCCAATACTTCGGCGCACGTGTAAACGTCCTTAAAGCCCTTCTTACTGGTCTAAACGGCGGTTACGACGATGTTCACAAAGATTACAAAGTCTTTGATATCGAACCAGTTCGCGACGATGTGCTTGATTTTGACACTGTCAAAGCCAACTTTGAAAAATCACTTGACTGGTTGACAGATACTTACGTAGATGCCCTTAACATCATTCACTACATGACTGATAAATACAACTACGAAGCTGTTCAAATGGCATTCTTGCCAACAAAACAACGTGCTAACATGGGATTTGGTATCTGTGGTTTCGCTAATACTGTCGATACCTTGTCAGCTATCAAATACGCAACAGTTAAACCAATCCGTGACGAAGATGGCTACATCTACGACTACGAAACTATCGGAGATTACCCTCGTTGGGGTGAAGATGACCCTCGTTCAAACGAATTGGCTGAATGGTTGATTGAAGCTTACACAACTCGTCTTCGTAACCACAAACTTTACAAAGACGCTGAAGCAACTGTATCACTTCTTACCATCACATCAAACGTTGCTTACTCTAAACAAACAGGTAACTCACCAGTTCACAAAGGGGTTTACTTGAACGAAGATGGTAGCATGAACCTTTCTAAATTGGAATTCTTCTCACCAGGTGCTAACCCATCTAACAAAGCTCGCGGTGGTTGGTTGCAAAACCTTAACTCATTGGCAAGCCTTGACTTCTCATATGCTGCCGATGGTATCTCATTGACAACCCAAGTATCACCACGTGCTCTTGGTAAGACCTTCGATGAACAAGTGGATAACCTTGTGACTATCCTTGATGGTTACTTTGAAAACGGTGGTCAACACGTTAACTTGAACGTTATGGACCTTAAAGACGTTTACGATAAGATCATGAGTGGCGAAGACGTTATCGTTCGTATCTCTGGTTACTGTGTCAACACAAAATACCTCACAAAAGAACAAAAAACAGAATTGACTCAACGTGTCTTCCACGAAGTACTTTCAATGGACGATGTCGCTGAAACTCTTTCTCAAAACTAATATGTAAAAAAGGGCTCATTGTCAACTGTAGTGGGTTGATGCTAGCTAACATCTAGAGAGAACCAAATTGGTTTTCTCTTTTTTGACGTTCAAAGCGATGAGAATGCGTTTTTTAAAGTTTTCAAAGTTCCTAAAGCCATAGGCATTCCGCTTGATAACCTTGATCAGATTGTTAGTAGCTTCGAGTTTGGCATTAGAGTAAGGTAAAGTAATGGCGTTGATGACTTTCTTCTTATCCTTTCGGAAGGTTCGAAAAACCGTCCGAAAGATTGGATGCACGAGCATGATATTGTCTTCAATGAGCTCAAAGAAGTGATCAGTGTTTTTCTCCTGAAAGTGGAACAGTAAGAGCTGGTAAAGGTCGTAATGACATTTCAATTCTTCTGAATAGCTGATGAGTCGATCTCGAATTTCTTTATTTGTTAGATGTTCTCTAAAGGTTGGACGGTAAAATCGCTTGTTATTCATCTTGCGACTATCCTGCTGTATCAGTTTCCAGTAGCGTTTAAGAGCTCGATATTCTATTGATTTACGGTCAAATCGGTTCATGATTTGGATACGAACACGGTTCATAGAACGACTAAGATGTTGGAGTAAACTAGTCCAGTGGACTATTTTAGCCCGAGCTTAAAAAATGAGAAAGCGAGGGGAAAACGGTCGAGAACGATTTGAGCATGCGGAAAAAGCTGTTTGGCCAGCTGTTAGTAAGGACTATACATATCCATAGTGATGAATTGTACACGTTCACGGACCTTTCTGTGATAACGCAGGAAATGGTTGCGGACGACTGCCTGTGTTCGTCCATCTAAGATAGCGATGATATTCTTGTTATCAAAATCCTGAGCGATAAAGCTCATTTTCCCTTTCTTAAAACTATACTCATCCCAGCTCATGACAGTAGGCAGGTGATTCAAGTTGGTTTTAAACTGAAACTCATTGAGCATACGGATGACAGTTGAGGTTGATACGGATAGCTCCTCAGCTATTTTTGTCATGGAGGTCTTTTCGATGAGTTTTTGAGCGATTTTCTGGTTGAGGATCGTCGGGATTTGATGATTCTTCTTAACGAGAGAAGTCTCAGCGACTTGCATCTTTCGACAGTTTGAACAACGAAAGCGACGCTTCTTAAGCAGGATTCGACACTTGAAGCCGACACAGTCCAGATAAGAGATTTTAGAGGCTTTCTGGAAGTCGTATTTAGTCATCTTTCCCCTACAATGCGAACAATCAGGTGCATCGTAATCAAGAGAAGCTATAATTTCCTTGTGTGTTTGACAGTCGATAATATCCTTGATAGTAATATTTTGGTCTTTCATTCCGAGTAGTTTTGTGATAGTATTGAAGTGTTCCATATGATTCTTTCTAATGAGTAGTTTCGTCGCTTTTCATTATAAGTCATATGGGTCTTTTTTTCTATGCACGAAAAGGCTCCATAACTTCTGACTGGGTGTTACCCACTACAGAAATTATAGAGCCGAAAAAAGCAGTCTTGTCGATAGGCAAGGCTGCTTTTTGTGTTGTTAAGATCATCAAAAAAACCACCTCAACTATGAGGCGGACATACTTAGAAATGTTTCTGAATCCATTGCGAAATCAATTTTCGTTCTTCAATCCAAAGCGGTCTATCATCGTAATCATAGGTGCGATTTGTCAAAAAAATCGCTGCTTTTTGCTCCTTGCGATTAATGGCGATATAAGGTCCAGTATAGCCTGTATGGTCCAACCAGTCCCCTTCCTTGTTCCAAGCTAGAGAGCGCTCCTTTGCCGTACTGCTAAAATTACGCCAAATGCCACGAGTAAAGTCGTCCGTCAAATAATGCTGGCAGAACACTTCCAAATCCTTGACCGTTGAAAACAAGCCCGCAGAACCTGAGTGATGGCCCAAAACCTTAGCTTTGGGATCATGAACCATACCGTCCGTAACACCTGAAAGCGTTGGAACCGCCCCTTTTACAGGACCAAAGCTGGTCTTTTCCATCCCAAAAGGCTGAAAAACAAGCTCTTTGAAAATCTCATCCAAGGATTGCCCCAACTGGTATTCTAACATGTAACCTAGCAGCAAAAAGTTAATGTCGGTGTACAAAAAAGCTTTAGAGTCGGTCACTCGAATGTGATTGATAGCCGCTTTCAACTCCTGTGCGTTTAGCTTATCACGGTTAGGAATAAAAGGATCAATGCCACTGCCATGGGTTAAGAGTTGCCGCAAGGTCACCGTATTGTCCTGAAAATCAGGGTAACAGTGCACCAAAGGGGCGTCTAAATCCCAATTTTTCTCCTGCAAAAGCGAAATCATCACCGTTCCCACACCGACAACTTTTGATACTGAGGCTAAATCGTAAATGCGATTGGGTTGAACAGGTGTTTTCCCATCAATTGTACCAATGTAATGCTCCGTCCACTGACCATTTTTAAAAAGAGCCACAGAGGCTCCATTGTAAATATGACGTGTCATTTGGTCATGGACAATATCTAATAAATCCATCACTTTGTAAACCAAATTTCAATGCGATTAGGGTCTGAAAGCACAAGGACTTTTTCTTTTTTGTCTAAGTAAACCTCTTGACCCTTTTGTTCTAGAAAATCAGACAAGTGTTTCAAATCATAGTCTTGGGGTACTTGGCATTCCAAAATCTCCAAATCCCATGTTTCATGCGGTTTTACTGTCAAATCAGGTCCACTGGCCTGAACAAAACGCATATCCACAAGAAATTCCCCAGCAAAAACATCGTCGTAGAAAGCACGTGCTGCAGCTTCATTAGCGACATTAAGCGTGATTTGCTCAAATTGAAAATCTGAAACGATAGCCAAGTCTCCGTTTTGAGGGAAGCTCTTTGGCTCAATTTCTTTCAAAGTGGCTACATCGTCTTCTGCGTGCAGCAAGAAGAGATCACCTTCTGGAGAAATCGTTTCAAAAGCGAAACCTTTGTCGCCTTCAAACAAACGTTCAACAACAACACCATTTCCTAAAACAGCCAATAACTCGTTTGCATTTGGGAGTTTAACGACCAGTTGATTGGTCTTTTTAGTGCCCTCTACAGCTCTTGTACGGGGATGTGGCGATTCTTCAATGATGAAACTAGCCTTTTTATTTTTAGCTGAAAAAATAGCAAGGGCGTTCTCCTCAACTACCAATTTAAATCCTAGTCGTTTGTAAAAATCAATATTGTGGTCACGGTTATTCACGCGTAAAACGGGGTGTTTAAAGGTGATGCCGTCAAATAATGTCATTTATCTCTCCTTGCTATGTTGTGTAATGCCAAAAGCATCTCTTATATAAGCGGCTACTCTATTGTAGAAAAAAAAATAGCATTTGACAAGAAATTATGTGCTTTTTAAGCTCTATAATTTCTGTAGTAGACACTGCCAGCCAGAGATGACTCTTGAATGCCCATAAACGTTAATATAATCGTGTTGATTAACGTTTTGAGAATTGTAGCTTTCTTAAGATCCTTTTTTATCTCATTTGTCATTCTTTGATAAATGTCAGTAATACCAAGCACCTATTAGAGACTTTATTCGTTTATTATCTAACCTATTATTTCAGACCACAGGTTATCAAGAGATTATCAAAAATGAGTTTTCGAAACTTATGTAATTGATAAACTAGAATAGCAATGTTAATCATAAAAATCAATTTGATAGATTAGATTTTTTGTCTCTTAATAATTTTTCAATTTTATCAACATGATACTTCCAATACAATAAACCAATGATTGTAATAGGTATTTCTAGCAAAACAAAACGGATTGCTATAGTAAAACTCAAGCCAACAACCAGCATATATGCCATTTCAACTATACTAGATATTAAAAATATAGTAAGTATTTGGATATAGATGTTTTTTCTGAAATTTGATGGAGTATTTAAATAATAACTCTAAAGCAAACACTTCAACATATCCGAATATTATGAATATAATAATATTGATCCAAGACGTTAAACTTGAATTTATGAGAGTAAAATATAGATTGTAGATTGCACCAATGCAAAGCAAGAGTAGAAGTTTTTTAAGTATTTCACCACTAATCCTCTAGGTTTCCTCCTTATTAAAATTTGTCACGTTTGACATTATTAGTATAGCTCCATCAATAAAATTTATATTCTTTTGGCCTATAAGTTGCAAAAATCAACATATAAGATGCACAGAGGAGATTCTTCCCAAAAAAGAAAAAAACAATTTGGTTCTCTCTTGATGTTAGCTGACGTCACCCCACTACAGTTGACAAGGAGCCACTTTTTAGCAAAAGAAAAAGAGCCTAAACAGGCTCTTAAAAAACAGGTATTATAAATACAAGAATTTGAATAGGCAAACGGCTGCAATAGCTGCAAGAATTGGAGCTACTACTGGTACCCAAGCATACCACCATTTAGAATCACCCTTGTGTTCACCAAGAACTGATTTTGGAAGCAAAGCATGGACAATACGTGGACCAAGGTCACGCGCTGGGTTAAGACCTGGACCTGTAGGACCTCCAAGTGAAGCCACCAAAGTCATTACAAGGAAACCAAGACCCAAGTGTGCTACTGCAAGTGATCCTGTTGTGTAAGGAACTACTTGGCTTGTTGCTGTTGTCACATCATAACCGTAAGTTGTCAAGCGTGTGATCAATTCAGCACCAAAGTAGTTTTTCGTCAAAGCCATAGCGCCAAAGAATAGGACAAATGAACCTAAGAATTCGTTTAGGAAACCATTGATCCAAGCAGCTTTGTGGCTTGCTTGTGTGCCATCGTCAACAGCTGAAATAGTTGAGAATGAACCAAGAATAGCATTTGGGTTTTCTGTTTTGAGGTAGAAAGGTTTATGAGTCATCACAACAAGCAATTGACCGCACATTGCACCTAAGAATTGAGCAAGAATATATTGTGGAACGTGAGCCCAATCAAATAAACCAGAAATAGCAAGTGCCAAAGTAAAGGCTGGGTTAATGTGGTTTCCTGAAACATTACCAAACATAAGTGCTGGAATCATCACACCAAATCCATAACCAACGGCAATGATAATCCAACCAGATCTGTATCCTTTTGTCCCTTTAAGTTCAACGTTGGCAACAGCACCATTTCCAAGGATAATAAGGAATGCCGTCCCGATAAATTCTGTGATGTATTTCACAGTCCATGTAACATCCATGTGTCTTTTGTTTCCTCCAAAATTATAGTTTAGACAAGTATCATTTTATCAAGTATAATAGACAATGTAAAGGCTCTCTTTAAAATAAAAACGTTTACTTTTATAGAAAGGAAGTTTCATGAAATACAATCAATTCTCTTTCATCCCAAGACCTGTCGCCATTGTTGAACAAGAATTGCAAGCCTTAGGATTTAACCTCAACCAAAAGCATGAAGACAAGATGGCTTTGGAAAATTTCTGCCGCAAAATCTTCTTTAACTATGAGGATACGGACTATCCACTCCACAATCTTTTGGCTGATTTTGGCACAGATTTGCTGACCTTTTTCCAATCTGATGCGCCTTTGACAACGGATATTTTCAACACCGTTGCACTGCAATTGCTGGGCTTTATTCCTCATGTGGATTTCACAGATACGAATGCATTTGTAGAAAAAATAGCCTTTCCTGTGCATTATCAAAAAGGGCATATGCTTGAGACGCTTTACCATCTACTAGCCAGCCGAAATAAATCTGGCATGACCTTACTAGATGATGTGGTTAGTCGTGGGCTTATCCCCGTTGACAATGACTACCACTTTTTTAATGGCAAATCTCTAGCTACCTTTGATACGACAGATGTCGTCCGTGAGATTGTTTATGTGCAAGCTCCGATTGACACGGACCAAAACGGTAAAAGCGACTTGATTAAGGTTACTATTATTCGTGCAAAAAGCAAGCACCCCTTACCAACCATAATGACAGCAAGCCCTGATTGTTTATGTGCAAGCTCCGATTGACACGGACCAAAACGGTAAAAGCGACTTGATTAAGGTTACTATTATTCGTGCAAAAAGCAAGCACCCCTTACCAACCATAATGACAGCAAGCCCTTACCACGCAGGGACAAATGGCCTTGCTAATGACAAAAAATTGTACAAAATGGAAGGGGAATTAGCGGTTAAACCAGCGGGCAAGATAAACGTTGAAACGCATGATTTTGAGCCTTTAAACTTAGCTGACGAGGACCTGCCTGTTAGAAATAGTGAAGAAAGCTTCCACTTTATTGACCCCTACACCCTGAACGATTACTTCCTTGCGCGTGGGTTTGCAAATATCTATGTTTCAGGCGTCGGAACAGCGGGTTCTGATGGCTTTATGACCAGCGGCGACTATGCCCAAGTGGAAAGCTTTAAAGCGGTGATTGATTGGTTAAATGGCAGAGCGATTGCCTTTTCTAGCCATCGTCGCGACAAGAAAGTATTAGCAGATTGGGCTAGTGGCTTGGTGTGTACAACTGGGAAATCTTACCTAGGAACCATGTCAACGGCTCTTGCAACCACTGGTGTGGACGGTTTGAAGGTTATTATTTCCGAGTCAGCTATTTCATCTTGGTATGATTATTACCGTGAAAATGGTCTTGTTTGCAGCCCTGGTGGCTATCCTGGTGAGGACCTTGACGTATTGACCGAATTAACCTATTCACGCAATTTATTGGCTGGAGATTACCTCCGTCATAATGCGCATTACCAAGACTTGCTTGATGCTCAATCCGCTCAATTGGACCGCACGTTTGGAGATTACAATCAATTTTGGCATGACCGCAATTATCTACCACACGCTGATAAGGTACAGGCGACTTGCGTCTTTACTCACGGGCTTCAGGACTGGAATGTCAAGCCGCGCCATGTTTTCAACATTTTCAATGCTCTGCCTGACACGGTCGAAAAACACGTCTTTTTACACCATGGCGAGCACGTTTACATGCACAATTGGCAATCCATTGATTTTCGTGAAAGCATGAATGCCTTGCTTTCAGAAAAAATGCTCGGTCAAGACAATCACTTTACGCTACCGACGGTTGTTTGGCAAGATAATAGCCAGCCACAAAGATGGGAAAAATTGGACACATTTGGTAGTGACAAACAAGTGACCCTTGCTCTTGGTAGTGAAGAGCGAGTCATTGATAACCAGTATGACGAAGCTGATTTTGAACGTTATGGCAAGCAGTTTAGAACATTTAAAAAAGACTTGTTTGCTGGCAAAGCCAATAGCATTTGCCTTGATTTTCCAGTGGAAGATAGCTGGCGTATCAACGGTCAAATGACCCTGCATCTGAAAGTGAAATCAAGTGTCAATAAGGGTATCTTGTCTGCTCAGGTACTTGATTACGGTGAGAAAAAACGTTTCAAAGACCTGCCAGCTGTCCTTGGTTTACACGCCATTGACAATGGACACAATTTCTCTCGCGAGGCTCTCAAGGAATTGCCTTTTACTAAAACACCTGAGCGTGTGATTACGAAAGGGCTTATGAACCTGCAAAATCGCACGGATCTCATGACTATTGAGGACGTTACTGCTGATAAGTGGATGTGCTTTGACTTGACCTTGCAACCAAGCCTTTACCAACTAGAAAAGGGCGATACGCTGCGTGTCTTGCTTTACACCACTGATTTTGAACATACGATTCGTGATAATAGCAAGTACCACTTAACCGTGGATTTAAGCCAGTCATACTTGCATTTGCCTATCGATGACTAACACAAAAAGAAGT
>NZ_JAAXMT010000029.1 GCF_012277075.1 Streptococcus alactolyticus | reverse complement strand
CCAGCTTTTGCTTGATTTTTCTAGCTCCATAGCGCTTCTGATTCTCTAAAAAAATCTTCTCAACGGACGCTTCAAGCTCTGACTCAGCAACAAGGTCAGCTGCCTTATAGTAGTAGCTAGACCGAGGTATTCCTAGCAGGCGACACATAGCTGAAACACTGTATTTATCCTTGTTAGCAGTGATTACTTCCCTTTTTGTGCCATAATCACCGCTGCTTGCTTTAGGATGTCTACCTGCATTTCCAATTCTTTGTTTCGTTTTCTAAGGGCAATCAGTTCACGTTGTTCATCTGTCAGATTATCAACCGACTTAAACGATCCAGTCGTTCTTGCTTGTTTTACCCACTTATCAAAAGTAGATGGGGTTAAGTCATATTCTTGAATGAGTTCACTGCGTTTTCTTCCTGCTTGGTGAAGATCAACAATTTGTTGCTTAAAATCATCCGTAAAGTGACGACGTGGTTTTCTAGACATAATTTTCTCCTTTATTGGTTCAAGTGTAGAACACTTTATAAATTCTGTCTAGTTTAGTGTAACCTATTCA
>NZ_JAAXMT010000028.1 GCF_012277075.1 Streptococcus alactolyticus | reverse complement strand
GCAAGAAGGGGTCACGGTATCACGCCGTCGTATTCGCCGCGTGATGAAACGACTAAATCTAGTGTCTCTCTATCAAGAAGCTGCTTTTAAACCTTATTCCAAGGGAAAAAATGAGGCACCAATCCCCAACCACCTCGACCGTCAGTTTGATGCCAAGAATCCCTTAGAGGCCATCGTTACCGATCTTACCTATGTTCGTGTCAAGAACCGCTGGGCTTATGTTTGCTTCATTATCGACCTCTATAATCGTGAAATTATAGGATTGTCAGTTGGTTGGCATAAGACAGCAGAACTGGTTAAGCAAGCCATCCAGAGTATTCCTTACGCTCTGACGAAAGTAAATCTATTTCACTCAGATCGTGGCAAGGAATTTGATAATCAGCTGATTGATGAGATGCTTGAAGCTTTTGATATTACTCGCTCGTTAAGCCAAGCTGGCTGTCCTTACGATAACGCTGTAGCAGAAAGTACTTACTGTGCTTTTAAAATCGAATTTATTAACCAAGAAAGTTTCCGTACGCTTGAGGAATTAGCTGCCAAAACGAGAGATTATGTCCATTGGTGGAACTATCATCGGATTCATGGCAGTCTCAATTACCAAACACCAATGGCTATTCGACTCATCGCTTAGAAAAACACTTTATAAAAATTGTACAGAAAAGTGTTGCCTTTTCA
>NZ_JAAXMT010000027.1 GCF_012277075.1 Streptococcus alactolyticus | reverse complement strand
TAAGTGATGATAGCCTAGGAGATACACCTGTTCCCATGCCGAACACAGAAGTTAAGCCCTAGTACGCCTGATGTAGTTGGGGGTTGCCCCCTGTTAGATATGGTAGTCGCTTAGCTTTTATCCGCCATAGCTCAGTTGGTAGTAGCGCATGACTGTTAATCATGATGTCGTAGGTTCGAGTCCTACTGGCGGAGTCAAATAATCGTTGTTAGAGAAGATGTTATCTTCTCTTTTTTATTATTTTTTTGGCAACAGGACATATATGTCCTGTTGTTTTTTGACTTTCCCTTATATAATAAGATTACTTTTGTACAGAAGGATTTTTATGAATAGGGAGTTAAACGACATGAAACATTTTGAATACTACTATGAAAAAGTTAAACCCATTGTTTTAAAACTACGTCGCACTTATTTTGTGAAATTGTGGGATTATGATGATTGGTTACAAGAAGGGAGAATTGTCCTCTTTCAGCTTTTACAAGATCATCCAGAATTACTTGAGGCAGAGGGAAAGCTTTATCCTTACTTTAAAACTAAGTTTTCAAATTATGTGAAAGATGTGATTCGCCATCAAGAAAGTGTGAAACGTCAATTTAATCAGATGGGGTATGAGGAGATTAGTGAATTGGACTACTGTATTGCTCAACCTGCCTTTATGCAGGCCGATGACTTTATTGCCTATCAAGATAGTTTAACAGCTTTGCGTCAAACTTTTGGGGCAGAAGGTGTGTCAAAATTGGATCGTGTGATGCGTGGGGAACGCTTTAAAGGCAAAAGTGCTTTTCTTAGAAGCATTGAACCTTTCTTTCTGGACTTTAAGGAATAGAAAAA
>NZ_JAAXMT010000026.1 GCF_012277075.1 Streptococcus alactolyticus | reverse complement strand
ACGAAGTATTTTTTCTTATTTGCTATCTAAAATCCTATACTATCAACGTTTGAGGGGTGTTTTTAGGTCTATTGTTTTGAATTTACTCCCCTTTTTGTGGACTTTCACAAATTTTGGAGAGCTTTTTCATAATACAGTACCGCCTCTTTTTCTTTCTCTTTTGATAAGTGACTGTACGTGTCCATGGTCATGGCTAACGTTGCGTGTCCTAGACGGTGCTGCAATTCTTTATAGCTAATACCAGCATTAAGCAACAAACTAGCGTGCGTGTGTCTAAAAGCGTGAAAGGTAAATTGTGGGATACCCGCTTCCTTGCAACGGTGTCTAAGTGACTTGGTTCTAGCGTCACTATTTGGGTATTGTGATACCGTTGTAGAGAATACCAAGGCAGGAGCAGGCGAACCAATCTCCATAAATGCTTGACGTTGTCTGTTCCTGTACTGCTTGAGCATGAGAATAGTTTTGTTATCTATGCTGATAGTTCTGATACCTGCTTTACTTTTAGGGGTGCCAACCTGTTTTACAATTCTGTTATAAGTCTTGGTAATGCTGATAGTTGCACTATTAAAATCAATATCAGACCATTCAAGAGCTACAGCCTCCCCATATCGGCACCCAGTAGCAAGTAACAGATTATACAGTACACTATCATAGTAATAATTATAGGCGGTTGGTGCTAGTCGTTCCATGTAGTCTAGGAATGTTTTCAAGTCTTCCTTATCTATGAATTTGATACGGTTAGCGCCTGCCTTTTGTGGTCTAGGTAGAATAACTTCACGCGCAGGGTTGAACGGTATCAATTGCATACTAACCCCATACTGTAAAATACGCTTGTTTATTGAGGCAGCCACCCCATAATTAACAATCTTGAAAGCTAGCTTGTTTACCCAACTTTGTACGTGTGCTATATGTATCTTGTCTAGCTGCATATCACCAAACACGGGCAAAATATGGTTTTTCAAAAACTGGCGCGTGCTTACGAGTGTTTGGGGTTTAACTGTCATTTGATAATTTTCTAACCACAAGGCAGCGAGTTCCTTATATGTGGTGACCTTTACCCTCTTGAATACGGTTGACCCGTTAGCTTTAAAATCGTTTTGGGCTTGCTGGGCTTTAGCTTTAACTTCTTTTTTCGTTCGCCCTGTTATAGTCGTTTTAACTTTCTTTCCTGTAATGCTATCTACTCCCAAATAAACATTTGAGCGGTACACTTTTGTACCGTTTTTTTTAATAACTTCTTTGATGTTCATGATAAACCTTTCTACAGCAGGCAAGCCATTATTGAAAAGGTTTTAGGTTTATATGAATTGTTGGAAAATGTTGGAATGAAATACTGGAAAATCCTAGTATATGACGTAACAAAACGGTTGACCTATGTAATATCTAGGCAGGTCAGAAATCATAGAAAATCATAGTATAGAAATAGCTCAAAATTGAGCGCTACTGTAAGCCAAAATATAGGCGAATGATGGCGCGTGGGTTAGGTTAACATAGAATATAGCATATCCATATAATAGCTTTCTTTTAGCTGATACTTTTGACAAAATTGTAAAATATTAAAGTCTTGCAATTCAATGTTTTTTAATTCTTCCGCTACAAGATTTTGTAACATGGATTTGTTGGCTTGTAATTCGTATTTTTCACGCAATCGGTCATAATTGGCGGGGTTATGGTCTTTATGCCCTAACTCGTGGTAGATGACCTTTTTAATGGTTATTGGGTCTGCCATAGCGTTAACAAATATTATTTTTTTAACATGGTCTATCACCCCAGCACGTCCCCAAAATTCAGGCGAAAAAAATAGAACTTTATACCCGTATTGGCTAGCTAGTTTTTCCAATTCTTCCATTTAGTTACCGCCTTGTTTTCCTAGATATACTTCTATAATGGTTTGGATTGCTTCCAAGTCATCTTCTGTTAGCGGTTTACCGTCAAACGTCATGAACCTGTTTTTTAAATCCTCTACTGGTATTGGTTCGGTGTCGTTTTTAAGTGCGGAACTATTGGCAGAAAAACGAGGGTCAAGGTCTGATTTTTTGACGTTGAGATAATCGGCTATTTTTTGGATATTGCCAAACGTTGGCATTGAATAACCTTTAACATATCCTGTTATAGTGCTTTTGGGGATACCTAGATTGTTATGTAAATCTATTTGTCTAACACCTTTGTTTTTCATAATTCTGTTGAGATTTTGGGAGAATATCTCCCTATTTTTTATATCTTGGGGGCTATTTTTTGACATGATTATTTATACCTCCTGAAATTATTTCACAGGAACATTATAGCACTAAGTACTAAAAAAATGAAACTTTTTTACAAAAATACTTGACTCAGTACGGATAAAATAGTACTATTGATTTGTTATTTTTTTGAAAGGAGACGTAAAGTAATGCAACAATGGACGTTAAAAGCTTGCAGAATCAACGCAGGCTATACATTGAGAGAGGTGGCTAAAAAAGTTAACAAGAATTTTCAAACCATTTCAAAGTACGAAAAAAACAGTACGAATATACCTTTTGAACTTTTAAGAGATTTAGCTACTCTTTACAATGTAAAATTAGATGATATTTTTTTAGGCG
>NZ_JAAXMT010000025.1 GCF_012277075.1 Streptococcus alactolyticus | reverse complement strand
ACCCAAAATCGCTAAAATTGTTTATGCCATATTATTGTAACACCTTTTCAAAAATGTAGCTAGCTAAGGTGTTATTTAGTTGTGCACTTTTTCTCTGTTAAATCAAAGAAATAACCTCTCTACTGGTTGAATTAAGTAGCTTCCGATAATGATTTCTTCTAGAAATCGTTGATATGCTTGACAAATGGTAGAAAAAGAGAAGGTAAAATTTTCCTTCTCTCTGCACACTTCTCGATTAATGAAAAGCTTATTATTGGTAAATGTAGTAAACAGTACCGCTTGAAGCTGGATTAAACCATCCACGATAGTTACCGATAGATGAGTTACCAGCGTAGTTAGCTTCCATAACTTGGATATTTGTTGAGCTTTGAACAGCAGATACATATGCTACGTGTCCGTAACCACCACCATCATATGGCCAAACGGCTACTGCACCAACTTTTGGTGTTGTTCCAACAGAGTGTCCAGCTGCTTGTGCGCTAGCAACCCATTGGTTTGCATTACCCCAGTAGTTACCAACCCATGAAGCAAGTGATTTAACACCCCAAGTACATTGACCTACTGGATAAGTGTTGGCTGAACTTGTTGTGCTTGCGGCTGGTTTAGCTGCTGCAGTAGTAGTTGTTGTAGTAGATGTAGCAGCTGTTGTAGTTGCTGCTGGAGCTGATGTAGTTGTACTTGCAGCTGGAGCTGATGTAGTTGTACTTGTAGCTGGAGCAGCTGTTTGTTGTGTTTCAGTAGCTGGTGTTGATGCAGCTGGAGCTGATACTGATGAAGTTGAAGAGCTTGCTTCAGTTGATGCAGGTGTTTCAGCTGCTGCACTTGACTCTTCTTGTGTAGAAGTAGATTCAGTAGTAGCTGCTGGAAGTGTTTCTTGAGCTTGAGCGGCTGCTTGTGCTTGTGCTACAGATTCAGCTTGTGCTTTAGCTTCTGCTTCTGCTTTAGCTTGAGCAGCGGCTTGAGCGGCTGCGGCTTCTGCTGCTGCGCGTTCAGCTTCTTCTTTTTGCGCAACTAAGCTAGCACGTTCATCTTCTGCAGTAGCCAATTGAGCTGACAAGTTCAATTGTGCTGCTTCCAATTCTGCTTGTTGTGTTGCCAAAGCAGCTTTGTTTTGTTCGATAGTAGCTTTATTTTCAGCTACAGTGTTAATTGCTGCTTGGTTTTCAGCTTGTTTTTGTTCGATTTCTGCTTTATCAGCTTCTTGTTGTTCCAACATTTTTTCATTTGCAGAAACAACTTCACGAACAGCAACCACACGGTTAATAGCGTCTGAAATTGATTTTGAATTTAAAATAGTATTGATATAGCTTGTAGAAGCACTGCTTTTTTGTGCGCTACGAGCTTGTTTTTTCAATGATTCGTTACGAGCAACAATTTTGCTTGAAAGAGCTTGAATATCTTCGCTTAATTTTTGAGATTCAGCTTCTAATTGAGCATTTTGTGCTTCTAATTCAGCTTGTTGAGATTGTAATGATGATACTTGTTGTTGAATAGCATCAACTTGATTTTTTGCTGCAGTTTGCTCAGCATTTAGGTTACTAATAACCTCATCCTGCGCAGCAATTTTCGCATCATAATCATCGGCATTTACAGTAGTAGCTGCCGTACCCAGTGTTACACCACTGACAAGAACAGCAGATAAAATTCTTTTCTTCATATTAAATAAAACGACTCCTTTTTGATAAGACAATAATATTTTACCAAAAAATCACGCAACTTATGTTACGTGATTGTTACATTTTTATTTTGTTCTAGTGATTAAGCCCCCAAAAAGAGCTTTTTCAAGAGATTGCGGAAAATAAAGTATAATAAAATGTTAAAAACAAGCGATGGAGCAAAACTGTAGGCAATAAAATGTGCTACAGACATGGTAGTCATGCCCAACCAAACAGCAGCTAACTCACCACTAATTTCGAATAAAAATAGAATAATGATATAAAAAATCAATGTTTGATAATCATTTGCAAAAAACTTTTTACTAATCTTACTAATAAATAAGGCTAGCATTGGGAGAAGAAAGACGATCAAACCAATTCTGTTTAAGTAATAAATATCAAAGATGGCTCCTAAAAAGATTGAACTCCAAAGCGTAAAAGCGTCATTCTTATCATGATAAAAATACATGACAGCCAATAAAAACAAATGGCTAGAAATCAGAAAATGATAAGAAAACAAAGAGCTCATGACAAACGACATCTGCCCATCAACCAACATTAACAAAAAAAGCAATAACAGTAAAAAATATTTATTTTTATAAAAAACCACTTTAGTCACCAATTATTGTTACATAGGAAATATCAGAAAAATCAGCTGCAGGTGTTACATAAATAACACGTTTTAAGCTCTCTGAATTACTTTTCTCGCTAGAAACAGTCCCAACAGACACATTTGCAACCGTATCCCCATCCAAACCACTAGTAACGACA
Source organism: Streptococcus alactolyticus (assembly GCF_012277075.1). Lineage (GTDB taxonomy): Bacteria > Bacillota > Bacilli > Lactobacillales > Streptococcaceae > Streptococcus > Streptococcus alactolyticus. The sequence goes on along the minus strand of NZ_JAAXMT010000025.1, from coordinate 960 downwards.
GTGGCGCCACTTTTAATATCAACAGAGGAATTTAGGTCAGTAATCACAAAACATTTCTTATCTAGATCGTAGTGTTCCAACAAACCATATACTTCCGTAGAATCTGTTTTGATTTTGATTGGGATGTTAAAGTTTGAACCATTAGTCAAAAGGGACACACTTGCTGTATCCGAACGTACATCTGTCACGGAACCAACCAAAGATCCATCTGATAAGACTAGCATTTTCTTACGAACAGTACCAGGATTACCTAATTTAACCGTTAGAGCATCATACCACGAAACAGGACTTCGCACAATAACACGACCGATAGTCGAAATTTGTGAAGTCACAGAGGATTGCATTCCAACTTCACTATTTAACTTTTCATTTTCTTCTTTTAATGAAGAAACCAAATCACTTTGATCCTCTAACTCAGCCACTTTCTTCTTCAAACGCTTATTTTCAGCATAAGTATCAAAAAGATTTTTCACTTCCTCATTCATAGAATCAATAGCTCTAAAAGGGGCAGAAACAAGGTAATCTATTCGAAAAACAAAACTTCTAATCGGAGAAGAAACTGCTGAAACAAGACTCGAATTTCGAAAAATAAGAGCAAACGAAAAACTAATAAGCAGTAATGACAAAACAGTCAAAAAAACAAAACGAGAAATTCTTACTTTTTTCAAATTCTTACACCAACTAATATATAAAATGCATAATATAAAAATAAAACGAGATATCCAAGGATAATCTCGTTTCAAAAACGTACGGAGAATAAGGGATTCGAACCCTTGCGCCAGTTACCCGACCTAACGATTTAGCAAACCGTCCTCTTCAGCCTCTTGAGTAATTCTCCACCAGATATGGGCACAAGTGGACTCGAACCACCGACCTCACGCTTATCAGGCGTGCGCTCTAACCAGCTGAGCTATGCGCCCATCAATTGGAAAAGACCAATATTTATTAATAATAAAGCGG
>NZ_JAAXMT010000024.1 GCF_012277075.1 Streptococcus alactolyticus | reverse complement strand
TCCAAGATTTGTAAACCACAAAGCGTCCTTCTTTGGTTTGCCATTTGTTTAAAAAATAAGTCTGATAGGTTAATTTAACCGATTTTTGACCAGATTGAGCCTTGATGGCAAATAAATTATGGTATTTGACAGCTAATAAATTGCTGCCATAATCAGATTCTAGAGCTGCTTGTGCTAGGATAATTGACGGGGAAACCCCATAAGATTTAGCCACTTTTTGAACCGTAGGAGCAATTTCCTCAAAAAAAGCTTTTTGATTGTAAGAAACCGCCATTTTTTCTGAGGAACTTGGCACCGAGCGATTGAGATAAAGCGGGGTAACCACCCCGACTAAAAAAACGGCAATAAAGAGCAAAAACTGTTTGAAAGAAAATCTCGAACTCATTGATTATTCTCCTTCAACAAAGCAATGTATTCTTCCAAAGTCAAGTTGTGCTCAGTAATGTATTTGGCTGATTCAGGTCCGACATAGCGGAAATGCCAGTCCTCGTAATCAACACCAGTCGAGTCACTCTTGCCTTCAGGAAAACGCAAAATAAAGCCATATTTAGGAGCAATTTCTTGGATTTTTGCTACCACATTAGGGTCACTCTCATTTAAAGAATCCACTGTACTCATGTCAATGGCGAGCCCCGTTTGGTGTTCGCTCGCTCCTGCTGGTTGAGAATACGTTTTAACCACTTCTTCAGCTTCTGCTTGAGTGAGATTTGGATTGGCTGCCATTTCTTGTGCTACATAACTGTTAAATAAAGATTCTTGATAGGCAACACTGCGGTAGCCAGAAATCAAGTGTTCACTAGGGTCAATCGTCTGAGCTTCAGCCAAAAAGCCTTGAACCGCGTTAGCAATCCGAGAATCTACATAAATATTGCCAATTTGCGTGACATCGGGATTCATTTCTTCCTTGGTATTGTCGCGATTGACCAAAACCAACTCCCAAGAATCACTGGAAACTTTTGGCAATTCAGACGTCTGCTCCTTAGAGGATGCTTCTGTTTGAGCTGTTGGCGCTTCATTCGAGGCTGTCTGAATCTTATCATCTCTAACCAACAGAAAAACCGTTAGCAAAAAGCCAATAATTAAGGCCAATACTAAACTAATTACTAATACACTACGCTTTTTTCTCATTTTCTCTTTCTTCTAATAGCTGTTTACCGCGTAAACGATAACTCATATCACCAATTGATTCGATTGTGAATTTGCCATCGGCATAATCCACAACAGAAACACTACCATTATCTAAACCAAGTCCTCTTGGCGTTGAATGGTCAATTAACCATAAAAAAGTACTAATGGTCATGCCGTGACTCACGACAATAGCGTTGCCACCACCAGTAGCCTCCATTTGTTCAGCAATTTCTGTGAAACCTGCCAAAATACGAGTGCTCAACACTTCCCAAGTTTCAGCCCATCCTGCCGTATCTACTTGACGAATGGCTTCGACCATTTCTTGATAAGTGAGTTTTGACATATCCTTATCCACAATTCGTGGCAAAACCCCGTGGAAAAGTTCCCCATCATAGCCACCGTCCAAGCTACCAAAACACCACTCACGAATGCGTTTATCACGCGTATAAGGAATCGCTTCTTGCTGACATTCTCGCAAAATAATCTCCATAGTTTGCAAGGTCCGTCCACTATCGCTCGAAAAAGCAGCCTTAAACTGGATACCCGAATCTTTCAGACCCAAGCCGAGTTCTTCAATACCACGTTCCCCTTCAGGCGTTAGCGGACTATCACTCCAACCTTGTGCACGACCAATTGTGTTAAACATCGTTTTTCCATGACGAATAATATACAATTTTGTTGCGACCATAATGCTTCCTCCTAGATTGATTCACCTAAAAACTAAAACTCGTATCCGCTTGCATTGTACCCCTTCATTATAGCACATTTTTCAAGCGCTACGACATACTGATGTGGTGAGTGCAAAGATTTTAAAAAGAAAAAACCTAGAGGCAGCTGTAGCAACCCTAGGTCGTGTATGCAATTAGTTTTTAAAGCTATGAACAGGTGCTGGAATCTGCCCCCCACGCTTGATAAAGTCAGCAGAAGAGTTACTATTGACACGCATAACAGGTGCCGTTCCCAGTAAACCACCAAATTCAATCATGTCGCCTTCTTTTCCTTTTGGAATAATACGGACAGCCGTTGTTTTTTGGTTGATAACACCAATAGCCGCTTCATCCGCAATCATAGCCGCAATGGTTTCATGTGGCGTATCCTCAGGAATAGCAATCATGTCCAATCCAACAGAACAGATAGCCGTCATTGCTTCTAATTTTTCCAAATTCAGCGAACCATTTTGTACCGCAGCAATCATTCCCTCGTCTTCAGAAACAGGGATAAAAGCACCTGACAAACCACCAACTTGGTTACAAGCCATGATACCACCTTTTTTCACTTGGTCATTCAACAAAGCAAGAGCCGCTGTTGTCCCATGTGTTCCCACAGCTTCCAAGCCCATTTCTTCAAGGACACGAGCAACAGAATCCCCGATAGCAGGTGTTGGCGCCAAAGATAGGTCAACAATCCCAAATTTAACCCCCAAACGCTCACTGGCCATTTGCCCAACCAATTGACCAATACGAGTGATTTTGAAAGCCGTCTTTTTAACCGTTTCTGCAACCACATCGAAGCTTTCACCACGCACTTTTTCAAGAGCACGTTTCACCACACCAGGTCCAGAAACGCCGACATTGATAACAACATCTGCTTCACCAACACCGTGGAAGGCACCCGCCATGAAAGGATTATCCTCCACAGCATTTGCAAAAACAACCAATTTCGCCGCACCTAAGTCTGACAATTCAGCCGTTTCTTTGATAACACGACCCATATCAGCCACCGCTGTCATGTTAATACCTGACTTCGTTGATCCAATATTGACCGAAGAGCACACCTTAGACGTTTCCGCAAGCGCACGAGGAATAGAATTGATCAAGATTTCATCACCTTTTTGGTAACCTTTTTGAACCAAGGCAGAAAATCCACCAATAAAATCAATTCCAATATCATTAGCAGCTTTATCCAAAGCATGAGCCAAAGGCAAGTAATCCGTCGCATCTGTCGCTGCCCCAATAATAGAAATCGGCGTCACAGAAACTCGCTTATTCACAATTGGAATACCCAATTCAGCTGCAATCTCATCTCCAACTTGGACCAGCGAGCCCGCTTTTTCCACAACCTTCTTATAAATCTTATCAGCTGCCTTGTTAATGTCAGAATCAATACAATCAAGAAGAGAAATCCCCATGGTAATCGTACGAACATCAAAGTTCTGCTCTTCAATCATCGCAATCGTTTCAGTGACTTGTTTAATATCCACGCTTTCTCTCCTTAAATGTTGTGCATCGCATCAAAAATCGCTTCGCTTTGAATGTTAATTTTAACGTTCAAAGATTCCCCATAAGCCTCAAATTCAGCACGCAATTGCGTAAAATCTTGCTGCTCGTCAGATGAAACAATAGCCATCATGGTAAAAAATTCGTCCAAAACTGTTTGCGAAATATCATCAATATTCAAACCTAATTCAGCAATTTTTGCTGACACAGCAGCAACAATCCCTTTTTTATCCTTACCAACAACCGTAATAATCGCTTTCATAAGTTCCTCCAAAATATGATTTGATTAATTTTACCATAATTTTCAGAAAAATACCATGATAGATTTAAGAGAAACCCTAAAAAACGAATTATTTTTGATATTAAAAGATAAATCATTCACTTTTTTCTATTCCTTAAAGTCCAGAAAGAAAGGTTCAATGCTTCTAAGAAAAGCACTTTTGCCTTTAAAGCGTTCCCCACGCATCACACGATCCAATTTTGACACACCTTCTGCCC
>NZ_JAAXMT010000023.1 GCF_012277075.1 Streptococcus alactolyticus | reverse complement strand
CAGCTACAATGTCAATATCTTTTTCAATCCAAAATTTAGCTTTGCTCAAAAGGTTGTTTACCTCAATAGTTACCTCTACTGGTGGTCTTTCTTCAGACGGATGATATATATTTTGGCACCGATTTTGTTTGCGGCCTTTGATATTCGCGTGGTGGTGTCTAATATCTGGCTCTTGCTCTTGTTTGGTTTTCCGGCTTATGGATTGACGCGTTTGGCGATGTGTGATGCGTCAAAAGAATACCGCACACAGATTTGGGGAGAAATTGTGGAAACGATTTTTGCACCTTATTTAACCATCCCTTTTCTCTTAGAGGCTTTTGGAATTAGCGAGAAGAAGTTTAAGGTGACTAAAAAAGTTTCGGATAATTCTTGGACCTTGCGCTTGTATGCCTTACCTTATATCATTTTGTGGAGCTTATCGGTTTATGGGCTCATTCGTTTTAACGATGGTAAATTTGGCTCGGAGTTGTTTTATGGTAGTGTCATTAGTTTTTGGCTCATTCATCATATCATCAATTTAACTTTTGCTATTTTCTGTGCCGTGGGTCGTCCTTCTTATCGCGCTTTTGTGCGTTTTCCAGTGGATGAAACCATCAATATTAAAGTGGACGGTTGGGCTTACCAAGTCCATGTGGCTGATATTTCAGAAACGGGGATTTCTTTCAAGACAGATTTGGCCTTGTATTTGCCAAAGGACAAAGACATCACGCTGTACTTGAAATCTCAGGATTATAAAGCCAAAGCTAAGGGGAGAGTGGTTAGAGTTATTAGCGACGAAAATGAATGGCTTTATGGCTTGCATTTCGTGTCTGTGCCAGAATCAGAAAAACGCGAGTTTTACCAATACATCTATGACCGTATCAACCACAATCTCCCACAGGTTCGAGATCCTTGGATGTCTGTTTGGGATGATTTGTTGGAAAATATTTTGCGACGTTTGCCGGTGGAAAGACGCGAGGCGACACCTTACGATCGCATGGCTCTCCCTAAAGTAAATGTCAATGAAATAGTGCATATTGGTAAGGAGGCTTACAAATTACAATATAGCAATTATTATTACATGACTTTTGTAGGTAAGTTAAAGCAAGATACAGATGAGGAGCAGGAATTGACCTTTGATTATAAAGGCATGGATGTGAAACTGGATTTTGTATCTTATGACAAAGAGGCCAATAAGTCCCTTTATCAAGTGACGAATTTAGCTAGTTTGGCAAAAACACCTCAGTTTAAACAGTTGGCGAGTGAGTGGAAAGGTCAGGTAGCATGATAGTCAGATTTGCTTTCTTTGTTTTTTTTATGGTTGGTTATGCCGATCTTTTTCGCAATCGTTTCAAGATGAACCGTCGTTTGACTTGGGTATTCACTTTTTCAGCGATTACCTTAGTGCTTTATCTTGCGGCTTTGTTCAATGCTTTGCTGCCAGCGGTTTATGGTATTTGTGGACTAGGTGCTATTTTGAGCATGTATCAGATCTGGCGATATATGACCAAGAAAGATAGCATCAGAGGGCTTGATTTTACAGCTCTTGCTATGTTGCTCTATCTCTTGCTTTTTGGTGCAGTTTTATTGCAATCGTCATTGCTTCACTTTGATAATTTCACCCATTGGGGCAGTATCGTCAAATTTTTATTTATCAATGATAGCCTACCAACGCAACAAGATACTATCATTGATTTTTACACGTATCCTGTGGGAAGTTCTTTATTTATTTACTTCTTTACCAAGGTTGTCGGATTTTCAGAAGGTGTCATGCTGGTAGGGCAATTGGTTCTTATCTTGTCAGGCTTGTATGCCATGTTTGCTGCCTTGCGTGATGAACGCCGCGCCTTGCCCTCAGCAATGATTTTTGCCACTTTTGCTGTGTTCAATGTTTTTAATATTGCCATTCGTTTGAACAATCTTTTGGTGGATTTTCTCTTGCCTGTGCTGGCTTTAGCAGCAATCGCAGGCTGCTTTGCTTACCGCAATCAATTTTGGCGGATGTCCTTGCACACCTTGGTGGTTTTAGGTCTTTTGAGCATTGTTAAGGTGAGTGGACTTTTCTTTGTGGCCATAGCCTTGTTTGTCTATTTGTTTTTTGTGGTTCGCTTGATACGGCGCAAAATCATCAGATGGTGGAACCTATTTCCAGCCTTGTTGACCGCAGGACTTAGTTTTCTTCCTTATCTCCTTTGGCAAATACACATGAGCCTCAACTTTACCAATGTGTCTAAAGCTAAGCACGCGGTGTCTTTTTCAGAAATTGACCAAATACTGGCAGGGCATATGGATGATGTGGCACAAGAAATCATAACCCATTTCACAAAAGAAGTCTTTCAATTTGGTAGTCTGGCAACGCGTGGCATTATCGGGCTAAACCTTGTCATGCTAGTTGCTGTGATTGGTTTTGGTCTTTTTGCTCATCGATTCAGACGTTTATTGGCCACTTGGGTATTGCTAGATGTAATGATTGTGGCCTATTACGTTGGGATTTTGTTGATGTATTTGACGGCTATGCCAACGGACGAAGCCTTGGAACTAGCTGGTTTTGAGCGTTATGCATCTAGTATGGTTATTATGGCCTTTGGTTTGATGGT
>NZ_JAAXMT010000022.1 GCF_012277075.1 Streptococcus alactolyticus | reverse complement strand
TATCCTGTGGGAAGTTCTTTATTTATTTACTTCTTTACCAAGGTTGTCGGATTTTCAGAAGGTGTCATGCTGGTAGGGCAATTGGTTCTTATCTTGTCAGGCTTGTATGCCATGTTTGCTGCCTTGCGTGATGAACGCCGCGCCTTGCCCTCAGCAATGATTTTTGCCACTTTTGCTGTGTTCAATGTTTTTAATATTGCCATTCGTTTGAACAATCTTTTGGTGGATTTTCTCTTGCCTGTGCTGGCTTTAGCAGCAATCGCAGGCTGCTTTGCTTACCGCAATCAATTTTGGCGGATGTCCTTGCACACCTTGGTGGTTTTAGGTCTTTTGAGCATTGTTAAGGTGAGTGGACTTTTCTTTGTGGCCATAGCCTTGTTTGTCTATTTGTTTTTTGTGGTTCGCTTGATACGGCGCAAAATCATCAGATGGTGGAACCTATTTCCAGCCTTGTTGACCGCAGGACTTAGTTTTCTTCCTTATCTCCTTTGGCAAATACACATGAGCCTCAACTTTACCAATGTGTCTAAAGCTAAGCACGCGGTGTCTTTTTCAGAAATTGACCAAATACTGGCAGGGCATATGGATGATGTGGCACAAGAAATCATAACCCATTTCACAAAAGAAGTCTTTCAATTTGGTAGTCTGGCAACGCGTGGCATTATCGGGCTAAACCTTGTCATGCTAGTTGCTGTGATTGGTTTTGGTCTTTTTGCTCATCGATTCAGACGTTTATTGGCCACTTGGGTATTGCTAGATGTAATGATTGTGGCCTATTACGTTGGGATTTTGTTGATGTATTTGACGGCTATGCCAACGGACGAAGCCTTGGAACTAGCTGGTTTTGAGCGTTATGCATCTAGTATGGTTATTATGGCCTTTGGTTTGATGGTTATGCTTTTAGCCAGAGAAACGGACCGCTCTTTGTATGAACAAACATTTGAGAAACGCAACCTGCGTTCCTTTAAAAACCTAGGCACCAAGCGATTGTACCAGTACACAAGCTTAGCCTTGATTGGTTTTTCTGTCTTTATGCTCTTATCAGAAATCAATGAAATCAGATACAGTAATGAGTACGAAAGAGTACAGTCCTTGGAAGAATTACGCCATTTGACAGGCAATCGCATGACACCATCTAAGACGAAAATCCTGCTTGTCAGCTCAGACAAAGAAAAAATTGACAACTACTATCTTATCCGAGCGGCACGTTATTACCTTTGGAATGTCAATGTCGATGGTAGAGAGGATTTTGACCTTAGCGATTCAACCTTTTTAAACATTTTAAAATCTTATGACGAGGTGCTTATCTTAGATGACCATTATAGTTTTAATGCCATGACTAAGAAGTTATTTGGTAAGACTTATAAACCAGGATTTTACAAGACAGCCGACCTGTTAGCCAATCTAAAAGAATAGGATTTTGGTCTCTTGTGCTGCTGCCTTGTCATTTTTAAAAGAGTATGATATAATAGTAACAAATACATAAGAGGAGGCGAAGTTTGTAACTTCGCCTCTTATGTGTGCCTCCTGCCACAAACGGCTAAACCTTTGGCTTTGCAAGTCCTTTTAATCCGTTGTATAATGGCAGTGAGAGATGTTAGTAGGCGGTAAAATCTGCTTTTTAAGTGGTTTTTACTGGTATTTTGTCAAACGAAGGAGGGGATTGTCATCGCAAATGCTAATGTGATTATTGAACGTGTCACAGAAGTTATCGCACCTGCCATTCAAGACCCATTTGAATTGGTGGATGTTGAGTACGGAAAAATGGGAAGTGACTATGTTCTTAGTGTCTTAGTGGATAAGCCTGGTGGGATTACGGTTAATGACACCGCTGATTTGACTGAGATTATTAGCCCTTTATTAGATAATATTCAGCCAGACCCATTTCCAGACCAATACATGTTGGAAGTGGCTAGCCCTGGTTTAGAGCGTCCTTTAAAAACAAAGGAAGCTTTGGAAAAAGCTGTCGGCTCTTACATCAATGTCAGCCTTTACAAGGCAATTGACAAAGTGAAAGTATTTCAAGGTGACCTTGTCGCTTTTGATGGTGAGGTATTGACCATGGAATATTTGGATAAAACCAAGAAAAAAACAGTAGACATTCCATATGCAACAGTTGCTAAAGCTCGCTTGGCAGTGAAGTTGTAGTCAAAGGAAATGTCACTAACGTTTTTTGCTTTTTAATGTGAGAATAGATTTAAAACGAAAGGATAAGGCTCTACTTGTGATAGGGCTATGAAAAAAATGAGCAAAGAAATGCTGGAAGCCTTCCGTATTTTGGAAGAAGAAAAACATATTAACAAAGAAGACATCATTGATGCTGTCAAAGAATCTTTGAAATCAGCTTATAAACGCCGCTACGGCCAATCAGAATCATGTGTGATTGAATTTGATGAAAAAACTGCTGATTTTAAAGTTTATACAGTGCGTGAAGTTGTTGAAGAGGTTTTTGATAGCCGTTTAGAAATCAGCTTATCCGATGCGTTGAAAATTAGTTCAGCTTATGAGCTTGGGGACAAGATTCGCTTTGAAGAATCAGTGGCTGAATTTGGTCGTGTTGCGGCGCAATCAGCAAAACAAACCATCATGGAAAAAATGCGTCGCCAAATTCGTGAAGTGACTTATAATGAGTACAAACAACACGAAGGTGAAATCATGACAGGGACAGTTGAGCGTTTCGACCAACGTTTCATTTATGTGAATCTTGGTTCATTAGAAGCTCAATTGTCACACCAAGACCAAATTCCTGGTGAAACCTTCAAATCACACGACCGTATCGAAGTTTACGTTTACAAAGTGGAAAACAATCCAAAAGGTGTGAATGTCTTTGTTAGCCGTAGCCACCCACAATTTATCAAACGCATCATGGAACAAGAAATTCCCGAAGTGTTTGACGGAACAGTTGAAATCATGAACGTTTCACGTGAAGCTGGTGACCGTACCAAAGTGGCTGTTCGTAGCCACAATCCAAACGTGGATGCTATCGGAACGATTGTCGGACGTGGTGGAAGCAACATCAAACGTGTGATTAGCAAATTCCATCCAAAACGCTACGATGCTAAAGCAGGTGTGGAAGTACCTGTTGAAGAAAACATCGATGTGATTCAATGGGTAGAAGACCCAGCAGAGTTCATCTACAATGCTATTGCACCCGCTGAAGTTGATATGGTCTTGTTTGACGAAGCAGATAGCAAACGCGCAACAGTTGTTGTGCCAGACAACAAATTGTCGCTAGCTATCGGTCGCCGTGGTCAAAATGTTCGTTTGGCTGCGCATTTGACAGGCTATCGCATTGATATCAAGTCAGCTTCTGAGTATGAAGCCCTTGAAGCAGAACTTGAAGCGCAAACTGAACTTGTTGAAGAAGTTGTCGAAGATAGTGTTGCATCAGCTATGGTGGATGAAGCTATTGAAGAGGCTGTAACATCAGCTATCGTTGATGAAACCGTTGAAGTCGAGGATACGACTAAATCAGATCTTCTGTCAGACGACGATACAGAATAAGAAAGATAGAGGTGTTTGATGGCTAAAACACGTAAAATACCTTTAAGAAAATCAGTTGTTTCAGGAGAAGTCATTGATAAACGTGATTTGCTTCGCATTGTGAAAAATAAAGAAGGCGAGATTTTTATCGATCCAACTGGTAAGAAAAACGGTCGTGGTGCCTACATCAAATTAGATATTAACGAAGCCATTCAAGCCAAAGCTAAAAAGGTCTTTAATCGTAGCTTTTCAATGGATGTTCCAGAAGCCTTTTACGATGAATTGATTGCTTATGTTGATCACAAAGTGAAAAGAAGAGAGTTGGGCCTTGAATAATCGCGAAAAATTATCTCATTTAATTGGTTTAGCACAGCGTGCAGGAAAAGTGATTTCAGGTGAAGAGTTAGTCATTAAGGCAATTCAAACGGGTAAAGCACAATTTATTTTCCTAGCCAATGATGCTGGTGTCAATTTAACCAAGAAAACAACTGATAAAAGTCATTATTATAACGTAGAAGTCTCCACAG
>NZ_JAAXMT010000021.1 GCF_012277075.1 Streptococcus alactolyticus | reverse complement strand
GTTGCTGCTTTATATAATTCTGCGACTTTTTCCCAATTAATAATGGTAAAGAAAGCTTTGATGTAATCTGGACGAACATTGTGATATTTGAGGTAATAAGCGTGTTCCCACACATCAAGACCCAAAATAGGTTGTTTGCCTTGTGAAATTGGGTTATCTTGGTTACCTGTTGACATCACTTCTAATTTGCCTTCTTGGTTGACCACTAGCCAAGCCCATCCTGAGCCAAAGCGAGTTGTGGCTGCTTGGGTAAAGGCTGTTTTAAAGTCTTCAAATGAGCCAAAAGCGTCTTCAATAGCTGCTAGAACTTCTGCTGTTGGTTCTTGTTTTTCAGGCGTCAATAATTCCCAGAAAAGCGCGTGGTTAAGGTGGCCACCACCATTATTGATGAGGGCTTGACGAATGTCTTCTGGAATGCGTGTCACATCTGACAACAAAAACTCTAAATCTTCCCCAATTTCAGGGTGTTTTTCCAATGCAGCATTAGCATTTGCTAAATAAGTAGCGTGGTGTTTATCATGATGCAAAATCATGGTTTCTTTATCAATATAAGGCTCAAGAGCGTCATATGCGTAAGGTAGGTTTGGTAAAATAATAGCCATGCGGATTACCTCTTTCATCTTTGTACTCTTATTCTATAAGAAAATAGCAGAGCGGGCAAATAATTTGACCGCTTTTTTAAGTGATTTCAATGGCGTTCATGAGCGATTTTTAAAATGGCAACATCAAACAAATAATCCTTGTCATAAGTCCCTGTTTTGATGGCATAATCGGTTTCAATCAAAATCTTGATGGCTAATCTTAAAAAGGCAATGGATAAAGGCCTTGAATCCCGCAACGCAAATCGGACTTGGTAGGGATTGACCCGACGGCCAAGATAATCAGACAAGCGGCTAACAATCTGCGACTCGTTATTGCCCTGACGAGCTAGGAGGCTGACTTGTAGAAACATCCGAAATTGCCCCAGCATAATCGCAATCAGCTTAATCTCATCCTCTCCTTGCAAACGCAAATCACGAATCAAGTCACGCGCCTCATCAATTCTGCCATTTAACACAAACTGCGTCAAATCAAAGATATTATCCTGCAAAGTCTTAGGGATGGCTTGGCTAATATCATCTGTCGTAATATGACCGTCTGCCTTGTAGGATTTTAAAAAGGCAATGTTTTTCAACATCTCACTAAAATCATAGTTAGACTTCAACAGCAAGGCGTCAAAAGCCCCAGAATCAAAGGTCAATTTTTCCTTATGCGCTAATTTTTGAAAATAAGTTTTGAGTTCTGCTTCTTTTAAAGGCTTGGCTTCAAAAATTCTGGAATCACGCTTGAGAATCTTAACCAAACGGCGTTTGCCGTCCAATTTTCCTGGAGCGTAGATAATCAAACGCGTCGTTTCCAAAGGATTTTCCAAATAAGCTTCAAAACGTTTGAGGGCCTTGTCATCCAAGTAGGCTTTTTTAGACGTCGTAATATCAAGCAGATTATCAAAAATCACGACCTTTTGGTTTTCAAAAAAAGGTAAACTCTCAAGGTCCATCTCAGCATCTTCATAATCCACCTCAGCCATGTCAAAATAAGAATAGGTCAAATCGTCCTTGTCATAACCCACACGCTCCATCAAGCGTTCTTTCAGCTGGGAAAATTGACCCAAATCCTCGCCTGTCACCACTGTAATCAAGCTTAGGTTTTCCTTTTTTAGTGTGTCCACTTCTTCGATTGCAATCATAGCATTATTATATCAAAAATCCCCTCAAGCGTCATGGTGGCAAACAAGTCATCGCACCGTTTCGATTTGCCAATGTGTCAATCCTCTAAACCGAATGGCGCCCTCTTGGTCTGTGCGGTAAATGCGCAAACCTTGCTGATTAAAACGTTCCAAAGTTTCTTGGTGAGGGTGCTTGTAATGATTCTTCTCTCCTGCTGAAATCAGAGCCATTTGTGGGGAAATGTGGGCTAAAAATTCTGGACTTGAGGAACCTTTTGAACCATGGTGGCCTGCTTTTAAAACATCCACTGGTAAATGAGAATAGGTAGCCATTAAATCCTGCTCGCCCTCTTTTTCTAAATCCCCTGTAAACAAGAAGCGTTTGCCCAGCAATTGTCCATAAAGCACCATCGAATCATTATTGCCACCGTCGCCTACATCATGGGGATAGAGCACCTGCAAGCGACTACCCATGATAGGCAGCATATCACCTACTTGGAGCGCTCGAACCTTGGTTTTCATGACTTGCAATTTCGCCACAAAATCTGTCTTAGTCAAACTTCCCTGACTGACCAAAACCTCGCCAATCGGCATTTCTTGGGCTAGAACAAGCATATCCCCCATGTGGTCTGCATCGGTGTGGGTCAAAACCAACTGGTCAATTTTTCCGACCCCTCGGCTCTTAAGATAAGGAATCAGCGTCCGTTCCGCATTGCTATCACTGAAACACTCCTGCCACGCTTCTTTCTTTCCAAAACCAACCTTGCCACCCACATCGATGAGCAGCGTTTTGCCCGTCACATCTCGCAAAAACAAACTATCTCCCTGCCCAACATCGACCACCGTCACTTCATTTTCCAGCGGATGCTTGGTTTGAAAAAAGAGTAGAGCGACCACGGCAAGCAAGAAAAGCGCCAGCTTTTTCCGACGGTAAACATCGTACAAGATTCCTAATATTAGAAAGAAAAGCAGCAAAATAGCTAGATGGGGTTTGCCAAAAACCAGCGGTGCTCCAATCATTCCCTTAGTTACCTTGATGATTTGCTCCAAAAACACAAATAAGCCATTTAAAAAGGTCAGCTTAACAAAAGGCGATAGGAGAAAAACAAGGGACAAAAGCGGCAAGAGAACCACGTCAAAGGCAAATGAAAAGCAAGCCGTCAAAACAATCGACAAGGGCTGAAACACCGAGAAAAAATAAATGAGCAAGGGCAGACTCCCCAACGAAATAGCGATACTCTCAGCAAATATTTTAGAATGACGTGTCAAGTCATCAAACTGCACCAGACTTAATATGAACGCAAAAGCAAACGACAAAACGCCGCCCGTCGTCAGCAAAAATGAGGGCATCACTAGAAACAAACTCAGCATTGTCAGAGCTAGATTGTCCAATCGTTTAATGCCAAATGGTGCCAAAATAGCTTGCAATAAACTTCGAATCACAGAAACGGAAAAACCGGTCAACCCAGCATAAACAAAGGAAAATGGCATTTGCAATACCGTCACCTGGTCACGGCGCAAGCCCAGACGCAAAAAGAAAGTCCGAAAAATCCCTACAAAAAAGCCAACCTGCATACCTGACAAGGCAAACAGATGAATAATGCCCAAACTCGTGTAAATATCACTCATTTCCGCGAAAGACTTGTCCAAATAACCAAACAAAAGCCCTGTCATGTAGTGCTGCATGGGAGCTGGAAAATGCTGCTGAATGCTAACAATGGCTTGACGACGCCACTCATGCAACCTTTCCACAAACGTTAGAGAAGAAACCGCCTTTATCTCCGTAATCTCTGACACGGTAGCCATACGGTAAATTCCTTCATGTTTTAGATAAGTCCGATAATCAAAACCACCGAAATTACGCTGGGGCGTAGCTTCTGCTAGCTCTATATCACCAGATAAAAGCACTGTTTGGGATAGATTTTTAAACCATTTTTGCTCGTTTTCCGATGACAATCTGTAAAAAGCTTGGTAGGTCCTTCCATCTGTCTTACCGCGAAAAGAGAGCAAATCCCCATTGACTGACAGAGTGTCTGGTATTATCTGAATGTGTTGAAGCTTAGAGGGAGCTGAGCGGTAAGCGCTATTTGCTTGTTGCACCTGGTATAGAAACAAACCTGCAAAGCCTACCAAACACAAGCAGACCTGCCCTAATCTTTTAAAACCGTACTGTTTCCATAAAAGTAGCAAGGCCACCAATAGCAAACACCCACAATATAAAGCTTGCGAGAAACACCAATAATAAAGCAACAATACTAAAAAAGCCAATTGAATTGGCTTAATGGGAAAATAGTTAATCAATGCTCACCTCTGATTTGAGTTTTTCTAGGGTCTTATCTCCGATACCTGACACATTTTTCAATTCTTCAACCGAAGTAAAACCGCCATTTGCCTCACGGTAATCAATGATATCTTGCGCACGTTTGGCCCCAATACCTGAAATGGTCTGAAGTTCTGTTGCTGTCGCCGTGTTCAAATTGATGGTACCAGTAGCAGTTTCTGTCTGGCTACCGCTGGCCGTTGAGGGGAATTTTGTGGCTGGACTTACCTCTTCCCCAATCTTTGCCACATAAACCACAGCTTCATCGCTTACCTTTTCAGCTAAATTCACAGATTTTCGGTCTGCTTCTTCCGTGAAGCCACCTGCCATTTTGACCAAATCAGTCACCCGACTGCCAGCAGGCAACTCATACACACCTTCATTGGTCACTGCCCCTTTGATGTCCGCAACTATTTTGCCACTTGTCGTTTGAGACCGGCTGCTCGCCGTTTTGCTTTTGACCTGCTCTGAACTGCTGCTTGCCAACTGGCTACTAATGACAGGCAAAGAGCTTTCGGCTTCTACCTTAGGCTGAGTGACTTGTGACCAAACAAAAAAAGCCAGCAACATGGCAAACACGGTCCCAAAACTCGCTGCCAAGGCCTTATGCTCTGATACTTTTGCTTTGATAGTTTCCAAAATAACGTCCAACACTCTAACTCCCTTATTTGTGATTTTGTGGTTTTTGACCACTTCTACTTATTTATTCGAAAAAAGCCCGGCTAATAGCCGAGCATTTTTGGTTTAATTCATTTTACGGTGTTTGTCTGGATCCCAAACAAAGCTAGCAAAGTAACTGAAAATCAAGGTTAAAATCACCACAACAAGGGCAATGAGTCCTAACGGAATGCGGTAAATGTAAGTCAATGGATTTGGCTTTTTATCCACATGAAAGGTCGCATTTTCAGCATCCAAACGATCAAATTCGGTCTGAATGCGATGAGCGACTTCTTCAACCCCTTCATCATTCATGCGTTTAATATCTGACACATCAATTGGGTTCCCAAAGTTCATGTCAACACGCTCTCCTGTCAAAAGCCCTTTAACGTCCATTGGACCTGCATAAACGACAGGCATAATCTTAACCTTTGCCATTTTGGCAATAACCGCAACCCCACCTTTCACATCTGTTGAATGACGGCTACCACTTGGAAACATCACCAAAGAGCGATTGCTTTTTTTCAACATATTAATTGGGTAACGTAAGGCATCTCTACCAGGGTTTTCACGGTCAATTGGAAAGGCACCACACATGCGAATCCACCAACCAAAAACCCGATTGGTAAACAATTCCTTTTTAGCCATGAAAATAAATTCTTTTGGTCTAGCCGCAAAAGCCATGTAAATCGGGTCCCACCACGTTCGGTGAGGCGCTACCAAAATGTAATTTTCATCTTTGCTCAATATTTTATCTTCATTATGATAATGTGCATTGCCATTAAAAATCCAAAGAAGAAATACAACTAATCCTCGCAAATACGTATAAAACACAAGCGGGCTCCTTTTCTTTCATTATTCTTAACATTGTACCACGGTTGAGTTATTTTAGGAAGAATAAATGTGCCGCGTGCTAGTGACTTGCCCTAAAATTTGCTATAATAAATGGCATGACTAATGTAACTTTAAAAGCGGGTGAACGCATTGACCAACTCTTTTCGACAGATGTAAAAATCATTCAAAACAAGGATGTTTTTAGCTATTCTATCGACAGTGTCTTGCTCTCTCGTTTTCCAAAAATACCTTCACGTGGTTTAATTGTTGACCTTTGTTCAGGAAATGGGGCTGTGGGGCTCTTTGCTAGCACACGCACCAAGGCTCCCATTATCGAAGTGGAACTTCAAGAACGCTTGGCTGATATGGCACAACGCTCTATCCAGCTCAACCACTTGGAAAACCAAGTGCAGATGGTGCAAGATGATTTGAAAAATCTACTCAACCATGTCCCCCGTTCAGGTGTTGATTTGATTCTTTGTAACCCTCCATATTTCAAAGTATCCGAAACATCAAAGAAAAACCTCTCTGAGCACTATTTACTTGCTAGGCATGAAATTACGACCAATTTGGACGAAATCTGCGAAGTGGCACGCCACGCCCTCAAATCCAACGGACGCCTTGCCATGGTGCATCGTCCTGACCGTTTTCTTGATATCATCGACACCTTGCGTCAGTATAATCTAGCTCCAAAACGCATTCAATTTGTTTATCCTAAAATGGGCAAGGATGCTAATATGCTTCTCATTGAAGCTATCAAAGATGGCTCCACAGATGGACTGAAAATTCTCCCACCGCTTTTTGTCCACAAAGAAAACGGAGAGTACACTGACGCTATTTTTGAAATCTATTTTGGAAAAAATGCCAAACGACACTAAACTAGCCTATCTCTACGTGGTCGAATGCGCAGACGGAACGCTCTACACAGGCTATACCACCGATGTTGATAGACGCATACAGACCCACAATAAAGGTAAGGGTGCCAAATACACCAGAGCCCGCTTACCTGTTAAACTCATCTATCAAGAAAGCTTTGAAAGCAAACAAGCTGCCATGTCCGCAGAAAGCCACTTCAAGCGAAAAACACGACAGGCAAAATTAGACTACATCAAACAACACAAAAATCTATCAGGATAAGACATCTTGATAGATTTTTCGGCTCTATAATTTCTGTAGTGGGTAACACCCAGTCAGAAGTTATGGAGCCTTTTCGTGCATAGAAAAAAAGCCCCATATGACTTATAATGAAAAGCGACGAAACTACTC